>NZ_JBHZTH010000002.1:0-344357 GCF_046545555.1 Winogradskyella sp. PE311 | reverse complement strand
CTGATGTTGAAACGGCTGCTTGTGGTAATACAAAAACTATTGTGAGAACGTTTACCGCTACTGATGATTGTGGTAATACATCTTCAGCTTCACAGACTATTACTGTTGAAGATACAACACCTCCTACATTTACTGTACCTACTGACATCACAATAGAATGTGATATAGATTCAAATGATTTGACTATAACAGGTGACGTTACAGATGAAGATGATACTTGTTCTTCTGGCTTAGAAGCAACTTTTACAGACAGCATTGCTAATGGTAGCTGTGATAATGAATCTATTATAACTCGTACATGGTCATTAACAGATGAATGTAATAATACAACAACAATAATTCAGACGATTAATTTAATAGATACTACAGCACCCATATTTGATGGTGATTTACCCTCAGACGTAACTTTAGAGTGTGACGCCGTTCCAACAGCAGATACATTAACTGCCACTGATAACTGCGGAGATGCCAATGTAACTGTAGTAGAAGAAACAACAGCAGGAGCTTGTGACAATGAATATATCTTAGTTAGAACATGGACAGCATCAGATGCTTGTGGTAATGAAACTACACATACACAAACTATAACAGTTGAAGATACTACTGCACCAACGTTTAACGAAACACTACCAGCAGATCAAGATGCTGAATGTGATGCTGTACCAGCGGCAGAAACTTTAACAGCAACTGATAATTGTGGAATCGTTGATGTAATATTTGAAGAAGTAATTACTAATGGCGCATGTATTGGCGACTATATTATTGAACGTACATGGTCTACTGTTGATAGTTGTGGAAATGATACTGTTCATACGCAAATAATTACGGTTAGTGATAATAATGCACCAACACTAGTTACATCTCTTGAAGAAAACTTAACGGTAGCATGTGATGAGATTCCTGAAGTACCTAACTTAGTGTTTGAAGATTCTTGTTCTAATAATATTACGGTTGATTTTATCGAAGATACAACTCAAGCTAATGATTTTGAAGATTACGAAATCATAAGAACTTGGACAGTTACGGATGATTGTGGTAATATGACAGATTTTACACAAACTATATTTGTTGAGATTAGTAATGTTATTGAACCGTTTGACGCTTCGCGTTGTATTTTAGATATTGAATTCGATTTATTCGATTTATTATCTGGTGACTTTGATATGAACGGAACATGGAGTGTTGTATCTGGAGATGCAACAATAAATGGAAGTTTATTTGATCCATCAACTGTAACTGTTGGCGATTATGTATTCAAATATGCAATTACAGAAGGACCATGCCAAACAGAAGCTGAAGTTACTGTAGCAATAGATGATGAATGTACCGTATTGCCATGTAGTGATGAAAATAATGTTATAATATCAAAGACGGTAACTGCTAATGGAGATAACTATAATGAGTTCTTTTCAGTTACAGGTCTTGAATTCTGTGGATTTACAATTGAAGTAGAAATATTTAATCGTTGGGGAGCAAAGATTTACGAATCTAGAAACTACCAAAACGACTGGAATGGTGATGCACACGGATCATCTGTAGGAAACTCTGGTAAGGTCCCAACCGGAACATACTACTACATAATTAATTTTAAAGATAGTGGATTGAAACCATTTGCTGGTCCGATCTACGTAGCAACAAACTAATAAACTTGACCGATGAAGTTAACAAAATTTTTAAGTATTGTTATCGTTCTGCTGGGAGCATCCACCGCTTTTGCTCAGCAGTTACCGCAATTTACACAATACATGTTTAACACTATTTCTATAAACCCAGCTTACGCAGGAAGTAGAGAAACACTTAGTGTTGTTGGTTTACATAGAAGCCAATGGGTTGGCCTAGAAGGTGGACCAGAAACACAAACCTTATCTATGCATACACCTTTACGCAATGATAAGATTGGATTAGGTCTTTCTTTTATTAACGATCAATTAGGCTATGAAAATTTTGCATATATATATGGTGATTTTTCATATACTATACAAACTGGTGTTAACTCAGAACTAGCTTTCGGACTAAAAGCAGGATTTACACATTATAATTTAGATCAAGAATTATTAAACGATCCTTCGGTTGTAAATGATCCCTTTTTTAATGATGTTTCAAACCGCTGGAGTCCAAATGTTGGCGCAGGTTTATATTGGCATTCAGAACGTTGGTATTTAGGACTTTCGGCACCAAGAATATTAAATACGGATTACAATAATGGAGGTAGTGGTACTATTGATTATGTGGCCTTAGAACGTATTAGTTATTATTTTACTGGTGGTTATGTCTTTGATTTAAGTGAAACTACAAAATTAAAACCATCTGTATTATTAAAAGGTACAAATGGAGCTCCATTATCATTTGATATTTCAGCTAACTTTTTATTTAATGAAACACTATGGCTTGGAGCAAGTTATAGAATAAACGAATCTGCTGCTGCTCTAGGAGGTATTGCTGACTTTCAAATTTCAAGACAGTTAAGAATAGGTTATGCTTATGAATATCCTATTTCAGACTTAAGACCATATACAAGTGGGACTCATGAAGTACTGCTTATGTTTGAAGTCTTTAAAAGTAAACGTATAAAATCTCCAAGATACTTCTAAAAAGATACCTATTATGAAGACAAGATTATTAATTCTTACCCTTATTTTAACTTGTGCGTTTTCATACTCGCAAACCAAGTTAGCTGATAAGTTTTTCGAGGATTTTGCATATTTAAAAGCTATTGAACTTTATCAAAAGGCATATGACAAAGGTGATGATAGTGCACATGTATTAACTCGTTTAGGAGATGCGTATTACAATAATTCAAATTCTGAAAAAGCGGCATATTGGTATGGAGAAGCTTTAAATAAGTATAAAAAAATCGATGCCGAGTATTTGTACAAATATATTCAATCTCTTAGAAGTATAGGTAGTTTTGACGAAGCAGATAAATGGTTTAAAGAGTTAAGTGCTTTACATAAAGGTGATAGCCGACTCAAAGGTTATAATCCTGATGAAACTGATATTTATGATAAACTGACTTCTAGTAAAGATGTAGTTGTAAATATTGAAAATGTTCCGTTTAATTCTACTAATGCAGACTTTGGAGGTTTTGTTTATAATAATACATTATACTTTGCATCAGCGAGAGATGATAGTAAAAAAGTTTATAATTGGAATAAAGAACCCTTCTTAGATTTGTTTCAGATATCTTTAATTGAAGATAGTAAAGCTAT
Organism: Winogradskyella sp. PE311; assembly: GCF_046545555.1. Classification (NCBI taxonomy): domain Bacteria; kingdom Pseudomonadati; phylum Bacteroidota; class Flavobacteriia; order Flavobacteriales; family Flavobacteriaceae; genus Winogradskyella; species Winogradskyella sp. PE311. Next base: position 341,148 of record NZ_JBHZTH010000002.1, on the reverse strand, counting down.
TTCATATGATTCGAACCCAATAAAAATAGAATCTGATGCAGTCAACACTGATTATCATGAGGCGTCTGTTGTAATTACTAATGACGGTAAAACTATTTATTTCACTAGAGACAATATTACTCGACGAAATAAACTAGCCTATGATAAGGAAGGAACTACGCATTTAAAACTTTATAAAGCTAGTCTTATTGATAACAAATGGTCTGATATTGTAGAATTACCATTTAATGATAAAGTTTACTCTACGGGACATCCAGCACTTAGTGCAGATAACAAAACTCTTTATTTTGTTTCTGACCGTGAAGGTGGTTTGGGACAAACCGATATTTATGCGGTCTCAATTAAAGATAACGGTACTTATGGAGAACCAGAAAACTTAGGTGAAAAAATTAATACCGAAGGCAGAGAGATGTTTCCATTTGTAAGTAAAGATAATACACTCTACTTTTCTTCTGATGGCTATCTGAATTTAGGATTATTAGATATATTTAAATCTGACATACTCAAAGGAGATCGCAGTGAAGATCCGATTAATATAGGTGCTCCGTTTAATAGTGGTTATGATGATTTTGCTTTCTATATTAATTCTGATACACAAATAGGTTATTTTTCTTCTAATAGACCAGGAGGTAAAGGAAGTGATGACATATACAGCTTTAATACAATAGAATGTAAACAAGAGATTAAAGGTTTTGCTAGAGATAGTAAAACTAATATCATCTTAACTGGTGTCACTGTGCAACTTTTAGATGAAACTGGTAAAATTATAGAAGAAGTTATTACCAAAGATGGTGGAGAATACAATTTTCTTGTAGACTGCGATAAAATTTATAATTTAATAGGTAATAAACCTGACTACAAAGTAGATAAAAAGGACGTTAAGACTGACCTAGATAATAAAAAAATTAATGAGTTAGATCTTAACTTAGAACCACTAATTATAGACAATCAAATTGTTATTAATCCTATTTTCTTTGATTTTAATAAATCCAATATTAGAACAGATGCAAGTTATGAGTTAGAAAATATTGTAGATGTACTGCGTAAACATCCAAATATGATTATCAAGATTGAATCACATACAGATAGTCGTGGACGTGATAGATACAATATGAAACTATCGGATAGGCGTGCAAAATCTACTAGAGACTATTTAATATCTCGAGGCATTGAAGCTAACAGAATAGAAAGTGCCATTGGATTTGGAGAGTCACAATTATTAAATCAATGTTCTAATAATACTGATTGTAGTGAGGAAGAACATCAACTAAACAGACGTTCCTATTTCTATATTGTAAACGAATAATATCACCCTCAACTTTTACTTATTCTTAAGAGCAAGCTTATTGTAAGCTTGCTTTTTTTTTCCAATTTTAAATATTAAAATAGATTTTAGACATCGCAAAAAACCTAACAATAAAACTAAGTAAATGGGTGATAAGTAGCCTTAACTATAATTTTAAAGCTTCATGAAAGAGTTGTTGGTTCCTTTATGAGATTGGAGATCTTAAAGGAACAAATCGAAATATGTTTACTATACTATTTTGATAAGCGTTCTAATATATTAACATGTAAAAACGTCTCAAAGTATAATCAGAAGTAAAAAAATCTAGTGAGTTACATTATTAAAGGAAGTTGCATATGACCAAAATAAGCCGCAATGCACTTAACATTAATGATATCAATACTAGTTCAAAACATTTTTATGATGCTACTTTTTAAAACTAATAGCTTGTAAAAACAAAATTCCTTTTAGGCTAGCTTACTTTTACTAAAGTATAACTCATATGAAAAGTAACTTAAATGTAGGAAATAAAAAAAGCCACATTGCTGTGGCTTTTCTTTGCTATTAATCAACTTTTACTGCGGTCTAACGCTTAATGAAAATATTGGTAAAGTACCATCTTCCATCATTGTTCTGTTCTGCAGAGATGTCAAAATCTGTATAATCTCCTTCAATATTTAATTTATGATTAGGGCTATTTAACCAGGCATTTACTACTGACTCAGCAGAATTAAAACCATATGCTACGTTTTCAGAAACAATATTTGCATCTGCATTAAGTTGTAAACTTTCTTTTCTCTGAAAAAAATTGTCATGAGAAACATTGTCTACTTCAATCATATAATCTGTGTGCGTAAAGGCAACGGCCTTTACAGTATTGTGATTATTTAAAGTATTTAAACCTTCATTAATTCTATGTGCGTTAATAAGTTCCATGATTTCAATTTCTATCTGTTTAGCTTGAGGAGCTAATGGAACTTCAATAGCATCTATGTCTTCAGCTATATCCTCTGTAGAACAAGATGTAAAAGATAGAATTGAAACAATAGCCAAAAACGGCAGTAGTTTAGAAGCTTTCATAAGTAGGTTATTTAGGTTTGGGAGTACCAATTTAACTGCCTACTTATTAAAAAAAAAAAAAAAACAAGTGTTTTCGACGAAATACATGCATTTTATCGTTATTTATTGTAAAACATCGATGAAATACACATTTTTTAACATTTAAAATACATTTAAACGATTAATACCTGCATTTAAACGTTATAATCAAGTTTACTATGGTGAGAGTCTATCTATTTTCCAATTAAGATTTTCTTTTAACTGGTATCTAATTCTATCATGCAATCTATTGGGCCTTCCTTGCCAAAATTCTAGCTCAATTGGTTTAACAATAAAGCCTCCCCAATTTTTTGGTCTTAAAATTTCCTGTCCTTCGTATTCAATTTCTAAATTCTTTAATTTTGCCTCGAGTTTATTTCTATCTTTAATAACCTCACTTTGATTAGAGGCAATTGCTCCTAATTGACTTCCTCGTGGCCTAGATTCAAAATAGCCATCACTCAAATTCTCTGCTATTCTTTCTGCTTTTCCTTTTATAATAACTTGGCGTTCTGCAGAGTGCCAAAAAAAAGATAAGCATACATTTGGATTTTTTTGAATAGCTTTCCCTTTTTCACTATCGTAATTAGTGTAAAATATAAATCCCTCATGTGTAAACTTTTTTAATAGTACAACCCTACTCTTTGGATACAAATCGACACCAATTGTAGATAGTGTCATCGCATTAGTCTCATCTACACTAAAATGAGTATCAACCTCCGTAAACCAACTTCTAAAAAGCTCTATTGGATTATCTGGAACGCTACCTAATAATAACTCCCCTTTTTCATAAGATTTTCTATAATCACTTAAATCTTTTTCCATAAACAATTTTATAACTACGAATTTGAATGTAACAATATCAAAGAAAATTTCTAACTTAGATTTCTAGCAAAGTTAAATATGAAATTCGAAAATTCAGCATTGTTTAATGAAATTAAACATTATAAACTTGAAATGAATTATGGAACTTATTATTTATGTGAAAAATTTGTAATAGGTGAAATTAACGAAGGTGTACATTTTGATTCTATCAAAGCTGAGCTTATCGTTTCTGAGATATTTTCGTTCTATGGTGCTCACCCAAAAATCTGTTTGATATCTAATAGAGTAAATGCGTATTCTGTAAACCCGCTTGTTTGGATTAACATAATGACTAAATATCCTAAATTTCTTGTTGCAAGCTGCATCATTACTTATAATTCGATTTCTCGACGTAATGCGACATTAGAAAAAGAATTTTCTAAAAAAAGTATTAAGCGTTGTAGTAATTTAACTGAGGCTATTAATTGGGTTGAGCAATTGGATGAATTTAACTAAAATTCAAAAGATTTACCATCTTTTGCCAAAACTACGTTTTCAAACACCTCCTTGGCTTCACTTTTAAATCCGTCATAACTTCCATATCTTGTAGAAAAATGGCCTAATATTAATGTTTCTACGTTTGCCATTTTAGCAATTGTAGCAGCTTGTCTTGCTGTGCTATGCTTTGTTCTTTCGCAAAGATTTTCATTTTTATCTAAAAAAGTAGATTCGTGATATAATATTGTAGTATCCTTAATAATAGGGATTATTTTTTCGTTATACACGGTGTCACTGCAAAAAGCATAACTCTTAGAAGGTAAAGGGTCTTTTGTTACAGACTCATTACTTATTAAAATTCCTTCTTCATTTTCTACATCTGCACCTTGCTTTAACTTTCTGTAATACGCTTTATTAATATTAGCATCTAAAACAGCACCAATATTTAATTTACGCTCATTAGGTTTTTCTTTAAATAAAAACCCATTGGTATAGATACGATGAATAAGTGGAATTGTATGCACTTCTACTTTATCATCTTCATAGATGAGTTCTGACTTTTTAGAGGTTAACTCATGAAAATATAAAGGGAAATTGGTCCAAGAGTCTGAAAGCTTTAACTGCAGTGTTATAACCTCTTTTATACCTTTAGGTCCATAAATGTGAAGCTCTGTCTCCCTAGTTAATAATCTAAAAGTACTAACTAGACCGACTAAACCAAAATAATGGTCGCCATGCAAGTGAGATATAAAAATATGCTTAATTCTAGAAAACTTTATTTTATTACGACGCAATTCTACTTGCGTGCCTTCTCCACAATCTATTAGAAACATGTGGTTATTAATTTCTAGAACTTGGGACGTTGGATTGGTATTTGTTCGTGGTGTTGCACTGTGACAACCTAATATGGTTAATTTCATATTAAAAACCTAAATCACGTTCAATATCCTCCATTTCAATAATGTCAAATGCTTCTTGTAATGTTGGTACTACAACAATTTCATCTGGCATTTGGTCTAAATCTGCATTATCGGATACCACTACAAAAGATTTTTTAGCAGATCTGTGATTATTACTTAATCGCAGAAATTCTATAATATCTTCTAACGAAATTTTATCTAAACTAGATAACCTTACAACCAAATGATAGTTTTTATATTTATCATAAGCCTGTTCAATATTATTTACCAAAGTTTTAACTGACGCTTTTTCTTGGGCAATTATAGTCGTATTACCATCTCTATCTATAATCATTAATCTATCTATTGTTTTATTTTAGATGCTAACAGATAAATAACTGCCATTCTAACTGCTACACCATTTTCTACTTGATTTAAAATAATAGCTTGTTTAGAGTCGGCAACATCACTGGTAATCTCTACACCTCTATTTATAGGTCCAGGATGCATTATAACTATCTCTTTATTTAAGCTATCTAATAGCTCTTTATTTACACCAAATTGTTGTGTGTATTCTCTAGTCGTTGGAAAATAACTAATATCCATTCTCTCGTTTTGAACTCGTAACATGTTTGCCACATCACACCATTCCAGAGCTTTTTTTAGATTAGTTTCAACTTTAACACCAAGATCTTCTATGTATTTGGGAAGCAAAGTTTTTGGACCACAAACCATAACATTAGCTCCTTGTAACTGTAACGCATAAATATTAGATAACGCTACTCTACTATGCAATATATCTCCTACAATAACAACATTCTTGCCTTTTACTGACCCTAATTTTTCTCTAATAGAATAAGAATCTAATAAAGCTTGGGTAGGGTGCTCATGAGCGCCATCACCAGCATTGATTATACTTGCATTGACATGTTTAGATAGAAATACTCCCGCACCTGGATTAGGATGGCGCATTACAACCATATCTACTTTCATAGATAAGATATTGTTTACAGTATCTATTAAGGTTTCACCTTTTTTAACTGAAGACTGTGACGCTGAAAAGTTAATGACATCTGCAGATAACCGTTTCTCTGCGAGTTCAAAAGAAAGTTTTGTTCTAGTTGAATTTTCAAAAAATAAATTAGCAATAGTAATATCTCTTAGTGAAGGTACTTTCTTAATTGGTCTATTAATTACTTCTTTAAACTGATCTGCAGTCTCAAAAATTAATTCTATATCTTCATTAGTAAGATATTTTATCCCTAATAAGTGATTAACACTTAGTTCACTCATATTATTAGTATTCTATTTATCAATTAAGTAGACTGAATCTTCTCCTTCATTCTCTACCCAGTTTACTTTTACTTTTTGGTTATCTATTGCATCTACCTGTCTACCTCTATAATTTGGTTGTATTGGTAAGTGCCTACTAAAACGTCTATCTATTAGCGTTAATAATTCTATATTATTAGGCCTACCAAAAGACTGAATTGCTGTAAGTGCAGATCTTATACTTCGACCTGTATATAATACATCGTCTATAAAAACTATATTCTTGTTCTCAACAATAAAATCTATTTCGGTAGTATTTGCTTCTAAGGGTTTTTCGCTGCGTCTAAAATCATCTCTAAAAAATGTAATATCTAAATGACCTAGCTCAACATTTTTTATTTTATAATCCCTATTGAGCATTTGAGCTATGCGATCTGCTAAAAATTTACCTCTTGGTTGAATCCCTATTAAAACGGTTTCAGAAAAATCGTCATGATTTTCAATAAGTTGACAAGTCAATCTGTGTAGTATGATATTGACTTCCTTGGAGTTAAGTAATACTTTTTGACTCATTTAGTATTCAAGCGTTATCGATGTGCAAAGTTAAGGTAAATAATTTGAGTATCAAATTAAGGTGGTTTATAAAAAAAGCCTTTCGAAAATCGAGAGGCTAAACATAATTTTGAATTTCATAATAACTTTTATGTTGGTTCGTTTGGTACTTTTTTAATCCGTTGTGGTAACCACGAGGCAGAACCACAAGAGTCGCAACACCAATGATCGTTTGGTCCACTAAGCATTCCTTGAACTTCCGAATAACTTAAATTCTCAACGTACCATTCCCCATTGTAATAAGCACAAGTACCAGAACCGCCATTAATTGTTTTTAATTGGGATTTACTCAAAACTCTCCCAAGACTTAAAAGTTTGTTTTTCATAATTAAATGTTTTTTAAAATTAATAAAAGGACTCTCCTTTTATTAATGTGTCTAAGCAGAAAAAAATGTTACCCACTAATTTTGCTTTTCTTTTAAATTGGTCACTAATTTTTTATGTATTTCATAAAAAAAGCCTCTCGATTTTCGAGAGGCTTTTTTTGAATTGATAATTTCAAGGAATTATTTCTTCCCGTCCATTTTATCTTTAAGTGCCTGTAAAGCATCATTTGCATCGCCAAGAGTTGGTTTAGCTTCTGCCGCTTGAGCCGCTTGTTTTTTAACAGCTTGCTTAACGATTTTTGCCTCTTCAGCTCTAAATACTGCTGTATGAGATGCTACAACACGTTTGAATTCTTTATTAAATTCAATGATCTTAAATTCTGCTTCTTCACCTTTCTTAAGTTTAGAACCATCTTCTTTCTCTAAATGACGTGCTGGAATAAAGGCTACAATATCTTCATTAAAATCTATTGTTGCTCCTTTATCTACCATTTCAGTAACTGCTGCTTTATGCACAGTTTCTAAAGCGAACTCAGTTTCGTACTTATCCCATGGGTTTTCTGTAGTTTGTTTATGACCTAAAGATAATTTACGCCCTTCTACGTCTAACTCTAATACAACTACGTCTAAGTTATCACCTACGTTACAGAACTCAGATGGATGCTTAATTTTCTTAGTCCAAGATAAGTCTGAGATATAAATTAATCCGTCGATACCTTCTTCTAATTCAACAAAAACACCAAAGTTTGTAAAGTTACGTACAATACCAGTATGATTAGAACCAACTGGGTATTTAGTAGTAATATCTGTCCATGGATCTGGTGTTAATTGCTTAATACCAAGTGACATTTTACGATCTTCTCTATCTAAAGTTAAGATAACTGCCTCGATTTCATCTCCTACAGTTACAAAATCTTGAGCTGAACGTAAATGTGTAGACCAAGACATTTCACTTACGTGAACTAAGCCTTCAACACCTTCTTCAACTTCAACAAATGCACCGTAATCTGCGATTACAACTACTTTACCTTTTACTTTATCGCCAATCTTAACTTCTTCACCTAACGCTTCCCAAGGATGTTTAGATAATTGCTTAAGACCTAATTGAATTCTAGATTTGTTTTCATCAAAATCAAGAATTACAACGTTTAATTTCTGATCTAACTCAACAATCTCATTTGGATGGTTGATACGAGACCAAGATAAATCTGTAATGTGAACTAAACCATCTACACCACCTAAATCGATAAACACACCATAAGAAGTAATATTTTTTACAATCCCTTCTAATACTTGTCCTTTCTCTAGTTGACCAATAATTTCTTTCTTTTGTTCTTCAATATCAGCTTCAATAAGAGCTTTATGAGAAACTACTATGTTTTTGAATTCGTGGTTGATTTTCACAACTTTAAATTCCATAGTTTTATTTACGTACTGATCGTAATCTCTAATTGGCTTAACATCGATTTGAGAACCTGGTAAGAACGCTTCTATACCAAATACATCTACAATCATTCCACCTTTAGTTCTACATTTTACAAAACCGTTTACGATTTCGCCAGTATCATGTGCATTGTTTACTCTGTCCCATGCTTTTATTACACGAGCTTTTCTGTGCGATAATACTAATTGTCCTGTTGCATCTTCACGCACATCAATCAATACTTCTACTTTGTCACCAACTTTAAGGTTTGGATTGTAACGAAACTCATTAAGAGAAATTACACCTTCAGACTTAGCATTGATGTCAATAATTGCATCTCTATCACTAATAGTAATAACAGTACCCTCTACAACTTCATCATCTAATGTATCAACGAAGTTTTCAGATACTAACTTTTCAAACTCTTCTAATTTAGTGTCTTCAACCTGCTCAATTCCTTCTTCGTAATTGTGCCAATCGAACTCTTTTAAGAATTTTTCTGGATTTGCTTGCGCTTCAGATACTACAGGAGCTGCTACTGTTACTGCTTCAGTTGCTTCAACCTCAGCTTGTTTTGTTTCTTTTTCAGACATGTGCTGAATAAAAATTTGTATCCTGTCTGTTTTGAAAGTTTAGCGAAAAACCTACAGAAGTTATTAATTATGTGTTGTTTATCCTTTTCTTACTTTCTAATTTCGCCAAAAAGGTCTGCAAAAATACTATTTATTCTTCTTAAAACCAAACTATAAACAATGTGACTTAAATAATTTTTTAGTGTCTTATAAATAGAATATCAAAATGATACAGAGATGTTAAAATTTGGTATATTTACAATACTATTAATATTTAAAATTAAAACTTACAATTATGGTTAGAGCTAAATACCAAGGCGTGCTAGACTTAGGAGAAAAATTAAACATTCAGAACGGAGATGTTAGTGAGGAAAATGGAGTACTTAAGATAAAAGGTACAGCAGCTACACAATACGAAAAAAACTTATTATGGGATGCTATTAAAGCGGCTGGTGGAGATAATCCGGCTGATGTTATGGCAAATATAACCGTTGCTGATGAGTCAGTATATGCTAGACATACTGTTTCTTCTGGAGAAACTTTAGGGAAAATTGCAAAACATTATTATGGAGATGCAATGAAGTACAAAGAGATCTTTGCTGCTAACACAAGCATTCTAAAGAATCCTGATGTTATTCATCCAGACCAAGAATTGGTAATTCCTAATTTATAGAAATTAAAGCATTCAATAAAAAAGCGACCAAATGGTCGCTTTTTTTATATGTATTTATGAGCTAATTCTAGTAAAGTAGTAATTTGTTCTTCAATAGTCAAATCTGAATTATCGATTTCTATTGCATCCTCTGCTTTTACCAAAGGAGAATCTTCTCTGGTAGAATCTATATGATCTCTAGTAGTTACATTATCTAAAACATCATTATAACTAAGATTATGGCCACGTTCTAATAATTCCTTATAACGACGCTTAGCCCTAGTCTCAGCAGAAGCTGTCATGAATATTTTTAACTCAGCTTCAGGAAATACTACTGTACCAATATCTCTTCCATCCATTACAATACCTTTATCCTTACCCATTAGTTGCTGCTGTTGCACTAATTTTAATCGAACTTCTGAAATTGCTGCAACAGGGCTAACAAAACGAGAAACCTCTAATGTTCTTATCGAATCTTCAATATTTACTTCATTAAGATAAACCTCAGCGAAACCAAGTTCTTCATTAAACTTAAATGAAATTTTAATTTCGTTTAATTTATTAATAAGTTCGGTAGAATTAAAAAAACCATCTCCAATAAGGTTATTCTTCAAAGCAAAGTGTGTTACAGCTCTATACATGGCGCCTGTATCTACATATATATAATTTAAGGCTTTAGCTATTTGCTTTGCTATTGTACTTTTTCCTGTCGATGAAAAACCATCTATGGCTATAGTAATTTTATTCATATTTATTTCCCATAAAATGGAATCTATTTATTTTGTTCTAATCAAATTTAATTAAAACTATAAGACTTAATTTACACTAATTTATCGCCTTCTATTATCCAAGTCTATCTGAATTCCAAAAAAACTTGTATTAGAAGCACTAGTATATCTTGCATGAGTATAACTAAATCGTATTTTATTTAATTTCACTGCTACTCCAACAGAAAGTCCCGAAAAAGTTCTTTGATCTACAATTCTTAACTCTTCTGCACGCCTAAAGTTATAACCTAATCTTAAATTAAAACCTCTTTCTGGCCATAATTCTGCACCTAAAATTAAATGTCGTAAAGTATTATTTAAAAACCCAACTTTTTCTTGTGTTTGATTACCATCTAAATCTGAGATTGCTCTAGCAGGATTAGATACACCAATTGGCCATTGCTGAAGATTTTCTAGAGTTAAATGCCATCGAATAGGTACATTTTCTAAAGTTTGGGACATTCCAAAATTAACCTCAAAAGGCAACGGTTCGTTTTGTCCTGCATATGTAGAAAATTGTGTTCCGAGATTCCTAATCGTTAACGCAGCATGAAAATCTAAATCTTCATTAATATACATTGCTCCTATATCTATTGCGCCACCAACAGAGTTATATTGCTCTAATAGTGACGTTATAATCTTTATATTGGCACCAACATAAAAGTCTGTAAATGGAATATTATAATTATAACCTGCCGAAATCGCTGCTTCATTACCAGTAAATGTTCCTGTTGAAACTCCATTTAAATCATAACCATCAAATGTTCCATAATTAATATAAGTAACACCAAAATGAAATGTCTGTAAGTGCCTATCCCAAGTGTATGCATATGCTGCTGTACCATAAGAAATACCACCAAGGTAACTAGAAACATTTACAGCTAATTGATTATGCATTTGCCAGTTAATAGAAGCTGGATTATATAGCGCCTCTGTAACATCATGATCAAAATTAGTGATGATTTTTCCACCAAGTGCAGCTTGCCTTGGTGAAGATACCAAATTAAGAAATTGATACGTAGACTCACCACCCAGTTGCGCAAACAATGGTAGTGCCAACAATAAGCAAAATGTGCTGGTAAGCCTCTTAATCATAGAATGTGCAATATTATGTATTTTTTTTCTTGAAATCACATAACAGAATCATTGAACTCTTATACTTTCTTTTAAAAGAGTTCAATCTTAAAACGAGCATAAGTATATTTTATTTTTTCGCTGTTGCACTTTTCGAGATAAAGTCTATTTGTTGCCCAACTTTAATAATATTATTGTTTAATCCATTAATTCTCTTTAACTCAGAAACAGTTGTCCCTGTATACAATGAAATACTAAATAAGGTATCTCCTTTAACTACGCGCCAAGATGTAACAGTATCATCAGTGTTTTCAGTTTCAATATTACTATTTGGAAGTAAAAGCTTCTGACCGACTTTAATAAGATTAGAGTTTAAACCATTATATTGTTTTAATTCACTAACCGTTATTCCATAATTATTTGCTAACCTATAAAGTGTTTCTCCTTTTTTTACGATGTGAAATCCCTCCTCTGAAACATTCTTTACGTAAATAGGTTTAGACACTGCCTCTGTATTGTTTTCTATAGGATCAAAATGACTAACACGTAATTTTTGTCCTATTTTAACTAAAGTCGTTTCCAAATTATTAATACGCTTTAAATCTGTTAAAGATGCGCCATAACGCTGGGAAATTTTTAATAAATTTTCACCTTCTTTTACAGTATGAATGATAGGTTGTGAACTCGAAACTGAATTTGAAGCAATAACATCTTTAGCTTGCTTGTTTGAATTTTTTACATAATCATCAAACTTAACAGGTTTCGTTTTATCATTTGGATTTACAAACGTAATCTCACCAGTTAACACGTTAAGCTTAGCAGGTTTACCATCTAAGGTAACTTCTTTATACTCTATTTTTTTACTTTCTTCCTGACCAAAAGCGAGGGCTCCTGCCAACAGTACTATTATAATGGATAAAATTAATTTAAAGTTTTTTTGCATTTTTTACTTTTTGATTTGTTAATGCGAGTTTTAATACATCGCTCATGTCTGTAACATAATGAAAAGTAAGTCCTTTTAAGTATTGGGGTTTTATTTCATCAATATCGCGCTTATTATCTTCACACAATAAGATTTCTTTTATTCTTGCACGCTTTGCTGCTAAGATTTTTTCTTTTATACCTCCAACTGGTAAAACTTTACCTCTTAAGGTAATCTCACCTGTCATAGCTAAACTCTTTTTCACTTTGCGCTGTGTGAACAAAGATACTAAAGAAGTTAACATAGTTACACCTGCACTTGGTCCATCTTTTGGTGTGGCACCTTCTGGTACATGAATGTGTACATTGTATTTATCGAAAACTTCAGGATTAATATCAAATGTATCTGCATTTGCCTTAATGTATTCCATGGCAATGGTTGCAGATTCTTTCATAACTTTTCCCAAGTTTCCTGTAATGGTAAGGTTTCCTTTTCCTTTAGACAAGATAGATTCTATAAATAGAATATCACCTCCTACTCTCGTCCATGCTAATCCTGTAACAACACCAGCAACATTATTATTTTCATACTTATCGCGTTCTAATCTTGGACTGCCTAAAATCTCAATTACATCGTCATTAGATATTTTGATATTATAATCCTCTTCCATTGCAATATTTTTGGCTGCATAACGTACCATTTTAGCAATTTGCTTTTCCAGTCCTCTCACACCAGATTCACGAGTATAACCTTCAACTATTTTTTCTAACTGTGGTTTGGCTATTCTCAAATGAGAATTATCTAAACCATGTTCTTTTAACTGTTTTGGTAACAAATGACGTTTGGCAATCTCTACTTTTTCTTCAATAGTGTAACCTGTAACATTTATAATCTCCATACGATCTCTCAAAGCAGGTTGAATCGTATTTAAACTATTAGCAGTAGCAACAAACATAACTTTAGATAAATCATATCCCATTTCTAGGAAATTATCGTAAAATTCACTGTTTTGTTCTGGATCTAAAACCTCTAGCATCGCAGAAGAAGGATCACCTTGACTCCCTGTTGAGAGCTTATCTATTTCATCTAATACAAATACAGGATTAGAGGTTTGTGCCTTCTTTAAACTCTGAATAATTCGACCTGGCATAGCACCAATATACGTTTTACGATGTCCTCTTATTTCGGATTCGTCTCGTAAACCACCTAGGGAAATCCTTACATATTCTCTACCTAAAGCTTCTGCTACAGATTTTCCTAGAGATGTTTTACCAACTCCTGGAGGACCGTATAAACATAGAATTGGCGACTTCATATCATTACGAAGTTTTAAGACAGCTAAATATTCTATAATACGTTTCTTAACATCGTCTAGACCAAAATGATCGCGATCTAAGATTTTCATAGCGCGTTTAAGATCGAATTTATCTTTACTAAATTCATTCCAAGGTAAATCTAAATACAAGTCTAAGTAGTTACGCTGTATCGAATATTCAGCCACTTGAGGATTCATACGTTGCATCTTAGACAACTCTTTATCGAAATGTGCCTTTACTTTTTCGTCCCATTTTTTTTCTTTAGCACGTGCTTTCATTTCTTCGATTTCCTCACCAGAGGATACTCCACCACCTAATTCTTCTTGAATGGTTTTCATTTGCTGGTGCAAGAAATACTCTCGCTGCTGTTGATTCATATCACTTTGAACCTTATTCTGAATATCATTTTTAAGCTCTAACTTTTGATATTCCATATTCATAAACTTCAAAGTTGCTAGTGCACGCTCTTTAAGATCATTAATCTTTAAAAGTTCTTGCTTTTCTTCAACTTTAAGATTCATGTTAGAAGACACAAAATTGATTAAGAACGAGCTACTTTCTATATTCTTTATAGCAAATGATGCTTCGGACGGAATATTTGGACTTTCCTTTATAATCTCCAGTGATAAGTCCTTTATAGACTCTATAATTGCTTTAAACTCTTCATTGTCTTTGGCTGGTTTAGCTTCAGCGATATCAGAGATAGTAGCTGTTAGATATGGAGTTTCAGAAATAACCTCATTTATTTGAAAACGCTTTTTACCCTGAATAACCACAGTAGTATTACCATCTGGCATTTTTAACACCTTTAGAATACGTGCAACAGTACCTATCTTGTATATATCTTTTGCTTTGGGGTTCTCTACACCTTCGTCCTTTTGAGATACCACACCTATAACCTTGCCACCTTTGTTAGCATCATTAATTAACTTTATTGAGGCATCACGACCAGCTGTAATTGGAATAACTACACCAGGAAACAATACCGTATTTCTTAAAGATAATATAGGTAAGGATTCAGGTAAAGACTCATTATTAATTAATTCTTCATCTTCTGGCGTCATTAAAGGAATTAATTCTGAATTCTCGTCAAAATCCTGAAATGACAAACTGTCAAGTCCTAAAAATTTTTGTTTACTCATAGTATATATAAGCCATTCTGTCATTTACTTAAAACAGAATAACATTTTTTTAAATGTATTAATAATTAACTTTAAACTGATTATCAAATAGTTAGTATCTATTTAAAGTTATTCACACAATTATATTTTCAATTGTTATGCCATTATCTTTATAAAATTCAAAAGTTTTTTTAATCAAACTGTAACACTTGGATAAAGTTAACATCTATATATAAAAGCAATTGTTTTTTTGACATCAACCAATCAAAATATCGAGCAGTTACTATTGCAATGTAAATCTAACAACCAACGCGCGCAGTTGGAAGTTTATAACAGATATAACAAAGCAATGTACAACACAGCAATTAGAATTGTAAAAGATTCTTTTAAAGCTGAGGACATTATGCAAGAGTCATTTTTAACAGCTTTTACAAAGTTAAATACTCTAGAAGACACCAATGTGTTTGGTGCATGGTTAAAACGAATTGTAGTAAATAATAGTATTGGCTACTACAACAAAAACATAAAACAAAATGAAGTGCCTTTAGAATCTATACTATATAAAGTTGAAGATGATAGTGGCATAATAGAAGACAACCAAAATAATCATAAAGTAAAACAAATAATGAGCGTAATGAAAAATTTAAAACCAAACTACAGTTTGGGTCTAACATTGCACCTTATTGAAGGTTATGATTATGAAGAAATCTGTGATATCATGAATATATCATATGCAAATTGTAGAACTATGATTTCTAGGGCCAAGGAAAGTTTGCGTAAAAAGTTAATACAAACGGCATAAATTTTAGAAATATGCAAAAAGATACTATAAAGGATTTATTTGATGACCTAAAGGATGAGTTTGATATAACTAAACCTAATGAGGGCCATGAGAATAGGTTTTTAGACAAATTAAAAGCTAATGATCTGACTTTGGTCGCATCAAAAAAATCTAGCACTATTAATTGGAAACCTTTTTTGGCTATTGCTGCTTCAATAGTTATTTGCTTAAGTGTATTTACAACACTAAATAATGATACTGAAGTTAGAGATTTAGCAAGTGTCTCACCTGAGCTTTCTGAAACTCAAGATTTCTTTACTGCTACTATTGAGAATGAATTAAAGAAACTAAATAAAGAACGTTCACCATTTACTGAAAGTGTTATTAATGATGCTTTAGAACAGATTAAAAGTCTCGAAAAAGAATACAAAAAATTGAAACTAGAATTAACCGAAAGTGGTAGCGATCAGCGCATTATTTATGCCATGATTACCAACTTTCAAAACCGAATAGACATTTTGAACATTGTCTTAGAAGAAATTAAGACTATTAAAAATTTAAAAACAATAACCGATGATACAAAAAATACAATATAAGTTAGCATTATTACTATTTGTTATTCCGTTTATAACATTTGCTAATACAGACCTAGTAGCAGCTAAGACTAGTAAAGAACGAAACATTAAAAAATCATTTAATGTATCCTCAAATGCCACTTTAAAAGTGAAAAATAGTTTTGGAAATTTAAATATCATTACTTGGGATCAAAACCGTATTGAGTTTGATATTACTATTAAAATTACTGGAAATGATGAAGAAAAAGTGCAAGACCGTCTTAATAGAATAGATGTTGACTTTTCAGCTTCTAATGACTTAGTTTCTGCAGTTACCAAAATTGAAAAAAACAAAAAGAATTGGTGGAGTTGGGGAAAAAAGATGAACTTACAAATGGAGATTGATTATGTTATAAAAGTACCAATGACTAATAACGTAGACTTAAACAATGAATTTGGATCTATTACATTAGATAAATTAAAAGGCTCTAGTAAAATTAGTTGCAATCATGGTAAAATAACAACCAAAGAGTTAATGTCTAATAACAATGTAATTAGCTTTAATCATACCAAGGATAGCTACTTTGAATATATTAAGGCAGGACGAATTTCAGCAAATCATAGTGGTTTTACAATTGCAAAAACTGAAGCAATAGATATAAAGGCCAATCATACAAGGTCCCAAATCGAATTTGCAGAAAACATCGAGTATGATTGTAATTTTGGGTCTTTGGTTGTAGATAATATTAATAACTTAGAAGGACAAGGGAATCACCTTACTTCTAGAATTGGTAATGTATTTAAAAATCTTGCGATTAAGGGTAGTCATGGTTCTTTAAAAATAGATAAGATCGCTCCTAAAGCTAATAACATAAATATTGATACAAGATTTACAAGTATGACTATAGGCTATGATGCTAATTTTAATTTTAATTTCGATTTAGACTTCGCTCATGGATCGTTAAGAGACTCTGACGGTTTTAATTTTGTTAACAAGGAAGTAGATCATACAAGCAAAAAGTATGATGGTTATTATGGGACTAAAGATTCTGGAAACATGGTGAAAATTAGTTCACAACACGGTAGTGTGAGTTTTAAAAAACAATAAGAGCTACTGAAATAAATTCAGTACAAACAACATATAAAATCAATTAATCAAAAATAAAAATCATGAAACTATTAAAATCAATTACTGTAATCGCTTTTTTATTATCTATTACAACAACTCATGCACAATGGGGAAAATGGAAGAAAATTAAAGGTGACGGCAACATTACTACAGAGACTAGATCAACAGGTTCTTACGATGGTTTAAAAGCCGCAGGATCAATGGACTTTAAGCTTGTGCAAGGTAAAGAAGGTGAAATTACTATTAAAGGTGATGCCAATCTTATGGAATATATTATCACCGAAGTAAAAGATGAAATGCTTATCGTAAAAACAAAAAAGGGCTTTAACCTTAGATCAACAAAAGCCATTGTTATTACTGTTCCTTACGAATCTATTAGTGTTGTTTCTCTTTCTGGTTCTGGTGATATTGAAAACATGGGTATTATTGAAGCAAATAATTTTGATGTATCTATAGCTGGCTCTGGTGATATTGACTTAAATGTGTCTGCAAAAAATATAGAAAGTAGTATTTCAGGTTCTGGGGATATATCATTAAATGGTTCTACTAATAATTTAATGACTAAGGTTGCAGGTTCTGGTGACTTTAATGGCAAGAGTTTAAAGAGCAATAACGTTGAAGCTAAAATCACAGGATCTGGTGATGTAGCTATAGTTTGTAATGGTGAATTAAAAGTAAGAATTACAGGCTCTGGCGATGTTCGTTATTCTGGTACACCTACAAAAAAAGATACAAGAATTACGGGCTCAGGTAGTGTGAGTAACTAAGTTTTATAATCAACCAAAAGATGAAAAGGATGAGCGTTTTGCTTGTCCTTTTTTATAAATCTTTTTTAGGAATTCTAAAAAGCAAAACAATTCCCAATAAAAAAAACACAAATAAGAATAATATGGAGTTACGCATACTACCTGTAATCTGGTCTATAAAACCGTAAATAAGCATACCAATAACAATACCTATCTTCTCTGCAACATCATAAAAACTGAAATAAGATGTTGTATCTTCTGTATCTGGCAAAAATTTAGAATATGTAGATCTTGCTAAAGATTGAATACCTCCCATAACCAAACCTACTAATGATGCAGCAATATAGAACTCCATTGGTGATTTCATAAAATAGGCATAAAAACAAAGTGCCATCCAAATGAAATTGACTGCAATAAGTGTTTTTATGTTACCAAATTTTGAAGAAGCTCTAGACGTTAAAAAAGCACCTAATATAGCTACCAATTGAATTACCAATATACTTGAGATGAGTCCTGTGGTTTTAGCTTCATCACTTCCCCAAGCAATCTCTTCTTCGCCAAAATAAACAGCAACGAGCATAATGGTTTGTACCGCCATACTAAATACAAAAAATGCATATAAATAACGCTTTAATCTTAGGTTCTGCTTAAGCTGATTCCAGACACCTTTAAGCTCTTTAAACCCATTAAAGATTATAGATTTAGTGACTTTATGTCCTGAAGATGATCCTTTAGGCAATATATAAAATGTGTATTGGCTAAATAAGGCCCACCAGATACCAACAGTAATAAATGAATAGCGCATCATTTGCATTTTATCCTCACCAGTTTCTTGACTCATAACCATCACTAAATTGATTATAAGCAATAGTACGCTGCCAAAATAGCCCATACTAAAACCCTTTGCACTTATGCTGTCTTGCTGTTCTTCAAAAGCAATATCAGGTAAATACGAATTATAAAAGACCAAACTTCCCCAATATCCTATCAATCCCATAAAATAGAATAATAAACTTAAATGAATTCTATCAGGCTCTATACTAAACCAATACAGTCCAATACAGCCAACAGATCCGACATAGCAAAAGAATTTCATGAAGTTTTTCTTATTCCCAACATAATCTGCAATACCAGAAAGAATGGGAGATAAAACAGCAACTACGAGGAATGTAAATGCTGTAACAAAAGTAATTAGTGCCGTACTCTTAAATTCATAACCGAAAGCCGTAACCTTCTTAATCTCAGTAAGAAATAATGCTGAATAAAAAATTGGAAATATAGACGATGCAATAGTTAAGGTATACACCGAATTTGCCCAATCGTAAAATGCCCAGGCATTGAGAAGCTTTTTGCTTCCTTTTTTAAGTTCGCTCATAATATTTAAATAAGAAAAGCTGTCCAAAAAGGACAGCTTCTAAATTAGTCAAATATTATTTAATCTAATATTAATTTATAGGTCTAAACGATGTAACCCCAAATTTCTTTGCTTCAGCTTTAGCCTTAGGAGCTAACGCCTGCAAATTAGCAATACGAGAATCATTACTAGGATGTGTACTTAAAAATTCCGGTGGTGCTTGTCCTCCGCTGTTAGCTTTCATACGTTTCCATAGTTCCGCACCTTCATCTGGGTTGTAACCAGCTACTGCCATTAGATAAGATCCAATTCTATCAGCTTCAGTTTCGTGACCTCTACTAAACGGCAACATACCACCAACATTAGAAACGATACCAAATGCTTGATTATATAAACCAAGATTTTCATCATTAGCTAAAGCTATATTACCTGCTACAGCGATACCTTGTTGTAAATAGGCAGCACTCATACGTTGCTGACCATGGTTTGCTAAAGCATGTGCAACTTCGTGTCCCATAATAGCGGCAACACCAGTTTCATTTTGTGCAATTGGAAGGATACCTGTATAAAAAGCAATTTTACCTCCTGGCATGCACCATGCATTAACTTGTTCTGATTGAATGAGTTTGTATTCCCATTTATAATCATCTAAATAGCCTTGATGACCATTTGCATTTAACCAACGTTCTGCGGCCACTGCTATACGCTGACCTACTCTGGTAATCATCTCAGAATCTTTTGTACCAGTAACAACCTCGTTTTCTGATAAGACTTGATTGTACTGTGCAAATGCAGATGGGAAAAGTTGATCATTTCCAACAAATGCCATCGTTTTTTTACCTGTGAATGGATTTGTTGCACATGATAAGACAACAAAAATAATACCTACTGATACTATCGTGTTTTTAAAATTCATAGCTAATGGTTTTTAATTGTAAATTACTAAAGTACGAAATCAAATCGTATATAAATTTAGACACTGAAATAACTTACAAGTCACTTCTTTACTTAATACCTTTAATGTGTAACTCAGAAAAATTCTTATCTACAACAAAAGAATTTGTTCCATTAGATTTTAAATCTTTTAAAGAAATAGTTTCATTATCTAATTCTAGTTCAGTGATTTCAAATGGCAAACCATGAATTTGAATCTTAAAAGTATCATATGGAGTAATAAATTTACCCTCCTTGTGTTGGTTTATGATTAATTCGTCTACTCTACCTGTTAAATTAAAAGTTCTTAAGCTAAAACGGCCTTTAGTGTAATCAAAACCATCATTTGCATCACTAAACAACTCACTCTTTTCTTTACCTTTTTTATAGTAAACATCAAGGGTGATTTCCTTAATTTCTTTTTCTCCTACATACTGTTGAATAGGATATTTAGGTACAATAGCACCTTCCTTTATAAAAATTGGCATGCTATCTATATCAGCGTCAACCCACATTTCTCGTCCCCCTTTAACCACTTCATCTGACCAGAAATTGTACCATTTACCTTTAGGTATATACATGCGTCTTCCCTTAGCATTTGGTTCTAATACAGGACATGCTAAAATTTGTTCGCCAAAAATAAATTCGTCAGTTCTATAATGCGTCTGCACATCTTCTTGATCGTATAAAACAAGAGATTTTAGTAATGGCATTCCATGATCCACATAATTCCAAAAAGCAGTATATAGATATGGTAATAACTGATATCTTATTTCAATAAACTTTCTTACAATATCTGTCACATCTTCATCGAAAGCCCAAGGTTCTTGGTCTCCATGATCTCCGGAAGAATGCACTCTAAAAAATGGATGAAAAACACCTAGTTGTATCCAGCGCGTAAATAACTCACCTTGTGGTTGTTCTGCAAATCCACCAATATCACTACCTGCAAATGAAAAACCAGACATAGCCATGCGTTGTGCCTGTATGTTTGCAATCCATAAATGCTCCCAAGTAGCAACATTATCTCCGGTCCATGTCGATGTATAACGCTGCGTACCAGAATAAGCAGAACGTGTTATTACAAAAGGACGTTTTGGATGGGAATATTTTTTTAAACCTTGATAGGTTGCCCTTGCCATCTGCATACCATAAATATTATGGGCCTTTCTATGACTACAAGGATTTCCATCATAATCGTGACGCACATCATCAGGGAAAGTTTTGTTAGGCACCTCCATAACAGCAGGCTCATTCATATCATTCCAAACCCCTTTAATACCTATATCTTCTATTAACTCTTTAAATAAACCAGACCACCAGTCACGTACTTCAGGGTTTGTAAAATCTGGGAAATAGCATTCTCCAGGCCAAACTTTACCCTTCATATAGTCACCATCTGCGCGCTTACAGAAATAGTCTTTCTCTAGCGCTTCTTTAAAAACAGAATAATCTTTATCAATTTTAATACCCGGATCAATAATAGCGACGGTCTTAAAACCGTCATCCATTAATTCCTTAACCATTCGCTTTGGGTCTGGAAAATAGTCCTTGTTCCAAGTAAAACAACGAAAGCCCTCCATGTAATCAATATCTAAATAGATGGCATCGCATGGAATCTGTAATTTTCTAAACGTAGAAGCAATATCTTTCACCTTACTTTCTGGGTAATAACTCCATTTACACTGATGAAAGCCAAGTGCCCAAAGTGGTGGCAAATGATGTGGTTTACCTGTTAAATCTGTATAACTTTCAACAACATCATTCATTTTTGGTCCGTAGAAAAAATAGTAATTCATTTCGCCACCTTGCGCCCAAAAACTTGTTACATTTCTGCGCTCTTGTGCAAAATCAAAAGAGGTCATAAATGTATTATCAAAAAAGATACCGTAGGCTTTACCGTGATGTAAACCTGTATAAAACGGAATCGCTTTATAGATAGGATCTGTATCCTTTCCATAAGCGTAAGAATCCGTTACCCAATTGTTATAACGTTTACCTTTTAAATTCAAGTGGTTTGGTTTATCCCCTAAACCATAATAACTCTCCCCATCATTAGATACCTTACTCATTTTAACAATGTTACCACCATTATGATAATTCTCTTCCCAATGAAATCCGCCTTCGTCTTGATTTATAAGGGTGCCATCTGAAACATCATATATAGAGACACGAAGGCTTTCTTTAGAAATCTCACATCTTAATTTCGACGTGATTATTATATAACTTTCGTCTTCGTCTTTAATTTCTAATTTGTTGTACCCAAAACTGGCATATTTCGTAATTGCATAAGAAAAATCATTGTCAAAATTACCTACTGTAGTATATCTAAAGCGAAGAACACTGTCCCGTACAACGGTAAGTTGAAGAATAACATCATTATCTGTTGTGAAATATAATGTATCAACATCTTTCTTAAAATCTATTATTTTTGATGGGAATAAATTTCCCTTATTTTCTAATTCTGTATTTACAATCATAGCATTATTTCATTTGTAAAAGAATAACAAAAAAACGGAAAAAATAGAACTAAAAAAAACGTAGAACTCTGTATTTATAACTTATTACAAACTATTACGTTTTTGTTGTTCAATTTTGAAGGAATGATAATTTTAGAGGAATTTATTGGGGATTTAATGCTGAAAACCTAGAAAAAAGAATAGTAAGTTTTCTAGATAAAAGCACTTCAATACATTTTCTCTTATTTCTTTTTTACATATTTCAAAATAACTAGACCTAACGGTGGAATATTAACATCTGCAGATTGATTTTTAAAATGCCAAGGCTCAGCTTTAATAGTTAGTACTTTATTTTTATAATTACCACTACCAAAATAAATTTCTAAATCACTATTAAACACTTCTTTGAGTTTTCCTTTTCTAGGTAGTCCAATTTTGTAACTTTCTTTTGGAATAGGCGTCATATTGCACGCAACTATTAAATCGTCTTCTTCATTGGTCCCTTTTCTAATATATGTAAATACTGAATTTTCAGAGTCATTATAATCAATCCACTCGAATCCTTCTGCTGAAAATTGTTTTTGGTGCAATGCTGGCTGGTTTTTGTAAAGTGCATTTAAGTCTTTTATGAATTTTTGCACTCCTTTATGAGGTGCATATTCTAATAAATGCCAATCTAAACTAGTTTCAAAATTCCATTCACCACTTTGCCCAAATTCAGCGCCTTGAAATAATAAGTTCGTTCCTGGGTGCGTAAACATATAACCATATAATAATCTAAGATTAGCAAAACGCTGCCATTCATCACCAGGCATTCTTCCTAATATCGACTTTTTACCATATACAACTTCATCATGACTTAAAGGCAACATAAAGTTTTCTGTAAAGGCATATGTCATCGAGAACGTTAGATCATTTTGGTGAAATTGTCTATAGATAGGTTCCTTTGTAAAATACTGTAATGTATCATGCATCCAACCCATCATCCATTTCATTCCAAACCCAAGGCCTCCCATAAAGGTTGGTTTCGATACCATCGGAAAAGCTGTAGATTCTTCAGCTATGGTTTGTACATCTGGAAATGATGAATAAACGGCCTCATTCATTTCTCTTAAAAATGCCATGGCTTCGAGATTCTCTCTGCCTCCATACATATTCGGCTCCCATTCACCATCTTCCCTACTGTAGTCTAGAAATAGCATGGAGGCAACTGCATCTACGCGCAAACCGTCGGCATGATATTGATCAAGCCAAAAAATAGCATTACTTATTAAAAACGACTTTACTTCATTACGACCATAATTAAAAATTAAACTTTTCCAATCGTTATGATAACCCTTTCTTGGGTCTGGGTGCTCGTACAATGCACTTCCATCAAAAAAACCAAGTCCATGAGCGTCTTCTGGAAAATGCGACGGTACCCAATCTAAGATAATTCCTATATCATTTTGATGTAATTTATCTACTAAGAGCTTAAATTCTTCTGGATACCCAAACCTGGATGTTGGTGCAAAATAACCTGTAACTTGATAACCCCAAGATGGATCATACGGAAACTCCATAACTGGCATTAATTCTACATGAGTAAAGTTCATTTCCTTTACATAAGAGACTAATTCGTCAGCCATCTCAACATAAGACAAAAAGCGCCCTTCCTCTACCTTCTTTTTCCAGGATCCTAGATGAACTTCGTAAACAGAATAAGGAGCATCTAAGGCATTATGCTGCTTTCGTTTTTTCATCCATTTGCTATCTTTCCATTTATAAGGTTCATCCCAAACAATAGACGCTGTTTTAGGGTTATGCTCATAACGTCTTGCGTAAGGATCTGCCTTCTCGGTTTTAATGCTGTTATTGTTACTCTCTATTTTGTATTTGTACTTTGTACCTTTTCCTGCACCAGGAATAAAACCTTCCCAAATGCCACTAGAGTCCCAACGTACATTTAATTTATGCTCTCCTTCGGACCAAAAATTAAAATCACCTACAACGGAAACCATTTTTGCACTCGGAGCCCAAACAGCAAAATAAACGCCTTCTACTCCGTCTACAGTAGTAATATGAGAACCAAATTTTTCGTACAAACGGTAGTGCTTACCAGATTTAAATAAATTGATATCAAAATC
The DNA here is from genome assembly GCF_046545555.1 of Winogradskyella sp. PE311. Lineage (NCBI taxonomy): Bacteria > Pseudomonadati > Bacteroidota > Flavobacteriia > Flavobacteriales > Flavobacteriaceae > Winogradskyella > Winogradskyella sp. PE311. The sequence goes on along the minus strand of NZ_JBHZTH010000002.1, from coordinate 316,425 downwards.
TGTAAATAAACTATAAGGAATAACTTCTGCCATCTATTATATTAAAATAAATATTTATTTAATCACTGTTCCTTTAGGAATAGTCGCATCTTTTTTAATAACTACAATTCCATCTTTTATAAAGTAGCTATCTGTCTCTTTGTCCTCTAAATGTTTTCCACCTTCAATTCTTACATCATCACCAATTCTACAATTTTTGTCAACTATACAATAATTTATAAAGCATCCGTTACCAATACCTAAAAGATTTTCTATGCTATTATTCTCCATGTCATTTAATGACTCATAAGAATCATTACCCATCATATATGTATTTTGCACTATAGAATTTTTGCCAATTCTAGATCGAATACCAATAACACTTTTCTCTATTTTTTCGGCATGAATAATACAACCATCTGCAATCACAGAATTATTTAAAATAGTACCTGAGATTTTAGATGTTGGTAAAATTCTTGCTCTAGTATAAACCCTATTATTATCATATAAATTAAATTTAGGAATGTCGTCTGTTAGTCCTAAATTAGCTTCAAAAAACGACTCTATCGTTCCAATATCTGTCCAATAGCCTTCATATTGATAGCTAAGCGTTTTATGTTTGTGTATGGATTGCGGGATAATCTCTTTTCCAAAATCTATCGTATCCGGATCCTCCATTAGCTTTATTAATAAATCTCTATTGAAAATATAAATTCCCATAGAAGCTAGGTAATTTCTACCTTCTTTTTCCATTTCCACTCCTACATCCGAAGTCCAATCTGGTAATAATTCTGATGCTGGTTTTTCTATAAAGGAAGTGATTATATTTTCATCATTCGTTTTTAAAAGCCCAAAACCAGTAGCATCTTTTGCATTAACAGGATAAGTCGCAATAGTTATTTCTGCGTTACTTTCTTTATGCTTTTTTATCATATCCTCTAAATCCATATTATACAACTGATCACCAGATAGAATTAAGGCATATTCAAAATCATTACGTAAAAAATGATGCATACTTTGTCTAACCGCATCAGCTGTGCCTTGAAACCATTTATCACTTTGCATAGTCTGCTCTGCAGCTAAAACATCGACAAAAGCACTACTAAAAAAACTAAAATGATAAGTGTTTTTTATGTGTTGATTTAGCGACGCAGAATTAAACTGAGTTAATACATACATGCGCTTTATATCATTATTAATACAATTAGAAATAGGAATATCCACTAATCTATATTTACCAGCAATTGGTACAGCTGGTTTAGATCTATCTGCAGTTAGTGGGTATAATCTGGAGCCTTGGCCTCCTCCCAAAATAATTGATAATACACTTTCGTTAATCATAATTTAGCTTTTTTAATGGATTTATATAATTGCATATATTTTTTCGCAGAATTGTCCCAAGAATGGTCAATTTTCATAATGCGTTTCTTCGTTTTTTTTAGCTCTTTTTTATTTGAATAAAAAGCTGTTGCTCTTTCTATAGATAAACAAATGTCTTTTACACTCGTATTCTGATGCACAAAACCAAAACCTTCATCCTCTATATCTACTATAGTGTCTTTTAGACCACCTATATTGCGAACAATTGGTATGGTGCCATATCGCAATGAATACATTTGATTTAATCCGCAAGGCTCTACTCTAGAAGGCATCAATAAAAAATCAGCTCCAGCGTAAATTATATGAGACAATCTTTCATCATAACCAATAAAGGCATTATACTTTCCTTCGTGTTCTTTCTTCAAAACATTTAATCCGCCTTCTGTAATTGGGTTTCCTGACCCTAAGAGTAATATTGAAATATCATTATTATTTAACGCAACATCAAAAGCATCTGGAAATAAATCAGATCCCTTCTCTCCTACTAATCTACCTATAAAAGCAAATAAAGGTTTATCTTGATCTAGGTCATATTCATTACAAAGCCACTTTTTATTAGCTTTTTTGCCGGCCTCAACTGTAGACACCTTATAATTTTTAATGAGATAAGTATCGGTTTCTGGGTTCCATACTTCAGTATCAACACCATTTAAAATACCAACAGTTTTTGCACTTTCATGACGCAGAAGACCTTCTAATCCATTGGCATCTTGTTTCAATTCTTCCATATAACTAGGTGATACTGTGGTAACACGCCAAGCGCATTTAATCGCTGCAGCTAAGGGATTTATAGTGCCATTCCAATCCAGAAGACCAATATTATCGAGATTAAAGTCTGGTATTTTATATAAGTTGTTATAACCAAACCAGCCTTGGTATTGGGCATTATGAATTGTAGTAACTACTGGTATTTTATTTAAAGATTCATAACAATAACATTCTTGTAACATAAAAGGAACTAATCCTGTATGATGATCATGGCAATGAATATATTTAGGCTTCTTCTTTAAGGTCAGCATCCAATCTAAAACTGCTATTTGAAATGCCAGAAAACGGTCCGTATCATCAGCTGAATAAACGTAATCTTTAAAAAGTAACTCTTGAATATCTACAAAGAAAATATCGAAATCAAGGACATTAGATTTTAATTTTAAAATACTATAGTCATATTCATTATGTCCTAGACTAACTCTAGCACTATAAATAGTTTTAAACGTATGCTTTTGCGTAAATGTATTATTATAAAACGGCATTACAACACTACTGTCACCACCTAACTGGTTTTGATATTTTGGCAAAGCGCCAACAACATCAGCTAGACCACCTACTTTGGCAATTGGATAACATTCTGCACTTACATGCATTATTCTCATTTGTTCTTAGTTAGTATTTAGTTTTTAAATTTAACAATTAATTAGTTAAGATTCATAGCATTCCTTTTATTATTATTAATTAAAAATTTATATCGATTTCGTAATTAAGTAATATCATTTTCGACTTATGATATTATAAAATAATCATTAAATTTATATCATGAAAAAGATACTATCAATACTCATTTTAAGTTTTATTTTTAGCTGCAATAGTTCAGCCCAAAAAAAAGAGGTAAAAGAGAAAGAAACTTTCCCTGTAACAAAAACTGAAGCAGAATGGAAAGAACAACTCACTGAAAAACAATATTATATATTAAGAAAAGCAGGTACAGAACGCCCATTCTCTAGTAGTTTGAATAAAAATTACAAAAAGGGAGTTTACCATTGTGCAGCTTGCGATACACCATTATTTAAAAGTGAACATAAATTTGATTCGGGAACAGGATGGCCAAGTTTCGACAGAGAAATCAAAGGAAACGTAGCTTATGGCACTGATAATAACTTAGGATATTCTAGAGACGAAGAGCATTGCGCAAATTGTGGTGGTCATCTTGGCCATGTTTTTAATGATGGACCGAGAGAAACTACAGGTAAACGTCATTGTATAAATGGTATCGCTTTAAAGTTTGTTCCTTCAGAAGGATAAATTAGAAAGTGAAAACAGAAATAGCGATATAACATCTAACTATCATTATTAATAGTTTCTAAGATGTTATATCGCTAATTTATGCTACATAATTAAATTTTATGGAATCATCTTATTTATCTAGTGTAATAAAACAATTTGAATATTATAAAAGTCTAGGTTATAAAACAATAACTAGACTATCATATGACGAATTAAAAAAAGAGTTTGAGGAAGATTCTAATTCAATAGCAATTATAGTCAAACATATCGTTGGAAATATGTTAAGTCGCTGGACAAATTTTTTAATCGAAGACGGTGAAAAAAAATGGCGTAAACGTGATGAAGAATTTGAAGACACATATGTCTCAAAAGAAAATTTAATCAACTCATGGAACAAAGGTTGGGATTGTTTATTCAGTGCAATCAAATCATTATCTAACGAAGATTTAGTTAAAATTATTTACATAAGAAATCAAGGTCATACAGTTACAGAAGCCATTAATAGGCAAATGATGCACTATGCCTATCACATTGGTCAGATTGTATTTTTAGGAAAACTTATAAAAGGTACAAATTGGGAATCACTTTCTATTGCAAAGGGACTATCTAAAGATTATAACAACGATAAGTTTAAAAAAAATAAAGGTCTAAGACATTTTACTGAAGACCTTTAATATTACGTTTTGGTTTTGTAAATTTGTTCCTTCAAAATTCAACTAAAAAATTGACGCATGAGTAAATACGATATTATAGTTTTAGGAAGCGGTCCTGGTGGCTATGTTACTGCAATTAGAGCATCTCAATTAGGTTTTAAAACAGCCATTGTAGAAAAAGAAAGCCTTGGTGGTGTATGTTTAAATTGGGGTTGTATTCCGACTAAAGCCTTATTGAAATCTGCTCAAGTATTCGAGTATTTAAAGCATGCTGAAGATTACGGTTTAAAAGTAAAAGACGCGGAACACGATTTTGATGCTGTAGTTAAAAGAAGTCGTGGTGTTGCTGATGGAATGAGTAATGGTGTAAAGTTTTTAATGAAAAAGAACAAAATCGACGTTATTGAAGGTTATGGGAAATTAAAAACTGGTAAGAAAGTTGATGTTGATGGTACTGAATATTCAGCAGATCATATAATTGTTGCAACAGGAGCAAGATCTAGGGAGTTGCCAAGTTTACCACAAGATGGCAAAAAAGTAATAGGTTATAGACAAGCCATGACTTTAGAAAAGCAACCTAAGAAAATGATTGTTGTTGGTTCTGGTGCGATAGGAGTAGAATTTGCTTATTTCTATAATTCAATGGGAACAGAAGTTACTATTGTAGAATATTTAGATAAAATCGTTCCTGTTGAAGATGACGAGGTATCAAAGCAATTAGAACGTAGTTTTAAAAAATCTGGAATTAAGATAAAAACATCTGCAGAGGTAACTTCTGTTGATACTTCTGGAAAAGGTGTTAAAGCTACTGTAAAGACTAAAAAAGGGGAAGAAATACTCGAGGCTGACATCCTATTATCAGCAGTTGGTATTAAATCTAATATAGAAAATATTGGACTAGAAGACGTTGGTATTGCAGTAGATAGAGATAAAATCTTAGTTAATGATTATTATCAAACAAATATCCCAGGTTACTACGCCATTGGTGATGTAACACCAGGACAAGCATTAGCGCATGTTGCTTCTGCTGAAGGTATTCTATGTGTAGAAAAAATTGCAGGTCAACATGTTGAAGCGCTAGATTACGGTAACATTCCTGGTTGCACTTATTGTTCCCCAGAAATTGCATCTGTTGGTTTAACAGAGGCACAAGCAAAAGAACAAGGACTAGATGTAAAAATTGGTAAATTTCCATTTTCTGCATCAGGTAAGGCAAGTGCTGGTGGAAATAAAGATGGTTTTGTAAAAGTGATTTTTGATGCTAAATATGGCGAATGGTTAGGCTGTCATATGATTGGAGCTGGAGTTACCGATATGATTGCAGAAGCGGTTTTAGGTCGTAAACTTGAAACTACTGGACATGAAGTATTAAAAGCCGTACACCCACACCCAACGATGAGTGAAGCAGTAATGGAAGCTGTTGCTGCTGCTTACGATGAAGTTATACACTTGTAGTATAGGACAATTGATAAACTTTTAAACTTTTAAAAAAGTTAATAGAATATAAAAAAGCGAATCAAAATTAGTTTTGATTCGCTTTTCTTATTTAATTATCAATATCTAAAGTCTATAACCTAAACCTATAAAAATAATATCAGCTGACAGTTCTTCAAACCCTAAAGTATATTTCATATGTGCACTCAATTTTGAACCAAAATCATACTCTAAACTTACATCAGCTCTTACTTTAAAGCTATTGTTAAAAATATCAAAGAAATAGTTTAAACTAGGACCAACAAGAATATGCAATGAATCGTAAATATCGTATTTTAAATAGATGGGTGCATTTATAAATTCAAAATCTCCAACACCTTTATATAATAATTCTGGCTGTATATGAAATCCGTTATCAATTTTAAAATCTACAAAAACACCTCCATAAAAGCCTATGTCAGATTCTGGATTAGTACCAAAACCCCCTTCCGTAACCTTAAAAAACGTAAAATTTAAACCACCCTTTATACCTAACTGAGTTTGGGCGAATAACAAATGTCCTAATGACAAAAAACAAATTAGCAGAATTAACTTTTTCATAATTACAAAATAAAACTTTCAATTGCCAAATTATAACTCTTAAGCCCAAATCCTAGTATAACACCTTTTACGTTGGGAGAAATATAAGATTGATGTCTAAATGTCTCTCTAGCAAATGTATTAGAAATATGCACTTCTATAACTGCAGTTTCTATAGCTTTTACAGCATCACCAATACCAACTGAAGTATGTGTATATGCCGCTGCATTTAAAATAATACCATCATAAGTAAAACCGACCTCTTGTATTTTATCTATAAGCTCGCCTTCAATATTAGATTGAAAATAATCTATGCTAGCACCTTTATAATTTTTCTTTAAAGTAATTAAATAATCGTTAAATGTTTCTTTTCCATAAATCTCTGGCTCACGCTTTCCTAATAAATTTAGATTAGGGCCATTAATAATGATAAGTTTCTTCATAAAGTAAAGGTATTAAAATAAGTGCATAAAAAAACCGAAGTGCAAACTTCGGTTTAATTTATAGAATAAAATCTCTATTAGAATCTATAACCTACACCAACGGTTAAAGTATTAATATCTGCCTCTATATCTCTAGATACTTGAAAAGCATATCTTGCTTCAGCATAGAAATCTTCAGAAATATTATACGATAAACCTGCACCTAAATCAATACCAAACTCACCTTGTTCAACATCTTCTAAAAGATAGTTAACCTGCGGGCCAGCCATAAGACTAAAGTCTTCTGAGATACCATATTTAACCATTACAGGAATATAAAGAGAGTTTAAATCTGAAACAGAACTGTACAAAATTGCTGGTTCAATATCAAATTCTTCACTTAGTTCGAATTGGTAACCTAAACCAAGGTAAAACCCTGATTCACTTCCCGACGCACCAGATACACTGATCGAAACACTGTTGAATCCAGCTTTGGCACTAAAACCTTCTTGTGCATTAATACTAGCAAATGCAAATACTGCAAAAGCAGCTAAAAATAATTTTTTCATAATATTTAAGTTTTTAAAATTGATTATTACAAACTAAAGCCTTTTTTTTAAAATAAGAAAGTATTATAACATAGTTATTAACAATTTAAACAATAATTTATATTAAATAACTGATATTAAGCATTTTAAATTTATTGTTATTAACAATATTTTAAAGAAATACGTTAAATAACGAAGTTTTTTCTCTTATTTTTGAAACTGAAAAGCACGTATATATTAATGAAATGGCTACAAGCAATTAAGGACTACAAACACTATTTATTGATTGAGCGTGGACTATCTCGTAATTCAATAGATAATTACTCTTATGATATAAAGAAGCTTATTAATTATCTTGAAGACAATACAATTTCTGTCTCCCCTCTAGAAATAGATAATGAAGTTATAAAGCAATTTATATACACCATTTCTAAAACTATTAATCCAAGATCACAAAGTCGTATTATATCTGGTCTTAGAAATTTTTTTGACTATCTGATATTTGAAGATTACAGAAAAGACAATCCATTAGATCTTATTGAATCCCCTAAAATTGGAAGAAAACTGCCTGACACTTTATCAGTTAGTGATATTGACCATCTTATATCTCAAATTGATTTAAGTTATCAATATAACAGTATAAATTTAGGCGAGCGCAATAGAGCCATTATAGAAACTTTGTATAGCTGTGGTCTTAGGGTTAGTGAATTAATAGAATTAAAAATTTCCGACCTGTTTTTTGACGAAGGCTTTATAAAGGTTACAGGAAAAGGTAATAAACAGCGATTTGTACCAATCGGATCTAGCACAGAAAAATATATTTTAATCTGGAAAAGTATAAGAAGTCATATTAACGTTCATCCAGACTCAAAAGATATTTTGTTTCTTAATTATAAAGGTAAAAAATTAACAAGAGCTATGATTTTTACAATTATTAAAAAACTTGTTGAAAAATCTGGTATTAATAAAACAGTATCTCCTCACACATTTAGACATTCTTTTGCTACACATTTATTAGAAAATGGTGCTGATCTTAGAGCCATTCAAATGATGCTAGGTCATGAAAGTATCACTACGACTGAGGTCTATATGCACGTCGATCGTTCTCATTTAAGCGAAGTACTCAATAAATTTCATCCTAGAAAATAGTTCTACTTTTTATTATTGTAGTGACTACAAGTTATAAATAGTGTCTTATATAAAAGGATACTACCATGAAATTTTTGGGGCTAAACATAACAGACTTTAAAAGAGATTCTTACACCAAGAATACAAGCTTAAGGAAGAAGAAGAAGAAATACAAAATTGGTTTACAAAATTACAAGCATAAAGTAGCGTTTGAAATTTCAAATATTGGGCTTTGGGATTATAATCCTATAACTAAAAAGGCATATTATTCTAAAGAATCAATAAATATAATAGGGTACAAACCGGGTGAATTAAAAAACATTTCTAAAGAATGGAACGATAGAGTGCATCCTGAAGACAAAGCTGCCTATGATGGTGACTTTACATTACACCTTAATGGAGAATTAGAAATCTATGAAATAGAATACCGAATATTATGTAAGAATGGTAATTACAAATGGATATTAGATAAGGGAAAAGTCATAGAAAGAGATAATGACAACAAACCAACTAGAATTATTGGTACGCATACAGACATTACATTAAGAAAAACAAATGAAAACAAACTAAAGAATAATCTACAACTTATAACAAATCAAAATAAAAGACTTCACAATTTCACTCACATTGTCTCGCACAACTTAAAAACGCATATTGGAAATCTTAAAAATATTCTTGAGTTTTATGATGAAACAGAGAATGAAGAAGAAAAAAAAGATTTAATAAATCATTTAGTTACAATTTCAGACTCATTGACTACAACCATTGTAGACCTTGATGATATTATAAGCATAAAATCAAAAACCAATATAAATCAACTTAATGAGCGTGTTAATCTTTTTGAATGTTCCAATAAAATTATAGATAGCCTAGAGGTAGACATAAAGAGCAAAAACATCAAAATTTTTAACGCCTTAAGAATGGATGATACTTTAATTACAAACAAGTCTTATTTAGAAAGTATTATTTACAACCTAATCTCTAACGGAATCAAATATTCAGATCCAGATAAAGAATCTCAAATACTAATTCAGTCATTACATACCAAAGACACAATAAAAATTTTAATAGCTGATAATGGTATAGGAATAGATATGAATAAATATAATGGTCAAATATTTGAAATGTATCAAACATTCCATGGAACCGAACGAAAAGATTCTAGAGGTATTGGGCTTTATATTACCAAAACTCAAGTTGAAGCATTAAATGGCACTATAGAATTAAACAGTGAACTCAACAAGGGGTCTACATTTAGCCTAACTTTTAAAAAGAAAAAAGCACTATAAAAGTGCTCTTTGTCTATTCTTTCAACAATTTGTTTATTTAGCAATATTAACTGCTCTAGTTTCTCTTATAACAGTAACTTTTACTTGTCCTGGATACGTCATATCCGTTTGGATTTTTTGAGAAATCTCAAAAGATAAGCCTGCGGCCACTTCGTCAGATACTTTTTCACTCTCTACAATGACACGTAACTCTCTACCAGCCTGTATCGCATAAGCTTTCTTAACACCTGGAAAACCAAAGGCTACATCCTCTAAATCCTTTAATCGTTGTATGTAAGAATCTAAAACTTGTCTTCTAGCTCCTGGTCTAGCACCAGATATCGCATCACAAACCTGAATAATTGGTGATAACAATGTTGTCATTTCAATTTCATCATGGTGAGCACCAATAGCATTACAAACCTCAGGTTTTTCACCATGCTTCTCTGCCCATTGCATACCAAGAATAGCATGCGGTGTTTCTACATCTGTTTCTGAAGATGGTACTTTTCCAATATCATGAAGTAGACCTGCACGTTTAGCTAACTTTGGATTTAATCCTAACTCAGCAGCCATAACACCACAGAGTTTAGCCACTTCTCGCGAATGCTGAAGTAAATTCTGTCCATAAGACGATCGGTATTTCATACGACCGACCATTTTTATTAATTCTGGATTTAGACCGTGAATTCCGAGATCGATAACAGTTCGCTTACCAACTTCTATAATTTCTTGTTCTATCTGTTTCTGAGTTTTTCTTACAACCTCTTCTATTCTAGCCGGATGTATTCTACCATCTGTTACTAATTTATGTAGGGATAAACGTGCAATTTCTCTTCTTACAGAATCGAAACAAGATAAAATAATAGCTTCAGGAGTATCATCTACGATAATCTCTACGCCGGTAGCAGCCTCAATCGCTCTAATATTTCTTCCCTCTCTACCTATAATTCTACCTTTTACATCGTCTGATTCTATATTGAATACAGACACACAATTATCAACAGCTTCTTCAGTACCAATACGTTGAATTGTATTAATAATTATTTTCTTCGCCTCTTGTTGTGCCGTTAGTTTCGCCTCTTCTATATGGTTTTGTATAAAGCCCATAGCATCAGTCTTAGCTTCTTCTTTTAAAGATTCCACCAATTGCTCTTTAGCCTCTTCTGCTGATAAAGACGAAATAACCTCTAATTGTTTTATTTGGCTTTTATGAGCCTTTTCAACTTCGTCTTTTTTCTTATCTAAAAATTCTAATCTAAAATCGTAATCCTTAATCTTACTATCTAACGATTGATTAGATTTTTTTGATTTCGATAATTCATTAGATATTTGAGACTCTTTATCTCGGATGCGCTTTTCAGCTTCTGCCATCTTTTTATCTCTAGACAGAATTACTTTTTCATGTTCTGATTTTAGCTCAATAAATTTTTCTTTTGCCTGTAGTATTTTATCTTTCTTCAAAGCATCTGCATCCACCTTTGCTTGTTTCAAAATAGCCTTTGCCTCTCCTTCTGCATTTGAGATTAATTTAGAGGCATTTCCTTTTGCTAAAGATTTTGCTATAATATATCCTAGTATTATTCCTAATACTACTCCTCCTACAACATATAAGATTGTGTTAGTGTCCATGTTTATTGTTTAGTTATTATATAAAAAAAGCCTACATCAGTTTACGGTTTTGTATAAACTCCTTAAAAACAAGTTTAGGGCTAACAAGCTGATCAAAAATCTGTCTAAATACTTACGTATTAACAGCACGATTTTACAACTTCAACTCACCCTTTTTAAAGAATTGATCGTTGAGTTTATCAAAAAATGAAACTAATGTAGGCAGTAACCTTTTATTTTAAAGAACGTGCGAGTTAAATATGAGATTTTAAAAGTTCATTTAAAGCTTTAAGCTTATCCTGTACTTCTTCATTAACATACTCTTTATCTATTGATTTTTGCTCTACTTGAGCCGCAAATTGTAAAGCACACATTGCTAAAACATCTTGCTTATCTCTAACAGAGTAATTCTGCTCAAATTGTCCAATCATAGCCTCAATCTTTTTTGTGGCCTTTCTTAAACCTTCCTCTTGGCTTGGATTTATCGTTAATGGATAGACCCTATTTGCTATTGAAAGTTTAATTTTTAATTGATTTGACATTTAATCTAAATTTACAACTTTATTCTGAAATTTGACCAATACAATGATCAATATCCCTAATAAGTGCATTTATTTTGAGCTTCGTTTCTCGCTTATTTTCGTCACTACCAAGCATTGAATTTGCTATTTTGAGTGTATCATATTTTTCTGCCCAAGATCCTAATTCTTCTTGTTGCATTAAAAGCTTATGCTGTTGCTGCTCTAATTTTTCAGTTAAGCTAGCATTTGTCTTTTTTAAGACTTCTTGCTTATGCAAGACCTTACTAATCTTGTTTTCTAAAGCATCAACAATGTCTTCTATTTTACTCATTAAAGTAATTCAATACTGTTGAAACAAAGTTAACATACCAAATGAAAAAATACAATTCTTTTACAATTATTTTTCATTGACATAACATTAAAGGAATTAGACTGTTAAATAAAATAATCTCGATTTTACGTTTGTATATATTAATCAAATTAATATTTTAGCTTTAATTGATTATTCCATGAAAAAAACACTGCTCCTATTTTTAATTTCACTAACCACTTACGCACAGTCCGAATATCCTCAAGATTATTTTAGAAATCCTTTGGACATAACAATGGTTCTTTCTGGGACATTTGCAGAATTAAGGTCTTCGCACTTTCATGGAGGTCTCGATATAAAGACACAGCAAAAACAAGGATTAAAGGTTTATGCCTCTGCCAAAGGCTACGTGAGCCGTATTAAGATTTCACATTATGGCTATGGTAAAGCGATTTATATTACACACCCAAATGGCTATACAACAGTGTATGGACATTTACAGAAGTTTTCTAAACGTTTAGAAAAATATATAAAAGAATGTCAATACGATAAGGAAAGTTTTGAAGTAGAGGTATTTCCAAGCACGGAAGAGCTTCTTATAGACTCTGATGAAGTTATAGCATATTCTGGTAATACAGGTGGTTCTGGTGGTCCACACTTGCATTTTGAAATTAGAGATAATCAAGAACGTCCAATGAATCCTATGCTGTTTGGTATTGATGTAAAAGATTCTAAAGCTCCATTTGTATCAGCTGTTTATGCTTACCCTAAAGATGAAAACGCTATTATAAACGGAAAAAATAAACGTATGCCACTACGTTTAATTCCACAAAAAAATGGAAGTTATGAAGTCGAGAAAATTACTGCATTTGGTAATATTGGTTTTGGTATAACATCTTATGACAAACAAGATTTAGCACCAAATAACAATGGTGTTAGTAATATTCAAACTTTTTTTAACGGTAATAAAAGTTTAGAAATAGATTTTAAGCGCTTTAGCTTTAGCGAAACAAAACATATTAAACGTTTAATTGATTACGAATATTTTAAATCAAAAAAATCTAGAATTCAAAAATTATTTATTGAAAAGAATAACCCTTTAAGCCTTTATAAAGATGCTTATGATAATGGTTATATAATAGTCGAAGACAGTACCTCATCGGTATATAAAATTAGAGTGAGAGACTATAAGGGTAATGAAACTTGGGTTAATATTCCTGTTAGAGGTAAGTACGAAAAACTGATCAAACCTGAAGCTATACCAGCCACTAATAAATCCTTAGTGTCCAGTGATAAATTTACAACTCTCGAATCTGAAAATGTATCAGTAAATTTTTATAAGAATACGGTATATGAAGATGTTCTTATTGACTTTAGTGTTAGCTCTGATACCATTCATCTTCATGAAGACAAAATTCCACTTCAAAAGAATTTTTATGTTAATTATGACTTAAGTAATTACAAGAGTAAAGATTTAGACAAAATTTTTATTGCGCGCTTATATGGATATTATAAAAAACCAGGATATTTAAATACTAAACGAAAAGGAAATATATTAAGTGCTGGCAGTAAAATTTTTGGAACTTTTACACTAGCGATAGATACAATTAAACCCACTATTAAACCTATTAATTTTCAAAATAAAAAGTGGTTAAGCAAATACCGTTATTTAAAAGTAAAGATAGATGACGATTTATCAGGCATAAGTAAATATAGAGCTACAGTTAATGGTAAATGGATCTTAATGGAGTATGATTATAAAACCGACACTCTGATACACGATTTTAATGATAATATCGTTAATGATACTAAGAATGAATTAAAGATAATTGTTACTGATAATGTTGGAAATAGTTCTACATTTGAAGCAACATTCTTTAGAAAATAAACTAAACTATTTGAAACGCTTACATTTTATTACCTCATTAAGCTTACTTTTTAGTGTGCTATCCTTTTCTCAGTCCTCAATAATTAGAGGTGTTATTTTAGATGAATCCAATCAGCCAATCGAAAATGTAAATATTAAATCATCAACTGGTGAGGGAACGGCTAGCAATAGTAATGGTTTTTATGAGCTAAAAATTCCAATTGGAGTTGAAGTCATTATCGAATTTACACATGTCGGTCATAAACGAGTCGAAGCCAAATTTAATCTCAAAAATGGTCAAGAACTAGAGTTTAATCCTGTCATGAAGATTGAAGTTGAGCAAATTGCAACGGTAGTGATTAATACAAATACAAGACAATCTGTTGATGGCGTTACTTCAATTTCTCCAGAAACAATAAGAACCATAAAAGGAGCTCAACCTGGCGTAGAGAATATTCTAAAGACACTGCCTGGTGTAAATATTTCTAATGAATTAAGTACGCAATACTCAGTTAGAGGTGGGAATTTTGATGAGAATTTGGTTTATGTAAACGAAATAGAAGTTTATAGACCATTCTTAATTCGTTCTGGTAATCAAGAAGGTTTAAGTTTTGTCAATACTGATTTAGTTCAAAATGTAGATTTCTCAGCTGGTGGTTTTCAAGCCAAATATGGTGATAAATTATCGTCGGTTTTAGATATTACCTATAGAAATCCAGTGGCTTTTGGTATAAGAACTGACTTAAGCTTATTAGGTGGAAGTATAGCTGCTGAAGCAGTATCTAAGGATGGGAAATTTTCTGGTATTGCAGGTGTTCGCTATAGAGATAATAGTCTAATATTAAATAATCTTGAGACCGAAGGAAATGTAGAGCCTGTCTTTGCGGATGCTCAGACCTATTTAACGTATCGTTTTTCAGATAAATTTCATTTAAACTTTCTTGGTAATATTTCTTTAAACAAATACAACTTCGAGCCCGAGAATCGACAAACTAATTTCGGGACACTGCAAGAGCCAGTAGCGCTTTTGGTATTTTACGAAGGTCAGGAAGAGGATCAATATCAAACGTATTTTGGGGCGCTCAAAGCAAATTATTTTGTGAATGAAGATTTAACATTAAAATTTATTGCTTCTGCATACCAAACCACAGAGCAAGAATATTTTGACATCTTTGCTCAATATCGATTAGGAGAAGTTAATACCAATATTGGTGATGAGGATTTGGGAGAAGTAGAATTTAGTGAGGGTATTGGTTCTCAATTAACCCATGCTAGAAATGATTTAGATGCACTTATAGTAAATGCTGAGCATCGCGGTGATTATAAAATTGATGATGAAAGCACAGTTGAATGGTCTGTAAAATACACTCACGAAGATATTAGAGATCGCCTGGTTGAATATGAAATTATTGATTCTGCAGGTTTTTCGATTAGACCACCAAATTTTAGTGAACCAAATCTTCAACCTTATGAGGCTTTTTCTGGACCTATTACTGCTTTTGAAAACATAAGAGCACTAAATAAAGTACAAATTGATCGCTTACAAGCTTTTGCTCAATATAGTAAACGAACGTCTTGGGGAAATAGCGATGTGTTTTATAACGTAGGTGTAAGAGCTCATAACTGGACCGTTAGTGGTGAAGGCATAGAAAGCTCAACGCAAACCGTATTCAGCCCACGAGCTCAATTTGCTATAAAGCCAGATTGGGATAAAGATATGTTATTTAGAGTTGCAGGCGGATTATACTACCAACCTCCATTTTACCGAGAACTTAGAGATTCTTCTGGTGTTGTACGACCTAATGTAAAAGCTCAAAAATCTTTTCATATTGTATTAGGTAATGAATATAGTTTTGAGATATGGGATAGACCATTTAAATTGGTCACAGAAGCTTATTATAAAGGGTTAACTGATGTTAATCCATATACTTTAGAAAATGTAAGAATTCGATACAGAGCAAATAATAATGCCACTGCATACGCCTATGGTTTAGATATGAGGCTTAATGGAGAATTTGTACCTGGAACTGAATCATGGTTTAGTTTTGGCTATTTAAAAACTGAAGAAAATATAGACAATAGAGGTTTTATCGCCAGGCCTACTGATCAACGTTTAAAGTTTGGAGCTTTGTTTCAAGATTATGTGCCAAATATGCCAAATTTAAAAATGTACCTCAACCTAGTTTATAATACAGGTGTACCTGGTGGATCACCGAGTTATGCAGATCCGTATGACTTTCAAATTCGTTTAAGAGATTATAGACGGGCTGATTTAGGTATTTCATTAGAACTAATAAACCCATCTAAAACTTATAATTCTGGTTGGAAGAAAAAATTTAAAGAACTATCTCTTGGTTTTGAAATATATAACATGTTCAATAATCAAAACTCAATAACAAACACTTGGGTTAGAGATGTCTACACAAAAAGACAATTCGCCATTCCAAACTTTCTTACACCAAGAGTATTTAATTTAAGGTTATCTGCTAAATTCTAGTTTATACTTAAATTTTCGGAGAAAACAACCAATGTATCACTCCCTGTCCCAGTTAAACGTTGAACAAAAACTTCAATGTAATCACCTTTCTCTAGATTAGCGATGGCATTAATAGCTACATTTTGTATCTGACTATCACTATCTATAAATATCACTGAATTAGACTCTGTAATGACGGTACCATTCTTCGCAATTAAAAAACCATAAAAATCGGACGTAGCACTTAACACTCTTATAGACAAAGAAGCATTGACTTGAAACTGGCGTTGTTCTATACCATCATAAGTCAATCTATTACCTGGTGCTGGAGCCGTAAATCTAAATAAATTATTACCAGAAAAAGTTCCACCACCTTCAATGTTTTGAGCCGTACCATTTGTGATAGTTTGAGTAAATCCTGTGGTAACCGCTCCGGTGTAATAAAAATCTGCTGAAGCACTATTATCATTTTCAATTCTTATTCCAGGACTGTTAATATTCCAATCATTTGAAAAATCATAACCACTATAACTCCCTACAGTATAGCCATCAATAAAAGTACCCAATCCTGAAAAAGGAGTACCGACAATGCTACCAAAGCCAACAGAAGGATTATTACTTACGTCGATACCAGTTGCTCCAGCTGGTACTTTAAAAAAACCACTTATCTTCTCAATTAAATCAAAATTCCCTATGTATGTTTCAAATGTACCTGAGTTACTTTCGAACCATGCTAAATTACTTAGTAAAAGATTATCGATATCTGTAAAAACTATACCATCCGAATTATTAACAATATTAATAATATTGCAAAAAACAACTCCAAAACCTTCTAAATCACCAACTTCTGCAGAATTCGCTATGATGCTGTTTTGAAAAACTAAAGTTTCAGTTGCTGCTGCTGTAATATCAAAAATTTTACTCGCACTAGAAACTAAGGTGAGATTTCTAATACTTCCACCAGTTGTGCCAGAAAATATAGTGCCTGTTGGCTGAAATAGAACATCTTCATTGGCATCTAAACCAGATATGTATGCATTGTTAAGGTCAATTGGAAATGATAAGACCACTGTGCCATTAATTTCATAATACGTATTCGTATCTAATTCATATGTAGTACCGCCACCTGCAACAAGTTCGTCTGCTAAATCTGCAGCAGATTTAACCAACTTATAATTATCCCTTTCAACATTTTGTAAGTCTGAATTAATAATAACCCAGTTCGAAGCTTTATAAAAATAAAACGAGCTTTCGTCAGTATCATATACTAATAAACCATCAGCCGGAGTTGTAATTGCCTCGCGTTGTAAGGTTGTCATCCTTGGAGCTAACATCCCTTTTGTAGTAGATGTAATATCTAAAATTGAAGACGCATCTGGATTTGTGTTACCAACTCCAACTTGAGCAAGTAAAAAATTAGAAAAGAGTAAAAAAAGTAAAAAATTAAACAGTTTCATAACACAATCATTTAAGATCAGTTATAGCCTAAACATGGGATAAATATATACAAAATATCCGATGAAATACATTTTTAATAGATAAAATACATGGCGTGATTCACTAGAAGCTTTAGAAACACCCTATTTTACTGACAAAATTGAAGCAAAAAAAAAAGACAATATATTAGGAATATAAGTAGATTAATAGTCAGATTTTAGGCTAATTTCAATTAAAACAACAGAAATAAAACCTAGAAAAAGACAATTAAAACTTAATTAATACAAAAAACAACTACCCAAATCGATATATTATTAATTCTATAATTCCGAACTAATAAATTAATGGATACTTAAATTTTCTGAAAACACGGCTAAAGTATCAGATCCTGACCCTGTAAGACGCTGTACATAAACCTCTACATAGTCATTAGTCCCAAGTCTAATATTAGCATTCATTGAAATACTTTGTATTTGGTTATTATTATCAATATAAACAATTGAGTTAGATTCTGTAATAAGAGTACCATTTCTAGCTATTGCAAAAGCATAATAATTACCTGCTGCGTTAGTCACTCTTACTGACATAGATACGTTAATATTAAATTCTCTAGTTGTACCTCCTGTATAAGTCAATCTATTATTTCCTCCAGATGCGCTAAATCTTAATAAATTATCCGCATTAAATGTACCACCGCCCTGCACCTCTACCGCTGTTCCGTTAGAAATTGACTGAGTAAAGCCTGTAACTAGATCACCCGTATAATAAAAATTCCCAGATGCACTATCATCAGTTTCTCTTGGAATTCCTTGTGATTCAATATGCCAATTATTATTAAAATTGTAATTTGTATAGGATCCTGTTAAATAACGATTAACATTCTGTCCGGCACCATCAAAATTTACGTTTACGATTGAAGCATTACCTGTAATAGTTGGATTGCTGCTAACATCTATACCAGTTTCACCAGAATCTACAATAACGCAAGCATTTGATAATTGAATATCATCAAAAGTTCCATTTAAAGACAAAAATATACCAGAATTAGTTGAAGCCCAACTAAAATTTGTCATTAAGTATGATGAAATATCAGTAGCTGTAATTCCTGCAGAGTTATTAATAAATTGACCTGTATTAAAGTGAACACTACTCATGTTATTTAACGAACCGATGCTACTGGCATTTGTGTAATTTACAGAAAGTGAAACTAAACTTTCTGAACCTGAACCCGTGATGTTAAAAATTGGACTACTATTTCCTACAATAGTTAATCTTCTTAAATTTCCTCCTGAAGATCCTACAAAAAGAGGTCCTCCAGTATTATTTACCAATTGATCATCTATATTATCTTCACCTTTAAGGTATGCTCCATTCAATACTATTGGAAAATCTACGTTCAGTGAGCCATTAATTTCATACAAATAGGATGAATCTAACAAATATTGCGATCCACCACCTGCGATAAGTTCATCAGATAAATCTGCTAAACTTTTTATTAATTTATGGTTTATACGCTTTTCTGACCCTGAAATTGGCAGCCAGCTACCCGATGAATAATAGTAAAAACTTCGTTCATCTAAATCATAAACCATTAAACCTTCGGCAGGACTTGTAATATCTATACGATCTAAAGTAGACATCCGAGGAACTAGTATTCCTTGACCGTCTGAGTCTAATTCTAATAAAGCAGATGGATCTGGATCTGTCGTACCTATTCCTACTTGTGCATATCCTACACATGTAAATAATAGCATGACCAACAGCCAGCTTTTAGTAGATAAAAACATAATGTTATTAATTAAGGGTGGGCGAACTTAAACATTTAATCGATAAAAAACAAATTTTATCGTTTAAATGTATTATTTTTGTTATATTGCCTTTCATTTAAGGCTAAATAGTAACACAACGTATTATGAAATATTTATTTACCTTTTGTTTTTTTTCGTTTTCTATAATAGCTTTTGCTCAATTAAGTGTTAGAAATGACACTTATATATATGTGAAAGATCAAATCATTTTTGTAAAGGATGATATCAACCTTAATGAGGCAGATTCTAAAATATACCTACGAGACGAATCACAATTAATACAGGGAGATTTAACAACAGGTAATTCTGGTATAGGAGAACTTAGTGTTTATCAAGAAGGCACAGTAAACCAATGGACTTATAATTATTGGTGCTCACCAATAGGTGGTATTTTATCCAATACTTCGATAAACAATAGCTTCCGACTCAATCAAACTGATGACCCACTACTTTCTACAATGAGCACTATTGATAGCCAAGACAGTGGTTTTACAAATGATTTTGATGGCTATAACTCTCCATTAACAATATCTAATCGATGGTTATGGACCTATGTAGCTTCAGATTCATATAGTGATTGGGCTTTTGTTGGCAGTACTAATGATATTGCGCCAGGACTTGGTTTTACAATGAAAGGTATAGGAACAGCTGCTACAGGCAATCAAACTTACGACTTTAGAGGAAAACCGAATAATGGTACAATTGGAAATGCTGTTTTAGAAGATTTATTTACTTTAGTTGGCAACCCTTACCCAAGTGCAATAGATGCCGCTTTATACATTCATGATGTCGACAATGTTAATGCAATAGATGGAACTTTATATTATTGGGAACAGAATGGAACAGTAAATTCGCATGTTTTACAGGATTATGTAGGAGGTTATTACGAGTTTACAATTAATGCTGCCGGAGATATTATTACTGATACTCCAGCCGTTTTTATGACATATAATGAAAACGATAACTCTTTTCCCTTAGTTACGCCTGAAAATGGTGTTAAAACTGCCGGTCGTTATATTCCAATTGGACAAGGATTTATGGTTAAAGGAGAAACAAGCACCACAGGGACTGTGTTTGCAAAAAATGAGCATCGCGTTTATGAGAAAGAAGGAGGTAGTAGTTCTTTTTTTAGAAATGCATCGCTCACAGAAGATAACGATGAAAACACTACGTCCATTAACTATCAGACTAATGGTTTATCATTAGTGCCAGCAGATTATAAACGTTTTAGGCTTAATGTTGACTTCTCAGTTAACCAATCACAATATACAAGACAACTTATTTTAAATTTTCATAATACAGCAACAGAAGGTTATGATAAGGGCTTAGAACTAAAACGATCTAGCAATTACGCAACAGACACCTATTTTACAATTGATAATAAAGTTTGTTCTGGTGCTGCGTATGCCTTTGACGAAGCTTTAGTGATTCCACTAAATGTAGATATAGAAGAGCAACAACCAATGCGTATTAGAATTTTTGATATTCAAAATTTTGAAGACGGTCAAGGTATATATATTCATGATAATAACAATGACACCTATGTTAATTTAAGAAATCAAAACTTTGAAATAAACATTGAACCAGGAAACTACTCCAATAGGTTTGAAATTGTTTTTATACCAAACCAAGTTTTGGGTGTTGAAGACGTTGATTTAAGTACTGTAAGTATTACTCAAGACAACCAAATTCATCAACTTGTAGTCTCTAACCCAAATAGCTTGGAGATTAAAAAAATTGAGGTATTTGATGTGATAGGTAAGGAAGTTCTTTCTAAGAGTTATAACACTAGTATGAGTAAGTATAAATTAACAACCACTAACTTTAGTGATGGAGTTTATGTTGTTAATGTAGTCACTGAATCTAATACTATAAAAACTCAAAAGGTAATTGTTAAGAATTAACAAAATCTTTTAAAACTTCAATTACATAGTCCAATTCATCTTTAGTATTATAAATAGAAAAAGAGAAACGTACGGACGGAAGTATTAATTTATCTTTATCTAATATAGCACTAAGTACATGAGATTGTTGGCTACTTCCACTTTGGCATGCACTGCCTTTAGAACATGCTATACCTTTAAGATCTAATTGAAACTGTAGCATTGACGCTTTCTCCGGTGCAATAGGAAGACATATATTCACCAAAGTATATGTACTCTGTTTATTATTGGCACAAGCACCATTAAAGCTTACGTTAATTATATCTTTCTCAAGCTTTTGAATGAAATAATTTTTTAAACCCAGAACATATTCTTTTTCAATATCTAATTGGTCATAAGCAATTTTTAATGCTTCATCCATGCCAACTATATTATGGACAGCTTCAGTACCTGCTCTATAACCTCGCTCTTGCTCACCACCAAATATTAAAGGTTTAAGACCCGATTCTTTTCTTATAAAGCAAAATCCAACACCTTTAGGTCCATGGAACTTATGTGCACTAGCAGCAAGGAAATCAATTGATAGCTTCTGTAAATCTATTTTATAATGACCTATAGATTGAACCATATCAGAATGAAACAATGCGTTATTTTCTTTACAAAGGTTACCAACACTTACAATATCTAAACTATTACCAACCTCATTGTTAATATGCATTAGGCTAACTATTGCTTTATTCGAAGCTTTCAGTAGAGATTGTAAATGATCTAAATCTACTAAGCCAGAATCATTTAAATGAACAAAACTTAATTTTACACCATACTCTTTTTCTAATTGCTCTGCTGTATGTAAAACTGCGTGATGCTCTATTTTAGATGTTATGATTTCTGTAACCTCTAAATCTCTCACAGCACTTCTTAATGCTAAGTTATCAGCTTCAGTGCCACCAGAAGTAAAAACAATCTCACCTGATGTAACATTAAAATAACTCGCAATGTTTTTTCGACATTGCTCTAAAAGCGCTTTTGACGAACGCCCAAATCCATGTGTTGAAGATGCATTACCATAAGTGTGACTTAGCACTTCTGTCATACGCTCCACAACCTCAGGTCGTATGGCAGTAGTAGCTGCATTATCTAGATATATCGATTTCATAAAGTGCACATATTTATTACAAAAATATTGTAAATAAAATTATTTGGTTAATGCGACGTTATAATTTTACAAATCCGTTATTTTTGTCTAAAATCTATTCTATGTTACGTCGTTTTTTTATAATACTTAGTTTATTTGTTTTAACCACTTGCGACGATGGTGATATTATTACTGTAGAATTAGTTTTTGATCAGGAATTAGAGCGATGCACAAATGATAATGAGTCTTATCTTATTTATGATTTAAGGCAAGATCCTAACGAATCTCTTTCACTCATAATACCAAGGAACGACACTAACGATTTATTGTTTTCAGAACCTACAGCCTCAGGAATTTCTACAGAATTTGCTATTAATGGATCTACGGTAAGGTTTCTTTATAGAACTTATAATAGAGCTGTAGTAAGTTCGGGAACAGATCAAGAATTATGTGATGTTATTCCTCCTTCTGATTTAGTAATTGTAGAAGACTATGAAGCAACAGCTGGTTCTGCATTTGTTACTGTTACTATTGATGACGATGATGGTGATGGTATTCCTTCTGATTTAGAAGGTCGTGGTGACGCGGATGAAAATGGTAATTTTCCTAATGCCCTTAATTCTGATGGAGATGAATTTCCTGATTATTTAGATGAGGATGATGATAATGATAATGTAAAGACGATAAACGAAATTGACTCGAGTGATATAGATGGAGATGGAGATCCTACAACCAACCCACTCGATACTGATGGTGATTTAATACCCGATTATTTAGATACTGATGATGATGGTGATATGGTCTTAACTATACAAGAAGATGCTAATGGTGATAAAGATCCTAGAAACGATCAAAATACAAACTCGGCTGGTGATTTAGTGCCACATTATTTAAATATTCTGGAAGTAACGAATTATGGTTCTCCTGGGTTTACAGAAAACAATTCTTATACAAGAACAGTCTTAACAAATTTTGTTATAAATGATGTTAATTTAGAAATATTAAGTGCTGAGATTATAAATCTAGGAACTTTAACTACTGTTTTTACTGTAAACCAATAAGTGCCTTTTTATTAAGGTTCCATATTCTGAAAAATTCTAACTTCAGTAGCACCTAAGCCATAGGTTTTATAATCTGCATCATAAAACTTTACATTATTATAGCGACTAAAAAGTGTTTCTAATTCTTGACGTAGAACACCTTCACCTACTCCGTGAATAAAAACTATTTTAGGAATTCGTTTTCTGATGGCAAATTCTAATTGACCTCTTGCTGTATCTAATTGAATATTAAGCATTTCAAAATTTGTCATACCTCGTGTAGACTTGGTTAAATGATGAATATGTAAATCAACTTCAAATTTTGGTGCATGCCTTTCTTTAGGTCTTACTGACTGAGTTACCTTTCTTTTTTTCGATTCCTTCTCTCGTATTACAGCTTCAATATTTGCATCATAAACAGCATTGTTAATTTTATTTTCAGAAACAGATAGAATTAACTCATTAGCTTCAAACTTAAACTCAAAACCGTCAGTATCTTTTATTGTAATTAAATCATCTTCAATTTTTATGACACTACCTACTATAGCATCATCAATAGTTTCAACCTTATCACCAACTTTAATTTTCATCTATATGTTCTGATTTAACAAAAGTTTCTTCTTCTTGCTTGCCGTACTTGCTAGGAATATTACGAGATGTTCTGTAAATACCAAACATTAGTATTATTATACCACCAATTAATAAGTATGAGTTCTGCTTTTGCTCTGCTTGCGCATATACTGCAATTGCACCTCCAGCTACTATACAAATAAAATTTATTACTCTAGAAATATCCATGACCCTGTAATTTATATCTTTTACAAAAATAAGCTTTACTATAATTTACAATAGTTATTACAAAAGTATTTGTCAAATTATTAAATTCGCATGATGCTTATATTATTAAAAGGACTTGAGGATTATATGTTATCCTGCTTTTGGAAGAAAAATTTCAATGTAGATTGCATGGGTTGTGGAATGCAGCGATCTGTAGCATTTATTTTGCGAGGAGAATTCGTCGCAGCTTTCCATATGTATCCTGCAATTTATACTCTTATTGCTATGTTTTCATTTCTTCTATTACACTTAAAATTTCAGTTTAAAAATGGGCATAAAATAATTCTAGGTTTATTTATTCTAAATATTAGTATTATTGTAACAAGTTTTTTAATTAAAACATTTTAACTAACACTAAAAAAATCAACAATCATGGAAAAACAAATGCTGCCAAACGCAACTTTAGCCCTTGTAATGGGAATTTTATCAATAGTAGGTTGCTGTTGTTATGGCTTACCAGGAATCATTTTTGGTATTGTCGCTTTAATTATTGCGCTTAAATCAGAAAAAGTTTATAAACAAGATCCTGAAAATTACTTAGGGTATGGTAATGTAAAAGCAGGAAAAATTATGGGTATTATTGGTATAGTACTCGGTGTATTATTTGCAGCTTACATGCTATATGTTATTTCAATGATTGGATGGGACGCGCTTAGCGATCCTGAATTAATGATGGAACGTGCAAAAGAGATGCAAAATCAATAGAATCAAATATTAAGTATTAAAAAAGGCAACCAGTTGGTTGCCTTTTTTAATTATATAAAGTTAATTTTCAAACTCCTTTAAAGTCGTGGTTATAATAGATACACAATCTAATAATTGATCTTTACTCATAACCAATGGTGGTGCAAAACGGATTATATTACCGTGTGTTGGTTTAGCTAATAAGCCATTATCTCGTAAACGCAAACAAATATTCCAAGCTGTTTCACTTTCCTCTGTGTCATTTATTAATATTGCATTTAAAAGCCCTTTACCTCTTACAGCATTAACAATAGAACTTGTTTCAATAAATTTTGATAATTCTGCTCTAAATAATTCACCTAATTCTTGAGCGTTATGAGCCAACTCTTCATCTTTAATAACTTCTAGAGCAGTCATACCTATAGCAGCAGCAACTGGATTACCGCCAAATGTACTACCATGATTCCCAGGTTTAATAACGTTCATAATATTGTCATTAGCTAAAACTGCTGAAACAGGATAAGCACCTCCGGAAAGAGCTTTACCTAATATTAAGATATCAGCTTTTACTTCTGGCTCGCCAGAACAATGTTTATTTGCACAATTACAATTACCACAAGTTGCCAATAAACGACCTGTACGTGCAATTCCTGTTTGTACTTCGTCTGCAATAAATAAAACGTTATGCTTGTTGCATAATGCTTTTGCTGCTGCTAAATAACCATCACTAGGCACATATACACCTGCTTCACCTTGAATTGGCTCTACCAAAAATCCAGCCACATTTTTATTGGCACTAAGAGCTTCCTCTAAAGCTTTAAGGTTATCATATTCAATTTTAATAAATCCATCTGTATAAGGTCCAAAGTTTTTGCGAGCGACAGGATCATTACTAAATGAAATAATAGTCGTCGTTCTACCATGAAAATTATTTTCACAAACAATAATTTCCGCTTCATTTTCTTCAATACCTTTAACCTCATACGCCCATTTTCTACATAGTTTTAGAGCCGTTTCTACAGCTTCAGCACCAGTATTCATTGGTAATAGTTTATCGTAATGAAATGTTTCTGTTGCATACTTCTCAAACTTACCTAACATGTCATTATAGAACGCTCTTGAAGTTAAGGTTAGCGTTTGCGCCTGGTTAGTCATAGCACTCACAATCTTAGGGTGACAATGCCCTTGATTTACTGCTGAGTACGCAGAAAGAAAGTCATAATACTTTTTCCCTTCTACATCCCAAACAAATACACCTTCTCCTCTACTTAATACTATTGGTAGTGGATGGTAATTGTGCGCACCATACTTGTTTTCTAAATCGATCGCCTGTTGCGATGTTAATTGGTCTAAAACAGCCATTTTAAAAATAATTTAATAAATGAATAAAATATCCATTCCTTCATCACCTTTATTCTTTCAGGAAGACTGAAAAAGCAGCGTGGGAGAGAAATCATCCCTAGAGTTTGCAAATTAATAAATATTCTATTCGAAATAAAAACTTACTATCATAATTTTGTTGATAATGATGACACTTGTAATTCTAATCTTTTTATTTCTCTAGTCAAAGCATTTCTGTGTATTTGCATCCAAGCGTAAATTTTAATCATACACATTGTAATAAAACAAAAGAAAAAACCAGCAATCCAAAGCAATAGATCATTAGTCTCTACAGCATCAAAAGTTTGTATTAAACAGTAAATCATAAATGCAAATGCGACAATATTAATAACATGCATTATTAGTATAAACCATAGATTTTTTCCTTTATATAAGCCAGCAATCATTGCGAATACACTTTGCTCTTCAAGTGCATCGTAAAATTTAGCTTCTTCTTCTGTTAAAGTGTCTTTAATTAATTGGTCTATGTCTTCCTTATTAGTTTTCATAATCTTTATAATTTAAAATTGTTTTTAATTTTTCTCGTGCATAAAACAATCTAGATTTAGCAGTTCCTACCGAAATTCCTAATAAATCACCTATTTCCTTTAAGCTATATAACTCTATATAAAATAATTTAATCACTACTTTTTGACCATTAGGCAAACTATCTATAGCTTTTGACAACTTGTGCTTTAGGTGCTCATTTTCAGAATATACTTTCTCCGTATTTAAAAACTCAATGTCATGATTAAAAGACTCCTTTTGGTTTTTACTTTGCAGTCGCAACCAATCGGTTGATTTATTAACTATAATTCTGTATGCCCAATATTTAAATTGTTTAGGGTCATTTAAGCTATCTATTTTTTTAATAATAATTGACCAACTATCCTGTGCTATATCTTTAGCAACATCTTTATCTTTAACCAACCAATGTGCCTTATCACAAAATAGTTTATGCCATCGTTTAACCAAAATAGCTAAGGCGTTATTATCACCAGCTTTATAGGCTTTTATTAATTTCGCATCTATATTTTGCTTGGTTTTCAATTAAGCATGTTTAGTTTTATATGATTTTCTCTTATAGAGATTTCGTAGCAGTCCAACCCAAATACTATAAGTTGTCTCTTTATTATAAGTTAAAAAATAGTTTTCTACTTTATCAAAAGCATCTTTAATAAGCGCATTATGCAACCAACGGATTATAAATATCCAAAAAAATGTGGCTTTAAATGATGTCTCCATTCTTATTATATGACTTATTTGAACACTATTTTCTGTCAATTCTTCAATTTTTAATTGATGTGTACCATTAAATCCTATTGGTTTTGAAAACTGAAATTTTATTGATTCACCTTCAGTAAATTCTATAATTGTATATCTAACTCTACCATGTCCACCACTACTTCCAACATACAATCCATTTTTAAATTTAATTGCGGGCCATTTTTCGTAAGGCCATACCAAATCGTTTGGACTAGCAAGTGTTTTAAACAAAGGATAAACCATACTTATAGGCTGATTAATTGTGCGTTTATGACTGTTTATAACTCTCATACTCTAAAGACGTTAAAAGTATAAATAGGTTCAAAAAATTTCAGAACATTCTATTAAATATATCTATATATGAATTAGGAAGTCTTAGTCAAACCTGAACGTTTATGTGTCTTTTCTAAAAATTAAGGGTCGAATAATATATAACATTAACTATTTAACAAATTAACCATGGACTATTTAACTACATTATTTGACAAACTTACGGCATCATTCGGAGAAAGCCTCTCTGGCGTCATTGCCGCAGTATTAATTTTAATAATTGGCTGGTTTATTGCTGGCGTCATAAAACGTTTAATTACAAAACTCATAAAGCGAACTGGTGTAGATGACAAACTAAAAAATGGATCATTAAAAATTTCTTCTTTTATTGGTAAGCTTCTTTATTTTTTGGTAATGATTTTTGTCTTTATGCTAGCCTTAGGAAAACTTGGACTAACAGATGTATTAGACCCTATTAAGAACTTATTAAATGGATTTACCAACTATATCCCTAATATAATTGGTGCAGGTTTAGTAGCATATATTGGCTATATGTTAGCAACTATAGTATCGGAATTAGTAGAACTTTCTGGAGATACAATTCAAAAATTGACACCAAAATTAAGATTACCAGATAATATAAATCTTGTAAAAATTCTTAAAAAAGTCGTGTTTATTTTCATCTTTATTCCTTTACTAATTTCTGCATTTCATATTTTAGATATGAAAGCGATATCAGAACCAGCAACATCAATGTTAAGTTCTTTCTTTGAAGCTATACCAAGAATTTTAGTGGCAGTTGTTATAATTCTAATTTTTGTGTTTGTTGGTAGATTTGTATCTCAACTACTTAAGGATTTATTAAAAAGCTTAAATGTGGATGGTTTAGTAGCAAAAATGAATATGTCAGAGTACGTGGGTACTAAAAGTATTGCAAACTTAATTTCTAAAGTTACTTATGCATTAATTGTTGTTTTCGGGATGCTTACAGCTTTCGAAAAGTTAGAATTCACACAATTGACAGAAATAACAGATACTGTCTTAGGATATGCTGGTAAGATCTTATTTGGTATCGTAATTATAGGAATTGGATTAATAATTTCGAACCTATTTACAAAAGCTTTAAATAGTAAAAATAATCCTTTCGTAGTATCAATAGTAAAGATAAGTATCATTGCCATATTCTTAGCAATTGGGTTACGCTCAATGGGAATCGCAGATGAAATTGTAAACCTGGCTTTTGGTATTACTTTAGGCACTGTTGCATTAACAATTGTACTTTCATTTGGCTTAGGTGGTAGAGAAGCCGCTGGAAAGCAAATGGGTAAAATATTAGAAAAGTTTAACAAAAACTAACCCCTTTTTTGTTCCTAATCAAAAACCGCTTAGTCATTTAAGCGGTTTTTTTATATACAGTTATAGTACAAAACACTAAATTGTGATGGCACATATATGTCGATAAATAAGGATATATTTGCACTCAAATTTTGCATAAATGCCAAGAAGAGAACGTAACAAATTTGTAAAACGAGGAGAGGTCATAGAACTGCTAATCGAAGATTATGCCTATGGTGGTAAAGGAATTGGACGCATTAGAAACGAACATGGAGAATTTGTAGTTTTTGTACCTAATACTTTACCTGGTCAACTTGTAAAGGCACAAGTAAAAAAATCGAGTAAAAAGTATGCAGAAGCTAAACTATACGATGTTCTAAAACCATCTGAAGATGAAATAGAAATGCCATTTCAAGATATTCCTGGTGCACCATACATTCAGCTACCTATTGAAAAGCAGCACGACTACAAAAAACAAAGTACCTTAGAACTTTTTAAGCGTATTGGTAAAGTATCTGATATTGAAACAAAATTCGATGAATTTGTTACTTCACCAAATACATTTCATTATCGCAATAAAATGGAATATGGATTTTCTGCTATTGGATATAACAGAGCATTAAAGACTGATGTAGATGAGTTTACATTAGGTTTTAAAAGACGAGGCACTTGGTGGTGTGGCGATAATCTAAACCGAGATTCTGGTTTATTTGATGCTGAATTTGAAAATCAATTAAAAGATATAAAAACCTATTGTGAAGCTACAGGGTTATCTCCATGGCATGCACCAAAAAGAGAAGGGTTCTTTAGATATTTTGTGGTTAGAAAATCTTATAAAACAAATAAGTTGTTATTCAATCTAGTAACAACATCTTACGATTTATCACAATTTGATTTAGATAAATTTGCAAATTATCTCCTAGACTTATTTGGAGATAGAGTAGCTGGGTTATTGCATACTATTAATGACGAAATTGGCGATAGAACTATTGCCACAACTGGCAGTATTAATCTTATATATGGTAAGGACAAAATAATAGAAGAGCTATTAGATTTAAATTTTGAAATTAGCATGAAAAGCTTTTTTCAAACAAATCCAAAATGTGCAGAAAAACTATATTCTAAAGTAGTTGATTATGCCCTAGAAAAGAAAGAAGCTATTGATAATAGTATAGTCTTAGACTTATTTTGTGGTACTGGTACCATTGGCCAAATCATAGCAAGTCGATCCGAAAATGCTAAAATTGTTGGAGTAGATATTGTTGCTTCTGCCATAGAAGATGCGAAAGAAAATGCAAAAAGAAATAAAATTGAGGGACTACAATTTTATGCGGCCGATGTTGGTAAATTTTTGTTCGAACACCCAGAATATACAGATAAAATTAGGACTATTATTTTAGATCCTGCAAGAGCTGGAATAGCCCCAAAAACTCTTAAAAAAATAATAAACCTAAATGCAGAACGTTTGGTTTATGTATCTTGTAATCCGGCAACTCAAGCAAGAGATACAGAGCAACTAATGGAAGCTGGGTATGACATTAAAAAAATTAGTTTAGTAGATCAATTTCCACATACAGCTCATATAGAAACTGTTGTTTTGTTTGAAAAATAATAAATGAAAAAAATCAAAATTTTACTACTCGTTTTTGCACTTGGATTTATCAGTTGCGAACGCGATGATATTTGTGCCGAAAGCACCGCAACTACTCCACAACTTATTATTGAAT
The DNA here is from genome assembly GCF_046545555.1 of Winogradskyella sp. PE311. Lineage (NCBI taxonomy): Bacteria > Pseudomonadati > Bacteroidota > Flavobacteriia > Flavobacteriales > Flavobacteriaceae > Winogradskyella > Winogradskyella sp. PE311. The sequence continues at coordinate 285,446 of NZ_JBHZTH010000002.1, read as the reverse complement.
TTTATGATGCATCAAATCCAGATGACCTAAAAAGTGTACCGAGATTAACTGTTTATGGAGAAGGACTTCCAAACCCGAATCCTCCAGAAACAGCCGTAGATGAAACTATTATCTTTAACACAAATACAAATGCCATATCACTACCTTTACTTATTGGTAATGAAGGAGAAACTACAACAAGTAGATTTATCTTAGAACAAGACACTAATCTCAGGCTAGACGAGGATGATACTACCGTCTCTAACATAGATATTATAGACATATCATATACTTCAGAGTTTATTTACGTTTCTAGAGCGTGTGGTTATAAAAGTATATTTAATAATTTAGACTTAGATATTGAAGCTATCGATGGCACATTTTGGATAAACAATATAGAAATTACAGAAACAACTATAGAAAATGAAAACACAGTACATGTTCGTATCCTACATTAGAATTTGTGTACTACTGCTATTATTTTCTACAATAGCTTATGCACAAGAAGAAAAAGAAACCGTAAACGATACACTTGTCTATAAACAAAAATACGGTCTCCGTTTAGGTGCCGATTTGAGTAAAATAGCACGTACTTTTTTAGATGATAATTATACTGGTTTTGAGATTATGGGAGATTATCGTCTTACTAAAAAAATCTATTTAGCTGGAGAAATTGGAAATGAAGAACGTACAATAGAAAATGAAGTCTTAAGCAATACAACAAAAGGGAGCTACTTTAAAGCTGGTATAGATCTCAATTTCTACAAGAATTGGCTAGATATGGAAAACATGTTGTACGTTGGCTTTAGAGGAGGAGCTAGCACATTTAGTCAAACCTTAAATAATTACGGTATTTATAATGTAAACAATCAATATTGGAATCAACAATTCTCAGTAGAAGATGGAACAGAATTTAGCGGCTTAACTGCAATTTGGTTAGAGATACTTATAGGCATAAAGGCCGAGTTGTTTAACAATTTTTATGCAGGTATTAATGTTCAACTAAAAGGGCTTATTAGTGAAACCGCACCTAGCGTATATGAAAATTTGTATATCCCGGGTTTTAACCGAACATATGATAGTGGTCGCATAGGAGGTGGCTTTGGGTTTAATATTTCTTACTTAATACCCATCTTTAAAAAGGATAAGATTGTTGTGCAAGAGAAAGAGGCTGAAGAATAGACGTTATTAAATAATACTTCTGGTCAACGAATGTTCAATATTTTTCGACTATCTTTTTTTTATCAAAATCATTTCAATGGATAAGAAGGTAATAGCAAATTTAATCGATGAAAAACATACTAACCTAATCACATGGTTAGTTGAACAACCTGCTGAAAGTTGGGAATTAGGTCCTGAAAACAAATGGACTACAGGACAACAAGCCTTGCATTTACTTCAAAGCATAAAACCGCTTAACAATGCGCTAAGTCTTCCAAAATTTATATTACGTTATAAATTTGGCAAAGCAAATAGACCTGTTCGATCTTATAATGCTATAATAGAACGTTACCAAGAACGTTTAAAAGATGTAAAAGGAAAAACCTTTAAAGGCTCTCAAAACATGAAAGTACCAACTCTAAAGGAAAAAGAATACATTCTAAATAGACTACAAACAGAGTCCAAAAAGCTTCAATTTAAAACCAAAAAGATTAGCGACAAAAATTTAGATACATTAATTTTACCACATCCTCTTATGGGAAAAATGCCAATACGAGAGATTATAATGTGGACTGCCCATCATGTAGAGCATCATACTGAGACTTTAATCAATAAATACTAGCGCTTTAAATATGCTATAACGTTACCGCTAATTCTACTCTGAATATCACTAACATCAGCTTTAACAAAAGCTTCTCCAGTAATATTTTCATAGAGTTCTATATAACGCTCGCTTACTGTTTCTATGTAATCATCACTCATAAAAGGAACAGTTTGTCCTTCTAAACCCTGAAATCCATTACTGATTAACCACTGTCTTACAAACTCTTTAGAGAGTTGCTTCTGGGCTTCATCATTGTCTTGTCGCTCTTGGTAGCCATCTGCATAAAAATAACGTGACGAATCTGGCGTATGTATTTCATCAATCAATACGATTTTACCGTCTTTAGTTTTACCAAATTCGTACTTAGTATCTACTAAAATTAAACCACGTTTAGCAGCGATTTCCGTACCACGAGCAAACAATTTTCTAGTATAATCTTCAAGTATTAAATAATCATCTTCAGAAACGATACCTTTAGCTATAATGTCCTCTCGAGAAATATCTTCGTCATGATCTCCCATTTCTGCTTTTGTCGCAGGCGTAATGATTGGTTCAGGAAATTTATCGTTATCTTTTAAACCTTCTGGCATCAGTACACCACATAAGATTCGTCTTCCGGCTTTATACTCGCGAGCAGCATGCCCAGACATGTATCCTCTAATCACCATTTCAACTTTAAAAGGCTCGCACAAATGACCAACAGCAACATTAGGGTCTGGTGTTGCTATTAACCAATTAGGTACGAGATCTTCAGTTTCCTTCATCATTTTAGTCGCAATCTGATTTAAGATTTGCCCTTTGTAAGGAATTCCTTTTGGCATTACCACATCAAAAGCACTTAAACGATCTGTTGCAACCATAACTAATTGCTCATCACTAATACTATACACTTCTCTTACTTTCCCTTTGTAAACACTCTTCTGATTTGGGAAATTGAAATTAGTATCTATTATTGTATTGCTCATTTTTAATCTCTATTTTCAATGCTTTTATAAGCCGAAATTACTTTTTTCACTAACTTATGACGAATCACATCTTTATCATCTAAATAAATCATACCTATGCCCTCTATATTTTTAAGTACTAAAAGTGCCTCCTTTAATCCAGATGTTGTTCTTCTTGGCAAATCAACCTGACCAGGATCTCCTGTTAGTAAAAATTTAGCACTCTTACCCATACGTGTTAAAAACATTTTCATTTGGGCATGGGTTGTATTCTGACCTTCATCTAATATAACAAAGGCGTTATCTAATGTTCGACCACGCATAAAGGCTAATGGAGCTATTTGTATTACGCCTTTTTCAATATAACTTTCTAACTTCTCGTGAGGAATCATATCTCGCAAAGCATCATACAATGGTTGCATATATGGATCCAACTTTTCCTTTAAATCACCAGGCAAAAAACCAAGATTCTCTCCTGCCTCAACAGCTGGTCTCGTTAATATAATTCGTTTAACCTCTTTACTTTTTAATGCTTTTACAGCTAACGCAACACCAGTATAAGTCTTACCTGTACCGGCTGGCCCTATGGCAAAAACCATATCGTTTTTTCTCATACTTTCTACCAACTTACGTTGATTCGCTGTTTGCGCCTTAATGAGTTTACCACCAACACCATGTACCAAAACTTCACCGCTCTTAGCAGAGGTTTTATAATCTTCGCTGCTATTACTAGTTAATACACGCTCAATTACATTTTCATCTAACTTGTTATATTTACCAAAATGCTTCATGAGCATAGTCATTCTAGTATCAAACTCCTCTAGCAAATCCTCGTCGCCATAAGCTTTAATTTTATTGCCTCTAGCCACAATTTTGAGCTTAGGAAAGTATTTTTTTAAAAGTTCAATATTCGCATTTTGTGCACCGAAGAATTCTTTTGGTGTTATTTCTTCGAGTTCTAGGATAAGTTCGTTCAAAAGCGTGCTTTATTTAATGTGTTAATCTGTTTTCTTTTATTAGTTTTGTATACACACAAAGCTAGCAATTTTACAACCATAATTCTTAAAAAAATATCAACAATCAATCCATGGCTATAATCACTTTAACGACTGATTTTGGAGAAAAAGATCACTTTGCTGGTGCTATAAAAGGAGCCGTTTATAGTGAATTATCTGATGTTAAAATTGTTGATGTATCACACTCTGTGTCACCCTTTAATATTTCTGAGGCTGCATATATAATACTAAATGCTTACAGTAGTTTCCCTAAGGGCACGATTCATATTATCGGAATTGACTCCGAGTTAAGTCCTGAAAACAAGCATATTGCCATAAAGTTAGACGAGCATTACTTTATATGTGCTAATAATGGTATTATGAGTATGATATGTGCAGAAATTGCTCCAGAAAAAATAGTAGAAATTAATATCCATGATAAGATTGAAACGAGTTTTCCTGTATTAGATGTTTTTGTAAAAGTTGCATGCCATATTGCAAGGGGTGGAACTTTGGAAATAATAGGAAAAGTTATTAACACCATTAAACCAATTAAAAATTTAATTCCATTTGTAAATGACGAAAAAAATCAAATTATTGGAAATGTAATTTACGTAGATAATTATGGTAATGTTGTAACCAATATTAAACAAAAGTTTTTTGAAGACGTTCAAAAAACAAGAGCGTATGAAATATCAGCTAGGAATCATAAATTCAAAAAAATCCATACCAGATATAGTGATATTGTAAATTTTAATATTGAAGAATCTAAACGCAATGTTGATGGGAAAGGTTTAGTTGTTTTTAATTCCTCTGGTTATTTAGAAATTGCAGTATATAAAAGCAACTGCACAACAGTTGGAAGCGCCTCTACTCTTATGGGACTAAAAACAATGGATACCGTAACCGTAAATTTTATAAAACCTTAATTTTTGTTAGTAAGAATTGTAAAAATGAGTTTCGAAACCTCTAAGATTGAAGAATTCTTAGCTAATTTTGAAACAGTTAAAAAAAAGATTAGAAGCTTTGAAGGATGTAATTTTTTAGAATTATATCGCGATCAAAACAATAGTAATATCTTTTTTACGTATAGTTATTGGGATTCAGAATCTGACCTAAACAACTATAGACAATCAGAATTATTTAAAAGCGTTTGGGCAAAGACTAAACCTATGTTTAATGATAAACCTGAGGCTTGGAGCGTTGATAAACTTCATAGCCTAAATTAATTATAATTTAATGCTAGCAATACTCAAAAAAGAGATAAACACATTCTTCGCCTCACCAATTGGCTATTTAGTTATTGGTGTGTTTTTAGTATTAAATGGATTATTTCTATGGGTTTTCAAAGGTGAGTTTAATTTATTAGATAGCGGAATAGCTAGTCTATCTGGTTTTTTTCTTTTGTCACCATGGATTCTTATTTTCCTTGTACCAGCAGTAACGATGCGCAGTTTTAGTGATGAAAAAAAACAAGGAACATTAGAACTTTTAGTAACTAAGCCTATATCACATTTTCAAATTGTATTAGGTAAATTTTTTGGCGCATTTCTATTAATTATACTAACTCTTGTACCAACCTTGCTATATGTGTATACTGTTTCTCAATTAGGTAATTCTGAAGGAAACCTCGATTTAGGAAGTACCGTCGGATCTTATTTTGGGTTACTTTTTTTGGTTTCAGCTTATACAGCAATAGGTATTTTTGCATCAACCCTTTCAGATAATCAAATTGTCGCATTTATTATTGCCGTATTTATCTGCTTCTTTCTTTTCTTTGGTTTCGAAGGACTTTCTAATTACGCGCTTTTAGGTGATTTAGTTCATCTAGAAAATTTGGGCATGTCTGCACATTATAATAGTATGAGTCGTGGTGTTATTGACACTAGAGATTTAATCTACTTTCTAAGTATCACTATAACTTTTTTATTATTTACTAAACTTAGAATTCAAAAACAATGATCATTACACCAATTTTAGTCATTTTTATGATCGTAGTGTTTTTACTACTATTTCTGTTTTTGAATACTGTTGATAAGCGAAAATGGCTAACTGCACTCATAAGTTTGGTTTTAACACCCTTCGCATATTTCTATATGTTTTATCCATTTATAAATATTATCAGTAGCTATCACCATCAAAAATATTTTAATAGCGAAGCTTGGGTAGAACAACCAGCATTGCGTTACGAAATGATAGATTACACCAAAGAAAGTGACACATTAATAGGTGCTTCAAAAGAGAGTATAACAAAACTATTAGGCCAACAAGAATGGCTTACTTGGGACAATACAAAAAAGGCTCATGATAATAATAAATGGAATTACGGTTTAGGTATTGAACCTGGAGCATTTAATAACCAAAAAGAATGCGTTGAAGTTACTTTTAAAGCTAATAAAGTTACTGAGCTTAAACATTATCAAGAAGAAATTACATTCGAGGATGAAAAAGAATAAAACTTTAATTTACATACTCGCTGTTCTTATAGCCTTAATTGTCGTAAACTTAATTTCGAGTAAAATATATAGGCGCATTGATTTAACAGAAGATGGACGTTATACACTTTCTGAAGCTTCAAAATCGTTAGTAAAAGATTTAGATTCACCATTAATTATTGATGTGTTTTTAGAAGGAGAGTTTCCCTCGGAGTTTAGGTTGCTTCAAACTGAAGTAAGACAGATTATTGAAGAATTTCAGCTAGAGACTAATCAAATAGTGGTAAACTATATTAATCCCATTAAAGATGAAAACACACGACAGCAGTATATTGAAGAATTAACGAAACAAGGATTAGAACCATATATTAACACTGATAATAGCACTGGTAAAGTAACACAAGACATTATTTTTCCGTGGGCATATGCTAGTTTCAAAGATAAAAGAGTGAAGATTCCTCTTTTAAAACGAAGTATTACCCAAGGTTTATTAGAACAAATAAATAACTCAGTACAGTCTTTAGAATATGCTTTCGCAGATGGCTTTAATAAAATCGTTAAAACAAAATCAAAGACTATAGCCATTCTAAAAGGAAATGGTGAACTAGATGATTTAAATATTGCTGACTTCTTAAAAACCATAAAGCCTTATTATAGCATTGCACCTTTTACATTAGATAGCGTTGCATCAAATCCTGAAAGAACACTACAAAAGTTAAATAAATACGATTTAGTAGTTGTTGCAAAGCCAAGTTTAGCATTTTCTGAAAATGAAAAACTTGTTTTGGATCAATATACTATGAATGGTGGTAAAAGCCTATGGTTAACCGAATCAGTTATTATGGATAAGGATAGCTTATATAATGATTCTGGTTCTGGTGTTTCTGTAATGCGCGATCTAAACCTTAATGATTTCTTCTTTAAATATGGTGTAAGAATAAACCCTAGTTTAGTAAAGGATTTATATTCTGCTCCAATTATGTTGGCAATTGGTGAGGGCAGTAATGCACAACTTCAGCCTATACAATGGCAATATTCACCATTGGCAGCTTCTAACCCAAAACACCCTATTACAAAGAACTTAAACTTAACAAAATTTGATTTCACAAGTCCTATTGATACTTTAAAAAACCAAGTGACTAAAACAATTTTATTGCAGAGTTCACCGAAGTCAAAGCTAGAAGGCACACCAAAAGCAATTTCATTAGAGGATGTAACTACACAAGTTGATGAAACACTATTTAATTCTGGCCCACAAAACTTAGCTGTACTCCTTGAAGGTGAATTTACGTCTGTTTATGATAAACGTATACTACCATTTAAAACTGACAACTTTAAATCTAAAAGTAAGAAAACTCAAATGGTTATTGTATCTGATGGTGATATTATAAAAAATGAAGTTGTAAGAAATCGTCCTCAAGAATTAGGTTTTGATCAGTTAACAGGAAAAGTATTTGGAAATAAAGAGTTCTTACTTAATACCGTTAATTATCTTTTAGATGATACCGGACTTATAAACATTAGAGCAAAAGAAATTAATATTGCCTATCTCGATTCTGAAAAAATAAAAGGAACTAAAGTTAAATGGCAATTAATTAACCTTGTCCTTCCTCTGCTCTTGCTTGGACTTTTTGGTTTTTCTTTCAATTATATTAGAAAGAGAAAATACACCTAGTTTTATATGTTTTATCAATTTCAAAATTTCTTTTTTTGAGGATATCTTGTTAATAAGTTTGTTTTACAAAACCCTTCTATTAAGCTATTTTTGTAGGACAAATTTTAAGAATAAAACTTTACATATAGCATATGAAATTTATTGTTTCAAGTACGTACTTATTAAAGCAACTCCAAGTTTTAGGTGGTGTTATTAATAATAGCAATACGCTTCCAATACTAGATAACTTTTTGTTTGAACTAAGTACATCTAAATTAACAGTTTCAGCCAGTGACTTAGAAACGACGATGTCCTCTACTATCGACGTAGAAAGTGATTCTGAAGGAAGTATAGCTCTTCCAGCACGTTTATTATTAGATACACTAAAGACTTTTCCGGAGCAACCCTTGACATTTGTTGTAGAAGATAATAATACGGTCGAAATCAGTTCTAATCATGGTAAATATGCTTTGGCATACGCAGATGGTGCAGAATTCCCTAACGCTGTATCAATAGAAGATGCAAGTACCACTACAATAATGGGTGATATTTTGGCAAATGCTATTAGTAAAACTATTTTTGCCGCAGGTAATGATGATTTAAGACCAGTAATGAGTGGTGTATTTTTTCAGTTTTCACAAGACAATTTAACTTTTGTTGCAACTGACGCACACAAATTGGTAAAGTATACAAGAAATGATGTAAGTGCTACTGAAACAGCAGAATTTATTATGCCTAAGAAGCCTTTAAATCTTTTGAAAGGAATTTTAGCAGGTAGTGATGATGATGTTTTAGTAGAGTACAATGAATCTAACGCCAAGTTTACTTTTGAGAATTCGGTTTTAATTTGTCGTTTAATTGATGGAAAGTATCCTAACTACGAAGCGGTAATTCCAAAAGAAAATCCAAACAAGCTAGTTATAGACAGAACTCAATTTTTAAATTCTGTAAGACGTGTTAGCATTTTCTCAAATAAAACTACACACCAAATACGTTTAAAAATTGCTGGTGCAGAATTAAATATATCTGCAGAAGATATTGATTACAGTAATAAAGCCGAAGAACGTCTTACTTGCGACTATCAAGGAGATGATATGCAAATAGGTTTTAACTCTCGTTTTTTAACTGAAATGATCAATAATTTAAATTCCGATAATGTACAATTAGAAATGAGTTTACCTAATAGAGCGGGTATTCTAACACCAATTGATGGTTTAGATGAAGGTGAGCATGTAACTATGCTTGTAATGCCAGTTATGCTTAATAATTAAGTGAAAAATTTGCTAACTCAACAATTGAAAAGGTTCACTGTAATGGTGAGCCTTTTTTTATAAAAAAAAGACCCATCAAAAGATGAGTCTTTCATTTCCATTTCTTTAATACTAACTAACAAAATTAAGAGATAATGGATAGCTAGGTAATTCACCATTACTAGCTTTTATTGCGTTTATTATTGGCATTAGAAATGCTAAAATTCCTACTAGAATTAAGGTCAAAACACCCAATCCAAATACAAATACCAAAGGAATACTCAGTATTGAATATATGATTATACTTAACTGAAAGTTTAATATAGCTTTACCATGAGCATCCATATCTTCAACACGATCTTTTTGCGTCGCCCAAATGACTAATGGTACAATTAAACCACCAAAACCAGTAACATACGTAAGTAATTGCGTTAAATGTGATATTACTAATAGTTGATTGTCAGTACGTTTGAGAGTGTGATAATTAGATTCCATTATTAATTGATTTACGTTTATATGACGCAAATCATTTAGAAATGTTACAAAATCAATTATAAAAGTTTATGTATTTCCGATTAATGTGTTTATACTTATTTTAGCTTTAACTTACTAAATGCCAAAAGTTCATTAAAAGAATTAGGTAGATTATAAATATTAAGTTCATTACTATTTATAAGCATGCCGTCATAGGCTATTGAAGATTTGTAATCTTTATCTAAATCAAAACTAAAAACATTTAAATTTTTGAGATTACCTAATATATCTGAAGGTGTTAAATGCGCCCCCTCAATTGATGGAATTTGTGAAAAATTGTCACTTATGCCTTTACCTGTAGCCTTAACAAAGGCTTCTTTGCGAGTCCATAATGAATAAAAAGCTTCTTTAGAATTCTCAGAGTTTCTAATTTTTTGTCGTTCATCATCACTAAAAGTATGAGCTAGGATGTCCGAAAAGTCAAAATTTCGATTTATGTATTCAACGTCTACTCCAATTGCTCTGTCACTTATAGCTATAATTGCAAAATTCTCAGAATGTGAAACATTAAAATTTAGAGAATCAAGTGATACTAAATAAGGTTTTTTATTTGCGCCTTTTTTTATTTTAATTGCCTTAACCTCTAAACCTGTTTGGTTTGCTATGATAAACTTTAAAAGCGTTCTACAAATAATAAATCTGTTTTTATCTCTTGGCGAATAATAACGTTTTGATCGTTCAATTTCTTCGGAAGATAGAAATTGTAAAAAATCAGTAACTAAGTCGAAATAGGTAGGGATATTTACCTTAAATAATTTTAAATCAGAATCATCTTTAAGTATTTCTGCTATAGAATTAAATTTTGGCTTCACTCTAAAGCAAGACACATTAAAATTAGATTGCATTACTATTGGTATCTAAAATAACTTGAAGAATTTTCGCTAACGACTTATCATTTGGTGGTGAAAGTAACGTGTTATGATTACCTGGTGTGGTAAACTTCTTTACTCCACCTAATGCCAACTCTCCCCAACCGAATAAATCTTTATCATGTGCAAAAAAGAGATCATCTTCTGAGACCTTGAGTAAGTTAACCTCTACATCCATTGGTTTAATATGATAATTATTAACAGCAACGCTAAGCATTTTATCTAATTCTAAAGGCCAACTATGTAGAATTTTATGCTGTCCTTCTTTTCCATATCTTAGTTTTAGATATTTGTAATAAAACCTCTTTCCTATAAGATCTATTCTATCCTTAAAATTATCGAGATTTCTAAACATTTTTTTGGCTAGAAAAAATATGCGCTGTACTGTGTATTTTCTACTAGCAGCTTTCTTTTCTGCCGCATTATCTTTCATATAGCTAGGGAAGACATAGCAGTCGATTAAAATTATGGATTCAACATCTTTGCCCATGGCTTTTAATTGTCTAACCATTTCAAAAGCTACAATACCTCCAAAAGAATAACCTGCAAGCGCTATTGGTCCATTTGGATTTGTCTTTAAAATTTCTGATATATAGTGAGCTGCCATATCTTCAATTCTGTCAAACGGTTTATCAATACCATTTAATCCTTTCGCTTGTATACCATATATAGGTTGGTTTTTATCTACATATTTAGCTATTGAACTCACAAAAACAACATTATGCTCTGCACCATGAATAACATATACTGGTGTTTTATCTCCTTCAGTCTTTATAGGTACTAAGGAACTCCATGCTGTAGGTTGACTATCTTGTTCTATAAGTTGTGCTAACTTTTCAATCGTAGAATGCGTCATCAAAGCAGAAAGTGGTAATCTTTGACCTGTTTCTTTCTCTAAACGCGACATTACACGAACTGCTAATAAAGAGTGCCCTCCAAGCTCAAAGAAATCACTGTAAATATTAATTTTTTTAATATTTAATGCATCACTCCATATAGTTGTTATAAGTTTCTCTGCTTCTGTTCTTGGTGCTGTATATTTTTCTGAAATACTATTTTGAGAAGAAGTTGTATTTAAAGCTTTTCGATCTATTTTGCCATTAAGTGTCGTTGGAAATTCTTTTAAAATATGAAAAGCGTGAGGCACCATATATGACGGAAGTGACTCCTTTAAGTGGATTTTCCATTTAACTAAAATATCTTCGTTTACGGAGACATTCTTGTTACTCACAATATAACTTATAAGTTTATCATCAATTACAACTACAACAGAAGTTTCAACTTCATCTAAACTATTTATCGCGTCTTCTATCTCACCAAGCTCTATTCGATGTCCTCGTATTTTAACCTGATTATCTTTGCGTCCTAAACATTGAATTTCACCAGATGGTAATAACTTAACCAAGTCACCTGTTTTATAGAGCACAGGGCTATTCAGTTTGTTAAAAGGGTTATTGATGAATTTTTCTGACGTTAAATCATCTCGCTTCCAATAGCCTTGTGCAACACCGTCGCCAGCAATACACAATTCACCTATTTTACCTGGCGCTACTAATTGATTACGATCGTTAAGTACATATGCTTGTGTATTAGCTATTGGGCGGCCAATAGTAATAATTTTGTCATCTAGTTTTATTTGTTTTCCTGCTGAATAGATTGTGGTTTCTGTTGGACCATACATATTCCATAGTTCATCTACTCTTGCCATTAATTTTGTTGCTAAACTCATAGGTAACGCTTCACCACAACATAATATTTTAAGAGGCAAACGCTTTTCCCAGCCCGTATCTAGTAACATCTGGTATGTAGAGGGTGTCGCTTGTAAAATACTTATATCTTCCTCTTCTAAAACTTCTAGCATAAGCCTAGTGTCTTTTGCTGTTTCTTCGTCTGCAATAATTAAAGAAGCACCTCTTACAAGAGGTAAAAAAAGCTCTAGTCCAGCAATATCGAATGAAATAGTTGTAACAGACAAAAGTCTATCGTTCTCATTGATGCCAGGTTCAGTAAACATGGCGTATAAAAGATTAACAAGGTTTTGATGTGTTACTTTAACGCCTTTAGGATTGCCAGTTGACCCAGAAGTATAAAGCAGATAAAGCATATTTTCTGCATTTACTGAAACATCTACGGGATCATTTGGATACTTTTCTAATCCTGAAAATAAATCTTCCAACATTAAAACAGTAGGAGTTGCTGTTAAAGAAAGTGCAGAATTTTTAGTTGAAATTAACACTTCTGCACCAGAATCATTGAGCATAAAATCTAGGCGTTGCTGAGGATAATTAGGATCTAAAGGCAAATAGGCACCACCACATTGCATAATTGCTAATAATGTTACTACTAGCTCTATAGATCTCGGGAGTGCTACTGCTACAATATCGCCAGACTTAACTCTTTGCTCTTGTAAACAATGAGCCAATGTATTAATCTTGTTTTCTAATTCTTTATATGTTATTTCTGAAGTTCTAAATTTTAAGGCTTGTTTATTAGGCGAACGTTTTGCTTGTTCCGCAATTAACTGATGCAATGGTGTTTTTGGGTAACTTGAAGCTGTCTCATTAAGCTTATCGTATGCCTCACAATCTACTTTTAGAAGCTCCTGCAATTTAGTATCTGGAGATTCAACTAACTTCTCAATCAAATTGTGAAAAGCTACTGACATCTTCTCAATAGTTTCTGGTTTAAACAGACTTGAATTATAAGACCATTCTAAGGTTAGGTTATCATCAGATCCCGTTGCATTTAAAAAAATTTCAAAAGCTTCAAAGGCTCTTGGATTACTTTTTACTTTATAGTTGAGACCAGAAAATGATACACCTAGTGTCTTACCTGTATCTATATTAAAAACTACTGGTACCAAAGGTACTCTAGACGGATCTCTAGCAATTGGTAATTTTTGAAGTAGTTCTCCAAAACTTAGTTTTTGATGATCATAGGCATCAAAAAGTTTTGATTTACGTTGTTTTAAATAATCTATAAAACTATGTGAAGTATCAACTTTAGTCCTTAATGGCAATAGATTTACACAATGCCCAATCATTTGTCTTTTACCATTAGCTGCCTGATCTGCAGAAGGTAGCCCTACCACAATATCATCTTGGCCAGATTGGTCACTAATAAAAACCTCGAAAACAGATAATAAGGTAGACACAAGGCTACTTCCGCCTTTTATTCCAGTTTTCTTAAGTCTATCAATTAATACATTTTGAATTGGGAAATATAGACGTCCACTTTTAAAAGTTCTTAGTACTGGTCTCGGAAAATCCGTTGGTAACGTCAATTGAGGCACTTCATCTTTATAAAGATTTAGCCAATAACTTTCTATTGCTTTATGAGCTTCACTATCTAGAAATGCCTGTTGCTCTTTAGCATACTCATAAAAACTATCAGCATCTGGTAAATTATGGTGATCTTTATCGACATAAGAAGAATATAACTTGCCCAACTCTTCTAACATAACTCCCATGGACCAACCATCGCAAACAATATGATGTGCCGTAAGTATTAGGTGATGTTCTGTTTCAGATAACTTAATTAAACCCACTTTAAAAAGTGGGCCTTTCAATAAGTCAAAAATAAAATGTGCTTCTGATGCTAAGTAATCCTCAACAGCTCTATCCTTTTCTGAATTATTAAAATCGGAAACATCTAGTACTTCAATTGAAATTGGTAATGCTTTGAAGATCGTCATAATACGACCATCAGTGCTATATACGCTTCTTAAAGCCTCATGCCTATTTACTAAATTTTGAACAGATTTAGATATTGCATCTCTATCTAAATCACCCTCTAAAATTAAGGAAATAGACTCATTATATGCCCTATTTGCATCCTTACTGCCAAGCTTACAAGCCACCCAAATCTCAGCCTGTGACTGCGTCGTATACATTACACGATCAATTTCAGGTCCTGAAAAAGGACTAAAATTAGAGGCTGTTTTAGATTTAGCGAATTGTTCTTTCATTTTTTTAAATTATGGTCAGGATAATTTAATTAAGACTACAAGTTAGGTAAAACAACTAATTGATTTCTATTCTACTATAATTACTTTCATTTTTTTCATCAACAACAAACCAAGCAGGATTCCCAAATTCATCCATACCCAATTTAGCACCTGGTTTAGGTGGCATATTTAGCATTGACGCTTTATGAGCCTTTGAGTCTCCATTAGCCTCCGATTTGAAAATACCAACATCTATAAGTTTTTCAATATTCTCTTTAAAAGAATTGATAACAAGTGTTACATCATCTTCGGTATAAGCTGTTGTCATATAACATGGAAAACCTTCTAAAATATGTAAACCGTCTAACCTTAAAAGTATAAAAAGTAACTCTGCATAAGGTATTTCTTCTAAATAATTAAGTCTCCAAAGGGATTTATAATAATTAATCTTAAGTGGTAACCCGTGTATTTTAAAATAGGTGTTTAATTCCGTTGCAAGACGGTCTGTCTTATTTGCTAAATCCTCTTGTAGTTTTGGTCCTTTTTCCTTAAAGTGCAACAATGATGCCTTGGCGGACGCTAGTGCAAGAGGGTGACGTACAAATGTACCTGCAAAATAGGTAACTCCTACTTCTGGGTAAGAATCGTCACCAAATTGCCAAAAACCTCCATCTAGCGCATCCATAAATTTTCGTTTTCCTGCTATAGCGCCGATAGAAACTCCACCTCCTATAACTTTTCCATATGTAGCGACATCTGCTTTAATACCAAATAAGGCCTGTGCTCCACCTGGATGCATTCTAAACCCAGTAATAATCTCATCAAAAATAAGAACTGAATCTGATGCTGTGGTAATCGCTCTAACCTCTTTCAAAAATTCTATAGGCTGAAATTCTGGTCTACGACTTTGTACTGGTTCTACCAATACAGCTGCAATTTCATGAGCACGTTCTTTAATTATGGCAAGACTTTCTTCCGTACCATAGTCTAGTATTAACATATTCTTTACCGCTTCAGGAAGAATTCCTGCTGCAGCTGGAAACGTTCTTAATTTCTTTGAACCTCTTACAATGACCTCATCGTTAATACCGTGATATGATCTAGAGAAGGCTACTATCAATGATCGACCAGTAACCGTTCGTGCAATTCGCATGGCACCAAGAACCGCTTCTGATCCTGTGTTACATAATGCTGCGCGATCCATACTTGTACTCTCGCAAAGTAATTCGCAGACTTCACCTGCTAATGGGTGCTGAGGACCAACCTCAAAACCTTGATCTATTTGATTATGTAAAACCTCTTTTATAAAATCTGGTTGGTGACCAAGCAAACATGCACCAAAACCATTTAATATATCAATGTATTTATTACCATCTATATCCCAAAGTTTATTACCCGACGATTTTTCTATTACTATAGGATAAACGAGCTCTTTCGTTAATGGTTTAAAACCTGTAACAACTCTTGGATCTGCCATCTTAGACCGATAATTTTGAGCATAAGCTTTACTTTTGGCTGTTTTTGTATTGTAGGCTTTCGTTAAGTCTTCTAAAAACAAACTATGATCACTACTAATATCGATCGCTTTTTTATCTATTCTTGGTGATGCTCCAAATGGTTTATCGTGCTCTTTCTTTTCTTCATCTGTTCTACTATCATCATTATTAAGTAATGGCGAAACAGATTTTGTGTGAGTTGAAGTTTTAGAACTAGAGTTTATCGATGTATTTGTCGTAATAGGTGTATTTGAGACACCAGAACTGTCATTTCCTTGAAGTAACTGTAATTGTTGCCCTAAAAGTTGCAACTGTTGTGCTATAAGATTTAAAGCAGGGTTCTGTCCATTTTGTGGCAAGGCAGGCATACTTTGAATAACATTAGCTACAACTTGCGTTTGCTGAGTTGACTGGCTATTTTCAACCTGATTATCAGTAGTTGTAACCGGTGCAAAAACCTCTGCTGGTAAGATTGAATCTAAATGCTCAGCTAATAAACTAGGCGTACTAAACTCATCGTTTAATTGCCTAAAAGTTATTGGTACATTAAATTCATTTTTACAAGTAATAGCCATTTGCGTTAATACTAGTGAATCTAGACCGAGCTCTAAAAAGCTTTGATCAGACTCGCTCGCTTCGATTTCTATTCCAGAATTATCTTCAATAATATCTGCAATTTTTTGAACCAATAGTGGCTTTCTCTTCATCTTATGTTTTATTTCAGGTTTGGGAACTGTAGTACTATTTTCTATACTATTGTTATTAACATTGAGAACATCTAAAGGTTGCTCAATCGTTGAAACTGTTTCTTGTAAAACCTGTGGATCTAACCAACATGGCTTGCGATCAAATACGTAAGCTGGTAACCAAACTTTTTTCCTTTTTTGATCACCATAAAAAGTGCTCCAACTAGGCTCAATACCATTTATCCAAAGATTACCTAAAGCAGTAAATACGGTATGGTAAGCATTTTCACCTTCTTTAGGTATTGGCATACTTGCTATTGAAGCTACTGATTTTAATCCTTTCTTTTGTTGTGACAACGTTGTTAAAGCTCTACCAGGACCAATTTCTAATAAAACTGGATCTTCTAAGTTTAAAACCGTTTCCATTGCACCAGAGAAGTTCACTGCTTCTCTCAAGTGATTTGTCCAATATTTGGAACTTGTAGCTTCTGCGTCTGTAAGCCAATCGCCAGTAACCGTTGATACTAATGGTATGCGAGGTACATTTAAGGTTATTTTTTGTACTTCTTCTTCAAAAGCTTTTAATACAGGGTCCATCATTGTTGAATGGAAGGCATGGCTAGTTAATAATTGCATATTAGCAATACCATCTGCTGTTAAAACTTTAGCAAAATCTTCAATGGCATTATCTGGACCAGACACCACGCATAAGCGATCTGAATTTATAGCTGCTATGGAAAGTGTATCTGGAAGTAAATCCTTAATATTATCTAAATTAGCTCTAACTGATAACATACTTCCTCCAGGAAGTTCACTTACCAATTTTCCGCGAACAGTTATTAAATGTAAAGCATCTTCTAGAGATAAAATTCCCGCAAGATGTGCCGCAACGAATTCACCTATACTATGACCACACATTAAGGTCGGCTTTATTCCCCAACTTATCCAAAGCTGTGAAAGTGCATATTCTACTACAAATAAAGCAGGTTGTGTAAACTTTGTATCCTTTAACTTTAATTCGGCTTCACTGCTATTTACATTTGGATATATTATGTCTCTTATATCTAATTTTAATTCAGCTTTTAGTAAGTCTGCACAATGATCTATAGCATCTCTAAAAACAGTTTCGCCATCATAAAGTGCTTTGCCCATTTGTAAATATTGAGAACCTTGTCCTGGAAATAAAAATGCGACCTCATTCGGAACCAATTTTAATTCCTTACTAGAAATAGCTTTAGAATTATCATCATTGAGTATACTATTTGCCTCTATTGTGTTACCAGCAATAGTGAAGCTACGATGTTGAAAAGCATCTCTTGTGGCACTAAGAGAATAAGCTATATCTCCAAGTGATTCCTCATAACATTTTTTTGTATAATCATTTAAAGCATTTCTATAACCGTCTTGACTGTTTTGAGATTTAGCAGACCAGGTTAATAGTTGCAAGGGTCTACCTAAATCGGATTTTTGTTCATCAGTTTTATACTCTTCTAAAACAATATGGACATTGGTACCTCCTACTCCAAACGAGCTGACACCAGCTAATCTTGGCGTTTTGGATTCCCAAGTTCTTAGTTTATCATTTACAAAAAACGGACTATTTTCAAAATCTATAGATGGGTTAGGATTTTCATATCCTAACGAAGCAGGAATTTGACGATGCTTCATTGCTAAAGTTGTTTTAATAACTCCTGCTACACCAGCTGCTGCTGTAAGATGTCCCAAATTACTTTTTATAGAACCTATTGCACAATAGCCTTTAGATTCTTGTTCACCAAAAGCTAAATGTAGACCTTCTATTTCAATAGGATCGCCTATCGGAGTTGCTGTTCCGTGAGCTTCTATATAGCTTATCTGAGAAGGCTTAACATTGGCATCTAATAATGCACTGCTTATTGCACCAGCTTCACCTTCTGTACTTGGAGCCGTAAAACTACCTTTTGCTCCTCCGTCATTATTAACACCGACTCCTTTTATAACACCATGGATAATATCACCATCTCGCTTTGCTTCTTCTAAACTTTTTAAAAGTACAACACCTGCACCATCAGAAAACATTGTACCTGAGCCATTGGCGTCAAAAGGTCGGCATCTTCCGTCGGCACTTTTCATTGAACCTTCCTCATACAAATGACCACTATGCATAGGCGAAGTAACACTAGAGCCACCTGCTAATGCCACATCGCACTGTCCGTTACGTATGGCTTCTACAGCCTGTGCTATAGCTAACGATGATGTAGAACACGCTGAGTGCACACTTACCGCAGGACCTTTTAAGTTTAAATGATAGGCTGCTCGTGTTGCCACATAACCAATATCGTTAATAGTCATTGCTTGCATACTCCCAATTTGACTCATCAGCTTTTTATTGGGAAATACATTATTTAGAAAATATGTGTTTGATTTAACGCCTGCATAAACACCTATTGTACCATCATAAAGATTTGGCAAATAGCCTGATTGTTCTAAAGCTTCCCAACTTACCTCTAAAAACAAGCGCTGTTGGGGATCCATTGCAGATGCAAGTTTTGGATTAAGTCCAAAAAATTTAGCATCGAATGTTTTAGCTGAGGGAACAATACCTCGTGCAGCAACGTATAAGGGATCGTTACGAAGCTCATCTGGTATACTTTTATCTAATTCTTCTGGTGTAAAAAACGAAATGGTTTCTCTACCCTCTTTTAATACCTCCCATAATTCTTGTATAGAATTAGCACCAGGAAAACGTCCTGCCATAGCAATAATGGCGATATCACTATTAGCCTCTCTTTTAGTTTTTCTTTTTTGCTGAGATATTGCTTTCTTATTCTTGGAAGGTTCTAAAAATTTAACCAATTGAGCAATTGTTGGATGCTGGTATAGTTTTGTTATTGGTACTTTTATTTTTAGCTTTTCAGCAATTAACACCACTACCTTTTGCGTTAAAAGCGATGTACCTCCCATTTCAAAAAAGTTATCATCCACACCAACTTCTGAAATGCATAAAAGATCACTCCATATTTTAGCAATATCTTTTTCTAATTTATTTCTCGGTTTTTTTAGTATTGGTGCAGATTCTGGTCTTACATTTCTTGGGTCTGGTAAACTTCTTTTATCAATCTTACCGTTTGCCGTACTTGGAAAATCGTCCATCCAAATTAATAAAGATGGCATCATGTAAGATGGAAGGTTTTCTTTAAGTTGTTTTTGCAAAGTTGATGTATCCTTAGATCCATCTTCGGATTGCATGTAGGCCACTAATCGTTTTTCACCAGCAATAGCATCATTTACTATAACAACAGCTCTTTTAATATTTGGGATCGAATTAATAACATTTTCAACATCACCTAACTCAATGCGATAGCCTCTAATCTTTACTTGATCGTCTTTACGGCCTATAACTTCCAAATTACCAGAAGGTAGCCATTTTGCAAAATCTCCTGTTCTATATAACTTTTGTCCTTCTTCAAACGGATTATCGATAAATCGTTCTGAAGTTAGTTTCTCTAAGTTTAGATAGCCTTTTGCCAATCCTACACCAGATATACATAATTCACCTGTCTCGCCAATTGGACATAGTTCTAAATCGTCAGAAAGTATATAGATTTTAGTGTTTCCTAAAGGTTTACCAATCGATAATGAATTTTCATTAGCATCCTCTGGCGAATATCTATAAATAGATGAAGCAACTGTTGTCTCTGTAGGTCCATACTTATTATAAAAATCTCCAAAAACAGATAATTTTTCAGCCAGTTTTGTAGTACAAACCTCTGCTGCTGAAACTATACGATTAATGGACGTAGCCTTAGATAAATCGGTAATGGTTTCTAAATAACTCGCCGTTGCATGTAAATGTGTAATTTTTTCTTCAATTACAAACTCCGTTAGCTTATGATTTTTGAGCACTTCACTATCAATCATAACTAGGGCAGCACCACTTAAAAGTCCCAAAAACATTTGTTCTACAGAGGCATCGAAATAATAATTAGCAATTTGGGATATACGCTCACCCGCTTTTATATTATAATATGATTTTAACCATGTTATTAAATTTACAACACCTTTATTCTCTATCATTACACCCTTTGGGTTACCCGTAGTACCTGAGGTATAAATGATATAGGCTAAATCTTCAGGTTCAGAATTTATACTAAAATCAAGATTTTTATTATATGACTCTATTGAAGCTTTGAAATTCTTTACTGTTGTGTTATCTAAAATAAACTTGCAATTACTATCATTTTTAACATAGTCTATACGTGCTTGAGGTGCTTCTATATCGATAGGCACATATGTTGCACTAGCTTTGAGT
The DNA here is from genome assembly GCF_046545555.1 of Winogradskyella sp. PE311. Lineage (NCBI taxonomy): Bacteria > Pseudomonadati > Bacteroidota > Flavobacteriia > Flavobacteriales > Flavobacteriaceae > Winogradskyella > Winogradskyella sp. PE311. The sequence continues at coordinate 264,602 of NZ_JBHZTH010000002.1, read as the reverse complement.
ATACTTATAATACTAATTACAACCCATTCGCTTCGATCTATCATTAAACCTACAAGATCTGCTCTGTTAATAGTATGATTGGTGACTAAGTAATTTGCAAATTGATTAGAAATAATATCTAATTCTTTGAATGTGAGTTTAGTTCCATTACAGGCAACAGCTGTAAGATCTGGTGTGCTTTTAACTTGAAGGGCAAAAACATCTATAATCGTTAGATCTCTTGGAAACTCAAAATCAGTCGCATTAAATTCCCTAATTGACTCGAGTATTTCTTGTTCGGTTAAATTCATAAATTAATATTTTGACCTATAGAAAAGATAGTAATTAAACTACTTCTTAATTATAAATTCATATTTAAATAAGGGGACATTCTTAAGGGAAATTAAAGCTATTATTAATTTTGATATTGATAAAACATTTTAGTTATATAACCCTTTTTTCGGTTTAAGAACAAAAAAAACAATCCGTCCTAAAAAAGGTCTGTTGATTATGTGAATTTTGACAATAAATGAGATAAATGTATTGATAATTAAAGTATTACAAAAAATATTGTTTAATGAAATTATTATATAAATAAGATAAATTATTTAAGGTCTTTAAAAAAGTAAAACATATGATTGATTTAAAGGCAATTACAACGATAATAGAGTTAACTGTTATGTGAGTTTTAATTTAAAAAAACTAGAAGTTTTTAGCACCTATAATCCTCATTATATGAGGATGCCAAGGCTCTTCTTTTTGCCCTGTATGCCAAATATTAAAACCTGCTTCTTCAAAAAGCTTTTTATGATTATGAGAGAATGATGCCTCAAACCCATATACCTTAGAACCTGGATGTTCCTCGTAGTTATGATTGGAATCTGTGGGCTCAATGGCAAAAAATATAATATTACCTAAATCATTTAATTTTTTAAAGAAATCAGCCAATTGTCGCTGTGTAAAATATTCTAAAACTCCTCTGAATGTTAAAAATACCATATCACCTTTTTCCTGATGTTCTATCCATTCTAAGACATCTCCAGCAACAAAATCCAACTTAGAATTGTTATTGTAAGTTTCTTTATTTATAATAGTTTGTTCTGAACTTAAATCTATTCCGACGAAGTGATCAATACTTAAAAATTCTGAAGATAAATAGTTTAAAACACTTCCGTTACCTGTTCCTATTTCGACTAACTTATTAAATTTAATTGATCCATCAGTCACTTGTTTATTAAGAACCTCAAGTATACTTTTATATGCTGGTAAATTAGTATTAGCTAATTTATTTTGCGTGTGATTAACAAAATCATCTCCTTGCTTTGTCCAGTATGTTTTATGTAATTGAGAGAGCTTATCGTAGTCTTCTGCCTTACCTACTTTTTTAAGAAATGCCCTTCTCATTAGCCTTTCTGATAAGCTTAAATTATCACCAAGCTCTAACGTTAAACCTTTCTTTGATAATTCCTTTACTTTCTGAGGGCGTAAAGTGACAAGGATATTACCTAAAACATCTTTCGTTATAGCTATTATGTTATTCTTAACTTTTCTCATCATAATATTGACTTAATTATAAGTGTTTACAATTAAAATTGAACTTGTAAGTTAGAGAAATACTCATACAAACCTTAATTGTAGTAGATATTCTTAATATGGTTTATTTAATTCTAAGAACTAATACTACTCCGCAAAGACTCCTTGTTTTTCCTATTTTTTATAAGATAATCTACTCCCCAAACTGTCAACATTGTTAAGAAGTAAATAATACCAAAAAGTGTGTACGTTCTTGGACCGCCATTGGTTGGTGTTACAGCAAACGAAACTAAAGTGAAATTCACTGCAAATTGCAATAATAATACACATATACCACTTTTAGTATTACTGTAAATATATGCACACATACCTGCAGATCCAAATCTAAATATAAAAGCTGGGATTAACGGGATTTTAGGAAATATACCTTCTCCTAGAAGAATTACAGGAACAAACCATAAACCCCAAAACACAGCTACAATTTGACCAGCATAAAAGGGATTTGTTTTTTTTGATAATTCATTAATGCTATAACTTACCCAGACAACCTCACCAAGAAAAGCCCATACTAACAGCCGTAAATATGATTTAAAAGAATCGGGCTGAAAACTTAAAAATGTATCATAGCCAACTTCATGATAAAAAGATTTAATTAGTAGTGCGATAATGGCTATTGTAGATGGGAATATTAGACTTAAAAGAAACCATTTAGGATGAACCTTCCAATTAAGCATTGGCTTAAATAAATTTAAAATGCCCTTATTACCTCTCGTGTATTTTAATATGCAGATTAAAAGAAACAATAGCATTACAAAACGACCATTGTTATAAATAGAACTAGAAATTAATCCATTTGTTCTAGCTCTTACAAAAAGAACACTAGTTAACGGTGCAAGGACTAAATAAACCCAAATCTCGTATTTTTTAATAAATTCTCCCATAACTTTAATTTTAATACTTCTAATTATTTTTTATTAAACATTTATAGGCTATTATCAATCTAATTAGTAACTAATGTTTAGTCTTTTGAAAATTAAGAAGACCCTTTTAAATGAAGTATAACTTAATATAAATCAATCACTTCTATAAAAATCAGGTAATTTGTTACAAGTCTATTAAAAAAATAAGATGTACTGATTTTTATTCTATGAAATGTAAAAATATAGGCTTAGCTGTACCTACTTTTAAAATTAGAAAATAAGTCTATTTAATTAAAGTGCTTAATCTATAATTCTAGAGTTTGCTTACTTTCCGATGCAGAATTAAGTTTTCGATTATTTATAGTACTTTAAACAATTTGAGGTACAAAAAGTGTAAGAAGTTCCGAGGAAATTTGCAATTTGAGATCAAATATTTATAATTTAACTAAAACTAGAATTAATATTCGTTAATAGGTTGGCTATTTCCAACTCATTCTTTGTAATCTTACAGCATTCAATATTGCTAAAAGTGCAACTCCAACATCTGCAAAAACTGCTTCCCACATTGTTGCTAAACCACCTGCGCCTAAAATTAGAACAATCACTTTAACACCGAATGCGAGTATGATATTTTGCCACACAATCTTTCGGGTTGAACGACTAATTTTAATGGCTTTTACCACTTTTGAAGGTTGGTCTGTTTGAATAATGACATCTGCTGTTTCTATTGCGACATCACTCCCTAAACCACCCATTGCAATACCAACGTTACTTGCTGCTAAAACAGGTGCGTCATTAATGCCATCACCAATAAAAGCCACTTTGTTTTCAGGATTTTTCTTTAAAATTTCAACTTCGTTTAATTTATCTTCTGGTAATAATCCACCTTTAGCATTTTTAATATTCAATTCTTTTGCGACTTGTTGCGTAATGGAATCTTTGTCACCGGAAAGCATCATAATATTTTTGATTCCTACTTTGTGTAATGCTGAAATAGTTTCTTTTGCATCTTCCTTTAATTCGTCTGCTATTACTACATAACCTGCAAATTGATTATCGATTGCTACTAAAACGATAGATTCTACAATAGATTCCGTTTCAGTTGGAACATCAATACTATTGGCAATCATTAGAGCTTTGTTACCTACTAAAATAGTTTTACCATTTACAATACCTTTTAAACCTTTACCAGCAATTTCAGAAACGTCTTGTGCTTCAAAATCTTCTCCTTCAGCTTTGTACTCTAAAATGGCTTTAGCAATTGGATGCGTGGATTGCTCTTCCATCGCCATTAGGTATTGCATAAATTCGGTTTCATTCCAACCAATTGCTTTTACTTCTTTGATTTTAAAAACACCTTTGGTAACGGTTCCTGTTTTGTCCATTACCAAAGTATTTATCTTGGTCATTGCATCTAAAAATGAAGCACCTTTAAATAAGATTCCATTTTTTGAAGCTGCTCCCAATCCACCGAAATATCCTAATGGAATTGAAATCACTAACGCACAAGGACAAGATATTACCAAGAAAATTAATGCTCTGTATAACCAATCTCTAAACACATAATCATCTACAAAAAAGTAAGGTATAAAAGTAACACCAATAGCTAAAAACACTACAATTGGTGTGTAGATACGAGCAAACTGCCTGATAAATAATTCTGTCTTCGATTTACGAGCTGTAGCATTTTGAACCAAGTCTAATATTCTTGCAATAGAACTGTCTTCAAACTTATTGGTTACCTCAACTTCAATAACGCTTTCTAAATTAATACTACCTGCATAAACCTTGGCTTCCTTCTGAATGGAATCTGGTTTGCTCTCGCCTGTCAAAGCTGCTGTATTTAAAGATGCTTTTTCGGATAATAAAATACCATCCAATGGAATTTTTTCGCCTACACGAATTTGAATTTTCTCTCCAATATTTACAGCTTCTGGCGACACACTAACATAATCACCATCACGAAATACATTGGCTTCTTTTGGCCTAACATCCAATAATGCTTTAATATTTCCTTTTGCTCTATTTACTGCTGCGTTTTGAAATAATTCACCTACTGCATAAAATAGCATTACTGCAACACCTTCTGGATATTCACCAATTATAAATGCACCAATTGTAGCAATAGACATTAAAAAGAACTCGGTAAAAACATCGCCTTTTATAAGACTTTTCCATCCTTCTTTAATTACTGGAAATCCAACTGGAATATATGCTAAAGTGTACCAAACTACTCGAACCCATCCTTCAAATTGAGGTATCGCATCAAAATAGTCTACCGCTATACCCATAATAAGCATTGTAAAACTTATGATTGCAGGAATGTATGTTTTGAATGCACTACCATCTCCATGGTCGTGACCATCATCGTGACTATGTTGGGTCTCTGAACCTGGTTTTAAATCTCTTAAATTAATTTTCTTTTTTTTCATTTACTTTAAATATTTCTTTAATGTCATTTACTTTAAATATTTCTTTAATGTCATTTGGAATAGCCATACGTTTTAAAGGTGGTACATTTGCTCCTCCAGTATTACCAACAGGAACGTGATTTATAAATGATTTCCATCCACCAACAGCTAATCGCATTAATTGTCCAAATACTTCTTTATTGTTTTTTTGCATTAATCCGAACTGTAACATTAACCAATGCGAATAGGTATGCTCAATCGGATAGGATTGACCAATGATATGACTACGCTCTAAATGATACCAAGCTGTACTAAAATCTTGTCCTTTTAATGCTTTTTTATAGCACAGCAACTCTTTATTATAGAATGGCTTTAAGTATTTTGGTATTACTGTGTTGAATTTCATTTGCTTATTGAATGCAAATATTAAGACTTGACATTAAGACATAATCCAGTTTTTAGCCTGTTCTTTATCTTTTAAATCAAAATACTTTACCTCTGAACTTGTAAAAAAGTCAGTAACTTTGGTTGCAAATTTCTGCCATTTTTTTTCACCTACAAAAGCCATCTTCCCATAATCGGAAGTGTGTGCGCTATCTACCTTTATATCCTCCCAAAAACCTTTTAAGGTATAACCTGTAAAATCTTCCATTTCAAAATAAAAATCAACCTTTTTACCTTTTTCAATAATATTATGTATAAGTGGATGAATCTTTTCTACATCACTTTTTGATATTTTACCGCTAATTGTTGCCGATATTAAATTGTTTTTTTCTGTATTGATTAATTGTATCATTGTTTATGTAGTTTAAATTATTGAATCTAAAATACTGATAAATTAAGTGCAATGGAAGTGCATTTTTAGGTACTACATTTATCGCATATACCTTTAACCACCAAGTTGACGTTTTCAGACACAAAACCATCTGGCACTTTTATTTGAGGTATTTTATGCTCTGTTAAACAAACAGTTTCATTGCAATTATTACAATGGAAATGCAGGTGTAAATCGGTTTCAATTTCACAATTACATCCTTTTTCACAGAGCGCATATTTTGTAATTCCCGTACCATCGTCTATTTGATGAACTATTTCTTTATCTTCAAAAGTTTTTACTGTTCTGTATAAAGTAGTTCTGTCTGCTTTTGCAAACGCATTTTCTATGTCACTTAAAGTAACAGCGACCTCTTTTTCAGCAAGAAACTTATAAATTAATAGACGCATTGCCGTAACCCGAATATTTCTTGACTCTAATACTTGTTCTATTGTTTCCATAATTAATGTGCGTGTTCTGCTTCCCCTTTTTTCATTTCTGCGTTAAGGTAGTAAGCATTATTGTATGCGAATTGCGTGTTACTTTCTATGTCCTGAATAAATTGAATTGACACCCAATCACCATCTTTATTACCTAACACAACTTCTATAGGTTTAAAACTCCAATCATTATTTTCTTTTTCAACTGAAAACACATAATATCTATCGCCTTCTTTTATAACTGCACTTTCTGGTAAGGCTTTTGTTTGGGTATTATCTACTTGTATTTTCCCTTGAATATACATACCAGGAATTAAGTTGCCTTTTTTGTTTTCTATTTCTGCGTGAACGTGAACTGCTTTTGGATTGTCCTCAAATGTTTTACTTACTGAATAGATTTCTGCGGTAAGTTCTGTATCTGGAATGGATTGTACTGTAAAGTTTACTTTTTGACCTTTCTGTACCTTATAAACATCTTTTTCAAAGACCATTAAATCTGCGTGAACGTGATGCGTATTTACAATTTCAAATAATTCGGTTTGTGGTTCTACATATTGACCTGTTTTTACTTCAACTTTTTGTACAAAACCCTCTATTGGACTTCTTAAAGCAATGCGTTGCGAAATTGTGCCATTACGAACAGAAGAGGTATTGACATTTAATATTTTTAATTGGGCTTGCATACCATTTACCATTGCTTTTGATGCATCATATTCTGCTTCTGCCTTTTGAAAATTAGCACCAGAGCCAACACCTGCTTCATATAATTTTTGTTGACGTTCGAAATTCTTTTTCAGAAAATTACTATTGCTATATGCGTTTAAGTAATCAGTTTGAGCTTGTATAATATTGGGATGCGAGAGATAAGCCACAACTTGACCTTTATTAACCTTGTCACCTTCAATCACTTCAATTGAAACAACATTTGCACCGATAACTGTGGTAATAGCTGCTTCATTTTGTGGTGGCACTTCTAACGTTCCGTTAGCTTCTACATAACCGCTCATATTACGTAATGCCAACGTATCTATTTTCATTTTTAAAGCATCGAATTGCTGTTGTGAAAGCATTACTTCTTCGCTTTCATTATTTTCTTTGTTAACTTCTGTTTTTTGTTCTTCACTTTGAGAATGATAATCATTTTCTTTATTTCCGCAAGCTGAAACAAAAATGGTTAACACCATTACGGTAAGGATTTTATATATTTTATTTTTCATTGTCTTATTGATTAAAATATTGTAATTGAAATGTGCTTTCTAAATAGTTTACTAATGCAGTCTGTGCTTCAAGTTCCGATTGAATGGCCTCTTTTATCAACTGCGTAAATGCAGTATAATCTATTTCGCCTTCTCTGTATGCCAGTAATGCACCTGTTTTTTGCTCTTTTGTTAATGGTAAAACTTGGTCTTTGTAAAACTCCCAAGATGTTTTCCATTTCATATAATTTTCTTTAGCCTGAACAAACCTTGATTGTACTTCCTGTTTTTTGAACGCTACATTAGTTTCCGCTATGTCTTTATCAATTCTGGCACTTCTAACTTGTGCTTTGTTAGAACCTGATAAAAACGGAATGGAAATACCTGCTTGATAGGTGTAAAACCCTGAATTGCCATTTACTTTTTGTAAACCACCTTGTAGATTGAACTTCGGTAAATTATCCGCCTTTGCAGCTTTATATTTGGCTTCTGCTTCATCTACAATGTTCTGCGAAATACTGTACAATGGATGGCTTTCAATATTGGACATTTCCATATCATTATCCATAGCTACATCAAATTCATCTGAAACCGTAAAAATTTCTTCTGAAACCAACCACAAATTGAATTGCTGTAAAGCAATAAGATAATCACTATAGGCTTGCGCTTTTTTATTCTGAATTTGAAACGCTTGATTTTTTGCTGCTGAATATTCTAATTTAGAAATAGCTTCTACTTCATAATTTAAAGCTACTGCTTGTTCAAATTTTGAATAAATGGAATCCAGTTCTTTATACAAATCATAGTTTCGTTTCATTTGATAACATTTTGACCACGCTTTTTTGACTTCCAATTCTAATTCCAATTCGGAAAGTTGAAAGGCTTTTTGTGCCAATTGAATGCGTTGTTCTTGTAACTTCTTTTTAGAAGCTATACCAAATACATCAATATTAGATTGACCAATGCCAATGGTTGTATAAATGCCATTACCGCTATTAATTTCTTCTCCTCCTGTAAAAATTTGTGTTGTTCCAAAATCATAAGCAGTCGCTTTTAATTGCTCTTGCTTTGTAATTTCCAACTGCTTTTGTTTTAATAATGGATAATTACTTTTGGAAAGTTTTATCGCTTCCTGTAATGAAATTTCGGGAATTGTATCGTTTTTCTCTTGTGCATTACTTTGTGCTGAAAAACCAAACAGTAAAAGAAATACTGCTGTTGCTGTAACCAACTTTTTATTCGGTTTAAACGTAAATGATTTGTTTTCTACCCAATGGTATAAAATGGGCAATACGAATAGCGTTAGCAAAGTAGAAGTTAACAAACCACCAATTACCACAGTAGCCAATGGACGTTGTACTTCTGCACCTGCTGATGACGAAATCGCCATTGGCAGAAAGCCTAACACATCTGTAAAAGCAGTTAACATAATAGGTCTGATTCTTCGTTTAGTGCCTTCAACTATTCTATCCTTTAGGTTGGTTACTCCTTCGTCTTTTAATTCGTTAAGTCCACTTATCATTACCAATCCATTTAAAACCGCAACGCCAAACAATACAATGAAACCAACACCTGCTGAAATACTAAATGGCATATCACGCAACCATAAGGCTACAATGCCACCAATGGTTGCCATTGGAATGGCTATGTAAATCATTAAGGTTTGTGGTAAAGATTTTAATGCAAAGTATATCAATATAAATATGAGCAACAATGCAATAGGAACAACGGTTTGTAATCGGTTGCTGGCACGTTCCAGATTTTCAAATGCACCACCATAGCGAATAAAATAACCTGATGGTAATTCCAATTTTGCATCTAATTTTGATTTTATTTCAGTTACCAAAGATTTGACATCACGACCTCTTACATTGATACCTACATATGTTCTTCTATTGGTATTGTCTCTACTGATTTGCATTGGTCCTGCTTTGTAACTTACATCTGCAATTTCACGCAAAGGAATTTGAGCACCCGAAGGTAAATTGATATATAGATTTTGAACATCTGTAATATCCTTTCGGTTTTGAGAACTTAAACGTACCACTAAATCGAAGCGTTTTTCACCTTCAAAAATCACACCTGCTGTACCACCTGCAAATGCAGATTGTACGGTTTGATTTAGGGTATTTATTTGAAGTCCGTATTGTGCTAATTTGTTTCTGTTGTAATTAATGGTCATTTGTGGCAAACCTGTTGTGGCTTCGGCTTTCATATCTCCAATACCTTCAGTACCTGCAATAATTTTAGATATTTCTTCAGCTTTTTGGGATAGTATGTCAATGTCTTCACCATAGAGTTTTATGGCAATATCTTCACGCACACCTTCAAGCAACTCATTAAAACGCATTTCGATGGGTTGGGTAAATTCATAATTAACACCAGGAACGATTTCAACCGCTTCTTTCATTTTCTCAATCAATTCATCTTTTGTCTCTGCTGTTGTCCATTCGCTTTTAGGTTTCAGAATAACAAAAACATCAGCTAAATCCATTGGCATTGGGTCGGTTGGTATTTCGGCAACACCAATACGACTAACAATTTTTTCGACTTCTGGAAATTTGGATTTTACTATTTGTTCTATTTTGGTAGTAGTTTCAATAGTTTCGGTAAGTGAACTACCTGGTTTTAAAATAGCGTGAAATGCAATATCACCTTCATCGAGTTGCGGGATAAACTCGCCACCCATTCTTGAAAACATAAAAACGGTTATCCCGAACAAGACAACTGCAATCCCGATTACCCATTTACCTTTTCGCAATGCTCTAACCAATAAAGGTTGGTATTTATCTTCAACCCAATGCACAAATCTATCTCCATAGGATTTTTTATCGGTTTTTGGTGCTCTTAACACCAAAGCAGACATCATTGGTACATACGTTAAACAAAGTACCATTGCACCAATCATAGCAAAAATAAATGTCAACGCCATTGGCTTAAACATCTTTCCTTCTATACCTTGTAAAGCTAAAATGGGTAGAAAAACAATAAGGATAATCAACTGACCGAAGAACGCAGCATTCATCATCTTTTTTGAAGCATTTGATGCCACTTTATCTCGTTCTTTGGATGTAAGCTGTTTCTTTTTCAGGACTTGTGATGCAATTAGAAATACTGTACTTTCAACTATTATTACCGCTCCATCAACTATAATTCCGAAATCTATTGCTCCCAAACTCATTAAGTTTACCCAAACATCGAACACGTTCATTAAAATAAAGGCGAATAATAAGGATAATGGTATGGTTGAAGCTACGATTAAACCACCTCGCCAATTTCCTAATAAGAAGATAAGGACAAAAATAACTATCAATGCACCTTCAATAAGATTGGTGGTAACTGTAGAAGTTGTTTCTCCAATTAATTTACTTCTGTCTAACAAGGATTCTATAATGACACCTTCTGGTAATGACTTTTCTATTTGAGCCATTCGCTCTTTTACATTGGCGATAACATCATTAGAATTAGCACCTTTTAACATCATTACCAAACCACCAACAACTTCTCCTTCGCCATCTTGAGTTAATGCACCATAACGTATTGCAGAACCAAATTGTACTGTAGCAATATCTCCTATAGTTACGGGAATATTATTAATATTCTTGACTGTGATTTTTTTAATGTCCTCAAAACTTCGCACCAAGCCTTCACCGCGAATAAAATTAGCCTGATGGTTTTTTTCGATATACGCACCACCTGTGTTTTGATTATTGGCTTCAAGCGCATTAAATACATCTGTAATGGTTAAACCAATAGCGTTTAAATCGTTTGGGGCAACCGCTACTTCGTATTGTTTAATCTTACCACCTATGGCGTTTACTTCAACTACACCTTCAACCATAGCCATTTGACGCTGTACAATCCAATCTTGCATTGAGCGTAAATCTGTGACGGTATATTTGTCTTTGTACTCTGGTGCTACTTTTAAAGTGTATTGGTAAATCTCTCCCAATCCTGTTGAAATTGGTCCCATAGTAGGTTCGCCAAAACCAGCAGGAATTTGCTCTTTGACTTCGTTTAGTTTTTCAGCTACTAATTGTCGAGGCAGATAGGTTCCCATATCATCATCGAATACAATGGTAACCACCGATAAACCAAAACGAGAGATTGACCTAATTTCCTGTACATCAGGAAGGTTGCTCATTGCCACCTCAATAGGATAGGTAACAATTTGTTCAATATCTTCTGTACCTAAATTGGGTGCTTGCGTAATGACTTGTACTTGGTTGTTAGTAATGTCTGGAACAGCATCGATTGGTACTTTTGTCATACTCCAAATACCTGCACCAATTATGGTAAGCGTAAGCAAACCAATAATGAATTTGTTATTGATTGAAAAATCAATGATTTTATTAATCATAGAAAATGTATTAATTCAGTTAAATTATTCGATACAATTCTGATATAAGAAATAGAATTACACGAAATGAAAAGAACCCTTTAGGCTCAAAATTGGATATAGCTATCCATTAAAAACTGAATTATACTTTAGGTGGTTGGAAAAGTGATTCCAAATATCTGGAAGTGAAGTTTACTTTATGTAAATTATACTGTTTTTTCTCTTCAAATTTTAGTTGATTGGTTAATGCCAGATTATTGTTCGCAATAATTAATACCAAAGGGTGACAACACTGATTATGAGAATGGACTGGTGTATTCTCCTTATCTGGGTTATGATGATGCTCTTCATTTTTAGCATCGCTGCCAATATAATCTTCAACTACATAATCAAGGAAAGAGTCTCCATAAACTTTATGGTCTTGATAATGGGTAATAATGTTTGAAATTTCTTTAATTGGACCACAAAAGTCCAAATCTATGCTTATCCCTTGAAAAAAGAATAAAATAGACATTGATATGGAAACGAGTATTTTCATATAATTTAGACAAATATACAAATTATCAAATGCAATGGTAGTGCAAATAATTTATGCATTTCTAAATAAATAAAAAAGAGCCTTCCGAAAAAGACTCTTTAGTTAATTGCTTAATGGTCGTGATTTGAATGGTCATCACTTTTCATTTCACCTGATTGGTTCATCATCATTTCGTGGTCGTATTTACAACAATCTGGTAAACCATTATATGCTTCTTCATCACCAGCAACTTTTTCGGTATCATAACCTGAAGCTGCGATTGCTTTATGGATTGCCATTGCTTCGGTTTTTGTATCATCAAAAGACACATCAATCTTCTTTTTATCGACATCCCAATTAGCACTTGCTACACCTTCAACACCGTTAGCTGCTTTTTCGATAGTGCTTTTACACATTCCGCAATTTCCTCTTACACCAAAAGACAGGTCTGTCATTGCCATATCTTTTGACATTTCAGTAGTTGTGGTTTCTGTTTCTTTTTTGGTTTCGTTTTTACAACTTGTCAAACCTAATGCTGCTATTACAGCTACACTTAAAATTACTTTTTTACTCACGTCGATTACATTTTTGTTTTTGTGTTCGTGATTTTTCTTTGAAAAATTCATTGTTTAAAATTTAATTGTTATTACTTGATTTATTATTCTATTACTTGTTTTACTTCACCACAGGTTAGCATTGCTTCGCCAAAGTATGGATTGATTACTTGTTCTTCTTTACTCAACCAATATGCACCATTGTTGTTATCTGCCATTGGACAAAATTCCACATAGATTTTTTCATTGACACCAAATAGTTGTACAGCATTGATTAGATGTGATGATAAATGTTTAAAATGGTCTCTTTGTGATTCTATATCGGATGTTTCAGAAATTGAAGTTGCAGAAGATTTTATTTCCTTTTCTAATGACATCCAATGGTTATGCGCCTTATTATCTGACAACAATTTCATATCTACTTTGTTCAATTTATTTAACAAAGTTTTTGTGCTTGTTGAAGTACTTTTTGAATCTTCTTTTACTAAAGCATCTTTTAAATTGATATACGCATTGAAAACAGCTTTTAACTGCTCTTGAAATTTCGCTGATACTTCCAAACGCTCATTCATATTAGTGTGGTCACTTTCTTTGTTAGATGCATTGTTATCCATACCTAAATGACCTTCGTGTCCAGTCATTACTTTACCACCATCTTTATTCATCATCGACTTTTTGCCTTGTAATTGTGCAGCTGCATCAACCGTAAATGTACCGTTAGTCACTATTTCATTTCCAACAAATAATCCTTCTACAACTTCATATTCATTACCAATTTGATTGCCTAATTTAATTTCACGCATTTCAAAAATAGGTTGGTCTGGATTTGTTTTAAGGTACACCACAGAACGTTCACCTGTCCATAACACAGAAGATGAAGGAATTGTTAATAGGTCATCATTATTAGCTGTACTGCCTTCAATATTTGCGGTTACAAACATTCCTGGTTTAAATACATCGTCCTTATTGCTTAAAACAACACGTAAGGTTACAGTTCTTGTTTTCGTGTTTAAAACTGGGTCAATGAAATCTACTTTACCTTTAAACTCTTTATTAGGATAAGCATTGGTTGTTATCATCACTTCCTGTCCTTTTTTAAAGCGGTCAATCTGATTTTCATACACATCAAAGTTACACCAAACCGTGTTTAGATTAGCAATTTTAAGTAAGGGTTGTCCTTGTTTAATGTAATCGCCTTGCTCTACCAATTTTTCTGTAACAGTACCCGAAAAGGTTGCATAAACAGGAAAATTTTCTTTCACTTTTCCTGTTTCTTCAATCTGATTGATTTGATTTTCAGAGAGCTTCCATAATTTCAGTTTATTACGGACTGCTTTGTATAAAGCAGGTTGTGATTCTTTTAAAGATGCTGCTGTAATTAATTCTTGTTGTGCTGCATAGAGTTCTGGTGAATAAATGGTTGCCAATAACTGACCTTTACGAACTTCTTCGCCTGTAAAACTCACATTCAAACGTTCAATTCTTCCAGCGAAATAACTTACCTGTACTGCATTTGCTTCTTCGTTTTCAGCAATTTTACCAGATAATTTGATAGTATTGCCTTCAACATTGCCTTTACCAACAATAGATGTTTGAATATTAGCTAAAGCCATTGCGTTTTCAGTCAATTTGAATTGGTCTGCTAATAAACCATCACTTCCACCATCAGCAGGAATTAAATCCATACCACAAATAGGACAATCGCCTGATTCTGGTTGCATAATTTGTGGATGCATAGAACACGTCCATAGTTGATTAGTTTCTGCAACCGCATCGTGATTATGTTCTGTATCTTTTTTTGATGAACCACCAAAAAGCAACCAACCCAATAACACACCTACTACGAGTATGCCAATATATATGACTATTTTATTATTTTTCATTCTCTAATCGTTTTATCATTGCTTTCATTTCTTCTATTTCTTTACGTTGTGCTTTTATAATGTCTTCTGCTAATTTCTTAACTTCTGGGTCTTGAATATCTGCTCTTTCACTTGTTAAAATAGCGATAGAATGATGTGGTATCATTGCTTTCATCCAAAGGACATCACCAATAATTGGTGCTTGTGTTCTTACCAACCCTAATGCACCTACAAACAGTATAAAACTACCTGCAAGTATTGCGATATTCTTCTTTTTATCATTATACATTTTTCGCATAAAAAACCACATTATTACTGCCATTGTTGAAATTCCTAAACACGTCATATAGAATCGTGTTAAACTAAACCATACGTGGTCTATGGAATAGGTGTTTAAATACATCGTTATGTACATTGCTACAAATGAGCAAGCCAACATTATAAAGAAGGTTTTGTAATTTCCTTTGTTTGAGTGTTCTTTTGGATTTTTCATAATTAATTGATTTTAAAAAATTAACATTAAACTTGCCATAACTATCATTATGGCATTCTCGATAAAAGTAGCTTCTGTCATAGGCAACTTTAGAGCAGTTCCCAAACAGGCGCATCGTATTGACTTTTTATCCAAGAGTGTTTTTGTTACTCCAATAGTTGTAATCCCCAAAACAACAAGTGTTATTATTAAAGAAATCTCAACTTCAAATCGCATTAAGAACATTAAACCTAAACCTGTTTCAATAAATGGATAAACCCAACCATAAGCAGGAACTCTTTTTGCTAACGGGTCGTACATCCTGAATGAGTCTGGAAATCCTTTTAGGTCTAACATTTTAAAGAAGCTAAATACGATGTAAAACAACCCCATAAAGTCAAGCATAAACGCGTTCCATCTCCAATCTTTATAATGTAATAATATACTTGCTGTTGCGATATAAAAGATGATAAGCAAGAGTGGTTTTAATTGTTGTAACTTGCTTTTTTCTTCTTCCATTGGCATTGCCGACATACTTGAAGATGCAAACACATTCTTCTCATTCTTTTCAGATAAAGTATACTTTTCTGGTAATGCTTTTTGTAGTATATCAGTTGAAATATGTTTATTCATTTTCACTTCTGCCTCACCTTTTTCAATATTAACAGACACCTCTGATACGTGGTCTATTTCACTTAAGTATTTCTCGACGGAAGCCTTACAGTTGTTACAGGTCATTCCTGATATTTTATATGTATGTTTCATTATTACTGTGTTAAATAATTAATAATCGTTGATTGAACATAATAAGTTCTAATTGATTCTATTTGGTTCATTTGAAACTTTAGCTGCAACTCTTGAATATCCAAAACATCATTAAAATCAATCGTTCCTGTTTCATAGCTTTTGATTAAAATGTCTTCTGCATCTTTGGCTTGCTGTAGGTTTTTTGTTTGGGTAGCATAACTTATTCTTGCAGAAATGCGTTCGTTATTCGCTTTGTCTAAAAGCGTTTCCAATGAATTTAAACGTTCCTGTTTTTGAGCAGTAATTTCCTGCTGTTGCAAATCATTTTGTTTGGTTTGCGATTTATATTTTTTATTGAAAATTGGGATAGATACCGAAACCATTGGCATTATAATATCCTTTCCGTTATCGCTGAAATCCATATTTGGTCTTTCAGCAACATTGATATAATCTAATCCAAAACCAATCATTGGACTGCTTTCTTTTTGATTTAATAATTCTGATTGCTCTATGGATTGATAGAGTTTATCATATTTTAGTAATTCAGGATGTAATGCTAAATTTTCAGAAGTAATATCAAAGTCTTCTGAAGGTATCATTAAACTATCTACCACATTCACGGTAACATCATTATCTCTATTCAATAGATTATTGAAGTTAGTTTGTTCTGCTAAAAATTGTTTTTGCAATACATCTTTTAATTGTTGCATTTCGTTTTGACGCATTTGCAATCGCAACACATCTACTGCGGATGCTTTACCAACCTCAACAGAAGTTAATGCCAACGTCTCATAAGTTTCTAATAGTTTGATGTTTTCAGTTAAAACCTCTTGCTTTGCTTTGTTGGCGTATAGATTATAATAGGATTGTGATACCGAAGCCATTAGTTTTCGCTTTGCGATAACAATGTCCTCGTATTTAGCATCTGCCAATGAACTCACATAGTTTTCTCTCGATGTAATGGTTCCGAACCACGGTAACATTTGTTTAACAGATACTTTAAAGCGTTGTGCACCTGTTCTGGTTTCCGGTTCACTTACAAAATAACCGACACCAAATTCGGTATTAGGAATAGTATTGACTTCGTTTACTTTTTCAGAAGCTCTTTTGTATTGTAACTCAAACTTTTGAATTTCTGGATTGTTTGTTAAGGCTTCATCTATAAGTGTTTCTAATTGTTGTGCATTTCCAATGAGAACAAAGAATAACGAACAAAGAATAAAGACTGATTTTATGTGTGATTTTATCTGTTTCATTTTACAGTTCTTTTAAGTTGAAATTCGGCTTTCCAGCTATATAATACTGGAACAACAAATAAGGTTATTAAGGCTATAAGCATTCCACCAAAACTTGGTATTGCCATAGGTATCATTATATCACTTCCTCGTCCTGTAGAGGTTAATACTGGTAATAATGCTAAAATGGTTGTAGCTGTAGTCATTAAACAAGGTCTGATTCGTTTTTCACCTGCTTCAACAACTGATGCTCTAATTTCCTTTTTATTATCTGGTGTGTTTCTATCGAATGTTTGGGTTAAATAAGTTGCCATTACTACACCATCATCTGTTGCTATACCGAAGAGTGCAATAAATCCAACCCAAACTGCTACACTTAAATTGATTGGGTGCATCTGGAATAAGTCTCGCATATTTTCGCCAAAGAAATTGAAGTTTAAAAACCAATCTTGGCCATAGAGCCAAATCATTATAAAACCACCTGCAAACGCTACTGCGATACCTGTGAATACCATTAAGGACGTACCAACCGAACGGAACTGGAAATACAGAATTAAGAAAATGATTGCCAATGCTAACGGTACAACAACCGACAAGGTTTTTTCTGCTCGTAACTGATTTTCATACGTTCCTGTAAATGCATAGTTGATTCCTTTTGGAACTATCAATTCACCAGAATCAATCTTTTCTTGGATTAGTGCTTGTGCATTTTCTACGACATTGACTTCTGCAAAACCATCCATTTTATCAAACAAGACATAGCCTACTAAAAAAGTATCTTCACTTTTAATGACTTGTGGACCTTGTTCGTATCTTATAGTTGCCAATTCGCTTAATGGCACAGGACTTCCTTTTTCTACTGGCACATAAATCTGTTTTAAGTCGGTTGGGTTTGCTCGTAATTCTCTTGGGTATCGCACTCGAACACCATATCGCTCTCGACCCTCAACCGTTTGAGTTAATACCATACCACCAACTGCTACTTTTAATACATCTTGAACATCTTGTATAGAAATGCCATAACGTGCAATTTTCTCTCTATTAATATCAATTAACAAATAGGGTTTACCAACAATACGGTCTGCAAAAACAGCTTCTTTTTTAACACCTTCAGCTTCCTTGATGATGTTTTCTAATTGCACACCAAACGCTTCAATCTGCTTTAAGTCTTGACCTTTTACTTTAATTCCCATAGGTGCTCGCATTCCTGTTTGAAGCATTACTAATCGGGTTTCAATAGGTTGTAGTTTTGGTGCAGATGTAACACCTGGTAACTTTGTAACTCTTACGATTTCATTCCAAATATCGTCTGGTGACTGTATTTCTGGTCGCCAATTACGATAGTACTCGCCATCATCATCTTCAATTAATTGAGACCTTTTTATAGTGCTAAAAATGACGTTTTCGGAATTATTAGGATTTGCAATGAAACGACCATCCTTCAATTCAAAAAAGCCATCATCATTCACTTTATAGCGTTGGCGTTGTCCGTTTTCATTCAGCATATATTCTGGTTTGTACTGAATGATATTTTCATACATTGAAAGTGGTGCTGGGTCTAAAGCTGATTCTGTTCTTCCTGCCTTACCAACTACGGTTTCAATCTCTGGAATACTGGCTACTGCCATATCTAATTGCTGTAAAACACGTTTGTTTTCTTCTACGCCAGAATGAGGCATCGAGGTTGGCATTAGTAGAAATGAGCCTTCATTTAAAGATGGCATAAACTCTTTGCCTGTATTTTTCATAATGAAAAAACCTGCAATTACAATAGCCGTTGGTACAGATAAAAACAATAACTTATTATCTAAACACCACCTTAAAATACGTGTGTAGTATTTTATAAATGATGAGAAAACACCTAATAAACCAAAGCAAATAACACTCACAAAAATGAGATTCCAAAAAATGCTTTTATCAACGCCTAATGGTCTCCAATATTCGGCTAACAAGAATACAATAGCTGATACCGAAATAATGATATTGATAATATTAGCTTGCTTGTCTGTTATCTTACTTTGAAGATTGAGAAATGCTGTAATCCCAAACGCTATCAAAATTAATCCTAACCAATATCCATAGACTATGGCTACGATTCCCAATGCTATTAAAACACCATTTAAAACATATTTAAAAGTGTTTTTGATGTTTTTCTTTCTGAATAAAAATGCAGCAAACGGTGGAATTAAAAACAACGCTACGATTATAGAAGCTGTTAGTGCAAAAGTTTTTGTGAAGGCTAATGGTCTGAATAGTTTTCCTTCCGCTCCAATCATTGTAAATACAGGAATGAAACTGATAATAGTTGTCATAACTGCGGTTACGATTGCGCCAGACACTTCAGCTGTTGCTTTATAAACTACCGTATTAATGGATTGAGTTCCATCATCTTCATCTAAATGCCGAATGATGTTTTCTGATAGTATAACACCAACATCGACCATTGTTCCGATAGCAATTGCAATACCAGATAATGCGACAATATTAGCATCGACGCCAAAGAGTTTCATCGCAATAAATACCATTAAGACTGCAACTGGTAATAATCCTGAAATCAAGACAGAAGCTCGAAGATTAAACACCATAATAATTATTACTAAAATGGTAATCAATATTTCAAGAGTTAAGGCTTCGTTAAGTGTGCCTAATGTTTCTTGTATCAATTCTGTCCTATCGTAAAAAGGCACTATGGTTACTTGTGAGGTTCTACCATCCGCTAATACTTTCGAAGGTAATCCTGCACTTAATTCATTAATTTTTTCCTTTACGTTATTAATGACTTCCATTGGATTTGCGCCATAACGAGCTACCACAACAGCACCAACAACCTCTGCGCCTTCTTTATCTAATAATCCACGTCTTGTTGCAGGACCTAATGAAACTTTACCAATATCCTTTATCCTAATTGAAGTATAATCTTCTGAAGTGACTACTGCATTTTCGATGTCTGAAATGGATTTCACATAACCCAAACCACGAACTAAATATTCGGCTTGGTTAATTTCCAAAGTCTGTGCACCAATATCCTTATTACTTTCCTTAACCGCTTTTACAACGTGATGCAATCCAATATTATACTGACGCATTAGTTCTGGATTTATGTCTACTTGATACTCCTGAACATAGCCACCAATAGAAGCAACCTCGGAAACACCACTTGCAGAGGACAACGCATACTTTACATAGTAATCCTGAATACTACGTAACTCTTGCAAATCCCAACCACCAGTTACATTTCCGTTTTCGTCACGACCTTCTAAAGTGTACCAAAATATTTGTCCTAATCCTGTGGCATCGGGACCCAAAGCAGGATTAACACCTTCGGGCAATAAACCACTTGGTAAGGAATTAAGTTTTTCGAGAATACGACTTCTACTCCAGTAAAATTCTATGTCTTCTTCAAAAATGATATAGATACTTGAAAAACCGAACATAGAGGAACTACGAATGGTTTTTACACCTGGAATACCGAGTAAAGATGTTGTGAGTGGATAGGTGATTTGGTCTTCTATATCTTGTGGTGAGCGACCATCCCATTTAGTAAATACTATTTGTTGGTTTTCACCTATATCAGGTATGGCATCTACAGCAACTGGATTACTTGGTAAGAAACCAGTATCCCAATTGAAAGGTGCATTAACCGTTCCCCATCCTACAAAAAGGACGAGTAGCAGAACTGCTACGAGTTTGTTTTCTATTAAAAATTTGATGCTTTTGTTCAGCATTGGCTTTGATTATTAAACAGTTAGACATTGGCGTAAGGAAAACACCGAATACAGCGAATTATCCTTACGACATTGCAGTCATAGGATAAAAAAGTCTATTGTTTAAAAATCAAATTAAGTATGTTTCGTCAATCTTGTAGAGTTGCCTTATGACGAGTGGCGGTTTATATTCTTCGTAAGTAGAAACGTTATTTTCTAAACCTTCAAAAAGGTTAATATAAGTGTAAACAAATGAAGCTATAAATAGGTGTTGCTCAAACGTGATTTTGTCAACTTGCAATTGCAATTCGTCTTGACCTTCAATTGCTAATTGTTCATCATCACAACAATTTTTCTTGGTAATAGAACATCCTTCGGTTGAAGGCTTTTCCATTTCCATTCCGCACCCTTTGGCCTTATGAAAAATAGCAGTTTCTACTAAAGTATCTCCGCAATAATGCATATTCACAGTAAATGACATTGTAGAGAATAACACTACAAAAGCCATTACTAAAGACATTATTTTATGGAAAAATTGCTTCATATCTATTTGCAAAGGTATAAAAATTTAATATATGTTAATTTTGTTTAACAGAAGTTTAATTGACTAATCTGCTTAATCCCAACTCATTTTCTGTAAGCGAACTGCATTCAATATTGCTAATAATGCTATTCCCATGCAAATAAATTTGTAAATAATATTAAAACAAAAACCCAATCGTTAAATTATAACGATTGGGTGCTATTAATCAATTTAGGGCAAATGAAGTGGGAAATTAATTTTTCTTTTTCACTAATTCTTTTCAAAAGTCAGCATGTCTGTACCTCCATTTCCTCCACTAATATCAATTAATTCAATTCTGGTAGATGATGTCATTACCACATCCCAATCATCATTGAGGTCTTCAAAATCATTGCTGTCTGGTACTGGAAAGAAAATATTGAAATCAATATCATCATCACTACTGCTATCATCACTACTATTACTATCATCTGTAACAGACCAAGTACCTGTCATAGTGTTAGAACCATTTGTTGCCACAAGTGACCCATCAGAGTTGAAGCTAAAGTCATAACCATTAAAATCTGAAGTTTCATTTTGTCCTGAATCATTAAAGTTTGTGATTCTCCATGTTCCAGACTCTACTGTATTTTCTATTTCAGCTATTTGTTGGCTGTTGTTGTTTGGACTTCCATCGTCATCATCACTAGAGCACATTGATGACATTAGGGAAAAACTTAACATTAATAACAATCCAAGATTAAATACTTTTTTCATGATTTTTAGTTTTAAATATGTTTAAGATTATATTTTTTGAAGTGTCAAAGTATCTGTTCCACCTCCGCCTCCGCTTACATCTTGTATAACCACTTCTGTAGCTGAAACAGAAATTACATCCCAATCATCATCATTAAATTCTTCAAAAGGCATATCTGTACCAAAATCTATAGCCATTTGATTGCCACTACTAAAAACTGACCAAGTACCATTATTGGTATTAGAACCGTTTGAAGCTGATACTGAACCATCCATGTTAAAGTCTAGTTCATAACCTGCATAGTCAGAGGTTTGGTCATCTGCATCTTCTGTATAAGAAGCTACTATCCATAAACCATCTGTTAATATAGTTTCTAAATCATCGTTCCCATTTCCTCCATCAAATGGGTTTCTTTCAAAAGTTAAGAAATCTTCTGAACCATCACCACCACTAACATCTTTTAGTCTGATAATGTCATTGGTTACTTCAAGAACATCCCAGTCATCAGCTAATTCATCTAATGGAATACCTGTCCCAAAGTTTAGGTTAAGACCAAGTTCGGTATCATCTCCAGATGTTGTTGACCATGAGCCATTAGTAGTACCACTCATATCCATAGCAGTAGCTGTATTGTCCGATGCAAAATTGAAAGTGTAGTCTGCGAAATCTGCGGTTTCATCTGTATCATCAAAGAAGTAAGTCACATACCAATCACCATTAGTAAGCGCATTTACTAAAGCTGTGTCATCAATATTACCATTAGATTGACAATCACTTTCAAAACGTAATCTATCATCTCCTAACCTTAAATCAACTTTTACTTCTCCAGGTTCTTGTTCTATTTCATGTAAATTCCATGTATCATTGAAATCTGTTAATCCTGTTACATTTATAATTACTGATATATTATTGCCTGTTCCAGATGCTTCCCATGTACCATTAAAAGTGTTTGAACCTTGGGTTACTAAAATTGTTCCATCACTATTGAACTCAAATACGTAACCTACATAATTGTCTTCTAAATCATTGTCGTTTCGCTCTAGTTTATCAACTGTCCACTCCGAACAATCTGCAAAAATGGTTTCAAGGTCGTTAGTTGAACAGTTATCGCAATCATCATCATCAAAATCATTATCATCATCTTCATCACAACTATCGTCTGCTATTTCAATAGCGTTTTCTAGCTCCTGAATAGAATTTATAGTTTGTGTTGTACCATCTGCAAATATTACAGTAATTGGAAAGTTAATCGTTACTGCTGCAAATTCATCTAAATCATCAATAAAATCATACATATCATTATCATTATTGATAGTGATTGAATTGATTAAATCATTGTTTTCATCAAAAACAGATGCAGTAATTGGATATTGAAAATCAATACATTCAATATCATCATCATCTTCGTTTTCGCCTACACAATTCGCTGTAAGTGCTGCTAATTCTGAATCAGAATTAACTACAACAGTTGAAAAATCTACAAGAATTACAGTTATTGGATATGAAATAACAACTGAATCGACATCGTCATCAAACAAATCGATAATGTCTTCAATGTCCTCATAACCATCTTCATCATTAATCGTTATTTCAATACCATTTACTGTAACTGTAACTGGAAGTTGAACACTTAAACAACTAGCATTATCTATGATGTTGTCGCTAGAACCATCATTAGATGCAGTTCTACTCATTAAATTTGCTACTGTTGAATTAGCTTCTATGGTTTCTTCAACTGGTGGGTCGATTACTAAATCGTCTTCGGTTCTACAAGATGTCATAGTGAATACAACACCTAGAACTAGTAGAAAAATTGGTTTCAATGTTTTCATAATGGCATGGATTTTATTTTAATATTTAAGTTTGTTTGTTGGCTTCTAAATAGCCTCTTTATTCTTAAAACAACTCATTAAATAATTGTCCCAAGAAAAAATAGATTTTTTTTTATTTATCTTTCTTTTCTGAAATCAAAAAACTCAATCCTTGCCAAAATCATTGCACCAAGATATATGTGATAAAATTCGCTTCTCAAAGATTTATGAGAAGTATGCACAATCATTGAGCAATATTTTGTTCTACAAATATGGTGAGCTTTTAAATCCCTCTGATAAGGTTCAAGAAGCTTTTATTAAACTTTGGGAAAACTGTGCTAAAATAAAACCAGAAACTGCAAAATCGTATTTGTACACCACAGCAAATAATATGATGCTTAATGAGGTAAAACATCAAAAAGTGGTTTTAAAATATCAACAGGTGAAGCCAAAGGAATATACCAATGAGTCCCCTGAATTTATTTTACGAAAGAAAGAGTTTCTAAAACGGTTTGAACGAGTTCTATCTCAATTAAAAGAAGAGGAACGTGTTGCATTCCTACTAAATAAAGTAGATGGTAAAACTCATAAAGAGGTTGCAGAAATTTTAGGTATTACAAAAAAGGTCGCTGAACATAGAATTTATGGTGCATTGAATAAACTTAAAAATGAACTTGAAGAACTAAATCGAAAATAATTCTGGGACAATTATAATTTAAGTTGTTTTAAATATATAACAGCAAGTTATGGACAAAGAGCAATTAGTAAAAAAGTGGTTAAGGAATGACCTGTCTGAAATAGAGTCAAAGGCTTTCAATGCGTTGGAAGATGCTGACTTATATATAGAAATTATTGAGGAAGCTCAAAGGTTCAATGGTATTACAAACTCAAAAATTGAATCCTTTAATATATTAGATGAGAAATTAGTTTCCAAGAAAAGCACATCAGTAAATTGGATGAAGGTTATTTCAAGTTTAGCAGCTATTCTTGTTGTTGGGTTTGCATTATTTAAGGTAATTAATAAAGACCACATAAGCTCGTTTAAGACTGATTTAGCTCAAAATGAAATTATCACACTACCAGATAACTCAATAGTTAACCTAAATGAGTTATCACAGCTAGAATACGATAGTTCTAATTGGGATGACAACAGGTCGTTAAACCTAAATGGAGAAGCATTTTTTGATGTAGAAAAAGGAAAACGTTTCGATGTTAATACAGAGTTTGGCAAAGTAAGTGTTCTAGGAACAGAATTTAATGTGCTAACCAGAGACAGTATTTTTAAAGTATCCTGTTACGAAGGTTTGGTGCAAGTAACATATAATAATGATAAAGTTAAACTACCCGCTGGAACGGAGTTCATTTTATCTTCAGAAAAAGCCTTAAAGTCAAATATTGAAATTACTGAACCATATTGGCTTAAAAACATGAGTGTATTTGAAGATGCTTCTTTTAAAGCGGTTGTTGAAGAACTAGAAAAACGATATAAAGTAAAAGTTCAATATCCATCTGATTTGAATATAAAATTCACTGGTGCATTTGAACATAATAATCTTGAGAATGCCCTGAAATCTATCTCAAAACCCTTTAATTTGACCTATACAATCCAGAACACTAACGAGGTCATTATTAAGAATGGGCAGAACTAAACTTTATATACTTCTATTCCTGTGTTTCTCTCTAACATTCAAATTGATGGGACAAAGTTCAGAACAGAAAGTTCCAATCTCTGAAGTACTGGAAGATATCACAAAAGTACACTCTATTACTTTCAACTATGAGAGTAGCCTTTTAAAAGATATTACCGTAATTCCTATATCGCAAGATTTAAGCTTGTCAGCAAAAATCAATAATCTTGAAAGGCAAACCAACCTAGTTTTTGAAAAAGTTAGCGATTTAGTTTACACTATTTCCAAAACTATTAAGTTGTGTGGCTATATTAATAGTTCAGAGTTACCAGAACCTCTCATAGGTGCTACTATCACAAGTAAATTTGCTTATGCAGTAACTAATGAAAGTGGTTATTTTGAAATTGAACTGAAATCTTTAAACGAACTATTGACCATAAGACATATTGGGTTTAAGACGATTGAACGTCAAGTAAAATATTTCACTTTAGAAGATTGCGGAACGATAACAATGCTTGTTCATCAAGAGGTTATATCACCAATACTTATTGAAACTTATCTTGTTAGAGGTATAGATAAAAGACAGGATTGGTCAACCTCAATCGACTATAAGCGATTTAGTCTTTTACCTGGTCTTATTGAATCTGATGTATTGCAAACCGTTCAAGCTTTACCAAGTATTTTAAGTGTTGATGAAACGGTTTCAAATATTAACATAAGAGGTGGTTCTCACGACCAGAATTTAATGCTTTGGGATGATATAAAAATGTATCAGACTGGACACTTCTTTGGTCTTATATCTAGCTTTAATCCACTTATGACACAAACTGCAAGTGTTATTAATAATGGTTCAGATGTATCATTAACAGATGGTATTTCTGGCACAATCCACATGCAGACTGAGAAACAAATCGATTCAAAATTCAATGGGGTTTTTGGACTTAATTTTTTAAATGCTGAATTGTTTTCTAATATCCCTATCGGTAATAACTCATCACTTCAAATTGCATCAAGAAAGTCTTTAGACGATTTTTTAAGAACACCAACTTATGATGTGTATTTCGATAGGGTAACTCAAGACACAGAAGCTGAAACTAATGCTTCTAATGTTACTAATTCTAATCAAGAATTTGATTTTTATGATGCTTCTTTGCGATGGTTATATCAACCTACTGATAAAGACTTTATCCGATTAAATTTTATTCTAATTAATAACGATTTAGGATTTAATGAAACTGCTGATATTAATGATGAGTTAAGAACCAGACGTAGCAACATATCTCAAAATACTCTTGCTGTTGGACTTAATTATAAAAGACAATGGAACCAAAAACTATCCACAACTATCAATGTTTACGACAATGAATATAAACTTGAAGCTCTTAATGCAGATGTATTGAGTAATCAGTTGCAACTACAAGAGAATATTGTTTCGGAAACAAGCGTTCAACTGAATAATTTATATGAACAAAAGCTATGGCGCTTTAATCTTGGGTATCAATTTACAGAAACTGAAGTTATCAACTTAAACGATATTGATTTACCTCGATTTGTGAGACGTGATGAGGAAATATTAAGAGAACATGATGCTTTTGGGCAAGCTTGGTTTAAGAATCCTAGCAATGATTTTTCCATAAGAGGTGGAATAAGAGCAAATTATTTAACCCGTTTTAAAAAATTAATTATCGAACCAAGATTAAGTATTAGAAAATCTATTGGTGAGCATATTGAAATAGAGGCACAAGGCGAATTTAAACACCAAAGCACATCACAAATTGTTAATTTCCAAAATGACTTTTTAGGTATTGAAAAAAGACGTTGGCAGTTAACGGATAATGATAGTATTCCAATTATACAAAGCAAACAAGCTTCACTTGGTGTAACCTATAAAAATAATGGATGGTTGTTGGATGCTAAAGGTTATTACAAAACTGTTGAGGGTATAACAACCCAAAGTCAAAGCTTTACAACCAAATACGAATTTGCTAAAGAGAAAGGACGTTATAACGCTTATGGCTTTGAGTTTTTATGCAGAAAAAAAAATGGCAATTTCAATAGTTGGTTAAGCTATTCATACATAAACAACACTTACAACTTTGAAGCCCTCGAAGATATTGAGTTTCCGAGTAATTTTGATATTACACATTCAGTTACTCTTGGAACAACTTTTAGTAATAAATCTTGGAATGTTTCGGCAGGATTAAATTACAGAACAGGAAACCCAACAACTATACCGTTAGATGGCAATGAGATATTTGATGATAATATTAATTTTGATGAAGGTAATGGTCAAAGGTTAATGGATTATTTGAGAGTTGATGCTTCTGCTATTTATAAGATCAAAATTAGCAACACCTTTAGGTCAGAAATTGGTGCGTCTGTGTGGAACATTTCGAACAGGCAAAATGCTATCAACGACTATTATAGAATCAATGAAAATGATGTAGTAAATAGGTTTTCTAGGTTTTCATTAGGTTTGACTACTAATGCTGTTATTAGGCTATATTTTTAGACAATTTATTGTAACACATTACTTCTTTAGTTTCTTACTTATGCCTAAAGTTAGTACTTTAGATATTATTTATTACTTAATAAAATGAATTTTGATAGAAGCGTAATATCTTTTTTAAAACCTGCACTATTTGAGAAACTCATAGAAGAATCTTCGATAAAAGAATTTCCTAAGGGAACAGAGATTTTAAGAGAAGAGCAATATGTTAAAGTTTTGCCTATTGTTCTTGAAGGACTTGTGAAAGTTTATTCTAGGTTTAATGATAAAGAACTTTTGCTTTATTACATTCAGCCATCTCAAAGCTGTATAATGACATTTTATGCATCTTTAAAAAATACACCGAGTAAAGTTTATGCCTCAGTTGAAGAGGATTCAAAAATTTTATTAATTCCAGTTGCACTACTTCCTAAATGGTTAAAAGATTTCCCAGACTTTAATCAGCTGTTTTACGACCAATTTAGTTTGCGATATTCAGAATTACTAGAGACCATTGGTCATTTATTAATAGACCGCATGGATAAAAGACTCTATGAGCATTTAAAAAACAAATCGGAAATAATAAAAACGGCTTCAATAAGAATGAGTCATAACCAAATCGCAAATGACCTAGGCACGGCACGCGAAGTAATAACAAGAGTGCTAAAAAAACTTGAGAATGAAGGTAAAATAATACAACAATCTGGTGAAATAAAAATTATTGGATAGTTGTGACTAAGGTCACTGCACAGCTCATTAACTTTTGTGAACTTTGTATTATTAATCATAAATATTAAAAGATGAAAAAAAATATGGGAACTGCAGATAGAGTTATTAGGATAGTAATCGCTGCAATAGTTGGTGTACTTTATTTTAAAGGGATAATTACCGGAACATTAGGGATTATATTATTAGTACTCGCAGGAATATTTGTATTGACAAGCCTTATAAGTTTTTGCCCTTTATATGCGCCATTTGGCATTAAAACCTGCGCAATTAATAAGCCTTAAAACTTTAATAATGCAATGGTTGTACAAAAGTAAGTAGCTTGCCTTACCACCTGTCAAATTTGAAAATATATGCTTTCTACTATAGCAATCTCCTCCTATTCAATAAGCGAATATTTACTATTATGTCAGTTTCCGTATAGGTACTTTACAACTTATTGGCAAATAATTTTTTAAAGTAATTCTAATTGGGATTCTTAGGAAAATAATTAGAGTATTGCATATTTACAACCTTTATACGGGCCATCTGGTCATCGATAATTCTTGAAATTGCCATAGTTAATTTTGTATACTCGTTTTCAACACCAATTTGTTTACTAACTAACGGTTCTGAATTATATTGATCTGATCTTAGATATAAATAAATTCTTTCACAATTATCTGATTCAAATATTTCTTTTAATAATGACTTGTCAGTTAGTCCTAATGAATGTCCCAAAATATGAATATTGAATTTTTCCTTAATTCTAATTAAACTATGGTGTATTAATTGATAATAATTATTTTTTAAATAATGGTGTGTCTTGAAGTTTGTTAGAAAATTGTCATTCTTTAAATCTTTAATTTCAATGTAATCCTCATCTTTATCATTACCCCAACCAAAAATAATATCAGATTCTAACGTACCATGTATAGGATAATGCTCATATCCCGTGATATTAAAACTTCTAATTGTCTTCGTATAATTAAAATCAATGACCACTATATCGTTTACTTTTTCTTCATTCTTAAAATTCTGAAATAACTCTTCAATAAAATTTGAAACTGGACTTTGATAATTAACATTCAATGTTACCAAATATTCTTGCAATAAGGTTTTTATCTGTTTCAATTCTTCATTAAGTCTTAGAATTTGCATTTTATGAGAACTCCTATCGTATGTATTCGGAATAATTTTTAACAAATCAAAGTATGTTGACTCCACATCAAACCAAAACTCATCTTCCTCTCTATATAATTTAGATAAAAAGTTATTTTTAAGATACTCCAAAAAAATCATTTTATTATCTAACAAAGATTCAATAAAGCCTTCTTTTGACAAGTTAAGAAGTATGCCGTCTAATGAATAATTAGTATTGTAACCAACAGGAAATAAATGCTGATTATGTATATCTCTAATACCGTCAGTATAATATTCGCTTTTCCCTGTTTCTAACACAAATTGTCTTAAATCAGGAATGAGAATATTTTCTAAAAGATATTTAGAAAAGTCTTTAAAGCTAGTTGGAAGACCATGAGCAATGTCAAAGCCATTACCTATAATTAAGACTTGTTTCATAAAACACTATTTCTTTTAAAAGTATAAACATTTAAGGTTATAATCATTTTTTCTTGTAGTAACATTTCGAAAATACTTTGTGATTTTTTTATAAGTACTTTCTACTATTATATTGTCTTGCTGTGCGAGGTAAGTTTTAAATACTGAGTTCTGAAATAATGCCATTAAAAAAATTAATAGTCAATTAATTTCTAAAAATAGCAATAAAAAGGAATTTCGCCTTTCAAACCTATTCTAAAAATTATTTGGAAATTTATTGACCTTGTAAATGTTGAGTGCTTTTTTTAATTGCTGCAACTCTTCTCTCAAACTCTCAATATCACCTTTAGTAGCTGGCAGCATTTTTGGTGCAAAAATTCGTTTGGCAGCATATGCACCTGCATCGGCAGCCATGCTGCCTAGTGCAGCTTCTTTAATAGAGTTAGTGCTAATGCTTTTATCTTGGCTAAACCGCTCTATTTTATCTTCCAATGCTTGTACTGCTAATAGGACGTCTTGGTTTGCAGGTAAAGCCAACTTGTCCGTGGCTTCTAATTCTGATTTTTCATAGTGACCAGAAATATATCGATAATTGTTTCGCTCATAACTAGCTTTTGTTTTACAACTGTTCGTGCAATACACATGATTGCTTCTTCTTGGTTCAAACAATTGATAACAATGTTTGCAATTTTTAGTCGTTTTCATAGTTTCTTGGGCGTTTTTAATACTTAATACGTTAAATAACGTTTTATTTAACCTTTTACACTCGTTTACTCTTACCGTTTAAATTTATGTAATTACACATATTGAATAACCTGTCGACCACTCTGGAGCCATAGAAGGTTTCCAAAGCAAGAAGATTACCTTTTGGGTTATCTTCATAACCTTCAACAGGATTCATCGTGAAATGTGTTTTTAGATTTTTTCTAGAACGTCGCATGATTATTTCTTTCATGGTATTGGTTTGTCCGTAATTATTGGCAAGTTTTTCAGAATATAAATCATCGAACAGCAGAGTACCACGTGTATAGTTATTATAGAAATCTATTTTTTCTTGTGGAGATTTTGTAGCCTCATAATCATCTACAACATCGTCCACGGAAACTATCTTAAAATTATGTGGCTTATATCCTTTAAAGACAGATTCAAAGCTTGTCATGATTTTAGTTTTTCCGAATCCTACTTTGCCTACTAATAGCAGTCCCTTATCAAAAGAGGGAGCAACATCCTCCTTATATAAATTTTCACAACTGAGAAAAGACATATCATTCATGAAGTATAAAAACACCGCAGAAAGATTTTCTTTGATATAATTCTCAGTGTATTCGAATGGAAATCCTGTTACATATTTGAACGCCATTTTAAATTCTTTCCATAACCATTCTTTATCAAAAGGATGACTAATTTTATTATAAAATTCTTGCGACCTTACATTTTCTATTATTTTTCTGCAAATTACATCGCAGTCATTATTTTCTGTATTTATTAATCTCATATTATCTATTTGAAGCTGTTCCTGAAGTTATAGTTTTACCAAATTTCGGTTTTTCATTCTTTTTCCATTTTACCAAACGCTTGTCTATTTCAAAAAAGTCTTGGTTTTCATGTTTCATCAACTTTTTATCTCTATCTGTCTCGCTCCAATAATTAAAAAAATCATTTAATAGTTCTTTACTAAACTGTGTGTGTGCAAAAACCTTTTCTCTAAATATTTTTTTTCTATTTATTATATTATTACTCTTAGTTGTTGCTAAATGATTGTCATTTGATTGTGAAGCGTTTGCTAAAGTTTTGCCACTGTGTTTGCTAAATGGTGTGTCATTTAGTGGGTCAGTTTGCTCACGGTTAGATTTGGCTACGTATTCTTTTAAATTAATAATGCTAATTTTGGTGAAGGAGGACGTAGTTTCAACATGAATATCATTACTCAATTGCAGTTTAGATAAAGCCGTTCTTACTTTGCTAATTGTTAGTCCTGTCTCAATGGCAAGTTTCTCATAGGACGTTATAAATTCTCCCTTTTTAATGAGTATACCTTGCCACCGTTTCGAACTATAGTTTACTTTTAGTAAGCAGTGAATAAAAACTGCATTTGCATTGACGTCTGTGTACCACTCCCAATCAACTATATTGCGATTAAGCATTATAAATCCTGATTTATTCATAAAGATTGTTGCCTGGAATTATTATTGAAATCTTTTTTTAAATAAGAAATCGTCTACTTTTTCATTTAAAGTTGCCTTACTAGTTCTCTTACCTGAATTTATCCAAGCTATTAACTCTGATTTTAGAAAGTATAACCTCTTACCCTTCTTGCGATAAGGTATTTTGTTTTTATGGACAAGTCCGTAAATTGTAGGTTTAGTTAAGTTGATGATTTTTGCTGCATCATCAATAAGAATTGGCACTTCTTGTTGCGCACCTTCTTGAGATTCGAAAGATGCTTTTGCTCTCTCATACATTTTGTTAGCAAAGTCTTGAATCTGATCCTCACTAAACATAAAAAATGGTGTATTCATGGCTATGTGTTTTAAATTTAACACAATGATATAACCACGAAGAAATAAAATAATGATGCTTCGGAATACTGTTAGAAAGTGTTCGGAATTTTTAAAGTGTTTATTTTCAGCAGTTTAATATCTACAAACATGACTAAACATATCAAAAAAGCAACTAATATTTGATTTAATTATTTAGGCTTTTCTAATATTTACTTTGTTTTGAAGATATTTTGTCTTCATACCAACTAAATAATTGTTTACAACATCAATCTTAAAAGTTGATAGTTTTAGGATAGTACTATCAATTATTTTTCGTTGCTTATCTCCTTTGTAATAATCTATCCCTTTAGAAACTTTTGAATATGGAGTTACTTCTCTAGGACTCATATAAAAAATAGATAAATCTTCATAAGTTCCCGCTATCCTCGCGAGCTTCATTAAATCTGTCACTGGTATTGACAAGGATTTAGATATAAGATTATTAATTACATGAATAATTAAGAACTTCTCTTCGTCAGTAAAACTATCAAGTAATTCCATGATGTCTTGTTCTTTATCAGATTTACTTTTAGTGGTAATATTTTTAGTTTCTTTTTTAGTTGTACTTTGTAAAGCTAGCATTTTCAATTTTTGCTCTCGTTCTTTTACTTTATGTGGATATTTCTCATCCATCATAATTTTGAAGTACTCAGAACTTTCAAATGCAATACCTTTAAAATCATGGAAAACGAAATATTCATATTTATTTAAATGATAGATTAATTGGTAATAATTTCTATAATTATTATAATGATTTAAAGCAACTCTAAGTGAAGTTTCTACAGCCAAATCTGCTATAAATGAACTATAAGAACTAGTTTGATTTTTTTTAAATGCTTTGATAATTTCATCCTCTAAAATCCATTTTACTTTTTCACTTTCAGTGCCTTCATAATAGGTGTATTTCTTTTGAAATATAGAATATGACTCCTTAAAATTTAGTTCAAGATTATTAGTGAAATTGGTCTTAATATAATTATGTAAATTCTTAATGATTTTATTGTGCAAAGTTAAAAAAGGTCGATTTTTAAATTTAGCTTTTTGCATTTCAGCGATTATCATGCGCTTTGATACGTCTTGTGCTTTTTTGTAAAAGTGTTCGTAAATATTAAGACAATCCATTTAAATTCAAATTTATTCTGTTAGCAGCTTTTATTTTATTTTTGTCCATAACTTTAGTGTAAATCTGTGTAGTAGAGACATTTTTGTGACCTAGCAATTTTGAAACTGTATATATATCGGTTCCATTAGCTAGCTGTAGCGTAGCATAACTATGCCTGAAATTGTGAAATGAAATCTTCTTGTTGATTCCAGAATCCTCTATCCACTTTTTTATAGGACGCACAATTTGCGAATACTTTATACCAACAAATATCTTTCCAGTTCTTGTGGGTTGAAGTTCCAATAAGTTAAATGCTGTTTCAGAAATTGGATGATTAAAAATGTTTCGTGTCTTCTTTTCCTTTAATTGTATGTAGTGCCCTTGATGTTTATCCTTAAATACCTTATCCCAAGTTAAATTTACAATATCTACAAACCTTAAACCTGTTAGAGTAGAAAAGAACGCCATGTGCTTAATAATTTCATGTTTAATTGCAGTTTTCCACAATAAACCTAGTTCTTCTTCTGTCAAATACTCTCTGTGTGTTTCTTCTTCCTTGATATACTCAGCATGTAATGCTAAATTAAAATCAGTTAAATTTTCTTTATAAGCTTCTTTTAAAACTCGAATAAACTTCTTGTAATATGAAGAGGCTGTATTGACTGCTAATTTGCCTTTATTAGTTCTTAGATTATTAGTGCTCAATAAAAACTCTCTGTATTTTTTAATATGCAACAAACTCAATTGGTTAGTTGTTATGTTGCTCCCTAAACATGCATAAAAATAATTTCTAGATGCCTTCCACGACAAATAATTATTATAACTCCCATTGTTTAAGTAACCATCGACAATAACATCATAAAATGCGAGAAAATTAAAATTAGAATTTACGTTTTCCTTAAAGCCATATTCTTTATCCCTTAATTGTATTAAGCGTTTAGACCTAATCAATTCTGCAAACTCTATCGTTTCCTTATTATGGGCCCTTTCTATTTCCGACTTAGGGTTACCATATATTTTTAACTTTAAAAACTCACGTCTTGACTCCTTCCCTGTACTAGGATTAATTATTGCTGGATAGTAATCTAAATATAAACTGTATTTACCATCTGTTACTTTTTTCTTTCTAACTGTTACATTAATCATTAAGTGTGATTTTTGATGGTGTACCATATAGTTTTTTAATCTCAGACTTTAAAACATAATTAAACCTTCCTATTTTTATCTTTTCAATTCCCTTTGATTTTATATGCCTTTCTACAGACCTAGATGAAACTTTGTAATAATTTGGTATTTCGCCCATATAATAATAATTCTCTTTATTGAAACTAATAACTTCTTTGTACTGACGCTTTATTGATTGTCTCTTTTTATTTGATTTAACCAATTCTTTCTTGCAGTAGTTTTCCAAATCAACTTGCCTAACCAAAACTCGACTCATAATACGAAAATGCACTAGCTCGCCTTTGCTAATTAACCTGTTAATAGTTGATCGACTCACATTTAGCAATAGAGCGCAATCTTGAATCTCTAAATAAGCTTTGCTCTTAGATATTTCTAATAAGTCTCTAAACGGAATATTCTTTTCTGTTCTGCCTACTATACTTTCTTTCAAACGTTTTTCCTTAGCTCTAAACTTATAATCTTTCTGATTACAACTGTGACTACAAAAGCGAGTTTTCGTAGTATGCGCTTGAAATTCCTTTCCACAATATGTACACCGTTTATTTACTAACATGCTTTAAATTTGAAATTTTAAATATTATTCTATGTGTCTACAAGAAACTATACAATTCTTAAATGGTCTATATTATTCTATATAAATCATATTACGCGACATAAGACATCCTGAACAACAAACTTAACTAAAAATTTAAAAAAAGGTACAATCGAGGTACAAAAAGAATAAGAAAAACAATAAAATTCAACAAATTAATAAAAACAATATAAACATAAACTCTTATTTTACAGGCTTTTTATATGTTTTGTTTTGTGATGCTACGCATATTTACTTTCCTATACAGAAATTAGCAAAAATATTACCAAGTAGATCATCATTAGTAATCTCACCAGTAATTTCACCAAAGTGGTATAAAGCTTGTCTAATATCGATAGCTAATAAATCACCTGAAAGTCCTGTTTCTAGTCCGTACTGTACTTTTTGAATTTCTTCAAACGCTTTTAGTAAAGCGTCATAATGACGTGAGTTGGTTACGATGGTTTCATTGTTTTTAAGCGCTCCAGTGTTGATAAGATTTAGAAGTGAGTTGGTCAGTTTCTCTACACCAAACCCTGTTTTAGCAGATAACAAGAGAACATCAGCAATAGTGGTATTGATATTAGCAAGTTGTAAATCACTTAATGTATCAATTTTATTTGCAATGACCAACAAAGGCTTTTGAGGGTATTTATTTCTTATTTTTTCAACCTCAATTCTCACAGTATCAAGATTATTTATATTTTTCTTTGAATCAAATAAATAAATAGTGACTTGAGACTGCTCTATCTTTTCAAATGTTTTTTTAATACCGATACGTTCTACTACATCTTTGGTTTCTCTAATACCTGCTGTATCAATAAAACGAAATCCAATACCACCAATAGAAATTTCATCTTCAATTGTGTCTCTTGTCGTACCGGCAACTTCAGAAACTATAGCTCTATCTTCATTTAGTATAGCATTTAGAAGTGTTGATTTTCCAACATTTGGTTCGCCAACTATGGCTATCGGTATTCCGTTTTTTATAACATTACCAACAGCAAATGAATCTATTAATCGTTTCAAAACAAAGTTTATTCGCTCAATGAGTTGCTTAAACTGAGTTCTATCTGCAAACTCCACGTCTTCTTCAGCAAAATCGAGTTCTAATTCAATTAAAGATGCAAAGTTTAGCAATTCTTCTCTTAATTTAGCTATTTCCGAAGAAAACCCACCACGCATTTGCTGCATTGCTATTTGATGTGAAGCTTCATTATCACTACTAATTAAATCTGCAACAGCTTCTGCCTGACTTAAGTCTAATTTACCATTTAAGAAAGCTCTCAGCGTAAATTCTCCTGCTGTAGCCATCCGACAACCATTGCGCAAAAACAACTGAATAATCTCTTGTTGAATGTAAGACGAACCGTGACAAGATATCTCAACCACATCCTCTCCAGTATAAGAATTTGGATTTTTAAAAACAGATACTAAAACTTCGTCTAGAGTTTTTACATCATCTACAATATGCCCTAAATGAATAGTATGTGTCTTTTGATCTGTAAGCGACTTGTTATCTTTTACAGACTTAAAATGCTTATCTGCAATAGCAATAGCGCTATTACCAGAAAGCCTAATAATGGCAATTGCACCGCTTCCAGATGGTGTTGCTAAAGCTACAATAGTATCGTTATGCATGGTTAACTCCTTTATGCAAAAGTATTGGAAAATCTGAGATTATATTGTGGCTACGGTGTATTTTTAAGATTTAATTCGCGATTCGCTTTTACGTTTTATCAGCTTTGTTTATATATTTGTAAGCTAATTAATATTTAGAAAAAAATAAATTGATGAAAAAGGTATTAACATTATTAATTCTAAGTTTACTCATTGTTAGTTGTGAGCAAGAGAAAAGAACAGACTATCTTATAAATGGGAATGCAGAAGGTGTTTATAACGGTATACGAGTTTATCTAAAATCTGTTGATGAGAAAGGACAAGAAACAGCTATTGATACTGCCATTGTAATGGACGAAAAATTTGAGATGCAAGGCGTTGTAAGTGAACCAAATATTTATTTTTTATCAGTTGATGGTGCCCAAGGCAAAGCTATTTTTATGTTAGAAAATAGTGAGATAACTGTTAAAGTTGACAAAGAAAATTTAGCAGCGACTGAGGTAACTGGCTCAGAATCTAATGATGATTTCTTAGCGTTTCAAGACGGCACTAAAAAAATAAGAGATGAAGGCACAAAAATAATGAGGCTTTATCAAGAACTTAATTTACAAGAAGGTAGCGCACAGTCAGATTCATTAACAAATGAGCTCAATAAATTAAGAGAGGAATTAACCAGTTATCCGTTAAATTTTATAAAAGATAATAATGACAGCTACTTCAGCTTAGAGTTAATGAAAGTAGAATCTAATAAACCAAAGGGAGATATTTCTATTTTTAATGAGGTCTTCAATAATTTAACACCTCGATTAAAAGAATCAACAAAAGGACAAAAAATTAAAGAACGATTAATTGAACTTGAAAAAGAATTTGAAAAAATTGCACATTTAGAAGTTGGTAAAATTGCACCTGATTTTGAATCACCAACACCTGATGGTGATATGGTACGTTTAAATGATATAAAAGGTAAAGTTACTATTATAGATTTTTGGGCAGCTTGGTGTGGACCTTGCAGAAGAGAAAACCCTAATGTAGTTAGGATTTATGAAAAGTATCACGAAAAAGGGCTAGAAATTATTGGTGTATCGCTCGATGGACAAAGTAGACAACAAAATCCTAAAAAAGCATGGCTAGATGCTATTGATGCCGACAAGTTAACGTGGCATCACGTATCTAGTTTAAAATATTTTAGAGATCCGGTTGCAGAACTTTATAATATACAAGCCATACCTGCTACATTCATATTAGACAGCAAAGGAACAATTGTCGCAAAAAATTTAAGAGGAAATGCTCTAGAAGATAAAATTAAAGAGCTGCTAGAATAATTCTTAT
Source organism: Winogradskyella sp. PE311 (assembly GCF_046545555.1). Lineage (NCBI taxonomy): Bacteria > Pseudomonadati > Bacteroidota > Flavobacteriia > Flavobacteriales > Flavobacteriaceae > Winogradskyella > Winogradskyella sp. PE311. The sequence continues at coordinate 226,081 of NZ_JBHZTH010000002.1, read as the reverse complement.
TTTTAATAAAACAATTTAAATAAAGGGCCTGTTTAATACAGGCTTTTATTTTAACTTACCAGTTTTATACAAAAGGTATAAAATAATAATAGGTAAAGCCAGTAATCCTACATATCCTAAATCCGTTTTAAACAAGCTTGGTAATAAAATTAGAGTTATAACATAACCGCCAACTGCACCTCCAAAATGGGCATCATGGCCAATGTTACCAATTCTATTTTTCATTCCATAAATAGAATACAATAAATAGCCTATCCCAAAAATATAGCCTGGTATCGGTATAGGTACAAAAAACATATATAAACTCATACCTGGCTCTAACAAAATTGCAGAATACAAGACTCCAGTAACCGCTCCACTCGCACCAATCGCACTATACCAATATTCATCTTTATGAAAATAGAGAGACAAAAGGTTCCCAAAAACTAAACTGGCAATATAAATTATAATAAAATTAAGAGTCCCTAGTGCATCAATAACATAGCCAGCGAAAAAGTAAAGCGTAAACATATTAAAAAACAAATGCGTTGTATCTGCATGTAAAAACCCAGAACTAAACATCCGTATTTGCTCTCCTCGTCTTATACTACCGACATTAAATTTAAATTTCTCAAAAAATAAACGGTCATTAAAGCCTTTCATAGATACAATAACATTAGCGGCTATTATGGCAATGGTAACAGGATCTAAATTGTACATAAACTCTAATCTATTAATTTAAATATAGCATATATTTGTAGTTGTAAATTTAACAAACTTCAATGCAATTTATTGCCTATATATTAATTTATCCAATACTTTGGTTAATCTCAATTTTACCCTTTAGGTTATTATATGCCTTTTCAGATTTTCTATATTTATTTGTTTATAAAATATTTGGGTATCGCAAATCTACTGTCCAAAACAACTTAAGGCTTGTTTTTCCTGATAAATCTAAAGCTGAAATAGTTGACATTACTGGTAAATTTTATCATCATTTATGTGATATGATAGTTGAAGCTATTAAGTCTCTAACTATTTCTAAATCAGAAATGCAAAAACGCTATAAATTTCCTAATGTTAAGCTTATAAATGAGTTAGAAGAAAAACAAAGAAGCATTATATTAATGTGCGCTCATTATGGAAGTTGGGAATGGATTTTTATTTTACAAACCTTCGTAAAACATAAAGGTTATGCAGTATACAAACGATTAGCAAATAAATATTTCGATAGATTAGTAAAACGAATTAGAGCTAAATATAACTCGCATTTAATTACAACCAAGGAAACTTTAAATGTTTTAGGTGAGTGCAAAAAAAATGGGGAATTAACTATTAATGGTTTCGTATCTGACCAATCACCAAAAGCTAATAAAGCATTTCATTGGAATGAGTTTATGGGTATAAAAGTACCAATGTACACAGGTGCCGAAATGTTAGCTAAAAAACTAGATATGACCGTTGTATTTTTTAGTGTAAAACGATTAAAACGCGGTTATTACGAAACTACATTTAAAACAATTGCAGAAAACCCTAACGATTTTAAGGATTACGAAATAACTGACTTGTTTTTTAAATTAGTCGAAGAACAAATTCGTAACGAACCTCAGTATTACTTATGGACGCATAAGCGTTGGAAGCATAGAGATAAAGTACCTCCTGAATTCCAATAGGCTCATTTAATCTAAATCAAACCAAGTATCTACTTTAGTGGCATTACAAGGTTTATGAAGTAGTGATTTATGAACAAACTCATTATTACATCTCGAGTATTCATAATCAGTTGACCAATCTTTATGATTTTTGGCTAATTCAATAATACTATCGCAAACAAACTCGATTTCTTCATTTGTAGTTGTTGGATGAATTGACATACGAATCCATCCTGGCTTACGAACTAAATCTCCTATAGAAATTTCATTAGTTAACTCATTAGAAGTCCGTTGATCTACATGGAGTAAAAAATGCCCATAAGTACCAGCACAACTGCAACCACCGCGTGTTTGTATACCAAATTTATCATTTAACAATTTAACACCTAAATTAAAATGTAAATCATCTACATAAAATGAAATGACTCCAAGTCGATCCTTATGTTGACCAGCCAGAATATTAATATTAGAAATCTTACCTAAGCGCTCAAAAACAATTTGAACTAATTCATGTTCGCGCTTAAGGATATTATCAATTCCCATCTGTTCCTTCAAACGGATAGAAAGTGCCGTTTTTATAGTTTGGAGAAAACCTGGTGTACCACCATCTTCTCTATCTTCAATATTATCGATATATTTATGCTCGCCCCAAGGGTTTGTCCAACTCACAGTGCCACCACCTGGACAATCTGGTATCATATTTTTATATAATTTTTTATTAAACACCAAAACACCCGAAGTCCCTGGTCCTCCTAAAAATTTATGTGGAGAAAAGAAAATTGCATCAAGTTTTGCCTCTTCATCTTCTGGATGCATATCTATTTCTACATAAGGTGCAGAACATGCAAAATCCACAAAACAAACACCTCCATGTTTATGCATTAGTTTCGCAATTTTATGATGTGGATTTTGGATACCAGTAACATTAGAACCACCAATTATAGATGCAATTTTAATGGTACAATCTTTATATTGAATGAGTAATTTCTCCAAATTATCTAAACTGAATAAGCCAGCTTCATCAGGCGGAATAACCTCAACTTTTGCAATGGTTTCTAACCAAGATGTTTGATTAGAGTGATGCTCCATATGAGTTACAAAAACAACAGGTCGCATTTCGTCTGGAATCTTAGTATAATCTTTTAAATTTTCTGGAATCTTTAAACCGAGTATGCGCTGAAATTTATTTACAACACCAGTCATACCATTACCCGAAACTATTAATACATCATCACTATTACAGTTTACATGATCTTTAATAATTTGTTTGGCTTTGTGATAAGCTTTAGTCATAGCAGTACCAGAAACAGTTGTTTCAGTATGGGTATTTGCTACAAATGGACCAAAATCATTGCATAATTTTTCTTCAATAGGTCTGTATAATCGTCCTGAAGCAGTCCAATCTGTATAAATAATACGTTGTTCGCCATAAGGTGAAATAAACGTTTGATTCTGACCAATAATATGGTTTCTAAATTGTTCAAAATAAGATTCTAAATCCGTATTCTTAGTTTGTATGTAATCAGAAATCATAGTCATAACGATATTATCCGTTTAATGCAAAGTTACTAAATATTAGAAATAGCTTTAATCTCAGCTATAAATCGATCTGCCAATGCATCTGCAGAATTTTGAGATGGTGCTTCAGTATATATTCTAATTATAGGCTCAGTGTTACTTTTTCTTAAATGTACCCAACTGTCTTCAAAATCAATTTTCACACCATCTACAGTAGTTAATTTCTCATGACTATAGTAAGATTCCATAGTGCTTAAAATTCCATCTACATCCAATCCAGGTGTTAACTGTATTTTCTTTTTACTCATATAATAATTTGGATACGACGCCCTTAGCTCACTTACTTTCATCTTACGTTCAGCTAACAAACTCAAAAATAGAGCTACACCAACTAAAGCATCTCGTCCATAATGCGAATCTGGATAAATAATGCCACCATTACCTTCTCCTCCAATAACAACATTATTTTTCTTCATTAAGTTAACAACATTCACTTCTCCCACAGCACTCGCTTCGTACATTCCTCCATACTTTTCAGTAACATCGCGTAAGGCTCTTGTAGAACTCATATTACTAACTGTGTTCCCTGGATTTTTACTCAACACATAATCTGCACAGGCCACTAAGGTATATTCTTCACCAAACATTTCTCCGGTTTCGTCCATAAAAGCTAAACGATCTACATCTGGATCTACTACGATACCAAAATCTGCACGCTCTTTCACAACGGCTTTAGCAAGATCACCCAAATGCTCTTTAAGTGGTTCTGGATTATGAGGAAAATGACCAGTAGGATCACAATATAATTTTACGGGATGTACACCTAAACGTTCTAACAATAATGGAATAGCGATACCTCCCGTTGAATTTACTCCATCTACGACAACCTTAAAATTTGCGGCTTCAATAGCTTTTGCGTTGACTAATGGCAATTCTAAAACAGCATCGATATGCATATCAATGTAAGCTTCATTCTTTGTTATTTTTCCTAAATCATCAACTTCTGAAAAATGCATACTATTTGATTCTGCTATTTCTAAAATTTTCTGACCTTCTTCACCATTTAAAAATTCACCTTTATTATTTAGAAGCTTTAAAGCATTCCATTGTTTTGGGTTATGACTTGCCGTTAAAATGATACCTCCATCAGCATGTTCCATAGGTACAGCAATTTCAACCGTCGGTGTTGTAGACAAACCTAAATCAATAACATGTATACCTAAACCAACTAAGGTATTCATAACTAAATTCTGAATCATCTCACCAGAAATTCTTGCATCTCTGCCTACGACAACACGATAATTCTCTTTACTTCGCTGGTTTTTTAGCCAAGTACCATAAGCTGCTGCAAATTTAACCGCATCAATTGGAGTTAAATTATCATCAACTGTACCACCGATAGTTCCACGAATTCCTGATATAGATTTTATTAAAGTCATATATGATTTTGATTTTCAACAAATATAATATCTTAATTATAAAAAGTTATGATGAGTTGATTACGAATTTGTAAATTCGGCTTATGAATTTTCTAGCGCACATTTACCTTTCTGGAGATAATGAATTACTTACCATTGGTAACTTTGCTGGTGATGGTGTTAGAGGCAATAAATATAAGTCTTACCCAATCGAGGTACAAGCTGGTATTCAACTGCATAGGGAAATAGATACATTTACGGATGCACATCCTATATTTCGTAAATGCACAAAACGACTTCATGAAGGTTATGGCCATTATAGCGGAGTAATTGTAGATATAATCTTTGATCATTTTTTAGCTAAAAATTGGTCTGCTTATTCAGATGTGCCATTACCAACATACATTAATAAATTTTATAAAAGTTTAGATAGACATTTTGAAGTATTACCACCACGTTTTCAAAAACTAACACCCATAATGATCGAAGATAATTGGTTGTTAAGTTATGAAAGTCTTGAGGGTATTCAACTGGTTTTAGATGGTATGAATAGACGAACGAAAGGCCGATCTAAAATGAATGAAGCCACAAAAGAACTGAAGCAACACTATGAAGCTTTTGAAAATGACTTTACAGCTTTTTTTAAAGCGTTAATAGACTTTAGTACTAAAAAAAGAATAGTAATAGAAAAACAATATGAGATATGAGTAGATTACTGACTTTTTTAATAACAGTATTACTTTTTTTGGGCTGTAAAAAAGATGTATCTCATACTGTTGAAGAATTTAACACCAGAGGCTTAATTACAGAAAAAGCGATGGTAGTTTCTGCTAGAAAAGAGGCCTCTCAAATCGGCACAGAAATATTAAAATTAGGAGGTAATGCTTTTGATGCTATGATGGCAACTGAAATGGCTTTAGCGGTTGCATACCCATACGCTGGTAATCTTGGCGGCGGAGGTTTCTTAGTATATCGACTCGCAGACGGCAAAAAGGGAGCTTTAGATTATAGAGAAAAAGCACCACTAGCAGCAACAAAAGACATGTATCTAGATAAAAAGGGTAATGTTATCCAAGATTTAAGCACTGTTGGCAGCATGGCAGTTGGCATACCAGGCACTGTAGCTGGCATATTTGAAGCTCAAGAACGGTTCGGGAGACTAGAGATTTCGCAAATTCTAAAGCCTGTTATAAATTTGGCGCGATATGGCTACATTATCACAGAAAAACAAGCCTTGAGAATTGCCCATTACGATAGTATGATTAGAGCTGTAAATGGAAAGGAAATTTTATACAACAACAATTTAAAGGCTGGTGATAAACTCATTAATTTAGAGTTGGCAGCAACACTGCAAAGGATTGCAGAGCACGGAAGAGATGAGTTTTATAAAGGAGAAACAGGACAACGCTTAGTAAAGTATTTACAATCTAAAGGTAGTATTATAACGCTCGAAGATTTAGAAAAATATGAAGCAAAATGGAGAGATCCTATTAGTTTTCAGTATGATGATTTAATAATTACCTCAATGTCACCACCTTCTTCTGGTGGTATTTGCCTTAGCCAAATTATGAAAATGGCAGAACCTTTTGATTTAAAAGATTATGGTCATAATTCATTAAAAACCATTCAAGTACTAGTTGAAGCAGAAAAACGTGCTTATGCAGACCGAAGTTTTTATTTAGGTGATCCCGATTTTGTAGACATACCTATCGAAACCTTAACGAGTGATGTTTATTTACAAAACCGAATGAAAGGGTTCTCTTTTGATAAACCAACAGCAGTAGATTCTATATCTCATGGCAATATAGTAGGTTATGAAAGTGATGAAACGACCCACTACTCTATTGTAGACCAATTTGGAAACGCCATTGCTGTTACTACAACTCTAAATGGTGGTTATGGATCTAAACTTTTTGTAGATGACTTAGGTTTTTTTCTAAATAATGAAATGGATGACTTTAGTAGTAAACCAGGTGAACCAAATTATTACGGACTTATTGGTGCGGAAGCTAATAGTATTGTTCCAGAAAAGCGAATGTTAAGTTCTATGACTCCTACTATTGTAGAAAAAAACGGAGAATTCTATATGTCATTAGGTACTCCAGGTGGTTCTACAATTATAACGTCTGTTTTACAAACCATTTTAAATGTGCATGAATTTCAGTTAACCATGCAACAAGCAGTTAACGCTCCTCGTTTTCATAATCAGTGGTTACCAGACGAAATTAGAATGGAGCCTCATGTATTTGATAAAAAAATTATACAGCAACTTAAGGATTTAGGATATACTATTAATGAGACCAAATCACCGATTATAGGAATCGTTGACGGTATATTAATGCTAGAGGACGGAACCTTAGAAGGTGGAGCCGATAAACGCGGTGACGATACTGCTGTTGGGTTTTAAAATCATCTTCATTATTAGTAATAAAAAAGAAACCGTCATTGTTTGGTACGAAGCAATCTTTTCATTGGTTCTATTATTTTTTTGACAAGACTACTTCTTACCTCGCAGCAACATTTTAATTCTAAACAATAAAACGAATTGCCTTTTTAACTCCAATTTAAAATATTCAATACTAGTAAATCGTATATTTATTGTCACCAAATCCATCAACCAAACTTACTTCACATAAAACCAACCACAATGAAACAATTAACTATCGTATTAGCGCTATGCTATTCATTATTTAGCTTTTCTCAAGGCACACAATTATTAAGACAACCCACATTACATGGAGACGATGTTGTGTTTGTATATGCTAACGATCTATGGAAATCCTCTATAAATGGTGGTACTGCAATTCGGTTAACAAGCGACGACGGTTACGAATCTAATCCGCATTTCTCTAATGATGGCAAAATGATTGCTTTTACAGCACAGTACGATGGTAATGTTGATGTTTTTGTTATGCCTTCAGAAGGTGGAGAACCAAAGCGATTAACATATCATCCTGGTGGAGATTTTGTACAAGGTTGGACACCAGATGGCAAAGTCTTATTTCGTTCTGGAAGAGAATCACAGCCAACAATGACGAATAAGTTTTTTACGGTTGCTACCAAAGGAGGACTTCCAGAAGCATTAGATATTCCTAGAGCAGCTTATGGTGAATTGTCGTCAGACGGTAAGCACTTGGCTTATACGCCTATTACTGGTTGGGACGCAGAATGGAGAAACTATAGAGGTGGACAAGCTATGCCAATTTGGGTGGTTAATATGAAAACTAAAGATTTAATAAGAACCACACAACCTACTGGCGAACGTCATCTAGACCCAGTTTGGTTAGATGGTAACGTTTACTTTATGTCTGAGCGCGATTATACAATGAATATTTGGTCTTTTAATCCGATAACAAAGGAAGAAAAGCAGATTACAAAGCATAAGAAGTTTGATGTAAAAAGTCTCGATGCAAGTGCTAATAAAATTGTTTATGAACAAGGTGGTTATCTTCATGTCTACAATCCTTCGTCTGGAGATACAAAACAACTTAATATAAATGTAAAAGCAGACCTAAATTTTTACCGCACCAAATGGGATAATGTTTCTGCTAGGCAGTTATCTAATCCAAATGTTTCTCCAAAAGGCAAACGTGCAATTTTTGAGCATCGCGGTGAAATATTTACAATTCCAAAAGAAAACGGAACTTGGATGAATATCACCAACTCACCTGGAGTTGCAGATCGCAATCCTATATGGTCTCCAAAAGGCGATAAAATAGCTTGGTTTTCTGATAAAAGTGGAGAGTATCAATTAATGGTAGCAGACCAAAATGGGCAGAATGCAAAAGCCATTAAATTACCTAATCCAACTTTTTATTTTCAACCCGATTGGTCACCAGATGGTAAACACATTGCCTATACTGACACCCATTATAATATTTGGATCATAAATCTCGAGTCTAAAAAAACAAATAAAGTAGCTACAGACCGTTATGCACATCCTAACCGTTCAATGAATCCGGTGTGGTCTCCAGATAGCAAATGGATTGCCTTTGCAAAACAACAAGACAGTCATTTTAAATCGATCTTTGCTTATAATATAGACTCTAAAAAAACAATTCAACTTACAGATCCAATTGCAGATGCTATAACACCTGTTTGGGATGCATCTGGTAAATACTTATATACCTTGGCAAGCACCAATTATGGACTTCAAACAGGTTGGTTAGATATGAGTAATTATGATCCTTCTGCAAGTTTAACACGCAACTTATATGCAGTGGTTTTAAATTCAGCTGATGCTGCACCAAATCTTCCAAAAAGTGATATGGAAGAAACTTCAAAAGAAAAAAACGAAGATAAAGGAGACAAAAAAGAAGCTAGTGGAGTTACAGTAATTATCGACGAAAACGGAATTTTTGATCGCGCTGTGGCTTTAGACCTTCCGGCTAGAAATTATGTAGCTTTATTAAAAGGTCCTAAGCACAAGATTTTCATTGCTGAAGCCATACCTAATGCCAACGGGTTAAAAGTACATTCGTATGATGTTGAAAAAGAGAAAGCCTCAGATTTTGCTGATGGAGTCTCACAAATGGTAGCTTCAGATGATAGAAAATCTATTTTATTATTTCAAAATAGAAGTTGGGTGCTAACCAATACTTCTACTCCACCAAAACCTGGAAAAGATAATTTAAAAGTTAACTTAAAAATAAAGCTCGATCCAAAAGCTGAAGCACACCAAATCTTTAAAGAAGGTTGGCGTTACATGCGCGACTTCTTGTATGTAGATAATGTACATGGAGCGCCTTGGGATGACGTTTACAAATGGTATGCACCCTGGATTGACCATGTACGTCACAGAACAGATTTAAATTATGTTGTTGATATTATGAGTGGTGAAGTAGCCGTTGGTCACTCTTATGTTTCCGGTGGTGATTTCCCAAATGTAGATCGTGTTCCTGTTGGTTTATTGGGCTGTGATCTTAAATTAATTAACGGAAACTACCAAATTTCAAAATTATATAATGGTGAACGCTGGAATCCGAATTTAAAAGCACCTTTAGCACAACCAGGTATTAACGTAAAAGAAGGTGATTATATATTGGCCATTAATGGAACGACATTATCAGCTAACGTAAACCCATACAACGTATTAGAACAAACAGCTGGACGAGAAATTAATATTACTGTTAATTCTAGTCCAACAATGACAAATGCTAAAACAATTTTAGTAAAGCCAATTGGCAGCGAGCGTGGCTTACGAACTGTAGATTGGGTTGAAGGGAACCGCAGAAAAGTTGACGAACTCTCTAATGGTAAATTGGCTTATGTCTATGTACCGAATACAAGTGGTGGAGGCTTCACTTCCTTTAACCGCTACTATTTCTCTCAGCAAGAGAAAAAAGGAGCTGTTATCGACGAACGTAATAATGGTGGAGGTTCTGCAGCAGATTATATGATTGATATTATGGGACGCGAACTGTTCGGTTATTTTAATAGCAAGGCTGGAGATAATAGACCATGGACCACTCCTATGGCTGGTATTTGGGGACCAAAAGTAATGCTCATTAACGAGCGTGCAGGTTCTGGTGGTGACTTATTACCTTATATGTTTAAAATGAAAAATATGGGACCACTTATTGGTACTAAAACTTGGGGAGGCTTAGTTGGTACTTGGGATACTCCACGCTTCATAGATGGTGGTCGTATGGTAGCACCACGAGGAGGCTTTTATGATGTTAATGGAAAATGGGCTGTTGAAGGAGAAGGTGTGGCACCAGATATTGAAGTTATTCAAGACCCAAAATTAACGTCTAAAGGTATAGATCCACAATTAGGGCGTGCCGTACAAGAAGCTTTAAAATTATTAAAAGGAAATGAATTTGAGCTCCAACCAGAACCTAAAGCACCTGTGCGTTGGAAACGACCTGCTGGTTATAAATCGGATAATTAATAATTTCCGCTTGTACAGTATATAACAAAACCAACAGAAAGTAAAGCCATAAAGCAAGACTATTAGAAGTTATGAAAATTTCATCCGTAAATCTACAAAACGTCCTTTACGACCTTTTCGTTACGTATAAATTCACTAAAGAAAAGGCAGAAATACTTGCACATACATTTACAGAAAGTACTTTAGATGGTGTAAGCTCTCATGGTATTAATCGTGTACCACTTTTTATTGATTACCTTAATAAAGGTGTAATTAATAAGGATGCAGAGGCGAAGAAAATAGCTTCTTTTGGTAATATTGAGCGTTGGGATGGTCATATAGGACCTGGTATTTTAAATGCCAGAACATGCACAAGCAGAGCTATAGAATTAGCAAAAGAGCATGGAATGGGTATGGTTGCATTACGTAATACCAATCATTGGATGCGAGGAGGCAGTTATGGAATACAAGCTGCTGAAGCTAATTGTATTTCTATCCTTTTTACAAATACGCAACCCAATATGCCACCTTGGGGAGGTAAAGACAGCCGAATTGGCAATAACCCATTTGTAATTTCTATACCTAGAAAAAAAGGTCATGTTGTATTAGATATGGCATTATCACAATATTCATTCGGTAAAATAAATGACTATAAGCTAAAAGGCGAAAAATTACCTTTTCATGGTGGTTGGGATGATACTAATGAACTCTCTAAAGATCCTGAAAAAATTCTTCGTAAAGAACGTGGTTTACCTATTGGTTATTGGAAAGGTTCTGCGCTTTCTATGGTGCTAGATATGCTTGCCACTATACTTTCTGCTGGTAACTCAACTCGCAATATAAGTTCAAAAAAAATTGAAACTGCCATCTCGCAAGTCTATATCTGTATTTATCCAGAAGTGTTTAACGCTAAGGGATTAGAGCAAAAATTAATCGATGAGATTATCGATTTCACTAAGGATGTAGAACTTATTAACCCTAATCAAAACGTTTATTATCCAGGTGAACGCAGTGCGCAAACCAGAGCAAAACATTTAAAAGAAGGGATAGAAGTAAATGAAGATATTTGGAAAAGTATACTTGCATTAGCTCAATAAATAATGACTATTGCTTTAGCTTAGCAACAACGTAAAAACTAAGCTGGTCTTAGCAAAGCATAGATTGCTATAAAATACATTTTATAAAAAGAAGTTTATAGGTTACGTCTAGAGGTTTTAATACTAGATTTCGACTACTTAAGGCAGACCGCATCACATAATAGAATATGGCAAAAAAACTAACAACAAAGCGCATTCTAAAAATCATCGGAGGTATTATTATATTCTTCACCTTACCCACACTACTGCTCTTTGGGTTTATGTATCTAAAATACAACGAAGATTTACCAGAAGGAGAACAAGGACCTCAAGCAGACCAACTCGCTGTAAAAATGTTACAAGCCTTAAATGAAGCGGCCTATTTAAATACAGATTATTTAGAATGGACCTTTATAGGTAAACACCATTACAAATGGTATAAATCTGATAACACTTGCGAAGTATCTTGGGACGATTTTACAGTTATCTTAGATTTAGAACAAAATGCCAACTCAAAAGTCTTTGTAGCAAAGCAAGAGTATAATGGTATTGAGAAACAGGATTATATAAATAAAGCATTAGGTTATTTTAATAATGACTCGTTTTGGTTAGTGGCACCATACAAAGTCTTTGATAAGGGAGTAGAACGACGCTTGGTGCAAACCGAAGATAAAGAGGACGCTTTACTTGTTACCTATACCACTGGCGGATCTACACCTGGCGATTCTTATTTATGGCATTTAGAAGATTCTGGTAAGCCAAAAAGTTTCCAGATGTGGGTAAATATTTTGCCTATAGATGGTTTAGAAGCCAGCTGGAACCAATGGACCATAACCGAAAGTGGTGCACAGTTACCCGAGTTCCATGAGTTTTTATTTATGGATATGGATATGGGTACGGTTAAAGGTTTAAAATTATAATATGACCTACAGGCTATTTGGAACTTTGTCCTTTAAACTGCTGTGTCTTTAGCTTAAACAACACATTAAAACTAGTTAAACTGCCATAACTGCGAGTAATGTATTGTTGTAAATCTATCTTTTCTTGTGCTTCTAAATTACTGGAGTTAATCTTTTGTTCCATCACACGCAGACGATCTCTAACCATGGTAATCTTATGAAAGAATTTATCAATAGGCAATTCACTAGATTTTAAATTCTCATCACCTGGTTGCATAATGAGTTTACCTCCTTTCCATTTGTCTGCAATGGTTATAACTTCTGAAGCATCAGACCATTTTTTGAGTATATCACGTAGACTCTTTTCTACTTCGTAAAAACTTACGGTATCCACATCATCTTCAGCAGCTTCTATGACCTCAAAGTCCGAGTCTAGTTCTATAGTTTCTAAGCCGTAATCTATAAAGGTGACCCAATAGTGTTTTGATGTAACATTTGTAATGACTCCTTTGCCGTATTCTGGGTGGTTTATTCTTGAAGAAATTCCTAGTAGTTTCATTAATTATTATAATTTAATTTAGCCCTATATAAACTAGATGCGCTTCATTTTGTTTTATAGTTGTAATATTATTGTTGTTAAGTATTTATTCCACAGTTATTTCACCAATCTTATCATCCCAATTATCTGGATAAAAGAATTCCATTTTAGAAACTGTAGCCGTAAATTTCCCATAGTTCCCTTTTCTATCGGTCGCTGAAATTGTATAACTTAGTTTCACAAAAAGGGTTTTATTTAACATTGGATACTTATCATAATATGAAAATAACTTTTCAGCCTTTTTTTCACTAATCGGTATGCGATAATCACCAGCTATAGATTTTGTTAATTTAAAATCTTCAGAAAAATTCCCTTTTGTATCTCCTCTAAATGATATGCTTTGACCATAATAGTTTTTAAGGACTAATTCTTTCTTGTCAAAGTCATAGTCTTTTATTGTAAATCCTTGATCCGTATAAAACGGCAAATCTTCATGACCTTGTTCTTTTGCTTTTTCAATTAACTTATTAATGCGTGGTTTTAGTTTTGCTCTTACTTTTTTTAGTTGAAAAGGGTTTGCTGCATATTTTCTAATTTCTTTTTCATTCTCGAAAGCAGCGAGATGTACTTCCATAGGACTAATAAAAGGATACTTTGGATATTTTAAGCAGCAATTTTCTCCTTTACCATAAACCATTTCACCTAATTTTCGTTGACCTCCATAGAAGGCATCATAATCTTCATCGACACAAAAACTGATCAGTGCTATTGAGCAAATTTTAGCATTTTCTATTTTTTTAATAATTCTAGCATCATTGCGTTCTTTTACACTTTGTGAACTGGCGCAAAAAGATATTAAGGTTAATACAAGTAAAATTAATTTTTTCATAATATTAAAGTTTAAAATTTAAGCACTCCAATCACTAAACTGACCTTCAGCTTATTTCATGATTTCGGCGAGTATTTCGTTGAGATTACCCTTAATCATTATGATTATCATAAAAATCAATTCTTTAAAACATAAAGTTGAGCTTAGAAAAAATATTATTTTTAATCTTCTTTTTTCAACTTATTAACAAAAGAACTCAAATTTGTGGCGTAACCAACCATTATTTGAGGAAATACTTTATAAGTTCCAAGGTTATAATGACCACCTAATCTAAAATAGACACCAGAATTACTATCCTCAGAATTTGTAAGTGCATAAATGTTCGCCATAACTTTTAAATTAGGAGAATTATTAGTTGTTGAAAAAACGACATCATTTTTATTAGTGCCATTAGCTCTAAACCAATTTAAACCTACGGTAAGATCTGCGCCAACACTTGATTGTGGTCTGACTTCAAAATTAATCTCTAATTCTTGACCTATTGAAAAAACTTGAAAACTTTTACGTTCTAACACTGTCTCTTGAATTGTAGAAATATTATTATCAATTATTGTATCTCTTTCTTTTAGATTGTATTCAATGCCAGTTCTTAGAAATCTTAATCCATAGCGCAAATGAATAAAAGTAGATGCCCCTTTCCACTCAAAAGTGTAAGGAGTTAAGAGCACACCTGCATCAATATTATTATTAGCTAATAAATTAAAATTATCCGTTGTGAAATTTTGAGCATTAGCCTCAGATGTTTCATCAGCATCAAAAGTATCGTCCAATTCAACTTTACGAGAATTATTTTCAAAACCACTAAAAAGATTTACTGAAGCATAAGCTGTAATATTATCAAACAGCGTGGCTTTTCTATAGTTTCTTAGATGCCATGGAATTCGTATCCTCCCTTCTGCAATGATTAAACCATTACTGTTATTATTATTTAACCCCAAGAAATCAGAAAAAAATATGCCTGTGAAATAGTCTCCGATTTTACGCTCTACTACTTTCGTACTGTCTCTTAAGCCAACCTTTATTTCACCGTTCTTGACAGCATAATTATACTTGTTATAGGGTAAAAAATCTAAAACATCATCATAATAATAAGTGAGTGTGTCGTTATCTTTATCTACTAGAGAATTGGTTTGTACTCTGTGAGTAAACTCGCGTAGTGGTAGACTATAATTTCTATTAGTAAAGACTCTTGTCTTCTCCATATCATTACTTAAACGCCCAACAATTGTGATATCATCTGCTCTATTATTAAAAAAACGAATATTAACAGAGTCAATGAGTAATTCAACCTTTTTATTAATTTCAAGCTTCCCATATTTATCTAACCAATACCATCGTTTTTTCAATAATTTGCTCTTATATAAAGGTACTTTTCTGTTGATTACAAACTGGCCACTAAATGTGTTTTCTGCGTTTTCTATTTTTTCAAAAATATTAGTTATAGAGTCATTAATCTCCCGCTTTAAACCTTCAGTCTTTAAGTTCTGTCTTTTTGTTATTATCATATAGTAGACCTTACCAATAGTCGTTTGGTTACCTTCATTACCATCCACAAAAACACCGTGCTGTTTTATTATGCTATTTACAAATTCATTCTCGGTTATTGCTAAACTATATGGTCCATAAATTTTACAACTAGTGTCATCACCTGCTTTACATACTTTAATATTTATAGACTTAGCATCAAATAAATAGTAAAAATTATAATTGCTATCTGGTGGACCACTGTTGTCAGTAAGTGATTCTGATGTTAAAAATTTGTAGTCTTTATCCTTTGTAATTTTTGTGTTGTAAAGTTCAGCTAACAGTGATGTGAATTTAGTTTTCACCTTTTTCTCAAAGTATGTAGATAATTCAATTTTTTTTGAGTCAATTTGGGATTGAAGAGCAATAATAAAGTTTGCCTTATTAGAAACTATATCATTAGGGTAATTTATTAATATCGGCTTAATTACATCTTTAGCAGACAATTCAAAAACACCACTAGAAGTATTTTTGATTTTAAATATTGGAAAATCTTCTGGTGCATCATCTAATTTAAACTCAACCTCATCTAGCACTGATGATAGCTTCGAAGGATCAAAATTAAAATTAATTTTTGTGTAATCAATAGTTTTTAAATCAGAAAGTTTAAGGTCTTTATCAAAAATTTTGAACTCAAAACTATTTACTTTTTTATCGAGTGTCTCTTTCAACTTTTCTTGGAAAACAAAAATATTATCATTAGATATAAGAGTCTGAGAACATACTTTATTCAATGAAGTTGTCTTTTCACAAATTGTAAATAAATCGTTTGTTTTATCATAATTTAAACCATAAGTTTCTTGTAATATCACTTTGGTTTTAAGTTTTTGCGCACTCATAACAAATACACAGAATATCACTAAAAGTAAAGTTAAGGTTGTTCTCATAATCCCGTTGGTTTTTATACTTAATAATTAAAATTAATAGCAAGCACCATAACAAAACCTACCTAATATGAGGCACGTATGCTATTCGATGCAGTCAACAACGAATTATGTAATTAGATACTGCTAAGGATGCAGCACTTAGTGAATTACCCTAAAATTAAATTATTATTTAGAAGATTGTAAGAAAATTAGTTAAAACGTTAATTTATTCTATAAAAGGATCATTAACTTAGTGCGTATATTAGATGTTATTTAATCTTCCCGATAACTGATGCGATCTCTTATGCCACCACTTTCTCTGTGTATCACCACGTCTGCATCATAACGCTTCGCTAAAATTTTAGCCTTGTTAATAGCGGTACTTTGCTTTCTGTGCTTTGAAGTTATACGCTTATTGCCTTCCCTTCTAACTGCCCAACCGTCTTGGTATGGCACAACGTGTTGGTGCCAAGTGCGTTTTTTGGTGGTTTTGTAGCCTAAAGCAGATAATACAGCTTCAATGAGTTTTTGTATCGCGTCTATTAAAGAATTTTCTTGTGGCATGTTTTTTAAGTAACTAAAAGTGCTCTAAATATAACCAAATCCTAGTGTCCTGTTTTCTTTACATACTCAAACTGTAAATTATTAGCATTGTATTTTAGCTCATGGATATCCCATTTTTGGTCGTCACCAGCTGGTTGCTCTAGTTTTTGTGCTAATATGACTTGCTCTCCATCTGTTCTTAATGTTATCATACCGTAAACCACCACATTACGATCTTTCTTGCCTTCCATTTCCTCACGTATATCTTTCTTAATGGCAGCAGTTGGTGCTACATCTATTGCGGCTTCGTAGGCTTTTAATTGCTCGTAATAATCGTAAATATTACTAAACTCTTTGGTGCTTCTACCAATTTCTGTACTAAAAATAAGCGGCCGTTCTCCTCTACCATACTTACCAAAAGAACCCAAAGCATCTGGTCTTGGATGTGCGTAACTGTCTCCATCTCCACTAGAGACGACCGTAACAATAGCATTTAAACATTTTAAAAATGTTTCAGAAAAGTGATGACTTCCATGATGACAAGCCTTTACCACATCTGCTTGAAACACTTTGCGTGCTTTTGCTATAATTGCCTGTAATTCGGTTTGGTATTCTGCTAAATCTTGAGATTCGCTATGTGTAATGGCACTCCCCTTTGCAATAAGCTTACTTACCTCTTTTTCAATCTTAGAAACCGCTTTATCGGTCTCACAGTAATGCTGTATTAAATAATCTTCGGATTCGGTATTAAGATCACCTCCTAAGAACACTAGTAGCTTGCCTATTTTGAGTTTAAAAACTATAGAATGCCCATTTTTAGTGACTCCTTCTGCTCCTAATCGTTTTAGACACTCTTTTGTTTCTGTTCCTTTTTTTATGGATTCTGTTACTGGTCCCATAACTTCTATGGCCATTTTATCTTGTGCCGAAAACCCATCTAAAAACCCGGTTTTATAGCTTAGTGTGTGAAACTTAACATTTGGACTATTCTTAACGGCTTCGCGAAGCGTTGTCATGTATTGCTTGGTAGTTTTAGGAAACTTAGCTATGATGTTGTGCATTGCTGTATTGCTGCGTATCATCTCCCATATATAGGCTGTACTTCTATTAAATTTTAAATAACCACCTAAGTCATCGCCACTGTAATAATGTAAACTTGGATCTTTGTCAGCTGCTTTTATTGGTCGCTCAACAATACCACTATGGTAAATATTTTTAACGCTTAACTTTTTGTTTTTAAAGACGTTTAGAAATCCATAATAATGATCCTTATCTGGATGTGACATTACCACATGATCGATTTCCATTGGTGAGCGCCCTTTTGGGTCAGTATCTGCGATACCATCGACTCCTTTGACCTTTCTGTTTCGTAAATTATACCTCCAGGATAAGAAGCGTTCCATATTGTCGGTCTTACCAGCATCTATAAGCATAATTTCGTCATCTGGTGTAACGATATGGCAACCATCTCCAATACCAATATCTAAAAAGTTAATTTCTAAAATGCGGTCCTCCCGTATACTGCTTAGAGGAATCCAACCTACGTTTCCTCTGCAAAATATACGCGCAAAACCATTTTGTGTTGGCCCTTTATACGCTAACCAATCACCAAATAATAGATGATTTTTAGGTTCTGATTTAGCATCTGGTGCTTCGCGTAAAACCACAGAAGGAGATGCTACGTAGTAATGTTTATCTTCTATTAATGCCATAATGTTTTGTTTAAAGATTTAAATAGACTCGTGGATTATAGCGTGCTATTTGATCAAATTCGTCTTCGGTGAGTCCTGTTCGCATATCAGCTAGAATAGCCTTATCACTTTTATGATTTCGAACAACGTAAAAGTCTGAACCATAAAGTACCTTTTTGCTCAATTTATCATTGCTTAATGTTTGCTTGAGCAAAGGTAAAATTACAGCATCGTGCAAAATATAACTGATATCTGCATATACATTTGGGTATTGCAACATTATACTGCATATAGTAGTATACCAGTCGACATAACGCCAGATATATGCAATTTTACCAGGACTATCTTCATTTTTTACATTTTTAAAAAAGTCAACTCCTTTTTCTGGTTTTAAGATAAGTTGTGAGGTGTAGTTATCGCGATCACTCTCTAAAAAACGTTTCCACTGATCGTCTCCTCCAAAATGTGCAAAACATAGTTTCAAATTTTTAAGACCATTTGCTCTAAACGTTCCTGAGTCTGAATAAAATATAGATTTTAGTTTTTCGTCTTTACTCTTATGTAAAATCTGTTTTAATAGACTAGGCTCTAAAAGACATAAATAATTTAAAGGATGTGAAAAATTATTAGAGAAGTCTATATTTTTAACTTCATTAAGATGTAATTTATTTTCATCTTTTGCTATATATTCTGCATTAATATCTAAGCCAATAGACGTATCATCTTCTGAGGACTTCACCTTTGTTTTGTCTATTTTACCCTCTGTAAAAATCGGATGCTCATCCCACTCTACTTTCTTTTTACCTCTATAAAAAATAGTTCCTTTTATACAATGGGACATTATTGGTATCTCATTTTGCACACAGTATTTCCATAATGGTAATAACATGTCATCAAACGGATAGTAGCCTAAAGCAGGATAGATTTTTATTCCGGCAAATTTGTGGTCTTCCAAATATACCTGCATCATACACCCTTTGGTTAAACTAACGTCTCCTGTTGCTTTATCGACTTCGTAACTAAAATAGCGCTCATCCTTCATACGTTCTGGATGCGCAAATACAAAAGGATGAAATGTATCTCTATCCTTAACCCGTTTTTTTATTTTTAGCAGACCTTCCATTTGAGAAGTCATTGCAATAAACGGATCGCGCCTTTTAGTTTTTGGATCTTTTGGAATAGTTATAAACTCCTTTTTATCCTCATCATAAATACGCTTAAGCGCTCCTGCTTTCATATACTGCATATCCATTGGTAAGCCAACAAAATGTGAGTCTGGCGGATATTGCTTCTTTAGCTTATCATAAATGCCACTTTGCTTTTTGTATTTTGAAAACAAACCAATCTGCACATAACGATGAAATAAATCTGAAAATTGTTTACCTGGTAGAATTTTAAACTGTCTTAGCAACGCAAAAACAACATTACGAACCGATTTAAAAAATACCAATACAATGCCAAAAAATAGTAACTTATAAAACAGGCTCGGTATTTTAATAATATATCCTTTTTCCTTTAGCCATATTAAAGCATCAACTATATGCGCTTTAACACCTGTGTAATAAGCTTCTATATCAAAAAGGCCTAAGCCAATGTAAAATAGGATGACTATAATTAAATAAACTTCTGTCGCTAATTTTAAAAAACCAAGAATATAAGTTCGTTTAAAAAACAATTCGCATTTGGCCCAAAATCGTTTCCAACGTTTATAATTATTCTTGTAAAAGAAGGGCTTTACTTTAGCGTAATACCAACGTAATATATTTATGATGAAGCTCAACGATAATAACCTGTAAAAGGGTTCTGGTAAATACGTTTTTGCTAAGTATGGTGGCACATAATCACCTGTGAATACATGAGCATGGGTGTTTATTATTGGTGGTTTATTTGGCATTTTAGTGTTGTCTTAGTTTATAAATGCTAAGGTAATCGAAGCACACTTTGTTTAATTGATACATAACAAATAACGTAGGAAACAAAACCAAAAAAGGCTTATTTACTATTCGCTTAGTCAACAACGAATTATAAGATTCTGTACCATTAAGGGTATAGTACTTAGAGAATGGATATAAAGTTACTATTATTTTTAAATATGATTAATTATAATTCTAAAAAAATAAGTCTTCTTTATATTTATTTAATTACCTAAAAAATGATGTGTTGTGAATTGAAAAATTTAAATATTCTTATTAAATTTGCATTATTCTCAATTTAAATGGATTTAATTATGAAAAAACTATTTTTTATACTCTTATTTTCAGGATTCTCTTTTTTATTAGGCGCTCAGTCAAACCCAAAAATTGGTGATGAGTTTACGATTAAAACGCCAACGGCTCAAAATTTTCATTACATAGAATTTCCTAAACTCAATATCTTAGTCAAACGCGGTAAAATTGCAAATTATAAAAGCGTTTATAATAATGTGGTAGTTGTTGATGAGATAATGACTTTAAAAGATGGCAGTACTTACGTTATGCTGAAGAAAAAAGATGGTTCTAAATTTTTTGGTTTTCTTTCTAAAGTAAAAGCTAAAATTGATAAAGCTTTAGCTGCTAAAGAATTAGTAAAAACGAAATAACGTAAATCTATAAAATGATTTTAAAATGCTTCGAACTATCGGAGCATTTTCATTTTAATACGACTTAAAACTTCACAAGAAATTAACATCTAAAATTGTACCTTTGCGACTTTGCAATTCTATGACAAAATTTGACGATTCTATTGAAGTAAAAGGTGCACGCGTGCATAACCTTAAAAATATTGACGTTACTATTCCTAGAGAGAAACTTGTTGTTATAACTGGTCTTTCTGGTAGTGGTAAATCCTCATTGGCTTTCGATACGATTTATGCAGAAGGTCAACGTCGATATATAGAAACGTTCTCCGCATATGCGCGTCAATTTTTAGGCAGTTTAGAACGTCCAGATGTAGATAAAATAGATGGACTTTCTCCTGTTATTGCTATTGAACAAAAAACAACAAGTAAGTCTCCACGTTCTACTGTTGGTACTATAACTGAGATTTATGATTTTCTACGCTTATTGTTTGCTAGAGCTGCTGATGCCTATAGTTATGAGACTGGCGAAAAAATGGTGAGTTACAGCGATGCGCAAATTAAAGACTTAATCTTAGAATCTTACAAAGGTAAACGCATTAACGTTTTATCGCCAGTTATTAGATCTCGTAAAGGCCATTATCGCGAATTATTTGAACAAATTGCCAAACAAGGTTTTGTAAAAGTGCGCACAGATGGCGAGATTGTAGACCTTGAAAAAGGTATGAAACTAGACCGCTATAAAACACATGATATAGAAATGGTGATTGATCGCTTAAAGATTGACACGACTAAAGATAATGAAAAGCGCTTAATGGAATCCATTAATACCGCTATGTATCATGGTGATGACGTCTTAATGATTATTGACCAAGACACCAATGAACCACGCTATTTTAGTCGTAATTTAATGTGTCCGTCTTCTGGTATTTCGTACCCAAATCCAGAACCTAATAACTTCTCATTTAATTCACCCAAAGGTGCGTGTTCTAATTGTAATGGTATTGGAGAGTTATATGTTGTAAATGAAAACAAACTCGTTCCTGATGCATCGCTTTCAATTAAAAGTGGAGCTTTGGCTCCTCATGGACCCGAAAAGAAAAGTTGGATATTTAAACAATTTCAAACTATAGCACAACGCTTTGATTTTTCGCTAAACACGCCTTGGGAAGATATACCTAAGGATGCTCAAAACATGATTCTTTATGGTGGAAAAGACAAGTTTGCCGTAGAAAGTAAATTATTAGGAGTCACGAGAGATTATAATATCGATTTTGAAGGAGTTGCCAATTTTATTGAAAGTCAGTATAAGTCGAACTCTACATCTTTAGTCCGCTGGGCAAAGGAATACATGGATAAAGTAGAGTGTCCTGTTTGTGAAGGCTCTCGATTACGTAAAGAATCGCTTTACTTTAAGGTTGATGGAAAGAGTATTTCTGATCTCGTAATGATGGATGTCGTTGAGTTAGGAGAATGGTTAGATGGTTTAACCTCTCGCTTATCTAAAACACAACAAAAAATTGGGGAAGAGATTATAAAAGAAATTCGAAACCGTGTTCAATTTTTACTCGATGTAGGATTAACCTATTTGTCATTAAACCGAAGTTCTAAATCATTATCTGGTGGTGAAGCGCAACGTATTAGATTAGCTACACAAATTGGTTCGCAGTTAGTTGGTGTGCTTTACATATTAGATGAACCAAGTATTGGTTTGCACCAGCGCGATAATGAGAAACTAATTAACTCTTTAGTTTCGCTTAGAGATGTTGGCAATTCTGTAATCGTAGTTGAGCACGATAAGGATATGATAGAACGTGCAGATCACGTTATTGATATTGGTCCTTTTGCTGGGAAACATGGTGGCGAAATTATAAGCGAAGGCACACCAAAAGAACTATTAACCTACCAAACACTTACAGCAGATTATCTTAATGGTACTAAATCTATTGAAGTTCCAAAAAAGAGACGCAAAGGCAACGGCAAAAAAATAGTATTAAAAGGCTGTACAGGTAATAATCTAAAAAACGTTGATATAGAATTACCATTAGGCAAAATGATCGGAGTTACCGGAGTTTCAGGCAGTGGAAAATCTACTTTAATTAACGAAACCCTATATCCTATTCTTAACGCCTATTATTTTAATGGTGTAAAGAAACCAATGCCGTATAAAAGCATTAAAGGTTTAGAACATGCAGATAAGGTTATAGATATAAACCAATCTCCAATTGGCAGAACTCCAAGAAGTAATCCTGCGACATACACCAAAACTTTTGATGAAATTAGAAAATTATTTGCTCAAATCCCTGAAGCAATGATTAGAGGTTATAAGCCTGGTCGATTTAGTTTTAATGTTGCTGGTGGACGCTGCGAAACTTGCCAAGGTGGTGGTTTGCGTGTAATAGAAATGAACTTTTTACCAGATGTTTATGTAGAGTGTGAAACATGCCAAGGTAAACGTTTTAACAGAGAAACTCTTGAGATTAGATATAAAGGAAAGTCCATTAGCGATGTTTTAAATATGACTATTGAAGATGCTGTAAGTTTCTTTGAGCATATACCTAAAATTTATAGAAAACTAAAAACCATAAAAGATGTAGGCTTAGGTTATATTACTTTAGGCCAGCAGAGTACAACACTTTCTGGTGGTGAGGCACAACGTATTAAACTGGCTACAGAATTAAGTAAACGCGATACTGGTAATACCTTTTATATTTTAGACGAACCTACAACAGGCCTGCATTTTGAAGATATTAGGGTGCTGATGAAAGTTTTAAATAAATTAGTCGATAAAGGGAATACTGTTTTAATAATAGAACACAATCTCGATGTTATAAAAACCGTTGACTATATAATCGATATTGGTTATGAAGGTGGCAAAGGTGGTGGACAAGTTGTTGCAAAAGGTACACCAGAACAAATCATAAAAGACGATAAAAGTTATACAGCTAAATTTTTAAGGAAAGAATTGAATTAATACTATATTGAGCATCTTATTAATCTAGTGATTAAAAAATCAACTATATTACAAGGTTTTCAATACAGAAAACAAATGATACATATATGAGAAAAGAACACAAACATAAAGGTTGGAATGAAATAAAAACAAATGACTCTTGGGCGATTTTTAAAATCATGGGAGAGTTTGTTAACGGTTACGAAAAATTAAGTAAAATCGGACCTTGTGTATCTATTTTTGGATCTGCAAGAACAAAACCAGATCATAAATACTACAAATTGGCTGCAGAAGTTGCTGAAAAAATAGTTGATAGTGGTTATGGCGTTATTACTGGTGGTGGACCTGGTATTATGGAAGCCGGTAATAAAGGAGCTCATATTGCAGGTGGTACATCTGTAGGATTAAATATTGATTTACCATTTGAGCAACATGATAATCCATATATCGATGGAGACAAGAGCTTAGATTTCGATTATTTCTTTGTACGTAAGGTGATGTTTGTAAAATATTCTCAAGGTTTTGTCGTTATGCCAGGAGGGTTTGGTACACTCGATGAACTCTTTGAAGCCATTACATTAATACAAACTCATAAAATTGAAACATTTCCAATTATTTTAGTTGGAACAGAATTTTGGGGAGGCCTCATGGAATGGGTTAAATCAACCTTATTAGGCGCAGGTAATATAAGTCCTGAAGACTTAGACTTAATTCATCTTGTAGATACAGGCGACGAGGTTATTGATATTTTAAATGCCTTTTATAAAGACTCAGGATTGAGTCCGAATTTTTAAGAAGATCTAGTTTTAGAATCACCGCTATGAAGAAGAAATTAATTGGTCTTTTTACGATTAGTATTTTAGTATGTCTTAATGTTTCTGCACAAGAAACATTTAAGATCATGTTCTATAATCTTCTAAATTACCCTTTAGAAGATGCTGTTCAAAATCGTGAAGATGATTTAGAATTTATTTTGGCCGATTACCAGCCAGACCTCTTCTTAGTATGCGAACTTAATAATAGTACTGGTGCCACTAATGTATTAAATATAGTCAAGTCTGCTGTTAATTCAGATTTTGAAATGGCGACTTATGTATCTAATACTTCTGACGATGCTATTGGTAATCAGAATGATTTACAAAATCTTTTATACTACGATAGTACCAAGTTTATCATAGAAGAAGAAATTATTGTACCTACCTATTTAAGGGATTTTAATATTTATAGATTACAGCTTAATACGGTTGATCGACTTACAAATCCTATTGAATTTTATGTTATTGTATGTCACCTAAAAGCTTCAAGTGGATCTGTAAATGCACAACGTCGCTTTGAGATGGTGCAAGACTTAGATGCTTATTTAAATACATTACCTTCTGATACCAATATTTTATTAGGTGGAGATTTAAACATTTATACGGCGTCAGAATCAGCTTTTCAAGAGCTTTTAGATTCTAGCAATAATATCACCTTTACAGATCCCGCAAATCGTGTTGGAAGCTGGAATAATAATGTAAGTTTTGTTGATGTTTTTACGCAATCCACAAGAACTCAAAATGGTTTAGGTGGTTCAACTGGAGGCTTCGATGATCGCTTTGATTTTATTCTTACCTCCGAAAATATGATAAATACATCAGCTATAACTTATGTACCAAATTCATATCAAGTCTATGGTAACAATGGATTATTTAGTTGCTATAATAGACGCATCAATTCATCTGACTGTGGTAATTCAAGTTCACTTTTTTCGTTTGAAATAAGAGATGCTTTGCACAACTTCAGTGATCACCTTCCAGTTACAGTGCGTTTAGAAGCTAATGTTACATTATCTGATTCAGAGTTTTCTTTGGTCACCGATTATATATCTTTAGAAAAAACAATTATTGATTCTGAATTGGTATTAAATATAAAATCTAACCTCCTTTTTAATTCGCACATAAAGATTGTTAACAGTCTTGGTCAAAATGTAGCTGAATTAAAATTAAATTCAAACAGTAAGTATCTCCACGATGTACATAATTTAAATAATGGAGTCTACTTTATTAACTTCTCAGACTCAAATATTAAGCCTATAAAATTTGTTGTATCACATTGATTAGAAAAAACTACATATTAATAATTTCACTCTTTTTTTGCGCGATGCTATATTCTCAAAATAGTATTGATGTTAATGCTTTAGTTGATGTAGAAACTAAAACTATAACTATATCGCAAACTATCGTCTATAAAAATGAATCTAATACTACATTAAATGAGATTTTTCTTCACGATTGGAATAATAGTTTTTCTAATAAATCTACTCCTTTAGCAAAACGTTTTGAAGAAGAATTTAGTACGAAGTTCCATTTGGCTAAAAGCGAACAAAGAGGTTTTACACTATTAACCTCAATTAATGATACAACAAATGATGAAAAACTTAGTTTTGAGTATTTAAAGAAACATCCAGATGTTATAAAAGTTAAGTTATTGCAACCGTTGAAATCTGGCGAATCATATAGCCTCCATTTAGATTATATATTGGTATTGCCAGATGCGTCATTTACAGATTATGGCTTTACCAAATCAAAAGATTTTGAACTCAAGTATTGGTACATGACACCTGCCGTTTATAACGGAAAATGGAACTATTATAGTAACAAGAATCTTGATGATTTATTTGTTCCTAAAGCAGATGTTACAATACATATAACGCATCCTAATAATTATAAAGTATCTTCAGAATTAGATCTGCTTAATATATCTTTTGATAAAGAAAACAAAACTCAGACTACAATATTACAAGGGCAAAACAGAGTCGACACCTATTTATCGCTAAATAAGTTTCCTAATTATGGGCTTGTGCAAACAGATAATTTTGTTGTAGTCTCTAATATTAATGAAAAAGGCTTAGTTAGTGAAGACAAAGCAATTTTAACAGATAGAATAACGCGATTTCTAAATGATAATCTTGGAGAATACCCTCATAAGCAACTACTTGTCTCATCCATAGATTATGATAAAAACCCACTATATGGTTTAAATCAACTGCCCGATTTTTTAAGACCTTTTCCTGATCAGTTTCAGTATGAATTAAAGTTGCTTAAAACATCATTAAAGAAATATCTAAATAATATTCTCTTACTAAATCCAAGAAAAGAGCATTGGTTAAGCGAAGGTCTGCAAATATATTTTATGATAAAATATGTTGAAACCTATTATCCTGACATGAAATTGCTAGGAACCTTGGCTAATGTTTGGGGAATAAGAGCTTTTCATGCCGCAGATTTAGATTTTAATTTTCAATATTTCCTTTATTCCATGGAAATAGCCAGAAAAAATAGAGATCAACCATTAAATACGTCAAAAGATTCCTTAATTAAGTTTAATGCTAATATCGCAGGAAAATATAAAGCTGGTGTTGGCCTAAACTATCTCGATGACTTTGCAGACGATATAGATTTAAGTAAACATATCTCTGAATTTTTAAAATCATATAAACTTAAGAAAGTTCTTATTAGTGACTTTGAAACATTTATTAATGCCAAAACAAATAAGAATATAGATTGGTTTTTTAATGACTACGTGAAAACGAGAAAGAAAATAGATTTTAAAATTAAAACTGTAAAAACTACTGAAGACTCAATTAAAATTACACTTAAGAATAAAAGAAATAATGCCATGCCTATTTCGCTTTTTAAATTGAGTAATGACAGTGTTATTGGCAAACAATGGGTAGAAAATATAAGTGGCACTAAGACAATAAATTTGCCAAAAGATAGTACAGACAAATTTATTTTAGACTACGACAATAGAGTTCCAGAGTTTAATCAAAGAGATAATTACAAATCTGTTAATGGCTCATTTTTAAAGAATAAGCCCCTTCAATTTAGATTATTTAAAGATGTAGAAGACCCGTATTATAACCAAGTATTTTTTATGCCTTTGGTAGAGTTTAATAATATATATGATGGGTTAACTTTAGGTACCAAAGTATATAATAAAACGATACTACGAAAACGATTAAACTATAAATTCTCACCGCAATATGCGACGAAGTCTAAATCACTTACTGGCAGTATGAGTGCCTTTTACACGCACAACCTTCAAGGTCAAAATTTATTTGATATTACTTATGGTTTGTCTGCAGGATATAGATCTTTTGCCCAAGATGCTTTCTTTACCAGAATACGCCCATCTGTTTCCTTCTCGTTTAGAGATGATAGTGATTTTAGAAAAGATCAGGTAGATCGTATTACAGCACGTTATGTGAGCATTACTAGAGAGCTCGGTACTAATGCCATTATAGATGAATTAGACGAGCCAGATTACGGTGTTTTTAATTTAAGATACACACATTTTAATCCAGGAATAATAAATTATTCAAGGTTTAGTACAGATTTACAAATTGCAGATAAGTTTAGTAAACTGTCCTTGAATTACGAATTTAGAAAACTAACAAAAAGTAATCGTAATATTAATCTGAGACTATTTGCAGGCTTTTTTATAGACAACAACACTGACCCAAACTCCAACTTCTTCAGCTTTGCACTAGATAGGCCAACGGACTATCTATTCGATTTAAATTACTTAGGCCGTTCTGAAGATGCTGGTCTTTTTAGTCAGCAATTAATTGTATCAGAAGGTGGTTTTAAATCTGTATTAGAAACACCATTTGCAAATCAATGGATGACAACAGCTAGTCTTACCACTTCAATTTGGCGTTACGTTCAAGCTTATGGAGATGTTGGTTTTGTGAAAAATAAATTCAGTTCAGCAAACTTCGTATATGATTCTGGTATTAGATTAAATCTTGTAGAGGATTATTTTGAATTGTATTTTCCTATATATTCTAATCGTGGTTGGGAAATAGCACAACCTAATTATGACGAACGTATTCGTTTTATTATTACTGTAGATCCACAGGTACTTCTCGGTCTTTTTAGAAGAAAATGGTATTAACAAATTCTTATTGAAAAGTTAAATTTTTAATATTTTTTAACTTATTCTCTTGTTTTAAGGTGTTTTATTAAATATAATTTAATATTATAACATTTCAAGCTATTGCACAACACTTCGTTATTTCGTATCTTTGCGTCACTTAAAATCGACCTCAATGAAGACAAACTCCGATACAAAAACTGAAATTACATTTGATGATTTTAAAGCTGAGGTTATAAATGATTATAAACTTGCAGTTACAAGTCGTGAATGTAGTCTTTTAGGGCGTCGGGAAGTCTTAACAGGTAAAGCTAAGTTTGGCATATTTGGAGATGGAAAGGAAGTCCCTCAAATTGCATGGGCAAAAGCCTTTGAAAATGGTGATTTTAGATCGGGTTATTACAGAGATCAAACCTTTATGATGGCTATTGGCGAATTAACCATTCAGCAATTTTTTGCCGGTTTATATGCTAATACAGATCTAAAAGACGAGCCCATGTCTGCTGGTCGGCAAATGGGTGGTCATTTTGCAACACATAGTTTAGACGAAAACGGGAATTGGAAAGACCTAACGGCTCAAAAAAATTCTAGTGCTGATATATCTCCAACTGCTGGCCAAATGCCTAGATTACTTGGTCTAGCTCAAGCTTCTAAAATATATAGAAACGTTAATGGTATCGATACCACTAATTTTTCTAATAAAGGTAATGAAGTAGCTTGGGGAACTATCGGTAATGCAAGTACAAGTGAAGGTTTATTTTTTGAAACGATAAATGCTGCAGGTGTTCTTCAGGTACCTATGATTATAAGTGTTTGGGATGATGAATATGGTATTTCTGTGCATGCGAAACACCAAACTACGAAAGAGAATATATCTGAAATCTTAAAAGGTTTTCAGCGCGATAAGAAAAATAATGGTTATGAGATCTTTAGAGTTAATGGGTGGAATTACCCAGAGCTTATTGATACATACCAACGTGCTGCACAAGTATCTCGTAAAGAGCACGTTCCAGTGCTTATTCATGTAAATGAACTAACACAGCCACAAGGCCATTCTACATCTGGTTCTCACGAACGTTATAAGAATCAAGAACGCTTAGCTTGGGAAGCAGAATACGACTGTAATGTTCAAATGCGTAATTGGGTGATAAGTAATAATATTGCTACTAACGAAGAATTAACTGCAATTGAACGAGATATTAAAAAAGCAGTTAGAGAGGGTAAAAAAGCAGCATGGTCTGCATTTATTAAGCCTATTATTAACGAGTCATCTGAGGCAATAACTTTATTAAAATCTTTAGCGCAATCTAGCTCTAATGGTGTTTTTATTAATAAATTAATAAATGATTTAGCTGCTATCGACGAGCCATTAAGAAGAGATATTCTTTCCGCAACAAGAAAGGCGTTGCGTTATGTGGTGACTGAAAATACGCCGCAAAAAGTTACACTTCAAAATTGGATTAATAATTATATAAAAACTATACAGCCAAAATACAGTTCGCATTTACATAGCTCATCAGAGCATAATGCACTCCATCAGAATGAAGTTAAACCAAGTTATGATTCTGATGCACAAGATGTAGATGGTCGTATTGTACTAAGAGAAAATTTTGATGCCATTTTCAATAAATTTCCAGAAGCTTTAATCTTTGGTGAAGACGCAGGTTATATCGGAGATGTAAATCAGGGCTTAGAAGGTCTTCAAGAAAAATATGGAGAACTTAGAGTTTCTGACACAGGAATTAGAGAAGCCACCATTTTAGGACAAGGTATTGGTATGGCTATGCGTGGATTAAGACCTATTGCAGAAATTCAGTATTTAGATTATATAATGTACGCTCTGCAAATAATGAGTGATGATTTGGCTACAGTGCAATACCGAACTAAAGGGCGCCAAAAAGCACCTTTAATTGTAAGAACACGAGGTCACCGTTTAGAAGGTATTTGGCACTCTGGTTCTCAAATGGGAGGAATCTTAAACCTCATTAGAGGTGTACACGTATTAGTACCAAGGAGTATGACAAAAGCTGCTGGTTTTTACAATACATTACTAGAAAGCGATGAACCTGCTCTTGTAGTAGAATGTCTTAATGGATATAGACTCAAAGAAAAATTACCAAATAATATTGGTGAATTTAAAACACCAATTGGCATTGTAGAAACTATTAGAGAAGGGGAAGATATTACATTAGTCTCATACGGGTCCACATTACGATTAGTGGAACAAGCAGCAAAAGAATTATTAGAAGTAGGTATTGATGCTGAGATTATTGATGTACAGTCATTACTTCCTTTTGATCTTAATCATGATATTGTAAAAAGTATAGCTAAGACTAATCGCGTTATGGTTATTGACGAAGATGTAAAAGGTGGTGCATCAGCTTATATCTTAGATCAAATTTTAAACGAGCAAAGTGCTTTTCAATATTTAGACAGTCAACCAAAAACACTAGCTGCTCAACCGCATAGACCTGCTTATGGTACAGATGGAGATTACTTTTCAAAACCGTCTGTAGAAGATATTTTTGAGGCTATTTATGATGTTATGCACGAATTGAGTCCTATTGATTTTCCGAAATTGAGATAAATCCTATAAATTTAGGTTTTTAACCTAGATTCAATGTTTCCAGATTTTAATCGTTGGAGTTTACCCTTATTAATCCTTGTTCTACAGGGACTAATTTTTGTTGCGCTATTACTTCTGCGCTATTTAAAAAAACGTAATATTTCAGATTTATTTTTAGGTCTTATTTTATTACTTACCTGTTATTCTCAAATTTGTTATACCGTTGGTTTTATGGGATGGTACAACGAATTTAGAACAACAAAAATTAATTATTTTCTTATTAATATAGGAATAGCCTTGGCACCAATGATCTACCTATATATTAAATCTGTTACAACATCAAATTTTAGATTTAAAAAAATGTATTGGTTGCATTTTGCTTTAGCCTTTACAGTACTTCTCTATCGTTTTACGATATATACCTACGATGCTTTGCAAGACGGATTTAATGAAACACAAAATGGTTATTTAAAGATTGAATTAGATGAAGCCTATGTGCAATCTATAATGAGCTATATAGAATCACCTTTTATGCTAATTTATTTAGCGTTTACATTTCAGTTATTTTATAACTATAGAAAGAAAATTATACAATATTTTTCTAATACTTATAAATTAGAACTTAATTGGATTTTAAGTTTTTTAATACTATTTACGCTTGCATTTTTATACGGGACTATTCAAGATATTATAGGATCTCGCTTTATAGATCTTGGCTACCAACAACGCTGGTGGTTAAATTTATTTATGGCAATTGTAACATTATATGTTGGTGTCAAAGGCTATTTTACTGACACAACCAAACTTAATAAATTAGATTTTACATTTACACCTAAAACTATTAGTATACCAGAAGATGCCAATAATTTTGAAGAAAAGTCAATCTCTGATACAGATATTTCTACTGTAAAACACCTTATGGAAAACGATAAGGCTTATTTAAATCCAGAACTTAACTTATCGGATTTGGCATTATTAGCAAATATGACTAGAGGGCAACTCTCAGAAACTATAAACTCTGGATTCAATAAAAACTTCAATGACTTTGTAAATTCTTATCGCGTCAGCGCTTTTAAGGCCATGCTAAAAGAAAATAAACATGAACAACTTTCATTGCTAGGTATCGCTCAAGAATGTGGTTTTAATAGTAAAGCTACATTTAATCGTGTTTTTAAAAAGCTGACCAACTACTCACCTACCGAATATTTAAAAACCAAATTAAATTAAGACGACTCAAATCGTATTTGGGTCCTTCTAGTACAGTTTAAGTCGTCTAAACAAGACTTAAATATGAAATTTGTGCCAACAACTAATACCATTTGTTATGACACAATTAAAATCAATATTTAAATTTTTAATTACACCAGTTACACAGAGCCACTGGTTTATAGATTTAGTCTTTGCAATCCCAAGAGTATCTTGCGGATTATGGTTAACAGCAATGTTTGGAGCCGATAAATTTGGAATGCCCTGGACAGCCGATAGCCAGAACCTAAACTTATTTGAAGTAGCAGCCTGGTTCCCAGAAGATGTTGCTGCATACGGAAGCGTATTTGCAATTGCACCTGTATTCTTTGCGTGGATGGGAGCGTTTAGTGAAGCAGTAGGTGGCTTGTTTCTTCTTTTAGGATTAAAAACACGTATTGCATCTTTTCTAATAATGTGCACGATGCTGGTTGCCATATTTCTACAAAAATGGGACCAAGGACTTTGGAGCATGTTACCTGCATTAGGATTTTTATGGGTAGCAATATATACTCTTTTTTTAGGCTCTGGCCGTTTCGGATTAGATTATCTCATCAGTAAAAAAATAAAATAATTATTAACCAATTTCTCAAACTCTGCAGAAACAAAATCACAAAAATTATGAAAACTCTATTAAACACAATTAGTCTTTTTCTTTTAGTATTAACGCTTAATGCACAAGACACTATAAAATTAACCGACTTTGAAGATTTTAATAATACAAGTTGGACAGGAACACTAACCTATAAAGATTATCAATCTGGAAAACTATCTCATGTTGAAACGACAATGCAGGTTAAAATTGAAGGAGAAAAAATTATATATAATGTTCAATTTACCTACGAGCCTAATAAAAATAATAAGTCTTCAGTAAAGATTAAAAAGAATGGTACTTATTACGGAAATGAAAAAGTAGAGCAAAACACTTTAGAAAATGGTACAAGAACTGTTGTTACGAGCTATAAAGGAAAAGATAATGGGAAAAAAGCCACTATGTATATCACACGTCAATTTAACAATAAGATCTATAAAGAAACTAAAGAAGTACAAATTACAGGTTCTAATGAGCGTTTTGTAAGAAACACTTATGAGTTTACTAAACTTTAATATAAAACTATGAAAATAAAGATAACACTTATGCTATTACTTATCGGAATGATAGGAACAGCACAGATAAAAGGAAATAAGTCCATTGAAACAAGAAACTTTAATGTTGATGGTGTAGAACATATAAAAATTAATTTCTATGCTAAAACAACTATAGACCAAGCAGCAAAAGAAGGCATGCAAATAACAACAGACTCTAATCTTTTTGATTTAATAAATACCGAAGTTATTGATGGTGTTTTGCACTTAAATCAAAAAGAATGGATATCTCCATCACAAAAAACTGTCATTAGTATTGGTGCGCCCAACTTAAAACGAATAGAATCTGGTACACACGATACCACCAAAATAATTAATATAGATAATGAGGAACTGAGAGTTAATGCACCAATTGGCAATATAAGTATTGAGGGTAAAACCAAGGAGTTGAGATTAGGATCAGAATTGGCAACAATTGATGCTTCAAAAATTATAGCAGAAAAGGTATACGTAAATCTTTGGAGCTGGGGAAAAGTAATCGTCAACCCAACCGATTTACTTTGGGCAGATGTTTCTAATGATGGTAAACTCATTTATATAAATGAACCAAAAAAATTTGAAGCAAAAACTAAAAAAAGAGGACATATTTCTTCCTTAAATAATAGTACAAAAGTTAAAAATCCAGAAGCTATTTATATTAATTTTAAAATCAAAAACAACTCGGGTAATCGCAATCATTTTGAAGTTGTTGGACCAAAACCAGATGGTTCTAAATTTGGATACGGTTTTCCTATGATGCCAAACACATCTCGCAAAGAGAACTGGACCATTGGAACTAAAGTTTATAAGGTCAGTAGCTTAGGATTCAGAAAATTATTAATTGAGATAAAACCAGAAGATGAGAATACAACTATTAAACTTTTTGACTAGCAACCATTAAGTAAAACATCAATATATAATACCTCTGACAATTATTGTATGTTTGTCTTCTAATTTGCTGTAAACACTATTAAAGCAAGTTCATTAATCAAAATCTTAATAATGAAAAAAATTATTCTACTCCTTTTAATCACCTCACCGTTATTAAACTTCGGGCAAAAAATTAAAGTAAAAAAAGGCATCGTTACTTTCGACAAAATAGAAGTTGCTAAAGTCAATGACGACATAAGAAATATGTATAAGTTCTCTACTTTAAAAGGTGAAAAAGCCTTTGATGTCGAGTTTAAAGGTATGTCTGCTTCTAATCTTGAGGGATTTCAATGGTTAGAGTTGACCTCTGCAGAAGGAAAAAAAACAGAAGTGCCTTACGAGGTTTTAATGACATCTTTTAGTGTAACTAAACTCATCATCAAATTATTGAGTGAAAAATACGAACTTATATCAACCAAAGGTATTGACTTAGCAAAAGTTGATGCGTTTTTTGCTATAGATCGCGAAGTTTTAAGTGATAAATATGCCAAGGCAGTTGTTTCTGCCAAAGCAGACGAGGCAGAACGCCAAGCTACTGTGGGTAAATACGATCCGTTTGTTAAAGATGATGGCACTATTTTATTTGGTGGCTCAAGAGGTACTAAAATTGCAGGTCGTGTAACATATGGACAAAACTCATATTCTGTTATCGATTTAGATGGTATTACTGTTGGCACCGCTAAAGGCTGTTCTACATGTACGAGTGTTGATGCCACAACTTACACAGACGAAGAATTTCAATTTGATTATGGCTCTCGTACTATGATGACTGGCAGATTTTCAAGATCCTTTGCGCAAATATTTGTTGAAGAATTGCTAGGAAGAGGTTATCAATTGCAACGCGAAGCAAAAGCGCAGAAAGCTAAATTGCACAAAGAACGTGTTAAAGTCGCAAAGGAAAACAGTATTAATTTATATGGTGTTAATGGAGTGGTTACAGACGAAGGTGGTAAAACTTATAAAGGAACAATCTATGCTATTTTTGAAAAGCTAGAACTAAATCCAGCACAACAGCAAAGCGATTATGCAGAAATGAATTCTATTGATAAATTCGGGAAATTTGTGAGCGTAAAATATAAAAACGAAAAGAACAGAGTACGTACAAAAAAGTTTTCGGCAAAAAACAATATAAAATTCTGTGCTGATGATGAAGGTACTGAAAAGTGCTTTATGGGCATGAAAACAAAAGGTAATGCCTTAATGAAAATGTCTAATGCTTCTAACTTAGGCTTTGATAATTCATACTTCTATGAAATCATATATGAAAACAACGGACATATGGTATTATCTAAGCCAGGAGAAGAAAGTACTTATGTATTAAAGTTTTCTGACCAAAAGAATGGTTTTATGATTGATGGTAGATCTAATGATAAAATTTCAGCAAAATTAGCTAAGTTTATGAGTAACTGTAAGAGTTTAGCTGAAGATATTAAAAAAGGTGAATTTGATTTAAGTAACTTAGATAACTTAAAGCAAATTGTAGATGAGTATTGTAAAAGCTAATTTACAAATCACATAAAGTTTAAATAGAGAAGGCTTTTGCCTTCTCTATTTTTTGTTATAAATTGTTTGGCAGTAGTTAAATCGTGTTTGTCGAAATTTGTTGTAACAAACAACAAATATGAAGAGTTTAGCTAAAACTTTTAAAACCACGTATTATGAAAACTAAAGGAATCATTTTAATATTAACAGTACTTCTATTTAGCTCCTGTATAGTTAAATCACTTCAGCCTTTTTACATTAAAGACAGTCTAAGTTTTAATAAAGCTTTATTAGGAAATTGGACAGATAATAAGAAAGGACAGTGGACTGTAGAAGCTATTAAAGACAAATTTGAAGAAGACAGAAAAGAAGGAGTTGAGCTTTCTGAAGAAGATTTATTATTTTTAGACACATATAAAAAAGGCTATTACATTAAGCTTGTTAGTAAAGAAAAAGAAGCCGGATTTATTGCAATGCCTTTTCTTATAAATGAGCAGTACTTCTTAGATTTTATTCCCTTAGAAATTGAAGATGATGAGATTAATAGCTTAGCCGCTCAGCACTTATTAAAAACACATTCCGTTGCCAAACTAGATATTGAATCTGATACAAAAGTTTCATTTTCTTGGCTCAGTGAGAAACCTATTGGTCAATTATTTGATGAAAATCAAATACGTTTAAAACACGAAAAAATAGGAATTGAGGAAGACTTATTACTTACAGCGAGTTCTAAAGAATTGTATGCTTTTCTAGATAAATTTATGAAATCTAATGTTAAAAATAAATGGGGTGAAGACACTAATAAAAAAACATCATCAGATAGATTTACGTTAACAAGAACTAATGCAAAGCCTTAATATAAATACATTAATAAAAAAATCTAACTACCATAGGCCACTAATGTTTAATAGTGTACTGTGGTCGTTGGCATTTTTAATCTTACTATTCATTTTTTCAAAAGGTAAATCACCAATTACAGTAGATTATATTTACACAATTGTGTTTATTGTATTACTTGCTATACCTGTTAGTATTAATTTTTACATATATATTCCAAAGTTTTTAAAACTAGAGAAATATAAATTATACCTTGCTTGTTTTATAATCAATCTTTCGGTTTCTGCTTTATTAGGTAGCTGGCTTTTACAACCAATCTTAGACGTCCTTTTTCCTAATTACTTTTTTATATCTTATCTATCAAAACCTAACATATTTTTAGTTTTTAGCATTTTTTTAGTAGCCACAACATTATTAAAATTAGCTGAAGACTGGTTTTACTTTAACACTAATGAAAATAAAATACTTAAGCTTAAAAATCAACAAATAGAAACCCAATTATCTGCTTTAAGATCTCAAATAAATCCACACTTTCTATTTAATTCTTTAAATGTAGTTTACGCATTAGCTTTAGAAAAAAAAGAAGGTATAACAAATGCTATTGTACAGCTTTCAGACATATTGCGTTATGTTATTTACGATTCCGACACAGAACGTGTTAGTTTAAAAAATGAGATTAAATTATTACAAAACTATATTGCATTTCAAAACCATCGCATAGAAACACCCAATGCTACAGACTTTAATATTGATGTAGCAGATGAGCAATTTAAAATCTACCCAATGCTACTACTACCATTGTTAGAAAATAGCTATAAACATGGTCTAATTTCTGGTGAAACAAAAACACCTATTCGTGTTAAGGTTTATCAAAAGGGGAATCAATTTCAATTTTCTATTAGCAATGCCAACTTAAATACACAGAATAAAATTAAAGACAAGTATTCCGGTATTGGTCTTATTAACTTAAAAAACAACTTAGATTTAGTATACCCAAACCAGCATAAATTTAAAGTTGAAGAATCAAAAGATCAGTTTGAAGTAACACTTAATATAACCAATGAAGCTTAAGAAAATTACATGTTTAATTATAGACGATGAACTATCTTCTCAACGTGTGCTTCAACATTTTGTAAAAGAAACTGAAGTACTAGAGTTAAAAGCCACTTGTAATAATGCAGCTGAAGCTTTTAAATACCTACAACTTAATGCTCATATAGACGTATTATTTTTAGATATTAATATGCCTAAACAATCTGGCTTAGATTTTTACAAAACACTTAACAATCCACCAAAGGTTATTTTTACAACTGCATATCCGCAATACGCAGTTGAAGGTTTTGAAGTTAACGCTGCTGACTATTTATTAAAACCAATTGCCTACGAAAGATTCCTATCTGCTATTGGCAAGGTTCTAAATACTAACAAGAGCTCGCAAAGCGAAGATAACTTTATGGTCTTAAAGGAAAATAAAGCCTTACATAAAGTGTTTTACAAAGACATTCAATATGTTGAGGCCTTTGGAGATTACGTAAAAGTCCATACAGAAACTAAAACAATTACAACGCATAGTACATTTTCAAAATTGATAGAAAGCTTACCACATCATTTTCTTAGAACACATAAATCATTCAGTATTAATCTTAATAAGATGAATCATCTTTCTGGCAATCAAATTACAGTAGATACACATGTTATTCCTATTGGACAAACTTATAAGCAAACCGTTTTAAAAGCTTTAAATTTGTAGCATGAAGATTGAATCTATCGTTACCATAAAAAAGGAACTAAAGCATTTACCTAAAGAAGACTTACTAGAATTGTGCTTACGCTTAGGGAAATTTAAAAAAGAAAACAAAGCGCTGCTCACTTATTTATTGTTTGAAGCACATAATGAAGATGGATATATAGAAAGCGTAAAGCTATCATTAGATGAACTTTTTGAAGGCATTAACTCAGATAGTTATTTCTATATGAAAAAGACAATAAGAAAAATCCTCAGACAGATTAGAGTATACAGTCGCTACTCTTTAAAAAAAACAACAGAAGTAGAACTCCTACTCTATTTCTGCGAATGTCTTAATGAACTTAAACCATCAATACATCGCAATACCACTTTAAGTAATTTGTATGAGAGACAAATAGTATCCATTAAGAAAAAGATTAGCGTTTTACATGAAGATTTGCAATACGACTACAATTTACAGTTAGAAGAACTGCATTAATTAAGCATTATATTATATTTGCCGTCATTGCATCAATTATGATGACTAACGCATGAAAAAAGGTAAAATCTCAAATATACTTCGCCAATTAGGTCTTATATATCTCACGGATAAGCTTCGTTTTTATTTTCAAAAGTTTAAGAATTCTGGAGCAAATACTAGCTTTAAAAAGAATCATCCTACTATAAAGCTACCTCCAGATTATTTAATGTATGAGTCGTTTCGTATAAATTATGATAAGTATTATAATGGCGGCTTAAAGATGGCTATTTGGCTTTCTGAATATTTTAAAAAACACATAGAACTAAATAACAAAAATATTTTAGATTGGGGATGTGGTCCAGGCCGTGTTATTAGACACATGCCAGACATCATAGGTAATAATTGCAATTTTTTCGGAACTGATTACAATTCAAAATCAATAGATTGGTGCTCAACTAACTTATCTAAAATACAATTTAATAAAAACGAATTAGAAGCGCATTTACCTTATGATTCTGATTCTATGGATGTAATTTATGGCATCTCAATATTTACGCATCTTTCTGAGCAAATGCATTTCGATTGGTTTAAAGAATTGAATCGCATACTTAAACCTGGAGGCATTATGTTACTAACAATGCAAGGTGATAACTTTAAAGTTAAATTAACTAGCACAGAACTTAAGGAATATAACAACGGACAAATAGTTGTAAGAGGTAATGTAAAAGAAGGCCACCGCACCTACTCCGCTTTTCACCCAAAACCATTTGTAGAAACTTTATTTAACACTTCTCAAATCTTAGAGCATGTTATACAAAATTCTAATAACAAAACTTGGATTCCACAAGATTTATGGATAATTAAAAAAAAGATTTAAAGCTTATAGGTTTTGTTTCTTTGCTTTACGACTTCCTTCGTACATTTCATATTTCACTAGCCGCGCTTCAAGCTTTGCATTAAATACTTTTATTTTTCGAGATGGACGGAGTCCTACAAACTTCAAAGCTTCAAGATTAGATGTAACCAACCATGCATTGGTATTAGGATAACCATGTTTTAATGTCGTACCGATATTTCCGTAAAATTCTTCAACATTCAGATTTTCTAAACGTTCGCCATAAGGAGGATTAAAAACCATATGCAATTTATCACCTCCACTTTTTTGAGTTTTAAAAAAATCTTCGTGCTGAATATGAATAAACTCGTCTAAATGCGCATTTTTTATATTCTCCTTAGCTTTTGAAATTGCAGACGGAGATTTATCATAACCCAATATCTTATGATGAAAATCTCTTGTTTTCTTTAACAATGAGTCTTCAATCTTCTCAAATAACTCTACATCCCAATCATTCCAACGCTCAAAAGCAAATTCCTTTCGCATTAAATTTGGAGGGATATTACAAGCAATCATAGCAGCCTCCGCTAACATAGTTCCACTTCCACACATCGGATCCATAAAATCTGTTTGTCCGTCCCAACCACTCATCATAATTAATCCAGCAGCAAGTACTTCGTTAATTGGTGCTATATTGGTCGCAGTTTTATAACCACGTCTATGCAAAGACTCGCCAGAGGTATCTAACGAAATTGTACAGCGCTGGCGATCTATGTGCACATTAATTTTTAAGTCCGGAAAACGTAAATCTACATCTGGTCGCGTGCCATCGATATCTCTAAAACGATCTACAATAGCATCTTTAGTTTTTAAAGCTGTGTATTGCGAATGCGTAAATACACTATTGTGAACAGTAGCATCAACAGCGAGTGAACCTGTTGCTTTGAGATACTCTTCCCATTTCATTTTTTTTACATTCTTATAGAGGTCATCTTCTCGAGTAACTCTAAATGAATGAATAGGCTTTAGAATCTTAATAGCTGTTCGTATACCCAAATTAGCTTTATACATAAAGCCTTTGTCACCAACAAAACTAACATTACGTACACCTTTCTCCACTTCCATAGCTCCTAGTTGTGTTAGTTCTTTTGCTAAAATATCTTCGAAGCCAAATAAAGTTTTGGCTACCATTTTAAAATTATTGTCCATACATTACGTCTGAGAGATTGCAAATTTACACTATTTTTGCAGGACATTTAAGATTATGACTAAATCAAAGAAACAATGGTACGCATCGTGGTTTGATACGCCTTACTACCATATTTTATACAAAGATAGAGACTATTCTGAAGCGCAAGTTTTTATGGATAATCTTACGAGCTACCTCAACATTCCTGAAAGTGGTAAAATCTTAGATTTAGCGTGTGGTAAAGGCAGACATTCTGTATACCTCAACAAATTAAATTATAATGTTACTGGTGTTGATTTATCGGAGCAAAGTATAGCATACGCTAAACAATTTGAAAATGAGAAACTAAAATTTAAAGTCCACGATATGAGTAAACCATATCCCGAAACTTTTGATGCTGTTTTTAATTTATTTACAAGCTTTGGATATTTTGAAGACGAAAACTGTAACCTTAATACTATAAAGTCAATAAAAGAAGAGTTAAATACAGCCGGATTTGGAGTTATTGATTTTATGAATGTTAATTATATTACAGAAAATTTAGTCCCTGAGGATATTAAAGTAGTTGAAGGCATCCACTTTAATCAAAAGCGAAGTGTAAATAACGGCTATATTATAAAAGATATTAGTTTTAATGTTGACGGTGAACTTTATGAATTTCAAGAACGTGTAAGAGCGTTTACTCTGCAAGATTTTAAAGACTTATTTGAAAAGGCTGGAGTTTATTTATTAGATATTTTTGGAGATTATAAATTACGTCCATACCACTCTAAAACGTCAGAACGTTTAATTATGATTTTTAAGTAAATAGAAAATATGAACAAGTATTTACTTCCTATAATTGCTATAATAATTGGTATAGTCATCGCTTTTTTTACCAAAAAGCAAAAATCTATTTACACCAAATTATTATTATCATTTAGTGGTGCTTTTTTATTAGCTATAACCCTTTTCGATTTACTACCAGAAGTTTACATGCATTTAGAAGCTAAACAAACCGGACTGTTTATTATGTGCGGAATTCTATTGCAGATTATTCTAGAGTTTTTTTCTAAAGGTGCTGAGCATGGGCATGTTCATATTCACAAAGAAGATTCGCAGTTTCCTTGGTTACTATTTATAAGTTTATGCATTCATAGTTTCTTAGAAGGTTTCCCTATTCACGAGCACAATGCTATGGTGTATGGTGTTTTAATTCATAAAATACCAATTGCTGCATTAATTACAGCATTTTTATTACAATCTAGTTATACAAAATTACAGATCATAAGCTTCTTAATAATATTTGGTTTAATGACTCCGTTGGGTACACTTATTTCTAATACCATGCCTTTTATAGCGGATTATGTAGATATTATAAACGCTATTGTAATTGGTATATTTTTACATATTTCTACTACAATTTTGTTTGAAACTGGAGAAGGTCATAAGTTTAATTTATCAAAGCTCGTTGCCATCTGCATGGGAATTTTAATTGCTTATTTTATTTAAGATGTTTTCTAAAGAAGAAAGCCGTCAACTCAGACAAGAATTCTGGACAAGTTTTGGTAAATCATTCCCAAGGAAATGGATTTTATACGACACAAAAATTAAAGGAGTTGCTTTTAAGTTTCATTTCGATACCAAATTAGCTTTAATAGCTCTAGATTTAGAAGACGATCTAGAAAACCGAATTAACTGTTGGGAAAAGTTAGTTGCATTAAGGGGTATTCTACAAAGCGATTACTTATCAGATGTTATTTATGAAGAAGAATATTATCTAGAAAACGGAAAAGAGATCTCTCGAATCTATTTATCTCTAAAACAAAAAGTTTCTATACATAACAAAAACACTTGGCGTGAGGTGATGGAATTTTTTAATTTAAACATGACCTTATTTGAAGCATTTTTTGAAGAGTACAAGGATATTATAAATCCTTAAGACTGCAGTTTTTAAGCTTTTCTTTAAACATCATTGCAGCACTTGTATAACCACCTTCAGTACCATCAACAAAATGAATATGTTTTTCTTTTCGATCTTCTATATAACAAGACATGATAGAAGCATGTGTAATGTGAATGCCATAGATAATTTTTTTATCTTTTTCTAATTCATCTAACACAATCTTCAATTTATTGACTTGGCTGTTAGTGCCAGAAATCACAGTATTTAAAAATCCATCTAACATAATAGTATCTGATAATTGAGTTACCCGATATTTATATAATTTACCCGCATCAAAATATTTAAAATAGTAAGTGCCAATTAAAGTAACAAACCAATTACTTATAAGGTAAGTCATTTGGTGTTTTCCTATTTTGGTATACATTTCTTTCCTTATTTTATCTAAAGATGTATTGAGTTTTAATTTGAGCGTAGAAATTGGATTACGTTTTTCTAAATTGCCAAAAATTAAATCCACTTCCTTCATTATAGAGCCATAAACTTCTGCCTGTACATTTTCGTCTTTACAATCTACCAATAGACATATAACTTTTTTTTCTGTCTCATTAGGGTAAATCATATCCCACCTGCATTCCATACCTTCTAAATTAAGCATCGTATTTTCAATACTACTCAAATCAGATTCCTTAAAGCTTTTTTTAATAATACGCTCCGCATATTTTAATCCATTACCTAAGACTACTGGTGTTGTTAAATACTTATTATGTTTAAGTTTAGTTATTCTTAAGGTGATATTATTAGAATAAACTTT
The DNA here is from genome assembly GCF_046545555.1 of Winogradskyella sp. PE311. Lineage (NCBI taxonomy): Bacteria > Pseudomonadati > Bacteroidota > Flavobacteriia > Flavobacteriales > Flavobacteriaceae > Winogradskyella > Winogradskyella sp. PE311. Next base: position 182,080 of record NZ_JBHZTH010000002.1, on the reverse strand, counting down.
CTTAACCTCGAGATATCCAACCCTTAAATTAAGTTGTATTGTTTTTTTAATATGAAGACTATATGTATTTAAGGCCATGAGAACTTGCTCTAATACAGAATTAGGAATTATAAAAGTAGAACCATCTCCACCAAAAAAATAAGGTATTTTAATTTTAGTTTCCTTAGCTTTTAGTGTGTTTAAAACAGTTATAATACTGCCTGTGGCACATAAATTTACATCGTTATGAAAACCTTTAGCAACGGCACCTGTAGAGTTTTCTATATCTGTTACTACTATTGACCAATTTTCTGGAACCTTTGTAAATAAACTTTCGTTTTTTAAAAGCTCAGTAAGAGGTAAATTATTTTTAGAAATATCCCTATAAAAATCTAAGTTGTTATCCATCATTAATATATACGCAGGTGAGATTATTTTGGTTTTTAAACAGTCTAAAACAAAATCAAAAAAAGTTAAAGTGCAATTAACCAATATTCAATATAAAATTAAATATTGAATATTTTCTTAAATTTAAAAAACCAAATACTTATTAGCGATGTTAGATGAAAATAAAAAAAACGCCATAGCTTTTTACAGAATGGCTTACGAAGGTAAACCTAGAGAAGCTATAGAACAATTCACTAATAAGATTTACATACAGCATAATCCAGATGTTGCAGATGGCACTGAAGGTTTTATTGACTATTTTAATCGTATGCACACAGAATACCCAAATAAATCGATAGAATTTGTAAGATGTATTGCTGAAGGCGATTTGGTAGCTTTACATACATATCAAACTTGGCCTGGCAACGATCAATATGTAACCATGGATTTTTTTAGATTTAATACTAGAGGGAAAATTTGCGAACATTGGGATGCCATTCAACAAATACCGCTGAAATCTGCTAATGCTAATACGATGTACTAATATGAAAAACTTATTGAGACTAAGTATATTACTTACAATACTACTTCAAAATTTTAATATAAATGCACAAGATAACGACGGAGAAATAGAAACAAAAAAGTATATCTCTGAGAAGGGAGATCCGAATGGTATTGGTAAATGGTATATGGGACGCGAAATAGCATATGTTATGGGTTTTCAGGGCATAGATTGGTTAGAACGTCCCGAGCGTGAAGCAGAAGAAAACACAACTAAACTCATTGAAAACCTTTCTATTAAATCGTCTGATACTATAGCTGATATTGGTGCAGGTTCTGGTTACCATGTGTTTAAAATGGCACCTTTAGCAAAAAACGGTTTTGTATACGCTGTAGATATTCAAGAAGAAATGTTAGCAGCTCTACTCACACATCCAAAATATAAAATCAATAAAAATATTAATACGGTCTTAGGAAATGAGAAATCCGTGAATCTTCCTGAGAATTCTGTGAATAAAATATTGATGGTTGATGTTTACCATGAGTTCAACTATCCTTATGAAATGATAATGTCTATAAAAAAGGCTTTAAAGAAAAATGGTAAGGTTTATTTAATAGAATATCGAGGAGAGGATGACACAATACCTATTAAAAAAATTCATAAAATGACAGAAGCGCAAGCAGTTAAGGAAATGAAAGTTGCAGGTTTTAAACTAGATGAAAATATTGCTAATTTACCATGGCAACATTGTATGGTATTTGTTAAAGAATAAGCACAATGAAAATAACTCAACAAATTGCAAATAACCTTCATCAAGTCTATTTTGGTGGCAATTGGACAGCTTCGAATTTTAAAGACAGTCTTTCCGACGTTTCTTTAAAAATGGCAACTCATAAAGTTGGTAATTTAAATAGCATTTTAGCTTTAACCTTTCATATCCATTACTATTTAAAAGGTGCTATGGATGGATTAAAAACTAATGATTTAACCATAAAAGATAAATTTAGTTTTAATCACCCTATTCTAAACACTGATAGCGAATGGCTAGAGTTACAGAATACAATTTGGGAAGAAGCTAAAGCATTTATCTCCATAATTGAAGACCTCGAAGAGTCCTGTCTTGATACATTTTTTATAGATGAAAAATATGGAAGCTATTATAGAAACCTTGCTGGTATTATAGAACATACGCACTACCATTTAGGGCAAATAGTAACCATTAAAAAAATAATTTCTTCAACTTAAATGACACTAAGAAATATCATAAAAAAGTGACAAATGGCGCCACCTAAAACAAACAAATGCCAAATGACATGATTATATGGTATTTTTTCTATTACATAAAACACAATGCCAACCGTATAAAATAAACCACCTGCCATTAACCAAAATACACCCGAAGTACCCAAAGCGTTTGCTGCGTTTGTATAATCAATTACAATTAGCCAGCCCATAACTAAATACAATAGTGTTGAGAAAATTTCAAAACGCCCAGTAAAAAATAACTTGAGAATTACCCCGAAAACTGCAATTCCCCAAACGGTATAAAACAATTCCCAACCAAGACTATTTCTTAATAAAATCAATAATACTGGTGTATATGTGCCTGCTATAAGAAGATAGATACTAACATGATCCACAATTCTAAAATAATGTTTACACTTTTCACCTTTAACTGCATGATAAAATGCAGATGCTAAAAAAAGTATGATGATTGAAATACCATAAACTATAACACTAAATAAACTCCAAGGCTTTGTACTATCAGAATAAATTATTAATAAAACTAAACCTATAATGCCCAAAAAAGCACCAAAACCGTGGGTCCAAGAATTGAGCTGTTCTTCAAATTTAGATTGAACTCGCATCTAACTTTTAGATTTAGCCTTCGCTTTAGGTTTTGACCATTTATTCACACATGCATAAAAATCGATATCAAAAGCAGGTCTTTGGCGTTCTATACGTTGATTTTGAAATGCACGTTGCAAAATATCCTCAATCAAATAATCCTCTTCTTCATCTATAGGGCTAAATTCTTTTTTAAGAGATATATCAAATAAACTAGCCGTACTATTAAACCAAAATGCACGCCAACCACTTCTTAGTTCTTTAATAAGATCAAATGTAGTTTTACCTGTTTGTCTATGAATAAGTTTAACTAATATTTGCCCTTCTGTTTTGGTTAATTTTTTTAGTTCAGCAGAAAATTCGTCTTCAATATATTTCTGAATCACCTTAGCATACTTCTTTTTATCACGCTTTCTTTCTAAAGTTTCTAAACGCTTTTGTAACGCCTCTAAGCGCTCGGCTGCCAACTTAGCATAAGGGTACACTTTTAGTGTCTTTCTTCTTAAAATAATATAACGTATTCTAGCATCACGATCTCTAAAACTTAAATTTGGTAAAACCAATACCTCATTTAATTCTACAGATGTAACAAAAACAGAATCTCCTTCAATAATCATATACTGCTGCACCTCTGTTGAATCTTGTTTTACAGGATCTTCTTGAGCACAAACTGATACAGAAAAAAATAACGCTATGTAAGCAATGTATTTCATGGATTAGTTAAATACTAAAATCATTCCAAAGTTAATATTTAATACCACCATTAACCTTAAAATCGTATTAATATTATTATTTTTAAGAAAAAATTTTACAATGGCAAAAAAGCAATTATTAACAAAAAAGTCTATAGACTTTTTAGAAAAATATTTAAATAACGCTTCTCCTACAGGATATGAATGGGAAGGTCAAAAAATCTGGATGGACTATCTAAAACCTTATGCGGATGAGTTTATTACAGATACATATGGTACAGCAGTTGCAGTTATAAATCCAAAAGCTAAATTTAAAGTGGTTATTGAAGGGCATGCAGATGAAATCTCATGGTACGTAAATTATATTTCGGATAATGGATTGTTATACGTTATTAGAAATGGAGGTAGCGATCACCAAATAGCACCTAGTAAAATTGTAAATATTCACACAAAAAAAGGAATTATTAAAGGTGTTTTTGGATGGCCAGCTATCCACACGAGAAATCGTTCTAAAGAAGAACCACCAAAACCAGATAACATTTGTATTGATGTTGGAGCAAAAGATAAAGCTGAAGTAGAAAAAATGGGTATCCATGTAGGATGCGTAATCACCTATCCTGATGAATTCCATATTCTCAATAAAGATAAGTTTGTTTGTAGAGCATTAGATAATAGAATGGGTGGTTTTATGATTGCTGAAGTAGCACGATTACTTCATGAAAACAAAAAGAAATTACCTTTTGGATTATATGTTACTAATTCTGTGCAAGAAGAAATTGGGTTAAGAGGTGCAGAAATGATTACGCAAACCATAAAACCTAATGTTGCCATTGTAACTGACGTTACTCACGATACAACAACACCAATGATAGACCCTAAAAAACAAGGTTTAGCTAAGATTGGTGATGGTCCTGTTGTGGCATATGCACCTGCAGTTCAACAAAAACTTAGAGATTTAATTACAGATACTGCTGAAGAAAAGAAAATACCTTTTCAGCGTGCCGCATTATCTAGAGCAACAGGAACAGATACAGACGCATTTGCCTACAGTAATGGTGGTGTTGCTTCTGCACTAATTTCTTTACCATTGCGCTATATGCACACAACAGTAGAAATGGTGCATAAAAGTGATGTAGAGAATGTGATTAAATTAATTTATGAGACACTACTAAAAATAGAAGACGGAGAAACGTTTAGCTATTTTAAATAACAACTAAAGACCTGTTAAGTTTCAATTCTTAACAGGTCTATTTACTTTAATACATGCCATTAGCAAACTTAAAAGACCAATTCGCTTTCCCGGATGATATAATATATTTTAATACAGCGAGTTTTTCACCTGCTTTTAAATCAGTTGAAAATGCTGGTATAGTTGCTGTTACAAAAAAAAGTCGACCAGATTATTTTCAATCCTCTGATTTATTTGAGCCAGTTTCAGAACTTAGAAAATTATTTGCTAAAGTTATAGATGTAGAAGATTATAATCGTGTAGTTACTATTCCATCAGTATCCTATGGTATGGCAAATGTTGCAAATAATATAATTTTAAAGAAAGGAGACGAAATTTTGATAGCTGAAGAGCAATTTCCTAGTAATGTTTATATCTGGAAAACGCTGGCCGACAAATTTGAAGCAAAAATTGTAACCATACGGCAACCGCAACAAATCGAAAATTGGAATACGGAAATTCTCAAAGCCATCACAACTAAAACAGCAGTAGTTGCAATCGGTCAAATTCATTGGGCTAACGGATACATTTTCGACCTAAAAGCCATAAGAGAAAAAACATCAAAATATAATGCACTTTTAATTATAGACGGTAGTCAATCACTAGGCGCACTACCTTTTTCTGTAAAAGATATACAACCAGACGCATTAGTTTGTGCTGGTTACAAATGGCTATTTGGACCTTATGGATGTGCTTACGCCTATTACAGTGACTATTTTGATAATGGCGAACCTATAGAGCAAAATTGGTCTATACGTTTGAATAGTGAAAACCTTGCAGGACTTACAAAATATCAAAACGAATACAAGCCCTTAGCTCAAAGATATAATGCTGGTGAATGTGCAAGTTTTATTTATGTAAAAATGCAGATTGCAGCATTAACTGAAATCTTGAGAATAAACACTAACGAATTACAAGACTACTGTAACCATATTTCGTTAGATGCTTTAAATAAATTAAATAAACTAGGCTTCCATACTGATTCCTCTCAAATAAGGGCCAAGCATTTATTTGGTATAAAAATTCCAAAAACTATTGATTTAGACCATTTAAAAGCAGAAATAAGTAAAGCTAATATTAGTTTATCTTATCGTGGTGAATATATGCGAGTATCTTGCCATGTGTTTAATACAAAATCACAATTCGAAACCTTAGTTAAAACTATTACTTCTTTATAAAATTAATGGAAGAATATATAGACATCGTTACACCAAAAGGTGAACCAACAAATAAAGTTGTTCTAAAATCAGAAGCTCATAAAAACGGTTGGTACCATAACACCATCCATTTGTGGATTTATAATTTAGAAGGCGAAATCTTATTGCAACAGAGATCACATAAAAAAGCAATTCATCCTTTACTTTGGGATGTTTCAGTTGCAGGTCATATTGATGCTGGAGAAACATTTATTGAAGCCGCGTTGAGAGAAACTAAAGAAGAAATTGGTTTAGAATTAGAAGCTAGAAATTTAGACAAAATAGGAGTATTTCTGCACGAATCAACTTATGAAAATGGCACCATTCAAGATAATGAATTTCATCAAGTTTTTATCGCCAATGTTAATATAAATATAGAAGCTCTAATTCCTCAAAAGGACGAAGTAGAGGCTTTAAAATTAGTGACGTTTCATACTTTCGAAGGTTTATTAGAAAAAAGCATATCAAACAACCACTTTATAAGCACCAATGCGTCCTATTACAAATTTGTTTTAGATCGGATAAAAGAAAAAATTAACTTATGAATCTCGTACTCTTAGCAGTTGCACCAGTAATGATAATTATTCTTTACATCTATTTTCAAGATAAGTATGAAAAAGAACCCAAAGGCTTGCTGCTACTTAATTTTCTTTTTGGAGCAATACTAAGTGTATTAATCGTAATTGTACTATACACCTTTACAGGAAGTCTTATTCCTTTAACTGATAAGTACAGTATTTGGCAACAATTTATTCAGGCCTTTTTTGTAGTTGCATTAGCAGAAGAATTTAGTAAGTATGTTATCGTTAAATATTTTGCACAACCTAAGAAAGCATTTAATGAGCCTTATGATGGTATCATATATGCAGTAATGGTGTCTATGGGATTTGCTTGTACTGAGAATATAATGTACGTATTAGAAGGTGGTTATGAAACTGCCATTTTAAGGGCTTTTACAGCAGTACCTGCCCATGCAACCTTTGGTATATTAATGGGTTATTATATGGGTAAAGCTAAGTTTTCCAAAAATCGAATTAAATTAAATATTACAGGTCTTTTATTGGCTACCTTATTTCATGGAGCTTATGACTTCTTTCTATTCATTCGCTTCATTCCTGGTATTTCTATCGGAGCATTTATATCACTTGCTATCGCTATCTATTTATCTAGAAAAGCAATTAAAAAACATCAAGACGGTTCAAACTTTAAAACTTTGTGAAAGTCTTAATATAAACCTCTAAAATTTTATATTTTGCAATAGATTTGATTTAAATCATTAATACTGCAATAAATGTCATTATATGTATAAAATAAAAGTCAATAATTCTCATAGTTTCGATGTTACAAGAGAAGCTACCGAAACGCTAGATGCTATTGAAATATCTCCAAATCACTACCATATTTTACAAAATAACACTACAATAAAAGCATCTATTTTAAAATCTGAATTCAACCAAAAAACATACGAGGTTAAAGTTAATAACAATATCTATCAGGTTGACATTAACGACGCGTTAGATCAGCAAATTGAAGCATTAGGTTTCGAAATTGGTGCGTCTAAACAGATTAACGAAATTAAAGCTCCTATGCCAGGATTAATTTTAGAGATTAGCGTGAACGAAGGAGAAGAAGTTAAAGAAAATGATGCTCTAATAATTCTTGAGGCCATGAAAATGGAAAATGTAATTAATTCACCAAGAGACGGAATAATTAAATCAATAAGTGTAAAACAAGGAGAGACTGTAGATAAAAACTCACTATTAATAACGTTTGAATAATATGAAGAAGATTTTGGTCGCAAATAGAGGCGAAATTGCTATTCGTGTTATGCGTACGGCAAAAAAAATGGGAATTAAAACAGTAGCTGTTTTTTCTGAGGTAGATAGAAATGCACTCCATGTGAAATATGCAGACGAAGCGGTTTGTATTGGTCCTGCTCCATCTAATCAATCCTATTTAAAAGGAGATAAAATAATCGAGGTTGCTAAATCTCTTAATGTCGACGGTATTCATCCAGGGTATGGTTTCCTTAGTGAAAATGCTGATTTTGCTGAGTTATGCGAAGCTAACAATATTATATTCATTGGACCACGTTCTAAGGCCATTAAGGTTATGGGAAGTAAACTGGCAGCAAAGGAAACAGTTAAAGCTTACGACATTCCCATGGTACCAGGTACAGATGAAGCGATTACCGACATTCCTGAAGCTAAAAAAATTGCCAATAATATAGGTTTTCCTATTCTAATTAAAGCCTCTGCTGGAGGTGGCGGAAAAGGAATGCGTATTGTAGAAAACGAAGCTGAATTTGAGTCTCAAATGGATAGAGCCATTAGTGAAGCTACAAATGCTTTTGGTGATGGTTCAGTATTTATTGAAAAGTACGTTGCTTCACCAAGACATATAGAAATTCAAGTAATGGCAGATATGCACGGTAATTATTTGCATTTCTTTGAGCGCGAATGCTCAGTACAAAGACGTCATCAAAAAGTAGTAGAAGAAGCACCTTCTGCTGTTTTAACCCCAGAGTTAAGAGAAAAAATGGGACAAGCAGCTATTAACGTGGCTAAGTCTTGCGACTACATAAATGCAGGTACGGTTGAATTCCTATTAGATGAAAATTTAAATTTCTATTTCTTAGAAATGAATACGCGACTTCAAGTAGAACATCCCGTTTCTGAATGGATTGCTGGTGTAGATTTGGTTGAGCTTCAGATTAGAGTTGCTAGAGGGGAAAATTTGAACATTAAACAAGAGGATCTAAAAATCAATGGTCATGCGTTAGAACTTCGTGTGTATGCAGAAGATCCAATGAATGATTTTTTACCAAGTGTTGGTAATTTAGAAGTTTACCAATTGCCTGAAGGAGAAAATATACGCGTAGATAATGGTTTTGAAGAAGGCATGGATATACCAATCTATTATGATCCAATGTTGTCTAAGTTGATTACCTATGGAGATACAAGAGAGGAAGCAATTGAGTTAATGATTAAAGCAATTGATAGTTATCACGTAAAAGGTGTAGAAACCACATTACCATTTGGGCGATTTGTTTGCGAGCATGACGCCTTTAGAAGTGGAAATTTTGACACACACTTTGTAAAAAAGTACTACTCTCCTAGCCTATTATCAGAACAACATAAAATAGAAGGTGAGATTGCAGCAAAAATCGCATTGAAGCGTTATTTAGAAGATCAGAAATTATTACGATTACCTAATTAACACCTACTGTCATTCCGCACTTGATGCGGAATCCACATAAAAAACTAGATTCTGAATCAAGTTCAGAATGACAAATTAAGGAGAATATGAATTCAAAAATAAAAACACTAAACGACAAACTAGCCTTAGCCAAACTAGGAGGAGGTCAAGCCAGAATAGATAAACAACATCAAAAAAAGAAACTAACCGCAAGAGAGCGTGTTATGTATTTATTAGATGAAGGTTCGTTTGAAGAGATTGGTGCCCTAGTGACACATAGGACAAAGGATTTCGGAATGGCAAACCAGCAATTTTATGGTGATGGTGTAGTTACTGGTTATGGTACCGTTAATGGTAGATTGATTTATGTATTTGCTCAAGACTTTACCGTTTTCGGTGGTTCTTTATCAGAAACACATGCTGAAAAAATATGTAAGATTATGGATATGGCTGTGAATGTTGGAGCACCAATCATTGGATTAAATGATTCTGGTGGAGCACGGATTCAAGAAGGTGTGCGTTCATTAGGTGGTTATGCAGATATTTTCTATCGAAATGTTCAAGCATCTGGAGTGATTCCTCAGGTTTCTGCAATTATGGGACCCTGTGCTGGTGGTGCTGTGTATTCACCTGCAATGACAGATTTCACTTTAATGGTACAAGACACTAGTTATATGTTTGTAACTGGACCAAATGTTGTAAAAACAGTGACTAACGAAGAAGTTACGAGCGAGGAACTTGGTGGTGCATCTGTACACTCATCAAAATCTGGCGTTGCTCATAAAACATCTACTAATGATGTAGAATGTTTGGAAGATGTAAAACGACTTCTAAGTTATCTACCTCAAAGTAATAAAGAAAAACCTCAAGATTTAGATTTTGAACTCAAAGAAGAAATAAGAGACCTTTTAGATACAATTGTGCCAGAAAATGCTAATAAACCTTATGATATGCATCAGGTGATTGAAGGAATTATTGATGAAGATTCTTTTTATGAAATACACAAAGATTTCGCAGAAAATATTATTGTAGGTTTTGCGAGATTAGGCGGTAAATCTATTGGTATTGTTGCTAACCAACCTATGTTTTTAGCTGGTGTTTTGGACGTTAATAGTTCTACTAAAGCGGCTCGCTTTGTTCGTTTTTGCGATTGTTTTAATATTCCTTTATTGGTATTAGAAGATGTTCCAGGATTTTTACCAGGAACTGATCAAGAGTGGAATGCCATAATAACAAATGGAGCAAAATTACTATATGCATTTTCTGAAGCTACAGTGCCGCGAGTTACGGTTATTACAAGAAAAGCTTATGGCGGTGCTTATGATGTTATGAATTCAAAACACATTGGTGCAGACATGAATTTTGCGTGGCCAAATGCCGAAATTGCGGTTATGGGAGCTAAAGGTGCCGCCGAGATTATCTTTAAACGTGAAATTTCTTCAGCAGATGATAAAGAAGTCAAATGGAAAGAAAAGGAAGCCGAGTATGCTGAGCTTTTTGCTAATCCATATAGTGCAGCAGAGCGTGGTTTTGTTGATGAAGTGATTCTACCTCATAATACAAGACGAAAATTGATAAAAGCGTTTAGTATGCTTGAAAATAAAGACGTTGTAAAACCTCAGCGTAAGCATGGGAATATTCCGTTGTAATTAGAAAACTAAATAATATAAAACGGTTTGAGTGATTCCTCAAACCGTTTTTCTTTTTGAAATATATTGGTTTTAATTATAATATTACCATTAAATCATTTGTAGATTAAGATATTACTCACTTTATTATATTATAATCTTTTTTTTGAATATTTTGATTTTCTATATATGAATTCTACTACAAAACTAAATGCAATGATACCTAATGCAATAAAAACATCAATTTTATTTGTACCATAATGCTGAACAAGTAAGGCAATCATAGCAAAAAAGGATAATAGTGCACCAACAAGCGGAATACTTTTCTTACTATCTGTTTCGTTTGCTAATTTGTATCCAGCAAAATTTACGATAGCAAAAATCAATAAAAAACCAACACTACCTGCGGTAGAGATACTTTCTAATTGTAATGTATTGACCAAAACAAGTGTTAAAATTGTGGTTATTAATAAACCTATTGGTTGATTCCAAAGTTGGTTTGTAAACTGATTAGGCAATTCACCATCTTCTGCAATCTCATAACTTACTCTACTACCTCCATAAAGTGACGCGTTAATCGCAGAAAATGTAGATATTAATGCAGCTATGGTAATTATTGTAAAGCCCAATTTCCCCAACATCGGCTTTGCAGCTTCTGCCAGAACATAATCTTGCGCTGTTGAAATAGTCTTAAAATCTAAAGATCCAACTGTAATTGTTGCTATGATAACATACAAACATATTACAAAAATGACAGACCAAAAATATGCTCTTGGTATATTTTTTTTAGGGTTTTCTATATCTGGTGCTGCGTTAGCGATGAGCTCAAAACCTTCATAAGCCACAAAAATCACCATTCCTGCGGTAAGTAGCTTAAATGATGATTCCCAATTCTCAGGTGATAATTGTTCCAAATGCGGATTGCCAATCAATCCATATATACCGAATCCAACAAAAGACAATAAAATAAAAAGTTTAATAATTACTGCATAAGATTCTATTTTTCCAACAACCGTAATACTATAATAATTTATTGCTGTAGCTAGAATGACAATAGCAGATGCATATATATGTGAGTCTAGAGTTTTATCACTCGTTAGCTCAAACAAATTAGGTGCGTAAGAACCAAATGCAGAAGCATATAACGCAAGCATAATAATGTAACTTATCCACAGCAAATTATTAACACCACCACTAAAAACACCTATTCCGAAACCTTGATTAATAAATTTAACGGTTCCTCCTCTGTCTGGATATTTGAGTGATAATTTTACATAACTATAAGATGTAATTAGTGCAATTAAACCAGCAAATAAAAAAGATGCTGGTGTTCCACCTTTTGCTAAAGCAACAGCCAAACCAAGTACAGCAAATATGCCACCACCAACCATACCTCCAATTCCGATTGAAATGGCTTCCTTTAATCCTATTTTTTTATTCATTCTAGATGGTTTTAATTTAATACATCTGTGTAAGTTCCCGTTCTGGTAGATTCTTTGGGATTTTATTTATATACTAAATATTTCATTTCAATAAAGTTACTTTAACAAATTCGATTAAAAAATTTATTCTTTTAAAATGGTGCAAAAGTATCTTTAGGACTGTCTGGAACACTCCAACGTTCACGAGCGCCTACACTTTTATTATCATCCACTGAAGATGCTCTGTTGCCAACACTACCATAACTACTTGCACCACCACGCGGAATTTGCATTTGGTCTCCGTAAAGCCATACCACCAAATTACTACGCTGTCCACTAGTTATAGGATGCGTAGCGTGCGGCACATTACCACGATGGAGTATTGCTTTACCTGGTTCAAATACAGTTTGCACAGTTTTTCCTGTTGCTTTATCATAGAAATCAACTTGTGAACCTGTAAATTCTTCATCAGGTAAGTTAATGTTGATATTTAAAGTAGCAGCAGAAGCATCAGTATGCGCATGTAAATCTTTATCCTTGTCAGGATTATACTGAATAGAAAAGCCAAATGTTTGGTTATCATAACCGTAAGTCCCTAATAACAAACGTGCAATCGGACGCATAAAGCGATCCATCATCGTATTGTAAAAATCTTGGAAATTAGGCGCTGCCAAATGACCTTCCGAGCGTGGATCTAGCATAATTCCGTAGCGATTCAATTGAATTCCGTAAGGTGCACGTCTTGGAATTTCTGAATTTACCACATCCTCTAAATAATTACGAAAATCTGTTAAACGCTCAAGATCAAAAAACTGTGCAACATAGACTCCAGGGATTATTTCTTCCCATAAATCTGCAACAGCATTTTCTTTTTCTGGGTTTTCCCAGGCGTCGTTTATCGCTTTTCGCAATTCTGGATCAAGTAAGGTTTCATCAGGAACCAGTAATTTATCTTTATTTTCAATTTCCCATTCTGACCAAGCATCTTCGAGCAGTTTTCGATTACTGTTCCAAAAATGAGAGACAGATGGGTCGCGCTTTAGCGAATCTTCACGAGAAGGTAAGCTAAGGTCACGAGCTTGTGCGAGTGCATTATTATTCATGATTCAATATACTTTTTGTGGCAGTGATTAATTGACTTATTTTCTTATCATCATAAGCATCTGGATGTGCGTTTCCAAAAACACCTTTATCATTATTAAAGTACTTGCCTGAATCATTTTCATGATCTGTAGACATGGCTAAATCATATAAAATTGAAACACCTTTTTCAGCTGGTGACCAGTGTTGCCCATAAGCGTCATTCGCCATTTTAGTATTTAATAATGAGCCTGGATTTACTGCTATGGTTATGATATCTGGATTCGTTTCCGCGAAAGCGAAACTCCACATCGTTAATGCTAGTTTACTTTGAGCATATGCCTCACTAGCATCATGGATACTTTCTCCTGCTAGAGTAGCATCAGAAACATGTGACTGTGCAGCCGAACTTAAATTAACAATACGTGAGTGATTTCCGTTTTGTAATACTGGTAATATCCCATTTGTTAATACATAAGACGCTAAATAGTTAACAACAAACCGAATGTCAAAACCTTTAAATTTACTTGTAGCGGAAGTTTTAAAGATTCCTGCATTATTGATTAAAATATCTAGCTTAGCAATTTTAGCCTTAACGTCTTCTGACATTTGTTTGACAGCTTTAATATCTGAAAAGTCAGCTACAAAACCATCTATGTTTTGATTGCCTGAAGTTTCCTTTATTTCAGAAATAACATGGTTTAATTTTTCTTTGTTTCTTCCATGTACAAAAACTGTATGGCCTTCTTTAGCCAGCTTAATGGCTGTAAGTTTACCTATACCGTCTGTACTTCCTGTGATTAATATAGTCTTACCCATAGTATTCGCTTTATTTTTACTCATGGCTTATTTCCAAGTGACGACTTCTTCTAAAGGTCGTCTTGTTTTAGCATGCGGTGGTTCTGCTTTTCTATAACCAAAAGCTACCATATATGACAATCCGTATTTTTCAGTATCTACACCAAATTTTTCTTTTAATAAAGTATTTGCTTTATCTTCATGAAAACCCTCTATAGGACAACTATCAATTCCATTTAAAGCAGCAGAAGTCATCATATTTGCAAGGGCTATATAAGTTTGTTTAGAGGCCCAATCAAACAATTTTTTATCCGAGTCTAAATTAAAATCACGTTCTTGAAACTCTCTGTAGAACTTAGAATACATTTCTATAACATCCTCTGGAAAATATTTTACATCTTTCATCATATGCATAATGTAATCCGAATCCCATTTGGTCATTGGTGCTTTCATACTTAAACCCAAGATAAAATGACTTGCAGTATCTAACTTTAAAGGTGCTCCCCAAGCCACAGGCTTAAGTAACTCTCTTAATTCTTTATCTTGAACTACGATAAAGTGCCATGGCTCAAAGCCAAAAGAACTTGGTGATAGATTTGCTGTTTTTAGAATAAAATTGATATCATCATCTGCTAATTGGCGCGTAGAATCGAACTCTTTTGTAGCATGTCTGTATTGAAATGCATTTAAAATATCTTTCTTTGAAATGTTTGGTTTACTCATATTATTACATTTATTTTATATACTATACTTTTTATAGTAGCAAAACTAAGTATAGTTTTTTATATTTGCAATAACGGTCAAAAATGATAGTATGAAAATTGAGCAAAAAACATACTCATATAACGGAAAAGAATATCCATGTTGTGCTAGTCTCACTATGGGTGTCATTGGTGGAAAATGGAAAACCGTAATTCTTTTTCACTTAATAGATGGTAAATTACGTTATAATGAGTTGAGAAAACTAGTGCCTAGTGTAACAGAAAGAACATTAAGTTTACAACTAAAAAAGCTTGAAGATGATAAAATTATTCAGCGCAAAGTTTATACTAAGAAGCCACCACTAAAAGTAGAATATAAATTAACTAAGTTGGGCGAATCTTTAATCCCACTAATTCTGTCCATTGCAGAATGGGGAAATTCTATTTCTTGAATTTTTAAGCCGCATTAATCGTACATTCTACACATTGCCCTGATAGTAATACATTGGCTGACATTATATTTCGATCATTTACGTTTGGTATCGTAATATTAATCTCTAGACATTCTACTTTTCCGCAATCTTTACATTCAAAATGTGGATGTATATCGTTATGATAATGCGCTGTACATTCATGGCATTTGGCGTACCATCTTAATCCATTACTTCCTGTAAACGCATGAATTGTACCTTCGTTTTCTAAACGCTCAAGAATACGATAAACTGTGGTTTTGTTCATCTGTGTTTTTAATTGATCCACTAAATCTACCACAGAAATAGCATCTGAAATACTTTCAAAAATTGAAATAATTATTGATACCGCCTTTGTCTTTCTTTTTACACTCATAAAACAAATTTACTGCAACTATGTTGCATTGTCAAATTTTATATTATTTTTGCAACTCAGTTGCATTTAAATTTATGATTACAAAATATTTTCAAAAGAAGAATTCAGATTCAATTGGCGCAATGGCTAGTAGTCTTTGCCTTATTCATTGCGCGGCTACGCCATTCATATTTATTGCTCAGACCTGCTCTGCTGCATGTTGCGAAAGTGCTCCTATATGGTGGACTACAATAGACTATATCTTTCTTGCAGTTTCCTTTTTTGCAGTGTATTGGTCTTCTAATCAAAGCTCTAAGCAGTGGATTAAATATGGTTTGTGGTTTAATTGGATACTTCTATGTTTATTAATTTTCAATGAAAAAATTGAATTCTCACCTGTACCAGAAGGCATACTCTATTTACCGGCTATTGCATTATTTGTTTTACATCTATACAATCAAAAACACTGTAGATGTAACAATTCGCAATATTGTGTGTCTAAAAAATAAAGTTGATGCTATACAATAGTTTGGGAAAAATATAACAAGACAAGACTTAATAATCAATTTCAAAATTTATTGATTGTTAATGAAAATATCAATCGCTTAATTGTGTTAAGTTAAGTGATTTGTTTGAAAAAGCTCATCAGAAATGATGAGCTTTGGATTTATTATAGAACATTAGCTTATTTAATTTTAATCGAACACACGACCATAATAATTTAAATCAACGATTTCTCCTTTTGTTGTTTTATAGTCTCTTCTAATAGTTCCTTCTAGCTCAAAACCATTTTTTATAATTACAGCAATACTCCCTTTATTTCTTTTATTAGCTCTGCATAATAATTTGATAAATCTGTTTTCTTCAACAATATAATCTATCACTAAACTTGTGGCTTTAGTCACAATACCTTTTCCTTCATACCGACTATCTATAAAAGAACCTAATTCTGCTTTAGGTACATTCCAATCTATATTTTTCACATCTACCAATCCAATAAACTTATTAGTATGTGAATCTGTAATCATATATGGAAAATAACTTTTAGCTTTTATTCTATTTTGAATTTCTGCACAATAATCTAAAGTATCATTAAGCGTCTCTGTTTCAGAAACAGTTCCTGCGAAAAAATCTTCTAATCGCTGCCTGTTAGAATCTATTAAATTAAAAAACAAAACTCCATCGTTTTTATCTAATAGAGAAATTTTATAATTATTGAATATAATTTTCATTTTTAAGAAGATTAAATTTTAGACTGAAATGTATAAAGATCATAATAACGTCCTTTAGTTGCTAATAACTCATCGTGCGTGCCTCTTTCCATTATTTGACCCGCTTCTATAACCAATATTTGATCTGCTCGTTTTATTGTACTTAATCTATGAGCGATAACTATTGTTGTTCTGTTATTTGTTAATTCTGATAGACTTTTTTGAATTAAAGCTTCACTTTCTGTATCTAAGTTAGAAGTTGCTTCGTCTAAAATAATAATCTTAGGGTCGGCTAAAATTGCTCTTGCTATAGCTATACGCTGTCGCTGTCCTCCAGATAGTTTTACCCCTCTTTCACCTATTAAAGTTTCTATACCATCATCAAAACGATCCGTAAATTCATTAACATAAGCTGCTTTTACAGCATTCTGTAATTGCGCTTCAGTAGCATTTGGTCTAGGAAACATTATATTTTCTCTAATGGTGCCTTCAAACAAAAATTCATCTTGTAAAACCACACCAAGGTGCTGTCTAAAACTACTGAGTTTTACCTTTGATAAATCTTGATTATCTATAGTTATTATGCCAGAATCTGGATTTAAAAATGTAGCTGATAATCCAGCAATAGTAGATTTACCAGAACCAGAACTACCAACCAATGCAATAACAGAACCCGAAGGAGCATCAAAATCTATATTGTGTAAAACAGGTTTTCCTTCTTCGTAAGCAAAGGATACATTATTAAACTTTATATCTCCTTTTATAGTTTCAAGCTGAATCGTTCGATCTTCTTGCTCATCTTCAGCTGCCAGATTCATGAGTTCTTCTGTACGATCTAATCCGGCTAAAGCTTCAGTTAGTTGACTTCCGATATTACTCATCTGAACTATTGGAGCTACCATAAATGCTAATAAAAATGTGAATTGTAGAAAGTCGCCTGGTGTTATTTCACCTTTAATCATATAGTGACCGCCAATTCCCATGATTCCGGTTGTTGCCAAACCAATCAAAAATGTTGACGAACTCGTCATTATAGCTGTTGCTGTTAAACTCTTTTTTACGTTTTGAAAAATATTATCTACACCTTTTTCAAAAACTGTATTTTCTTGTTCTTCTGCATTAAAGGCTTTAATAACTCTAACTCCAGCTAAGGTTTCATTTAATCTTCCTTTTACCTCAGCATTAATTTTTCCTCTTGCTCTAAAAATGGGACGAATATATTTAAAGGCTCTTAACGCTATAAACGCAAAAATAGATAATGGTATGAATGTAAAAAGTGTCATCCATACATTCATTTTTAATAGAATTACTAAAGTTACAATTGCTGTAAATGAACCTCCAACCAATTGCACTAAACCTGTTCCAATTAAATTTCTAACACCTTCTACATCTGTCATTATGCGAGAAACTAAGGCTCCTGATTTAGTATTATCAAAGAAACTAATAGGCAATGACAATACCTTTTTTTGAACTTGCGCTCTTAACTCACTAATTAAATATTGAGCTTGTATACTCAATACTTTAGTTAGCATAAAGGATGTAATTGCT
Source organism: Winogradskyella sp. PE311 (assembly GCF_046545555.1). Lineage (NCBI taxonomy): Bacteria > Pseudomonadati > Bacteroidota > Flavobacteriia > Flavobacteriales > Flavobacteriaceae > Winogradskyella > Winogradskyella sp. PE311. Next base: position 163,838 of record NZ_JBHZTH010000002.1, on the reverse strand, counting down.
TGTATGGATATGGCTCCAATAACAATACCTATTAACTGATATAACGTATTATAATCTTTATTTGGAACAACATCATCCAATAGGACTTTACTTTCAAGTGGTAATACAAATCCCGATAGGCTTCTAATAACTATAAGTAGTAAACCTAAAAATACCAAATTACGTCTTGGCCAAATAATCGTTTTAAAAGCTGTTTTTAAAGTTACTTTTGGTTTATCCGTTTTAGATGTTTCTTTTAAATGCTGCATTTAATGTAATGTTTTATAAATATAAAATGTTGAGAAAAAGATTACTGATCTAACAAGCGTCTATGATAATTAATTTGTCCTAGATGATAGGCCAAATGCATTATTAGGTGTATTAAAAAATATTCAGTGGTTGTTGGCTCTTTAAAAACGCGATACTTATACTCTTTTTTCAAATCTTTAACCGTTAAATTCTTTAATGTCTCCTCTAAAACGTTAATCGTTTTATCAATTTGTTCTATCAATTGAGATCTCTGTACATCTTTTACAGAAAACTCTAAATCACGCTGACGTATATAACCCGTATTACCTAATCCTGCCCCAATGAAGTGATTTAGATTACCAATAAGATGAAGTACTAAATTACCAGAAGAATTAGATACTAAGCCATCTGTTTTCCAAAGGTTGGATTCGTTTTTATATGCACTGATTTCTTCTTTTAACTTATTTAAATCTCGCGTAAATAATGCAATTACTGTGTCTATTATCATAGGATGTCTGTTTTTATAGATAAATCTGATATTACTAGAATCTCTAATCAAAAGTAGGCAATAATTGACTTACTTTTGAGCCATGCAAAATCAAAAACGATCTCAATTTGAGTTTGTAGTCTTAATGGCTGCCTTAATGTCTATAGTAGCTTTAACAATTGATGCAGTATTACCAGCACTTCCTTTGATTGGTGATTATTTAAGTGTTAACGATACAGCAGATAATCCTAAATTAATAACTTCAATATTTTTGGGCCTAGGTTTTGGACAACTTGTTTTTGGCCCATTATCTGATAGCTTTGGAAGAAAACCAATAGTCTATGCTGGTTTTATTTTATTTGTAATTGCATCAATCATTTGCATAACAACCAAAAACTTTGAGATGATGCTATTGGGACGCGTGTTGCAGGGCGCAGGTTTAGCAGCACCACGAACAATGAGTATTGCTATGATTAGAGATTCATACGATGGTGATTATATGGCTAAAATTATATCGATTGTAGTCATGGTTTTTATTTTAGTTCCGGTTATAGCGCCTTCATTAGGGCAGTTTCTAATGAACCAATATAATTGGAAATTTATATTCACCTTTACATTAGTTTTTGGTATTTTAGTTATGATTTGGTTTTGGCTTAGACAACCAGAAACTTTAAAAGACAAATATCGAATTCCTTACCGTTTATCTATTTTTAAAACAGGAACTATTCAGTTTTTTAAAATTAAGTCTGCAGTAATTTATACGCTACTATCTGGGTTTATTACAGGTTCTTTCATGGTATATCTAAGTACTTCTCAACAAATTTTTGAAAAGCAATACGGTTTAGCTGAAGAATTTCCGCTCATCTTTGCAAGTTTAGCTATTTCTGTTGGTTTAGCAACTTTTATGAATAGTCAGTTAGTTGTTAAATATGGTATGAAACGTATTGTACATCTATCAATGGTTAGTTTTATATTAATTTCAATTGTTTTTATAGTACTATTTTATTCAAAAAATAATCCTACTATAGAAGTCCTAATTACTTTTTTTGCACTTCAATTTTTTACTATTGGATTTTTATTTGGCAACCTTAGAGCATTAGCCATGCAACCAATGGGACATATTGCTGGTATTGGCTCTGCATTAAATGGATTTATTTCTACTGTTATGGCTGTACCTATAGCTAATTATATAGGAGGTTTTGTGGTAGATTCAGTCACTCCTCTTTTTATAGGTTTTATGATTTGTGGGCTTATTTCATTAACCCTATTCTATACAACATATAATCCCTTTTTAAAGAAATCTAATATTGACTAGAAAATTTCTAAACTACCTTTTCCTTCTCTTATAATTTCAGGCGGATTTTCAGATAAATCAATTATTGTAGAAGCCTCATTGCCTCCATACCCACCATCAATTACAATATCCACAAGATTACCCCATTTTTCGAGTATCAATTCTGGATCGGTAGTATATTCTAAAACATCATCATCGTCTCGTATAGATGTAGATACTATTGGGTTTCCTAATGCTGACACCAAAGCCAAAGCAATTGAGTTATCTGGTACCCGTATTCCAACAGTTTTACGCTTTTTAAATGGGTTAGGAAGATTTTTAGAACCAGGAAGAATAAAAGTATAAGCGCCAGGAAGTGCACGTTTTAATATCTTAAACGTTGTTGTATCGATTTGTTTAACATAATCACTTAGATTACTCAAATCTTGGCAAACAAAAGAAAAGTTAGACTTCTCTAATTTAACACCTTTAATTCTTGCAATCTTTTCGAGAGCTTTAATGTTCGTAATATCGCAGCCTAATCCATAAACCGTATCAGTCGGATAGATTACCAATCCACCTCTTTTTAGCACAGATATAATTTTCTGTATTGCCCTCGGATTGGGATTCTCGGGATAAATTTTAATAAACTCGGCCATCAGTGTAAATTGAATATACAAAGTAACCAAATTTAAAATAGTTAAAAAACTAATCTCAATTAAAAACTCAATAGCTAAGAAATCGTTGTTTAATTAGAAACGGTTACCACCACCTGGAGGGCCTCCCTGTCTACCATTTCTATTGCCGCTATTCTGATTTTGCGATTGAGATGCTTCCTTCTTAGGTGCATTATCCTTTTTTAGTTTGGTTTGGTATTTAATCCACTTCTTAAATTGCTTATCGTTTAATACGGCTTCTAATTCAGTATTCAGATGCTCTTCTGCTTTCAATACCTTTGTTTGGACGACTTTAATTTTCTCTCTACTCAATTTCATGTAGTTTCGTATTGGATCTTCATCATCTTCGCTATGCCTTCGCCTAGTATCATTACTAGATCTGTTTTGCTCATTCGCCATGCGACCTCCTGTCCTATTGCCTCTTGTTTGACGCTTTATGCGCATCGCATTCATAAAGACATTAATACTATCAAAATTTTCAGTGTTTAATAATGTAAGCTCATCCATTCTCATATTGTATGCTGAAATTGCTCTAATTACCTTTAATTCTAGTTTATCGTCATTTTTAATTCTAATTTTTTTGATGGCTTCATTTTCGTTGAATGAAAAAATACCTGCAGCCTTAATTGCAGAAAACTCTGGTATTTTATTTTGTTGTTGCGGATTGTTCATCTGACCACCAGAACGACCACCACCATTTCTTTGCCCACCACCACCTGGCTGCGAAAATGACAAATTAAATGTAACTACAAATATAACAGCTATAAGATATTTCATTGTTGTAAGTTTATAAGTCTAATATTTTAGATACTTTTTTAACAAAAAACTCTCGCGTAAAATGAATAAATTTTAAAAAATGCAAAATCAAGTAGTTACATTACTCACATATTAGAGAAGACATCAGTTTGTGCTGCTAAAGCATTTTTAATAAATAGAACAAAATTTTAAAAGAAACTACACCCATTAAATAATTTGAAAGATGAATATATTTATTTGGTCTTTTATAGAAAAATGAATAATTACTGACGCATAATTGTCAGTTTTGCAAAACGTAACAATAACTTTTTTGTATCGCCTTTCTGAAATTTAATTTCAGCTTTAGCATCACCACCTTTTCCTTCAATTTTAATAACCTCACCTCTACCAAAACGTTGATGGTTTACCATGTTACCTACCTCTAATTTACTTTCAAAACCTTCTGAACTCTCTTCAGAGTCAGCGACTGGTTTCATTTTTTTAGGAGTACTTATTTTAAAATTTTCAGGTTTCTTTTTAGCCACTTTTTTCTGAAATTTAGGTGATTTTGGTTTTGCAAATCTAACTTTATTTGGTTCTATATCTCCAAATATAGAAGCATCTAACATAGGATTAAAACGTTGTTCTTTAAGTGGTGTGGTTATATTTACAAATTCTGAATCGATTTCTTCAATAAATCGACTTGGCTCTGCATCTATTAATTTACCCCAACGATAACGCGATAATGTATATGTTAAATACGCTTGTTTTTCAGCTCGTGTCAAAGCTACGTAAAATAAACGTCTTTCTTCTTCTAGTTCACTTCTAGTATTCATACTCATGGCACTTGGAAATAAATCTTCTTCCATGCCAACAATAAATACATGACCAAATTCTAATCCTTTAGCAAGGTGAATGGTCATTAAAGCAACGTGGTCTGGATCGCCTTTGTCTGCATCTAAATCTGTGGCCAATGCAACATCTTCTAAAAACTCGGCTAATGAATCGCCTGCATCTGCTAATTCAATTTGCCCTTCTACAAAATCTTTGATACCATTTAATAATTCTTGAACATTATCCATTCGAGTTACACCTTCAGGTGTTCCATCTTTATTTAATTCTCGAATTAACCCACTAGTTTTGGTAACATGTTCAGCCAAATCAAATGCATTAGCGGTTTGATTCATCACTTTATAGCTTTCGATTAATGTTACAAAATCTCTCAGCTTATTTTTAGTGCCATTATTTATATTTATAGAAACAGTATCTATCTCTTTTATTAAATCATATATAGTTTTCCCTGTTGCATTCGCAGCTACAATTAACCGATCTATTGTTGTTTGACCAATGCCTCTTGCTGGGTAATTAATAACACGTTTTAACGCCTCCTCGTCTGCAGAATTAAGAATTAAACGAAGGTAACCAGTAACATCTTTAATTTCCTTTCGCTGATAAAATGATAATCCACCATAAATTCTGTAAGGTATATCGCGTTTTCGAAATGCATCTTCAATAGCACGAGACTGCGCATTTGTTCTGTATAAGACTGCAAAGTCACTATTGGGCAAATGCTGATTCATTTTAGTCTCCCAAATGGTACTTGCCACATAACGCCCTTCGTCACCATCTGTCATTGAGCGATGGACAATCACCTTTTCTCCAATGTCATTTGCTGTCCAAACAATTTTGTCGAGCTTTGTCTTATTATGCTCAATCACAGAATTAGCAGCACCAACAATATTCTTTGTAGAACGGTAATTTTGCTCTAAACGATACATTTTCACACCGTCATAATCTTTCTGAAAGTTGAGAATATTATTAATATTAGCACCACGAAAGGCATATATACTTTGCGCATCGTCACCTACTACACATATATTTTGAAAACGATCTGCAAGTGCTCTTACAATAAGATATTGAGAGTGATTGGTATCTTGGTACTCATCTACCAATATATATCTAAACTTATTCTGATACTGAGCCAATACATTAGGAAAACGTGTTAACAACTCATTAGTTCTAAGTAGTAAATCATCAAAATCCATAGCTCCTGCCTTAAAACAACGATCTACATAAGCAGCATAGATTTCTCCCATTTTTGGACGTCTAGCCATGGCATCCGCCTCCATTAACTCTGGGTTCTTAAAATAGGCCTTAACCGTAACTAAATTATTCTTATAAGATGATATTCTACTATACACTTGTTTTGTCTTATAGATATCTTTATCTAATCCCATTTCTTTAATAATGGAACCCATAAGCTTTTGCGAATCTTGCGTATCATATATAGTGAAGTTACTTGGAAATCCTAGATGATGCCCTTCAAACCGAAGAATCTTAGCAAAAACTGAATGAAATGTTCCCATCCATAGGTTTTTTGCCTCACCATCTCCAACAATATCAGCAATTCTGCCTTTCATCTCTTTGGCAGCCTTATTAGTAAAGGTTAAAGCCAAAATATTAAAGGCATCTATGCCTTTACTCATTAAATACGCAATCCGATAAGTGAGTACGCGAGTTTTACCAGAACCGGCTCCTGCTATGATAATCATAGGACCGTTAACCTGTAAAGTAGGTTCTAATTGCGCGCTATTAAGTTGACTGAGATACTTTTTCAAGGACTAAAATTTTCGAACTGTGAAATTAACAATTGTCATAGGTTTAACAATACACAAATAGTATTAATTATAAACAAAATATTAAGAGTTCTGTTTTATGAAATTTCAATATCTTAGTGCAAATTTAAATTTCATGAAGACCTTTTTAGCGTTATTATTCTTTACTTGTTCCTTATCATATGCTCAAAGCACTATTAATGAAGATATTACTAATATCGAAGACAAGTTAATAGAATGGAGACGTCATTTTCATCAAAATCCTGAACTATCTAATCAAGAATTTAAAACAGCTGAGAAAATAGCAGAACATTTAAAATCTCTAGGTTTAGAAGTAAAAACAGGTGTAGCTATCACAGGAGTTGTTGGCTTATTAAAAGGCGACCAACCAGGAAAAGTTGTAGCACTAAGAGCAGATATTGATGCTTTACCTGTAACAGAACGTAATGATTTACCATTTAAGTCCGAAGTAAAAACAACATTCTTGGGAACAGAAACGGGAGTAATGCATGCTTGTGGACATGATACACATACAGCCATTTTAATGGCTACCGCTGAAGTATTATCCAAACATAAGGATAAAATAAAAGGGACTATAAAATTCATCTTTCAACCTGCGGAAGAAGGACCTCCTCCCGGTGAAGAAGGTGGTGCTAAGTTAATGATAAAGGAAGGAGTCTTAGAAAACCCTAAGGTTGACGTTATTTTTGGTTTACATATTAATGCAGGTACACCAGTTGGAACTTTAAAATATAAAAAAGGAGGAATTATGGCTTCTGTTGAACGCTTTGTAATTGACGTAAAAGGCAAACAAACACATGGCTCCCAACCTTGGTCTGGCGTAGATCCTATTATGATATCTGCGAAGATTATTGATGGTTTACAAACTATTATTAGCCGAGAAGCTAAATTAACAGATGAAGCAGCAGTTATTACAGTTGGTAAAATAACAGCTGGCACACGTTTTAATATAATCCCAGAAACTGCCCAATTAATAGGTACTGTAAGAACTTTAGATCCTGCAATGCGCTCAATGATAGAAAGACGTATGAAAGAAATGACAGAAACTATAGCTAAAGCCTATGGAGGTGAAGCCACTATCGCATTTAGAAATCAGACGTCTATAACTTATAATGACCCAGACTTGACAGACAAAATGTTACCATCATTACAAAATGTAGCTGGCACAGAAAATGTTAAGCTTATGAAAGCTACCACTGGTGGAGAAGATTTTTCTTATTTTCAAGAAGTTGTACCAGGTATATATTTCTTCCTGGGTGGTATGACGCCTTCTGAAGAACCAAAAGGAGCTTTTCCGCACCACACACCAGACTTTATAATCGACGAAAGTGGCATGCTACTTGGTGTTAAAGCATTTACTAAACTTACACTAGACTATCTAAATAATTAATTTATGGAGTCCGTTATAGATTTACTAAGCTCTGTCTCATGGTGGCTTTGGATTATTATTATTTTAGCTATAGTTGCAATACGCGATATTGTTCAACGAAGACATACAATTAGCCACAATTATCCTGTAGTGGGTCATCTTCGCTATTTATTTGAAAGCATTGGCCCTGAAATTCGTCAATACTTTATAGCAAGTAATAGAGAAGAATTGCCTTTTAATCGCATAGAACGTGGTTGGATTTATGCATCTGCAAAAAGCGAAAACAACTATGAAGGGTTTGGTACAGATAGAGATATATATGCGCACCAACACATATTCATTAATAACGCCATGATTCCCTATAAAGTAACAGAGAATCATGTGAATGCAAAAGACAAATACTTTTTGCCATGTGCCAAAATAATTGGAGCTCATAGCAAACGAAAAAGACCTTATCGCCCTGCATCTATCATTAATGTTTCTGCAATGAGTTATGGCTCATTATCAGCTAGAGCTATAGACTCATTAAATAAAGGTTGTAAGATCGCTGGAGCATATCATAACACGGGAGAAGGTGGCTTATCACCTTACCACAGTAATGGTAGCGATGTCGTATTCCATTTCGGAACAGGCTACTTTGGCGTTCGGACTGAAGATGGTAATTTTTCAATGGAAAAGATGAAAAAATTAGTGGATGACAACCCTTTCATTCGCGCTATAGAATTAAAACTTTCACAAGGCGCTAAACCTGGCAAAGGCGGAGTATTACCTGGTGCTAAAATAACAAAAGAGATCGCAGATATTAGAGGTGTTGAAGTTGGTAAAGATGTACTATCGCCTCCAACGCATAAGGCATTTTCTACGCTACCAGAAATGGTTGATTTTATTGAGGCTATTGCTGAAGAAACAGGTTTGCCTGTTGGTATAAAAGCTGCAATTGGTAAACTAGATCAGTGGGAAGAATTAACTGACATTATGAAAAACACCGGAAAAGGACCAGATTTTATAACCGTGGATGGTGGTGAAGGTGGAACAGGTGCTGCGCCTCCGAGTTTTGCTGACCATGTAAGCTTACCATGGGTATATGGGTTTGGTGATTTATATAAGCTATTTCAGAGAAAAGGGTTAGAAAAACAAATAGTCTTCATTGGTAGTGGCAAACTAGGGTTTCCTGGTAAAGCAGCAATGGCTTTTTCTATGGGAGTAGATATTATTAATGTTGCAAGAGAAGCTATGATGAGTATTGGCTGTATTCAAGCTAAAATATGCCATACTAATAAATGTCCTAGCGGAGTAGCTACACAAAGTCAATGGCTACAACGTGGTATAGATGTACCCTTAAAATCCGAACGTGCCGGACAATATTTTAAAACCTTTAGAAAAGAATTTTTAGAAATTACACATGCGGCCGGATATGAGCATCCTTGCCAGTTTAAAATGACAGATATAGAGGTTAATGTAGACGACCACAATCTATCTGCCGAATTAGATAGAACATATGGCTATCAAAAAACAACAGTGCCATTTAAAGGTATGCAATCATTAAAAGATTGTGAGCATTTGGGTGGTTATAAAGCACAAAATAAAGCCTAATTAAATAAATCTAAGAATACTTTTTTGTTCGCTTTAGAGATAGGTACGCGTTCTTCATTTTCAAGAACAACATAGCCTTCATTTTCAAAGGCTCTAACCTTATCTAGGTTAATGATATGCGATTTGTGGCATTTAAAAAAAGTACAACCTAATAGTTTTTTAAATTTTCCTAAGTTATATGAGCTTATTAGGGTTGTGTTATCAAACAAATGAATTTTGGTATAACCTTCATAACCTTCTAAATGAAATACTTCTTCTTGTGGTATAAAAGACAAGCCTTTAGTTGTAGGTACAATAAGTTTATTTGTTTTTGAAATAGATGCAGTTAAGAGACTTAAAAGCTTTGTGTTGTTTTCACTTATATGTTTGTCTTCAATAACTTTTAGAGCTTTATCTATAGCAATTTTGAGATCATCATCATCAATAGGTTTTAAAACATAATCTATGGCAGATTTTTTAAACGCTTGCAACGCATATTCATTATAGGCTGTAACAAAAATGACTTGAAAGTTGATTTCTTTTAGGCTAGAGAGCAATTCAAAACCATTAATTCTAGGCATTTCTATATCTAAAAACACAATATCTGACTGCTCTGTCTCTAACTTTTTTATTGCTGCTTCAGGCTTTTGAAACGTATCTAACACTTCAATATCTGGAAATAGTTTATTTATCTTTTGCTGAAGTCCTTTTAAGTTAGATATTTCATCATCAATTAATATGGCTGATATATTTTTCATGCTAATTTCTTAATTATAAATGTTGAAATATTTCCTTTATCATCTGCATTAGGATATGCTTCCGTTTCTGAATAATCAATCTTCCATTTTCCTGACTGATTTAAAAAATGCAATCTGTCCTTTAGAACATGTGACGATTTTATTTTATCTTTAGTAGACTTAACTGTATTAGCAAAGCCTACTCCATCATCAATAACTTCTGCTTTAATGCTGTTTTTAAATTTGCTAAAAATAACTGTAACACTGCCATTGTCTTCCTTATTAAATACTCCATGATTAACTGCATTCTCTACAATTGGCTGCAATAACATGGTAGGAATCATAAGTGAATTAGCATCCATAGCCTCATTGATTTCAATATTGAATGAGAGCTTTTCTTTAAATCGCAACTTTTCAATTTCTAAATAATTAGTAAGCAAATTTGCTTCATCATTAATGGTAATGTCATTAGCTTTAGACAGTTCGAAAAACTGACGAATAAGCTTAGAAAATTTTACTAAGTAGCGTTCTGAACCTTCTATATCATTGCTGTTTATATAGTATTGAATCGCAGACAAAGAATTAAAAACAAAATGCGGATTCATTTGAGATCGTAGCGCATTAAGCTGTAATTCTGAAAGCCGTTTGTCTTCAAATATTTTTTGATTCCTTTTAAATTCAGATTGTTTGGCAAAGTAACGCGAAGCTACAGCCACCAAAGTTACAGCACATAAAATAGCAAATAGTTTAAACCAAAGCGTTTGCCACCATAAGGGTTTAATGCTAATTGGAAGAGTAATAACACTTTCATTTTCATCATCAAAAACCTTCATTTTAAGATTATAATCATTAGGTTCTAAATTGCTTAGGTTTATTTCTCCAGCGGTTGTTGTCACCCAATTATCCTGAATTGGATATAGTTGATATTCAAAATGTGTCTGGGAAGCATTAGCATAATTGATAGCACCAAAATCGATATTAAGATTTCTATTCTTATCATAAGGTAACTCAAGACTATCTTTTGAAACTGATTTTCCATTAATTTTCACAGACTTTATATACGTCGAAAATTTAGAACTATCTGTAATGTCCTCAATATTTATAACCATAAGACCATCATCTGTCGCTAAGTGCAAATGGTTATTCTTTAATGCTATATCTTTTAAGTCATCTACTAATAATCCATTTATTTCTCTATAATTTTGCTTTACATATCGACCATCTTCTAAAAGCTTATAATGCGTTAACACATTATCGGCTACACACCAAATAGACGATTTATCTTCAATTAATATGTTACTTATTGATGCATTATCATCACTTAAAACAGGAGTTACAATACCGTCTTTAAATTCGTAGAGAGCCTTACCCTCTATAGCTACGTAGGTTTTATTATTATAAGTAGCACTTGTTAAAAATCTACTCTTAAATTCAATAGCCTTATAATCACTAAATTGTCTTAACCCTTCATCATAATATACAAGACGCTTATTATCTGTAGAAAAAAGTGTGTCATTTTGAACAAAAATCCCTGAATAATTACGGTCATCAAAAACCCTTGAAGAACCAGACTCATCTATGCTATATTCATAAATACTTAAAAAGCCTTCAGAAACTAAATTCGATTTATAATTAACAAATCGTTTTCCAAAATTATTTGACTCGCTTCGCTTAATATGTTTAAAATCACCTTCTTCTTCAATATAAATATCAGACTCTAAAACATATATAATACGATCTTTAATTTTTACAACATCATAGGTGTATTTGGAATAAGGTATCTGTAACTCTAAAATAGTATCTGTAACCTTATAAACACCTTCTCCTATTACACCGACATACATAACACCGTCTATATTATTTATACTAGACAACCGCTTACCTTCAAAAAGCCGATTAATTTTATCGTAATTTTTAGGAAGTTTATAAATGCCATTTGTAAAGGTTGCCACCCAAATCCAACCCTCTTTATCCTTAAAACTAAAATGAGACTTAAGTGAAGACGGAATCTTGTAGTGTTTAGACCAATTTAGGTTTTTATCTAAAACGATAAGATTGTTATTTCCTGTAACTTGAATCCCATTGCTAACCAAATGAAACCTAGCATTTTTCAACGCTCTATAAAAGCCATTTTGATTTTTATAAACTATGTATTTAGACGCAAAGGTTTTTAGGTTTATCAATTCGTAAAATTCATCATTTCTTAAAACATATAAAGAATCATTAAGTTGGTAATTCATTGCTTGTCTTACCATATATCCTTTAGATTGAAAAACGATTTCGTTACTATCTATTTTGAGTTGCAATTTTGCATCTGGGCCCAGAATAACTCGTAAACCTTTATATTGAAGCTTAAAGTTGGTAATATCCATCGGGATTTCCTGCCAGACATTCTTTTTAAATTGATGTTTATATTTAGCTTCATTTAACTCAATAGAATTTCCAGACTGATTGATTCGCATTGGCATCATAACCTTGCCTCCACTTGTTTTATAAGAATGTACACTATCAGTTTGTATATAACCAAGTGCATCGATCTCTGAGAAATACCATACTTTATTATCTGGTGTGATTCTTACATTCCAAATATCGTTGGTTGGTAAGCCTTCTTTTATCGTGAAGTTTTTAAAGGTATAACCATCAAATTTACTGATACCCTTATCTGTAATTACCCAAATAAAGCCATCTTGGTCTTGTGTTATACGATACACTAAGTTACTTGGCAAACCATCTTTAGTGGTATAATTGGTATAGTTTTGAGAAAATGAAAAATTCCATATCAAAAACAAGACTATTGTTGAGATATGGAATTTTACGTTATTCAAATTAGGTTATTTATAATAGTTTAGAATCCTAAATTACAATTTTCGCGCAGAGGAATCTAATTTTTTTAAACACATAGACCCATTAGAATTTGTCATCCAAACTCCACCTGCTTTTAAACATTTTCTACGCTCAAAAATACCTCCCTCAATTTCTTCAGTGGGTACAGCCTTAGATTTGTCTGCAGTAGATCTTGCAGGCATACAAAACTTAGTACCATTAGGGTTTTCGTAAAATGTTCCGCCAGCTTTAATGCACTTTCTACGTTCAAAAATACCGGCTTGGTCTTCTGGTTTATTTATATCAAAATTAACAATACCACCTTGTTTTCTATTACTTCTCGTGGTATTGTGATTGGCTTTTTCTTCCACTTCTGCATTAGTTGTATTCTTTTTTGATTCTACTTGTGCCATAGATGTTGTTGTAAATAAAACAGCTGCGATGTATAAAAATAAGTTTTTCATAATTTTATAGATTTAGGTTATTGTTTTATAAGCTTTTTTGTTTCGCTTTTATATTTTGAAGATATTTTAATAAAATACAAGCCTTTAGACATATCATTTATTTGAATTTTTGTAGTCCCAGTTTCTAAGTGACCAGTCTTTATTACTTGTCCGTTTACAGATATAATTTCGTATTTTGCTTTATCTTCTACTTCTGCGAATAGTACATCTTTAAAAGGATTGGGATATATATTAAAATTTAGCTGCTCGACTGTTTCTGAAGATAGTGTTTCGCATTCTGTTTGGTTGTTGACGAAAGTTGATACTGGGTCAACGTTTGTCCAATTTGCTGTTGAGTATCCTGCATCGTCTACTTCTATGCAGGTTAGGTTTGGGTTGCTAGTTGCATTAAAAAAACTAACATTAGTATTATTTCCATTTTTCACGTTCAAGGATGCTAATTGATTATTATAGCAAAACAGGAAAGTTAAAGCCGAGTTTTGAGATAGATCTAAACTTGCTAATTGATTATATTCACAGCGAAGTGTAGCTAAACCTGTCTTTTGTGTAACATCTAAACTTGTTAATTGATTATTTTGTGCTAAAATTTGAATCAAAGAGTTATTTTGACTTATATCGATATTACTTATTAAGTTATTATGAAAATTTAAATACAGTAATTGGGTGTTTTGTGTGACATCTAAACTTGTTAATTGATTAATTCCACATTCTAAAAAATACAAATTAGGATGCAGAGAAACATCAATAGATGTAATATTGTTAGCAGCGCACCAAAGTGTAGTCAATAATGTATTTTGACTAATATCTAATGTTGGTAATTGATTATTAACATAATGAAGCTCAAGTAAAGCCGTATTTTGCGTGATGTTTAAGTTAGACATCTGATTATTATTAACATTAAGATATGTAAGTTGAAGGTTTTGTGTTGTGTCAATATTAGTTAATTGGTTATCGTAAGCACGTAAAAAGTTTAAAGCTGTATTTTGAGTGATATCTAAACTCGTTAGTTGATTTTGGTCACAAAAAAGAAGAATTAAAGCTGTATTTTGAGTAACATTTAAAGCTGTTAATTGATTATTGTAACTTCGTAACTCTTCTAAAGCCATAAAATCCTCAATACCTGTTAAATCTGTAATATTTAAACTATTTACATCTAAATTGGTGACTGTATTTATATTTGCTGTAGCAACATAATCATCATTAGCAATACCATTTCCCATGCTTGTTGGATCTCCAACAGAAACAGTTGCACCACTTGCGTTATGTGTTTCTAGGTAATTTTCAAAATTATCGTCTGGTACATATGTCTCGGTATAATGACAATTTGTACTGAAACTACTTGCAGGACCAATTTGTGACCAATTAGCATCAGAGTATACAACGTTATCAACTTCTATACAATTTAGGTTGGGATTACCATAAGATTGGAATAATGAGAAGTTACTATTATTACTATTTTTAGCATTTAAAATTGTTAGGTTATTGTTAAAGGCACTTAATACAGTTAGACTTGTATTTTGAGAAATATCAATTTCTGAAATTTGATTGTTAAAACAATATAAGCGCAAAAGGTTAGAACTTTGCGAAACATTAATAGATGACATTTGATTATTATTACAGTCAATTCTTGTGATATTTGGATTTTGCGAAGTATCTAAAACGCTAATTTGATTATTAAGACAATAAATTTCTATCAAATTTGGATTTTGACTTATATCCAATACTGATAAGTTATTACTATAGCAAGAAAGAAAAGTTAATGAAGTATTTTGACTCGTATCTAACGTAGACAATTGATTTAATCCGCAATATAGATGTGTTAAAGCAGTATTTTGCGTGATATCTAAATTTACCAAAAGATTTCCTTGACAAAGCAAACCAGTTAAAGCTAAATTCTGTGATACATCAATTTGAGTTAGTTGATTATTACGACAATCAAGATTTTGTAAAGACGAAAAATCCTCAATACCAGTCAAATCTGAAATATTCTGATTCAATAAATTTAAATTCGTAATACCATCAATGTTAGATGTTAAGACATAATCATCCAAAGGTCCAGTATCATAGCCTAACTGAATCAGGCGTTGCTCAAAATTATCATCTGGTACAAAAGTGTTTTGGGAATATCCATAAGAAATGAATATTACGGCAAAGCAGAATAATCTTGTTTTCATAATTAAGTAGGTTAAAAACACATATATATTCTAAATAGTAATGTGTTGTTGATTTGGTTTTAGATTAATAGCTCAAGCAAAATATGATGAACTATTAATTAAATACTATTGTATTCAACGAAAACGGATTGTCATTTAATGAAACGCCGTTTTCATACAATGAAGTGAATTCTTGTGCAATAATTAAAAACAAACTATGTTTGTTAACCAAACGTCTTATTTTATGGAACTTGACATTTTAGGTCTATTATTATATTGTATTCCTGCTATTGTAACTGGAGCAATTGCTTATCTTTTTTTTAGGGAACATGTAGAAAACGAAAACAACCGTCGTAATTTTTTAATTATAAAAGACTTACAAAAAGAAGCATTCCCAATTCGACTTCAGGCATATGAACGAATTACACTATTTTTAGAACGTATAGCACCCGCTAAACTACTAACTAGAGTTAATCCAACTTCATCAAATAAAGATGATTATGAGAATTTACTTATTGCAACAATTCAACAAGAATTTGAACACAATTTATCACAACAAATCTATGTAAGCGATCAATGTTGGAATATAGTTTTGGCTGCAAAAAATGCAACCATACAGCTTATTAGAAAATCTAACATGCAAGAAAAAACCGACACAGCAAACAAGCTTAGAGAAGTTATATTAACTGAGTTAATGGACAAATCCGCACCTAGTAATGCAGCATTATCCTATATAAAAGAAGAAGTAAGTAGTCTTTGGTAAGTTAATTAGAATGTCTTTGCTCCGCGTAGTCAAAACCTTGACGCCACCACTTTTCCATAAGACGCTTACTAAATATTAATGAGTTTTCAGTTAAACTCGTTGGAGTGTAATATAGATTAAGTTTTACATTTTTATTCTTAGCCGCTAACTTACCTATTACGATATCATTGCGCTCTACTTGGTCTAAAAGGTGTCCAAACAAATTCATCATTAGTGAAAATGGATTCTTACCTAAAACTCTCTGTTTACCCATATTCTCGGCCTCTAAAACCACGGCATCAACTTCAGTGGCACCTCTAAGAATAGCTTCTCTAATCGGTATTACGCAACCCAGACCACCATCGGCATACTCATAACCGTTAACCTTAGCTAAAGACATAAAAGGAATGTAATTACAAGAAATCCATATCCAATTACAAAATTCTTCATACGAGCAGTCGTTAATAGACTTATACTCTACTCTATTCATTGACAAATTTGAAACAGTTACCACAACATCATGTTTGTTTTTTTTAATTTTTTCGTATTCTTCAAGAGTAAAGTCTCTTCGTATTTTTCGCCTTAATGCTTTACTTTCTCCAAATGTACGTTTACGCTTAATAAACTGCCATAATGAATTAACAAAGTCAATAGAGACAAATTCTCTGTCCCCTTTTTTTCGCTGCACAAAAGGACTCACACTAAAAATATCCTGTTGCTGAACATTAGTAAAAATATCATATAGTTTACCTATTTCATTAACAGCTAAGTGCGGTACTAAAAGACTACCTGTTGAGGTACCTAAAAACATATCATACTGTCGTTTTTCGTGCTCCATTAGGTATTGAGCTACCCCTCCAGCAAAAGCACCTTTACTACCGCCTCCAGAAATTACCAATGCTCGCATTAATCTTGTTTTAGTTCTAACTTCTCTAACATTTCTTTAGCAAACTTAACCAATCTCCAGTTATGATGAGATTTAGCTTTTTCAAGATTAGATTTACATTGTTCATTACAAGAATTAATTAAATCTAAATATTTAAAAGCGTTTATTCTTAAATCCATATTATGTTTTTCATCAGTATAACTCACTAACTCATTAAATAATCCTTGTTTATTATCTGCTTGATAGAATGGCGTATTTAAGTTTAAAAGAATCCATAATATGCGAACATTTTTGTCGCTAAGACCACTTATATCTCTAGTTTTGGATAAATACTTAGCACGCTCTTTTGGAAAATTTGTCCAAAGATTATATAACGCACCTTCAATGGTGATATATGATTTGTCATCTAGTAAAGTCTCATAATCTGCTTTCAAGTTATCAGGAATTTTCTTTACATATTTTGATATCGCTTGTCGCACCTTTAGACTATTTTTAAACGTATCAGATGTAACCAATTCCGGGACTTGAGAAATAATCTTCACTTTTGCTTCGTCGGAGACATAATATTTAAGATACTCTGAACATTTAGATGATTTAGCCTGGCAATCAACCATCAAGTATTCATTAATATAGGTCGATTGCGATTTTAATATATCAAACGCATCATCTACCGGGAAATCTTTTTGCTTTATCCAAAGGTTAACAAAACTATTTAAAGGCTTACGATATAAGCGTTCTACTTCTTTAATAAAATCTGAAGTCTCTACATTTTTAAATTGATGCTTTTTTAAATAGTTAACAACAGCTCTTTTAAAAATATCATCTCCCACTTTAGTTCGTAATGCATGTAATACCCAAGCACCTCGCTGATAAAAAGTTAAACTACTCGACTTAGGATTTAAAAGTGACGTTCCGTTTCCAGAAAAATCTTGACGACCTAGATCTAAAGCGGACTCCAATAACTTAAAATAATAGTCATTTTTCCCAAAAATATCACGCTCAGCCAACAACGCATAATAAGTTGCAAAACCCTCTTGTAACCAATGGTGATCACCAGATTTAGCGGTAACTAAATCCCCAAACCATTGATGTGCCAGCTCATGCGCATTAATGTTTATATAGTTTTTATCGTTGAAACCTATTGAATCTACAACGAAAGCATCAGAAAAAATAGTGGTAGACGTATTCTCCATACCAGCATACAAAAAATCATGTACTGGCACTTGTTTGTAATTTTGCCAAGGATAAGTAAATCCTATTTCTTCTTCTAAAAAATCAAACATTTGCTTGCTATAACGATAAGTAGGTTCCACTTTTAAAGAGTCTTCAGGATAATAGTAAAACTCTAGCGGAACACCACTTTTAGACGTATTCAATTCTTTGTCATAAACACCAACAGCAACAGCTACCAAATAACTAGACATAGGTTGTTTCATGTCATATTCCCAAAGTATACTACCCACGTTATCTGACTTAGATTTTAATTTACCATTTGAAACCACCTTGTACTTTTTAGGTGCTAAAAATTTTAAATCAAATTCTATTTTATCATTAACATCGTCTAAACTAGGTAACCAATTACTTGTGTATTTCCCTTGACCTTGTGTCCATATTTGGTTTCTCCCCTCATTCTCCCAACCAAGAAAGTACATTGCCTTTTTTGGTGCATTAAAAAAAATAAAACTCAATTTATAATGCTGCCCTTTTACAAAATCATCATAGATTATTAACTTCTTGCCACTATTTTCAAATTTTACAGCAGTATCATTAACAGCAACATGTTTAAAATCCATATTTACTGCATCTAAATAAATGGAATCTGTATTTCTTAAAATATCAAAATCTATTTCATAAGAATTATATGTTGTACTATCAATTGTAAATTGATTAAATACAAGCAAGGCCTCAACACGCTTAAAGTCAACAATACTAGTTTGCTGAGCATAAGCAGAACTTAAAATTAAAAGAAAGAAATAAAACAAAATTCTTTTCATATCACAAAACTACACAAGTATAGCGGCAAAGTACAAATTTTAGTGATTGGTCGTAAATATGAAGTTCCTTTTTAGGAAGGAATTAAGTAAATTCGCAGGTATGAGCGTAAATTTACAAACACCTATCGACTACCTCAAAGGCGTAGGGCCAAATCGAGCAGATTTATTACGCTCAGAATTGGGTATAAAAACGTATCAAGACCTCATCAATTTATTTCCTAATCGCTACATAGATCGCACCAAATACTATAAAATTAATCAACTCCTTCGGAATAATGCTGAAGTACAAATAATTGGTGTTATAACAGGTTTTAGAGAAGTGTCTCAAAAACGTGGTAAACGCTTAGTTGCTGATTTTAAAGATGACACAGGCGTGATGGAGCTCGTTTGGTTTCGTGGTCAAAAATGGATTAGAGAAAGTCTTAAAATTGGACAAACTTATGTAATTTTTGGAAAGACAAATTGGTTTAGTGGTAAATACAGTATGCCTCACCCAGAAATTGAAACGCAAGAAACACATGACGGCAACTTAAGGTCTGCCATGCAATCGATTTATCCCTCAACTGAAAAATTATCGAATAAAGGCATAACAAATCGTGTTATTACAAAAATAATGCAACAGCTTTTCTTAGAAACAAAAGGGAGATTTTCCGAGACACTTTCCGATTCAACAAAAGGAGAATTAAAACTAATATCTAAATCAGATGCACTTTTCAATATCCATTTCCCAAAGACTCCAGAGCTTTTAGCAAGAGCGCAATTTCGATTAAAATTTGAAGAATTGTTTTACATCCAATTGCAATTAATTCTCAAAAATCTTATTCATAAATCAAAAATAAAAGGCTTCCCTTTTAATAAGGTTGGAGACCACTTTAATACTTTTTATAATAATCATTTACCGTTTAAATTAACCAATGCACAGAAACGCGTTTTAAAAGAAATTAGACAAGATTTAGGCAGTAACGCACAAATGAATCGCCTTTTACAAGGAGATGTAGGTTCTGGGAAGACCATAGTTGCCTTTATGTCAATATTAATGGGGATTGACAACGGTTTTCAATGCTGTCTTATGGCTCCTACTGCAATTTTGTCAGTTCAACACTATAACGGATTAAGTGAGCTATGTAAACCGTTAAATATCAGTATTTCACTACTCAATGGATCAAGTAAAACTTCAGAAAGACGGGAAATTCATGAAAATCTGGAAAACGGTAATTTACAGATACTTATTGGCACGCATGCGCTTTTAGAAGATAAGGTGAAATTTAAAAATTTAGGGCTTGCAATTATCGACGAACAACATAGATTTGGAGTCGCGCAGAGAAGTAAGTTATGGCACAAAAACACCTCACCTCCGCATGTACTTGTAATGACAGCAACACCAATACCAAGAACCTTAGCAATGTCTGTTTATGGAGATTTAGATATTTCGGTTATTGACGAATTACCTGCAGGAAGAAAACCTATTAAAACTGTACATCGATATGACAATAACAGATTGAATGTTTTTAAGTTTATGAAGGATGAAATTGCTCTAGGTCGTCAAATATACATCGTATATCCTTTAATACAGGAAAGCGAAAAAATGGATTACAAAGACTTAATGGACGGTTATGAAAGTATCTCTAGAGAGTTTCCAATGCCAAAATATCAGATTTCGATTGTGCATGGTAAAATGAAGCCAGATGACAAAGATTACGAAATGCAACGTTTTGCAAAAGGTGAAACCAACATAATGGTAGCGACAACGGTTATTGAAGTTGGTGTGAACGTACCTAACGCATCTGTAATGATTATTGAAAGTGCTGAGCGCTTTGGTTTATCTCAATTACACCAATTGCGCGGTCGCGTTGGTCGTGGAGCCGAACAGAGTTACTGTATTTTAATGACAAGTCATAAACTTGGGGAAAACAGTAAGACCAGATTACAAACCATGGTAAGAAGCAGTGATGGGTTTGAAATTGCCGAAGTAGATTTAAAATTACGTGGACCAGGTGATATAATGGGTACCCAACAAAGTGGTATATTAAACCTCAGAATCGCTGATATTGTAAAAGATAAAGATATTTTGGAGTCTGCTCGCTATTTTGCGAAATCCATTTTAAAACTAGACCCAAGTTTAGCCCTACCAGAACATAAGGCAATTCTTAACACGTATAGACAGATGCACAAGTATCGTAACATTTGGAATTATATTTCTTAAATAATGAAAACCATAAATACGGATGTTTTAATAATTGGAGCTGGCCTAACAGGTTTGGCACTTGGTTATTACTTAAGAATGTTAAATATCAGTGTTACAATTGTAGAAGCTCGCTCTCATATAGGAGGTAGAATTAACACTAAATACAATAAAAATCAAGCACCAATAGAACTTGGTGCAACATGGATAATTAAAGATCAAACAAATACTTTTGCTTTATTAAAAGAGCTTAAAATCCCTGTTTTTGAGCAATATTATGGCGAAACGGCAATATACCAACCTAATCAAACACAAGCTGCTCAGCTAGTAAAACTTCCAACAAATAACTCTGTTAGTTACCGTGTTTCAAATGGCACTTTTTCTATAATTGATAAATTATATGATAGTCTTAAAGAAAACGTCGTTAAATGCGATCAAAATATTCAATCAATTAATTTATTGAACGACACATTAGTAGCAATAACTAATGATACAAGTTATGAATGTAAACATATAGTTTCTACCATTCCGCCTTTATTATTTTCAAAAAGTATAAAAGTAAATCCAACTTTACCTCATCAAATTAATAATGTTTTATTAAACACTCATACTTGGATGCACAACTCCATCAGAATCGGTTTTACATATAAAAATCCATTTTGGAGATCAGAACGAACGAGTGGTACTATTTATAGTAGCGCAGGAATTATTCAAGAGTTTTACGACCACTCTGACAAGAGTAATAATCTATATGCATTAAGTGGTTTTATAAATGGTGCGTCTTTTAAACACACAAAAGAAGAGCGCAAAAAATTAGCATTAGACCAATTAGCAAAGTATTATGGAGATATGGCTTTAAACTATGAAAGTTATGAAGAATGTGTATGGGTGAATGAGAAGTATACATCCGCTGTAAGTGAACAGTTTTTAATGCCTCAAGCAAATAATGGACACTCTTTATTTTTAAAAACATATTTAAATAATAAGCTATTCATTGCTGGAGCAGAAACGAGTTCTATTTACTCTGGCAAAATGGAAGGTGCAATTACTAGTGCAAAAATCGTTTTTCAAAAACTAAAGACAATTTATAATTAGATTTACAAATATTTATTTAAACAATAGTATGTTACACCTTATTTAAACAATAGTATGTTACACCTTATTTAAACAATAGTATGTTACACCTAAAATTAGAAACTGATCCGCGATGGGCAACTATTGCCGAAGAAAACATAGAAGAAATATTAACAGATCATGCGTGGTGCGAACAAAAAGCAGCTACAAATGCCATTGCACTAATAGTTCACAATTCGCAATATGAAGATTTAGTTACAGAACTACTTGAACTAGCTAAGGAAGAGTTAGAGCATTTTCAGATGGTACATAATATCATAAAAAAACGCGGATATACTTTAGGAAGAGAGCGCAAAGACAGCTATGTTAATGAGCTTTATAAATTTATGAATAATGGAGGTAATCATTTGCAAAGAATGATAGACCGACTATTATTTTCCGCAATGATTGAGGCAAGAAGTTGCGAACGTTTTAAATTATTATCTGAAAGAATTAAAGATAAAGAACTTGCTAAATTCTATCATGATTTAATGATTAGCGAAGCTGGCCATTATACCATATTTATAACTTTTGCTAGAAAATATGGTAAAGGTATTGACGTAGATAGACGCTGGAAAGAGCTAGTTGAGTTTGAAGGTGAAGTCATAAAAAGTTATGGTAATTCTGAAACAATCCATGGATAACATATTTGACTATAAAAAAAAAGGCCTGATCAACCAACAAAGACCAGACCTTCCAAAACATTTCTATTTGTGTTTTGATGATGAATACTTAACACTAACTATAAGTATTTAATCGAAAAGTAGTCTGATTATTAGAGGTTAGCTGTTAGGAACTTGTTAAAGAAATAAAGAGCTATGTTAATTAACGTATTGTTAAGAGTTAGAAAAAAATTATCTTTAGCTCAACTAACCGCTACAAAATGATCACTAAACTAGGTCAGAAATTTACAGATGCATTTACTAAATATATGCCAAGCGCCTACGTCTTTGCATTATTACTTACGCTTATAACAGGTTTATTAGCATTAACACTTACAGATAGTAAACCCATAAAAATTTTAGAAGGATGGTATGATGGTTTTTGGAAACTATTGTCTTTCGGAATGCAAATTGTATTGATCGTAATTACAGCATATAGTATTGCGCAAGCACCACCAATAAAAAAAGGAATTGACATATTATCTAAAAAAATAGCTAAACCTGTGCAGGTTTATATTGTAGTTATAGTTTTTGGTGTTCTTATTTCCTTAGTTAGTTTTGGTATGGTCGTAGTAACATCCATACTCGCAAGAGAATTAGCTTTACGCACCAAAGGAGTGCATTATCCCTACTTAATTGCTTGTGTTTACTTCTCTAGCGGAGCTTGGGTTTGCGGATTATCGAGTTCTATTCCCTTATTATTAAATACCGAGAATAATTTCCTAATAACAGACGGCATACTAACAGATACCATTTCAACAGCCTACAGTTTAGGTACTACATTAAACATATTAATGATTCTTTTATTCGTTATAATAGTACCTTGTATTATGTGGTTGCTTATACCAAAGTCTTTTAACGGCAAAGAACTTAAGGATCTACAAACGGTAACTACAGAAGAAGATTGCTCAATAAAAGACGAAGCTCTATCTTATAAACTACCATTTAAAGCGGTTTCTGACTCAATGAATAATGCTGGCTGGTTACAGATAAGTGTTGCATTATTAGGTCTTATCTATATAATTTACCATTTTACGACTAATGGCTTTGATCTTAATTTTGATATCATGATCTTCATCTTTATCATTATGGGATTGTTTTTACATGTAACACCTATGCGTTATAGTATTGCAATGAAACGTTCTAGCGGTAATATATCTGGAATACTTTTTCAGTATCCGTTTTACGCTGGCATTATGGGTATAATGCTTGCTTCTGGTTTAGGTGAAAATATAAGTAGAGCATTAGTCTCTATTGCCTCACCAGAATCTTACACATTTATTGCCTATCTCACAGGTGGTGTTATTAATTTTGCTATTCCTTCAGCAGGTGGTGAATTTGCTGTCATTGGCCCTAGTATTATCAATATGGTTCAAGACTTAGGTACCAACCTTACTACCTCGGAAGTTACCTTGATGACTGCCAGAGCCTCAATGTCAATTGCATACGGAGAAAGCTTGAGTAATTTGTTACAACCATTTTTCTTATTATTAGTATTTCCTGTTATGGGGAAAGGTATTAAAATACAAGCTAGAGATATAATAGGTTATTTATTTATACCCTTTGTAATACTATTTATAATTCAAGCCTTGATGGTAACTTATGTACCGCTATAAAATTTAAAACGTGTTAGTTATATAGATATGTACACCTGGTCACAACCATTAGTGACACCGTTTACTAGGATTGGCGGATGGTTAGGCAATCAACCTTTTAATGAAAGTACTTTGATTCTCGATACAAAAGCAGAAGAGTTTATTGTGGTTAAAAATTATAAACCAAATAACTAAGAACTACTATTTGTTTATAAAACATAATCTCTTTTGCTTGGTAATTTATTGATTTTAAGTGTGAAAACTTTAACTTCGTTAGTATCTAAGTAAAAGTCAATGAAACTAGTTGCTATAATTATAACTATTATTGGATTATCAATAGTCCCAATATCCGCTCAAGAAAGTGATTCCATTCAAGAAAAACTTAAAACATTAGATGCTGCGTGGGAAAAAGCTCAATTAGAATTGAACTTTGATTTTATTGAGTCCCTATTAGCAGAAGACTATATATGGGTTCATAACCATGCTAATACAATTGACAATAAAGCTGCTGTTTTAGAACGAATTAAAAGATATATAAAGAATAATAATACAAGTACTAAATCACGTGTTTCTAAAGACGTAAAAGTTATAATTTCTGGCACAACAGCTATCGTTAGTGGCTATACAATCATAGATCGAGGCCCAAGCCCAACGACCTATCATTTTATGAGAACATATGTTGATACTGATGGAAAATATTACCTCATTGCAAATCACACTATGGCAATTCCTAAAAGCAACTAATATATTATTCAGCTAGCAACTCGCCAATAAACCCTTCAAATTCGGTTTTAAACTCAACATACTTTTCACCAGTAGCAGGTCCATTAAAACCTGTATGAATTTTACGCACTTTACCTGTTTTATCTATAAAGATTGAAGTCGGATAAGATAAAATATGATTAAGCATCGGCAGTTTTTCTTGAGCTTTTGCTTTGTCAGAACTTCCGTATTGTGCTAATAGTATAAGATATGCTATATCCAATTTACTTTTCAATCTAGCAATACTATTAAACGCTTTACTTTCTGTTTTTGCATATTCAAAAGCTAAAGCGACAATCTCAACACCACGTTCTGCATTAGCTCGATAATATTGTGTATAATACTTACTTTCATCCAAACAATTAGGGCACCACGTTCCCATAATTTGAACAATTACAACTTTATCATTAAAACGCTCATCAGTTAATGATACCACATTCCCATCCTCATCTGGAAATGAAAACTCTAAAGCGTCATAACCTTCTTTCAAAAAGGTAAGAGCATTAGCACTTGGTAATTCATAGTTTTCGTTTCTTTTGGCTACAAAAGGCTCTTTCCAATGATTACCAGAATAAAACTGACCCTCCATAGTTGAGTCTGTAACTGTAGCTGTGAATAAAAATGCATGCGCACCATCGAATGTTGACAGTTTCAGTTGATTTCCATCCATAACGCCCTCTAAATACCTGTAATCGCCTGTTGTTGTTCTAAACGTACCTGTAACCTTTTCTCCTTCTTGCTTAAATATACCTTTCGCAACATATTCATCACCTTCAATATCTTTACTGAATACAGTTTCCCATATGCCAGATGCATTCCTATTAGAGTCAGATTTTACCTTAAATCGATTTCTATTATCAAATTCTGCACTAAATGGCACTACTCTATCTAAACTTTCTTTAATAAAACTACCTTTAAAATTATCACCATCAAATGAAGCAGCTATAAAACCTTCAAAAACCGGTGCTTTAATAAAAACAGAATCGTTCTTATATTCAATCTCATCAACTTCGATGACTTCTTCCGCATTAAAAATCCTTAACTTTTCTGGAGAATCCACTTCAAAAATAAAAGGTAAAACTTCATTGTCTTGCAGTTGTAAAGTAGCTCTATAGGTACCCACTTTAAGTTTGTGATCATTTGCTTCTTTTTTACAAGAAGAAAAAACAAAAAGCAATAAACAAGCAATAATTTGACGCATAGTAAAAGGTTTTTATAATATTCGAATTAACAACAAATACCTTACAAAAAAAAGTAAGAACATATTTCGTTTTTCACAAACAGCACAATGTTCATTAACAACTATAAAAAAATTAAAAATTATCACTCCTCATTTCTTTAGGAATTAAGGATTATTATCTTTGTATCTTCATTGAACTGAAATTATGAAGATATCATACAACTGGCTTAAACAGTTTATTAAGATAGATTGGGATGCTGAGAAAACTGGTGAGTTGCTTACCGATCTTGGTTTAGAAATAGAAGGTATTGAACGCTATGAATCTGTAAAAGGAGGTTTGGCAGGCATAGTTATTGGTGAGGTTTTAACCTGCGAGCAACATCCTAATGCTGATCGGTTGAAAGTAACTACTGTAAATATTGGTGCTGAAACACCTTTACAAATTGTTTGTGGAGCACCTAACGTAGCCACAGGGCAAAAAGTACCCGTAGCAACAATAGGCACTACGTTATATACTGCAGAAGGAGAAGCTTGGAAGATTAAAAAAGGAAAAATTCGTGGAGAAGAAAGTCATGGAATGATTTGTGCCGAAGATGAATTAGGCCTTGGAGAATCTCATGACGGTATTATGATATTGGATAATGACTTAGAAGTTGGGACACTTGCATCTAAAGTATTTGATATAGAAAATGATGATGTTTTTGAAATAGGGCTCACACCTAATCGTGCAGATGCAATGAGCCATCATGGTGTTGCCAGAGATTTAAAAGCTGGTTTGTTGCAAAAGGACGTAAATTTAGAATTAATTACACCTTCGGTAAGTTCTTATAAAATTGAAAGACGTGTTTTAAAAGTAGACGTCGATGTAATCGATAAGGAAAAATGCCCACGTTATTGTGGTATTACTATTTCTGGCGTAAAAGTAACAGCTTCACCTAATTGGTTGCAGCATCGTCTAAAGTCTATTGGGTTATCACCCATCAATAATATCGTAGATATTACTAACTACGTTTTACACGAACTTGGGCAGCCTTTACATGCTTTTGATGCCAATAAAATTACAGACAATAAAATTGAAGTTAAAACATGTGAAGCTGGTACTAAATTTACAACTCTAGATGATGTTGTGCGTGAATTGCACGAAGATGATTTAATGATTTGCGATGGAGAAAAACCAATGTGCATTGCTGGTGTATTTGGTGGTATCGATTCTGGCGTTACAGAAAACACTGTAAATATTTTCTTAGAAAGCGCCTATTTCGACCCTGTAAGTATTAGAAAAACTGCTAAACGTCATGGATTAAACACAGATGCTTCATTTCGTTTTGAACGTGGTATTGATCCAAATATTACCGAATATGCGCTTAAACGTGCAGCACTTCTAATTACAGAAATCGCAGGTGGTGAAATAACAAGTGACATATCAGATGCTTATCAAAATAAAATAAAAGATTTTGAAGTACGTCTTAGCTTTGAAAATGCAACAAAACTTATAGGTGAAGAAATTCCTAGAGAAACAATAAAAAGTATTTTGACGTCTTTAGATATTAAAGTAAATAATGTTACTGAAGCAGGTTTAGGTTTAACTGTACCTGCTTATAGAAATGATGTACAACGCGAAGCAGATATTATTGAAGAAATCTTAAGAGTATACGGCTACAATAATATTGGTACAACTGAGAAACTAAATGCATCTATTTCCAATTCATCGCGTTTTGAGGATTATAAACTTCAGAATATTATAGGTAATCAATTGGCTGCACAAGGATTCTACGAGATTATGGCCAATTCGCTTACATCTCCAAAATATATAGAATTAAGTGAAGATCTTAAGTCAGACCATAATGTACATATGCTTAATCCCCTGAGTAATGATTTGGAAGTGATGCGTCAATCCTTATTATTTTCTGGCCTTGAAGCGGTTTCGCATAATATTAATAGGAAACGTGAAAACTTAAAATTATTCGAATTTGGTAAAACTTACCATCAATATTCAGATAACAGAGAAGAGTATAAACACTTATCGCTATTTGTAACAGGAAATAAAACTGAAGAACGTTGGAACTCCACTACCAATGCAAGTGATTTCTTTTACTTAAAAGGCACTATTGAAAGTATTTTAGATCGATTAGGTTTAAATCGTTTAAGGTCAGCTCCTACAAAAATTGATATATTCAGTGAAGGCATGAACCTGTCGCTTGGTAAGAAAAAATTAGTTGATTTCGGTCTCGTTAAAAAATCTGTACTTAAACATTTTGGAATTTCTCAAAATGTATTATTTGCTGACTTTAACTGGGATAATGTTATAGAAATGGCTCAACACAATAAAATAAAATTCAGAGCTATACCTAAGTATCCTGAAGTGCGCCGCGATTTTGCTTTACTTCTAGACAATACTGTAACTTTTGAAGATATACATACCATTGCTAAGCAAACTGAAAAACAACTATTAAAAAACGTAAATCTTTTTGATGTTTATGAAGGGAAAAACCTTCCTGCTGGTAAGAAGAGTTATGCAGTTAGTTTTACGCTTCAGGATGAGCACAAAACTTTAAATGACAAGCAGATTGATAAAATTATGTCTAAGCTACAATCTAACTTTGAAACTAAATTGGGTGCTGAGTTAAGGTAGAAATTTATTAAAAAAATAAACCTGCCATGTTTTAAAAGACAAGCAGGTTTTTTTTGTTTCAAACATTATCATATTATTCACATATAAGCCATTCACTTTTTTTATTTTTATCAAAAAATAAAACATCATAAAATGGCAAACGTAACATTAGGAGGTACTCCAGTAGAAACTATAGGAAATTTACCAGCTGTTGGTAGTAAAGCACCAGATTTTAAAATAACAGGAGTTGACTTAGCGGATAAAACAAATTCCGACTTTTCTGGCACAAGATTGGTACTAAATATTTTTCCAAGTGTAGATACTGGTACTTGCGCTCAATCTATCAGAACATTCAACGAAAAAGCCAGCGCATTAGAAAACACAAAAGTATTATGTATTTCTAAAGATTTACCATTTGCTATGGCTCGTTTTTGCGGTGCAGAAGGCATTGAAAATGTAGAAAGCTACTCAGATTACAAAACTGGTAAGTTTGGAAGTGACTACGAATTAACCTTTGCGACTGGTCCATTTGAGACACTTTTATCGCGTTGTATTGTTGTAATAGATACTGACGGAACAATTTTACATACCGAGCAGGTCAAGGAGATTGCAGATGAACCTAATTACGATACTGCTCTAGCTAGTTTATCTTAGATTTTTAATGCAAAAAAAAGATTCATTTCTATTAAATAGACTTAAAAGTGTAGGTTATGCTTTCAAAGGTATGCTTGTACTTATTAGAACTGAAGCAAGTATAAAAATTCAACTTTTTATAGCTATTGCAATTACTATTGCTGGGTTTTATTTCGAAATTTCTAAAACGGAATGGTTAGCTCAAATAGGTATAATAGGCTTAGTGATGAGTATGGAAGGAATGAATACAGCTGCGGAGTATATTGCAGATTTTATTCACCCAGATCATCACCCAAAAATTGGACTCATAAAAGATGTAGCAGCAGGCGCAGTTTTTATAGCATCCATAATCGCTGTGATAATC
Organism: Winogradskyella sp. PE311; assembly: GCF_046545555.1. Classification (NCBI taxonomy): domain Bacteria; kingdom Pseudomonadati; phylum Bacteroidota; class Flavobacteriia; order Flavobacteriales; family Flavobacteriaceae; genus Winogradskyella; species Winogradskyella sp. PE311. The sequence continues at coordinate 133,960 of NZ_JBHZTH010000002.1, read as the reverse complement.
GCTGGTATAATTTATATACCAAAGTTTGTTTAAATACCAAAACGAATACTTAAAGCGTTATACGATTATACGTTTCCTTAAATCTAAATCACATCAATCTTAAGCATAAAATGAAACACCTAATTACAACGTTTTCTTTTATACTTTTTATTGTTAGTTGTAACACTAATGAGAAAAAAATAATAACCAAAGCTATGGCTGAAACTGCTGTAGATTCTATTTTAGTACCTGAAAATTTATTATCTAATATTACCAAAGATTTTATTCTGGGTAAGCTTGACTATAAAATAGACACGAGATTTGTAAAAGTTAGCTCGGAACATTCTACTAAACTCATATATCTTCAAGATGAAGTATATACAGCATTTTTAAAATTATTAGACGCAGCAAAAAAAGATGGTATCCAATTAAAAATACTATCTGGAACACGTAATTTTAATGAGCAAAAAGCAATCTGGGAACGCAAATGGAAAACGTATAATAACCTCAAACCTTTAGAATGTGCATTTAAAATTTTAGAATACAGCGCCATGCCAAGTTCGTCTCGACATCATTGGGGAACAGATATCGACTTAAATAGTTTAAATAATTCGTATTTTAACAGCGGAAAAGGACTAGAAATACATCAATGGTTAGTTAATAATGCTAATGACTTTGGTTTTTATCAGGTTTATACCGAAAAAAGTAATGGCAGAACAGGCTATAATTTCGAGAAATGGCACTGGTCTTATTTACCTTTAGCAAATAACTATTTAGAGTTTTATAACACTTATATATCTAATAAAGATATTACCGGGTTTATAGGTTCTGAACTTGCTGAAAATTTAAAGGTTAAAGAGAACTACGTAAATGGTGTTTCAGATAAAGTGAAAAATTATAAATAAATGAGATTACCGCATTCGCGGCAACTTAAGATGGCAAAAAGAACAACAAAAAGGAAAACAACAACCAGAACAAAAGCAAAAGCTAAAACAAAGGATAAATCAAAAAAGCTTTCGTTTAAATTGTCTAATCAGCAAAAACTCATTTTTGGTAGTTTACTCATTATACTTGGTGTGCTCCTCTTTATATCATTTTTGTCTTTTATCTTTACTGGTAGGGAAGATCAAAGTGTGCTTAACACTTTCCCAGAACGGTCAGAAGATTATAAAAACTGGGCAAGTCAATTAGGCGCTTGGGTTAGTGAATTTTTCATTACAAAAGGTTTTGGAATTCCTTCTTTCATTTTTTCAGGATTAATTTTTCTATCGGGAGTTTATGTAACGCTAAACCTTAAAAAAGCTAAACTGAGAAAACATTGGGTTTGGGGAACTTTAATAGTTATTTGGCTCTCCGTTTTATTTGGCTTTTTCACTCATAAATATGATGTCCTTGGTGGTGTAATAGGGTACGAAATGAATCATTTTTTTCAAGACTACATTGGTAAAATAGGAACAATCTTACTATTACTATTTGGCCTTATAGCCTATTTAGCCATTCGCTTTGAAGTAACAGGAGATACGTTTGTTGTACTTTTTAAGAGTGCTAAACGAGACATAAAAGATGATATGCAGTTTGAGTCTGATGATGATTCTTCTGTAATAATAGATAATAGCTTAACAGAAGAAGCGGAAGCTATAAAATCTGCTTTTGAAATCCCGCTTGACAAACCAAAGCCAACTATTAGTAACTATTCTAAGCCCAAACCAAAGACTGACACGCTTAAGATGGTGGTTGAAGAAAAACCCAAAGAAGAGACAATTGAAGAGCCTGAGCTAAAAATTGAAGTTGAAACTTCTAAAGAAGAAAAATCGGAAACAGATAATTTGGCAGATAAACTCGTTGAAGACTTTGGCCAGTTTGACCCTACACTAGAACTGGCAAAATATCAATTTCCTCCACTAGATTTATTGAAGAAATATGATAATGAAGGTATTTCAATAGACCAAGAAGAACTTGAAGAAAATAAAAATAGAATTGTTGAAACCTTAAGTAATTATAAAATTGGCATAAGTAGCATTAAAGCAACTATTGGTCCTACGGTTACACTTTATGAGATTGTACCTGAAGCCGGTATTCGTATTTCTAAAATTAAAAATTTAGAAGATGACATTGCTTTATCACTTGCTGCTCTAGGTATTCGTATTATAGCTCCAATACCAGGAAAAGGAACAATTGGAATAGAAGTTCCGAATAAAAACGCAACAATCGTTTCTATGCGTTCTGTAATTGCTTCTCAAAAGTTTCAGCAATCAAAAATGCAATTACCTATTGCTTTAGGTAAAACAATTAGTAATGAAACTTTGGTTGTAGACTTAGCTAAAATGCCTCATCTACTAATGGCAGGTGCAACGGGACAAGGTAAATCAGTGGGATTAAATGCTGTCTTAACGTCTTTACTTTATAAAAAGCATCCTGCAGAAGTGAAATTTGTTCTTGTTGACCCTAAAAAAGTAGAATTAACGCTGTTCAATAAAATAGAACGTCATTACCTCGCTAAATTACCAGATAGTGAAGACGCTATTATTACGGATAACACAAAGGTTATTAATACCTTAAATTCACTTTGTATTGAGATGGATAACCGCTACGAAATGCTTAAAAATGCATTCTGTAGAAATATTGCTGAATACAATACAAAATTTAAAGCTAGGAAATTAAATCCTAATGATGGTCATGCATTTTTGCCTTACATCGTCTTAGTAGTAGATGAGTTCGCCGATTTAATAATGACTGCTGGTAAAGAAGTAGAAACACCTATCGCTAGGTTAGCACAATTAGCACGTGCCATTGGTATTCATTTAATCATAGCAACTCAGCGTCCATCTGTTAATGTAATTACTGGTATAATTAAAGCCAACTTCCCTGCTCGTATTGCTTTTAGAGTTACTAGTAAAATAGACTCTAGGACAATTTTAGATGGTTCTGGGGCAGATCAATTAATTGGTCGTGGTGATATGTTGTATACTCAAGGTAATGATTTAATCCGTATTCAATGTGCGTTCGTAGATACTCCGGAGGTTGAAAAAATAACCGAATTTATAGGTTCTCAAAAAGCGTATCCTGATGCACATTTATTACCAGAATATGTTGGTGAAGAAGGTGGCACAAATCTTGATATAGATATTTCTGACAGAGATAAATTGTTTAGAGATGCAGCAGAAATAATTGTAACATCGCAACAAGGGTCAGCTTCATTATTACAGAGAAAATTAAAACTAGGTTATAACAGGGCTGGTAGAATTATAGATCAGTTAGAAGCGGCTGGCATAGTTGGAGGATTTGAAGGTAGTAAAGCAAGACAAGTATTGGTGCCAGATTTAGTAGCTTTAGATCAACTTTTAGAAAACGAAAAATAATAACAGTATATATTTATAGAGATGAAAAGAATAATTATAATAGCTTTTTTAGCATTTGGTATGGTAGGTTTTTCTCAAAATGATGCAAAAGCAGAGGCATTATTAGGAGAAGTTAGTAGTAAAATAAAAGCATATAAAAATATAAGTCTAGACTTTAAATACGAACTAAATAATGTTAGTGAAAACATTAACCAAGAAACACGTGGTGATGTGGTTATTGAAGGTGAAAAATACAAACTAAATATTCTTGGTATTACTCGTATTTTCGATGGCAAAACGTTATACACTATAAGTCCTGAAGACGAAGAAGTTACTGTCTCCTCAGAAAACACTGAAGATGAAAGTACTATTACACCAAGCGACATGCTTTCTTTCTATGAAGATGGTTACACCTACAAAATGGATATTATACAGAATGTTAATGGTAGAAAAATTCAATATGTAAAATTGAATCCTATGGATACTAATTCTGAAATAAAACATGTGCTCTTAGGTATAGACGCAACGACAAAGCACATCTATAATCTTATTGAGGTTGGTAAAAATGGAACAAAAACAACACTAACCGTTAATTCTTTTAAAACGGATGAGCCTATTTCAAAAACCTTATTTACATTTGACGAAAGTAAATACAGCGATTATTTTATTAATAAAATTGATTAAGGTTTAATAATTTATCTCTTTGTTGACCCAAAAAAGTAATGTTAATGTGATATTACTTAAGACTATTCAGAAATAATAATAAGTACATGAAAATATTAGATAGGTACATACTTATCACATTTTTAAAGACGTTTTTTAGCGTCTTAATTATATTCATGTTCATTTTTGTACTTCAAGGAGTTTGGCTTTATATATCAGAACTGGCAGGTAAAGATTTAGACATATCTGTTACTGCTAAATTCATTCTGTATTATATGCCAAAGCTAATACCTTTAGTAGTGCCGCTAACTATTCTTTTATCCTCCATAATGGTTTTTGGTAATTTCGCCGAAAACTATGAATTTGCTGCGATGAAATCTACTGGTATTTCACTGCAACGCGCTATGAGAAGTCTAAGTGTTTTTATCGTCGCTTTAGGAATCGCTTGTTTCTTTTTCGCTAATAATGTTATTCCTTGGGGAGAATATAACTTTTACAATTTAAGACGAAATATTGCCAAGGTAAAACCAGCACTTGCTATTGCCGAAGGACAATTTAACGAAATTGGAAATATTAATATAAAGGTTGATAAAAAATCGGGAGATCGTGGGCAGTTTTTGGATGGTGTTATTATACATGATAAAAGTTCGGTAAGAACAGGTAATTATAAAGTGATTGTCTCTGAAAAAGGAGAATTAAAGAGTAGTCCAGATTCTAACGTACTACAACTAGAGCTGATTAATGGTAATTATTATGAGGAAATCATTAATAGAGATACAAGAAAAAACACCAATAAACCTCACGCAAAAAGCTATTTTGATAGTTATATTATAAATGTAGACTTAGAAATTTTGAATTCTGAAGATTTAGACGAAAAAAATTATAAGGGCAGACATAATATGCAGACCACCAATCAACTTCTATATTCAATAGACAGTTTAAAATTTCAGAGAAAGGAAGATTTTAACACACTTTCTAAAACGCTTTTTAATAGAACGACTTACAATACATTAAACTCAAATATTGATATAAAAAAAGACACTTTATTTGAAGGAAATATCTTAGATCTTTTTAGTAATCGAGAAAGATCGCAAATTGTCAATTTGGCAATAAACTCGGCAAATAGTACAAGGCAAATTATTGATTCTAACAAGAAGAATTTAGAAACCAGAGCTATATGGCTCAATAAGCATATAATTGCTTTACAAGACAAATTTGTTTTAGCTTTTGCCTGTATAATCTTATTTTTTGTTGGTGCGCCATTAGGAGCTTTGATTCGCAAAGGTGGTTTAGGACTTCCTATTGTTATTGCGATAGTACTTTTCTTAACCTATCACTTCTTTGGAATTTTTGCTAAGAATAGTGCAGAGAAGGGATCTTTTAGTCCAATTATTGGTTCTTGGCTATCTACAGCTATAATGTTTCCATTAAGTATCTATTTAACCACAAGAGCTACAAATGATAAAGGTGTTTTTCAATTTGATGCTTTAATAGTACCATTGAAGCGATTATTTACTGCAAAAAACAAATTACAGCTCTCTGAAAGTGATACAAAATCCTATAATTATTATAAACAATATTCTATAAAAGAGTTGGTTACAATAATTAAAAAGCAAGATAATTTTGATTTAGATAAGAAGCCTAAAGAAATTGCTTTGCACAATTTATTAAATCGCAATATTTCCTTAGAAGGATTACAAAAAGAAGGGCTAGAAGTTTCGGACACATTAATAAATGGCAAACGACTATTAAAAGATTACAAGGATTATTCTAAAACAAGCTTAGTCAGTTATTGCATCGGAGCCATATTATTGGGACTTCATTTTATTCTAAAGAACAACAAGTTACCAGAAATAGCGGAAGCATCTTTAAACTTATGTTTAGTGGCATTTTTATTCTTTATTATATATGCAATTGTAGACGCTATAGTTTATTCAAAATTTTATAAAAACATAGACCAAATAAACAAGCGTATTAATCCAATTATATTAATTCTTACACTTCCTCTCTACCCATTAAAGTATATTATACTTAGAAGTAAAATAGGTCAGGACTTCTATCAAAGTTGTACGCAAAACATAAAATAAACGTATCTTTGCAGCACAAAACAGCTACAATGACTACAAAAGTTTCGACCACAAAAACACAATTAAATTCTATTGAAGAAGCCATTGAGGATATCCGACAAGGCAAGGTAATCATTGTAGTTGATGATGAGAACCGCGAAAACGAAGGAGATTTTCTAGCAGCAGCAGAAATGGTAACTCCCAAGATGATAAATTTTATGGCAACCCATGGCCGTGGTTTAATTTGTGCACCTCTCACAGAACATCGTTGCGAAGAATTAGAACTTAACATGATGGTACGCAACAACACAGATCCTATGGAAACAGCTTTCACAGTATCTGTAGATTTAAGAGGCAATGGTGTAAGTACAGGTATTTCCGCAAGTGATAGAGCCAAAACAGTACAAGCTCTGGTTAAAAAAGAAACTAAACCTTTTGAGTTAGCAAGACCAGGTCATATATTTCCATTAGTAGCCAAAGAAGGTGGAGTTCTTAGACGAACAGGACATACTGAAGCTGCCATAGATTTTGCTAGACTATCTGGCTTTGAACCAGCTGGTGTAATTGTTGAGATTATGAATGAAGATGGGACAATGGCTCGTTTACCTCAACTTATGCAAGTAGCAAAGCGCTTTGACTTAAAAATAGTTTCGATAGAGGATTTAGTAGCGTATCGTATGGAATACGACTCTTTAATTGAGAAAAAAGAAGACTTTGACATAGAAACGCGTTTTGGTAAATTTAGACTTCGCGCATATTTGCAAACTACAAATAATGAAATACATATAGCTCTCACTAAAGGTAATTGGAAATCTAATGAACCTGTTCTAACGCGTGTAAATTCAACCTTAATAAACAATGATATTTTAGGTACATTAACTAATAATGTAGACAAAAAATTAGACGATATGTTTAATGTAATTAATAAAGATGGGAAAGGTGCTATTATATTTATTAATCAGCAGGCAGAATCTATTAATTTGTTATCTCGATTAGAACTTCTTAAAGAAAGTCAAGTTCCAAATAAATTAGTTAAAGCCCCAAGGATAAGTATGGATTCTAAAGATTTTGGTATTGGCGCTCAAATTCTTCATGATTTAAAAATCAGTAAACTCAAGCTAATTTCAAATAATTTGCAGACCAAACGTGTCGGTATGATTGGTTATGGATTAGAAATTGCTGAATATGTAAATTATTAATTAACCAGTATTCGTTTAATTACTGATTTACCTTCAGCTTTAATTTTTAAGATATATAACCCAGAATTTAAGTGAGATACATCTATGTTTTTTAAACTAAAATTTCGATTTAATACAGGTTGACCTAATGTATTGTATATGGATAATCCGTCAATTTTAGCATCTGTTTTTATAGTTAAAACTTTAGAAACTGGATTTGGATAAACCTGAATTTTTTCTGCAAATAAATCACCAACGCTTAGCACATTGTTCTGATAAACTCTAACATAATCAATAACCATAGAACTTTGAGTAAAGCTAGGATCTATTGCACCAGAAACTCCTCCCATAGCTATATTTAGTAAGAGATACTGATCTGCATAAAATGGCCATGTTGAGTCATCCTTAACAGCAGGATTATATGTATAAAAACCAACACCATCAATTAAAAAAGTAATTTGATTTGGTGACCAGTTAACTGAATATACATGAAATTCATTTGCAACATCGTTTAGCACAAATGACTGAAAATTCATGGTATTTCCAAAACAACCAGCACAAGGAGTATGTAAAGCACTACTCACATGATTGGTTGCTCCAAGACCATGCTCCATTATATCTATTTCACCACAACCAGGCCAACCTGTATTACCAAAACCCTGGTTATCCCAATAGCCACCATCTTCATTTATATTTTTGCCTAAAGTCCAAATTGCAGGCCATGTTCCGTCACCAAAGGGTAACTTAGCTCTTACATCTACTCTACCATAGGTAAAAGCGAACTTAGAATTTAGTCGCGCAGAAGTGTATTGCTTTGTTTCTCCTTGGTCTGTAAAGGATTCTTTAATAGCAACAATATTTAAAAATCCATTATCCACAAAAGAATTTTCGATACGGTTTGTATAATGCTGTTCTTCACCATTAAACCAATTTCCTCCAGAAGGTAATTGTGTTTGATGAAACCATTTGTTAGAGTCAATAGCACCGTTTACATCAAAATCATCTTCCCAAACTAAATCTGTATATATTACATCTAAGGCATTTGGATCAACAGCTTCAGACCCATCGTTAATATTATCAATTAGATAAGTGCCAGAAGAGTTAACTCCTCCATCTATAAAAATTGTTAATCGAGAATAAGAACCATTTGCATTAGTGTTACTCGATGTACCACTTATGGTTGCATTAGCGAAATCAAAAGTTATTTCGTTAGACCAACCAGTACCAGAATTATTTTGTACCACCTCGACATCGACTTCTGTTCCGTTCTCTAATTTCACCATGATTGTATGAGCATTAGGGTCAAACTGATAAAAAGATAGTGTAATAACTTGCTCTATTGCTAAATTTATTGGCTCAGCTAAATCTAAATAGAAACCCTGCCATGGCATGCTTCCATTATTAAAAAACTGCCCTACATCATCCGCTCCATCCTCAGGATTAGTATTAAAGGAAAACCCACTTCCATCAAATCCTGAAAAGTTATGCGAACTACTAGAAAAATCTAAAGGTGTTTGTTGCGAAAACAAAAAACTAATAGATAGAGATAAACTTAAGGTAACAATGTATTTGAGGCGCATAAATGTATTTTTAATAAATTTAGACATATTTATTTTAGAAAAAATATTTTGAACCTATACATAGACTATACAGACTTCAATACGATTTTTATTTACAAATTTCTGAGATACAATCAGCCATAATTCTAGCTCTTTTTAACACTTCTTCCTCGGTCCAAGACAATTTTATTAGACAAGATATATTACGAGAAATGTAAGCGTCTGACTGCTCAAAGGATTTAGTTTGAAGATATTCTAAACCGTCCTTAACTTCTTTAGAAACAGGGAATAGTGATTTTAAATCTTTTAGATGATCCCATTTTCTAATATAGTGCCAATTGTTTTGGTAATAGTTCCAACAAACATCAATACCACTTTCTTTAAATGCTACTGAAACTTTTTGTGCAGTATCAGCATCTGGTAAAAAGAAATTAAGAAATGAATAACTCTCTTCACCACCTTCTGGTACAGTTCTAAAAGTTACTTCTGGTATTTTAGCTAACTCATCTCTAATTATAGAATAGTTTTTCTTTTGTATCGCTATAAATTCTGGCAATCGTTTTACTTGAGCTAGACCAACGGCAGCATGTAACTCTGAAATTCTAAAATTATAACCTAAAAACGGATGTGTTTCTGCACCTCTATCGCTACCTATATGATCGTGGCCATGATCACTATAATGATCTGCATTTGTATAGAAATCTTTGTTATTGGTAACTACTGCTCCACCTTCACCACAAGTTATAGTTTTTACAAAATCGAAAGAAAAACAACCAACATCAGCAATACTGCCGAGCGGTTGACCTTTGTAACTACCTCCAATAGCTTGGCAAGCATCTTCAACAAAAATTAAGCTATGAAAGTCACAGACTTTTCGTAAAGCATCCATATCTCCCATACTTCCACACATTTGCACGACCATAACCGCTTTAGTCTTGGAAGTAATTGCAGCTTCAACCGCCTTAGGGTCTAATGTAAGCGTATCATCAATATCCACCAAAATAGGTATAGCACCCAACATCATAATAGCCTCAAAACTTGCTACAAAAGTGAAAGTTGGCATAATAACTTCATCACCAGCACCAACACCAGCTGAAGCTAAGGCTACAGAAACTGCAGCTGTTCCGCTAGAAACTAATTGTACGTGATTAGAATCAAATGTCTTTTCTAATTCAGCTTCAAGTTCTTTTGCTTTCCAATGGCCTTTTCGCATGCCATCAAAACCGTAGCGCATCAATACTCCGTTATCTAAAACATCATTAACTTGGTTACGTTCTAAATCACTAAATAATTCGAATCCTGGCATAAAATTTATTACTTAAATTATTCTAAAATTATATATTTTATAATTCTATTACTATTTCTGATAATGGTTTTCTTACTTTTTTAAGTTCAGCAAACATATCGTCCTCTGCCCTATAACCCACTGGTAAAAGTAAAACGGAGCTTAAATTTAAATCGTCTAATCCCAAAGTTTTATCAAATTCTTTTGGTAAAAAGCCTTCCATAGGACAACTATCTATGTCTTCAATTGCGCAAACGGTCATTAAATTTCCTAAAGCTATGTAAGCCTGTTTTGTAGCCCAAACTATTTTTTTATCGGCAGACATTTGTGCTATTGTAGCTGATAGTTGTTTTTTAAAGGGTTCTAAAATAGAATCAGGCGTATTTCTTACCCTTTTTATAGTATCAAAATGCTGTTCTACATCATTTGTATCAATACTATTCTGAATACAAAGTACCAATAGATGCGACGCATCTGCAACTTGCCTTTGTCCGTAAGCTAACTTCACTAAATCTTCTCTTTTAGATTTATCTTCAACAATTACCATTTTTAAAGTCTGTAACCCATAGGATAAAGCAGTTAAGTTAAAAGCCTCCTTTAAAATTAATATTTTTTTTGTAGTAAGTGTTTTGTTAGTGTCAAATTTCTTGGTCGCATAACGCCAATTTAATTTCTCAATTATCATTAATCCTTTTTTTACAAAAATAATGAATAAAGACATGGCGTTATTATAAATGAATTTAAAGATGCTTAATTTTAGAAAATATTTTACTTAAAAGTTCTACCATGAATATTGCTATAATAATTCTCGCTGCAGGAAGTTCTTCCAGAATGAAAGAACCAAAGCAATTATTAACTATTAGAAAAAAAACACTTTTAGGAATTGCAATTGAAAATGCATTAAACTCAAAATGCTCAAAAGTTTTTTGTGTTTTAGGGGCTAATGCCGAACTTATAAAGAATTCTATAAATAATTATGAGATAGAAACCATTGTTAACACTGAGTATAATAAAGGCCTAAGTTCAAGTATTATTAAAGGAATTGAACATATTAAACCAAAACTATTTGATGCAGCAATAATTATGCTTGCCGATCAACCGAACCTTCATAGCGACTACCTAGATAAACTAATAAAAATATTTAAGGCTAATCAAGAAAAGATTATTGCTTCAAATTATAGTGGCATCAATGGTGTTCCCGCAATATTTCCAAAGAGAACATTTCAACAACTTCTTAAACTTAATGGAGATAAGGGAGCTAAAGAGTTTTTAAATTCGGGTTTAATAATTGTGAAAAGTATTCAATCAAAAGATGAACTTATCGACATTGATACAAAACACGATTACAATAAATATTTAGAAAAAAATACGAATTAGATTTTAATACCTGTTGATTATTAAATACTTATATCTCTATAATTCCTGTAAATATTTTATAACTTTAGCTTAATAAAGAAACAGTATGGCAAGTTATAGTTTAAAAATAAACGGAAAAGTTAAAGAGGTCATTGCAGATGATGACACTCCATTACTTTGGGTTCTAAGGGATGAATTAAATTTAGTTGGCACTAAATATGGCTGTGGTATTGGGCAATGCGGGGCATGCACAGTACATGTTGATGGTGTGGCATTACGAAGTTGTTCAGTTACCGCTTTTAGTTTAAAAGATGCTGAAATTACAACTATTGAGGGCTTAGCCGATGAAAAATTAAACCCTGTTCAAGAAGCTTGGAAAGAGCTCGATGTACCTCAATGTGGATACTGCCAAGCTGGACAAATTATGACAGCAACATCATTTTTAAAACAGAATCCAACCCCAAGTAAGAACGATATAAGAAATGCCATGCATGGCAATATTTGTAGATGTGCTAGCTATAATAGAATAGAAAAAGCGGTTGCTTTAGCTGCCAAAAAAATGTCTTAAAAAGCGTATAATGGAAAATCAAAAAAAAATAACGTTTAGCAGACGTAACTTCATAAGAACTTCAGCACTTGCAAGTGGTGGCTTATTAATTGGGTTTAATTTTTTTAACTCTTGTAAAGAAGCAGTTGCACCACCCGTAGATATTTCAAAACTCAACTTTAATGATTTTAATGCATTTATTAAAATATCAGATGATGGATATGTTACAATCTTTTCTCCTAATCCTGAAATTGGTCAAGGAGTAAAAACATCCATGCCAATGTTAATTGCAGAAGAGCTTGATGTGCCATGGAAGCATGTTACGGTTTCTCAAGGAGTTCTCGACACAAATAACTATACGAGACAAGTTGCCGGAGGTAGTCAATCTATACGCTTTGGTTGGGAAGCACTAAGGCAAACGGGAGCAACAGCAAAACAAATGTTAGTTAATGCAGCAGCCATAAAATGGGGTGTTGATGCTTCTTCTTGTTCTGCATCAGATGGAATTATTACTAATACTAATGGAGATAAGTTAGGATATGGAGCTGTTGTAAATGAAGCAGCTTTATTAGAAGTACCAAAAGATGTGAGCCTTAAATCCCCTAAGGATTTTAAAATTATTGGAAAAAATGCGATAAACGTTGATATCGATAATATCATAACTGGTAAACCCCTATTTGGTTTAGATTACACTGCAAAAGGCATGAAGTATGTTTCTGTTGCGCGTCCACAAGCATTTGGACAGAAAATAAGTTCTTTTGATGCCGCGGAAACAAAAACAATAAATGGTGTTACAGACGTGATTCAATTCGGTGATAAAATTGCTGTTTTAGCCTCAAATACATGGGCCGCAATGAAAGGCAAAAAAGCTTTAAGTATAAATTGGACAAATGATGATTCATTAGAAAGCACTTCAGATCATGATAAAGAGTTAAATCAGATACTTAATGGTAAAAACTTAGATATAAGACGAGAGGATGGAGATGTTAAAAAAGCATTCGCACGAGCTGAAAAAATTATTGAACGTACTTACGAGTCCCCATTTTTGCCACACAATTGTATGGAACCCATGAACTTCTATGCTAACGTGTCTGATGACAAAGTACATTTAGTAGGACCAATACAAACACCTGCTGGTACAGCAAGACGAATAGCTAGCTTAATTGATAGAGAACCAGAGGATATTCATTTAGAAATGACAAGAATGGGAGGAGGATTCGGTAGACGTCTATATGGAGATTTCGCTTTAGAAGCAGCAGAAATATCTAACATAACCAAAAAGCCTGTTAAAGTCATTTTTTCTAGAGAAGATGACATGGCAGCAGGTATTTATAGGCCTGCTATTAAATATAGAATTAAAGCATCTATAAAAGCCGGAAAAGTGACTGGCTATCATTTAAAGGAAGCGGCTATTAACTCTAATATGTACGGCCTAATCCCAAATTTCTTTCCAGCTGGTGCTATTCCAAATTATAAAGTTGAAACAGGAAATTATAATAGTAATATTACAACAGGGGCTTGGCGCGCTCCATACACTAACTTCTTGGCTTACGCAGAGCAAAGTTTCTTTGATGAACTTGCGGATGAATTAAATATCGACCCAGTTCAATTACGGTTAGATCTATTAAATAATGTCGAAGACGGTAAAGACCCTAGTATTGAGTATTCTGCAAAAAGAATGAAAGACACCATTAATCTTGTTGTAGAAAAAAGTAATTGGGGTAAAAGTAAAACGGGCAATTATCAAGGTTTTGCAGCATATTATAGTCACAATACACATGTAGCTGAGGTTGTTGATATTACAATTAAAAATGGAATACCTTTAATAGAAAAGGTAACTGTAGCAGTAGATTGTGGAATTGTAGTTAATCCTACTGGCGCAAAAAACCAAATAGAAGGCGGTGTAATTGATGGAATTGGACATGCAATGTATGGAGACTTTTCATTCGAAAAAGGCAAACCAAATGATATAAACTTTAATACGTATCGACTAATTAGAATGAAAGAAACACCAATAGTTGAAACTTATTTTGTCGAAAATGAATTGTCGCCAACTGGACTAGGCGAACCTGGTTTGCCACCCGCAGGTGGAGCTTTAGCAAACGCTATAAAAGCTGCAACTGGTCAAATTATATCCAAACAACCTTTTATTAAAGAATTAAACAAACGAAAAACAGATTTGTCTGCATAATTAAACTAAAAAAGGCTCTATCAATTAGATAAAGCCTTTTAGCGGAGAAAGAGGGATTCGAACCCCCGGAGGTGTGACCCTCGCCAGTTTTCAAGACTGGTGCATTCGACCACTCTGCCATTTCTCCATTAGCGGGTGCAAATATAAAATCCTTTTTGATGTAGACAAAGGTTTTCTAATAGTTTTTTAAAAACAAAATTAGCAACATTTAATTACGTATTGTATTTTCGGCACAATATCTGTTATTTATAACGTTATTATCACAAATCAATCTTTATGAGATATTATATTTTTCTTTTTATCACTGCTATTACCTTTAACTGTTTTTCCCAAAATAAAACCATTACTGCTGGTGAGAAACTTATTTTCACTGCATCATATAACATGTCTGGTTTACTAACGAATATTGCTCAGGTAAAAATGGAAACCTCTGAAGTAAAAACTTCAAAAAGCACTTTACTTAGATTAAAATGTACGGCAACAACGTACAAGAAATGGGATAATTTTTTTAAAATCAGAGATATCTACGAGAGTTATGTGAATCCAAAAACATTAACCCCTTATCTATATAAAAGAGATATTAGTGAAGGAGGTTATTATAAGTTTATGCAATATAAATACAATCACAAATCTAAACTTGTTAAAAGTATAAAGCGTAAAAAAAATAAAGAAGGTGGAACTTGGGATGAAAATAAGTCATTAAAGATTGGTGCAACAACTAAAGACTTAGTTAGCACTTTATATCATATTAGAAATTTAGATATTCATAAAGCAAGTCCAGGAGACCAACAAAATTTCACAGTATTATTCGATAATACAGAAACAGTTATAAGCATAAAATATATTAAAAGAGAAACTATTTCAACTAAGATTGGTAAAAAAGAATGCTATAAATTAGCAATATCTATGAATGGAAATAATATTTTAAGAGGTGAAAATAATAATCTACTTTGGTTAACCGCAGATGCTAATAAAGTACCTGTATATGCAAAATTTAAAATACCTGTAGGTAATGGTGAACTAAAAATTCAATCTGCAACAGGATTAAAAAATTAACATATGAAAAAACTATTTATAATATTAGGTTTCATTTCTGCAATACTTGCTGTAATTCTATCTGTAACTCCATTATCTAATTTGGCTGTTGCTCCTATAATTATTGCTTTTATATGTGGACTACTTATTTTATTTCTATCTAAAAAGCAAAAAGTAAAAACAAAAACGATCCAATACATATTTTTATTGGTTATTATATCTTTAACACTAACAATCTATAAAGGGATTTTCTCATCTAAAGAACTAGGAGATACAGAACTATTAGAACAAAGGGATGAAGAAAACCTAGAAGATTCAAAAGAAATACTAGAGGGCATAGAAATAGATGAAGATTTCTAAAATTCTCTATTGATGTAAGAAAATATGTCACTCATTTAACTTATTTTTACGCAAATACATTAGTTACATGAAGTTTTTTGTCGCGTCTGCACTCATTCTTGTCGGTTCTTGTTCTACACTAAGACATAGCGAAAAAATTGACAACCTTAAAGAAGGTATTTCTTATGATGACACAAAAATTGTAGAACAATATTTAAATACGATTATTGTTGATGAGCTTAGATTGCATGTAGAAGAAGTGGCATCCGAAAAGTATTTTGGCAGAAAAACTGGTGAAGAAGGTCATAATCAAATCTGCAATTACATTAGAGATTTTTATAAATCCCATGATATCAAAGCACCATTAACCCATCCTAATTACTATCAAAAAGTTCCAAAAAATGCTTTACCAAATGATTTAAATGAGTCTCAAAACATAATTGCTTATATAGAGGGCTCAGAATTTCCTGATGAGTATATTTATATTTCTGCTCATTCTGATCACGAAGGAGTTATTAATGGACAAATATATCCTGGCGCTGATGACAACGGCTCTGGCACCGCAGCCGTATTAGAAATGGCTGAGGCTTTTAAAAAAGCAGTATTAGATGGGTATAGACCAAAACGAAGTATCGTTTTTCTACATGTGACAGCCGAGGAAGTTGGGCTACATGGTTCTCGCTATTACACAGAAAATCCAATTTTTCCAATTGAAAATACAATTACAGCTTTAAACATTGATATGATAGGTCGTGTTGATGATAGACATGTAGAGAATGAAAACTACATCTATGTTATTGGTGCTGATCGCATTAGTACAGAATTACATTTTATAGTACAAGAAGCCAATGAAAATTTTAATGATAAACTGCAATTAGATTATAAATACAATGATATTTCTGATCATAACAGGTATTATTACAGATCTGATCATTATAATTTTGCGGTAAAAGGAGTGCCTGTGATTTTTTTCTTTAACGGCGAACATGCAGACTACACTCAACCAACAGATACACCTGATAAAATTAATTACGAATTATTGGCAAAGCGAACAAAATTAATTTTTTCAACGGCGTGGTATCTAGCAAATTCAAATAAGCGTTTAAATCCAGAAATTATCTAGTGTTAAAGTTTGTTAAAAGAAATTTAGCTTAAACCACTTCCCTATTCCATTTTCGTAAATTTATCATCTGTCTAAAATAAAGTTGGTCAAGACTAGCTTCGACACTAACATCTAATTTCAAATAAAAATGAAAAAGTTATTATTCGTCTTTTGTATTTCTGCCTTAATTATAGGTTGCGGAACATCTTCCAAAAGTAATTCAACTTCAGAAAAAATAAATAATAAAAAGTCTGCAGACCCTGCAGATTATGCTTCTACAATTACATCAGCAGAATTAAAGGAAATGTTATTTAAATATGCTTCTGACGAATTTGAAGGCAGAGAAACTGGTGAAAAAGGTCAAAAAATGGCTGTTGAATATTTAAAGACTCAATATAAAAATTTAGATATACCAACACCCTTAGGAAATGATGATTATTTCCAAGAAGTTCCTTTAGAAAAACAAAGTGTTTCTGTAGCTCAAGTTTCTGTAAATGGCAATAGCTTTAAAAGTTACGAGGATCAGATTGTACTGAGAGCTTCAAGCAGTATGGAATTATCTGCAGATGAAATAATATTTGTAGGATATGGTATAGATGCTGATAATTATTCCGATTACAAGAATATAGATGTAAAAGGTAAAATAGTATTAGCCAAAACTGGCGAACCTAAAGATGAAAATGGCAATTATATGACTTCTGGCAAAGCGGAAGATACAAAATGGACCAATGGTCGTCAATCCTTATCGAGCAAACGAGAAGCTGCAAAAGAAAATGGTGCAAAAGGGTTAATTTATTTAGATTCTAATATGTTTACTAATTATGCTAGTTATTTTCAAAGAGTAGCAACTTCTGGCAGGTCAGGAAGATTAGCATTAAAAAGTAATGATAGTGACTTTATGATGTTAATGGTTACTGAAAGTTTAGGTAAAGCTTTGCATAACAACATTATGGAAGATAAAGAACCTAAAGCAATTTCCACTAAATTAAATTTGGTTATCAAAAATAATTCTGAATCTGTAACCTCCGAAAATGTAGTTGCATTTATTAAGGGTTCTGAGAAACCAGATGAAATTTTAGTCATATCAGCTCATTTAGATCATGAAGGTATTAAGGATGGTCAAGTATACAACGGTGCAGATGATGACGGATCTGGTACAATTGCTATTTTAGAAATAGCAGAAGCTTTCAAAATGGCAGAAAAAAATGGACATGGCCCTAAGCGCTCTATACTATTTCTTCATGTTACAGGCGAGGAAAAAGGACTTTTAGGCTCTAGATATTATACAGACATTGATCCTATTTTTCCTTTAGCTAACACTGTTGCTGATCTTAATATAGATATGATAGGTCGAACGGATCCTAAACGAAAAGAAGGTGATAGAAACTATATTTATCTTATTGGTAGTGATAAATTAAGTAGCGATTTACATAACCTTTCTGAAGAGGTAAATAAAAAGTATACAAATATAGAATTAGACTACACTTTTAATGATGAGAACGACCGTAATCGCTATTATTATCGCTCTGATCACTATAATTTCGCCAAAAACAATGTCCCAGTAATATTTTATTTTAATGGTACACATGCTGATTATCATAAACCAACTGATACACCAGATAAAATTGAATATGATTTATTAGAAAATAGAACACGTCTTGTTTTTTATACAGCTTGGGAAGTAGCTAATAGAGCGGAAAGAGTTGTTGTAGATAAAGTAACGAAATAATTTTTAAAACATAACTTATTTGAGGCCTTTCAGTTTAAATTTTGAAAGGCTTTTTTAATATGAAATAGTTAAAAAAAGACTTTGTAGAAAATGGGAAATAATATACATTTGCAGTCCTAATTAAAATGGTGGTTGTAGCTCAGCTGGTTAGAGCGTCGGTTTGTGGTACCGAAAGTCGCCGGTTCGAACCCGGTCTTCCACCCTAAATTAGTAAAGCCTTTCAATAAATGAAAGGCTTTTTTTGTTTCTACTTTAAATTAAATAATGAATCTACAGCTGCATAACGTTCAACAGTAAAACCTTCTCCATCTTCTACTCCTATTAACCGACCAAGATTACGAGCTCTATATAAAATACTATCTGTAAAGTTTTTACTTGAAATAGGTGTTTCTGGTTCGTCACTATTTGGATCAAAAAATTGTGTTTTATAAGCTAAAACAGATTCCATCTTTTTATTCATAAAACCCGAAACGTCTACAACAACGTCTGGTTTTAAATCTTTCCATTGTATATAATGATAGACTGTTTTAGGCCTCCATGGTTCTTGAATTGTAGTTCCTTCTTTATGTATAGTTTCTATTTTTCGTAAACCACTTAAGAAACAAGCGTCGCTAACCAATTGACTACCTTTTCCATGATCTATATGCCTATCATCAACTGCATTGCATAATATAATCTCGGGCCTGTAGTAACGAATCATTTTAATAATCTCTATTTGATGCGTTCTATCATTAGTAAAAAAACCGTCAGCAAATCCCATATTTATTCGGGTATGTACACCAAGAATTTTAGCAGCGTCAAATGATTCTTTATCTCTTGTTTCTGCTGTACCACGTGTACCTAATTCACCACGAGTTAAATCAATAATACCTACTTTTTTACCACTTTTAACTTCTTTCGCAATAGTAGCACCACAACCTAATTCAACATCATCAGGATGGGCACCAATTGCTAATATATCTAACTTCATATAATACTAGTTTGAGATATGACTTATTGCTTGTTCAATATCTGCCTTTAAATCTTTTGTGTTTTCTATTCCAACAGAAAATCGAATTAATTGATCGCTAATTCCTATGGCATCACGCTCTTCTTGTGTGAGTAAGGCATGAGACGTTAAATGCGGCGAAATAACAGTACTTTCTACACCAGCTAGACTCATAGAAGACTTTATAAGTTTTAAATTCTTTTGAAATTTATAGGCGTCCAATTCTCCAATTAACTCAAAAGACATCATAGCACCAAATCCATTCATTTGAGACTTTGCTAATTTATAATCAGGATGGGATTTTAGTCCCGGATAATAAACTTTGCTAATTTTTGCATGTTTTTCTAACCATTTTGCCATTTTAAAAGCATTCTTGGTTTGAGCTTTCACTCTTAGTCCTAACGTTTTCATACTGCGTTCTAGCATCCATACTGTCATATCACTAAGGTTTCCACCTAAGTTTTTACCCACATTCCAAATTCGCTCAATAACTTCCTCAGAACTTGCAACAGCACCCGCACAAATATCACTATGTCCACCAAAATACTTTGTTGCAGAATGCATTACCATATCAATTCCTAAATCAATTGGGTTTTGGTTAATTGGTGAGGCAAATGTATTATCTATAGAAGTGTAAATAGATTTTGACTTTCCTAGATTAGCAATAGCTTTAATATCTGTAATGGTCATTAATGGATTTGATGGAGTTTCTATATGAATAAGCTTTGTATTTGACTTAATAGCATCTTCAAAATCTTCAGCTTTATAGCCATTAGTAAATGTATATTCAATACCATATTTAGGAAACTCTTCCTTAATAAAGTTTACTGTCCCACCATATAATGTATTCTGAACTACCAAATGGTCTCCATGTTTTAGAAAAGCCAAGAACATCGTACTAATAGCTGCCATACCAGAACCAAAAATCATAGCAGCTTCAGTATGTTCTAAAGCAGCAATTTTTTTTGAAAGATATTCTTGGTTAGGTGTATTAAAATAGCGCGGATATCTTTTGATTTCTACATCTAAAAACTCATACGAAGAACTCAGATACATTGGTGAAACTGCACCCTTAAACTGCTCATCTTTTAATTCACCAACATGTGTGCAAATAGTATTTAAGCCTAATTTTTTATTTGACATATTATGTTTTTCTTTAATTTATAAATTTAGTAAAAAAAGCGACCAGTATAAATATATAATATACAAGGTATTTAAAATTTAGTATGTTTTTGGTTGAATAAATTTTAATTACTATTGCTTATTAAGTGTAGAATGGCGGTAAAAGTCACTACTCTTATTTTAAATAGTAAATTAGTAATCAATTGAAGATGTCAATTTTAACTTTGTCTTGTAGTAAAATGCTTAAATTCTAAAATCCTTTTAATCTAAATTATAAGAGTTTAGCGAATTAAATTATCTCCTTATAGGAAAAGGTAAAACTGATGAATTTTTGACTTTAAGATTAAAGTCTAATCATTTTTTCCAACTTTGTTATAGGCACGTATCATTAAAATAGCCCATAATGCAACTAATGCTACAACAATTACTGAAAACCATAAAACGATATCATTTGCTACCATGATCTACTAGTTTTAAGTAAATCATTACTCCTAGTAAAGTCGGAGCCCATAGGCCTACAAAAATACCATGTAATTCATCACCTGTTAGAAATAAATATTCTGCAACAATAATTATAACTGCGCACAACATTAACATAAACAGGTTTGCAGTGCCTAATTTTTTGAAGTAATCCATTATTGAGGGTTAGTTTAAAGCTTCAAGTTAATAAAAATTATAACTCACAAGTAAAATAATGTAGGAAAATAGACTATTTTTTATAGAAAACTCTGTACTTTCTATATGCTAAGAAAGCCAATATTGCAATAATAGCAAGTGTTATAGCTATAAATTGAAAACTTAATATTTGGTCTCCACTCGCATATGCATGCAAACCAGATAGATAAAAGTTAACACCAAAATAAGTCATTAAAATACTCGCAAAAGCTAAAACAGACATTAAATTATAGAACCAACGTCCGCGTAATCCTGGTACTAAACGCATATGAATTACAAAAGCGTAAATCATTATACTAATTAGCGCCCATGTTTCTTTAGGGTCCCAGCCCCAATAACGTCCCCAACTTTCATTGGCCCACATACCACCCAAAAAATTCCCGATAGTTAGCATAACCAAACCAACTGTTAATGCCATTTCATTAATAATGGTAAGCTCCTTAATATTAATTTGCATACGCTCTTTATTCTCATCCGTGGTAAATACCATTAGTAATAGAGCAACGACTCCTAAAATCATACCTAAAGTAAATGGCCCATAACTTCCTACTATTACAGAAACATGAATCATTAACCAGTATCCTTGCAATACTGGCTGAAGATTAGCAATTGCAGGATCCATCCAATTCCAATGTGCTATCATTAATATCATAGAGGTGACAAAGGCTGCAGCTGCAACGGTTAGACTAGAAGTGCTTCGTTTTACCTTAATCTTTGATTTAAGTTTAGATACATTCGCGTCTTTTAATTGTGTTTTTTCTTTACTTACACCTACAATAAAACCAAATAACATTGTCGACCAAGCTACATAAATCATAGATTCATAGGCATCACTCCAAGGTGCATGCCCTGATAAGTACCAACGCCAAATTAATGCAAGTGTGTGCAAAATAAATAGGACAAATATTACACCTATCATAACGTTTACGCCAATCTTAAGACCTTTGCTTTTATATTTAAAAATCTGGACAATAATAAGAACAAACAAAACTGTAGCAGCATACATATACCAACTAAACAAGCGTTTAAAGAGATCGTACTTATTATATAGTATTTCAGCATTAATTTTATCATCAGAAAGCATAACCTCACCTCCAAACTTCTGCTGAGTCTTCTTAATACCTTCGAGTAAGTTCTCGGCCTTAGAAAAATCTCCAGTTTCTTTAGCTTTGTTTAAGGTAACTAAATAAGCACTAAAACCATTATTTATAAAATTACCGTATAAAGAATCTTTAATCTTATCGCGATACTTTTCCTCTCTAAATTCTAATGAAGAAATCCAAGTATTATTATCATCATCTGGTAAAGGAAATATTTTAACAGTTCTCCCTTCTATTGCGTTGTATAGCAAATTTACTCGAGAATCAGCTTCTTTAATTTCTTTTTGAAAACCATTTGGCACTTGGGTTTTATATGCTTCTTCTAAATAAGGCGCCAACTTATACCTACCTTCTGGTGTGAAAAAATCAACTAACGTTGAATATTTTTCACCATAATCCACACCGATTATCGTACGTATAGAATCTGCTTTCCTTGGTTTTAAATAAATTATTGGAACATTGTACCAAAGTAATGGACTCTCTTGAATTGACAAGTATACCTGAGTTGCATTAAAATTTTCATAAACGTCGCTTTTACTTAATTTACGCAACATTTCTGAGGCGTAGGTATGCATAGGCATCATGCGGCCACTGTAATCTTGTATCACCATTTCAGCAAATTTGTCTGCATGGTCTACAGGTGTAATATTTTCACTTAATATAGAATCTATTTGAGTCTTTAAAGGTTTCTGCGAGTGGTTATGACCATCATCTGCAGAATGTTCTTGGGAAAATCCTGAAAAACTTAAAAGCAACAAAATCATAGTCATCATCTTTGACTTCTTTGTCTTAATCTTATTTAATCGACTTCTTATATCATCAAAGCGCGTATTTTTAGCAAAGAGTATTGCTAATAATCCAAAATATAATAGAAAATAGCCTGCGTAAGTTAAATATGTTCCCCATTGGTCATGGTTTACAGATAGTATAGTTTCAGTTTCTTCGTTACGAAAACTAGATTGAAAAAATCGATAACCACGATGATCCAATATATTATTCATGTAAATTCTATAATCAAAATCTCCGTTTTCCTTATCTATAACAGTTACCTTGCTTTCATAAGAAGAATAAGCCTTCTCTGTACCTGGATATTTTTCTGCAATAAAATCGTTTAGTTTTATAGCAAAAGGTAATTTCTCTAACCTAGATCCATAACGCAAAGCGACATCTAATCCTCCAACAGTAACCTCTTCAATACCATTAAAAGTTCCCTTACCACCTAACAAGTTAATACTTTCTGTTTTCCCGTTTACGGTAATATCTAATACAATACCATCTTCATCCCCTTTTAATATTCTTGGTTTTTTAACAATATCAAAAACTCCTTTAACTACGGGCTTAGGAAAAACTAACTGCATATTACCTATAATATATCTAGATCTCAACGCCAATGGTTGCAAACTGTCTTTAACTAATTTACCCGTTTTACCAGTTGCCATTGTTAAAAATTCACCTTCAAATGGCGACTTTATAAATAACCCGTCTTCGGTATTAGTAATATTAATTGCACCTTGTTGTTCTTTATTAAGCGAAACTAGTACATTGTGCATCTTAGAAACTTCACCTTCTTTTAAAAAGTGATTGTGCGGTTGCCCATTACCAGCTTCCACTACTTTTAAATAGGTTTCACCATTAGGACCAGGAATAATATCTTTTTCGGCTCCCTTTATAAATTTTGTGAGTCTAAAATTCACTTCTTGGTCACCATAAGTATAAGTTTTATCAAAATCATTATCTAGTCGATGCGAAAAATCGACCTCCTCCATTATATTTCTTTGCTGCAATTGCCCATTGACTTCGTAATCTCCGAGAATACGTCCGCTTACATATGTTTTTAAAGAACGAAATTCGCTTTCTGTTTCACCTTCGGCAATTGCCATCATCCCTTCATAACCAATATACCTGGTTACAAAAGCTCCTAATAGTATGAGAATAAAAGATAAATGCAATACAAGTGTTGCCCACTTTTCTTTTTTATGAAGTCGAAATCTAAATATATTACCAACAAAATTTATGACAAAAAACACCATTATGGCCTCAAACCACCAGGCATTATAAATAAGCTGTCTTGTATATGGAGTTGGCGAAGTTTCCATATTTCTATCTAGTAATGTACCTGCTGCCATGGCAACAGCAAATACAATAAATAAAGTAGCAGTAAGTTTTGTGGAAAACAGGAAATTAGCGATTTTCTTTTGCATAGCTCTAGGCTTATTTTTTGCTCGTGCAAAGATAAGGCTTTTTGACGATTTTCACAGCGTTTTTAAAGTAGCAAAAAGCGTTAAAATTCAATAAAATTCTTTCAATTAATTTGAAACTTTTGATTTCAATAATTTATTCTGTTCTTCCATTAAATCCTTTAAGTCAGATAACAGTTGTATATCCTTAGGCGTCACTACAGTTTCATCTTTAGAATCTTGCGCTTTATTCCTTAATTTATTCATTGCTTTTACTACAATAAAAACAGTGAAGCCAATAATTAGAAAATCTAAAAATACCTCTATTAATTTACCATAGGCGACAGCAACTTCTGCCGTAGTAATAGTACCAGTAGAATCTGTTGCGGCATCTCTAAGAATCAATCTTCTTTCTGCAAAATTAACTCCATCCGACAATAGTGATAATGGTGGCAGTATCACCTGTTTTGCCAATACATCTATAACCTTATTGAAGGATGCCCCAATGATTATACCGATGGCCATATCCATCATATTTCCTTTTACGGCAAATTCCTTAAATTCTTTCAGAAGTTTCATATCGATGTTTTAGATTTTTATTTCTTAATTAATGAAGCAAATATACTCATCTAAATAATCTGATATTAAAAATTGGCTATGCTTTTACAACAGAATCGTTTCTAACTTTATATAATGCCAAAAGACCTAAAATTGGACCAAATGCTAGTATTAAATAAATATAATTTGAATTATACGTTTGATACAAAAAGTTAACCATCTCAATACTTAGAATTGTAATTGTATAGCCTATACAATTAACTATAGTTAAAGCCGTACCCTGTATGTTTTTAGTGGCGCTTTTTGCAATAAGTGAAGAAAACAATGGCGAATCAGCGATTACCACCATTCCCCAAAACACAAAGAAACTTATAAATAAAATAATTGAGTTTTGATTGATTATAAATGGAGAAGCCAAACAACATAAGCAAGAAAGTATAAGTGAAATAAAAGCGATTCGTTTAAGCCCAAAACGCTGAGATAAATATCCACCGATAACACATGCAATGCTGCCGCTTGCAATTATAAAAAAAGCAATGGACGAAATATTTATATTGAGATTTACAGAAAAGAAATAATCTTTTAAAATAACAGGAACAAATACCCAAAAGGCATATAACTCCCACATGTGACCAA
The DNA here is from genome assembly GCF_046545555.1 of Winogradskyella sp. PE311. Lineage (NCBI taxonomy): Bacteria > Pseudomonadati > Bacteroidota > Flavobacteriia > Flavobacteriales > Flavobacteriaceae > Winogradskyella > Winogradskyella sp. PE311. The sequence continues at coordinate 108,337 of NZ_JBHZTH010000002.1, read as the reverse complement.
AATAACCAAAAGCAAATAATCTAAATGTTCTATCCTTAAATAGCTTAGCAAAGGCAAAAGGGCTTAAACCATTATTTTTTTTACGATTAGGTCCATCATTAACAAATATAAATATCAATAATCCTCCTAAAACAGCTAAACCTGTTGTTATAAAAATAATGGTATGCCAAGAGTAATCATAAGGTATACTTTTTAAAAAATGCGGAAAAGCAGTTCCTAAAACTAACGCTCCAACTAAATAGCCTAAAGACTTACCCAAGTCATTATCAAAATAATCAGCCGCAATTTTCATACCGACAGGATAAATACCTGCGAGAAAAAAACCAGTGCTGAATCTAAATAACAAAAGACTACTTAGGGTATTTATATCTAGGATGATAAGCATGTTAAATATTGCCCCAAATATTGCGCTGATAAAAAATACTTTTGACGGAGAAAAACGATCTGCAATTGTTAAAGCTGTAAAAAGAATAGTACCAACTATAAACCCAAATTGTATTGCTATTGTAAGATGTCCTAAACCATTTACGCTTAGACTAAAAAAAATTATTAGCTCTTCTATAATACTATTGCTTGCAAACCATAAGGATGTACAAAAAAATTGCGCCAATACAATAATGAATAGAATTAATTTAGGTGATTTCATATATATTATAACTACTTTAATGACGGGCTTCAAATATTTTCAAATACAGAAAAGTGCTCATCTTACGAGCACGTCGTTTAGCATTCTCGGCATAATCACCAACAAATAAATCATCAATAGTTTGGTACCAAAGGTTTAGCCATAAACCAAAATGTAATTCTGTTACACTATTATTATGAGTCTTATCCATTTTAATATGTGTTTCTAGAGGATTACCCGAGTATTTAGTCTGTAGAAATAAACTAGACTCCCAAAACGTTGTTAAGTGCTGTAGATGTTCATCCCAATCCTTAATAGTTTTGTTAAAATATGGACCTAAGACATCATCCCTTTTTACTTTTTCATAGAATTTTGATACCAGTAAGAATAAATCATCTCTGTTTCTAATGTCGTTTTTACTCATATGTATCAAAGTTATTCTTTTAATAGCTTAGTTGTTATTCTGGAATAAGAAAACTTAGTATTTTTACAATATGATATCAGTTATTTTACTCGGTGCAGGCAATGTTGCAACTCATTTATATAAAGCATTTTCTAACGCTGAAAATGTATTAGTAAAACAATGGTATAACCGATCACTGCATAACATTTCATCTTACGCAAATGAAGTTGATATTACTAATAATTTAAATTCTTTAAAGGAAGCCGATATTTACATTTTAGCGGTTAGTGATGACAGTATTGCAAAATTATCTCAAAATTTACCTTTTTCTAACAGATTAATTGCACATACTTCTGGTAGTGTTGCAATGCACGATTTAGACAAAAAAAATAAAATTTCAGTTTTTTATCCACTACAAACCTTTTCTAAAGAGGCAGAGATAGATATTGCCGAAGTCCCTATTTGTATTGAAGTTTACAAAAAAGAAAATCGACAAATTCTAAAAGATTTAGCTCAGGCAATTGGGTCTAAAGGACATAAAATTTCTACTGAACAACGCCAAAGCATACATTTAGCTGCTGTTTTTGTAAATAACTTTACTAACCAACTTTACCGCATAGGTCATGAGATTTGCGAATCTAATAATATTGAGTTCGATATTATGAAACCCTTAATTTTAGAGACAGCAAAGAAGATTCAGAATATGTCGCCATATGTTGCTCAAACAGGACCCGCAAGACGCAACGATAACAAAACTATAAAGCGCCATTTAAAACAAATTGAAAGCGAAGAGCATTTAACTATTTATAAAATGTTAACTGATTCAATTAAAAAGACTCATAAATACAATTTACCTTCACCTAAAAACAAGAAAAAACGAAATATATAATGGACGATAGAAGTTATAAAGAATATTTAACTGACATAAGCACCTTTATCTTTGATGTTGATGGAGTACTCACAGATGGAACAATTACTGTAACTACTGATGGTGAAATGTTAAGAACTATGAATATTAAAGACGGATTTGCTTTAAAGACAGCAGTCGATACAGGTTTTAATGTCTGCATCATCTCTGGTGGTTCTAATGAAGGTGTCCGTAAACGTTTAACTGGGTTAGGTATAAAGGCTATTTACCTAGGTGCACATAATAAAATTGAACAACTCAATGAATACCTAAAAGAAAGTAAGGTAGATTTAACGCAGGTTCTATACATGGGTGATGATATTCCCGATTATCCTGTAATGAAGTTGGTCGGTCTACCGTGTTGTCCTCAAGATGCAGTACCCGAAATTAAAGCCGTTTCAAAATATATCTCCCATAAAAATGGTGGCAAAGGTGCTGTTAGAGATGTTATTGAACAGGTTCTTAAAGTCCAAGATAAATGGAACGGTAATTTTAATGCTAAATACGATTAATACTTTTATGAAAGTATTAGGTAGTACAAAGTATTAATACAATATAATTTTTACATACTTTTTTTCTTAAATAACATATGTTGCAGTTTCTAAATTTAATTCGCTGGCAAAACTTAATTATGATTGCACTAACGCAATACTTAATTAAATATGCACTCCTTCTTCCCTTTTTTGATTCTCACGGAGTTATAACAACTCTTAAACCTTTGGGATTTGCAATATTAGTAATAGCAACTGTTTTTATTGCTGCTGGAGGTTATGTTATTAATGATATTTATGATACTGAAACAGATAGTATAAACAAACCAAATAAGGTGATTGTTGGCAAATATATCAGTGAAAAAAATGCGCTGACATTATTTATTATTTTAAATGTTGTTGGTGTGGGTTTGGGTTATTATTTATCTAATGGCATTGGTAAATCCGGATTTTTTGTCATTTTTATAATTGCCTCTGCTCTTCTTTATATTTATTCTTCTTACTTAAAACAAATGCTGTTAATTGGTAACCTTGTTATCTCACTAGTCGTTGCACTAAGTATAGTAATCGTTGGTGTTTTTGAGTTACTACCTGCAATGACAGAGGTTAATAAGGCAGCTCAAGTGGCTTTTTTCGAAATAATTTTAGACTATGCCATTTTTGCTTTTATGATTAACTTCATTCGAGAACTCGTAAAGGACATTGAAGATATAGATGGTGATTATAAAGTAGGTATGAAAACACTACCAATAGTTATAGGAAGAGAACGCGCCAATAAAGTTGTTTTTGCACTTTCACTTATAGCATTGTTTGCTGTAGTTTATTATGTCGTTGTTAATCTCTTTAAACAAATTGAAGTCGTTAGTTATTTTTTAGTATTGGTGATTGCTCCATTAATATACGTTAGTATTAAGTTGTTTAGTGCCGAGAAACAATCACACTACAAACACATTAGCCTAGTAATTAAACTGGTAATGCTTACAGGAATTTCATCAATGATACTTTATCAATTTATTTCATTTACTTAATATGTTAAGAGAAAAACTTAAAAATTTCAACTTAATACTAGCCTCAGCTTCTCCGCGACGCCATGCGTTTTTTAAAACTATGGATTTAGACTTTGAAATTCGACTTAAGTCCGTCGATGAACTGTATTCAAAAGATTTAAAACGAGAAGAAATCACAGATTATTTAGCGAAGCTCAAAGCAGGCCCATTTATGAGCAACCTTCAAAAAAATGATATTCTAATCACAAGTGATACTATAGTTTGGCACAATAATAAACCAGTTGAAAAACCTAAAGATGAAGACGATGCATTCCTAATGATTAAGTCATTAAGTGATACAACACACCAAGTTGTAACATCTATTTGTTTCACTCAAAAATCAGAACAAAAAGTAGTAAATACTATAACTAAAGTGACCTTTAAAAAACTTACGGATAACGAAATTTGGTATTACGTAAACAATTATAAACCTTTAGACAAAGCCGGAGCTTATGGGATACAAGAGTGGATTGGCGCAATAGCAATAACAAGTGTAGAAGGTTCTTATAATAACGTTGTTGGTTTACCCACACATTTACTTTACGAAACGTTAAATGCTATTGCTGAGAAGGCCTAAGACTTTAACTTTGTTTTACATTTTGCTTATAATAAAGCTTTTCAGGATAATAATTTACAATTTCAAATACTCTAAGTTATGAGAAAGTCTATTAAAAATATGACATGCCTTTTCATTGTCATGGTAAGTCTTACATTATTAAATTCATGTAAAAAAAATAAACAAGAACCTTCAGAAAATTTAGCTCTTTCAGAGCCAAAAACAGAGAAAGAAGTAATAGAATCAAAATCAATATTATCTAAAGAATTTAACGACTATTGGTACGCTGGTGAAGCTGAAATTACATCCTATAAATTAGAACAAGCACGATATGGTGAAATACGAAATGGTAATGCCGTGTTAGTTTTTGTGACTGAAGACTTTTTACCAAACAAACAAGTTAAAGCTGATAATTACAGTAAAAAGAATACTCCTATTTTAAAACTTAATGCCACTAAAAATTTTAATACTGGTATTTATCCATATTCTATAATGCAAAGTACATTCTACCCTGTAGTTAATAATAAACATGCTTTAAAAATTTCTGCATCCGTGCAAGAATGGTGCGGACATGTATACACGCAACTCAATAACCGAGATGATTTTGAAGTAATGTCGCACTCTTATTTTGAAAGCGAAGGAGATCAAACTTTCAATGTAAAAAAAACTTGGACAGAAAATGAAATTTGGACAAAACTTCGCATTAATCCTAGTAGTTTGCCAATCGGTGAAATTGAAATTATTCCTTCTTTAGAATTTACACGGTTAAAGCATATAGATATTAAAAGCTATCAAGCAACTACGGCATTAAAAGATGGCATTTATACAATTACATACGCTGCTCTAAACAGAACTTTGAAAATTAATTTTAACCAAGAATTTCCTTTTGACATTCTTGGTTGGGAAGAAACTTCGATATCGGGTTATGGACCTAACTCTAAAACATTAACAACAAAAGCAACTAAATTAGAGTCTATTAAATCTGCTTATTGGAACAAAAATAATAATGCCAATGAAGTGCTTAGGGAAAAACTAAGATTGCAATAAGTTTTTAAGTAATCTAGGCTATATTTGTTAGGCATTAACAATTATATCATGTCAGAATTTTTTAAAACGTATCAATCCGAAATTATATATTCTGCATTATTACTCGTACTACTGCTAATCATCAGAGGTATTATAGTAATAACAGTAAAAAAAATTGGAACAAAAAGTGGTACAACAGAAGCAAGAGCTGGTTTAATAGGACGCTATGCAACAGTAACCTTAGTTCTAATTGCAATTCTCGTTGAGGCTTATATACTTGGAGTAGAATCTAATCAGATTTCAGTTGTATTCTCTTCTGTATTCGCAGTAATTGGTATTGGTTTATTTGCTATTTGGTCTATATTGAGTAATGTTACTTCTGGTGTAATTATGTTCTTCTCTTTTCCTTATAAAGTAGGGGATAAAATAAAAATACATGACAAAGATTACCCAATAGAAGCCATAATTGAAGACATAAGAGCGTTTCAATTAATCCTTAGAGAAGATAATGGTGATTTAACAACTTACCCCAATAATCTTATTCTTCAAAAAGCCGTAACTTTAATTGAAAAAGATGCTTTAGATGACAGTATTATTCAATAAACTATGATTAAACGAAAATCAAAAAAAAGAACTAAAGATGCTCAAAAACACGTTGGTCAAGTCCCAGGAACTCTTATTTACACAGGGAAGAAATCTGATAAAGATTTTCAAGTAGAATGTTTTGATTATACTAAAGCGAAGATTGAAGAATCTGTACTTTTAAATATCGAAGATGCAATTAATTATAAAGACACCGATTCGGTTACATGGATAAATGTAGATGGCTTAAAACATACAGGTCAAATTGAAAATATTGGTAAGCAATACGATCTGCATCCACTTGTCTTAGAAGATATTGTAAACACTACTCAGCGACCAAAAATAGATGAATATGACGACTATATGTTTGTTGTACTAAAAATGCTTTATTACGATAAGAATGAAAGTATTGTTATTGAACAAGTAAGTTTCATTTTAGGAAAAAATTATGTCATTACTTTCCAAGAATCTGAAGGAGATGTTTTCGAATCTATTAGAGAAAGATTGCGCCTCGCAAACGGTCGCATTAGAGGATTAAAGTCAGACTACTTAATGTATGCTTTAATAGATGCAGTAGTAGATAATTATTTTAACATTATAGAAGTTTTAGGTAATAAAATTGAAGATTTAGAAACGGAACTTTTTGAAGGACATGCAAGGGACAATGTAAATATAGAAGTACAACAACTAAAACGTGAAATTTTAAAAGTACGTCGTGCTATTTTTCCTTTGCGCGAAATAATAAACCGTATCGAAAAAGGCGAACATCCCTTAATTTACAAACGTACAATTACTTATTATAGAGATATTTACGATCATTTAATTCAAGTTTCAGAAAACATCGACATTTATCGTGAAATGATCTGGAGTTTAATGGACATGTATATGACGACCATTAGCAATAAGATGAATGAAGTGATGAAAGTACTCACGATAATGTCATCCATTTTTATACCATTGACTTTCCTTGCAGGTATTTATGGTATGAACTTTGAGCACATACCCGAATTAAAATATGAAAATGGATACTTCATACTTCTTGGAGTAATGCTTATAATATTCGTAGCCTTATTGGCTTATTTTAAGAGAAAAAAGTGGTTATAAAATTCCTGCTAACTAGAGATAATAAAGCCATTAACTCAACGTTAAACAAAACCTAAAAAAAGGTTAATATTTAGTATCTTTTATATATTTGAAGGGCAACTAACTAATATTCACATGTACCCAATTAGACTTTGTCTTTTGCTTTTCTTAAGCACCATCTTTACTATTAATGCGCAACAACCTAAAAAATTAAATTCTTCCGAAATATATGAAGCTGTACAAAAACTCAATGTTTTAGGTTCAGTACTCTACATTGCTGCCCACCCAGATGACGAGAATACCCGTTTAATTTCATACATGTCTAACCAAGTTAAGGCACGCACTGCCTATTTATCTTTAACTCGCGGTGATGGTGGACAAAACTTAATTGGTTCGGAAATAAGAGAATTATTAGGAGTTATTAGAACTCAAGAATTATTAGCAGCAAGACGTATCGATGGTGGTGAACAACGTTTTACAAGGGCTAATGATTTTGGATACTCCAAACATCCAGACGAAACGTTAGAAATTTGGAATAAAGAAGACGTGTTAGCAGATGTTATTTGGGCAATTAGAGAATTTAAGCCCGACATTATAATAAATCGTTTTGATCATCGAAGAGCTGGACGAACTCATGGACATCATACAAGCTCTGCTATGTTAAGCATGGAAGCTTTTGATTTAGCCAATGACCCCTCAAAATATACTTCTCAGTTAGAACTTACCGAAGCATGGCAACCTAAGCGCCTGTTTTATAATACCTCTTGGTGGCGTTATGGCAGTCAAGAAGAATTTGACAAAATAGATAAAAGCAATATGCTAAAATTTGATATTGGAGTTTACTACCCTTCAAAAGGTATGTCTAATAATGAAGTAGCCTCTTTAGCAAGCAGTCAGCACTTATGCCAAGGTTTTGGTCGTGTCACTTCTCGTGGCAGTCAAGATGAATATATCGAGTTTCTTAAAGGAGATCCTTTAGACAATAACAATGATGTATTTGCAGGTATTGACACCTCGTGGAATCGAATCAAAGGTGGGCAAGCAATCGGAAATATTATGACTAAAATTGAAAGTAACTTCAATTTTGTTGACCCCTCAACTCACATTCCCAAACTTTTAGAAGCATATAAATTACTTCAAAACGTAGAAGACGAACATTGGAAAGCTATAAAAACTAAAGAACTAAAAGTTATACTAGAGGCATGCAGTGGCTTATACCTAGAAGTTTCTGCAAATAATCCTCATGCAGCACCAAACTCAAATGTTGGGCTTCGCATGGAGGTTTTAAATCGAAGCACAGCCAATATTAATTTAGTATCCTATAATTTATCAACTTTAAATAAAGGCATATCTAAAAACATGAAATTGCCCACTAACCAACGGTTAAATTTTGAAGAAGGTATTAGTATACCCAATAATATGGCATATACAGCACCATATTGGCTTAATAATCAAAGTACATTAGGAATGTACAATGTAAAATATCAAGATTTAATCGGACTGCCAGAAACTCCAAGATCAGTATTTGTAGATTTTAATCTAAATATAGAAGGCACACCACTTACAATTACTAAACCTGTTGTATATCGATATTCCAAACCAGATAAAGGCGAATTGTATAGACCTTTTGAGATTATACCAGAAGTATCAGCAAGCATAAGTGATAAAGTTTTTATTTTTGAAAACGACCAGCAAAAAGAAATTGAAATTACCGTAAAAGCGGGTCGTGATAGTATTGATGGCTATGTACAAATGGCATACCCAAATGATTGGAGCGTTTTTCCAGATAAGCAGAAAGTTGAAATTTCAAATAAAGGTGATATACAAAAAGTTATATTTACTATAATTCCACCAAAAGGAAAAAGTGAAGGTTTAATTACTCCTATGGTTAATATCAATGGAGAATTCTTTACTGATGAGTTAATAGAAATTGATTATTCTCATATCCCTTTCCAAACTGTTTTAATGCCAAGTGAAAGTAAGATTGTGCGATTAGACATTCAAAAACGCGGTAAAAACATTGGTTATATTGAAGGAGCTGGAGATGTTGTACCACAAAGCTTACGTCAAATAGGATATAATGTTACAGTAATAAAACCAGAACAGATTTCACCAGAAAATTTATCGAACTTCGATGCAATTGTTGTTGGTATTAGAGCCTATAATATTGTAGATGAATTAAAATTTAAACAAAAATTCTTGCTTAATTATGTTAAAGAGGGTGGTAATCTTATAGTACAATACAATACTAATAGACGATTAAAAGTAGATAATTTGGCTCCATATAATTTAAATTTATCGCGAGATCGTGTCACTGATGAAAACGCTCTTGTAAGAATATTAGAACCTAACCATCCTATTCTTAATTTCCCAAACAAAATCACCATCCAAGATTTTGAAGGTTGGGTGCAAGAACGTGGATTATACTTTCCTAATGAATGGTCAGAAGAATTTACTCCTTTATTAGCGGCAAATGACAAAGGTGAAACTTCTAAGGAAGGTGCTTTGCTAGTTGCAAAATATGGGAAAGGCAATTACATCTATACTGGCTTAAGTTTCTTCAGAGAGTTCCCTGCAGGTGTTTCTGGGGCGTATCGCTTATTTGCCAATTTACTCTCAGCTGGTAAAGAAAATAAAACACAACTAAAGAACTAACAACTAACAACTAACAACTAACAACTAACAACTAACAACTAACAAAAATGAACCAACCACAAGAAAAACAAAAATGGAATAAGATGTACACTATTATATTGTTGGCTAACGCTTTATATATTGTTCTCTTTTACTTTATAACAGCATCATTCGCTTAAATTTATGCAACAAACTTTAGATTGGATTGACTGGACGGTTTTAGTTATCACCTTGGCAACGATTGTAGGCTATGGAACTTGGAAAACAAGAGGTCAAAAAAATGCACAAGACTATATTAAAGGTGGAAATACAACTAAGTGGTGGACCATAGGTTTATCTGTAATGGCGACCCAAGCAAGTGCCATCACTTTTTTATCTACTACAGGTCAGGCATTCTCTGACGGTATGGGTTTTGTTCAATTTTATTTTGGACTTCCAATAGCAATGGTCATTATTTGCTTAGTGTTTATTCCCCTTTATCACCGACTAAAAGTTTATACAGCTTACGAATTTCTTGAAAATAGATTCGATTTAAAAACACGTAGTCTTACAGCAATTCTATTTCTTATACAGCGCGGATTAGCTGCCGGTATAACCATCTTTGCTCCAGCTATTATTCTTTCCGTTGTATTAGGTTGGAATATTGTTACTCTCAATATTGTCATTGGAGTGTTGGTAATCATATACACCGTTTCTGGTGGTACAAAAGCGGTTACTGTTACCCAGAAGCAACAGATGTTTGTAATTTTTGCAGGAATGCTTGCAGCCTTATTTATAATTATAAATCTAATACCAGAAGAAGTTTCATTTACAGATGCAATAGATATAGCAGGAGCTACAGGACGAATGGAAGTCTTAGATTTTTCATTCGATTTAGAGAATAGATACACCGTTTGGACAGGACTGATTGGTGGTACATTTTTAATGCTCTCTTATTTTGGTACTGATCAAAGCCAAGTACAGCGTTATCTTTCTGGCAAATCTATGAAAGAAATGCAAATGGGACTGTTATTTAATGGCTTATTAAAAGTACCAATGCAATTTTTTATTTTATTAGTTGGTGTTATGGTGTTTGTATTCTATCAATTTAATCCATCACCATTAAATTTTATTGATGCTTCAACAGAAACTGTGTTAAACTCACAATATGGTGATCAATATAAAACACTTCAAGATAAACAAACAGCCCTATTCTCTCAAAAGCAAGAACTTAGCATAGAATTGGCTAAAAATGATAATCCTGATGCCAAAAAGAAACTTTTTACTTTAGATAGTATCGAAAAAACGTATCGTTCAGAATCTAAATTTTTGATCAAAAAAGCAGTCGATCCAGAATACACATCTGAATACAATATCCTTCAAAAAGAAGTTGATAATTTAAAATCGAAGCCAAAAAGTGAAGCATACATAACTAAATCAACAGAGCTATCAGAACTTTATAAGGAAGCTGCAAAAGACACGCAGACTAATGACAGAGATTATATGTTCATAAGGTTTATACTAAATCACTTACCTACTGGTCTTATTGGTTTACTATTAGCAGTAATTTTATCTGCAGCAATGTCTTCTACCGCTTCAGAGATAAATGCATTGGCAACCATTACATCAATTGACTTATATGGGCGAAATCAAAAAGAAGACAAAGATGAAGATCACATGGTGAAAATGACTAAATGGTTTACACTAGGCTGGGGAGTTATCGCTATAATTATTGCTTGCTTTGCAGATTTAGCAGAAAATTTAATACAACTAGTGAATATTATAGGCTCTATATTCTATGGAAATGTACTCGGTATTTTCTTATTAGCATTCTTCTTTAAATACATAAAAGGAAATGCTGTTTTTATTGGAGCGCTTATTACACAAGCTATTGTAGTAATCGGTTGGTGGTTTGATTGGATGCCTTATTTATGGCTTAACTTATTTGGTTGTGTAGTCGTTATTTTTGTGGCCAATATGCTGCAGTTATTGGCACCTAAAAAATTGCCTAATGAATTCTAAAACTATTAATTGGGGAATAATTGGAGCTGGTAAAATTGCATCAAAATTTGCAGAAGACCTAAATGATTCAGAGTCTTCAAACCTTTATGCCATAGCCTCTAGAAATCTTGACAAAGCTAAAGACTTTAGATTACAATTTAATGCAGATGTCGCATATGGTAGCTACCAAGACCTTGTCATAGACCCGAATATTGATGCTATTTACATCGCAACTCCTCATAGTTTTCATAAGGAGCATACCTTATTGTGCTTAAATAATAAAAAACCCGTATTATGCGAAAAACCATTTGCTATCAATTTTGAAGAAGTCAACACAATGATTTTGGCAGCTAAAAAAAGCAATACGCTTCTGATGGAGGCCTTGTGGACGGCCTTTCTACCGCATTTTCAATATGTCCAAGATTTATTGAAGAAAGAACATTTTGGTAAAATAGTGCAACTTGAAGCTGATTTTGGTTTTCACCCTCAATACGACGAAACCTCAAGATTATTTGATAAATCTGTTGGAGGAGGTAGTTTATTAGATATAGGTATATACCCTGTTTTTGCAGCACTTTCAACTTTAGGACAACCCAATGAGATTGAAGCTGATGCAGAGTTTTATTCTTCTGGAGCAGATTCTGAATGTCATATATTATTTCACTACGATACTGCTAAGGCTGTCCTTAAAAGTACCTTTTTAGAAGAAACAAAGACCGAAGCTATTTGGACTTGCGAACATGGAACTATTAAAATAAATAGTCGGTTTCATGAAGCAAATTCAATAGAGTTAATTGATAAGCTTGGTAATTCAACAACAAAACTATTCAATCGCAATACGATAGGTTATAGCTACGAAATTGAGCATTTTAATGAACTCATTAGAATAGGTCAGACAGAAAGTAATATTATGACTTTTAAACACAGCCAAGATCTTATAAAGATTCTTGATCTTATTAGGTTAGAAATAGGACTAGAATACAAATAAAAAAAGCGTACCTCATTGAGATACGCTTTTTTTATATAAATGCAATTACAATTACATTGCACCCCATTCTTTTAATGAATCTGTATTCATTTTAATATATCCATTATTCTTTGCTGCTTTAGCCCCTTCTAAGGATTTCTTTGCTGCTGCAATCGCACCCTTTTTATCACCATTCGCAGCATGAATTAAAGACTGTTGTCTTAAATACCAAAAACGTGGTTGATCTTCAGTCATCTCTACAGCCTTGTCAATCCACATCATTGCTTTATCTAAGTTATTTTCTGTAGATAAAGTATAAACAGCCGCTGAATAATAATCATTAGCACCAGGACCAGCCATAATTTTATCTATTTCAGCTGATACCTTAGCATCTGTTGGCACAGAAAAAGGAACAGCTACATAACTCTTTTCCCAAATCATATCAATCGTACCACCAGTATTTGTGATATTATTAATATCGATTGTAAATGTTTCTACGTTAAAAGGTATATCCATTACATTGACTTTAATACTTGCTGCAACTTTACTATCGTCCCACTCCTTTGGCGCTCCCCAATTATTTGTATCTGTATAGAACATTACTGTCCAAGCTTTTTCTTCTAATTTAGTGAAAATTGCATATTTACCAGCTTTTAAAGTTCCATCACCAATTGTAACGTCATCACTAAATTCTATTGTAGTGTTAGCATTAGCTCCTGTTCTCCAAATAGTTCCGTATGGCTCTAGATCACCAAATATTTTTCTTCCTTTTACTCCAGGACGAGAATATTCGATAGTAATATCAGTTAATCCAACCTTCTGCTCCAACTTACTCATTGGACTTGGTTGTGGTGTTTCTAATTGTGCATTTACGGATAACATAAGTGTTAAAGCAAATACAGCTAATACTAATTTTTTCATGTTGTTAGTGTTAATTATTTATTTCTTTTTTACTGGCATAAAATTACAATTTAACGAAAGGCCTAAATGTTAAGGAATACTTAAAAGAAAAAAACGGGAATTTTTGACAAAACTCTTGCAGTATATAATTTATTAATCGTAATATTGCAATATAATAATTAATGTACCAAATGGGATTAACAAAAAGTGAGATTTTTTCGGATACACAGAATGAAATAGCAACACTTGCTAAAGCTTTCGCTCATCCTGCTAGAGTAGCTATATTACATCATCTATTTAGAGCTAACACTTGTATTTGTGGAGATTTAGTAGAAGAAATTGGGCTAGCTCAAGCAACTATCTCTCAACACCTTAGAGAACTCAAAAATTTAAATCTAATACAAGGAAATATTGAAGGTACTAGTGTATGTTACTGTATAAATCAAGAGAAATGGTCTAAAATGAAGTCTGTAATATCAGAGTTCTTAGACCAAGATATAAACATGAATTGCTGTTAAGCAACAAAACTAAAACTATGGAAATCTTATTCTTCTTATCGATAATAAGCCTTTTAAGCTTCATGATATTAGCAACTTATGATGGTGCTTACCTTCATTTATGGAAATACGAACTATTCAATAGAGAAGAAAGCTCTTTTGAACATAAAACACATACAATTAGAGCACTTTTATTTCCTGCTATAGTCTATTTATTATTTATAGATATTAGCATTGCAGGTTTTTGGATTGCACTTGCTCTTGTAGTAACTGATTTAATTGTTTTAGGCTTAGATGCTTACTCAGAAAAAGAAAGCAGGAGTTTTATGAATGGTCTTCCGCAATGGGAATACATTGTGCACTTATTTGCCAATAGCTTTCATTTTGCGGCTATTATTTTAATCATCGCTGCAAGAACTACTATAACTAAAGAAGGCATCTTGTATTCTGCCGAATTTATGAGCTACAGTAGTTTTGAAACTGTGCAATTCATTGCAGTAAATATTATACCTGGTGCTGTAATACTAGGACTTGTTCATTTACTTTTGTCTTTCGATTTTGGAAGACGTCTTTACAATTCAAATCGCTTAAAAATAACTTGCTGTTAAAACAAAACATATGAAACTCTCAGAAATAAAATCAAAACTAAATCAATTAGAAACCATTGCGTTTCAATTACCAAATGGCACATTAGTACCAAGCCACTTTCATGTTACAGAAGTCGGAAAGATTTCTAAACACTTCATCGATTGTGGTGGAACAGTAAGGCAAGAAGAAGTAGCAAACTTTCAATTATGGGAAGCTAATGATTATGACCATAGATTGCATCCTGAAAAATTACTTAACATCATTGAACTTTCAGAAAAGGTTCTTAGCATTGGAGATTTAGAAATTGAAGTTGAATACCAAAGCGATACTATAGGAAAGTATAACTTAGACTACGATGGCAAACACTTTTTGTTAACCTCTAAACAAACCGCTTGCTTAGCACAAGATGCTTGTGGAATCCCAGAAGAGAAACCTAGAGTTAAGCTTTCAGAGTTACAGAATTCATCATCTAGCTGCTCGCCAGGTTCTGGTTGTTGTTAATAATCTAAACTCATACTGTCTGGTCGAGCGCAGTCGAGACCTAATTAAAATAATTACTAAATGCTATACCAAAACATAAAAAATCAAATCGAAGACTTAAATTTCAATTCGATTTCTGCAGAACGTAAAACCACACTTCAACCCTTAGTAGATTATATAAAAGGTAAGGTCGATGAGAATCAAATAATAAATCTCAATTTTATTTGTACACATAATTCTCGAAGAAGCCACTTATCTCAAGTTTGGGCTCAAACTTTAGCGCATTATTTTAACATTAAAAATGTATTCACATATTCAGGAGGTACGGAAGCAACTGCCCTATTTCCTTCTGCAGCTAAGGCATTAGAAAGTTCAGGATTTAAAATTGAAACGCTTTCAAACGGAGCCAATCCTGTTTATGCTATTAAATTTTCAGAAATTGCGCATCCTGTAATCGGGTTTTCAAAGACATTTGACGCACCATTTAATCCTTCAAAAACATTTGCTGCAATAATGACCTGTTCTAGCGCAGATAAAGGTTGTCCGTTTATTGCTGGAGCAGAAAAACGTATTCCAATTACTTTCGAAGATCCAAAAGCGTTTGATAATACACCTCAACAAGCTGAAAAATATTTAGAACGTAGTTTGCAAATTGCTACAGAGTTGAAATACGTGTTTTCAAAAATAAAATAACATGAAAAGAGAGATAGGAGAACTTGTTGGTACATTCGCCATGGTATTTTGTGGTTGTGGAGCTATGACAGTAAATGAAGTTACAAATGGAAGCATTACACATGTTGGAGTCGCTATAACTTGGGGACTAATTGTAATGGCTATGATTTATGCTTTTGGCGAAATCTCCGGAGCACATTTTAATCCTGCAGTAACCGTAGCTTTTGCTTTTGCCAAAAAGTTTGCCTGGAAAGATGTCCCTAAATACATTTTGTTTCAAACTGCAGGTGCGTTTTTAGCTATAGCAATACTTTGGGTTTTATTTCCACAAAGTCAAAGTTTTGGACATACCTATCCTGCAGAAGGTTTCGAACCCTACAAAGCCTTTATTTTTGAATTACTACTAACCTTCTTTTTAATGGTAGTCATTATCAATGTCTCCACAGGAAGTAAAGAAATAGGCACAATGGCAGCAATTGCTGTTGGTGCAGTTATTCTCTTAGAGGCTATGTTTGCAGGGCCTATGACTAAAGCATCTATGAATCCAGCCAGATCATTAGCTCCGGCAATTATTTCTGGTAACCTTCAACATTTATGGTTATATCTTACAGCGCCTTTTATTGGCGCTTTGCTTGCAGTTCTAAGCTGTAAATTGGTAAAGGAAGATCGATGTTGTGATGCTGAGTGTTAACCAAAATTCTTAAACTAAATTCTTCATTCATATATTCTTGTTAAATTTTGTTTAACGTTATATTCATATAGTTAAACATTTTGTATCTTTACATCGTAATAAAAATAGGTTACAATGGCTCAAAAGAAATCAATTACACAGGAAGATATTATAGGTTTTTATATGGATTATGTTCTTATTCATAATCACAAACCACATACAGTATATGCATTTGCTAAGGATAATAAATTTGAAGAACAAAAGTTTTATGAATTCTTTAGCTCTTTTGAATCTTTAGAGCAATCCATATTTAAGATATTTTTTGATCATACGATTATTAACCTAGAAAAGAGTAAAGACTATCATTCATTTGATGCTCGCAACAAACTATTAAGCTTCTACTACACGTTTTTTGAAATACTAACAGCTAACAGAAGTTATGTTGTACACGTTTTAGAAGGTAATAAGAATCAACTGAAGTCTTTAAAAACTTTAGCACATTTAAAGAAAAGATTTGCTAACTATATTGAGCATTTAGATATAAAGACTATAGATCTAAAACAAGAGCAATTAGTGAAACTTCAAAATAGAGGTTTAAAAGAATCTGCGTGGTTACAATTATTAGTAACGATGAAGTTTTGGTTAGATGACACATCATCTTCATTTGAAAAGACTGATTTATTTATAGAGAAATCTGTTAGAGCAAGTTTCGATTTAATTGATACGACTCCACTAAAAAGCATAATCGACTTTGGCAAGTTTTTGTACAAAGAAAAAATGCACATGAATTAGACTGAATGAAGACTATAGACAGTATACCAATTACAAAAATATCCCGTGCTAGTAAACTAGTATCAACGGGAGCTAAAGTAGGTGTCAACTATTTAAAATATTACGGAGACAAAATGGTAAATTCTAAGGAAGATGCCAAGGAACGTCTCAATCAAAATAATGCAGAAGATATTTATGATAGCCTCAAAAAATTAAAAGGCAGTGCGCTTAAGGTAGCACAGATGCTGAGTATGGAGAAAAGTATTTTACCACAAGCTTATGTGGAAAAATTTTCTTTGTCTCAATTTTCTGTTCCACCACTATCGCCACCATTAGTTATAAAAACATTTAAAAAATATTTCGGGCAACATCCCGAAGACCTTTTTGATACTTTCAACGCAACTTCAGTAAATGCTGCCAGTATAGGACAAGTCCATATTGCAGAGAAGGATGGGAAAAAATTTGCTGTGAAAATCCAATATCCTGGAGTTGCGGAAAGTATTGCGTCAGATTTAGCTTTGGTTAAACCTATAGCTATTAAGATGTTTAACATTAAAGGAAAAGATTCAGATAAGTACTTTAAAGAAGTTGAAAATAAGCTTACCGAAGAGACCAATTACATTTTAGAAATAGAACAAAGTAAAACTGTAGTTGAAGCCTGTAAACATATCCCTAATTTAAAGTTCCCAAATTATTACGATGAATATTCTTCTGAGCGCATAATTACTATGGATTACATGAAAGGCGAACATCTTTCTGAATTTGTAGCTTATAATGATGATCAAGAAAAATCGAATCAATTAGGTCAGGCCTTATGGGATTTCTACATGTTTCAAATTCATAAATTAAAGAAAGTACATGCAGATCCTCATCCTGGAAACTTCCTAGTTTCAAAAGAAGGAGACTTAATAGCATTAGATTTTGGATGTATGAAGACTATTCCAGAGGATTTTTATACACCATATTTTGAATTAGCTGAAAAAGATTGTATCAATAATCCTGAAGCTTTCGCTGAAAAAATGTACGAATTAGAAATACTTCGTAGAGATGATTCTAAAGAAGAAATTGAATTCTTTAGTGCCATGTTTCATGAATTATTAAGTCTGTTTACAAAACCATTTCATACTGATGAATTTGATTTTTCAAATCCAGAATTTTTTAATCAGATTACAGAAATGGGGCAGAAATATTCTAAGAGTACAGAACTACGTAATATGAATGGTAATCGTGGATCAACACATTTTATTTATATCAACAGAACTTTCTTTGGACTTTATAATTTAATGTTTGATTTAAAAGCACAGCATATTAAAATCAATAATTACATCAATTTATAAATGGCAGAATTTAGTCGAGATGATATTGACCAAATGCACCATTTATATAGAATTAATCTTATAAACAGTTGCTCTGGTTACAAATCTGCAAATCTTATTGGTACTAAAAGCGAAGATAATATATCTAACGTTGCAGTATTTAGCTCGGTAACGCACTTAGGTTCTAATCCAGCATTATTAGGTTTCTTTTTAAGACCTACGACTGTGATGCGAAATACATATCACAATCTTAAAACGACTGGAGTATATACCATCAACCATATTTTCGAGGACATTTTAGAAGATGCACATCATACATCTGCTAAATACGACGAAACTATTTCTGAATTCGATGTCACCAATTTAGAAGAAGATTACAAAGCCGATTTTCATGCTCCATTTGTTAAAGGTTCACCTATACAAATGGCGATGCGTTATGTCGAAGAATATCCAATCAAGGCAAATAATACGATTTTAGTTATTGGTAAGATTGAGAAATTATATGTTCCCGATGATCTTTTGGTCACAGATGGTTTTATCGATCTATCCAAAGGAAAAGTAGCAACCATTAATGGTTTAGATGGTTATTCTATTCCTAATTTAAAAATGCGTCAAGCCTATCAAAGACCTAAACCAGAATTTGCAAAAACCAATGACTAATGCGAATTCTTATAACAGGTACAACTGGCTATATTGCTAAACGACTAGCGCTTCAATTGCTAGAAGACGACCACGAATTGGTTTGTTGTGTTCGAGATATGAACCGTATTCCTGATGAAATTGAAGAACATCCCAATTGTACTTTTATCAAAGTAGATTTCTTAGAACCAGAAACTGCTCAAATCCCTAATAATATTGATGCTGCGTATTACCTCATTCATTCGATGTCTACAACATCCGATAATGATTTTGAGGCTTTAGAGAAAGAATGCGCTGCAAATTTCAAAACTTTAGTATCTAAAACAGAATGTAAACAAGTTATTTATTTAAGTGGAATTGTAAACGATGACTCTCTATCGAAACACTTAAAATCTAGACTTCAGGTAGAGCATACATTAAAATCTGAAGCCTATGCACTTACTACATTTAGAGCAGGCATCATTGTAGGAAGTGGTAGCGCCTCTTTTGAAATTATACGAGATATTGTAGAAAAGCTACCAATAATGGTAACGCCAAAATGGTTGAACACTAAAACACAACCACTTGGTATTAGAGACGTTCTCACCTATTTATCTGGTGCGCTTGGAAAAACGGAATTATATAATAATGCTTATGACATTTTTGGACCAGAGATATTAACTTACAAAGAAATGCTTTTACAATTCGGCGAAGTTCGTGGTTTGAAACGCTACATTTATACACTGCCTGTTTTATCTCCAAAGCTATCATCCTTCTGGTTGTATTTTGTAACATCCACATCTTTTCAATTAGCACAGGCTCTAGTAGACAGCATGAAAGTTGAAGTTATTGGTAAAACTAGCGACATAAATAGTCATATTGAAATTGAACCAATGACTTACAAAACTGCGGTGAATTTAGCGTTTCAAAAAATTCAGCAAAATGCTGTGATTTCTAGCTGGAAAGATGCCGTGAGCAGTGGCGTTTTTAAAGATCAATTGTCTAAGCACATTGAATTACCACAGTATGGTTGTTTTAAAGATGTGAGACATCGTACTATCCAAGATGAAGGTTTTACAATAGATAAAATTTGGAGTATTGGCGGACGCAATGGATGGTATAGTTTTAACCGACTATGGAAACTTCGCGGATATATTGATAAGCTATTTGGAGGAGTGGGCTTAAGGAGAGGAAGAACTCATGATACGTATTTAGAAGCTGGAGATCCGTTAGATTTTTGGCGTGTACTATTAGCTGATAAAAAAGAAAAAAGATTATTACTATTTGCAGAAATGAAACTTCCAGGTGAAGCTTGGCTGGAGTTTAAAATAGTTAAAGACAAACTATACCAACGCGCAGTTTTTAGGCCAAAAGGGGTTTGGGGACGCTTGTATTGGTATTCAGTCTTACCATTTCACGCTTTTGTTTTTAATGGTATGATAAACGCTTTAGTAGAAAAAAATAAATGAG
Organism: Winogradskyella sp. PE311; assembly: GCF_046545555.1. Lineage (NCBI taxonomy): Bacteria > Pseudomonadati > Bacteroidota > Flavobacteriia > Flavobacteriales > Flavobacteriaceae > Winogradskyella > Winogradskyella sp. PE311. Next base: position 88,055 of record NZ_JBHZTH010000002.1, on the reverse strand, counting down.
AGGTATCAAAAAACAATATCTACCTCAAAAAACATGTCTCGTTTGCGATAGACCATTTACATGGAGAAAAAAATGGCAGAAAGATTGGGACAACGTAAAATATTGTAGTAATAAATGCAGAAAGAACAAGAACATACAAATTTAGTTTGGTTTAGAAACGATTTACGAACCATCGATAATGCTGTTTTAGCATCAGCTTGTAATTCTGAAAATAGAGTTATAGCTATTTATTGTTTTGACCCAAAATATTTTGCGGTTAATAAACATGGTTTTAAAATAACAGAAAAGTACAGAGCAAATTTTCTTATTGAAACTACAACCGATTTAAAACAGCAATTAGCAGAATTAAATATTGATTTATTAATCTATTATGCCCTACCCGAAAGCATCATTCCAGAAGTTTGTACAAATTATAATGTTACTGATATTTACCTTCAGAACGATTGGACAAAAGATGAAATGGCAGCAGAAAATGCTGTAAAATCGAAGTTAGAAAACATAACTTTTCACAAGGAATACAATCAATTCTTATTTCATCCTGAGCATATAAATTTTGAAATTTCCAAAACGCCACAAGTATTCACAGTCTTCAGAAAAAAGTTAGAAAAGTATGTTTCTATTAGAGAAACCGTAAGTATTGAAAAACGTTCGGAAGAAAATCAAATTGAAAATAAAACTGTAATACCAACACTTCAAGATTTAGGATTTGAAGATTTTAAGACACATCCACAATCTGCATTCCCTTTTAATGGTGGAGAAACTGAAGCAATAAAAAGATTAAATGATTACTTTTTTGAAACTAAAAAACTAGGCTTTTATAAAAAAACCAGAAATGGATTGGTTGGCAAAGACTATAGTTCTAAGTTTTCATCTTGGTTAGCAAATGGATCTATATCTGCAAGAACCATTTATTGGAAAGTAAAACAATTTGAAACGGAGCATTATAAAAACCAATCGACCTACTGGCTTATATTCGAATTAATATGGAGAGACTACTTTAAATATGTCTCTATGAAACATGGCAGCCAAATATTTAAGCTTGAAGGTATTTTGGGTAAAAATTATGACTGGAGTACTGACAAAACTCAAATCGACAAATGGATTAATGGAGAGACAGCATCTGACTTTGTTAATGCCAATATGATAGAATTAAAACAAACAGGCTGGATGAGCAACAGAGGAAGACAAAATGTAGCGTCTTATTTCGCAAAAGAATTACAATTAGATTGGCGAATTGGTGCAGCATACTTTGAGTCTATGCTTATCGACTACGACGTACATAGCAATTATGGAAATTGGATGTATGTTGCAGGAGTTGGTAATGATCCTAGAGACAGGAAATTTAATGTGCAATTACAAGCAGAACGCTATGATACTAATGGCAAGTTCCGGAAACTTTGGTTACATCCTAGCCTATTTTAAAATATGAAAGAAATTATACTCATATTTCCACACCAACTCTTCAAGAATACACCTATTCTTGAAGCAAATTGTGACATCTATTTAGTTGAAGAGTTTTTGTTTTTCAAGCATTACAAGTTCCACAAGCAGAAAATTGCATTCCATCGTGCCACGATGAAAGCCTATAAAGCTCATTTAAAAGAAAAAGGAAGGACTATACACTATATCGAAGCTATAAATGATTTATGCGATGTTCGTAACCTAATTCCTAAACTCATTGAAGAAGGTATTGAGAAAATTCACATTACTGATCCAACAGACAATTGGCTGCAAAAACATATTAATTCAGTCTCTAAAGCCGTTGAAATTATTTGGTATGAGAATCCGTTATTTATAAATACAAAAGAGGAACTGAGTTCATTTTTTAAACCGACAAAAAAGAAATTCTTTCAAACCTCTTTTTATAAACAACAACGTAAAAATCGCAATATTTTAATGGTTAACGGTGAACCAGAAGGCGGTAAACTCACTTACGACTCTGATAACCGAAAAAAATATCCAAAAGATAAAACACCTCCAAATATTCAGTTCCCAGATAAGACAGATTATCATAATGAAGCTGAAAACTATGCCAACACTAAGTTTGGCGAACATTATGGTCTACTCACAGATTTTTCAATATATCCCATAGATTATAAAACTGCAGAAGATTGGTTTCAACAATTTTTAGAGATTCGTTTTCATGAGTTTGGTGTCTATGAAGATGCCATCGTAAAAGAGGAACACTTTTTAAATCATAGCTTATTATCACCTCTAATTAATGTTGGCCTTTTAGAACCAAAATACGTTATTGAAACAGCGATTACATATGCCAAAGAAAATGATATCCCATTAAATTCTACTGAAGGATTTGTGCGCCAAATTTTAGGTTGGCGCGAATTTATTAGAGGTATTTACGAAGTAAAAGGTACAGAGGAACGTAACAGAAACTTTTGGAACTTTAGTAGAAAAATTCCGAAATCATTTTATGATGGCTCTACAGGTATAAAACCTATTGATGACGTTATTAAAAAGGTTTTAAAAACTGGTTATGCACACCACATTGAGCGCTTAATGATTTTAGGCAACTTTATGGTGCTATGCGAGTTTGATCCAGACGATGTGTATAAATGGTTTATGGAGTTGTTTATTGACTCATACGATTGGGTTATGGTGCCAAATGTTTATGGTATGAGTTTATATGCTGACGGAGGATTAATGTCCACCAAACCCTATATAAGTAGTAGTAATTATATTATGAAAATGAGCAATTACTCAAAAGGCGATTGGCAACCAACATGGGATGGGTTATTCTGGACGTTTATGGACAAGCATCGCGATTTCTTTTTAAGTAATCCTAGATTAGGCATGCTTATTAGAACATTCGACAAAATGGATAATGACAAAAAAGAAAAACACTTTGCAAATGCAGAACAGTTTTTTAAAATGTTAGATAATGAGTGAAAGGGAACATATTAATGTAGTTTGGTTAAAACGAGATTTAAGGCTTCAAGACAATGAAGCTATTTCAAATGCACTAAAATCTAGCAAGCGAACACTTATATTTTATGCATTCGAATATATTTTATTAAATGATGAACATTATAGCGAACGCCATTTTAATTTTATAAAAGAATCGTTAATAGATTTAAATGTGCAGCTACAGCCCTTTAATACTAAAGTTTTAACCGTAGACTGTGATATACAAAGTGCTTTTAATCTTATTCAAGAATTTTATAAGGTAGATACCATTTTTTCTCATGTAGAAACTGGACTTCTTATAACATATAATAGAGACAAAGAATTTAAACGCTATTGTAGAAATAATTTAATTAATTGGATTGAAAATAAAAATAATGGTGTTGAGCGTGGTTTAGTGAATAGAAACGATTGGTTTGAAAGCTGTGAAAACTACATGCAATCCGATTTAGAAGTTTTTGAACCTAATACCAATCAGCTATTAAACACTATTGATATAGAAAAACTTGAAAAACTTTTTACAGTCTCAAATTTAGAGACCCCTTTAGATTCAAAATTTCAAAAAGGAGGCAGCACTATGGGATGGAAATATGCAAATTCATTCTTTGATAGTCGTCACGAGGATTATATGCATAATATCTCTAAACCGGAAGCTTCGCGGAGCAGTTGTAGCAGAATTTCGCCATATATAGCATGGGGAAATTTATCCATACGACAGGTTTTTAAACAAGCACAAAAAGTAAAAATAAATTCGAAAGACAAAAAACATATAGGAGCCTTTATATCACGACTAAGATGGCAAGCTCATTTCATACAAAAGTTTGAAATGGAACACACTATGGAAGAAGCAAGTGTAAACAAAGGTTATCATAAACTCAAAAAAAGTATATCAGAAGAGTATCAAAATGCTTGGTTTAAAGGAGAAACAGGCTTTCCTTTGGTCGATGCCAGTATGCGTTGCTTAATAGAAACAGGTTATGTAAACTTTAGAATGCGAGCTATGCTAGCCTCTTTCTTTACACATATTCTTTGGCAACCATGGCAGGCCGCAACTACGCATCTATCACAACAATTTTTAGATTTTGAACCTGGTATTCATTTTCCACAATTACAAATGGCTGCAGGTGAAACAGGTATAAATACATTAAGAATCTATAATCCAACAGCAAATAGTTTAAAGCACGATCCTGAAGCTGTATTTATAAAAAAATGGGTTCCTGAGATAGCTGATTTAGATATACCATTTATACACGAGCCTTATCTTATGACAGAGATGGAGCAAACATTCTATAATTTTAAACTTGGAGAAGACTATCCAAATCCAATAGTAAATATTAAGGAAAATCGTAAGCGTGCGAGTGATATTCTTTGGAATATGAAAAAAGATCCTGAGGTTATACGTGAAAGTTTAAGAATACTTAAACGACATACTATAAGTGACAGAACACGTACGCTTAGAAACGAATAGAATATTAAAATTATAGTCAATTTTCCTACAATCATAATTATGTGTTAATTTTTGTTTAACTATATTAGACAAAGGTTAAACATTTTGTAACTTTACATAAGTATGATAATTAACACAACGCATCACAATTCTGAACACAAGCAAATTATAGCTGATTTAATTGGCAGTTCTTTTAGTTTGGTACAAAAATTGAAATTAGGTGGTATAGGTTCTAAACGCATGATTATTGGAGACGTTAGCCCTAACATGAAGTCGATGATGAACAAAGTGTCAGACATTAATTATGCAAATATAGAATTAAGACCAAAAGGAATATTGGTAATGATTAATCAAGGTTTAAAAAACTTTACGTGGATTATTCCATATTACCAATTAGTCATTTATAAGACTAATGGTTCTAGCATACATGCCCAAGGGCGATTTGTTCATTTTAAAAATAGTAAGACGTTCAAAGAAAACAAAAAGTTCTTTGACAAATTACTCGACGAGAAAGTTAAATATGATATGCAATATGCAATGCCTCATAGCTTATGAATTTAGAGCTTAGAGATATAGACAGAATAATAGAAATGGCATGGGAAGACAGAACACCTTTTGATGCTATAACATTTCAATTTGGTCTAAAAGAACAAGAGGTTATTAATTTAATGCGAAAAGAATTAAAGCCCAGTAGCTTCAGATTATGGAGAGCGAGAGTGCAAGGAAGAGCTACAAAACATAGTAAAAAAAGAACTTTTGACAAAGGCAGGTTTAAATGCTCTCGCCAAAAGTCAATTTCAAATAACTCTATTTCAAAACGTTAACACGTGCTTTGATTTAAGTTTGGAGTACTTAAAGCCAGCACATTAAAAAGATTTTATGAATACTAAAACAATTTCCAAAACCAACGGTCACAATCTCAATGATTTTTCTAAAGAAGATATAGGTGATGATCATCTATTTACAAACTTAGAAACACCAATGAAGCCGAACGCTTTTGATATGTCTAATAACGAGAAAAAGCAGCGCATATCTATATTATTTTCAGAAATAATGGACGTACTAGGTCTAGACTTAACTGATGATTCGCTCAAAGGCACACCTGATCGTGTGGCAAAAATGTACGTTGAAGAAATATTTTCTGGATTAGATCCGGAGAATAAACCAAAAATTGCATTATTTGATAATAAGTATCAGTATAATCAAATGTTGGTAGAAAAGAATATTACCTTTTACTCTAATTGCGAGCACCATTTTGTTCCTATTATCGGAAAGGCACACATTGCATATAAATCCTCAGGGAAAGTTATTGGACTTTCTAAACTAAATAGAATCGTTCAATATTATGCAAAACGACCTCAAGTGCAAGAGCGTTTAACAAATCAAATTGCTAACGAATTAAAGACAGTTTTAGACACAGAAGACGTTGCTGTTATTATCGATGCTAAACACTTATGCGTCTCTTCTAGAGGAGTTAAAGATGATACATCAGCAACAGTCACAACTTACTATGGTGGTGAATTTAATACATCGGCGAAAATCGCAGAGTTACAAAACTATTTAAATAATTAAGCTATGGATATTTTAGAAAAAGCTAATGAATTTGAAAACAGAAAGTTTTCTTTCAAAACAACAAGTGACAGAATTTTAGCAGCGAGAGAGGCTAAAGATTTAATCTTAGGTGTTAACGAAGTATATAAGAAGAAAAAAGATGCTAAGCTTATGGACTTAATGAAACGTCTTACGGTTATAAAGCAAAAAATTGAAAAACGTTTAAAAGGGAGACCTTTAACAGCAGCATAAACATATGAGCAGATTAATAGTTATCGGAGGAAGCAAAGGAATTGGCAATGCAATTGTTAATTCTTTGCTTTCTTCATATGATGAAGTTGTAAATATAAGTAGAACAGCACCCGAAAAATTGCATCCTAACCTAAGGCACTATAATTGCGACATAACTTCTGATGAATTACCAGAAATAGAAAGCGCAGATGGTTTAGTATACTGTCCAGGCAGTATTAATTTAAAACCTATCAATAGATTAAGTATTGATGATTTTAAAAACGATTTTGAGATCAACGTCTTAGGAGCTGTTAAGGCCATACAAAAGTATTTACCAGCACTAAAAAATGGTAATAAGCCTTCTATTGTTCTTTTTAGTACAGTAGCAGCTAAATTAGGTATGCCATTTCACGCAAGTGTTGCAGCATCAAAATCTGCAGTAGAAGGTTTAGCAAAATCTTTAGGGGCTGAACTCGCACCAACCATTAGAGTTAATGCCATAGCACCAACGGTTACAGATACTGAATTAGCCTCAAAACTTTTAAGAAATGACAGAATGATTGAAAATATGAATGAACGTCATCCCTTAAAAAAATATTTAAAACCGCAAGAGGTAGCTGACATGGCAGGTTTCTTATTATCGAGTAAGGCAGCATCCCTATCAGGTCAAGTTTTTGAAATGGATTGTGGTATTGTTAGTTTCAAAATATAATTGATATGAATCCATTAAAAGCTTTCGTAGGAACGCTTTCCACAACTGACAAAGACGTCATTCAGAAAGCATCACGTCCTATATACGATATAGAAATTAATAGTTTACAAGGGAATCCTATTAACTTGGCTGATTTTAAAGGAAAGAAAATATTGTTTGTAAATGTTGCCTCTAAATGCGGTTTTACTCCACAGTACAAAGAATTACAACAATTACAAGATACACACAACGATATAATTGTAATTGGTGTTCCGTGTAATCAATTCGGTAAACAAGAACCAGGAAACCCTAATGAAATTAAAGAGTTTTGCGAAGTTAATTACGGTGTATCATTTCTTATCACTGAAAAAATTGATGTAAAAGGACCTAATCAGCACCCTTTATATGAATGGCTGACAAAAAAAGCCACAAATGGTAAACAAAATTCTGTTGTTAAGTGGAATTTTCAGAAATATCTGGTAGACACAGACGGTGAATTCATTGATTACTTCTATTCTATCACTAAACCAACAAACTCAAGAATTACTAAATACTTAAATTAATATTATGTTCGGTATATTTAAAAAGACTTCTGAATTAGATAAACTTCAAAAGGAATACGAAAAATTAATGGCTGATTGGCATAAACTTTCTACAACAAATAGAGCAGAAAGTGATAAAAAATATGCTGAGGCTGAAAAAATAATTAAACAGATAGAAATTCTTAAGCAAAAATAGTTTGAAGAAAGTCTACCTTTTAATTTTGTTCATTGTTATTAATTTTGGTGGCCTTGCTTTAGGTTATTACTTAATGAACAATGGACCAAATTCTATCTGGTATAAAAGTCTTAATCAAGCTCCATGGACACCTCCAAATTGGGTTTTTAGCTGGGCTTGGACATTAATAATGATATGTTTTTCCTTATACCTCTCATATTTATTCTCGCTTCGAAAATCTGCTCATTTAATAATCGTATTTAGCATAGCGTTTATTCTTAATGTAAGTTGGAATTTTCTATTTTTTAATCAGCACTTAACAATGGTTGCTTTGGTTAATATTATTGCCCTGACTCTGTTAATAATATACTTTTATATAAGTTTTGGTGATGAAAAATTAAGTAAATTAAAATACCTCTTATTACCCTACATTTTATGGCTTTGTATTGCTACTTCACTTAACGCATACATTGTTTTTTATAACTAATACTTTTGTTTACAATATTAAAAGCAAGCAAATAATGAAAATTTATTCTTTACACAAAAAACAAAAGTTACCTATAACGCTGGATATTGCTTGGAATTTTTTATGTAATCCTGCAAATTTATCCAAGTTAACACCTCCTGAAATGAACATGAAAATAATTTCAGGGTCAGACAGACCAATGTATGCAGGTCAAGTTTTACAATACGGTGTTACTCCTTTACCTGGCTTTAAAACGAAATGGGTTAGTGAAATTACACAACTTGAAATAAAACGTTATTTTGTTGATGTGCAATTGTATGGACCTTACGCTTTTTGGCATCATAAACATTTTATTCATGAGATTGATGGTGGTGTAGAAATGGAAGACATTATAGACTATAAAGTTCCGTTAGGTCTTTTAGGACAACTTATACATCCTATTATAGTAAAACCTAAACTAGATTCTATTTTTGAATATAGAAAAGAACAATTAGAATCTATTTTTGGCAAGTATTAAAGACCGTTGCAAGTCTGACTTTTTAGTCAGCAATAGAATTCTGTATATTAGAATTAAATAAATCGCAATTTTTTTCGATAATTAAACCACAATCCTATAACATTACAAATAAATATGAATGAAAAAGTAAATATTTTCTGGTTTAGAAGAGATCTTAGATTGGATGATAATGTAGGTTTTTTTGCTGCATTAAAAGCAAAGCTACCTGTATTACCTATATTTATTTTTGACTCAGATATACTTGCTAAGCTCCCCAAAGACGACGCACGTTTAACTTTTATATTTGAGACCTTACAACAAATACGGCAAACGCTTCAAGAGGAATATGGAAGCAGCATTGCTATTTATCATGGTAAACCAAAAGTCATTTTTGAAACTCTTCTTAAGGACTACGAAATAGATTCTGTATATACCAATCATGATTATGAGCCGTACGCAACAGAAAGAGATAATGATATAAATCAACTTTTAGAATCCTATAACGTTAATTTCAAAACATATAAAGATCAAGTGATTTTTGAAAAATCAGAAATTGTAAAAAAAGATGGTGATCCATATAAAGTGTATACGCCATACATGCGCACTTGGAAAGAAAAGTTTAAAACGATCGATTTAGAAATATTTTATACAAACTCGTATTTAGATAACCTCATCCAACATTCTAGATTACCAAATCTAAGCTTATCTGATTTAGGTTTTGAAAAATCTTCACAAAATATTACTTCTTATGATGTTACGCCTGCATTGATTCAAACCTATGAGGAAACAAGAAATTTTCCAGCAAAAGACAGTACATCTCGACTAGGACCGCACTTACGTTTTGGCACTGTCAGTGTTAGAAAAATGATAAAGAAAGCTATAGCAGAGGAGAATGAAATATTTTGGCAAGAGTTAATTTGGAGAGAATTCTTTATGCAAATACTTTGGCATTATCCGCATACAAAAGATCAAGCTTTTAAATCTAAATATGATCGGATTGAATGGAGAAACGACGAGGATGAATTTAAATTATGGTGCGATGGTCAAACAGGATATCCGCTTGTAGATGCTGGTATGCGGCAATTAAATGAAACTGGTTTTATGCATAACAGAGTACGAATGTTAGTCGGTAGTTTTTTGTGTAAACACTTATTAATAGATTGGCGATGGGGAGAATCCTATTTTGCAGAAAAACTACACGATTATGAAATGTCGAGCAATGTTGGCAATTGGCAATGGGTAGCTGGCTCTGGTGTAGACGCTTCTCCTTATTTTAGAATCTTTAATCCCACATCTCAAATAAAAAAATTCGATAAAGATTTAGAATATATAAAACAATGGGTTCCAGAATTCCAAGAACTTACTTATCCTCAACCTATGGTAGATCATAAAATGGCAAGAGAGCGTTGTTTAAAAACTTATAAATCCGCATTAAATTAACAGCTATATTAAATAATTTTAAAATTTTTAACTATTTGTACAATAATATATAAAGGCAAGCGTTACAAGTTTTAAGACATACAATGTCTTAACCGAAATAACCATTTCTATAAACAATTTAAAAGCTCTGATTAGTCATCAGAGCTTTGTCTTTTTTAAACGAATTATTACTTTACAACATACACATAACTAAATTCAACCAATTCTATAGAGAGCATTATCTTCTTAATACTTAGAAACACAAAGGGTTTAATATTAACAACGATTTGAAAAATAAAATACTTAAAAAATAAAAGAGTAAAGTAATTACTTTATCTAAGTATTTACTTTACTCTTTTATTTTGAATTGTATGAAGAATTAGTTTCTATTCCCTTATACTCTTTCAATCTTAGCTCCAATAGCTCTTAATCGTTCAGCTATATTTTCATATCCACGATCAATTTGTTCGATATTATGAATTGTTGATGTGCCTTTCGCAGATAATGCAGCAATAAGTAAAGATACACCTGCTCTAATATCGGGAGATGTCATTGTCGTTGCTTTTAAGGTTGAATTAAAATCGTGTCCAATTATAGTTGCCCTATGTGGATCACAAAGAATAATCTTTGCTCCCATGTCTATTAATTTATCTACAAAAAACAGACGGCTTTCAAACATTTTTTGATGTACGACCGCACTGCCTCGAGCTTGGGTTAATACTGTCAAAACTATACTTAACAAATCAGGCGTAAAACCTGGCCATGGTGCATCTGCAATTGTTAAAATAGAGCCATCTATATAACTTTGTACTTCGTAACCATTAGTATGAGCTGGTATATATATATCATCACCTCTGCGCTCAACAGTAATACCTATTTTTCTAAAGACATTCGGTATTTGACCTAAATCATCCCAACTTACATTAGTAATTGTCAATTCACTTTTGGTCATCGCTGCTAATCCTATCCAACTACCAATTTCAATCATATCTGGTAGCATTCTATGGTCTGTACCACCTAACACATCTACACCTTCAATAATTAACATATTAGAACCAACGCCAGAGATTTTGGCTCCCATACGGTTTAACATCTTACAAAGTTGCTGCAAATAAGGTTCGCATGCCGCGTTGTATATCGTAGTCGTTCCTTCGGCTAAAACTGCCGCCATTACAATATTTGCTGTACCTGTTACAGAAGCTTCATCTAAAAGCATATACGTGCCCTTAAGCTTATCTGCTTCTACGCCATAAAATAAATCTTCTTTGTTGTATCGAAATTTAGCTCCTAGATTTATAAAACCTTCAAAGTGTGTATCTAAACGTCTACGTCCAATTTTGTCTCCTCCTGGTTTTGGAATGTAGCCTTTTCCAAACCTTGCTAACAATGGTCCAACTATCATTATAGAGCCTCTAAGCCCCTTTCCGTCTTCCTTAAATTCCGCAGATTCTAAATATTGTAAGTTTACTTCATCTGCCTTAAAAGTATAAGACCCTTTAGCAACTTTATTGATTTTGACTCCTAACTTTTTTAGCAAAGCTATAAGCTTGTTCACATCAATAATATCTGGTATGTTGTCTATTCTTATCTCTTCAGCAGTTAAAAGTACTGCACATAAGATTTGTAACGCTTCGTTTTTTGCTCCTTGAGGCTGAATTTTCCCTTTTAATTGGTGACCTCCTTCTATTTTAAATGTTCCCATACGTTTTAGTAACGTTTTCTGTTATTGGAATATTTCTTCTTATTATTATTCTTTTTGTTGGAATTACTCTTGCCACCATACTTAGATTTAGTGCGCATCAAGCTACTAGATTCACTTAAAGCTTCATCGCTATTCTTAAGATCTAATTTGCCATGAGAAAGCTCATAAAGATGATTAAAAATTACAGCATCCTCAACAGTATCTTTATTCCAATTAAGGAAACATTTTTTCATATGGTTCGCGATGGTAAATTTTAAAGCTTCTTTAAGCTCTCCCTCTTCCCAACTTACAGCAACATCTATCATGGTCTTAATATTGTTTCCGTAAAAACGATATTTTGGGTGGTTTTGAGGGTATTTTAAAGGCTCTGGTCGCGCTTGTATTTCTTCCTTTGATGGCAAGCCATAAGGTGACTCAACATCAAAATCGAAATCAGCCATTATAAATAACTGATCCCATAATTTATGTTTAAAATCTGGTACGTCTCTTAAATGTGGCTGTAAATTTCCCATTACGGAAATAATAGCATTAGCCAACTTATTTCGTTCTTCTTTGGTTTCACGAGATTTAGCATAATTAATCATCTTTTGAAGATGGCGTCCATACTCTGGAATTATTAAATGCTCGCGTTCTGTGTTGTATTCTAAATCGTCAATCAAAATTGTAAAATGTGTAGTATAATTAATAAAAACCTGAAGTCTCTAGGTTCCGCTGCAAAGTACAAAAAAATACCAAGCCAAAAAGAATTTTAAAGGGAAATTACACCTTCAACATTTTCGGTTACTTCCTTATATTTATTAATAACAGCTTCAGGATTTTTCATCCTTACATTAATGGAAACGCTCGTGTATTTTCCGTTTTTAGACTCCTTAGTGTTTATTACTGCGCCTAAATCATTAAAAAGATCTTCAATAGATTTAATACCTGTCCCCTTAGAAATAACAATAAATTTATATAAATATTCAGCAGGCCAAAGTGCCGTATCGTATAACTGAGCTTTAAGTTTTTCGTAAAATTCGTCGCTTTTATTAGTACTATCCATGCTATTTTTTTTCAGATGCAAAGATACATTTAACTTTACATTTTTTATATTTAATTTTACTGCAAAAATACTGCCAACTTGAATCCGATTAGAATAGTTATTACAGGCGGTCCTGCTACCGGAAAAACAGCAATAATTGATAACTTAAACTCTAAAGGTTATAAATGTTATGAAGAGGTTATTCGGAAGTTAACTGCTGAAGCACAAAACTCTGGTGATATTACTGAAACACATTCTAACCCAATAGCATTAGTTAATGATTCAGTTTTGTTTAATACAACACTCATAAATCTTAGAGTAGCTGATTTTAAGGCCTCTGAAAAGTTAGATAACTTGGTTTCATTTTTTGATCGTGGTATGCCAGATGTACTAGCTTATATGGACTATTTTAATCAAGAAGTAGGTAAAGACTTTATCGATATTTGCAAAACGTATAGGTATGACTTTGTCTTTTTATTACCACCATGGAAAGCTATTTATAAAGATGATGCAGAACGTTTTGAAACATTTGACCAAGCCACTGACATCTACCATAAATTAATGCAGACTTACCAGCGGTTTGATTATAAAATAATAGAAGTCCCTTTCGGAAAAATAGAAGACAGAACACAATTTATTATAGAGAAATTAAATCTATAAAATGCACCCAATAGAAGTTTTAGAACGTTACTGGAATCACACCTCTTTTAGACCACTGCAAGAGGATATTATAAATACGGTTTTAGATAATGATGACACCTTCGCACTTTTACCAACAGGAGGTGGTAAATCTATATGCTTCCAAATACCAGCGTTAATCAAGGATGGTATTTGTATTGTTGTTTCACCTTTAATTGCGTTGATGAAAGATCAAGTAAATACCTTAAAACAAAAAGGAATTAAAGCGATTGCTTTAACATCTGGTATGTCCTTCAAAGATTTAGACACGCAATTAGATAATTGTATTTACGGTAATTACAAATTTCTATACCTATCGCCAGAACGTCTTCTCCAACCAATAGTACAAGAACGCATTCAGCAAATGAAAGTAAATCTCATTGCTGTAGATGAAGCGCATTGTATCAGTCAATGGGGTAACGATTTTAGACCTGCTTACAAAAATATAATAGTATTAAGGCAACTGCATCCGCATGTTAATTGTATTGCTTTAACTGCTACTGCTAAAGATAATGTAGTAAATGATATAATAAAAAATCTAGATTTTGTATCTCCAAAAATATTCAAAGCTTCATTTGAAAGGTCAAATATAGCGTATAACGTAATCCTTACAGATGATAAATTATATCAATTAGAACATCTTTTGAATGTTTATCAAGGCTCTTCAATTATTTATGTAAGAAATAGAAAAGCCACAAATGATATTAATAATTATTTAGAATCTAAAGGTTTTTCATCTACATATTATCACGGAGGTATTACTAATAAAGAGAAACAAGAACGACTAAAACAATGGACAAATAAACAAAAGCAAATCATTGTAGCAACAACAGCATTTGGAATGGGAATTGACAAGGCCAATGTAAGAACGGTAATTCATTTCAATTTACCAGAGAGTTTAGAAAGTTATTATCAAGAAGCAGGAAGAGCTGGACGTGATGGTGACTTGGCCCATGCCATAATTTTAAAACAACGTATCGATGAAGACCACTTACGTAATCAGTTTTTGAGCAGTTTACCTTCAGTGGCTTTCGTAAAAAATGTGTATATTAAGCTTTGCAACTATTTTCAGATAGCATATGGTGAAGGAGAAAGTAGTACACATCAATTCGATTTTAGAGGATTTTGCAGCACTTATAAACTAAATACGTCGATTACATACAATACGCTACTTATTTTAGATAGAAACTCAATTATTACATTAACTCAGCATTTTAATTTTAGAACGACAGTTCAGTTTATAACAAGTAACACTATACTATTTAGATATCTAGAAAATCACAAAGAGTTAAATACTTTGGTTAAAGTTTTACTTAGAACCTATGGTGGTATTTTTGATTATGAGACTAAGGTTAATCTCAATTTAATAGTTAAGAAAACTAATTTATCTGAAAGAATAGTAATTGTACAATTAAAACAACTAGAGAAAGATGGAGTCATCTCTTTGCAAATGGCAAATACAGATTCGGAAATTACGTTTTTAAAACCAAGAGAAGATAATATTACAATCAATCCTATTGCAAAAATTATAGAACAACAACATCAATTAAAGCACAAACAAGTTGAATCAGTATTACATTATACTAAAAATGATTCAGACTGTAAAAATCTTCAGTTACTCAGTTATTTTGGCGAGAAAAAAACTCAAAAATGTGGTAAATGTTCGGTTTGTTATGATAAAAACTCTAGAGCGTACAAAATACTAAAACTTGATATTTCAAACCATATCTTAAAGGCATTACGAGCAGAAGATTTATCTTCGCGCCAATTACTAAAGGTTATTAATTGTAGTGAAAAAGATCTATTAAAAACTCTTTCTGAACTAAACGAATTAAATAAAATAAAAATAACCCAAGCAAATACCTATACTCTTAAATGAAAAATAAACGCGACTTACGTATTGTATTTATGGGCACGCCAGACTTTGCTGTTGCAACTTTAAAAGCTCTTTTGGATAATAACTATAATGTTGTTGGTGTAATTACAGCACCAGATCGCAAGGCTGGTCGAGGACAGAAGTTAAGATCTTCAGCAGTAAAAGAATTCGCATTGAAGAATAAATTAAATATTCTTCAGCCAAAAAATTTAAAAAACGAGACATTTATTGAAAAACTTAATTCATTAAATGCTAATCTACAAATCATTGTTGCTTTTAGAATGTTGCCTGAAGTCGTTTGGCAAATGCCAGAATTTGGCACGTTTAACCTTCATGCTTCTTTATTACCAAACTACAGAGGTGCAGCTCCAATACATTGGGCAATAATTAACGGTGAAACAAAGACTGGTGTAACAACATTCTTTATTGACGAAAAGATTGATACCGGAGCTATTATATTGAGTGAAGAAGTCGAGATAGAAAATGATACTACGGTCGGAGAATTACATGATAATCTAATGAATCTTGGAAGTAAGTTAGTCATTAAAACCATTAAACTAATTGAGGAAAATAAAACTTCAACCACAATACAACCACAAACAACAGATTTTAAAACCGCATATAAACTTAATAGAGATAATTGTAAAGTTGATTGGTCGCAACCTATTGATATTATATATAACAAAATAAGAGGATTAAACCCTTTTCCAACGGCCTGGTGTTATTTAGATAATAATGAAGAAGAAAAACTATCTATTAAACTGTACAATGTCGAAAAATTAATAGAATTACATAACCATAAAGAGGGCTCTATTATAACAACCAAAGAAGAGTTAAAGATTGCCTGCAAAGGTGGATATATAAATGTGAAAGAAATTCAATTACCAGGAAAGCGTAAAATGGATGTAAAATCTCTTTTAAATGGGTTTCAATTTTCTGAATCCGCAAAACTGCTGTAATCCCTTATTATCATTGGTTTAATAAAAAATCCGACAAAATGCATTCCTTTATTAACAAATAGTGTAACTTATTAACAAAATGCCGTATTTCCCTTGCTATTACTTGCGTAGCTGAATTTTCCTAATAATTTTGTGAGTAGATTTTTAACAATCAATATTTAGAAATCAATTTTTTAACAATTTAAATTTAAAATTTATGAACAAAACAGATTTAGTCAACAGTATGGCTGAGAATGCAGGGATTACAAAAGCTGCTGCTAAGAAGGCGTTAGATTCTATGTTAATCGACATCGAAGGATCTTTACAAAAAGGTAACAGAGTATCTTTAGTAGGATTTGGTTCTTGGTCAGTTTCTAGAAGAGCTGCAAGAGATGGAAGAAACCCACAGACAGGTAAGACTATTAAAATCAAAGCTAAAAATGTAGTAAAATTTAAGGCAGGTTCTGACTTAAGTAGTGCTGTAAACTAAGAACATTTTTTGTTTAAATACAGAGCCTACTCAATGAGTAGGCTTTTTTTTATACTAATTTTAAACAGTTTAGTTGTTTAATTGCTAAAAAAACAATAGATTTAAAAAGCATTAAACCTCATCAATCAATGACCAAACCCGAAAAAGGAAATCTTTTAATTGCAGAACCATCAATTATTGGTGACCTATCATTTAACCGTGCTGTAATTCTATTAGCAGACCATAATGCTCTAGGTTCTGTGGGTTTTATTTTGAACAAACCTCTAGAGTATCATCTTAAAGATCTGATTGAAGGTACCGAATCTGAATTCAAAGTATATAATGGCGGACCTGTAGAACAAGATAATCTTTATTTTATTCATAAATCACCAAAACTTATTCCAGATAGTATCGAAATTTCTAACGGAATTTTTTGGGGTGGCGATTTTAGTATTGTTTTAGATCTAATAAATAAAAACAAAATATCTAAAGACGAAATTAGGTTCTTTTTAGGTTATTCTGGCTGGTCTGAACAGCAACTAGACAATGAACTAGAATCGAATGCCTGGCTTATTTCTGAGAACGTTCACAATAATGATATAATATCTAAATGCTGCCCTTCTTTTTGGCGCGAAAAAATGCTAGAACTCGGTGGTGAATATAGTATTTGGTCTAATGCTCCTGAAAATCCTAGTTATAATTAGAGCTTGAACTTAAAAATAAAGTTTTCGCCCGAATTTACGATCTAAGAACTGAGTCTCAACTTAGCATTTAAATTAGTCACTACTTTTTGCGCAAAATCACTAGAATACGATTTCTTCCTATACTGCGTTATTGGAACGATACCTTTAATAACATTTGTTATAAACATTTCATCTGCCTTTTGAAGCTCAAAAGGACTTATAGAGGCTTCTTCCACGTAAAGATTAACATCTTTAGATAATATTTCGAGTACTTGCTTGCGCATTACTCCTTTTAAACAGCCATCTTCTAAAGGTGGTGTCTTAATTTTATCACCATTAACTAAAAACAAATTACCATTTAAGGCCTCAATGACACTTTTATTAGTATTTAATACCAAACAATTATTTAAATCATTATCTTTTGCATAAATACTACCAATAACTTGTAATGCTTTATTATTAGATTTTAAGCCAGACAATAAACCAGGAGCCATAAAATAGTCTTTATACAGATCTACTTTGTAAAAGCTATCAGAATCAATAGTGTAAAATGGATTGGTGTACGGCTCTGATATAATATTATAGTCTATTGAAGCATTTTCATTAGGCAGATACTTACCTTTTTCACCTCTATCTATATTTAGACGAACTCTTGCAGAGCTTGTTAATAAATTATTAGCATCGAGCGTTTTCAAAATTTCAGCTTCAAGAAATTCCATTGTAAAGTTCATAGGAATTTCCATTCTTAAAATTCTCATGGAAGCCATTAGTCTAAAATAATGATCTTCCCAAAATAAAATCTTTCCATTAACTACTTTTAATGTTTCAAAAAGAGCATCACCATATTTATATCCTCTATTCTCTGGTGTAATTTTAGAATCACTATAATCTAGAAGGTTACCGTTAAAATTTATCATAAAAAAGTCTCGATTAATTTTTAAAATTAAATCGAGACAAAGATATAATAGTTGAGTTAGTTACTCGTTATCTAGAACCTAAAACTTGCTTTAAACTACCAATCTGATTCGTCCAAAGCATTTTTCCTTCATCTATTTCATCATCTTCGGCAAAGTCTGTAACCATTAAAGATACATCCTTTGTAATTTCGTCAACCTGAATTCTGATTTCAAAATAATAAGAAGCACCATCTTCATCATCTTCTAACCATCTAAATTTAACACGTTCCCCATTTTTCTTACTTAGCAACTTTGCCTGCTCCTCTGAACCGTCCCAAATAAAAGTAAATAATTCTCCACGAGAATTCACATTATCTGCAAACCATTCTGACAAACCTGAAGGTGTTGATATATAGGTATATATAAGCGAAGGAGAAGCTTGTATAACAAACTCCATTTCATATTTTTCTTTATCATCCATAAACATAGTATTATAGGCTCAATATATACATTTATAGGTCAATTCAAAACTTTAAACTAAAATTATTTTTTTTAGAATCTAATGTTTGTTCTCGTAGATTTTGTTTTTATATTTGCACCCGCATTTATGGCGAGGTAGCTCAGTCGGTTAGAGCGTCGGATTCATAACCCGGAGGTCACGAGTTCAATTCTCGTTCTCGCTACAAATAGTTAAATTATTCAAATCCAACGGTTTAGTTCACTCTAAACCGTTTTTTTATGAATACTATTTATGATTTGATTACCTTAGACATCCAAAATGAACACGATTTGGAACACGATTTGGAACACAGCAAGCAATTTTCACTACCAAAAATATTCGATGCAGAAGGAGACTTAAGCAAGCGATGGTATGTCTATTTCTCTTACCGTAACCCAGAAACCGGAAAGCTTAAACGTATGAAGAACATCTATGGCAAAGCCAATAGATTTAAAACTAAAGCCGAGCGCTACAGTGCTTTAAATTTATATAAAAAGCGTTTGTTATGATTTTTAAAAGACGGTTATAATCCTTTTGAAGATAACACCGTCTTTCATCAAAAAAAGATAAAAGTCCAAAAGGCACAATCACCAACGGTAATTACAACGGAAATAAAAGCGCAAGCAACTACTAAAACTCCAAAAAACACGTCTACTAAAAAATCAACGATTTTGACAGTAGATAATGCCTTTAAAAGAGCAATAGAACTTAAGGCTAACATTATAGCCGAAAAATCCTTAGAAGACTATAAAAATAGACTCAATGGACTGCAGAAATGGTTAAAAAAGAATCATAAAGACGTAAAACTGATAAACCAGGTCACTAAAAAACTCGTAGTGGACTATTTAAACGTGGTTCAACTTAGAAGTTCTGCTAGAAATAGGAATAATCATAAAACGGTTTACAGTAGTATTTTTCAAGTTTTAGAGGATAACGATATCATTGAGAAAAATTTTATTAAACAGATTAGCACTCTTAAGAGTAAACCTACACGTCACAAAACTTATACACACAAGGAACAAATAGAGATTTTCAAATATTTAGAAAGTGAGGATCCACATTTATTATTGTTTATCAAGTTTATGGCGTATAGTTTTATTAGACCTATTGAAGTTTGTCGTCTAAAAGTAAAAGATGTTAATATCGAGGAAAAAACGATACAGTTTAAAGCTAAGAATAAAGCCTTAAAAACTAAGATTATTCCACAGATATTACTTAAAGAATTACCAGACCTATCGCACCTAAATAAAGAACACTATTTATTTGGCGCTAATGCCATAGGTGAAAAATGGAATACTAATTTAATTAACCGTAGAGACTATTTTAGTAAACGGTATAAAACGGTAAAAGATGCCCTTAATTTTAGTGATAACTATGGGCTTTATAGCTTTAGACACACATTTATAACCAAAGTTTATAGGGCACTAGTTAAGGAATCTTCACCATATGAAGCAAAAAGTAAATTAATGCAAATTACGGGACACTCTTCCATGACCGCTTTAGAAAAATATCTTAGAGATATTGATGCAGAGCTACCTGAAGATTATTCAAATTTACTATAAGATAAGCTATGGGATTACGCAACGACATGGAGGTTTTAATGGAGTCAATAAAGCAACCAATTTTATTCTTTATACCTAGTCAAAGATACGAGCAACTATCAGATAAGGAATTAATTAATTTAGAAAAAATAGGATTCTTAAATACATTATTTATTACCAATTCTAGTGGTGATACTAAACCTATTACTAAAGGTACAGAGCTTCTTCAAATTTTAGAAAAGTCAAAAATATTTAAAGCGAATGTTTTTCAATTATTAGAATTAAAAAGCACTTTAGATAAAGATGCCTTTCATTACTTAATTGATGATTATTTTAAAGAACTAAGTTCATGGATAACAGCTACTGATATTGTCCAAGAAGAAGCTAAAAATCGAGTTATCAATTATAAACCTGAAATGCAAGAGTATTTAAAATTGCAACATGAAGTATTAGTAGCACATCAGCTCGAACTAAATAAACATTTTGGTAAATGGAAATCGCATTTTGAAATTAGACGTATTTTAAACATTAGCGATAATAACTCTTTTAATGGTGATAAATCAACAAACGTCACTCTACCGATTAAGCAGAAACCAACTCAATTAAAAATAGATAAACCTACTAAATCTGCCAAACCAAAAACAAAAGCTATTAGTACAAATGAAGTTGACCAACATCTCTTAAAATCTGTATTTAATGTCGATTTCAATAGAATAAATAACGAATAACGGTTTTTAATACGTAATTTAGCGTAAAACAAACGTTTATTTTACGCTTAATGAAAGAACAACAATTTTACACCTGTAAATACTGCTTTAAAGAATTTGAACCAAAACGACGTCGAGTACAAAAGTTTTGCAGTAATACTTGTCGTTCTAAAGCTCATCACGCAAGAAAAATTAACACTTCCCTCTCAGTACAAAAAAAAGACGGTGTTTTAACAACTAATAATAGTAATGAAAATACAAAAATGTCTGTTGTTGGAATTGGTAACGCCACTGCTGGAGCTTTAGCTGCCGATGGAATAAAGAGTCTAATTACTAAAAATGAAAACAAACCTGCCACCAAAAAAGATTTAGATCAATTGATAGAAAGATTGAATTATAGATATCATTTGGTAAAAAACATGGTTCCAAACCATTTAGGACAATATCCTTATTATGATTTACAGAAAAATATTATTGTTTATTTACTACAATAAATTTAACAACACCTTGTGTATTTCTAACATTGCCAAAGTATCTAACTCGCAATAGTCTAAAAGGTTTTTTCTTGTTGCTTCAATATCTTGGTTAAAATTTGGGTCTAAAACCATTCTGCCCCAAGTATCTAAAGCCATAGTGCCATTAGTAACATCTAAATCTGAATAGCTAATATCTGGACATAATACTGGTAGTACTTTTTTAATCGAACTTGAACCGTGAAAACGATAGTCTATATAGTCTTTTTTGAATATTGTCTCTAAATCAAACGTATGCTCATTAATGTAAGTTAGGTAATTGGTAAACTCTGGCAACCATGCTATTAGGTCTTTATTTCTGCCTATTTCAAAACTTGCGTGCCACGATACAAACGTACCTGTACTTCCTGTAAAGTCTTGCATAGCTTGTAACATATCTATTGGCATTTTCATAGCCTCCAATAAATATTCAAAATGCGTTAAAGTATTATCTTCTGTTAGTGTGTGAATAGATACTTGAAAGGTTAAATGCTTATGCGGACTTAAACCATCTAATCTTGGGATAGCACTTGCATAAGTCTCGTAATCTATAAAATGTAATGGAAACTTTAATTTGTCTAACTCTTTTTTAATGTTAGCTTGATTGATTATTGGTTGTTCTTGTTTTACAGATTCTACTTGTGCTTGTTGATTTACATTTAACTCAAAATCTAATGGAATATCGATAATTGCTAATTGCTCATTATCTGCTAATAAACCTACTTTTTTTGCTGAAATACGACCTATCTCATAAATACTATACTCTGAAATAGTGGTATTAAAATAACCAAATGCATCACAATGATTAGACCTTGTTTTGTGTTTACAGGAACATACGGTTTCATTAATTACTTCTTTATTAATAAAATTTGAAGCCGAATTAATTTGATTAACTACACTTGAATATATGCCATCTACTGCTTCTGTAACCTCTGTAATTTCTAATAATTCATTAGCTACAATAGCACCTTGTTTAATATATTCTTTATTCAAGTGGATTATTGAAACTTTAGAAACTACATAACCACATTCAGTCAATACATATTTCTGAAAACACGCATCTTCTATTTGTCTATGCTTTCTATCTTTTTTTATTGAGGTAGAAGATTTTACTTCATAGATATGCCACGTACCATCTTCTAAACGCTCTAATATATCTATTCGTGCAAAGATGTCTTTATTTGTATTAAATGATGGCTGAAAGTAAACACTATGACTACTTTTTAATGCTCGTTGTGTTTCTGTAGGACTTCCATATACTGGTAAGTCTAAACCATTGGAAAACAATTGTTTTGCATATGCTTCTACCTCATAACCTTCTTTAATTAATTTTTCTACAAATAATGAAAACTTACCTTTAGGATATACTTGTGGTTTATTTTTTAATAACCATACAGATTCTGGACAATCTAAATAATACTTAAAGTCTGTTTTGGTGAGCATTAATTTAAACCTTAAAGTTTTATTTATTTTTAATTTTATTTTTTAATTCATCTAATGAAAGTGTTATTTCTTTTTTTCGATGTACCATTCTATGGCAATTCGCACATAAAATAGCTAAATCCGTTTTAGGATTTGTTTGGTGACTCTCACCTTTTAATTCTGATAATGGTATTATATGATGAACTTCCGCGAATTCTTTCCCCCATTTACCATATGTTAATTCAAAGTCAAAATCACATACTTGGCATTTATAGCCATGTATGTCTAAAGCCTGTTGCCTTAATTTAGGGCTTCTTTCAATAATTTTAGATATTCTAACTTTGATTCCTCCTTCTGTTGTTGTAGAATACAAATCACTATTAGCATTATCTTCAGCTATAAGATCATTAAAAATAACTGGCCTTAATTTATAATTTATATCCAAATAAGATTTGATTATTGTCCAAATTTGATTTTCATCTTTATTGCTAAATTCCTCATAAACATCTACCGAAAAACCTGTTAAATTTTCAGGATTCCCATCTTTATCCTTCCAACCTTCTCTTTTGGTTTGTGGAAAATAACCATCAAAGTCATCTCTTGAATTTTTTAAACTATGTTCAAATTCTAACACAGCTCTTCCTCCATTTAAAACATCATAGAACATTCTATATGCTTCATTCCATTTTGCTGTTTCTAACCTCTTTGGTGGATCTTTTTGTCCGTATTTAGATAAATAATATCCAACTTGAATTAATTCTTTTGAACGTTCTGCCATTTTCTAATATATTTTAAAGCCATTTTTTAAAAGTGTTTCTAGATGCTTTTTAATATTTTTTTCATGAAAACTATTTAGCTTTTTCAATCCCCAGGCAAAATCAGCTATATAAGCTCGTTCTTTAGGGCTTAAAATTTTTGCGGTAGAATCCCATTCAAACATTTTCCTCATTACTAACTCATCTATTCTGACTTTACTAATATCAACTTGTGTTGTTATAGGCTTTAATTCTTTTACACTTTTGTCTTTTGTTATATAAGAAGCATAATACAATTGTTTGATGGTTGGCGAAATACCTTTGGCCAGATTTTTCCCAATTTGATCAATTACTGAAGCATATTTTATCTCCTTTGCTTTTGCAATTGCCTCAATTTTTTGAAATTCTAACAGAATATCTTTCTTTTCATTAATACACTTGTTATAATTTGTAATTATATAATCTAAAGTGTTATGTAGTAAATTTTCTTCTCTTTCAATACTATCAAAAAAGTCAGGAACTTCAATTCTAAATTTATTTGTCAGACGATTTTCAACCGATATTAAGTTATCCTCAATATCCTTTTTATTAATTATTGAATGTATTATGTTTAAAAGACTTCTTTCATCCGCACCAGTTAATAAATCACTATTTGACTGAATTAATTTGTAGTAGTTGACGCCGTTGGAATGAATTAAAAAATTATCACTTAAATTTTTAAAATTCACTTCCTCTGTTTTATCATTTACTCCTTTTCTTTTCTTTAATTCTGCCTTGCTGATACCATATTTATCAATAATCTTTTTGGTGTCGTCTGTGCTTGTATATTCTTTAATTTCCTTGGATGAACTAATTCTCCTCCATAACTCTTCCTTTTTAGAATATTCTCCATAATCATCACTTTCAGAATATTTCTTAATTAGCTCATTTACTAACCTTAATAGTTGAGTTAGATAGGCCTCAAGGTCACTTTCTAATTCTTCACTTAACCATATTTTTAAGAGATCAAATGAAGGTTCCTTTTTATTAGCATCTGTTATCATAAATAAAATAGAAAGAGTATAAGGCACTACCGCAGATCTTAATTGCCCCATTGAGTTCTTTCCTGCACCATATATTTTCTCTAGTCTTCTAAATAATATAATCTTTGCGATGAGCTCTTCATAAAAATCCCGATTAACATTTATAGGTTTTTTAAATTCTCCTTCACCAGTCAATTTTTCAATAAAGTATCTAAATATTTTTTCACCACCCTTTTTTACTAAATGAGGTTGATTACCCCAAGCTGAATAGTATTTTGCCATTAATTCTTTAGAAAATCTTCTTTGCGTAGGATATTCTTTCGCTAATCTTCTTTTGTTAGAACCTGCAATTCTCAACTTTGTATTAAATTCACCTTTTGCTCTTTCAAAAAACCATTTTTTACCAGAAGGAGTCATCACACTTTCACTTAGAGACTTTATTCTAACTAATTGAGGGTTTCTTGAACGTAAATCAACTTTAGATACTCTAGATTGTGCATTAGAATATGTACTTATATTAGAGATTAATTCCTCTAATTCTTCATCAGTAGCTTCTTTTGCAACATTAATCTTGGCCATTACTTTAACCTTGCTAATGTCGAATCCATCCTTCTGTGTAAAATAAATAGTTGCAGTGGTTTGACCACCATTTACAATTTGAAAGTCTGTAAGTGATTTAATTTTATACTGACCCGATTCGAATGTAATATCACCGTCCGTGGCTGTTATGGTTAACCCGTTATTGTATGCAACAAATTTCTCAGGTTCTTTTCTAATTGTCTCTCTAATTCCTTTATTAACACCTCTAAACTGCAAAAAAGACCTAACATTTTTCTCCAACAATCTGGTACTAAATTCTTTATATAGTCTTGAAAGAACAGAAGCAGGCAAAACACATAAATAAGATTCAAAATAATCTTCATCTGCTGCTTTAATCGCATTCAATGGATTTCCGAAATTTTTCTCAAAATTCACAGTTAATGCCTCTCTACTACCTTGAGAAATAAGTACATTGTACAAGAAATTAAGATCAATTATTCTTCTTTTAACTATTAGCTCTTTACTATGTCTTTCTCTATTTTTTGAATAAGTAACTACAATTTCTTCATCATCAAATTCAATTCGTTTAGGTTGTATTGTAGCTCCTTGTTTAGAAACAGTGGAAGTCAATGTTATTAGAAATATTTCAACTACATCAAATTGTTGTGCTCCTTGCGAAGAAGAAATACTTGAAACTAATGGTCTTACAGGGCTTGAATCCTGAATTTCATCATTTAAATGCCCTTTTATTGCCTTGTTGTGAAAGTTTGTACATCTCTTAAACTGACTCTCATATGACGCTCTAGTTGAAATCAATAAATCATCTTGTGATGCCACCAAATCAATAGAGTTTTCATCTATTAAAAAAAGCTGAAGTCTTTCCCCTGACTCGTTTATGCTGTAAGCGTTAATCTTTAATTTATCTCCAGTTGATTTAAAATAAGAATTGGTAAAATCTTCAGAATCTATAAGTTTTGCATCTAACATTGAAGGTAAAACTTGTGAAAGGATTAAGTTTTCCTGAATGAAACCTTCATCATCTTTTGATTGATCTAATAATTCTTTTCTATAATTAAAATACTCTTCTAATATCATTTAATACTTTTTCATTTCAATTAAATACTCGTTCAACTGTGTTACTCTTAACTTATATTTCAAATTTGAAATTTCACTATCAATATTAGATATTGACAGCTTTGGAAAACCATCATGACCAGCATTAAATGATTCTGTTTTTGTTACTATAAATCTATGATTATTGTACTGCTTTAAATTCTCAACAGTTAATCCTTTTTGATTTAATGCCTGATATAATATTGATAAATCACTAAGAGTTTCTCTTAACAGTTTTATGATCTCTAGGAGCATATCAAATATTGATCTCCCGTTGATTAAATCAATTTTTACAGAAACAACTAATAATTCTAAACTCTTATCTAATTCTTTTTCCAATTGATATTCACTGGAAATTTTTACAAATAGGACAGAATCTTTTTTTGTTTTAACCTCAACATTCTTTAAATTAAATTCAAAATCATTGGCAGAATCATAAAGGCCTTTCCATGAAGAAAGAAGGGAACTAATTGCCGATGGCTTAGATTTTTTTAAATACTCATTCAAAATAAACAATTCTCCAAATAAACCTTGTATTTGCTCTTCACTTAATTGATTCTTTCGATCATTTTCGAAGAATTCTATCCACTTACCAAATGTTAAAACAAATTCATTTGAATAATCTTGAGCATGAGTTATATCGTTAATTTTTTGATATAAAGACACTAGTAAGTCATTGAATAAATCATTATACTCAATATTTAATAACTCAATAACTATATAATTTTCTTTTTTAATATTCCTAATTGATAAATTTTCTTTTTTAACAGAATTAAAGTCAAAAGAAAAATCTTTAGGAAGCTCTAGTATTATACATCTAAAACCATCAGAATTAAAACCAATATTAAACTCAGGCTTACTATTTTTATCTAATCTAATATACCTAAATCCAGTAATATCTTTAACATCAATAGATAACCATTTCCTCTCAATCTCTTTGGGATTTATCATAAATCAGTATCAATTATTGATTCATCAAATTCGTCTTCTTCAAATTCAAGTTGATACTGATGATCTGAAGTTATATAAACTCCACCTATGTCATCAGATATATTAGGAAAGCCTAGAGCATAACCTATTAATGGCGTATTAATATCTATTTTTTTCTTATCACGATATTCGAGTAATTCTTTGTCCTCTTCCCCTTGGGTTGACTCAAATATTCTTTCAGCATCTATTAAGTAAATCATCAATATACCATCACTTTCTTGCATACTACGTCTATAGATTTTATCAGGAATAGACTTAATTCTGTTAGCCTTTTCAATCGCCTCCTTTTTGGTAAACCCAGAATCGATGTATTCTGAAATTTTATTTTCATAAAATCGCTCTTCAGCTTTACGTTTTTCATCTGAAGTTAGTGTAATTGAGAAATCATCCCCAGTTGAAACTAAATTAGCAGACTTACCTGAAGCACGGAAAATATCATCTTGTAAAAGAGAATCTCTTGAGACTTGCTGACTCAGTGGTTTAGGTCCTCTACGAATAGTTAAATACATGTTTTCTGGAAAAGATTGAATTTGTTTTTGAAGTTCAATTTTTACCTTAGCACCCATATTTCTTTTAATTGCAATCGTCCAATTAGTTAATTTTCCAACTTCATTACAAAGTTTTATATATTCTTTTACGCCTGGAGTTTCAAAATTTGCAAATGAATTTTCTAAGTCCAAAAATTCATACAAACCCTTATTGTCTGTTTGAAAAGTGAAGAAATTTGGGTTGTCGAATTTCCAATCCTTTTTTGAGCATAAGCTTTCAAAATCTTTCCAAGCATTTTCAATACGATGCTTATTAATTTCAAATTTAGTTGACTGCTCTATGCCACCACTATAATTAATTCTCTTTTGGACAGTATTTCTCGTCATCGAGGTTCTAGTAACTCTAATTACTCTTGGATTGGTTTTTACCCAAAGAATAAATTCTCGTGGAGTTTTATTTAACCTATTCATATCCTTAAATGCATGCTCGAGTTCTTCAATTGTAGTAGTAGTTAAATCGAATTTGTCTATATTATTTCTTGTAGTAAATAATTTACAACAGTCTATATAACCTGGTCGGTAACCAAACCATCTGCCCATTTGCAATAGAGAATCAGCAAAATTTGTGTTTCGGGTGAAGTAATTTATTGTTAATCCTTCTAAAGTGAATCCTCTCGACAACTTATTACCGCCAATCGCTATATATTTTTTTTCTGTTTTATCAGGGTAAATTAATTCATCTCCGCTTGCACTATTAACTGCAACCACTTCTATACCACTAACAGCCTCAACAAGTAATTGTTTAGCATCATCAAAAGTTTTTTTAGTTAAAAAATTATCCTCATAGTCATCTGGTAGATAAGTTGAGATATTCTCAACTACATATGCATAATATTTATACCATGTTCTTTCAAAAACTGAATAAATTGATTTTGTTGAACTAGGTAAATCATTATTTAAACTCTCAGTGAGTCTTGACACATAGTCAACAATTAGTTTTTTAGTGGTGTTTTGCCAATTAGTAAATCTAGAAATATGAATCAGCATTGTATTATGAGGTTGACGTAAATAGGATTCATGCATTTCTTCCTTTCTGGATAATCTAATTGCTATAGATAATATGAAACACATAATTGCCTCTTTTAAAGATTCTGGCAAGTATTTTGGAAAAGGATCATCTTTTCTCGAAGCTCTTGTGCCTCTACCAAAATTTGTAGTTGGCTCAATTTCGGGCACTGTCACCCTGCTTGGAAAGCAATCAATATGATCTCTTAAAGGAGGTGGGATCAATGGCTCAATCTTCTTAATATCATCAATCCTAGTTTCGAAAAAGTGTTTCGCACCTATATACACAGATGGAGGATAAAGTAACTCAATGAAGTCTTCTGGAAATAAATTTGAAACCTGAACAAAATCTTTGGTTTTAGTTTCTCCCTTTTCTCTATATGAAATTGTCCATTTAGTCTCGGGCACTTCATTTTTGTCCTGAAGCACATTCGCAAATGGAGTAGCCGTATATCCTAAATATGTTTTCCGATTAAATAACCCTAAAAGAGCTCTAATGTGTCCATTTATTGTGGTAGCATATTCTTTTCCTCGGTGCCCCATATTGTTAAGTGATGCATTATCTGCTTCATCATCAATAATTAAAAAAGGCAGGTCGTGTTTCTCTTTATTCTCATCTAAATAGTCACTGAGCCAAAGAAGTAGATTTTTAAGCACCCCAGTATTTTTTTTACAGACCAAAATATTTTTATTGTTCAATGAAAAATCTGCTTCTTTTATTGTTTTCTTAAAGTCAGATTCAGATGAAGTCGGAATTACTATTTGGGCAACTTTACTGTCACCCAATTCACCAAAAGGTTGAATTTCACCTACTCCTAAAAATCCTGATCCAGCTTTACTGTAGCCAACAACTTCTTTTTCAATTCTTTGCTGTGTCTGCTTTCTCAAGTCTTCCATAATCCCTGAAAGGACAATAATCAATTTATAACCACTATCAATACTACTATTAATAACAGCGTTAAAGTTGGCAGTTTTTCCAGATTGTACACTGCCAACAACAAGTCCTTTAACATAAAACTCTTTCTGAGATTTTGGATCACCCATTTTTTTCAATATCTCTAGACTTGATCTCCGAGTTTCGTCAACATATTTCTTAGGACGCCCTATTTTGCTTAGGTAGTGTAAGTAGCGATTTCGATAGTTCGAGAGATCGTGAGTATTCCAATTGAGTTTGTCCTGCCTTTTAATTGTTAACCAAGATTCTTTTTGGTTTTTTCTAATAGAAATGCTGGGAAGAATATCTGTTGCGTTCTTATCTCTAAATTCCTTAATGGCTACCTCAAAGAATGAAGTAAATGTGTTCTGGTCTAGACTTGGCCAACTTAAAGCATTTGCAATCGCATCGATAGCAATCTTAGAATTTAACTTGATTTCTGGGGAATCGAAAAACTCTCGGGTGACATAAATGTTATTTTCTTTATGCTTCATCACCTGAGTTTCGATAGATTTAATAATTTGATCAATATATTCTCGATTGTTCATAGCTTATTTTTCTAAAAGGTTTAATATTTCTTTTGGAAGTGATTTATAACTAAATCCTATATTAGGAATAATATCCTTTTTAATTTGACTTGATGGGATTTCAGCGTCTAACAGAGCATTAATAGTATGTAATAACTCGTTAATATCAACACCATCTTTTTCCTCAATCCCTGTAAATTCTTTTTCTTCATGAACATGTCTAATACTATTAACTCTGGTGTTAATCATTCTTAGGAGGAGATTTAATTGGGAATTTTGTTTCTTATTAAGAGACTCCTGAAGGTTTTTTACCAGTGGGAAATTATTATTTACCTCCAAAATAGACCCTTTGTTTGAATAACTGCGTTCAAATAATTGGATATGATTTTGAGACTTTGTCCCTGAGAATTTCCGAATTCCTCTATTGTAATATTCTCTTTCTGCCTCTATTTTTAATTCTCCAATATAACCTTCAAAAGCATTTCTAAGTTCGTGTGGTACTACTATCTGTGATTTAGCTACATTTAGATGGAGTAAATGATCTACACTATTACCTACTTCAACTCTTAATCTTGCTAATTGAAGTCTAGGAGCTTTTTTAACAATTCCATTCCAACCTCCAAATAAAATAATCCTATTCGCTCTATAAATGTAAAGACCTTCCATATCCATTAAACCTCGATACCTCGTTGCCCACTTAGTAAGACCTTTTTTACTTTCCGATATTGCTCTTGCCGGCAACACAAACCCTTCAATTTTTATAACATCAGATCTGAAAGAACTTTGTTTGGGTTCAATCTGCCTAAAATCTTTTTCTTCCTCTGGAAAAGGGTTAAATGGACTGACAATTGTATTATTAATCCTAATTTTTAATGGATTGGAATCCTTTTCCATAAATCTATGGAAAACCAATGCTAAATAATCAGAAGTTACCTCAGTTATTTCTCTTTTTAAAGCATCTTTCCTATTGCCTTCTTTTAAATAACTTTCAAACTTGTATAGACCTTCCCAAATGACAATAGTGTTAGGCTCATAATCATCAAATCTTTTTAAAAATTCTTTAGATAACTGGTTATATTGATACATTAATCTAGCCACTTCCTCATCTGAATTAATAATTATTTTCCAACCATTAACTTTCAAAAAATCAACATCCCAAGTTCTACCGTGATATTTATTCTCACCTTTCTTTTTTGATAAAACTGTAAATTTTCTTGTTTGTGAAAAGGATGCTGTTTTCATCC
This sequence comes from Winogradskyella sp. PE311, assembly GCF_046545555.1. Lineage (NCBI taxonomy): Bacteria > Pseudomonadati > Bacteroidota > Flavobacteriia > Flavobacteriales > Flavobacteriaceae > Winogradskyella > Winogradskyella sp. PE311. Next base: position 56,496 of record NZ_JBHZTH010000002.1, on the reverse strand, counting down.
CTAAACCAAATCTCCCTAAGTCAGAATTTGACCTAGAATCTTCAGGGGAATTACTTGGGAATTGCATATTTTTACTTAATTCCTCTTCAGTCATCCCTTGTCCGTTATCGGCCAAAAACAGCTTAAATGGCTCTGAATCTGCATCAATTAGCACCTCTATTTTATCAGCTTTAGCAGAAATAGAATTATCCATTAAATCAGCCAAAGAAGTTTCTAAACTATAACCTTGTTCTGCAATGGATTTTATAAGATACTCCGGATTAGGAGAAGCATCTTCACTTTTTATTTCATTCTTTGCTTGACTCATAAAGTATATTTTAGGATTTTAAAATATCATAAACAATTTCCGAGATTTGATATGCCAAATAAGGTGGCACTGCATTACCAACTTGATGGTATTGAGCTGTTCTGCTTCCTCTAAACAGATAATTATCAGGAAAAGTTTGGATACGGGCAGCTTCTCTAACGGTTAGAGAACGGCATTGTAAGGAATCATAATGAATAAAATAATGACCGTCTTTTGATATGTGACTGGTTACTGTGGTGGCCGGTTTGTCTGGAATTTGAACTCTAAAACGGTCTGCAAATTTGCCAGAGGCTACATTGGCATGATCAGGCAATAAGTCTTTACTGTGTTCAGCGTAATCAATTAAACGTGGAAATCTATTGTGCTTTTCAACATAAAGGCTTGCAAATAAATAACGCATTAAATCTTGAGTCAAATGTGTGCGTGACTGATGATTAATGACCCCTTTTAATCTCTTATCTATATACCAATCTTTTAGAATATGGCTTCTCGAAATTAAATTACTTGCTTTTATGTATTCTGATCCAGTACCCAGTTCTATTTCTTTAGGGCCATCAGAAAGACCATTTAATTCCAACTCTCCCCATTCTTTTATTTGAGAAATATTTTTAGACATTTCTTTTAACCAGTCTACTTTTGAATCTACAAGATTTGTATATAGTCTTTTTGGCTTACCATTTTTATATACTTCTGTTTTATGATAGCCAGTAAATCTTCTATTTAAACCACTTCTTACATTTGGCAAATTATTTATTACAGACTTGAGTGCAACTTCTTTCTTCTCTTCTAGATAATCATCATTATGCTTAAAATCTTTTCTAATACCTAAAAGAATAACACGATGGCGCTTTTGAGGTACACCATATTTCTCTGACTTAATTAAAAAATCTGAATCCTTTTCTATAGGTTTAACCAAAGAATGTATTTGATAGTTTTTACCGACTTTTAAATCTCGTTTCATCCAGTCAAACACTTTTTCATTATCAACTTTTGCAGACAAAAGTCCTTTTACGTTTTCCATTACAAAAACGGCCGGTTTGTGCTTTTTAATAATTCTGAGATATTCTTCGTATAAATAAACCCTATGATCTTCCTTGCTTATACCACCAACCCTAGATCTCCCTGCATTTGAATAAGCTTGGCATGGTGGTCCACCGATCAAAACCCAGTTTTTTTTATCTCCTAATTGATCTTTTATAATTTTATCGACAGTTTTAGCTGGCCAGCTTTTAGAACCTAATTCAATTAGCTTTGCCTCCTTTCTTGCAATAGTTCCCTCATTATGGTTGTCTAACATTTCTTCAATAAGAATCTCTCTTTTTGATAAATCAGACTCTCTTAAAGCATTATAATAGTCTTCAGGTACTCGTTTGTTGTTTTTAACAAACTGTCTATAAAAACTTCTTAATGTAAGTGTCTTATGAGCATTTATATCCTTTTCGATAGAGAGTTTAATATCAAATATAAACTTCTTCTCCTCATTCTTGAATGACATAAATCCTTCACCTAAACCACCCGGACCGGCAAATAAATCTATAATTGGAATTTTTTTTGTCATGAAAAGAAATTATAAAAGTTCGTATTTAAATATCGATAAAAAAGATCATCGATGATTTTGTTTTAAAGATTTGTAAAGATAAAAAACACCTATTTGTTACAAGGTTATGTTAAGTTATAAAAATCTAGTAAAGAATTACAACTAATTTTAATTAATACATAAACACCAATAAAATAATCTAATTTGTTTTTAAAGTTTCTATCATTGACTTTGCAGCTACAAAGGATAGTTTTATTGTAGCTGCATCTTTTACAAAAAGAGTCGAATTACTTCCAATACGTTCTAATTTCAAATACCAAATACTCTTACCTTTACTAACATAATAGCCTAGTTGAAATCCATCTACAGTAATAAATTTGTTCTCCAAATAATCTGGATTTAATAAAATATCTTCAGATTCTTCATCTATAAGTGAATCTAATGCCTTGAGAAGTTCGAGCAAATCCTCATATTCAATTGAAGCAGTAGAACTACCATATTTTCCAGGTTTTTCTATTTGATAAAAGTAGGACACTATACTTCCACTATTCACTTTTCTAATTCTAGTTTCTACTTTAACACCATATGACGATTTTATACCCTCCAAATTATAATTAGTGAACTTTGTTATGATACCCGTTTTAGATGAAAACTCATCCATCTTTGTTTTAATGGTTTCATTTTCTTCTTGAGATTGAGATGTCAACACACATACTAATAATGTCAACATTAATGTAAATGACTTCATGTTTTAAAATTTAAATTGTTGTAAAAAATAATAAAATGAATATTTTGGCTAAGCTATAATTTTACCAATAACATGTATTGCGGCTTTCCGTAATGAAGAATAAATAATTAATGCTGATAACATCTACCATTTGCGTTTTTAGTTCTGCGCTTACAACGTTTACCAACCTTAGTTTTACCAGTGCATTGTGTTGCTGTGGTTTTTTTAGGAGATGTTTTATTTATAGATTTTGGTATTATTGCATTATGATCTGTATTCGAGTTACCCTTAATATTCTCAGCCGTTGGTTTACAAACCTTACAAGCTAAATAACCTAATGCTTTCGCTTTTTTTATTGTAATTCCTTTCTTAGAATACTTAAGATATCTACAATTGCTCTTATGGTATTTTTCACCTGTTTTAGTAGTGTAAACGGTTTGCGCAATAACATTGGAAGAAAAAGCTGTAGCTAGAATAAAAAATATGAGCCTAAACTGTTTCAATTTTTTGATTTTTTCTTTTTGTTACTTCTCCATTCCCATGGTGCAATAGCATTTGGATCTTGCCACAAACCAATTTTGTCTTGGCTCGCTTTATCCTCTAACAACTGAAGTGTTTTATCCTCAGAGTACTTTACAAAATGCCAAGCATAACCTGCTTTTAGTAATTCTTTGCTTAGGTTTTTATTATCGTCGTAGAATACATTGGCAATAAACCTTCCATAACGGTCTTTTTTCAAGACTTCAATTCTAATGATTTTACCGAAAACAGCCTCAGATGTAAATTGTTTTGCTTTTTTTGAAAACGGTTGTTTCCGCTCTGGACAATCTATATTTGCCAACCGCACTCGGATTAGAGTAGAATCTTTTTTTAATAATTTGAACGTGTCACCATCTGTAATGGCTGTTACTTTGCCTTTAATAGTTTCTTTTTCTGAAACACTAATAACTATGTGGATAGATAACAAAACAAAAAAAGCAAAGATTATCAGTGAAAACTTATACATAATACAATAATAAAAAAGTATTGATAAAAACTACACTGATTCATCTTTATGTGATAAAACAAAGTTCTAATTTTTATTTACATCAGTATTTTCATCCCATACAGTAATAGGCTTCATACAGTGAATCCATATCATCGCTATTATTGGAGATATAAATCCAAAAAATCCCCATCCACCTGTACTTCGATTTAGCTCTTTCGCTTTATTTACACATACCATTACACCAACAATTCTTAAAATTAGTACTACGATAACAAAACCTCCTTGTTCCATGACTTATTTGATTTTAATTTCTAATTCAATTATTGCTCTCTCTTTTAAATTAGCAAGCTCTTTATAATTTCTTTTGTTATTTGATATTTCTTGGAATATAGCTAAGGCGTTATCATGCTTATCGGAATTTATAAACCGATCTGGATGGCATAGTTTGCTTAATTCTTTATAAATGTCCTTTGATTCATTTATACTTTGCATTAAACTATTCATGTCAATTTTAGATGATTTTGCAGCTTTGAATTTATCATCTGTTAGATCAGCAAAATCTAATTTTTTGTTCTTATGATATACTTTATAAATAAGTACTGTAATTATTACTAATTCTAGTAATCCTATCCAAAACCAATATGACAAAGCGCTATCGGTATTAGTCGAGACATTAGTCATCTTTTCTATTAAAGGCTTAGATATACTGTCCTTTTGAATTTGAATGAAGTTGCAAATCATAAATTTTAATTTAAAAATCCACCTATTTTAGCATGTTCTTTTAATGCCCATTTAATACCATTATAACCTTTGTTTGAATGTACTTCTAATGTATCCCAACCTAGTGTTATTAATTTTCTAGTAAGTTCTTCATTGTCTAAAACGACTCGACCTATTTCAATAAGTTCCGATTTTTCAAGAGGTCTACCAGAGAGTGCTTTTATTCTAAAGCCTCCACCCATCCATTTAGAAAAAGCATGTTTATAAGTACTTTCACCTCTTGTTATTTTTACTTCTAATAAAGCGGGTGCAGCACCTTGGATAAAAGAATATTTGGCAGCTCGATTAAAATCTTTTATTAATCGATAACGCTCAGCCATTTCTCCGAACCATTCTGTTACTTCTATAATTTTATACCACATTTAATATTCAAATTTTGAATTGAAATAAAAACTAACGATAGAGTTTAAAATCAAATATAAATTGTATTACTATGCATTTCTTACGGAAACCCGTAACAAAAAAGTGAGCTAAATCACTCACCTCTTAAGTTAACATGATACTTAATATCAGTCCTTATCCTCATCAAAAAAGAACTCATGAATTTTTATAAGGTCTCCCCTTCCCATTTGAACTAAATCTTTTGAGTCTTTTAAAAAGATACCTAAAGACTTTTCATTGTATAACAACTTCATATCATCAGAATAATCCGTTACGACATACATATCGCCTTCAAGTTTAAAAAACGGTATAACGAGTTTACTTTTTATCTTTACACCCTTGTTAACCACTTTACCTTCGCTCAGAGTTCTCTTTAGTGCACTCTCATCCTTTTCATCAGAGGCTACCTTTACATAAGCCACCATCATATTCATCCATTCGTTATCATCTATTAAATACCAAGTGACTTTTTCGAAATTGATACCGTATTCATTAATCCATCCTTTACTAGTAAAACCTAATAATACTTGCTTCTTTCCAATTAAATCTGGTTTATTCCCAGGTTCAAATTGTTGTATTTTAAATGAAATTACAGAAACAGAGGACATGTCTTTTAACTTCTTACCATCAAAATCTAATGTTTTTAGTGAGAAACTAGTCATTTCTGGTTGGTTGGTTAATACCCATTGAGTTGCTGTTAGCTCGGCTCGTTCTTTCATTTGTTCTACAGCGGCAATACCAGCACCAATAGCTAATAAACCACCTGCTATACCAAGGGCTACATCCCCATCTTTTTGTGCATTAACTTTTAAAGGAACTAGAATTAAAGTGGTTAACAGTAAGAGTATTATTTTTTTCATTTGAAAAACATTTAGTTAAGTGCTAATTTGAATTCAAACTTAATTATACAATAGTGTATTCTTTTACGGCATTCCGTAACCAAAAAAAAAGAGACTATTTTTTATAATAATCTCTTTTTAGAAAAATAGATTTTTATATGTTTCTATCCCCTAGATATCCCCAAAAATAAAAATCAATTAAAACTAGTTACTTTAAATTTAGTTGCCTTACTGTTTTCAGTAATCTCTAAGAAATTGATTAAATAAGACCCAAATCTTTAGATATAGAAACTAAATGAATAGCGTTATTAGCCTTAAATTGAATTCGTAGTTTATTCAATTTTTTTTCAATGGTACTTAAACTATTTGGCGAAATACCATTTGATCTTAAATTATTACTTATTTCATCTTGTGCCAATCCTCGAGACAGTAATTCTAAAAGTTTTATGTCAAAATCATCAATCTCTAAATGCGTCTTCGGACTTAAGGCTTTTGCTACCTGCGGAGAGAGGTATCTGTTGTTTTTTGAAACTACCCGGATTGCCTCTGTTAATTCAATTGAACCTTTACGGTCTTTACATACATAACCTTGTATATTGAAATTATTAATTAGATATCTTACTTTTTGCAATTGATCTTTCATTGAATAGACTATGATTTTTAATTCTGGAAATTCAAGTCTAATCTTTGCAATAAGGTCTTCGCCAGATTCTAGCTTAATATTTCTGTGATCTTTTTTAAAAGATAAATCTGTTATAAGTAGATCGTACATTTCATCATCTAGAGCAGCTTTCTTTAGTTTTAGATACGCTTCATCGCAATATTGAGATTTATCAATCGAAGTCACTTTCAACTCCTTTAAAATCTCGACTATATTGCCTAGGATGGCATCATGATCGTCATTAATTAAAACCTTATTAAACATAAATCAAATACTTATTTTCGCTTTAAAACCTTTATTAGGTTCAGAATCAAAACTAATTGTTCCATTTATAGAATTAATACGGTTTTCCGTATTTATTAGACCTGTACTCTTTTCTAAAACACAACCAATGCCGTTATCACTATAAGTTACTGTCAGATTTTTTTTATTTTGATGAAATGCTAAAACGACCAAAGAAGCATCGCTATGTTTTTTCATATTTATCAATAATTCTTGCAATACTTTATATACGGTAACCCGATTAAGGTCGTCAATTTCTTTCCAAATTATGGTGTTTATACCTTTAACAATGATATTCGTTTTTTCGGAATTAAAGCTTTCTAGTAACGAACCCAAATTTTCTTCAAACGTCTTATCTTTAGTATCAATTAAACTGTGTTCTTTTGAAATATCTCTAGTTCGATAATACAGATTGTTTAATTCATTTTTTAAGGTTTCACTAATCTGTTTTTTTCTTTCGAGCTTAGTCATGATTTGAAAAAGGTCATTTGCTACGTCGTCATGAATATGTTTTGAAATTCTGGATTCCGTTGCATAAATCTGTTTTAATCTATCCTTTTTGTGCTTAGATCGTTGCAAGAAATAAATAAAAATTGCTAAAAGAATAAGAATTACTACTACTAATTTTAAAAGCAACTTGTTATACTTATCATTTGCTGATTGAAGCTCTAACTCTTTCAATTCATTATTTTTATTGACATAGTCAAATTTCATTAAAGCAAGCTTGTTGGTCTGACTTTTATTAAATGTTTCAAGACTATCAGCAATCATTTTATAGGACTTTGCGTATTGTAAATCTCCTAGTTCTAACAAAAATCCCATAGCCTCTTTTTTATAAGCCAGACTATTTATTGTTGTCGCAATTTTGAGCGCCTCAGACGCATATTTAATAGACTCCTTAGTATCATCATGATCTTTATAATACTCAGCTAAATTTAAGTTGCTTTTGAAAACACTCTTGTAGTCTTCTAAATTTTCTCTAATTTTTAAGGCTTCTAACAAATTTTCTAAGGCATTTTTTTTATTCAATTTAGATAATACAAAACCTAAATTATCTAGTACTAATGCCCTAGTCAGTGAATCCGTGTTTTTATTAAAATGAATTATTGCTTTATCTAAGAATTCCTTCGAACGTGAGAATTGTGAAAAATCTTTATATACGTTAGATAAATTATTAAATAAAGTAATAGTATCCTTGTTGGTCTGAGCGTATTTGAATGCATTATTATATAAATCAACTGCTAGTGTTTCACTACCGTTTTTACGGTAAAGCATGCCAAGCAAATTATAAAAACTCTTTCTTAATTTATTCGAATAATCATCCTTTACTTTATTGCCAATCAGTTTTAACCCGCGAGTTGCAGATTCTTCGCTTGCTGCATAAAAACCTTCTTTATAATCTATACTAGATAAATTGTATATACAGTAAATTGCTCTAAGACTATCCTGAACATTAAATGCTTTTTCAACCGAATTACTTATATACTCATACGAATTTGCTAAATCATCCGCAGTTTTTGGATTATTAACCAAATTAACATAATAAGACAAGCTATCACTTGCAAAATTTGCATGGCTAGAATAAGAAACAATAAAAAAGAGGAATGAAATAATTATGTTTTTCATTCCTCTAAAATAGTACTTAATTTAATTAACCCCCACTTCCTGGATGCGGCGGAGGTGGTGGCGGTGGTAATTCACCATCATCTCCGCAACAAGCCACTGGCGCGGTCTCGTCAGCAAGACTCTCAGGATTACACGAATAAAACGATAAATTAAGGAAAACCGTAATCAATATAATTGGTAATTTCTTCATTTTGTATTATTTTAAAATTGAACAATAGTGTTGCTGTCCGAAAAATTTCAGATGCTGGTTGCTGCGCAACACATTCTAAGTTTGAAGAGCGATATCTTCGTTGGGAAGTATTGTGAACCGATTTAAATCATAAACACCTTTTCCCAAATGGAATTCGAGATTTAAATCGTTTCTCAATTATTGAATTGTATTTGCAACCCTTATTACACCTAAGGTGGTTTACAATTCGAATACAAATGAAGGAATACTAACTATGAACTATAGGAATTTAGTTGGAAACATTTAGGAAATTAATTTCCTTGAATTTTCCAATAATAAAAAACATTATAAAGCACTGACAATTAGAAGTATGCATAAAGCATTGATTATTAAAGCATTTGATAAAGCGAGAGAAAACTTGGAAAATAAAGGTGTAAGTTCACCTTCTAAAACTGAAATATCAGAAGAGTTATCAGAATTTATTCATAAGAAACAAGATTTTAATCTTGGAGGAAGAAGTTATAGAGACTACCATAGATTAGCTATAGAATTAGATGAAACCAATGAAGATATATCTATAAAACAATTAAAAGTTGTAGACGGATTAGCCAAGTATCTAAACTATAATAGTTACACTGAATTTATTAATAATAAAAAACCACGAAATCAATTAGATAAAAAAGTGTCTTTTTTTAGTAAAGAAAGACTAATCATTTTTATATTATTATTTATTGTGGGCATCTTTGTTTATCAATATTTTAATCGCCAACGTTGGATGATTTGGAATGATGATCATTATGTAGAAATAAGTCTAGACCTAAATAAATATAATTTAGACGAGATTAAAGCTTATAAGGAAGATCTTATCAATGATTTTAAAAAGGTGAAAGTTGATTGCAATTACGTCTTCTTTAAAGAAAATGGAACAGTTAATATCTGGTATGGCAAGAACAAAAATAAAGAATTAGAATATTTCACCTCCTTTGGACTACACCCGCAAACTGGAAAAACACTTAACGAGATAACTCAATATATGATAAATACACATATCTGTATAAAGTAAAAAAGGTGCGTCACTTTTCATTTAATGCTAAAAAAATTGACATTAGTACCCAAAAGACTAAATTTTTAAAATTGATTCAATGTCTTTTATTATAAAAACTAGTCCTGATTAAAATTTATTACTTAATTAAAATAGAAATTATAATCAAATGGTTTTTCTTTACCTACTTTTAATAAATTAATCTCACCTTCTATTTTCGAAATAAACAAATCAGTACCACACTCTCTTTCATGAATCGTATTGCGCTCAACAGCCAGAGAAAAATGGATTAAATTATCATTAAAAAAGTCGTCTAAATAAGAAGCACTCTTAATGAACACGTTATATGATTCACCTCTTGAATGAAAGTCTTGAACTTTTTTGTTAAATTCTAAAGCTAAACTAAGGTGATAAGCTTCATTAACATTCATTGATGTCTTGGTATTCAAAACTTGATCCTCTAAAGTTCTAGTATAACTCCCTTTTTTATTTAATTGATCAAATTGCATACTCCAATAAGACATTGATAAATGTGCTTTCGCTAATTGATTGTGGTTTGTTGTTACGTAATTAATGTCAAAAAGATAATGTGATTTTAAAACTTCAGTATTGGCGCCTAAACTATCTAAAATTAAAAAAGTTTTAAACTCATCTTTTGTAAGAGACTCAGAATTAAGATATTCTTCAAAATCTTTTGAACCTGTTTTAATATGATGGTCACTAAGCTTATCAAAATATCGATCAAACATAATTCTATTAATCTTCAATTTCAATCTTAACTCTAATATTCTATTATGCTTTCTCCTTATTAAAGAAAGACTATTAATATTTTTGGTTATCATCTGATAAAATTCTAAAATATCATGATCCTTATCTTTTTCTATTTTATTTAATTTTATTCGCCAGTACAAAAGGATAATTTCATTTATTTCAATCGTAACATTAGATTTTGATAAACTTGATTTAACGTTATATTCTAAGAAATTATGGGTATTAAAAAACTCTGATATCTTTTTACCTTCAATAAAATGACTTTGTCCATAAGTTGCGTAAACACATTTAATAGCAACTTCTAAAATGTCTTTTATAGTTTTATCTTTTACTATTTTACAGTTCTTAACTAAAAGGTCTTTACATTTACCTCTAATTGTAGCCTCCCTAAGAATATGTAATATTTTGAGTAGTTGAGATTTAGCTAACCTGTAACTTCCTATGTTGTAATAAATCTCAAATGCCTCATAGTATAAGCATAAAATGTCTTTTAACTTTAATCCAATATTTTTAAAAATATAAGAAAATTGGTTTGGTAAATTTTCATTTGTATAACTATCAATTACAAAGCTAGATAGCGCTTCAGCTAGATCTATAGTACCGTTAGCAATAGAACTAAGATACTCCTGTGTATAGCGCTCTTTAAAACTGTAATTATTTTTTTCTGTTATTATATCAAGCTTCATTCTTATTCCCTTAAGGTTCTCGCCCAATACTTTAAAGAACTCATAATAGTTATCATGAGTATTAAGTTCTAAAGCAGAATAATAGGCTAATAAATCAACTTCATTTGATTTTAATTGTTCTAAATCTTTTTCGCAAACCTCGTGTGCTGGTATTAATAAAACTGCTAATGATTTAATATAAAATACAGTTGCATCAATTGGTGATAACAGTAAATTTTTTAAGCTTTTAACCTGTTTTTGACTAACGCCCTTATCCAAAAGATTAATTTCATGAAGATCATGAGTTAACTTTTCTATTAAACATTTAAGATTACGTTGTAACTCTTCTTTTTTTGAACTCTTCAAAAGCTTTAAACCAAATCTAACTTGTGTTTCCAATTCTTTTATTTTCAATTCATTATTTTCATCACTCAAAGGCGTTAATTGATTTAACTTAAAAATGATACTTTGCCTTACCTTTTTTATTTTCTTATTCCGTGGTTTTTTATTTTTGATTAGAAGAGTAGTTAATTCGGATGTAATATATTGTTCTAAATTTGCAATCGTTTTTACATTATCCTCTTTTTTAAAAGAAACAAGACGCTCTAAATGTGTAAGTATTTGTTTTTTCAAACATTTATTTAAAGTGCCATTTTTAAAATATAGTAAATCTCCTATTTTATTATAAAACTCAGACACAACGACTCTTTTCTCATTAGTTTTAAGAGGCCTTTTTATAAAATTAAACTCTTCAATAGAACGAGTAATATCAATATCCTTTAGTTTATCTGAACCTGATTTTTCAATCATATGAAGTTTTGCAATTAGTGGTTGATAAAGCAATCTCATATTTTCTAGAGTTGACTGTAAGAAATAGTTCTTTAACGGCTTATAATTGGTATCGATTGAATCTAAATCTTGTATTAAACCCTCAGAGTTAAGACCATAATAGACTTCCATATCGGATAATGGGTAAATACGTTTCCACTTATCAGAATGCCTTTGATGATCAACCTCATCAATTTCTGCAACAACCTCTGGTTTTAATCTTCCTAACACAACAAGCTCTTTTTGCATAAAATTTGAAGTTGTAAAACATAGCTCTTTAGATTTTTTCTTCTTTTGACTAAATCTCTCTGCCACTTTATCGATATGTTCCTTTAGGTTATGCAAACGCTCTGCTGACGAAATTTTCTCTAATGAGGTTCCGCTCTTACTTTTATAAATTAAAAGTAGCTGACTTGGAGTGACGATAAAACGAGCTAAACCAAATTTACGTATTGGCATATTTCTTTTTCTGAGTATTAAATCCGTTAGCTCAGAATATGTCATTAAAGCATTGTCATACATCTTATTCTTTTCATAAGCCAAGCCTAACTTTAATTTGTTTCTTACAAATAAAATGAAGTCGTATAGCTTCATTTCTCTTATACTAATTTGTCTAAGATTTTGTATTGATTCCAAATAATGAGAAATTGCCTCATGGTATTCCTCGTCATAAAAATGCAAATCACCAATCATAACATGCAATAAGCCTTTATTATTTATGTGTTGTTCATCGTTTATACTTAGACTCAAATGATTGTTATTCTTATTATTAGTAAGTTGTTCTAGTCTCTTATTGAAATAACGTTTTAACTCAATTGACTCATCCAAAGTGAAATTTAAAGCTGCACCTTCTAATTCATCAATTTTTGATAAAAATTTTATTTCTGAAGAAATTTTACTGTGAAATTTATAGTCATAGATGCCACTTACTATTGGTCTTAAATGACTTTGAGATAAAGACTGTACCAATTTATCCAAAAACTCTCTAAATTGTGGTTCTTTATTAATGTCAATAATTTCGGGAGTTAAAGATAAACTCCTATAGGATATTCCAAATTTATGAAACTTGTAGAGATGATCTAGCATATAACTAATTGAAACTAAAAGCTTATCACTATATTCATGAAGAAAATTACCAATTCCTAAAAAAATCGGTGTAGTCATTGATGAGATTAATGAAAATTTATATTGGTCATAATAACCTATATTTAGATATAAATTACTATCATTTCTACCTACAATAACACTATTATCATCAATCAAATCATCTAACAAAACTGGTTTCACATACTGTTCAATTAAATTAGATAGTTTTCTGGGAGCTCCGTTACTTCGATAACTCAAATACACAATAAAATCCTTTAAAGTGGTAATAATTTTTTGTCTTTTTTTATCGTGTTGAGGTATATTCTTCTCAGTATAATAAGCTGATAAATATTGATTATAAAGGTTCAAACTTGGTTTATCTTTTACTTTTGATAAAAAAGATTCTGGTATTAAAAACTGACATAAATATTGTTCTGTAATACTTGTAATATCACTTTTATTTCCGTCAGCTTCTTCCGTATAAAAACTATGAACATAAATCTTATTATCACTAAAAATACTGTCTAAACTTGATTCTCGATCAGAAATACCCGCTAATGCTGCATCATACATTTCACGACCTGCAATAAATATGAATTTTGCTTTAGATGAATTTAAAAAATGCTTCATACTAGATAAAATAAGGGCAATTCTCTCTTTCCGTCTAGCTTGATATCTAACCTCATTATGATCAGTTTCAAATTCGTCTTCTTTTGATGAGAGTACCACAGTATTATGTGGATTAATTTTATCTAACTCATCAAAAACAAAAACAAATTTCACCTTTATAAATAATGCTGATATTTTATCAACCTCATCTAATAAGTGAATAAGTTTTTGAGTAATATCTTTAGACTCAAGAGGTAAATAATCTGTTTTCTTCTTAAAATTAAATAAAGAAGATTGCATTGCAACCGCATTTGCATTTTCCTCATAAGTTATTGATGCTTCAATTTGTTTTTTAATATTTTTTAATTGTAATAGTGTATGGAAGTGAGTACTAATTAGAATAAACCTTTTAGGTATTAATCTTAAACTTATTAAAAATAAAATCATAAAAAAATAAACAAATAAAATAGGTACACTTGGGTAAATTGTATTTACGAGTTTTGAAGATATATCTGAATTGTTATCGAAATGATCATGAAATAATACTCTTTTCAGATTTATCCAAAACTTTAATGTCAGGTAATCTAATTCATTACAAACCTGAATAATTCCATAATGGACATTAGCCCATATTGAACGGTTTCCGTTTTTATCTTCATGACTTTTCCAATAAACGGCTTCATTAAATAATTTAATATTATCCATATTAAAGTTGACTGTAGAATCAGGGATATTTTTATTTAACGTTTTATTTTTTTTATTAATTATATCCCTATAATACGCAGTTAACTCGCTATCTATTTTAGACACATACTCATCAAGAGTCGCTTGCCTTGTTTTTTTTGTATCTGGATCAGTAAAATAAAACAACTGCCCAACCTCAGAAGCAGTAATTCCTTGTCTTGAAACAAGTAGAGATTGGCTCGGGAAGTAATATGAAGTACTAATCGTCTTATTACTAAAGGTAGAGAATTCGGACCCTAGAAAGCCTATATAAAAGATTGTAACTACCAAGTATAGCAAAGTTAAGAGTCCCGAAATATTTAAAAAACGTTTTAAATTTTTATAATTTGTAAACCAATCAGAATAAACTTTATACAACTCATTAGTTATATATTTTAAAACATCTTTTTCTGTAAGTTTATCTTTCCCGAGATTTACATTAACTGTAATATAATGTTGAAAATTAAAGAATCCTGTTATTCTACTGAGTACACTTCTATATACCTTTTGATTTCGATTATTTCTTCTAGATAAGATCTGATATTTAGCCCAAACTATCAAAGCCATAATTACTAAAACTCCACAAAATATAATTAAGAAGTCACTATCAGATGGATTAACAAATAAGTCCCATTTTGATATAACAGCCAACATAAACAGCCCATGGCTAAAAAGAAACACAATTGAAATAGCGCCTAAGATTTGACCTCTTAATAAAGGACTGTCAGATCCTTGATCTTTTTGAACTTCAACAAATGCTATATACAAATCAATAAGAGGATAAGTTAATGATAACCCTAAGGTAATTGTCCAAAATGATAAATGAGATATTTGAATACCACCTACTTCATTTCCCGGATAATTTAATGCATTCCACATTATGTAGGTGCAGCAAGTGTAAAAAGATAGTGTAGCACAATAAATAAATACATCTCTAAGATTAGAATAAAATAAGAGCTTACTTTTGTTGAATTTTGGGTTTAAAAGTGATTCAACTCCTGATTTAAAAAATTGAAAATATCTTTCCTTCTTATCTTTAGTAGCAACTTTATCTCTTCTAAAGTTCTCCTTACCTAATAAAACAAAAGTTATACATATAATTACTAAGAGTAATAAAAAAACAATAATATCGCCAGAAGTATCAAATTTTATCTTGTCAATGAATCTAACAATTTTTGAAGACATAAAAACAAATGGCATCAGTGCTAACCATAGAAGAACAAAACGAAGACTCTTAGGCTTTGAATTCAGTGTCCCCAATGCTTTATTTACTACGGAAGTCTTTCCCATACCTCTAAATCCTGTAATTAAATAAGAACCTGTATTACTAGAAGTTTCATGAATAAAACTTAAAATTTTATTGATAATATCATCTCTTCCAACAAAACGACTATTCCTCTTATCATTTTCTTTCATTGAGGTATGAAAGAACTTATAGTTAGGAAGCTCTAATAAAATTGGTTTAATCTTAAAAAGATTAGAAGATAAATAATTTTTAAAATTTTTACTTAATGGGTCATTTTGACTTTGCTCCGGCATAAAATCAACTTTTTTTGATAATGTAAAATGATAAGTTTATTACCAAAATTTGATAATAAATTTTTAAAGAGCCAACAGGAGATAATCTGAATTTCAACCTTTAAGGAGAGGTACATTTGAAATTCGTTATAAGTTAATTTTTTTTAACATATTGAATTTATTATTTAGGTGAAAAGCAAATATCAACTTCGAAATGTAATTATGAAGGCTCTTAAAGAAATTTTATTGCTTATTTTTATAATCTATTAATACAAACAAAAAGTGAACACGAAACTGAACACGATTTGGAACACGATTTAAGTTTTTGTAATTTTTAATATTCTGATTATCAGTTAAATAAAAATATTTGGGTTAAATTCATAACCCGGAGGTCACGAGTTCAATTCTCGTTCTCGCTACAATAGTAATAGTCTAGTACATATGTACTAGACTATTTTTTTTATATATGACAAAAGAAATTACAAGGAGATAATTGTTTAGAAGCTAATTATTGTGACCTAATTACTTCAACTTTTTAAATTAACAATTTTCAATCATTAATTTCCTTATTTTTAATGACTTAATTAATTCTATCAATCACATATGAAAAAGCACTTAAACTTTTACATTGCCCTACTCCTAATTTTTTCAATTACTACTTTAAAATCACAAAACAATTCTAAAACAAAGGATTCTACAAAAAAGGCGACGAAAGAACTCCCTTTAGAACCAACCAGAAAAGTTAATTTTACAACAGATAAAGGAACTTGGATTTCTGTAGATGTTAGCCCAGATGGAAAAACTATTATGTTTGATATGATGGGTGACCTTTATACCATTCCTATCACTGGTGGAAAAGCTAATAGAATTACAAAAGGTATGCCTTACGATGTTCATCCACGCTACAGTCCCAACGGAAAGAGTATTTTATTTATTTCTGACAAAAGTGGTTCTGACAATCTTTGGACTATGGATTTAGCTTCAAAAGAACAGAAACAAATTACGAAAGATAAAAATAAATATCATGTATCCGCAGATTGGAGTCCAGACGGAGATTATATCATTGGCACGCGTGGCCGACGTAATATAAAACCCTTTTTAGTGCATAAGGATGGTGGTTCTGGAGCCAATTTATTAAGTAAGCAAAAATCGCAAAAATTTATTGACCCTGCATTTAGTGCAGATGGCAAACATATCTATTTTTCTAGTCGAACAGGTGCATGGAATTATAATGCTCAATTACCACAGTATCAGATTATGAGTTTTGACCGTGAGGATGCTGATACCGAAATGATAACATCTCGTTACGGATCTGCTTTTACTCCGACTCTATCTGACGATGGTAAATGGATGGTTTATGGTAGTCGTTTTGAAGAACATACAGGTTTAGTTCTTCGTAATCTTAATACTGGCGAAGAACGTTGGTTGGCTTATCCTGTGCAACGTGACGACCAAGAATCAATCGCTCCACTTGGTGTCTTACCGGCGATGGCATTTACTCCAGATAGTAAGAACTTAATTACTTCTTATGGAGGAAAAATATACAGTATTAGCATTTTAGATAAGAAAGCTGTTGAGATACCTTTTTCTGTTGATGTAGATTTAGATTTAGGGCCAATACTCAATTTTAAATATCCTATTGACGATTCGCCTGAAGCATTTGTAACGCAGATCAGAGACACTAAACCATCTCCTGATGGAAAGCATATAGCTTTTACAGCATTAAACAGGTTATATGTTATGGAATTACCTAATGGAACTCCAAAACGACTTACAGATCACAATTTTACTGAAGCCATGCCAGATTGGTCACCAGATGGAAAACAAATAGTTTTTACTACATGGAAACCTAATGGCGGACATTTATATAAGGTTAATACTACCGGAAAAGGTAAACCTACCAAACTTACAAAAGAGCGCGGTATATATTCTAATCCAGCTTGGTCGTTTAAAAGAAACCGTATTACTTTTATAAAGGGGGCCGCACAAACCTACGATGATGCAATTAATCCATTTAACGGAAGGGTTTATGAAGAACTTGCATGGATTTCTTCCGACGGTGGTTCTATTACAGTCATCGATAAATCCAAAGGCAGAACAAGACCTCATTTCACAAAAGTAAATGACCGAATTTATTTAAATCACGGTGGCAAAGGTCTAATATCAATTAGATGGGACGGAAGTGATGAAAAAGAACATCTAAAGCTAACTGGTATAAAAACTTATGGTTCATCTGATGTGTTTGGTAAGGATCATGATGAGACGGCTATGCCAACTCACGAAGACGGCTGGAGAGAAAATAATACAGCTTCTCGACCTAGTGAGATAAAAATTTCACCAAATGGCAAACTTGCCTTGGCAAAAATAAATAATGATATCTATTCGGTTTTAATTCCTATGATAGGTACAACCCCTTCAATATCGCTTGCAAAGGCCGAAAAATCGGCATTCCCTGCAAATAAATTAACAGTAATTGGTGGTGAATTCCCGGCTTGGTCTTATGATAGTAAAAAAGTACACTGGTCCTTAGGTTCAAGTCATTTTACTTATGATCTAATCAAAGGAAAAGTATTTAACGATAGCCTCGTATTGGCTAAAAAGAAGGAAAAAGAACTCAAAAACTCCGAAAAGAAAACAGATTCTATCAATACAGAAGATAAAAAAGATAAAGATAAAGTAAAGTCAATATTTAAGGCTGATGAATATAAAGTAAAGGTAAAGTACAAACGTGCAATTCCAAAAGGAATTACCTTACTAAAGGGAGGTAGAATCATTACTATGAAGGGGGGAAATATAATAGAAAACGGTGATATTCTTATAGAAAATAACCGAATTAAAAGAGTTGGTACTTCAGGAAGTTTTGATGTGCCTTCGAATGCAAAAACAATTGATATTTCAGGAAAAACTGTTACACCCGGTTTTGTAGATACACATGCACATATGTGGCCAAATTGGGGAGTTCATAAAAATCAGGTTTGGATATACTCGGCTAACCTAGCTTATGGTGTCACTACCACCAGAGACCCTCAGACTGCGACTACAGATGTATTAACATATTCAGACATGGTAGAATCTGGTATGATTCATGGACCAAGAGTCTATAGCACTGGACCTGGAGTTGGTTTTTGGGCTTATAATATACAAAGCTTAGAACATGCTAAAGACATTTTAAAACAGTATAGCGAATATTATAATACTAAAAGTATTAAAAGCTATATCGTTGGTAATCGTCAGCAAAGACAATGGTTAATTATGGCTGCTAAAGAATTAAAGCTAATGCCTACAACAGAAGGAGGTCTAGATTTTAAACAAAATATGGTAAATATGATTGACGGTAATCCTGGCCACGAACATTCGTTCCCTATTTACCCAATATTTGATGATGTTATACAAACTGCTGCGAAATCTAAAATGGCAATTACTCCAACACTTTTAGTAAGTTATGGTGGTCCTTGGGCGGAGAATTACTTCTACTCTAGAGAAAACCCATATGCAGACAAAAAGATGCAACACTTTACACCATACGCAGAACTTGCTCAAAAATCAAGACGCAGACCTGGCTGGTTTATGGATGAAGAACATGTCTTTAAAAAGCATGCTGAGTTTATGAAGGATCTCATAGAAGCAGATGGTATTGGTGGAATTGGTAGTCATGGGCAACTACAAGGCTTAGGCTTCCATTGGGAATTATGGGCTGTTGCAAGTGGAGGTATGAGCAATTATGACGCTCTGCGTTTGGCGACAATAAAAGGTTGCGAAGCGCTTGGCCTAGATAAAGATTTAGGGACTTTAGAAGTTGGGAAAATCGCTGATATTTTAATAATGAATGACAATCCAATTGATAATTTAAGACATACTAATACCCTAACTCATGTCATAAAAAATGGTATTGTTTACGACGCTAATACGTTAGACGAAATAGCACCTATTAAAAAGAAGGCTGAAAAATTTCATTGGCAAACAAAACGGCCAGAAGGATTACCTGGTGTAAAAAATTAATATAAATCTTAATCTTAAGTTAAAGCTGTTACTAATATAGTAACGGCTTTTTCTTTGCAATAAGTTATGCTTAACTTTGTATTTATTGCTTAGATATAATTTCAGGATGAAAAAAGAAAAGAAACCAGATCAAGTTGTTTTTAACACAGAGACCGAAAGATACGACGCACATCTTAAGCCTTACGCTACTAACGTTTCTGCACCAGTAATTACAACTACAGATTCTTTAGCTTGGAAAAATCGAAATATCAACAAAGTAAATAAACATGTTCAGGCTAAGTACAATGAATTAAAAGCTGAATATGAAAAAATGATAGAGCAATACGAATACAATAATCTAGTATATGCTGCAAAGTTTAGTTTTGAGCCTGTAGTTGGAGATATTTATCATTTGTATTTACGAGAAGATAACTCTACTTTCCTTTCTATTATAGCACCAGAAGAATGTAATTTTAATCATATTGGCAGTTTCTATCTTGACGCTGATGGAATTTGGCACAAGCAATAGTACCCAATTTTTAAACTTTTTTAAATTTTAGAATTTAGTTCACAAACTTGGTTTATGATGCTCTAAACTGAATTGTTTGTAACACTTCATTATTCTAAATTCTTATAATTTTATGTATTTCATCGGTTTTTTATGCTTTTTATAGATTAAAATGCAAATTAATTGATATATTAGCCTTCTAATTAATTTCATTAACCCCAAATCTGATGAAAAAAATTATACTAAGTGTAGTTACATCTACTATGCTTTTTATATCAGCATATGCACAAGAACTACTTAACAGTGATATTGATAACCTACTCAATATTCAAGGTGAAGTTACCTTTACATTTACAATCGGGAATGAAATACAATTAAAAGAGTTTTCTGAAGATTTGACTATTATTAATTTTAATGTTAGCACCAAAGAAGTTAAAGCCTGGGCAAATGAAAATCAGTTCAAAAAATTCCTAGAACTAAAAATACCTTATAAAGTCTTTAAAGCAGATAATGATATTAATCAACGATTAATGTCCAATAAAATAAGTGGATATTCTAAGAATACAAAACAAGGATATACATTAGATTTCCCTCTAAAAGCATATCCGACTTATTCTGATTATGCGTCTCAAATGCAGAACTTTGAAACTGAGCATTCAGACATCGTAAACTTTTTTAGTATTGGTTCCACAGAACAAGGAGATAAAGAAATACTATTTGTAAAAATTTCTGATAATATTTCTATAGATGAAGCTGAGCCAAAATTACTTTACACCTCATCAATGCATGGTGATGAAATAGCTGGTTTTACAATGATGCTGAATTTAATAGACTATTTAATTACCGCCTATAAAACCGAATCACACCCAGATCATAAAAGAATTTTTAAACTAATTAATGGTTCTGAAATTTGGATTAATCCTAATGCAAATCCTGACGGAACTTATCATTTAAGCAGAAATAACACCTCTGTCGCAAATGCAAGACGTGGTAATTTTAATAATATAGACTTAAATAGAAATTATCCAGACAATATAAATGGCGCACATTCAGATAATGAGAATTATCAATCTGAAACATTATTATTCATGGAATTGGCAGAAAAGCACCATTTTGTAACCGCTGCAAATTTTCATGGTGGAAGTGAATTAGTAAATTATCCTTGGGATAATACGTTTGAAAGACATGCTGATGACTCTTGGTGGAAATTAACCGCTGGAGAGTACAGAGATATCGCACAGGAAGTAGCGCCAAATGGCTACATGGACGACGAAAATAATGGAGTCACTAATGGAGCCGATTGGTACCGCATTTATGGTAGTCGCCAAGATTATATGAATCATAGCCATCAATGCAAAGAGCTAACAGTAGAATTATCGGAAATAAAAAAGCCATATGCTAATCAGCTTAACAGTTTATGGAATTACAACAAAGAAGCACTTATAAGCTATTTAGAACAAGGAACTTATGGATTTAGAGGTGTCGTTAAAGATGCAGAAACTGGCCTACCCATAAAAGGAACTACAGTAAAAGTTATTGGACATGATGCACATGGATCTTGGACTATAACTGACATTGATGGAGATTTTTACAGACCAATATATGCTGGTAAATATGACCTTATTTTCGAAGCTCCTAATTATCGTCCTATAATTTTATCTAATGAAATTATAGGAAACTATGAAACCAAAACATTAGAGAATGTTTTTATGTCCTCAATCTTATCTCCAATAGAATCCTCTATTACATCTAATACTTACAAGAGCAATTATATCTTAGAAGGTATTAAAAAGACGAACCACCAATCTGAGGCTAAAAACTCTAGAGCATGGCTAAATTTGGTAATGAATATTCAAACTTTTCGATAAAACAAATTGTTAATTAAAGTAATCTTGCTGAAAAATTTCTCTTACAACAAAGAAATAGCCTAAATCCTGCATTAGCACTTAATTTTACTTAATTGATTATCAATAACTTATATCACATAAGTGTATTTCGTCGATTATTTTTGCATTTTATAGATGTTTATTGTAAGTTTACGCCATAATTTTAGTCCCAAACTAAACTTAACCGCATTATGAAAAATATTACTCAGCCATTTCCTAGGTATGCACTTTTGGTATGTGCATTCTTATTCACAAGTTTTAGCTTCGCACAGTATTGTGCTTCTAATGGTAACAGTACAGCCGACGAATATATTGGCAGAGTACAGTTAGGAGCTACAATTGATAATTCTACTGGAGCTGGTATAACTAGCACAGGATATTCTAATTATACAGGTATTATTGGTAACGTAACACGATCAACAGCATATACAATAACAATCACTCCTACTTGGGTAGGTCCTACTTACTCAGAAGGGTATTCTGTCTGGGTAGATTACAATCAGGATGATGACTTTGCAGATCCTGGTGAACAAGTTTATACGCGAACTGCAACGACAACAACTCCCGTTTCTGGAAGCTTTACTATCCCAGTCACAGCTACTTTAGGAAACACACGTATGCGTGTAAGCATGGCATATAATACCATCCCAGCTTCTTGCGGTTCTTTTAGTTTTGGTGAGGTTGAAGATTACACACTTAATATAAGTGCTGGTGCAGCAACTCCAGAAATGAATATTCAAGGTAACGCTATATCCATCGTAGATGGTGATACAACTCCTGCTGCAGCCGATGATACTGATTTTGGCAATGTTAATACCGTTGCTGGCACATCAGCACATACATTCACAATTCAAAATCAAGGTACAGGAGATTTAAACTTAACTTCACTTGCACCTTATATAACGATTGGTGGTACCAATGCTGCAGATTTCACTTTAACAAGTATACCATCAACACCTATAGTGGCTAGTGGATCTACAACATTTCAAATTACATTTAATCCTAGTGCAGATGGATTAAGAACGGCTTTTATTTCTATTGCTAATAATGATAGTGATGAAGATCCATACAACTTTAATATACAAGGAACAGGTATAAATCCGGCTGCAGAAATGGATGTTTTTGGAAGCTCTAACGCTATAGCAGATGGTGACCTTGTACCAGACCTTGCTGATGGTACTGATTTCGGAAATGTAGATATTGCGGCTGGCACAATGGCAAATACTTTTGTTATTGAAAATAATGGTGGTGGTAATACGCTTAACTTAATTGGTGTATCACCTTATGCAATTATTGGTGGTGCAAATGCTGCAGATTTTACTGTAACAGCAGCTCCAAGTAATACAATAGCAAGTAGCGGAAGTACAAATTTTACAATTACATTTAACCCAAGTGCTATTGGTCTTAGAACTGCAACAGTAACAATAGCAAATGATGATTCTAATGAAAACCCATATAACTTTAATATACAAGGTACAGGTTTTGTACCACCACCATGTGGTATAACCGTAGTGCATACTGCAGGTTTTGAAAGTGGTTTAGATGGCTGGACTTCTGGAGGTGTTGATGCATCTAGAGTTAGTAACGCTACATGGGCTTATAATGGTAGTTATAGTTTGCGTATAAGAGATGATGATCCAACAGGATCTGCTTCATCATTTGATTCTCCTGCATTTAACTTATCGGGTTATGATAAAGTAGATTTTAAATTTTTCTTCGCACCAAATAGTATGGAATCTGTTTACACGTCACCTCCTACAAAAGACAGTTTTGAAGACTTTATGATAGAATATAGTTCTGATAATGGTGCAACTTGGACTACAGTTCAAGCTTTTGAAAGTGGACAAGTAGTTCATAAAAATGCAGATTTTGAAACCTCTAACTCTGCCATTTTTTATGGTAAAATAGTAACTCTAAAAAGTAGTGATTATTCGTTCCCAGCATCTACAATATCAAGATTTAGGGTACGTTGTGATGCTACTGAAGACGATGATCATGTTTATATAGATGATATTACGATAACTGGCACCAGTTACTGCACCCCTACTGAAGCACCAGGTGGTGTTACAGCAAATTTAGATTTATGGTTAAAAGCAGATATGGTTAACGGAATTAATGAGGCTGCAAATTCATCTTTAGTTAGCCAATGGGTGGATAACGGAAAAGGTAATAATGCAGAAGTAATGGTTAGCGGTCAAGAACCTGTTTACCAAAATAATACGGCAAGAAATTTCAATTTTAATCCAGTTATTGAATTTGAAAATGATAATAATTCTGCTAACAGAGATTTGACTTATATTATCAGTGATGGTTCTAGAGACGAATTAACAGGTACCGGAGGTTTTAATAGTACAGATATGTTTGTTGTTATTATGCCAGATCCGACAATTACTACAGGTATGATACCTTTAGATACATTTACCAGTTCTGATCCAAGTACTCCTAATATACAAACGGAAGATGTAACTGGTTTTGGATATGGAGCTTATACAAACCGATTAGCTGGCGAATTCTTTACATATTGTATTGGTGTAACTTCAGGTACATCTGGTGGTCCAGGATACGGAAAGGCCGACGCTACTGGTAGTTTTAATTATAACCAGATTAATATAATGAACATTAGAGATAATGCTACTGCAGTACCTGATCCTGAAGTAGACATGTATCTAAATGGCAATACTATTGGCAATGTATCTAACGATATACCAGATTGGTCATCAATTAATAATACAAAATTTTGGTTAGGAAGAAGTCAGTACTGGAATGGAAGTTTCGATGGTCGTATTGCAGAAGTAATTACATACTCAGCAACTAATAATGATGGAGATTTAACACAAGCCAGAAATAGAATTCAATCCTATTTGGCTATAAAATATGGTATTACACTTGGTATAAATGGTACTTCACAAGATTACGTAGATAGTACTGGTAGCGTTATTTGGGACCAATCAGCCAATTCTGGGTATAATTACGATATTGCCGGTATAGGAAGAGATGACGTGTCAGAACTTAATCAAAAACAATCTAGAAGTGTTAACAATGCTAGTGATGGTTTAGGAAGAACAGAAGGTGTGCTTACTATTGGTCTTACAGATATATATGATACAAATAGTGATAATAAAAATAGTAATCCAACCTCAATTACAAATAGAGATTTCTTAATATGGGGAAATAATGGAGCGAACTTAGAACTAGATCCACCAAGTACAATAACAGTGAACATGAGTTCGGGAGTTGCTCCTGTACTAACTTCTGAAGTAACATTTACTCGTATTTCTCGTATCTGGAAATTTGTAGAAACAGGTACCGATGTATCTACAGTAAAATTAAGTATTCCTATAGATGCTATACGCAACGTTGTCGCACCAGGAGATTACTACATGTTCATATCTGATACAGAGCTATTTGACCCCTCTGCAAATTATACTATAATGAGACCTGATGGATCTGGTAATCTAGAAACTACTTATGATTTTGACGGTACAAAATTTGTAACTTTTGGTTATGCACCAGAAGAATATTTTGAGCGTTCTGTAACTTTTGATGGATCACAAGATTATTTAGATGCAGGTGATGTTGCAGATATAGGAAGTGAATTTACAATATCAACATGGGTTAGAGCTGAAACAGCAAATAGAGATATTTTAGGTAAAAGAGATGATGGTCCATGGACTGTAGGTTATTCTTTACGTTTACAAGGTTTCGTTCCTAGACTGGTATGGAAAGATGCTGGCGGAACGTCAAGAGCTTTTAATGCTTCTATTGCCATACCACAAAATGAATGGCACCATATAGCAGTAATTTATACTGGCGGAGTCGCTACATTCTATATTGATGGTGTCGAAGATACTTCTTACACAGCTTCTGCTCCGGCAAGTGCACCTGGCGAACACTTCTTAGTTGGTGCAGTTAATCATAGAAGTCCTGTTAATTATTTTGATGGTACAATAGATGAAGTTCGTATCTGGAATACAGCAATTACAGCTCAACAATTGCGCTATGTAATGAACCAAGAAATCGAAGAGTTTACCGATAATACTGTAACAGGGAAAATAATACCTCAAAATCTAACTAAAAATGAGGTTGGTTCTATTCCATGGTCCGAATTAGAGATGTATTTACCAATGAATAGATATACTTATACTAATGTAAAGGACGAATCGGATAATAACCATATTGCAGCTATTAAAAATTTAAATACAGTAGACAGGCAAACGGCGCCTTTACCATATGTCTCAGATCAAAACGGAAATTGGACGACTAATGCAACTTGGACAAACGGAACAGAACAATATATACCTGGTTCAGCTTCAATAGTTGATGCAAATGTTACTGTAGATTGGAATATCATTAGAACATCTCATAATATTACAATGGATAATTCTACTCTACCATCTGCTAGCAATGACAACAGAAATGTTTTAGGTCTCTTGGTAGATGCTAACGAATTAACTCTTAATGGTGATAATGATACTAATACAGGAAATGGATTAACTGTATCTCACTACCTAAGTTTAACTGGAAAGATTGACTTAGAAGGAGAATCTCAATTAATACAAGAAGAAAATAGTGACCTTTTAGTTGCCGTTAGTGGTGAGTTAGAGAAAGATCAACAAGGAACACCAGACATCTATACTTACAACTATTGGGCAGCACCAGTAGGTGACATAGATGTTGCAACTAACGATTATCGCTATACAGTACAAGACATAATGTTAGATGACACAAACCCAGTGAACTTTACAAACACAGGTTATGATGGTAGTGCTTCTAGCCCAATAACAATTTCAGATTATTGGATATGGAAATATGTAAACCAAACTAGTGGAGACTATTCTTTATGGCAACATGTAAGACGCACAGGAACCCTTAATGCAGGTGAAGGGTTTACAATGAAAGGTGCAGGCACCTCACCTCTTTCTGGTGAACAAAATTATGTGTTCTTAGGTAAACCAAATAACGGAGATATAACTTTAAATATTAACGCAGGAAACGATTATTTAGTTGGTAACCCTTACGCTTCGGCAATAGATGCAGATGAGTTTATTGCAGATAATCCTAATACGTCTGGGACATTATACTTCTGGGAACATTGGGGAGGAGGCTCTCATATCTTACAAGAATATCAAGGAGGTTACGGTGTTTATACATTATCTGGTGGTGTAGCAGCTACAGCTCCAGACCCTGATGTCGCACAAGTTGGAGTTGGTACAAAAATACCAGGAAGATATATTCCTGTAAGTCAAGGTTTCTTTGTTACTGGATCTAGTAATGGCACAGTAACTTTTGAAAACGATCAACGAGTCTTCCAAAAAGAGGGTGGTTCTAGTTCTGTATTTGTTAGAAATGCTAATGCTTCCAACGGTCAAACGACTAATACGGATGATCGCATGAAATTTAGAATTGGTTTTGATGCTAATAATGATTTACGCTTACACAGACAATTGTTGTTAACTATCGATGAGAACACTACACCAGGAATAGATTGGGCTTATGATGGACGCTTAAATGAAGAGCAGACAGATGATATGTTCTGGACAATTAATGATGAGAAATTTGTAATACAAGCAAATAATGAAGCTAATGATAGAACAACATATCCGTTTGGATTAATTGTAAGTCGTGACGGTATCAATAAAATTTCAATCGATGAACTTGAAAATGTACCAAATGATATGGAAATATTTGTGCACGATATAGAGCTAGACTTTTATCACAATTTAAGATCTAATGACTATGAGATTTTCTTAAATGCAGGAGAATATTTAAATCGTTTTGAAATTACATTTACTTCGATTGTTAACTCACTTGGCGTGAATGATGAAACTCAAAATAGTTTAGAAGTCCTATACTCAAATGATATAGAAAAAATAGTTTTAATAAATCCTAACCTTATAGACATAAAATCGATTGAGCTTTTTAATATACTTGGTCAATCTGTTTATACTATTGAAAATATTTCAGAGAGCGGTTACTCTGAATATGATGTTAAGAATTTAAGTACTGGAACTTATGTAATTAAGTTATATACTGAAAGCGGTTCGGTATCAACTAAAAAAGTTTTAGTAAAATAAATTTTGCCCCAAATCTTAAATCTTAACCAAAAAAGTCCTGATTCTGTCAGGACTTTTTTTATTTGTCCAAAGATCTTATTAACAGATCTTTTTAGTTTTCACTTTAATGTTTAAACTTTTTCTGTAAGACTTAACACTTATAATTTCTAAATTTTTTTACGATTTAATTTTATTGCCTCAGCTCTAAAAGTATAAGCCGTCGAAACTTCTTTTTTAATATTTTCATTTTTAACAGAAGAATTACAAGTATCTTTTGTCTGAGCAAATGATACAGCTGTCACTAATAATAAAAAGATTATTGAGGCTAATAATTTTTTCATTCTGATTAAGGCATAAAGGTTTAACTTCAAAACAAAGAAACATAGATTAAGAGCCTTAATTCGTATTCTTAAGATGAACAAACAGATTATTAGATAAGTGGAAATTGTGAACCTAAAATACAGCTGAGATACCTAAAATCATCAAAAAAAATTAAAAATCACTACTTTTTAACGACAAAAAGCTAAAAGGGCGGATTTACAGAATTTTACAATAAAAATAGATACACTTAAAGAATATTTACCAAAGCATACTTTAAAAACAAAGCAGTAATAAACAAGTTATTTATTGTTTTAGAGTATCAAGAAGATCGGCCTTGGATAGTTTATATTGTTCTCCCGTTGTCATATTTTTTAATGTAAACTTGTCTGCGGCTAATTCCTCATCGCCAACAAGAACCACGAAAGGAATATTACGGCGATTGGCATAGTTCATTTGTTTTCCCATCTGCTTTGTGTTTTTAGCTGAATCTGGGTATAGCTCTGATCTTACACCAACTTCTCTCAACCTTGTTACTGCTTCTAAACAGGCCAACGCTTCTTTCTCACCAAAATTGATAAATAATACCTTTGTAGAATCTGATATAGTAGCAGGAAATAAATTTAACTCTTCTAAAACTAAGTATATACGATCTAGACCAAAACTAATACCTACTCCACTCGTATCTGGTTTACCAAAAATACTTGTAAGATCATCGTAGCGACCTCCTCCACCTATAGAACCCATTTTCACACCATCTGGAGCAGAAACTTCAAAGATAGCACCTGTATAATAATTTAAGCCTCTAGCCAAAGTAATGTCTAATTGAAGCATTGCTGTCTTTAAACCTAAACTTGATATCGCAGAATTGATAAACTGAAGCTCTTCAATACCTTTCAGTCCAATTTCAGAAGTACTTAAAATAGATTTTAGACTTTCTATCTGGCTGCCAAAATCACCAGTTAATGTAAATAAAGGTTGAAGTTTAGAAATCCCGTCTTCAGAAATCCCTTTACCTCGCATTTCATCTTTTACCTTCTCCTCACCTATTTTATCTAGTTTATCTAAAGCTACAGTAAAATCAATCAATTTATCTTGCGCTCCAATAACCTCAGCAATACCAGATAATATTTTACGGTTGTTTATTTTAATTGTAACACCGTCTAATTTTAAAGTAGAAAAAACAGCATCATAAAGTTGTACAAACTCGACTTCTTGAAATAAAGATTTGGACCCTACCACATCTGCATCACATTGATAAAATTCTCTAAAACGTCCTTTCTGTGGACGGTCTGCTCGCCAAACCGGTTGTATCTGGTAGCGCTTAAAAGGGAATTCTATTTCGTTTTGGTGTTGAACTACGTAACGTGCGAATGGTACAGTAAGGTCATAGCGTAGGGCTTTTTCCGAAATTCTAGATGTTATCGATGCTTCAGATTTTAATTGATACTCTTGGTCTGGTACTTTCTTTAAATATTCACCAGAATTCAAAATCTTAAAAATTAACCGATCTCCTTCATCTCCATACTTCCCCATTAAAGTTTCCGAGTTTTCAAAACTAGGTGTTTCTATGGGTTGAAAACCAAATACCTGAAACTGATCCTTAATAGTTTCCATGATATAAGAACGCTTTGCGACCTCCTCTGCATTAAAATCTCGGGTCCCTTTAGGTATACTAGGTTTTTGTGCCATAACATTTCCCTTAAAATGGGAATCTATTTTAGTGAAACTTTGTTTTCTTTCAACAACACCTCGACAAGCTAAGTGTAACTTAAGTGATTAAATGAATTTAACCACTTAAGTCACAAAAATATTATAAATTTTAAAGGTCTTAGTAAGATATTTCGTTTTTATAGTAACTTTATACTGTTTTAATAGTCTTATACTTTTATAACAACCCAACTAACTATATATAAAACTATGTTTTCACTTGCTAGAGAGAATTTTAAAATTGCTTTTGGCTCTATTAAAAGTCAACTCCTACGTACAATTTTAACGGTTTTAATTATTGCCATTGGTATTATGGCATTGGTAGGTATTCTTAGTGGTGTTTCAGCTTTAGAGAACACACTTTCTAGTAATTTCTCTTCTATGGGATCTAACACTTTTAATTTTCAACGTTATGAGTTTAGAGCACAGCGCCAAAGTAGCAGAGATAGACAGAAGATAAATCCTGTAATCAATTACAGAAATGTAAAGGATTTTGAAGATAATTATGATTTTCCATTTACAAAAGTGGCGGTTTCTTTCTATGGCACTGCATCTGCAGAAGTGAAGTTTGAAAATAAAAAAACAGATCCTGAAGTTGCCGTAATTGGCTCTAATGAACATTTTTTAGACAATTCTGGTTTAGAAGTAGAAAATGGCAGGGCTTTAAATTTCTTTGATATAGAAAATAGTAATGCTGTCTGTGTTATCGGTAGTGATTTGCAAAAGGCATTATTTCCTGAAGATAATCCTATTGACAAAACAATTAGTGTTAGAGGATCTAAATTTAAAGTTATAGGTGTTTTAAAAGAAAAGGGTTCTACATTTGGTAACAACCAAGACTTAAGAGTTATAATGCCCATACAAAAAGCGCGATCTATATTCACTAATGCTAATATAAACTACACACTTAGTGTTAAAGTTGAAAAAACTGATATGTTAGAAGGAGCACAAGAGGATGCAATTCTAACATTTAGAAACATAAGAGGTTTAAATCCTATTGAAGCTAATGATTTTGGTTTAGAACGAAGCGACGACTTATTAAATAGAGTCGCAGAAAATACTGCTGCTTTATACGTTGCAGCTTGGATTATTAGTATAATTACAATTTTTGGATCGACAATAGCATTAATGAACATTATGTTAGTTTCTGTAAGCGAACGAACAAGGGAAATAGGTGTACGAAAAGCCTTAGGTGCCAAACGTAAAACAATAGCTTTTCAATTTTTCATGGAGACCGTAATTATTGGGCAGCTTGGCGGTATATTAGGGATTATTTTAGGTATACTAATAGGTTTTGGCGTTGCCAAAGGTTTTGGTCTCGAATTTTCTACTCCATGGGTTGCAATGCTTTGGGCAACGAGTATTGCCTTTATTGTAGCAGTTATTTCTGGAGTATATCCTGCTGCAAAAGCAGCTCGTTTAGATCCTATCGAATCTTTACGTTATGAGTAAATTTCTGTATCTACAGAAATGTACTTAGCCTTTTATTAAACCTGCAAAATATTCAAAAAGTTCTCCTTTAGTAATATTTGCTCCTGTTTGAATCATTTTAAAAATATCTAAATGTTTGTCTTTAGAGTATTCTTTTTTTGCATTGAAAAACTCAAGTGAGTCGGATAATAAGTTATCACGTAACCATTGAAAACCTTCCTTTGTTGTAAAATCGACACTATCACTTTCAATTTTTAAAGCAATTAATCTCATACTATTTTCATTGCATTGAAATAAATGAATTTGTTGAGGTGAAATATGCTCTAAGTATTTTACTTTATCTAATACTCCATACCAAACCAAATCACTAAATACATCTAACTCTTGTTCTGCAGCTTCTGGTTTGTTTTCTTTAATCTCCTTCCATTCATCAGCAGTTATAGATTGGGTTGCCAAGAAATTAATAAACTCTTGGTGTAATTCTTCAAACTGCTCTTTTGTTAATCTTGCGTATTTCATCTGAATTGTAAATCGCGTTCCGCACTTAAAGCGGAATCTGTTTTTCATCTCGCTCTAGTTGCAAGATATCATTAGTCATTAATTTAATTAATAGCCTTATAAGCATCAAACGGTCTATCGGTAGCTAGTATATTAGCACCAAAGTTATACCATCTCTTATACATATCGTTTCCTCTAGCTGCAGCTTGTTTATCTAAGTTACCAAGTGTACCTAATATGCAAACTATACCTTGTTCATGTAATCTTTGATATAAAGAGGCATTAGATAAACGTGTACCTGTAAACGCTATCATATTTTCGACAGGAATATCTGTTTCTAATAATCTATCAAATTCATTATGATTTCTAGCAGAAACCGACAATAATAACTCAGGCGCTAGATTAAAAGCTGATTGTGCTTGCTCTACACTATAAGTAATAATAATACTTACATCCATAGCATCTGCTTTTTTTATAGCGTTTATGACGTCTTCTTGCTTTACGCTGCGTTTAATATCTACTGTTAAAATTACATTATTCTCTTTGCTCCAATTTAATACGTCGGTCAACAAAGGAATTCTAAAATTAGTTTCATTTCCGTAATCATCGACCAGATTATAAACCTTCAACTCATTATATGTCATATCTTTTACAGAGCCACTTCCGTTAGTTGTTCTTTCTATGGAGTTATCGTGCATTAATATTAATTGTCCATCTTTAGTTTGAGCCACATCAATCTCATATACTGCAGAGATACTATCATTTATAAATTGTAGTGTTTCTAAACAATTCTCAGGATAATTCGTTAAACCTTTTCCACCACGATGTACACTAATATTAGGATAGTCCTGTTTTGAAGCTTTAAAAATCGCAACAGGCTTGGATTTTGTTAATACAATTTCTTCTTGCTCAACTTTAGAGTCTTTACAACCAAAAAGCACTAAAATTATGATTAATAGATAAAAACGTTTCATATTTCAACCGAATAAAAAAACCGCTTAGAAGAACTAAACGGTTTTAAATTATTTATAAAAAGATTTTAAGCGTCAGCTATAACTTCGAAAGTGAAATCTACAGTTACCGATCTGTGCAATCTAATTGCTGCTTCGTACTGACCTAAACGCTTAATATTACCACCATTGATAGAAATATATTTCTTATCAACTTCGTGACCTTCTTTTCTAAGTGCTTCTGCTAAATCTATATTGGTTATAGAGCCAAATAGTTTATCACCAGCTGTTGCACCTGTTCCTGCCTTTGCAGTAATCTTTACATCTAATCCTTTTAGAGCTTCAGATGTCTTTTCGGCATCTGCAATTATAGACTTCTCTTTAAAGCTTCTTTGCTTTAAAGTTTCAGCTAATACTTTCTTTGCAGAACTAGTTGCCATTACAGCTTGTCCTTGAGGAATTAAAAAGTTTCTACCATAACCGCTCTTAACAGATACAATATCGTCTTTAAATCCTAAATTTTCAACGTCTTGTTTTAATATAAGTTCCATTGTTATGATGTTTTATTTTAATAAATCTGCTACATATGGCATTAAAGCTAAATGTCTAGCTCTCTTAACAGCCACAGATACTTTTCTTTGGTACTTTAAAGAAGTTCCTGTTAAACGTCTTGGTAACAATTTACCTTGCTCATTAACAAAACCTAATAACCAATCTGCATCTTTATAATCTACATACTTGATTCCAGATTTCTTGAAACGGCAATACTTCTTAGTTTTAGAAGTTTCTATATTTAAAGGAGTAAGATATCTAATTTCTCCGTCCTTTTTTCCTTTTGCTTGTTGTTCTATTGATGACATAATTACGCTTTTGCTTTTGCTTTAACTTTAAGTTTTTCTCTTCTTCTCTCAGCCCAAGCAATTGCATGCTTGTCTAATTTTACAGTTAAGTAACGCATAAAACGCTCATCACGTCTAAACTCGACCTCTAAAGGTTCTATTGCTTCACCAGCAACAGTGTACTGAAATAAGTGGTAAAAACCACTTTTCTTGTTTTGGATTGGGTAAGCCAACTTTTTCAAGCCCCAATTCTCTTTGGCAATCATCTTAGCTCCTTTAGAAACGAGGAAATCCTCATATTTCTTAACTGTCTCCTTTATCTGATCGTCAGATAAAACGGGATTTAAGATGAAAACAGTTTCATAATGATTCATAATAAATTATTTTGTTTATTGTTAAAACGGCTGCAAAAATAAGGATTATTTCTATTTCTAGCAAAGTTTATTTCAGCTAATGTTTTTTATAAAATGTC
Organism: Winogradskyella sp. PE311; assembly: GCF_046545555.1. Taxonomy (NCBI): domain Bacteria; kingdom Pseudomonadati; phylum Bacteroidota; class Flavobacteriia; order Flavobacteriales; family Flavobacteriaceae; genus Winogradskyella; species Winogradskyella sp. PE311. Next base: position 22,314 of record NZ_JBHZTH010000002.1, on the reverse strand, counting down.
TTAATCGTGGCAACGTTTTTGAATACACAGTTTTAGTGAATTTAATTCTTGAAGATTTTGTTAAATTTCACACTTTATCGGTAATATTTGTTTTTTAACCGAAAATATTGTACTATTGTCGATATCTTAACCTAATAAAATATTAATGTTATGACTTTAAACTGTGTAGTTGTTGATGATTCTGCGATTCAGCGCCTCTCTATAGTAAAGTTAATCGAGAATCATTCTTCGCTTAACCTTATTGCAGAGTACAGCAGTGCCTTAGAAACAAAGAACGGTCTTAACACCCATAAAGTAGATCTTATCTTCCTAGATATAGAGATGCCGGTGTTAAACGGTTTTGAACTTTTAGATGTACTCAACAACAAACCCCAAATTATTTTTGTTACTGGTAAAACCGAATATGCTTTTAAAGCATTTAATTACGACGCTACCGACTATCTTCAAAAACCAATCACAAAAGAACGTTTTAATACTGCCGTAGAAAAAGCTATTGAGCAGCATAAATTAAAATTAGACTTTAACGAGACTGATGGCGAGCATATCTTTGTGAAAAGTAATCTTAAAAAACGTAAAGTTTATATTAAGGATATTAAATGGATCGAAGCTCTTGGCGATTATGTAAAAGTCGTAACAGAAGAAAACAGCCTAGTAGTATTATCTACTATGAAAGCTTTTGAGAAGGAACTACCAGAAGGAAAGTTTTTACGAATTCACAAATCTTATATTGTGAACTTAGATAAAATTGACCGCTTTAACAGTAAGAATGTTGAAGTTGGTGCTTATGAGATTCCATTGAGTCGTAATAAAAAGACCCAATTGGTAGATGCTTTAAATAATATGTAGAATTTTACTCCTATAATTATTGCAGAATATCTCAATGCACATTGAAATAAAAAAATCCCGTTAATAGAACGGGATTTTTTAGTCTTAATAATTGTCTACATTTAGTACAACTCTAACTGGTCTAAAATCTTTTACAGCATTAAAACTATTATTAATTTTAATTATAGCTTCCTTTGTTTTACCTAAAGACTGATTTTGTGGTATCTTAATTAAAATATTTTTATTGTACAGGTTTCTTATACGAGATATTGGAGGGAATTCTGGACCTAACACATTGGACCTAAATACTTGCTTTAATGATTTTGCGTACCAATCTGCAGCCAGATTAACGCGGTTATAATCTTTATGTTTAAATGTTATTTTTATTATTCTAAAAACTGGAGGATACTTATAATTATAACGATCATTCATTTGCTCTGCAAACATAGGTGCGTAAGCATTAGTTGAGACTTGTTGTAGTATGTTGTGATGCGGATTATAAGTTTGTATTAAAACTTTACCTCTAATGTCTGTACGACCTGCCCTACCCGAAACTTGAGCCATTAATTGATAACTCCTCTCGTGAGCTCTAAAGTCTGGGAAATTAAGTAAATTATCAGCATTCATAATCCCAACTAATTTTACATGTCTAAAATCTAAACCCTTAGTTAGCATTTGTGTGCCCACTAAAATATCTACTTCGCGCTGCTCAAAACTGTTTATTATTTTTTCAAAACCATATTTACCTCGTGTTGTGTCTAAATCCATACGAGCAACTTTATGATTTGGAAATAAAGTCTTCACCTCCTCTTCTATTTGCTCCGTACCAAAACCTTTAGTGTCTAATGTTGAATTTCCGCAGGCTTGACAACTTTTTAGCATTGCAGAATTATAACCACAATAATGACAACGTAATTGGTCCCTATACTGATGATACGTTAAACTTACATCACAATTAGGGCATTGTGGAGATGTACCACAAGTAGTACATTCTACAATAGGTGAAAATCCTCTTCGATTTTGAAATAATATAATCTGAAAACCTTGCTCTAAAGTTTCTGTCATTTCTTCTATAAGTCTATCTGAAAAATGACCTTTCATTCTTTTCCGCTTATACTTATCTGCTAAATCTACCAATTCAATGTCTGGCATTAATACATTATTGTAACGCGTGTTTAATTCTACTAATCCATACTTTCCTTGACTTGCATTAAAATAGCTTTCTAAACTTGGCGTAGCAGAACCTAAGAGTGTTTTTGCTTTATGCATATTCGCGAGCACAATAGCTGCATCTCTGGCATGGTAGCGTGGCGCTGGATCGAATTGTTTGTAAGACGACTCATGCTCTTCGTCTACAATTATTAATCCTAGATTTTTAAATGGCAATAATAAGGAGGAGCGTGCACCAATAATTACTTGTGCTTTTTTAGAATTGTTGAGCATATTATTCCATACTTCAACCCTTTCATTTCCTGAATATCTACTATGAAATACCGCTACTTTGTCTCCAAAATAATCTTGTAATCTTTGTACCAACTGCGTTGTTAGTGCTATTTCTGGTAAGAGGTACAGAATCTGTTTACCTAACTTTAATTGTTTTTTAATTAACTGGACATAGATTTCTGTTTTACCAGAAGATGTTACTCCATGAAGCAATGCAACAGATTTTGATTGAAAAAAAATCTCTATTTCATTAAATGCATATTCTTGTGGTTCACTTAAGGTTTTTGAATCTGCATCACCTTCACCTTCAAATTGAACACGATCTGTTCTAATATGGTATTCCTCTAAAATTGCTTTATCAATTAAGGTTTTTATTATAGCTGTTGAAGCACCACTTCGTTTAACTAATTCTGAAACTTTTATGGCTTCTTTTGAAGACGCTTCCATTGTAAATAATGCCAAAATAACTTCTCGCTGTTTTGGTGCTCTACTTAATAATTCTAATAATTCATGTAGTTTTTCTTCAGACTTATGATTGTCGTGCAGTTTTATATATCGGACCAATTTAGGTTGATACTTTTCGTAAAGCTCTTCTTGTAAATACAAAACGCCTTTTTCTACTAAACCATTTATAACAGGTAACACACGCTTTTTATCTAAAATAGAAACAACGTCATTTATCTTTAATGAAGACTGATGATGTAAAGCTTCATAGATTAAAAATTCATCATCTTTTAATTCAGAATCCTTGACTTCTATTTTTTCATTTTTAGAGATGATGGTTTCACTTTCTAACATAAATGCATTTGGCATAGCAGCTCTCATAACCTCACCCAAACTGCACAGATAGTAACTAGCAATCCACTCCCAATGTTTCATTTGTACTTCAGTCACCACAGGTTTTTCATCTAAAATCTGATGAATAGTTTTAGCTTCATAAGCTGTTGGTGGATTGTTATGAATTTTATAAACTAAAGCTGTGTAAATTTTGCTTTTACCAAAGGGCACAGCAACTCGAATTCCTGGTTCTAAGAATTGCGCTTCTGCTTCTGTAATATGATAAGAGAAGGCTTTTTGAAGGGGAATTGGCAGTATGACATCTACAAAATAAATCACTCTATAACTCGTTGCCAGTATTGTGTTTTATAAAAAAATGATACATAACCTCTAACTTGTAAGGTATTTTTGTTTGCCTCTAACTTTAATCTACATTTATAGATTTTACCATTTTTTGGATTAAGTATTGTGCCGCCTTCAAAAACGTCACCGTCTTTTTCTAAATCCTCTATTATTATCATACCAATTATAGGTTGGTCTTTCTTCTCACCTTGGCATTTAGAGCAAATTGGCCTTTTATTATCCGGATTAATTAGCTCAACTATTTTACCATAAACCTTTCCATCATCCTTATAAATCTCAACAATAGATTTTTCCTTTCCCGTTTCGTCATCTATAGTTTTCCATTTGCCAAAGATATCTTGAGCCGAGCAAAAATTGAATGCAACTAAAACAAATAATACAACTAAAATTCTATTCATTCTTATTTATTTTATGCAATCTTCTTAGAGATGCATTAAGTTCATAACCCAAAAGTAATATGTTAGAGTTTAACCATAAATACAATAACAGAATTAAAAGCCCTCCAATAGAACCATAAAGCTCATTATACTGAGAAAAGTTATTAATATAAATACCGAAGAGGTATGACGTTAAAATGATGAGCAAAGTTGTTAATAATGCACCTACTGAAAAGAATCTTGTATTTCTGCCTTCTCTTGTACCAAAATAGTAAAGTGTTGCTGTTGCCAAGTATACCATAAGTACAAAAAACATGTATTTGGCAAAAATAACCCAGCCTACGCCAGAATTAGTGTCGGAAACCGCCTCGTGATTAATCCGCTCATACAAAGGCTCGATAACATAAATTTGAAAATAACCAAAAAACGCAACTGTTAACAGTACGAGTATTGCTAGAATCAAAGCAATTCCCAAAGCATATAAGTATTGTTTAAAAACGTTTCGTGTTAATTGCTCGTGAAATGAGTTTTCAAAACCAGAAAATACGGCATTAACTCCATTTGCCATTAGTAACATGGATAATAAAAACACAGATGAAAGCAAACCTGCTCCACCTCTTCCGCTAATGTTTTCAAAAATATTCTTTTCAAAAAAACCAGATGTTTGAGGCGGTAAAAAGGAATTTAAAAAATCCAAGAATTCTTCTTGAAAATCTGCTATTGGTATATGTGGAATTAAAATAATAACAAATAATAAGAAAGGGAAAATTGCTGTGAAAAAACTAAAAGCAATCGCACTTGCTCGGGTTGTTAAGGCACCTTTTACAATACCTCGTATGTATAGCTCTAATAAATCATAAATAGATAAGCCTTCAAATCCAGGTAGTTTAATCTGTTTAAAGAAGCGAACGACTAAATTAAGAATCGGAATTTTATCTAATTTTTCTTCAATAGGCTTTGTCATATTATACTGCCTTAAGGCTTAAATCTAAATTATATACTGAATGTGTTAATGCTCCAGAAGAAATATAGTCTACACCACATTCTGCATAATGTCGCAAGGTTTTTTCATTTATGCCTCCTGAAGACTCTGTTAAACACTGATCGCCAATTAATTTTACTGCCTTGCGAGTATCTTCATAATTAAAATTATCTATGAGAATACGATAGACTCCTCCACAATCTAATATCTTTTTAATCTCTTCTAGGTTGCGTGCTTCAACAATAATTTTTAAATCTCGGTTAGTATCTTTTAGATATTGTTTTGTTAAGCTTATTGCTTTTTCTACTCCTCCAGCAAAATCAATATGATTGTCTTTTAACATTATCATATCATACAATGCAAACCTATGATTTTCACCACCACCAATCTTAACAGCCCATTTTTCTAGCGCTCTAATTCCTGGTGTAGTTTTACGTGTATCTAAAATTTTAGTATTTGTTCCTTCTAACAAATCCACGAAACTCTTAGTTTTAGTTGCAATGGCACTCATACGTTGCATAGCATTTAAAACCAAACGCTCGGCTTTAAGAATAGATTGTGAAGCTCCTTCTACAAAAAAAGCAATATCCCCATATTTTACAGAACTCCCATCTCCTATTAAGGTCTCTACTTTCATATTTGGGTCTACATAAGCAAAAACTTGCTTTGCAAATTCAACACCAGCGATAATTCCCTCATCCTTAACTAAAAGTTTTGCTTTGCCTTGCGCATCTGCAGGTATGCATGCCAAAGAGCTATGATCTCCGTCACCTACATCTTCGCGTATTGCATTAGCTATAATACCATCTATCTCTATCTTGAATTGTTCTTTTGAAATCATGTATATCGTATTTAATGTAAAAATAGGAATTGAAATATGATATTTGAAATATAGTTGTAATTTAGTTTTATGAAGTTTACCAAGGCTCTAATTTCTTTAACATTACTCGTATTGTTTCTAAATTTAGAAGCGCAAGAAGGAGTTACAAAGCCAACTTTCTATTTTGATGAAGATCTTAACCAGATAAACAAAGTAGATTTTGTTGCAAAATCTTTAACTAAAATTTATAGCAAAAGGATTTATGATAAGGATTCAATGATTATTAAAAAACTAATTGTGGATTATGATTTTGGTCAATTCAACACTATAGAACTTCAACAATTACATGACCTATTAAAAAAAGAAATAGGCATTAGCGAATTTGATAAATCATTAATTCTAGTATTCAGAGATACCCTAGGTGGCAGTTATAATAAAGATAACAAAAAACGTTTGGTAGATGCAGATTTCTCTGATGGTTTTTCTGAAGATAATTATTTAAAAAGAAAAAAAAGGTACGATAAAGAACAGAAAAAGTGTAATAAATTTGCTAAACAAAACGACGCCATTCCATTACATTTTTTTTCCGCTAAGCAAAATTATAATTTTAAGTCAAAAAATTACAAAGAGTATAAAATATCAGTACTACTTAAATCTATTTTTTTCAAGGGACAATCATATGGTTTAGTAATTTTAAAACCAAACGGTCAATATTTTTTCTATAAATACATAAATCAACTTCAGGTAGAAAAAATGTTAAACTCAGATTGGGCAAATTACATAAAAGATCTAAATACCCTTAAAGTTAAACCTTTAAAAAGAGACCCTGTTTTTCTAACAGAAATGTATAAAAGTGCCAGAGAATATGGTGAAGAATTTGCACGTAAAAGCATTGAGGTCAGAAAACGAGAAATGGAAAGAGAAGCAAAATACGAAACTAAATTAGGTACAAAAAAATATAGAATTTCAGTAGGTATACCGCATTGTTATGGGCACGCTCACTTTTAAAGTAATTACCAACGTAAAACAGATAAAAATCTTAAATGCAAAGATAGGTGTAAACTAATTTTCAATTCTCAAACCAATCATTAAACATTAATACGCTAAAAAAAGTTTAAAAATAGAATTATACGCCTTCAAAATTCTATTTTTTTTCGTATCTTAAGGAAATAAAATAATCAAGATTTTGAAAAAAATAACCATCTTTTTATTCACCATTTTTAGTTTATTATCCTTTTCTCAAAACAACAATAAAGTAGAAATTTATTTAGACGAAAATTCTAACGAAATTAATGAGGAAGAATACAAAATTAAATTAGCGACATCAGTTTATTCAGAAAAAACTGATATTAAAAATGATAACATTTTAAACCGTCTAAGTCTTAATTATGAAATTGGACAATTTAACACTGAAGAGTTTCAACATATAAAAAACTCAATTAAAAATCAACTTAGCCAAGTAGATTTTGAAAAGAATATTATTCTCATTTATCAAGACACCTTAAAAGGCGTTAATGACAAAAATTTATCATTGGAAAATAGTTTTGATATTTCAGATTATTTAAAACAGAAAAAAAAGTATGACTCAAAACAAAATAAATGTAAACGATTTGCAAGAAAAAATAATGCTGAAGCTTATCATATTTATTCAGAAGCTATAAACTACGATTACAATTCAAAAAACTATCAAACTCATCAAATAACAGAAAGTTTAAAGCACAAACTATTTAAGAACGAATCTTATGGTGTTATAATAATAAAAACTAACGGAGATTATTTCTATTACAAACAATTAAATCAGCTTCAAGTTGATAAAATGCTAAATTCTGACTGGTCTAATTATATAATGGATTTCAAATCTTTTAAAACAAAACCCGTAAAAGAGAATCCAAAATTTGTAACTGAAATGATTAATTCTGCAGATGCTTATACAAATAGATTTTTACAAAGAGAAGCAAAAAAAGAAAGTCTTTTTGATAATTTTCAGCAACAATATAAAAATCAACATGTTGGTCAGAGAACCATAACTGTAAAAGTAGAAATACCACATTGTTACAGCTATGCCGACTATTAAATTAATATCTATAGGCAAAACAGATAATAAAAATCTTCAAGTTTTAATTGAAGATTATAAAAAGCGGTTGAGCCATTATATTCGGTTTGAGCTTGACATCATACCTGATTTAAAAAAAGTTAAGCATCTTTCTGAAGCGCAGCAAAAAGAGAAAGAAGGTGAGCTAATTTTATCTAAAACTCAAAATTCTGATGTCATCATCTTGTTAGATGAGAACGGAAAACAAATGGATTCTGTAGCTTTCTCAAATTACTTGCAAAAACATCTTAATTCTGGCATTAAGACTATAGTATTTGTAATTGGAGGCCCTTATGGTTTTTCTGAAGCTGTATATAAAAGAGCTAACGGAAAATTAGGCCTATCTAAGATGACCTTTTCGCACCAAATGATACGTTTGTTCTTTGTAGAACAATTATATAGAGGGTTTACTATTTTAAAAAATGAGCCTTATCATCATCGATAATTTAATAAGATTGAAATAAAATAGGCATTAGTATAAAAATTACTAATGCCTGTTTCATTTAATTCAACTTTTGTTTAATATACTTTATAAATCTCCTTTCGCTTCTTTAGTTGACGAGTTAAATCGTTTATAGTTTCATTTACCGCCATCTCATAGTTGCGCTCATTAGATGTTGCAAAAATGCGAGGGCCAGGTAAACTTAATTCTATACTACAAATTTTACCAGCCTCATGGTTATTATCTTCGTGCTTAATGTAGACTTGTGCTGAAATTAAAAATTCAAATTTCTCTGTTAATTTTTCTAATTTGTCTGTAATGAAATCTGATAATGTTTCACTCACGTCTGTATTCACATACTGAAAATTTACTGTCATAATCGTTTCTTTTTTGGTTATTAATTTCTCTATCTAAGATACGAAATTTTGAGCCCACATTATAAGATGAATATCATAAAAATTTTCTAATTTTTTTATTAATGAAAGTTTTCTCAAGCATCTGCGTCTATTAATAGGAAAACAAAATCAACTATGAATAACAGTGTAAAAAAAGATATTATAATCTTTGATGGAGAGTGCAATTTATGTAATGGAGTTGTTGGATGGTTATTAAAATTTACTCCTGAAGATTTATTTCAATTTGTGGCTTTTCAATCTCAATATGGACAAGAGTTATTAATAAAATATGGTTTTCCAACAGAACAGTTAGATACGGTTATTCTAATCGACGAACAAGGGGTTAAAACTCACTCTGATGGCTTTCTTAAAATTGTATCTAAAATACCTAAATGGCAACGTGTCGCAGCTTTATTAGGCTTTATACCAAGGCTACTAAGAGATTTTATCTATAAGACTGCATCAAAAAATCGTTTAAAATGGTTTGGTCAATCTAGTAGTTGTACTATTGATTTTAAATAGATAACTTATTCAAAAACCACATCATCGATATAAATTTTATGGGAAGAGCCATAACCGTTAGAAAAAAGGACTAATCCTGATCGGATGCAACTTAGATCTAATTTCTTAATCTTAATCGTGAACTTTTTCCATTCTGAAGTTAAATCTACATTTATTGAGGTTTTTGAAGTGTCTGGAAATGGTTTGTCTTTATCTATTAAACCAAATCCAATTTTAGCACTGACACCACTAAAATCTGATTTTGCCCAAAAACTAAATGTTTTTGCACCACTAATATCGTAACCACCCAAAATTTCTCCCCAATCATTTGCAGGATCTACAAACGCTATTCCATACCAACTGCTTATGGCTTTATAATGTATCCTAATAGATGATGTGCCAGAGTGTTTTTCTCTTTTATAATTAACATCTACTTCTAAATCTTTATAGTTACCCATATAGCCAGATGCAAAATAAGGAGGCTCTTCATTATCCTCATATACATAAAAAGGTAGACTCACTTTAGGCACTTTAAACTGCTTTGCTCTCGCTTTTTCATCCTCTACTAAAATTGAGGTTGAAGCAATGCCCATATTATTAAAACTATCATTAACATTAGCATAGACCTTTATTGCACCATCTTCTTGTGGTAGTTTAATCTCAAAACCGTCTTTGAGATTACCTCTATGACTAAGTGCATTAATTTGATCTCTTCGTTTTCTGCTACCTGTGCGTTGATTATAACTAAAACTAACCTCTAGTTGATCATTTTCTATATCTTCTACTTCTAAAGTTACAGGTATCCAAGTTTCGCTTTTAAAAGTGTCATTGGGTAATTGAAAAGCTTTTATATAAGGAATATTATTAGTTGGCTTATTATCCGTATATGCCTCTCTAATGGCCCAATACTGCGGCCGTTTAGAATTATTAACGTGGGTAAATAGCCATGGAGCCATAAATTGATTACCACTATTATAATGAAACATATAGACCCCTAAGCAAGATGGTTTGTTAGATATCCAGTCTCTATAACCGCCAGTTATTGCTTCATATTTTTCAGTGTCTGAAGGTTCTATTGTAATTCCATTTTTTTTATCTTTAATATCCCATTCACCTGTAACACCAAATTCTGTAATAATATAAGGTTTATTAATATCTCGTTTATCTAATTCATCTTGAAGGTAATTGGCACCAGCTCCATAACAATTGAGCCCATAGATATCAATTGAAGGCACGTATTTTTCCCACCAATCTAAACCAAAATTCCAGGCCTCTACAGAAACTATTAAATGGTTTGGGTCTATTGATTTTATTTTACTACAAATACGCTCTAATAATTTTGAATAAGCTATTTTCTCTTCATCTGTAGCCATATTTAAATACACTTCATTGCCTATTCCCCAAGTTAGCACTGCAGGATGATCTTTGTAAGACTTAACCTTTTCAATTGCATTTATATACATCGCTTCCATACCTTCTTTATCCTCTAGGTAATTAAAGCTGTCGTCATCTTCCATACCTGGACGTCCATGTCGCATCCAAATACCCATCATTACTTTTATACCATTAACTTCTGCTGCGTCTAATAGCTGTTTTGTATTTTCACCAGTAGCCCAAGTTCTAATTGTATTTACTCCAAGAAATTTAAGATCTTTAAAATAAGTGTCGTAATTATCTATGTCGTCCACATATCCAAAAGTTGCACCTTTTACATAAAATTTTTCACCATTGACCATTAAATGCCATTGGTCTTTTGTCTTATTAATTGTGGTTTGTGCAATTAGGCTATGTACTAAAAGAACAAGTAATACACTCGAAAATAATTTCATAAAATTCAGTTTATATCTAATCAAAAATATGAGGTTCGTAGGCCTTCCACCAATCTGTAATATCTATTTTCGGGTTTCTACAAATGTAAAGTGGAATATTGTGCTCTTCGTCTATTGCATATTTATGGGTTATCATTTTTACCAATTCTATATCTTTAAAAACATGCTCAACAGATGGTTTTTCGTTCCCTAAGCTTATCCAGACTTTAGCATTTTTATTATCAAATCCCCAAATCCAAAAACTACCATGTCTACTTATAGGGTTAGGTAAACCATATTTTTTACCCAAAACTTTTAATGCACCAGCTTCTCCATAATTTTCAGCCCAGATCACACAGTTCTTCTTTTCATCTGCAGATAATGATTGATACACGCTATCAACTAACTTTACTTTTTCTTCCCAACCAAACATATCTGCATAATCTCCTGTTAGTTCATATCTACCTTCAACCTCTTCAAGACCTTTATATTCGATATAATCTTCTATTGGTAAAACTGGTGTTGCATCGGGTATATAATAAATAATAGGCAATACTATTAATGCAGCAATTAGATATATTAAATTTAATCGCTTTTTAAACAAACTTTCGATAAAAACAGAACCTGCAGAAAATAATATAGGATATAAAGCAAAAACATAATAGGTTTTAGCGCTCATTAACCACATTGTCATAAAAATGACAATACAAGTAATTCCTAAAAATTTATAATGTTTTAGGTTTTTGCTAAAAATTAAACCGACAATTCCCAGAAGGAATACTATAAAAGTAAAAAGCAGTTCAAGCTGATCTAAAATAAATTTCCAAGGATCTATAGCATCTAATTGGTTTTCATTTAAGGCTTGCATATGCCTCATTAAGGGGAAATCATTTGTAAACTGCCATATAATATTTGGGGTAACTATTAATAAAGCAACTATTCCTGAAATATAAAGCCACTTATCTTTGTATAGCTTTGCTTTATCATAAAATAGCAATCCTATAAAAACGCCAAAAGCCCAGACTAAAATAGTATACTTATTTAATAACCCTAGACCAAGAGTAATACCTAGTAGAATTAAAAATTTCTTGTTTTTAGAATTAATAAATTTTACTAAAAAATAGAACCCAAGTGTCCAGAATAATTGATCAAATGCTACAGGTTGAAATAATGTGTGATTTCGATAAAACGGAATAAAAGCTAATATACATACACCAGATAATAAAACAGCTCTAAACTTACCACCAAGCTCTTTAGTTATTAGGCAACACAATATTAAAATAGACACTCCTGCCAATGTTGGAAAAAGTCTAACACCCAATAAATTATAATCAAAAAGCATATATGACAGTTTACCAATAAAAGCAATAAGTGGCGGAAATTCCATAAATCCCCAATCTAAGTGCTCGCTTACTGACAAATGCAATAGCTCGTCGCGATGAAATCCATAATTATAATTACCTATCCACTGAACACTAAACTTTATTACAGCCAATATGAGGATTAGTGGTAAATACTTTTTCATGGAATAACAATTTGAGTTAAAGTTAATGAATATGTATTTATATTTGAATAAAACCTGAAACTCATGCAACTTGTTTTTGCCACCAACAATAAAAATAAACTTAAAGAAGTACAAGCACTCGTCCCAAAGCATATCAAGCTTTTAAGTCTATCTGATATTTTATGTATTGAAGACATCCCTGAAACAAAACCAACAATAAAAGGTAATGCCATACAAAAAGCAGAATATATTAAAACCAATTATGGATATGATTGTTTTGCTGATGATACTGGCTTGGTCGTTGAAGCTTTAAATGGTGAACCAGGAGTATATTCCGCACGTTATGCAGGTCCTCAGCGCAACGCAGAGGACAATATGAATAAATTACTTACCGAATTAAAAAATAAAGATTCTAGAACCGCACAATTTGAAACTGTAATTGCACTTCATCTTAATGGTGAACTAAAAACATTTACTGGTATATGCAAAGGTGAAATAACCATAGAAAAACATGGAGAAAAAGGTTTTGGCTACGATCCCATTTTTAAACCAGATAATTTTGAAAACACATTCGCTGAGATAGATTTAGATTTAAAAAACAAAATTGGACATCGCGGTAAAGCTGTAAGACAACTTATAGAATTTTTAAATCGACAGTAAGCTTTTATAGTATACACTTAATAAAGAATTAACTGAATAAACCTATCTTTGAATCCTATTAAGAAGAATATGCGTATAGACATTATCACAGTATTGCCAGAACTTTTAAAAAGTCCGTTTGAAGCGTCTATTTTAAAGCGTGCTATTGAAGCTGGCTTAGTTGAAGTTCACTTTCATAATTTAAGAGAATTTGCTACAGGTGGCTATAAAGCTATTGATGATACACAATTTGGAGGAGGTGCTGGTATGGTAATGATGATTGAGCCTATAGATAAATGTATTTCTAAGCTAAAGACTGAGCGCGACTATGACGAAGTTATATACATGACTCCAGATGGTGAACGATTAAATCAAGGAATTGCTAATACAATTTCTTTAAAAGAAAATATAATTATTCTTTGTGGTCATTACAAAGGTGTAGATCAGCGTGTGAGAGACCGTTTTATTACAAAGGAAATATCAATAGGAGATTATGTGCTTTCTGGAGGCGAATTAGGTGCGGCTGTTCTGTGTGATGCTATAATAAGACTAATACCTGGTGTACTAGGTAATGAAACATCTGCTCTAACGGATTCATTTCAAGATAATCTTCTTGCGCCACCTATTTACACAAAGCCAAGAGAATATAAAGGAATGAAAGTTCCTAAAGTCTTATTTAGCGGTAATTTTCCCGAAATTGAAAAATGGAGAGAAGACCAAGCCTACAAAAGAACACAAGAGCTTAGGCCAGACCTTTTAGAAGAGTAAAAACAAAACTTAAAATCTTTCTATTTTCTTCTTTTTACTTTCCACTTTTTAACTATATTTGCACCCAATTTTGGATTAACCTCTGGCGAGAATCGCGAATGTTAGTTTGAAATAATCATTATAAATAAAACAAAATGAATTCTTTAGTAAAATTTGTACAAGACGAATTTGTAACACGCAAAGACTTTCCAAAATTTGGTGCTGGTGATACAATCACAGTATATTACGAAATTAGAGAAGGTGAAAAAGTGCGTACTCAGTTTTTTAGAGGTGTAGTATTACAACGAAAAGGAACAGGAACATCAGAAACATTCACTATCCGCAAAATGTCTGGAACAATTGGTGTAGAGCGTATCTTCCCAGTTAATTTACCTGCATTACAAAAAGTTGAAGTTAATAAACGTGGTAAAGTTCGTAGAGCTAAAATATTCTACTTTAGAGGTCTTACTGGTAAGAAAGCAAGAATTAAAGAAGTTAGAAGATAATTCAACTTACACATTATATTTAAAAGCCTTCAATTATGAAGGCTTTTTTAGTTTATTAACTATTGTTAATAACTACGGTTCATAAGATGTTTATATCTAAAATGCTAATAAATTGTATTTTTATCAACTAAATCTTAAATTTATCTAAGAATTAGCAGCAAACTTAGTTTGATTTTAAAATATATTTTAAATTTATGTTAATTTCAGATAAAGAAACGTTCTTTATTTATTGAGATTATTTTTTGAGGTTATAGAACCGCTTGTGTAGATGAGCTTAAGTGATATAATCAAGATATTTAATTGATATCGTATACTTTTGTAGACTATAGAAAATTAAATTGAAAGCTTTGAAGAAGTAGTGCAAACGAAAGTGAACGCGAAAAGGATGAGCAATGTTTTTGAGCGTATTAAACATGTAAATGAATGATAAAGGAAAAAACATCAAGGAAAATAAATCTTATGAAGCTTAGTAATATCAGGTCAATACATTTTGAAAGATATGAAACGTTTCATTGAAGTATAAATGCAGTAACTGAAAAGGATGTTGATGAGAATCATGCAGCTGATTTAGTGTAAACTAAATAAGTTAATTGTTAGTAATATTTCAAATAGAAGCCATGTCAGCACAGATTTTTCTGAGTGATATGGCTTTTTTTGTTTTATACAATTGAGAATTACTAAAGCCTAAACTTATTTTAAATCTGAAACATTTGTATTCTTGTTAAATGGATTTTTATTCAATAAATAACAAAAAATTTTACCGACGGAGTTATACCAAAAATGTACTCCAAAAAGGAGAGTATACAGAGTGCACATTTACTGATTGCAATTTTGAAAATTCAGACTTATCAAATATTTCTTTTTTAGAATGTGCATTTGTCAATTGTAATCTCAGTAATACTAATGTTACACATACTACATTTAATAATATAAACTTTGAACGTTGTAAATTAGTTGGAGTTTTATTTCAGAATTGTAATGATTTCTTAATCGCATTTAGATTTAAGGATTGTACTTTAAACCTTAGTTCGTTTTATAATATGAAAATAAACAAAACTACATTTCTAGATTGTAAAATGCATCATATAGACTTCACTGAGACTACAATAAAAAGTTCTTTATTTTCAAACTGTGATTTAACTGGTTCTATATTCGACTCTTCTAATTTGGAAAACACAAATTTCGCTACTTCGTATAATTTTTCAATAAACCCTTCTCGTAATAAAGTGAAAAATGCAATCTTTTCAAAAGACAACTGTTTTGGACTACTAGATTCATTTCAGATTAAAATAAATAAATAGTTTCTTAATAAAGCATTTATATTATTAATATCGTAAAATATTTAGTAGTTTACTATTAATCTAATACTAAGAAAACGTTATCGTTTTTGTATATTTGCCCAGCTAAATTTTAAGCTAATTATCATACTAAATATTCTAACGACCTATGACAAAAACAGCAAAGATTGTTTATACAAAAACTGATGAAGCACCAGCTTTAGCAACACGTTCATTTTTACCTATTGTAAAAGCATTTACAAAATCTTCTGGCATCGCTATAGAAACTAAAGATATATCATTAGCAGCTAGAATTTTAGCTGTATTTCCAGATTACTTAAAAGAAGATCAAAAAGTTAATGACGCATTAGCTGAATTAGGAGAATTAGCGAAACAACCTGAAGCTAACATCATAAAATTACCAAATATTAGTGCCTCTATTCCTCAATTAACTGATGCAATAGAAGAATTACAAGCTAAAGGTTATCAATTACCAAACTACCCTGAAGATGCAATAACTGACGAAGAAAAAGAAATTAAATCGCGCTATGATAAAATAAAAGGTAGTGCAGTAAATCCTGTTTTAAGAGAAGGAAATTCAGATAGACGCGCACCAAAAGCTGTTAAGAATTATGCAAAGAAAAATCCACATAGTATGGGTGCTTGGTCTGCAGATTCTAAAACACATGTAGCTACAATGTCTAAAGGAGATTTTGCGCATAATGAAAAATCAATTACACTAAAAGAACAAACTTCTGTTAGTATTATACACACGGACGGTAAAGGTAATAAAACAAGTCTAAAAGAAGGTTTAGACTTATTACAAGGTGAAATTATTGACGCTACAGTAATGAGTAAAAAAGCTTTAATCTCATTTTTAGAAGAGCAAGTTGAAGATGCGTTAGACAATAGCGTGCTTTTTTCGTTACATATGAAGGCAACAATGATGAAGGTTTCTGACCCTATTATTTTTGGTCATGCTGTGCGTGTTTTCTTTAAAGATTTGTTTAAAAAACATGGTGATATATTTAGAAAAATTGGTGTTGACGTTAATAATGGATTTGGGAACTTACTTGAAAAATTAGGTGAACTTAATGATGATAAACGTGATGAAATTAGAGAAGATATTCGCTTTGCTTTAGAGCATGGTGCGGACTTAGCTATGGTAAATTCAGATAGAGGTATTACAAACCTGCACGTACCAAGTGATGTAATTATTGATGCTTCCATGCCTGCTATGATTAGAACATCTGGTCAAATGTGGAATGCAGATGGTAAGCAACAAGACACAAAAGCCGTTATACCAGATAGTAGTTATGCTGGCGTATATATTGCTACTATAGAATTTTGTAAAAAACATGGAGCTTTTGACCCTACAACAATGGGAACAGTACCTAATGTTGGCTTAATGGCTCAAAAGGCTGAAGAATACGGTTCACACGACAAAACATTTGAAATAGCTTCCAATGGAAAGGTAGAAGTAATTGATGCTGCTGGTTCTGTACTAACGACTCATAAAGTTGAAGAAGGAGATATTTGGAGAATGTGCCAAGTAAAAGACGCACCAATACAAGATTGGATTAAATTGGCAGTTACGAGGGCTAGAGCTTCGCAAACACCGGCTGTTTTTTGGTTAGACAAAAAAAGGGCACATGATGCCGAATTAATTAAAAAGGTAAATCAATACCTTCCCAATCATGACACGTCTGGTTTAGATATTAGAGTTCTATCACCAATAGATGCCACTAATTTTACATTAGAGCGCATTAAAGATGGACAGGACACTATTTCAGTAACAGGAAACGTACTTAGAGATTATCTCACTGATTTATTCCCAATTTTAGAAGTTGGTACTAGTGCAAAAATGTTATCTATTGTACCGCTGATGAATGGCGGTGGTTTATTTGAGACTGGTGCAGGTGGATCAGCTCCCAAACATGTACAACAATTTGTCGGAGAAAATCATTTACGTTGGGATTCTTTAGGTGAGTTTTTGGCATTAGCTGTATCGCTAGAGCATTTTGCGGTAGTTAATAAAAATGAAAAAGCAAGAGTTCTCGGTGAAACACTAGATGACGCCTCTGATAAATTATTAGAAAACAAAAAAGGCCCTTCTCGAAAGGTTAACGAATTAGATAATAGAGGAAGTCATTTTTATCTAGCTTTATATTGGGCAGAAGCATTAGCCACTCAAAATAAGGATACGGATTTAAAACACGAATTCACTAATATCTTCAGAGATTTACAGGCTCATGAGTCAAAAATTTTAGAAGAGTTAAATTCTATACAAGGAGTGCCTGTAGATATAGATGGTTATTATTACCCCAATGAAGTTTTAATTAGTAATGCTATGCGACCTAGTAAAACTCTTAATAAAATATTAAATTAAACTTTAGTTAAAAGAGCTTCATTAAAAATGAAGCTTTTTTATTTTTATAAAAAAATTGTTTGATGCAAAAGAAACTATTCGCTCTTTTCTTTATTTTTAGCTGTACGACTTCAATCATTTTTTGTCAAGAAAAGTATACCATAAATGGTACTATAACGGATAGTAAAAGTAATGAAACACTTATTGGTGTAAACATAATATTACCCGAAATTCAGTCTGGTACTATGACTAATGAATATGGTTTCTATTCCATCACCCTTCCAGAAGGTAATTATAAAATTCAGATTAGTTACTTGGGTTACACCACAATACTAGAATCGATAGACTTAACATCTGATTTATCTAAAAACTTTCAACTTTCTGAATCTGTAGAAAGTTTAGATGAAGTTGTTATTAAGGAAGATATTGAAAAATTAAATATTAAAAAACCTCAGATGAGTGTTAATGCTTTGTCTATAAAAACGATAAAGAATATGCCTGTAGTTTTGGGAGAGGTTGATATTATCAAATCAATAACTCTGCTTCCTGGTGTTACGAATGCTGGAGAAGGTTCCTCAGGGTTTAATGTACGTGGTGGTTCTGCCGATCAGAATCTGATATTGTTAGATGAAGCTACAATATTCAATTCTTCTCACTTATTTGGATTCTTTTCAGTTTTTAATCCAGATGCCATAAAGGATATAAAATTGTATAAAGGTGGTATTCCAGCTAAGTACGGAGGGCGTGTTTCGTCTGTTTTAGACATATATCAAAAAGAAGGAAGTAGCACTGGTTTTCATATGAATGGTGGCATCGGACTTATTTCAAGTAGACTTCTTGCTGAAGGCCCTATTAAAAAAAATAAAGGTTCTTTTCTATTTGGTGGTCGCAGTAGTTATGCTCATTTATTCCTTCCCTTATTCGATTTAAATAATGTCGCATATTTTTACGATCTCAATACGAAATTAAGCTATCGCTTAAATGATAATAATAGTATATTTCTTTCCGGTTATTTTGGTAGAGATGTTTTTGAAATCGCTGATAGTTTTGAAAATTCTTATGGCAACACAGTTTTAAATTTTCGTTGGAATCACTTATTTTCAGATAAGATATTTTCAAATCTTTCATTAATATATTCTGATTATGACTATGATTTAGAGTTGTCTTTTGTTGAATTTGACTGGGAATCTGGTATTACAAATTTTAATTTAAAATATGATTTTAAACATTATTTAAGTAATAATTTCAAATTAGAATATGGATTAAATAGTATTTACTACAAATTTAATCCTGGAGAGATTAACCCTACTACTCCAGATTCTGGTATAAACCCTTTTAAACTTATAGATAAATATGCTTTTGAAAATGCAATATACGTGGACGCAGAGCATAAATTAAATAATAAACTTACCGTTAGTTACGGTGCACGCTTAAGTACTTTTCACCGCTTAGGGCAGGATGAACTAAATACTTATGAAAATAATAAGCCTGTAGTCTTTAATGAAGACTTACAAATTTATGAAAAGTCAATACCTAGTGGTATAGTGAACTTTAACAGAAATGATGTTATAGAATCTTTTGCTAATATAGAACCACGGTTGGCATTAGCCTATCAATTAAATAGTAGCGCATCAATAAAAGCAAGTTATAATAGGATGAGTCAATACCTACATCTTCTATCTAATACAAGTTCACCAACCCCATTGGATGTATGGACACCTAGTGGGAAATACGTAAAACCACAACTTCTAGACCAGTTAGCTTTAGGTTATTTTAAATCTTTTAAAGACAACTTATTTTCCTTAGAAGTAGAGACATTCTATAAAAAAATTCAGAATAGGATAGATTATATAGATGGTGCAGATCTTATCGCTAATAATGCAATAGAACAAGTTATTCTAAATGGAGAAGCAAAGGCTTACGGTTTAGAAATTTTATTTAGAAAAAACGAAGGTAAATTAAAAGGATGGCTTGCGTATACATTATCAAGATCTGAACAAAGAACGCCAGGCCAAACATTAAACGAGACAGGTATTAATAATGGTGAATGGTACGTTACACCTTTCGATAAAACCCATGACATATCAATTACTGGTAGTTATGAATTTAATAATAAATGGTCTTGTAGTACAAATTTCTTATTTCAAACTGGCCAACCAGCGACATTTCCAAATGGACAATATCAATATAATGGGATAACTGTGCCTAGTTTTGAAGCAAGAAATTCTAGCCGATTACCTTCCTATAATCGCTTAGACCTTGCTGTTAATTACAAGCCAAAACCATTAACTGAAAAAGCCTATAAAAGTGAATGGGTTTTTGGAATCTATAATGTTTATAATCGAAGAAATGCTGCCAACATTACTTTTAGAGAAAACAGAATGACTGGTCAAAATCAAGCAGTAAGGTTGGCAATTTTTGGTATCGTACCTTCCGTGTCTTATAACTTCAAATTTTAGACTATGAAAAAAATTATTGTACTCAGTTATTTACTTACTCTCTTCACCTTTAGTTGTGAAGATATAGTTGATGTAGAATTGAATGAATCAGAGCCTAAACTTGTAATTGATGCCTCAATCAATTGGGTGAAAAATACAATAGGTAATGAACAAAGTATAAAACTAACATTATCTGCACCCTTTTTTAATGAATCTGTCCCGCCAGCAAATGGTGCTACAGTTCAAGTTATGAATTCAGACAATTCTGTTTTCAATTTTGTTGAAGAAGGTTCAACCGGTGTTTATAACAATAATAATTTTATACCAGTCATAGATGAAACATATATTTTGACCATTAACTATAATGGAGAAACTTATACTGCACAAGAAACTTTAAAATCTGTAGTTTCTATTGATTTAGTTGAACAAAATAATGATGGCGGTTTTACAGGTGATGATATAGAGCTTAAAGCTTTTTACACAGATCCTGTTGGTATTGAAAATTATTATTTTTTTGAATTTATAAGTAACATTCCCGTTATACCCTCACTAGAAGTATATGAAGATGAATTTACTGATGGAAATCAAATTTTTGGATTTTACACAGAAGAAGATTTAGAACCTGGTGACCAAGTAACAATAAGAAACTATGGTGTTTCTGAACGTTTTTATGAGTTTATGTTTTTACTACTTCAACAAGGTAGCGATGATAGTGGCGGTCCTTTCGAAACCCAACCAGCATCGGTCAGAGGAAATTGTATAAACATTACTAACTCTGAAAATTTCCCTTTTGGTTATTTTAGGTTATCAGAAGTTGATGAAGTTATATATACTATTCAATGATGATTATTTTATTTCTTAATTTTAAAAGATGACATTTATAAAAACTACTGAAGAGGATTCTCTATATCATAATCTTGAACAGATGACGATAAGTGAAATCTTAAAATATATAAATAAGGAAGATAAAACAGTACCAATAGCTGTTGAAAAGCAACTACCAAAAATTGAATTATTAATCGAAAAAATAACTCAAAAGCTTAAAAAAGGAGGAAGACTTTTTTATATTGGAGCTGGAACCAGTGGACGTTTAGGTATACTAGACGCGTCAGAGTGTCCACCAACTTTTGGAGTCCCTCATGATCTAATAATCGGACTTATAGCTGGTGGTGATAAAGCCATTCGAAAAGCAGTTGAAAATGCTGAAGATTCACTTTCACAAGGTTGGGAGGATTTAAAAGCCCACAATATCGATAATAAAGATATAGTAGTTGGTATAGCAGCTTCTGGCACAACTCCATATGTTGTCAACACTCTTAAGCATTGTAATGACAATAATATTATAACCGGTTGTATCACATGCAATCTAAATAGTCCTTTATCACAAACAGCTCAATTTCCAATTGAAGTAATAGTTGGACCTGAATTTTTAACAGGTAGTTCTAGAATGAAAGCCGGAACCGCTCAAAAATTGGTTTTAAACATGATATCAACCGCTACAATGATTCAACTTGGAAAGGTTAAAGGAAATAAAATGGTAGATATGCAATTAAGCAATCAAAAATTGTTTGAAAGAGGTGTTAAAATGATCATGTCTGAACTTAACATAAGTAATCACAAAGCGAACGCGTTGCTTCTAAAGTATAAATCAGTCAGAAAATCAATTTCTAATGGAAGAAAATAATAAAACTAACAGAATTATTTTATCAAAAGGGTTGAAACAAATGGGCATATGTTTAATATTTATGTTTACAGGCCCTACATTACTTCATCTAACCTTAAATAATAACGAAAAACCGCTATATATTTATTTACTCATATTATCTATACTTATTTGTATACTCGCTATAATATTCCTTTATATAGGAATTAACACTATAGTTAATAGTATATTTAAAAAATAATAAATTGAATTTTGAACTTAATGAGACAATATCAGTAACTTACTCAACTTCT
The DNA here is from genome assembly GCF_046545555.1 of Winogradskyella sp. PE311. Classification (NCBI taxonomy): domain Bacteria; kingdom Pseudomonadati; phylum Bacteroidota; class Flavobacteriia; order Flavobacteriales; family Flavobacteriaceae; genus Winogradskyella; species Winogradskyella sp. PE311. Next base: position 54 of record NZ_JBHZTH010000002.1, on the reverse strand, counting down.
ATAATAAAACATAAAAAACCCTTACTAAATAAATAGTAAGGGTTTTAGTTTAAT
>NZ_JBHZTH010000001.1:1610024-2188309 GCF_046545555.1 Winogradskyella sp. PE311 | reverse complement strand
GTATTTGCTAATTTAGTTGCAGAAACACGCAACGAAACCATACACAAACTCGTTGGTATGTAATTGCCTGCGGCACGTAGAATCGCGTTTTGCAAACGCTGCCCTTCTACTAATTTCATACCAACGTCCACTGTTTGTCGCACCTCACCAATTTTATGTATATTTAGTCAAGTCTACGAGAACTCCTCACAAAACTACACACAACAAAGTGTATAGCGAATGAGGCGCAACAATGGCTCTACGTGAGGCGCGCCTCACTACGCCATACACAGTGGACGTTGTGCGTCATTAAAACAGACCCTTGAAATCATAATGAAATTATTAAATACAATCGAAATTGAACCTTGGGATTATGCCAAAAACGAATATGAATCACCTTCTGTTTCAAAAGCTGAAAACCCAAAAGCTTGGAGCGATTTCTGGTACAAATGTATTTCTGATAGTAATTTACAAAACTTACAACCGATTGAACTTGGCTCATATTTGGTTGACATAAATAAAATTGGAGAACCTGAATTAAAGACTATTGTTGAAAAAGAAATTAAGGACGTTGATTTGTCTGACTTCAGAGAATACGTTGGACAAATAGTTGGCGGAATTGTAGTTTTGGTAAATGAAAAAATAATACTCGAACCAACTTGTTGCGGAGATATATCTGACATTCAGAATTGGGAAGAAATTGGAAATGGAGAATTGAATAAATGGACTCAATTATGGATTGGACATCCTTGGATTTTCTACAAAAGAACTGACAATTACATTGCAATATCGGATTATACTGATTACAATTTAGAAGACTTTAAAGATATATCGGAAAAACATAAGTTCTCAGAACAAGAGCTTGTCTCTGAAATTAAAACAAGTCGGAAAAGCCAAATAGTATTTGAAAAACGAATAAGTAAAATTTTAAAAGAAATGGAAATTAATAATGCAACTGAAATTGCGAAATTAATGACCGGAAATAAATAACGAACGCACAACAATGTGTATAATTCATTGCTGGTTACAGCCTACTTACGAAAGTCCTCGCGGACTTTCTATCTGTGATTTATTTGCTAACTTTAGTGCTTAAACCACGCAACGAAATCATACACTAGACCGTTGTGCTTCATTATCAGAAACCGCTAACCAATGATAAAATTCTTTAGAAAAATTAGACAAAAAATGCTGACTGAAAATAAATTCAGTAAATATCTGATTTATGCAATTGGAGAAATTATTCTTGTCGTTTTAGGAATCTTGATTGCACTTCAGATTAATAATTGGAATGAAAACAATAAAAAGAGAAAATCTATCGAGCAATCCTTAATAGAAATTCGAGAAAATTTGAGAACGGATAATCTCGAAACACCAAAAATTATCGATAGAGCTGAAAACGAAATAAAAATTCAAGAAGAATTAATAGAAATTCTTGAAAATAAAGCATTATTAGATTCTACTCACAATTACAAAATTGGTAAATGCAATACGCTTAATGGTATATCAATTACTGTAACTGGATATGAAAAAATTAAAGAAATTGGATTGGGTAACTTGAAAAATAAAGAATTGGAAACTGAGCTTATTTTCTATTACGAAAAGCTTAAGAAGAGATTTGAACAGCAACAAGTTTATGACCGAAATAGCTTAACAAATATGTGGTTCCCATATATACAAGCTAATTTTAAGGACTTCAGCTATCGAAATTATGCTATTCCAAATAGTTATGAAGCCTTGAGTAGAGATAGCGAATTCTTGGTTTTGTTGAAAATAAATCTAGATACAAGGATACCAACTTTAAACAGTTTGATGGATTTACATGATTCGTCAAAGAAGTTAATTGAATTAATAGATAGTGAGCTTAAAATTAAAAAATAACGAAAGCACAACAATGGCTATAAGTAATTGCTTGTTTCCGCTTACTTTGGAAATTCCTGCGGAATTTCCAACTTGGTGTGTACTTGTAAAGTTTAGTGCTAAACCACGCAACTACTCATAGCCGAGACCGTTGGTATGTAATTGCCTGCGGCACGTAGAATCGCGTTTTGCAAACGCTGCCCTTCTACTAATTTCATACCAACGTCCACTGTTTGTCGCACCTCACCAATTTTATGTATATTTAGTCAAGTCTACGAGAACTCCTCACAAAACTACACACAACAAAGTGTATAGCGAATGAGGCGCAACAATGGCTCTACGTGAGGCGCGCCTCACTACGCCATACACAGTGGACGTTAGCAAACAGTTGAAATGACTTACGGAAAAATCATAATATTATTTGGAATCATCATTGGAGCTCTTCTGTTTAAGAAAACTAAACCGAGTATTTTAAAAGGAATATTAATCGGATTAATTCTCAGTTTTGGAATTTCCTTTTTTGAGAATGACATTTTAGCGAATACTTCATTCTTATCTTTCGGAATTTTAAGTTTAGTATACTCTGTGTATTGTGGAATTAAAAAAAAATGGCTGAGTCTTATAATAGGTTTATTTGCTTTTATCTCGTTTTTCTTCAAAGCAATGTATTATCCTTACGCGAATGAATTAAAATTATCTATGTTAATTCCGATTGTATGTTATGCCCTAACTTTTAGAAAACTGGAATCTTATAAAACGGAATTATCTATTTCAACAATATTTGTTGCTTACGAATTAAGTGAATTTCTCAAATTAACTGAATTATGGTTGAATTAAAAACCGATTTGCTAACAACGTGTATAACCAATTGCTTGGTTTGTGTGTACTCGGAAAATCCTGCGGATTTTCCTATTGGTTCGGTTTCTTTTTGCTAACTTAGTTCTTGCCAACGCAACGAGCCATACACAAACACGTTGGTATGTAATTGCCTGCGGCACGTAGAATCGCGTTTTGCAAACGCTGCCCTTCTACTAATTTCATACCAACGTCCACTGTTTGTCGCACCTCACCAATTTTATGTATATTTAGTCAAGTCTACGAGAACTCCTCACAAAACTACACACAACAAAGTGTATAGCGAATGAGGCGCAACAATGGCTCTACGTGAGGCGCGCCTCACTACGCCATACACAGTGGACGTTGCCAGTAATTATCAGAAACTATCTTGGTCAATAAATATAAATTGTTATGAAAATAAACTGGATTATAATAGCTGTTGTGTCAGCAGTCATAGGTGGAATTATAACAGGAATACTAACTAATGATTTTATTATTTCAATTATTAGTGCAATACTTATTTTCTTAATAGTAATTTTCAATAACCCTAATCGTAGATATATTAAAGGGTTTTACATTGTTATTTTTCCATTATTATCCAATATATACTTTAAAGCAACACACAAATCAAAAAATTTTGATGTTGAAGCGGGATTCAAAGAATTAGATAATACAACAACAATTGTTTTAGGGTTGATAGCAATAATTTGTTTAGTCTTAGATTACCTTGAGAGAAAGGGAAAACTAGGAAATCATATTTTATCAATCAAGAAGAACAAAGTTGGAGATATTACTGGTGATAATAATCAAATAAACCAGAATGGACTATAAAAAAAACAAAATTGGAGACATAAATGGAAACTTCAATAAAGTAATACAGATTATATTCCAAGATGGCAATGAAGTTGAAGAAAAACTTGGTACGCTAGTAGATAGACTGATAAGAAATGAAAGAAATGAAATAGATAGTTTAAAAAAGAGAATTGCTGATAAAGAAAATATAATTAAAGACAAAAAAACGATAGTTAATTTAAAAGAAAATGAGATCATACTTTTAAAAACAACTCTATCAGAAAAAGAAAAACAACTAGAAGAAAGTAAACTTAGATTTGCAAAAACATTTATAGAAAATAACGGAAATGATTTTAGAAATTCCAAAGAATTATATCCAAAAGCACTACAACTGTTAACTAGTGGAAATAAAGAAGAAGCTCTAGAAATATTAAATAGAAATGAGCTAATAAAAGAAATCAAAAAATTAGAGAAAGAAAAAGAAAAGCAATCTGAATCTTGGTTACTTAGAGCTGATTTATTAAAGGAAAATGATGAATGGGGTAGATTATTAGACGAGTGCTATGAATTTGCTGTAAGTACTTATCCACAATGGAAAAATACTATTGAAGCTGCAAATCATTATGCTCAAATACATAATTATGGTTTAGCTCAAAAATATTATAATAAATCTTTTAATACTGTAGAGTCTGATGAAGAACGATCAATTACATTAAATAATTATGCACTTTTATTAAATGACCAAAATAAACCTGAAGATGCTTTAAAATTTCAAAGGAAAGCTTTAATAATAGATAGAAGCTTAGTTGAAAAAAACGAAGAAATTTATTTACCTAATCTTGCGAAAACTTTAAATAATTTAGCAAGTACTTATAGTTCCAAACACAATTATGATAAAGCACAAGTATATTATAACGAAGCACTAGAGATATATAAAAATTTATCTAAAATTAATCCTGAACAATATTTATACTATCTCAGTGGAGCATTATTCAATTGTGCAAATACTTACCATAAAAAAGAGCTTTTCGATAAAGCTCAAGAATTATATAATGAAGCATTAGGTTTACATAGAAAACTAGCAAAAGCTAAACCAAAGGAATATTTGCCTAGCCTATCTATGATATTAAATAACTTCGCATTGTTATATGATGAATTAAATGATTTTGAAAAAGCTGATTTTTTTTTCTCAGAGGCATTAGAAATAAGAAAAGAATTGGCGATTATTAATCCTCGAAAATATCTACAAACAGAAGGAGAAACCTTACTTAATTTAGGTCGCTTATACTCAGATACTAAAGTAGAAAAATCAAAAAACTATTATATAGAATCATTAAAGATATATGAAGAGTTAGCTAATTACAATTCAGAAAAATACCTTCCAGAAGTAGGTTTGGTTTTAAATAATTTAGGATGGTTGCAAAAACTTCAAAATGACAATGAGAATGCCGAGAAAAATTTATATCGAGCATTGGAAATATTCAAAGATTTAGCTAATAATAATCCAACTAGATTTATACCAAGATTATGCACGACAAAATTTAAAATGAGCTCATTCTATCAACAGAATAAGATTAATAAAAATTTATCAATTAAACTTGCAACTGAAGTTGTAAAAGACATACTACCTTTTGTACAAACAGCAAAAAATCGTGAATTATTACAAATAGTCTGCATGGTGCTTTTAGACTGGGATGTAGATATTGAAAACTTAATCTCAAAAACTGAATATAACTATGAAAATACTAGTATAAGTTGTCCTGAATGTTCTTGGGTTCCTGATGGAAAAATGAATTGGCAATGCACTTGTGGTCATCAATGGGATACTTTTCTGACCAGAGGAAAATGTTTTCAATGTAAAAAACAATGGAAAGAAACTTATTGCCCGAAATGTAAAACATATTCCCAACATTTAGATTGGTATTAAATACATTATAATAAATAACTACTGGAAACAACGTATATAGCTCATAGCTAATTAGTTAATTAATACAACTTAATGCGTTTTTGGAAAGTCGCCAAATTTTTAAATTTGACGATTTCCAAGAAAAAAGATAAATAGTAAAATTTAAAAATCTGGCTTGTGCTAAATCCGAAAATAATTTTCTAATTTGCACGCTACGAGCTTTATACAGAGACGTTGTGCTTCATTATCAGAAACCGCTAACCAATGATCAAATTCTTTAGGAAAATTAGACAAAAAATGTTGACTGAAAATAAGTTCAGTAAATATTTTCTTTATGCTATTGGAGAAATAACACTTGTTATTATTGGCATACTATTGGCTTTAGCGATAAATGATTGGAAGAATGAACAGAGAATTAATTCAGAAGAAACCGCAACATTACAAAAACTCATTCAAGATTTAAAAAGTGATAATGAAAGCTATAATGAAAATATAAATTACTATTCAAATCTAGGTGAACGATTAATTAATCTTAAAGAGATTATTTATAAAAAAAGCTTATCGGATGATGATATAAAGCAAGCATTGAGATTTCCTGGAGCAACCTTTATTGATTTAAACCCAAGAAAAACAACTTATGAAGAGATGCTAAATTCAGGTAGAGTTTACAATTTGTCTAGTGAAATATTAGTTGATAAAATCATAGCATATTATCAATTTTTAGAAGGACGTATCTATCAAACTAAAGAATCCAGAAAAGAATTTAGAGCTATCTATTATGGACCTAACTTCACGGACTTTTGGTATTGGAAAGGTGACAAAAATCCTTTTCCTTATGCAAAAATTTTCTTTAGTAATAACGATTCCCCTACATATAGAATACTAAAGCAATGTTCAGCTTGGAGTATTGCTATTAATAATGGGTTGTTAGATGACAATAACAAATTATTGAAAATGAGCAATGAATTAATTGAATATATAAATGAAGAATTGACAAGAAAAAAAACGAAAGGCTAACACTGTGTATAATTCATTGCTAGTCCTCGCCTACTTGCGAAAATCCTCGCGGATTTTCTATTCGGTTTGTATTTGCTAATTTAGTTGCTCAAACACGCAACGAAATCATACACAAACACGTTGGTATGTAATTGCCTGCGGCATGTAGAATCGCGTTTTGCAAACGCTGCCCTTCTACTAATTTCATACCAACGTCCACTGTTTGTCGCACCTCACCAATTTTATGTATATTTAGTCAAGTCTACGAGAACTCCTCACAAAACTACACACAACAAAGTGTATAGCGAATGAGGCGCAACAATGGCTCTACGTGAGGCGCGCCTCACTACGCCATACACAGTGGACGTTGCAAGTAATAGCGGAATCTCACTCAGGCTCGAATCACAAGTAACCAAAACTCATAAAGCAACACGCGGAACTTCTTACTCAAAATCTGAATTTAGCCAATTACGGAATTGAATACTCATACGCGGAATTGATCACTCTAACGCGGAATTGATCACTCATATGCTGAACTGAGCAACGTGCGGAATTGATCACTCATACGCGGAATTCCACTCAGACGGAATTTAACTCGTTGCGGAATTTCTCACTCATACGCTGAATCAAATACTAATCGGAATTTTTAGCCGGTTTGTTTTTCGCGATTTTTTTTTGAGTTTTAAAACAGTAAAAACGAAAAACTACTACTTGCAACACCGTGTATAATTAATTGCGACTGAATTTCCTCTCAGAAATTCAATCTTATTAAGTACCTTTAGTTCAGCGGAAAATGACTCGCGTCTTTTCCCGCAACTAATCATCACACGAACACGTTGCCATTCATTGTGGAACGCACTCTGAGCGGAAAAAATAGAAATTTAAAAACATCTAATAAATTTCACTAAAATTTCGAACACAATTGCATCTTTTTTTAGCTTGCTTGGAAAATCATTATATGAAATGAAACTAAAAACATCGCCAAAATTTAATACTATTTAATTATATTTTTAGGGTAACATTTTTGTTTTTATTGAACATAAGGATAGTATTAATCTTTAAAAATTTACTATTATGTTGAAAAAAATTTCAAACCTTGGTTCAGTCTTAAATAAATCTGAACAAAAAAACACATTTGGAGGCCAAGTGCTAACTCATCATTCAGATGGCAGAGTATATTGTAGGTGCCTAGCTAGTAATAGACAAGGATATGCTGGTAATTGTGAACAATGCTTTCAAAGCTGTGCGAATGAAGGTGGTACCATTTGTGTTGGCTAATATGGTTTAAAAGCGAACTTAGGTTCGCTTTTATTTTATTTTCTGTTTTCCTTCGGTTACTGTTTATTAAAGCAAAATATTTTTGTTAAATCCCGATTCACCATAGATTTCGAGTTTATCATATCTAAAATTTGGAATCACATCACGCTAAACAGCAGTCAAACGAAATTTAACAAATTGCACAATTTATGACTCAATTGAAATCGTTTGTAGATTAAGCGATAACCGAATTCACTCGAAAAACTAAATAATAAAATCGAAATTGGAACTAAAAAACAACGAAATGGCAACAACGTGTATAGTTCATTGCTGCTGGTGGTTAAGACGACGATCTTTTCTTACAATACACTATATTGTATTGCGGAAAATAAATCGTGTACTTTTACGCAACTAACCATACACGAACACGTTGTAGCCAATTAAAACCAAGACTAGTGAGAAAAATTATTATTACTTCAATACTAGCAGTCATTTTGATTTCTTGTCAAGAATCAAAAGAATGTAATTACATTGAAAATTATTATCAAAAAGTATATTTAGCAGAGGAAGCATATTACAAAGAAGATTATCAAAAAGTCTTTGAACAAATGTCTGAAGCTGAAAAAAGCTGTGAAATTCTAAATCAAAGAGGAATTTACGAAATGCTAAAATATGCGGAATCTTCTGCTCGAATTGGAAAAAAAGAAAAAGCTCTTCAACTAATTAGACTACTGATATTAAATGGATATGAAATAGACCAATTGGCAAATAACGAAGCGTTTCAAAATTTAGTGGGTTTAAAAGAATGGACTCAACTAGAGAAAGACTATGAAAATTTGCATAAAGAATATTTAAACTCTATAAATTTAGATTTAAGAGAGAAGATTGCAGAAATGAAAAGAATTGACCAAATGTACAGGCAAAGAGGCGAATATGACCAACAAAAGTCCGACAGTATAGATGCAATAAATGAGCCTGAACTTAAAAGGATAATTGAAAAGTATGGTTATCCAGATGAAAGAGTTATTGGTGGTTATAAAATAGACAACCAACCTGTTGACCCTGGAATTTTATTATTTCACTTTGACGATTATGATTATTGGACTACCAAGTTAAAAGAACTAATAAAAAAAGGACAAGCACCACCACAAAGTTTAGGCAATTTTGTTGATAGTTATCAAAGGAGAGTTCCAGAGCAGGAAAAATATATTTATGGAATTTATGACAATGTTGGAGAGGAAAGCATAAAAGAATATGAAAAACTTGATGAAAGACGTGTTTCTATAGGATTAGCACCAATGGAATTAAAAAGGAATATTGACAGCTTAAAAAGAATATATTACGGATATTAAAAATAACTGGCTACAACAATGTGTATAATTCATTGCTAGTTAGGGCTTACTTACGAAAATTCCGTTGGAATTTTCTATCCGTGATTTGTTTGCTAACTTTAAGGCTTAAACACGCAACGAAATCATACACTAGACCGTTGGTATGTAATTGCCTGCGGCACGTAGAATCGCGTTTTGCAAACGCTGCCCTTCTACTAATTTCATACCAACGTCCACTGTTTGTCGCACCTCACCAATTTTATGTATATTTAGTCAAGTCTACGAGAACTCCTCACAAAACTACACACAACAAAGTGTATAGCGAATGAGGCGCAACAATGGCTCTACGTGAGGCGCGCCTCACTACGCCATACACAGTGGACGTTGTAATGCATTTTGATAAAAATAGAAATTATGAAAAAAACAAATCTTTTAGTAGCCCTTTCAATTGGAATTTTATTGACTTTGTCTTGTTCCGATGAAAATTCTAATACTAATCCTAATGATAATGAAATCTCAGATGATGATGGAAATCAATCTGTAAATCCTTTATTTGTAAATTCAATTGTTTCTACAAATATTGATTTTATAAGAGACGATGATTCAGATGCTTTTATGAATATTCAATTCATAGGACAAGAGGATAAGGAAATGCCAGATAGTAGAACTGATGAACTATTTGACACAGGCACTTATATTTTTGAGGTTAATTTTTCAAACGGTGAGCAAATAGAAATATGGGCGCACAGTTCTTTTGATAGTGAAGTTGTTGCACAAGAGTATGCAAATAAACTAACGGGACGACTTGGTAAGCTACCAGATTTTATGAGAAATGAACTTTCTCACGTTGTGTTACATAATGGGGATGCTGGTGCATTTGCAGAATCCGAGAGTAACTTTTTTGTGATATATTCAATTAATATAGACTTAAGAATTAGTAACAATGACCTTGAAGAGACTGTTTTTCACGAAAGTGTACACGCTACTCTAGATGCGGATTATTTACTAAATAGTGAATGGTTACAAGCGCAACAAACTGACGATACTTTTATTACAGAATATGCTAGAGATAATTCAGATAAAGAAGATTTGGCAGAGAGTGCTTTATTTGCATACACAATGATTAAGAATCCTGGCCGATTACCTTCAAATGTTGAAACTTGGATTACTACAAACATTCCAAATCGCTTTGCCTTTTTTCAAACTATTTTTAATTAATGGAGTAATAATACCAAATGAACTTTTCATAAGGCTATAAAAAGGAGAACACAATTTTTATTTGACAAATAAAAGCAATAGCAATTAAAAAGAAACAAACGCATTACAACACCGTATATAGCTCATAGCTAACTAGTTGCTTAAACGAAGTTAAGGCATATTTGGAAAGTCGCCAAATTTTTAAATTTGACGATTTCCAATAAAAAAGAAAAATAATAAAATTTAAAAATCTGGCTTGTCTTTAATCCGAAAATAATTTTCTAATTTGCACGCTACGAGCCATATACAAGACCGTTGGTATGTAATTGCCTGCGGCACGTAGAATCGCGTTTTGCAAACGCTGCCCTTCTACTAATTTCATACCAACGTCCACTGTTTGTCGCACCTCACCAATTTTATGTATATTTAGTCAAGTCTACGAGAACTCCTCACAAAACTACACACAACAAAGTGTATAGCGAATGAGGCGCAACAATGGCTCTACGTGAGGCGCGCCTCACTACGCCATACACAGTGGACGTTAGGCACAATTTGAAAACAGAGATGAAATTTATTAGGTACTTATTTATTACAATTTTCTTTTTTGGAATAGCTAGTGAATGTATAGCCCAAGTTAAAAAAGATACATTGAGTGTGCTATTTATAGGTAACAGCTACACATACTATTCTAATATGCCTCATCTTGTATCTCTGATTTCAGACAGTACTAAAATTAAATTAATAACCTCTAAAAGTACTGCTGGTGGAGCTAAATTAAGCGACCATTGGTATGGTAATAAAGGACTAAAATCAAAAGAAGCAATAAGTAGTGGGAAATACGATATTGTTGTTTTACAAGGGTCAAGTAGTGAAGCTGTTAAGAAAAAGAAAGAATTTCTCAAATACTCTAAAAAGTTATCTGAACTAGTTAAAGCTTCTGGTGCTAAACCTTACTTATATGTACCTTGGCCACCAAAAAAAATCCCACAATTTCAAGAAACAATAACAGAATCGTATCAAGAAGCATCAAAAGAAAATGATTGCGGACTTGTAATGGTTGGAGAAGCCTGGAAATTGGCTAAAACATTAAGACCAGATATACAATTGTATTTACCAGATGGCAGTCATCCAACAGATTTAGGAGCATTTTTAACAGCTTGTGCCTTTGTTAACATTTTTTCAAGAGAGCTACCTAAAAATCTACCTGACAGGTTTTTTATAACAGATTCCGATGGAAAGGAAGTTATGCTTTTTAGGGAAAATTCTTTAAATATTACCTTTTGTCTTAATGTGATTCAAAATTTATAAAAAACTGTGCCTAACAATGTGTATAATTCATTGCTAGTTATAGTCTACTTACGAAAGTCCTCGCGGACTTTCTATCTGTGATTTATTTGCCTAACTTTAGTGCTTAGGCACGGAACGAAATCATACACTAGACCGTTGTAGTGCATTAGAACCAATCAAAATAATGAGACAAATTTTAACCATACTTCTTCTACCAATTCTTCTAATGTCTTGCAAAAATGAGGGTAAAAAAACAGAAGTTAATTCATCAAATCAAACCGAAAAACTGAATAAAAAAGTAGATGAGTACTTCTCAGCACTTAATAAAATTGGGAAATTCAATGGAGTTGTGTTTGCTTCTAAAAATGACACTATAATCATTAACAAGGTATTTAATTTAAATCAGGATAAAAGTAGAACTACGTATGTAACAACTGAAAGTCAATTTGATATTCATTCTGTTTCCAAGTTAATGGCTCATTACTTGATTGAAAAATTTGAGATTGAGGAAAAAATTGAAAAAAGTGAATCCATCAAAAAGTATATTCCAGACTTTCCAAACGGTAACAAAATAACCATAGAAATGTTACTCAACCACACATCAGGACTTCCAAGAAGTTTAGAGCGTGTTAAAGAAGATGAAATCAACTTGTCTTCAGAACAGATAATCGAGTACACCAAAAAGCAAAAACTACTTTTCGAACCAGGAACAGAAAAACAATATTCTAATGTGGCTTATGAACTTGTTTATTTTGTCATTGAAGAAGTAACTAACAAAACTTTTGCCCAATGTTTGGCAGACGAAGTATTCCAACCTTTGGGAATGAAAAATTCAGGAGCTCATTTTTACCTAAAAGAAAAAAATCTCAAAAATTTAGCAAAGAATCACGAAAAGGATGATAGCGTTATTGTTCAAGTAAATAATATATTATCAGATGAACTGAAGACTGCAAGAATATTTTCAACTGCTTCTGACTTAAATAAGTTTTTGAACCATATAAAAAATGAACCTTATGCATCGTTACTACAAAATAAATCTGATGTCATTGAAAAAAGTGGTGGTTCAGACGGAATAAGAGTAGAAATTTATACAAATCTTGAACATAATTATAATTTCATTTTTTTGGCAAATTACGAGGAGGTTCCTTTTCAGAAAACCGTAGAGGACTTTGCGAAAATTTTAGAGAATAAACCTTATGAAGTGCCTAAAGAATTGAATAGACAATCTATCGAATTATCTAATGAAATATTAAACAAATATATTGGCACTTATTCTTTCGCTGATATGGGTAATTTGGAACTGACCTTTAAAGTAGAAAACAAGAATCTAATTGTGTATCAAGATGGAGAGCAAATTGCCACCTTAAAAGCTGAATCGGAAAATACTTTTTTTGACGCCCCTAAAGAACCCGAATCTTTTGAATTTGTTGACAATAAAAGTGGTAGTTTCAATGTTTTAATGGGTTGGAAAGGTGTAAAACTAAAAGGAATAAAAAAATGACGCACTACAACAATGGCTATAAGTAATTGCTTGTTCTCGCGGATTTTCAGTTTGGTGTGTATTATCAAATTTAAGTGCTAACCCTCGCAACTACGCATAGCCGAGACCGTTTGTCTATAATTATGAAAAAACTGAAGAATACATATTTGGTAATATTTTGCAGTCTTATGACTTGCGGAATTAATGCGCAATCGGAAAAAGATTCTACCGAATTAAAAAAACCGATTTTTACTCATACGGTAAAAGTTGAGCTTAAATCTGATTTTAATATTGAAGGTGCCAAAAAAGCTATTAAGGAAGATAATATCCGGATTTTATTTCCTGGTGGCTTTGGTGGAATGCCTGATTTCGACAATGAAATAGATATTGCTTTTCAAAAGAAATATTCGGTCGAATTCTTTAGTCAAGGTTGTATTAGAATGGGAGAAGATGAAAACGAAGAAGAATATAACCAAACCATTTTTACTTATTTGGATAATAAGTACGGTAAAAAATGGCGTAATGAAATCAGAGATGGCGCAATCGGAATAAAATAACCATACACAAACCCGTTGTGCTTCATTAACCAACCACTATATTAACCAAACAGGTATGAATATGCCAAATGCGGATGTTTTTAGAGCGGTTTTTCTAAATGAAGATATAGATTTTACATTACAAGAACCTACTATTTACGAACGCGTACAAATTGGTTTCACAGCAAATCCTACTGCCGGAAATATCGAATTATTTGTGGATAATTTTTCATTAAAAGTAGAATAAATGACTACTACTGTCATAGCATACAATTTATTCTATACACTGTTTAAAAAGCGTATCAAGTAATTTACAACTATTTTCGTCTGCGCAATTCCTTTTTGCTATCTTAGTACAGGTCAATGATCTACACAAAACATAATGTGTCTAATTTAGTTGAAATGAAAAATATTCTATCTTGTATTTTAACTTGTTTTGTTTTTTTCTCTTGTAAAAAGGACGATGTTTCAAACTCAATTGACAATTTAAATTCGCATATTAAATATTTCGGGTTTACGATTATTGATACTCATTGGGACGACCCGACAGACTCAGAACTAAAAACCAATTATGCTGATGAGATTCATACTTTCAGTAACCTGGCGGATATTCTCGTTATTAATCCCACTGATAATATAATCCAACGCACAGAAACTTTTAGCGCATTAGATTTAAAACCAATTTTACACTTAAGTGAATTGTTTTTTCAAGTAATCGATTCTAATAGTCCTTCTGGTTCTAATTATGATTTGCGACCCAATTATGAAGAAAGATGGAACACATTTAAAAATACAAACCAGGCTATTTTAAACACAAATTATATTGGTGCTTTTTACATTGGAGAGGAACCTACTTGGAACGGAATTTCCTTCGCAGAACTAAACCAAGTAACATTATTACTAAAAACTGATTTCCCATCAGTTCCGATAATGATTATTGAGGCATACCCATCTTTAGATCAATTACAAATACCAGAACTTATAGATTGGGTAGGTTTTGACCGTTATTTTATTAAAAACCCAAATGAAGATTCTGAATTTCAACAAAACTGGCAAACCTTAAAATCAAAATTAACTAGTCCTTCGCAAAAAATAATGATTGTAATGGATAGTCATTATTTAGATTGGGCTCACGGCAACTTTGGTAATATAAACCTACTAGAAATGGATATAGTTGCAAATAACTATTATCAATTAGCACAAAGTGATGAGAAAGTGATAGGTATATTAGGCTACTTTTGGCCAAGTGGATTCGATTTTCCAAATTCCGTAGGAGCGAGAAATATGCCAGAGAACATAAAAGAAAATTACTCCCGAATTGGTAAGGAAATAACAAATAAGCAATAAAACAATCAACGAAATGATAAAAACAACCAAATTAGCAAGCAAACTATCCTTAATTGTAATATTTTTTGCATTCACTTTCGGAATTCAAAACTGCGTACAAAAGAAAAAAGAAGTGCCTAAAGAATCAGAAAAAGAGGTGGTTACTGATTCTGAAGAGCCAGAATATTTTTTGCTTCGACCAGAATTAGAAAAAGCATTTGGATACTCGCATGCAGTAAAAATTGGCAATACTATTAAAATCTCTGGCGCTGTAAGTATGGACAATGAAGGAAATCCTGCCGCAATTGGTGATTTAGGACAACAAATGAAAAATTGTTATGCAGATCTGGAAAAGATTTTAAACCATTTTGATTGTACCTTCGATGACGTTATAGTCGAAAATATTTTCACCACCAATATGCCCTTATTTCTTGAAAATGCAGCTTACCGTACCGAAATTTATACCAAAAATTTTCCAACAGGTTCTTGGCTCGGAGTCAAAGAATTGGCATTACCAGAATTACTGATTGAAATTGAATTAGAAGTGCATAAATCTGAATAATGGACGCTTTATTTAGAAATGAAATGTACAAGATTAAAAATAGTAAAACCAACTATAATAAGTAACTAACATATATTTCATTATCATAATTGAGACAAAAAGATCAGACTAATAAAATCTTATGAAATTTAGCAAACACCTTATTATACTTATAACAATATGTAGTATGCTCGCATCCTGTAAACCCAAGGATGAAAAAAATGCTCATGCCGTTATAAGCAATCAAACCGAAGCAATCTTTGATAATCTGGTTAAAATTAGACGAGATTTACACAAATACCCAGAATTGGCTGGCAATGAAAAAAGGACAGCCAAAATCATTACTAAATATTTATTAGATTTAGGATTAGAGGTTAAGACAGGTTTCGCAGGCCAAGGTGTTATTGGTATTTTAAAAGGAGAAAGTGAAGGAAAAAATATAGCTTGGCGAGCAGACATGGATGCTATACCAAATGATTTTGTCGATGATGTTATATATAAATCAAAAAATAAAGGGATACAGCATGGTTGCGGTCACGACGTACATGTTGCTATAGGTTTGGGAATAGCCGAAGTATTATCTAAACTAAAAGCATCCATTAAGGGTAAAATATATTTCATCTTTCAACCCGAGGAAGAGACTTTTGTTGGCGCAAAAAATATAGTAGACAATAGAATCTATTCGGACTTAGATATTGATGAAATATATGCATTACATGTTACTGCTTTACCATTAGGTCAGATCATGGTTAAACCAAACGAGTTATACGCATATCAAAAGCGAATAGAGATTATATTTAACGAGACGTTTTCAAAAGAAGACTCAGACATACTATACAAGAAAATCCAAAGTGAAATTTTACGCAAAAGAGATGGAGGAAATCCTTGGGAAATCCCAAAAGCATTTGATTCTATTGTTGGCTTAACAAATCCGAATACTATTTTCAATGATTATCTTTTTTTAGAAGAAAATCGTGTAATTGAGGAAAAGAAGAATCAACTTATAATTAGAGCGAACCTTTATGAAACAGATAAATCTAAGCTACCGTATATACTACCTAAAATCAAGGATGTTATTAATAAATCAGAGTTTAAAGACCAATTTATATCCATATCATTTATTCAAGAAAATCCAACAGTTTTAAATGATAACCAACTCACAAAAAGTTCGGTTAATATTCTCAAAACGATTTACGGCAATACTGCTGTTGTAAATGATTATGGACAAATACCATATTTCAATGATGACTTTATATACTTTCAACAAAATACTCCTGGTGTTTACTTTTTGTTTGGCGGTTCTAATTCTGAAAAAGGAATAAATGCGATGAATCACGCACCAAATTTTAAAGTTGATGAAGAATGCATAAGTATTGGTGTTAGATCATTTTCATCCTTGATTTTAGAAAGAACAAATAAAACTGACACAATTCTAAAATAGAGATTTATCTTGAAGATATCATGTGTTACAACACCTCATTTTTATGTATCTTTAATGTAGATAAAAGAGAATTACCAACTTAGACATTACTATTTATTATTTTAAAATTAATTTATATTGAAAGTCACAGCAGAGAAAAATGACAAAGTTGCAAAAATGGTTTTTGCATCTGTTTACCCACATTATTTAAATAGGTTAGTGAAGAATGGAAGAACCAAAGAAGAACTAGATAAAGTAATAGAATGGTTAACTGGGTTTGACGCAGTTAAATTAGAAACACTTATTGAAGAAAGGGTGACGTTTGAAACCTTCTTTAATAATGCGAACATACATCCAAACGCACACCTTATAAAAGGTGTTGTTTGTGGCTATAGAATAGAAGACATCGCAGACGAGTTTAAAGTTTATAGACAATGTAGATATCTAGACAAACTTGTTGACGAACTAGCTAAGGGTCGCAAAATGGAAAAAATAATGCGTGTAGAAAAATAACACAAAAGATAAAAATCAAATCTTAATGAGATTATTAATCTTAACAATTTGCCTAACTTTCTTTACTAATTTAGAAGTTTTTGCACAAACTAAGTTCACCCTAAAGCCCTCTCAAAGTATGATACTAACTGGTAAAGGTCCTGGGCAAGACGGCACAAAAAATCCTTATTTCGGTGAGGATTGTTATGCTATAGTTAAGAATATAGGCGAAACTAAATTTTCTATAAGAATACAACAGAACGGAAAAATTATAAGAGAAATTACATTTTTAAAAGGAGAATTAAAAAAGGTAAAACTTCTAAAAGAACATGAGTTGTATATAGACCCAAATGACAAAGGTATATCTAAAGCAAGCATAGATTATCAGAAAATAAATAATAAAGAGAATAACAGTTTTAATAATTAATTCTTGAAATGAAGTTTAGAAAAGCTACGCAAAATGATCTATCTAAAATCGTCGAAATGATAGCCGATGATGAACTAGGCAAAATTAGAGAGAATTATCAAAACCCATTACCGCAATCTTATGTTGATGCATTTAAAGAAATTAATTTAGACCCTAATCAAGAACTTATTGTTGTAGAAAGTGAGCAATATGAAATCATAGGAACGCTTCAATTATCTTTTTTACAATACCTCACTTATCGTGGTGGAATAAGAGCACAGATAGAAGCTGTAAGAATTAAAAAAGACCATAGAGGGAAAGGAGTCGGAAAAACAATGTTTAAATGGGCTATTAGAAGAGCAAAAGAACGTAATGCACATTTACTTCAGCTTACAACAGATAAAAAGAGACTTAAAGCCATTCATTTTTATGAGGATTTAGGGTTTACAGCTAGCCACGAAGGAATGAAAATACATTTTAAATAATACGTAATTCATCAAAAACCAATCCTAAAATTATGCTTACTGCTATACATCCGAAAATACCAATGCGCAACAAGAATATTACAAAAGCATTTTATATTGAACAACTAGGCTTTACAGAACTTGGAAGTACTGACTATGATGAATACTTAATGCTAAAGAAAGATGAAATTGAACTGCATTTCTTTGAGTTTAAAACTTTAAACCCAAAAGAGAATTATGGCCAAGTTTACATTAGAACGGATAATATAGAGGGCCTGTACCAAGAATATTTAGATAACAAAGTGAAAATTCATCCCAATGGCCCACTGCAAACAAAACCATGGGGTCAAAAGGAATTTTCTGTGTTAGATCCTGACACTAATCTTTTAACCTTTGGGCAAAGTAGTTAATAATATAGAAACAGTGAGTTTTAAAAGATTAAATACCCTTTTTTAAGAAATGAGATATAGAATAATTATTCTAATATTAATTATTGCGAGCTGTAAAAGCGAAACAAAAGTAAGCAATGAAATTAATGCTTCCGTTAGTAATATGTGGTCTAATTATATAAATTCTCATCCTGACTTTAAAAATAATGAAGTGCCAGAATCTTGGTATTTTCATGATAATAAATATGATGCCGATAGACTTGCAGATCTCACTTTATCAGGTAAGAAACAAGCA
This sequence comes from Winogradskyella sp. PE311, assembly GCF_046545555.1. Taxonomy (NCBI): domain Bacteria; kingdom Pseudomonadati; phylum Bacteroidota; class Flavobacteriia; order Flavobacteriales; family Flavobacteriaceae; genus Winogradskyella; species Winogradskyella sp. PE311. The sequence goes on along the minus strand of NZ_JBHZTH010000001.1, from coordinate 2,169,521 downwards.
GCGTCTGGTTTATATGCTTGGTATAAAAATGCGAATGCCAACCTACCAATTGTTGGTAAGAAACATATTATTACAGACTTTAATGGACATGCTCAGGCTATAATAGAAATTGTTAAAGTAGATACTATTCCGTTCAATAAAATTACTATAGAGTATGCTGAATTAGATATGGGAACCCAAATTGAACCTCTAAAACAATGGAAAAAAGCACATCGGGAGTTTTTTACGAGTACATTGGATAAGACCAATGACAAACCTCTAGAAGACATGTTGGTAGTTTGCGAATGGTTTAAAAAAATATGGCCAGTACAAAATTCTCAAAAGCTTTATGACTAAAAAAACAACTCATGGCCAAACTGCTTTATCGTGTTTACGTTATAGAATTATCTAAACGTGTATATACTGAAAATAATAAATTTAGAGCTGCTAATCCACAATTTAATGGCGTTTTAGAATGTCTTTATGTTGGTATGACAAGTAAGACGCCTAAAGAACGTTTTATGCAACATAAATCGGGCTATAGGTCTAAAAAAGGTCATAAGATTTCATCAAATATAGTAGAGAAATATGGCTTATATTTAAGACCAAGTCTTTATAATCATATCGATCCATTTTTAACACGAGCCGAGGCTATTATTGCGGAAGAACAGATAGCGTTAGAACTTCGAAGAGCACGTTATGCTGTATGGTTTAATTAGACACTAAGAATTCCTTTAAGGTATCTTCATAAATTTGCTCATACATAGGCACTACATTATGAATACTAAACTTCTTAGATTGCTCTTTTGCATTGGCTTTAAATCGATTTAGAGTGTCTAAATTTGATAAGATTTTAACCGCATTTGTAGACATATCTTCAACGGCATTTACGTCACTTAAATAGCCTGAAAATCCATCTTCATTAACCTCAGATAAACCACCTGTATTAGTAGAAATAACAGGAACACTACTTGCCATAGCTTCTAAAGCTGCTAAACCAAAACTCTCTGTCTGAGATGGTAGTAAGAATAAATCGCTAAAACATAAAATACGATCAATTTCATTGCTATTCCCAAAAAAGACAACACGCTCAGAAATCCCTAGCTGCTCTACCAATCGTTCTGCACCTTCTTTTTCTGGCCCTTCACCAACCATCATCAATTTAGCTGGTAACTCTTTTTGAATATTATAGAAAATCTTAATCACATCAGGTATTTGCTTAACCTCACGCATGTTACTTATATGGGTTATAATGCGCTCATCGTTATCTGCCATCATTTCTCGTTGACAGTCTGTAAAACCATGCATATGTTTTTCTAAATCTATAAAATTTGGCACTACATGAATTTCTTTTTTGATATTAAAAAGGCGCATAGTATCCTTCTTTAAGCTATCTGAGACTGATGTTACTGCGTCTGATTTATTAATGCTAAAAGTTACTGCAGGCTTATAAAATGGATGACTACCTACTAAAGTTATATCTGTACCATGCAATGTGGTTACTATAGGCACTAATATACCTTCATCTAAAAGCATTTGCTGAGCCATATATGCCGCGTATGCGTGAGGTATTGCATAGTGTACATGTAGCAACTGAATACCATGTAGCTTCACCATATCAACTAACTTACTAGATAATGCTAATTCGTAAGGTTGGTATTGAAACAACGGATATTCTGGTACATGTACTTCATGAAAATGCACATTATTACTTAACAACTCAAGTCGCACAGGTTGTTTATAGGTTATAAAATGAATTTGATGACCACGTTTAGAAAGTTCTAAACCTAATTCTGTAGCCACTACTCCACTTCCACCAAATGTTGGGTAACAAACAATGCCAATTTTCATATAAAAGTTGTAAGAAATTAAGTTATCAGTACTTTAAGCGATTAAAGTTTAAAGTTATACCTTTTACTGATTTAGAAATAAATTTTAGTATTTTTTAACTTATCTAATTAATGGATTATTCAATTATTGCTTCGTAAATAAGGCGTTGAATTTCTGTTCTAATATTTTCTCGAAGTAATAAGTTTTTACCTGCCTCCGGGTAAGTTCTATTGGCTAAGAATATATAAATAATTTCCTCTTCTGGATCAGCCCAAGCATAAGTTCCTGTAAAGCCTGAGTGACCAAAACTCGTCATGGATAAGCATCCACAAGTTGGTCCGTCTTCACCTAATTGTGGTTTATCAAAACCTATACCACGTCTATTATCAGCATGACAATAATAACATTTATTAAACCTGTCTACAGTGCCATTCTTAAAGTAACGTTTGCCACCATAAAACCCTTTTTGTAAATACATCTGCATAATTTTTGCCACATCATTTGCATTGCTAAATACACCTGCGTGGCCTCCTATACCACCTTGCATTGCAGCTCCCATATCATGCACATAGCCATGTACTTTTTTATAGCGATAATAATTATCTACTTCAGTTGGTACAATATCTTTTAATCCAAATGTCTTTCTTGGATTGTAGGTTGTATAGTTTGCACCTAATGATTTATAAAAACGATCTTGTGTGATTTCGTGTAAGCTTTTATCGTAGAATCCTTCTAAATAATTTTTTAAAATATAATATGGTAAATCACTATAACGATAACGAAGTCTAGATAAAAGTTCAGTTTCTTTTATTATTTTTTGAATGGAATCTTTATAATCACTTCTCATAAAAAGTGTATTAGTTACCTCTACATTAAAATTACCAGTCCTTTTATTTCTATAATACTTAGGATCTGGTTTTTTTGTTACAGAATCTAGTGTTGCATAGTAAAAAGGAACCCAAGGTCTTAACTGCGCATAATGCGATAACATCTTTTTTAAAGTGATATTTTTCTTATTAGAATTTTTGAATTCCGGAATTAAAGAACCCAGTTTAGAGTCTAGCGATACAGAGCCCTGTTCTTCTAATCCCATAAGAACTGGTAATGTTGCTAGTATTTTTGTAAGTGAAGCAACATCGTATATATCGTCAAAATCTACTTTATTTTTCTTTGCGTATGTATGATATCCAAAATTCTTATTATAAATAACTTTACCTTTTCGTGCAACCAAAAGTTGTATACCAGGCGTCATTTTCATATTTACGGCATGATTTGCTATAGAATCTATTCGGCTCAATAATTTTGAATCAACTCCTACACGTTCTGGTAATGCATAACCTAAACTTGAGATAGAATTATAAATTTCTCCAGTTCCCAAAGGAAAAAATTGACCTGAACTTACAGGTAATTTTCCTTGAGCACCTATAGCTCCAAAAATTATTTGAGCTGATTTTTGTTGAGTTATTTTACTATTTTGATAACTCACTACAATACCCTCGATATTGTCAATTGACTTGAGATCATTTAACGCATATGGTATTGCAAAAACGTCTAAAACAACAGTATTTGTCCTTGCAATTTCGTACAACCAAGCCAATTCTTTTTGTGTGAATTTATAACCTTTCCATGGGTTATCATTCGATTTATGAAATCCAATAACAACCGTATTATAATTTTGTAATTTAGATATTATACCATCAAGTTTATCTGCTTTAATCTGGTGGACTTTGGTATATTTTTTTAACTCATCTAAAAACACAGAACCATTGACATCACCTAACTCCACATAAGCTATCTTCTTTGTTTGCAAATCGCGTAACGGCAACAAGGAATTTTCATTCTTAACAACTGTAACAGCACTTTCCATAAGCCTCTCATAAAGCACATCATCTTTTATACGATTTAGGTCTTTTCCTAAATTATACATCCCAACAGGAGAATAATTATTAAGACCTACTTTATACTTAGCCATTAATACTTTCTTTACAGAATGAGATAAGCGATCCTCAGTAATTACACCACTTTCATAAGCTTCAATGAATTTAGCAATTCCGGCTTTAGGATTTTCAGACATAAGCATTACATCATTCCCTGCTAAAAATGCCATTAAATCTATCTCTCCACCTTTGGATAGTGTTTTTGGAGTTATACCATCAACGCCTTTTTCTATATAATCTGCTGCACCTTTCATTGTTAAGGCATCTGTAAAAATTAAACCATTAAAACCTAAAGAATCTTTTAAAATATCAGTAACAATATGCTTAGATAAAGATGAAGGAAATCCTCTGCGAGCTTCTAAACTTGGCACATTTAAATGAGCGACCATAACACTAGATAAGCCTTCTTTAATAAGTGTTCTATAAGGGTATAGTTCTACAGAATCTATACGTTTTTCACTAAATGATATAGTTGGAAGTGTTTCATGAGAATCTACCTCAGTATCACCATGTCCAGGAAAATGTTTGGCATTTGCCAAAACACCTGCATCTTGCATTCCTTTCATAAACGCCAATCCCTTTGCCGTTACGTTGTCTCTATCTTCTCCAAAAGATCGATTCCCAATAATAGGATTTTTTGGGTTTGTATTAATATCTACTACTGGCGCAAAGTTAAAGTGAACACCTAATCGTTTACAATGCTCACCAATTTGACGACCTGTTTCTTCAATGAGTTTGTTGTCTGTAATGGCGCCAAGTGTCATATTCCATGGAAAGGCATATGTAGAATCTAATCGCATATTTAAACCCCATTCTGCATCCATACCCACTAAAAGAGGAATCTTTGAAGCAGCTTGTAATTTATTATTTAATTGTGCCTGCCTGTAAGGTCCACCATTAGAATAAATAACTCCACCTATATGCTCATCCTTTATAAGTTTAATGACATTATTATTAATCTTATTATTATTCTCAGACATTACCTGAACCATATAAAGTTGCCCAATCCTTTCTTTTATGGATAGTGAATTATAGATACTATCAACCCACTTTTGTTGTTCAATTGGGTCTTCTGAAAGTAACGGACTATTAGTAGTATTCTGTGCAAAACCAATTTGAGCACAAAAGCAAAAAAGAATAAGGGACAAGTAGCGCATTAAAAATCTTTTATTATTTATTAATTAGTAACGAATACTATGCCAAAATAGGATATTTAAAACCAAGTAAAAAGACTTTATGAAACTTTTATAAACTGCGTAATTAACAGTAGTACATTGCTAATCTAACAAGTCTATATGACGATCGTGATAACCTAAGAGATATAAAACACCGTCTAAACCAATACTAGAGATAGCACTTTGTGCATTATCTTTTACTTTTGGCTTAGCATGAAACGCAATTCCTAAACCAGCCAGGTTAAGCATTTGCAGATCATTTGCTCCATCACCAACAGCAATAGTCTGACCTATATCTATACCTTCCTTATCCGCTAAAAGCTGGAGATATTCAGCTTTTTTATTACCATCTACAATTTCTCCTAAATACCCACCTGTTAGTTTTCCGTCTTGGATTTCTAGTTGATTAGCATAAACATAATCAATATCTAGTTTTTCTTGAAGGTAATGGCCAAAGTAAGTGAAACCACCAGATAAAATCGCAGTTTTATATCCATAATAATGTAAAGTATCAATTAAACGTTTTGCACCTTTTGTTATTGGTAAATTATCAGCCACATCTTTTAAAACATCTTCGCTAAGTCCTTTTAATAAGCACATTCGTTTTTTAAAACTTTCATTAAAATCTATTTCACCTTGCATTGCAGATTCTGTAATTGCTCTTACTTTTTCTCCTACTCCTGCGCGTTCAGCGAGTTCATCAATAACTTCAGTTTGAATCAATGTAGAATCCATATCAAAGCAAACCAAACGTCTATTTCGTCTAAACATACTATCTTCCTGAAAAGCAATATCTACATCTAATGCTTTCGAAATTTCCATAAATTTAGAGGTGAATTCTGTTTTGTCTTCAATCTTTCCGCGTATAGATAGTTGAATAGATGCTCTGGGATAATCATCTTTTTTTACCAAAGACGTCCTTCCTGTGAGACGCTTAATAGAGTCTATATTTAGGTTCTTTTCAGATATAACTTTTGTGACTTCAGAAATTTGTTCTGCAGCCAGTTTCTCGCCTAAAATTGTAATGATATATCGATTCTTACCTTGCATTGTAACCCAATGCTCATAGTCCTCTAAAGAAATCGGTGTAAACTTAGCAACGATACCCAACTCATAAGCTTTAAATAATAAATCCTTTAAAACCGCTGCTGATTCCTTACCAGATTTAATTTCGAACAACATTCCTAGTGATAAGGTGTCGTGAATATTAGCCTGCCCTATATCTAAGATTTTAGCATCGTATTGCGCCAAAACACTTGTTAAGGAAGATGTAAGTCCTGGTTTATCTTGTCCTGAAATATTTAATAAGAATATATCTGTAGCCACAATAATGAGATTATGACTGTAAAAATCAATATTCTAATTGAAATATGAAAATTATTGAAGATGCGAATTTTATAATAATAAGACGAAATCATAATAGAATCCGCAAATAGGTCAATTATTTTAAAAAACGACTATGCCAACTTTCACTAGCTGGTACTTCCCAATTCTCTTTAAACTCAGCAATATTGGCTACCAAATTGTTAAATACAATTGTATTTTTTGAAACCGATCTATTCTTAGCCATTTTTTTAAAGTCTAATAAAGATTTGTAAGCAATAAATTCACCTTGTTTATAAGATACATTCATTTTATCCATTAGATCTACATTATAGGCTTTCTCTAACTCCTGAATAAAATGAACAGAAGCATCTATAGAACAACCCGTAGCATTATTTAAATTTTGATTTAATGCCAATACAATAAATCTCTTATATACTATTTTAAAACCTGCTTGTAAATCTTTTCCATGAGCTGTCCAAGCTTCAATAAAAGTTTTTAGCTTTAATTGTAACGCGTCTATTTCTTCTATAGAAAATGAACGATTGGCTTGGTATATCCAAACTCGAGATTCTTCAGGTAGTGTATCAAAATCTACTAACATATGCCTTATAATTTCTTAGACAAAAATAAAGTATTACATCCAATCTTTATCTTCAGACTCGACTTTAAAAAGTAAATAATTCTTAATTGTATTTGCGGTTGATAAATCAATATGCAAAATAGCAAGAGGTTTTGAAGCAGAGAAAATTTTAATGGAAGCAAGACCTCTACGTTTTTGAAATAAGGTTTGATCTAAACTAACAGCTTGGACCTTACTTATTTCTAAAAAATTAGTCGTCGTGTCTATAAGTCTTCCTCCTCCAACTACAATATAGTCGTCATCTAAATGATAATATGCTTTTTTATAAGTATAAATGGCATTAGTAACTATAAAAAATAATAGTGGAACATTAATAAAGAACAGTTGTTTTGGACCAAAAAAGAATGCCATATTTAGTAAAAAAACCACAAAACTACTCAGAAAAAACATTCGATACATTAAATAAACATTTGGTTTATGTTTAATTAAACGTTCTTGTGCATTAGGATAAAACTGTTCTAAAAGCTCCGTAATTTGAGCCTTTCCTAAACCAACAATATTAAAATTTAATTGTTGCTTTTTATTAGCCATTGCTTGGGTAAAAGCTAATTTATACAAGCCAAATGTTTGTTTTAGTCTATTAGTTGTTATGGTTGTATTTTGAATTCTACTCTCATAAAGACTAAGGTTAATTTTGTTTAAAAGACCTTTAGAAATTTCTAAGCCTTCTGAATTTCGCTTTACCATTAGATTAAAATTCTGAACAAACATTTTAATCATTGAGAAAAAGAAAGATATAACCAATAAAGCTATAACTATAGTGATGTTAAATAGAATAAACGACATAAACGATTCACTATCTAGATCAAACCAAGAACCGAATTTTGAAGTTAAATTTAGTTGATTTACAAACTCCCTCACATCGTTGTAAATACTCATTATAAAAGCAAAAATTAACACAAAACTTTTTAAATGATTTTCACTTACTCCTTCTAATAAAAGTCTTTTAATAGAAGCTTTAAAATATATCTTTTCTTCTTCTATTATTTGCACATCTTTATTTGCGGCATTATTTAAAACCATTAATTGGGACTTTAGAGCCTCAGCTTTTGATTTTGAAAGTGCCAAAATTTCTATTTCGGTACTATCATCACCAGCGGTTTCAATCGATAAGGAAACTACATTAATTATTTGCTGTAAAACATTCTGTTTTACGTAAACATTCTGAATTTTACCCTTAGCTACTGAAATCTCTTCTTTATTAATAATTCCCTTTCGTAAAAAGAAATAATCATTATTTATGTAAAATTTAAAATTGAGGTATTTTAAAAGCGCAATGACTAAGAAAAGTAAAACTATACCAATAGCACTTAAAATAAATTTTGGGCTTGTAAATTCTATTGATTTATCGCTGCGTACATATTTAATAAAGAATGCTGCAATTATTATGATGGTTGCCTTTATTATTCTATAAGCTGTGACACCAAATATTACAATAATACCTTTGGCAGATTGCCGAGATGGTGTTTCAAAATTATAAGCGCTCATTAATTATTTTAGTTAAAAAAGTATATTGAGCGTCTGCTATTTCTTTATCTAATCCTTTTATAGAAAGATCACCACCAGATTGACCTGCCGAATATATCTTTAGCGTAGATAAGCCAAATTTACGTGCTAAGAATGATCTCGAAATTTCAATATGCTGTATCCGATTATAAGGCAGTGTTAAAGTTTTATTTACTAAGTAACCATGACTGTAAGTCATATCTTTTTCGCGCATAGCATACTTTCGCTTTTTAAAACCTAAAAAAGAAATTAAAAGAGAAATTACAAATAATAGAATTGTAAACCCTATTAGATAATCAGAGAAGGTTTTAAACTCGCTATCATCAGCAAATGAATTAAGAAGTATTAAAACTGTAATAAATACACCAAAGGCTATAAACGTATTTATTATTATAATTTTAAAATACTTTGAAGAAATCGGTACTAGTTCTAGGTCTTCAGATTTTGGAAGCGCGTTTGCATCTATCTGAGAATTAGAAAATAACTCCATAATTTAAATTTTATATTATGAATTTGCTATCAGCTCTGCAACATCTAATACTGTAACTTTACCTTCCTTTTCTTTTGCCTTTATACCATCAGTCATCATAGTATTGCAATAAGGGCAACCTGTTGCGATAATATCTGGTTGAGTTTCTAGAGCGTCTTCAGTTCTTAAAACATTTATTTCTTTATTACCAGGCTCTGCGTCTTTAAACATTTGAGCTCCACCAGCACCGCAGCAAAGAGCAGTAGATTTATGACGCTTCATTTCTATTAAATTGGCATTTGTCTTTTTCAGAACTTCACGAGGCGAATCATAAACACTATTTGCACGACCTAAATAACACGGATCGTGAAATGTAATACGCTTTCCTTTGTACGTTTGGCCTTCAACTTTAAGTTTACCAGATTCAATTAATTCTTGAATAAACTGTGTGTGATGTATTACATCATAACTTCCACCTAAACTTGGGTATTCATTTTTTAAACAGTTAAAAGAATGAGGATCACAGGTTACAATGCGTTTAACTTCATATGTATTTAAAACCTCAATATTCATCATGGCCTGCATTTGAAATAAAAACTCATTCCCTGCACGCTTTGCTACATCACCTGTATTACTCTCTTCAGTTCCTAAAACCGCAAAGTTTACGTTGGCTTTGTTTAATATTTTTACAAAAGCTTTAGTTATTTTTTTAGCTCTATCATCATAGCTACCAGCAGAACCTACCCAAAATAAAATGTCGGGCTGTTTACCTTCTGCCATAAATTCTGCCATTGTTGGCACTTTTAATTCCTCACTCATTTCAAACTAGTCTTTAAGGCTATTCTTCTTTTTTTTTAGAAAATAAAGATGGTATAATACCAAAACCACCACCAATTATAGCACCACCTAGTATATAGCCATATTTATGATCCTTTAGTTGAATCATTAATACCATACCTAGCGTAATTAAAGTAATTGCAGCTATAATTAATATTTGTCTTTTACTCATCTTTCCAATTCAGTCTATCCATTTGATTGTAAGGCCATGGAGCTCCGTTATTTTCTATATTGGTCATCATATTATTTAATTCCATTGGTGCAGCACTCTGCTCCATAACTAAATAACGACGCATTTCTAAAATTATAGATAATGGGTTTATACTTACAGGACATTCTTCCACACAAGCATTGCACGTTGTACATGCCCATAATTCTTCATTAGTAATATAATCTCCTAACAGCTGTTTACCATCATCTTTAAACTCACCATTATTAGCATCAATATTCTTACCTACTTCTTCTAGACGATCTCTGGTATCCATCATAATCTTGCGAGGAGATAATTTCTTACCTGTAAGATTAGCGGGACATGCTGATGTACATCTTCCACATTCTGTGCAGGTGTAAGCGTTTAATAGTTGTGTCTGACTTAAATCCATGACATCACTAGCACCGAATTTAGCAGGTACATCATCTTCCTCTCCTTCAGCTGGCGCAGCAAATGGATCAGCATTTGGGTCCATCATTAACTTAACTTCATTGGTAACAGCTTGTAGATTATTAACTTTACCCTTAGGCTCTAAACTACCATAATATACATTCGGAAAAGCTAAAAGGATATGTAAATGCTTTGACCAGTATAGATAATTTAAAAATATTAAAATACCTACAATATGCAACCACCAAGCCGTGCGCTCTATAGTATGCAATGTTGTGTCAGAAAGCCCTTCGAACCAAGGTGCTATAAATTGAGATATTAAATTACCAGAAGCCATACTTTGAAAAGTTGTATCTGTTGCATTCATAACTAAGAACAAACACATCAAAACAACTTCGAAATAAAGGATTATATTACCATCGCTTTTTGGCCACCCTTTCATTTCCGCACTCAAAAAGCGCTTTATTTTTATAATATTACGTCTTAACCAAAATACAATTACTGATACAAGTACTAATACTGCTAAAACCTCAAAAGACCCAATTAAAAAGCCATATACTGAGTTAGGTAAAAACTCTTGTCCGATACGATGTGTACCAAATAAACCATCGATTATTATTTCTAATACTTCTATATTAATAATAACGAAACCTACGTAAACTATAACATGAAGAAAACCAGATACCGGTCGTTTTATCATTTTACTTTGACCTAATGCTATGCGAACTACATTAGTCCAACGCTCGGATTTATGATCACTTGCATCAACTTCTTGACCAAGTTTGATATTTCTAATTAGTTTTTTAATGTTTTTAGCAAAATAGCCTATACCTACAATAAGGATAATGGCAAATAGAATGTTTGGTAAGTATTCCATAAAAATGATCTAATTCTTTTGATCTTCTGTTGGTGGTTGATAAGGAATTTCCTTTTTAGATAATATACGTCTGTATCTTGCAGGATGTAGTTTTATGTCTAATAATAAAAGCTCCATTTCTTTAGAAGCGCCTTCTAGATTATTGTATAACGCATCATCCTTAAGAAGTTTACCAATGGTGCCTTCTCCTCCTTCAATACTAGATAACAAACTCTGCATACTTACTAAAGTTTTATTTAAACCTTCAATAGTAGTAGACAGACCTGCATCTTTTAACTCCGATGAGAGTGCACTTAAATTTTCACTTGTTTTATCAAAATTTTCTAAAACAGAAGCAATCTTCTCATTATTCTGTTTAATAACATTCTGAATAGAATTAGAAAGTCCTTTAAACGATTTTAAGGTAGAGTTTAATTCTGCTATAGTCTGTTTTAGGCCCTCATTAGATTCATCAACAACCAATGCATTTAAATTAGTCACTAAGGTATCCGCTGAGAGTAATGTATTGTCTAAATTAGAACTCACTTTTGAGAAGTCTTTTTCTAAAGTTGTTACTAATCCTGGTTTCACTTCTGAGGCAATGAAATCTCCAGGTTTTGCAATATCTCCATCTCCAGTATCAATAATTGACAAACCGTTACCTCCCATAAGACCAGTTTGGTAAAGACGAATCATACTGTTTTTTGAAAATTTAAGTTTAGGATCTACAGAAAAATAAACACGCGTTTTACCAGTCTCAAAAACGTAATCGATATCTTCAATTTTACCTATTTTATTACCTTTTACAGTTACAGGAGATGACATACTCAAAGCATTGTAATCAAATTCTGTGTAGTATGATTCTGAATCAGAAAATAATTCTTCACCTCTTAAAAACGTAAATAAATAAATAAAAAGGGCTATACCAGATAAAACTAATATAGCAACTTTAACTTCTCTTGTAATTTTCAATGGTCCTTACTTTGGTTAAAACAAAATTAGGAATAAATATATTAATAATGTTTCTAATTAGTGATACTAATCACTTGTAGATTTTAATGCCTCAGATAGTTCAATCTGCTTTCCGTCTTTATACGCAACCACAAAGCTAGACTTATAGCCTTTATCTTTAGCTTCTAATTGTAGTTTTTGGGCTTTGTTATAATTAGATGTGCTTCCGTAAAAATATTTATATATTACACCTGACTTTTCTTTGCTAAGATTATCTAATCCATTGAAGTTATAGGACTTTGTAGCTAAATCATTTTTACTTGCCGCAATTTGCACTTTAAACGTTATATCGTTAAATATTGAAGGTTTTTCATCTGTAACTTCATTAGGGACAGTATCTCCTCCCAAATTAAGACTACCCACATTTAGGTCTATTTCTCTTTTATAATCCTCAATAGCATTTCTTATTTGAGTTGCTATCTTTTTTTGTCCACTATTAGAATTTAAGTAAGCGCCTTCTTTTTTGTTTGTTATAAAACCTGTTTCAACAAGTACACTAGGCATATACGTATTATGTAATACCCATAAACTTAGTTGTTTTATACCTCTACTTCTTCTTTTAAGTTTACCAGAAAAATTATCTTCAATTTTCTTTGCAAGTTGAATACTTTGTTCTACATATACTTCCTGCTCAATCCCAATTGCAATGCTAGATTCTGGAGAACTAGGATCAAAACCTGCATAATTTTCTTGATAATTATCCTCTAAAAAAATTACTTCATTCTCGGCTTTAGCCACTGCCATATTTCTATCAGAATTTTTTGCCCCTAAAACATATGTTTCAGTACCATAAGCTTGTGTATGATGTGCATTGCAATGTACTGAAACAAATAAATCGGCATCTGCTTTATTCGCTATTGCCGAACGTTCATAAAGTTCTAAAAAAACATCTGTTTTTCGTGTGTAAATTACTTTAAAATCTGGGTTTTTCTCTAACTGCTTTCCTATTTCGAGCACGACTTTAAGTGCTATACTTTTTTCTTTATACCCATTTTTTGTTGGTCTACCTGGATCCTTACCACCATGACCAGCATCTAACACCACTACAAACTTACCTTGTTGTGCTTGTAATGAAGAAAAGGATGTTAAAGAAGTGATAAATATCACTACTAAGAATACTATTCTATATTTTTGAGTCGTTTGCATATTTAATCTAACGGTTTATAAACTCATATTATTAGACGATATTGTTAGTAAAACAGTATTTTTAAACTTTATGATCTTAATAAAATAATCACAAAAAAATAACAGTACTTTTGGCGTTTCAAAAACCGAGCCATACTTTTACAAAAATACATCTAAAAGGATTGCGTACAAATAGCCTACACATACTTTTTACCCTGAGTTTTACAGTGCTTATCAACACTTTTAGCTCAGCACAAGAAACCTCAAAAAAGAAAACTGCAATACCGGCAGATTCTACAGCAATTCCTGCAATTGTAATTCCTATAGACACTCTAAAAAGTAAACCTTCAAATATTAAAGAAGTAGATTCTACAGAAAAAGATTCTGTAAAAAAAGATGCCTTCTTAACAGATATAGTTACCTATAAGGCCAAGGACTATGTGGCAATAAACCAAAGAAAACAACAAATTCGGCTTTACAATGAAGCTAAAGTAGATTATGGGGATATGGTGATTACGTCTGGTGTCATTGTTATAGATTATAGCAAAAATTTAGTTTATGCTGGGCGTATAAAAGATTCTACGGGCTATTCTCAAAAACCTGTTTTTAAGCAAGGAGCTAATGTTATAGAACCAGATTCAATAGTCTTTAGCACAGAAACCAGAAAAGCACTTATTTATAACTCTGTGACCGAACAAAGTGGCGGAACTGTAATTGCAGAACGAACAAAAAGAGAGAATGACTCTGTTTACTTTATTTCTCAAGGCAAGTTTACAACATCAGAGAATTTAGAGGATCCTGAATATTACATTTTAATGAACAGAGCAAAGATTGTCCCAAACAAGAAGATTGTTACGGGTATGAGCCAGATGTATATTTATGATGTACCAACGCCAATAGCAATTCCTTTTGCATATTTTCCAATGTCTAAGAAACAAACCTCAGGTATTATTTTTCCTTCTTTTGGAGAAGACACTGGTAATGATCGTGGTTACTTTTTACAAAATGGTGGATATTATTTTGCCATAAGTGATTATATGGATTTAGCCGTTCTAGGTGATTATTATACCAATGGTAGTTATGGTGTCCGTTTAGAAAGTAATTATGCGGTTCGTTATAAATTTAGAGGAAATGTAGGTTTTAGATATGAAAATCTCTTAAATAGTGAACGTGGTTTTCCAGATTTTAGTCAAAGTACAATATACAATATAAGATGGTCCCATAGTCAAGACGCAAAATCCAATCCTAATTCTAGATTTTCCGCATCAGTTAACTTAGGTAGTAGTCAGTACTATCAACAATCTATAAATCAGATCAATCAGAATAGCTTTTTAAATAATACTCTCGCTTCATCCGTATCTTACTCTAAAACATTTCAAACTGAACCACAAGTCAATTTAAGTTTAACGGCAACACATAGTCAAAATACAAATACGGAAGACATAAATTTAACTTTACCAACCATGCAAGCATCAATGAGTAGAGTATTTCCATTTGCACCAAAATCTGGAGTAAAAAAAGGAGCGATACAGAACATAAACTTTCAAGTAAATACAAGAGGAGAATATCGTATTAATACCACCGATTCTTTATTTGGTAAAAGCGAAATGTTTGATGATGCATTGGCAGGCATGCGCCACAGTATTCCCGTAACAACAAATTTTAAATTATTCAATCATTTTAGTGTAAGTACGAGTGCTAATTTTGAAGAAACATGGACTTTAAAAACTGTACGTCGGTTCTTCGACCAAAATACACAAGCCGAAGTTACATTAGATCGCAATGGTTTTGATCGGTTCTTAACGTATAATTTTAGCTCTAGTATCGGTACCACATTATATGGAATGTATAATTTTGAGAAAAAAGGTAAGGATCCTAAAATTCAGGCTATACGCCACGTTATGCGACCTTCTATAAGTTATACAGTCACACCCGCTTTTGATCAGTACTATGAAACCTATGATGTTATAGATGCAGATGGTACAACCAGTGATCAGGTAGAATATACACGATTCGAAAATTCACTCTTCGGACGACCAGGCAACAATTACTCGAGTAGTATCGGTCTTGCCTTAGGTAATAACATTGAAGCTAAAGTACGGTCTAAAGATTCTACAAAAACAGAACCAGAAAAGGTATTTTTACTGAATAACTTAAACTTTTCTACGGCCTACAATCTTGCTGCTGACTCACTGAACATAAGCCCTGTGCGCGTTAGTGGAGGGACTCAGATTCTCAATAAAAAGATGAGTGTTAACTTTGGGATGACTTTAAACCCGTATGCATTAGATAGCAACAATAACTTAATAGATAGGTTTAACATTGATAATGGCGGTAGTCTTTTTAGATTAACTTCAGCTAACTTAAATATAAGCTATTCTCTTAACAATGATAGTTTTTCTAGTAAAGGGCGTGACGATGATGAGGATAAAGATTCTCAGCGACGTGCTGCTAATTCTAATAGTAGAACTGATGATTTATTTGGTAAATCAGAGGATTTTGCCGATCGACGTCTAACCGATAAGGATAGAAATAAAGATGACGAGGAAGAGAATAATGAGTTTTATAATTATAAAATGCCATGGAACCTGAGATTAGCCTTTGCCACAAATTATTCTAACACTACCCGACAAAACGAAATAACTTCGCAATCACTCATGTTTTCTGGTGATGTAGAACTTTCTCCTCGTTGGAGTATTGGAGCATCTTCTGGTTACGATTTCTTAAACCAAGGTTTTACCTTTACACAATTACGTTTTGAGCGAGACTTATTGAGTTGGAGAATGAATTTTACTTGGGTACCTTTTAGTAACCGAAGTAGCTGGAATTTCTTTATCGGTATAAAGTCTAACTTATTAAAAGACTTAAAATACGATCAGCGTCGTCAACCAGACCAAAGAGTTGGTAATTAATCTTAAAAATATTTCAATTAAATTTAAGTACTGTTTAACCCATTAATGAAATTCCTGTTATCAGAGAACATACTATGAAAAAAATAATAAATACCTCTAAAGCACCAGCACCAATAGGACCGTATAACCAAGCTGTTTTATCAGGTAACACATTATATACCTCTGGGCAAATCGCCTTGCATCCAGACACTATGGAACTTGTTATAGATGATATTAAAACTGAGACTAAGCAAGTTATGGAAAATATGAAGGCTGTTTTAGAAGCCGCAGCTATGACTTTTGAAAATGTGATAAAAACCTCCATCTTTATAAGCGATATGAATAACTTCTCTCAAATTAATGAAGTTTATGGTAACTATTTTGATGAAGCCACAGCACCTGCAAGAGAAACCGTAGAGGTTGCTAATTTACCTAAGTTTGTAAATGTTGAAATTAGTATGATTGCTGTGAAATGATTTGTAAACGCTTCTTTTTTACAAATATTTTTTTCTAAAGTCTCGTGGATTTTCATTAGTCACTTTTTTGAAAGTACGATTAAAATAAGAGAGACTTTCAAAACCAGATTGATAACAAGCGTTACTTACACTTTTTCCCGACATTAGAATGCGCTTTGATTGACTGATGCGATATCTATTTAAGAATTCAATGAAGGTATAATTACTGACTTTTTTAAAATATCTACAAAAAGCCTCTTTAGACATATTACTAATTTTGGCTATTTCATTCAAGCTGATTTTTTTATGATAATTTTCATCTACAAAAGCATAAATAGTTCTTAATCGACCTTGTTCTCTTTCGCTAACTCTGTTTTTGAAAGGCTGATCATGCAATAATTCTGGATTCGAGTCATTTGCAAGTATTTGCAGAACTTCGAGCATTTGAGTGTATCTCTGAAAATCGTTTAAATGTTCAAACTGAAATAATTTTTCTCCAACTTGTTTTTTTATTTTGCTATTAAATGCTAAGCCATATTTAGATTTTTCAATTAATTTAGTGATTGAGGATAATTCTGGTATTCCATTAAAATAAGTCTCAATAAAATCTTTTTTTAAATGCACTACTACTTTTCGATATTCTGTTTGAACTCCGTAATCGAAATTTAAATGAGGAATATTTGAGCCTATAAAGACTAAATCGCTTTCTTTATAAGTAGATATATGCTCTCCTATATGTCGAGTACCTGATGCTGCTTCAATATACACTAATTCATATTCAGGGTGAAAGTGCCAATAAAATAAATCACTAAGACGTGGATTGAACATCATACTAAATGATTTGTCTTTACTAGTTATGGTTTCGAGTTGAATTTTCATATTCTTTCACAAAATTCACATATAAATATAAGTAAAAACACATAATAGTCAATATCGTACAATTTTTTGCTAATTATATTAAATTTTTATAAAGTACAAATACTCAACTTTGCTTTAATTAGATAATCAAAACTTTTTAGTCATGAAAAATAAGACAGCAAAAGAGAACCACACTATGGTTCCTAATAATCAGCATAATGACATTCCTGGGAATCCCTCTACCGCAAAAAGCAGCAAGGTTAAACTAAGAACAAAAGCTACCAAGGATACATTAAGAATCTTGTCACTAGAGCAATGGAATTTTTGGAAAGAACAAGGTTATGTAGTTATAAAAAACGCAGTTCCGCGTGAGCAAGCCAAGCAGACTGCTGACTTTCTTTGGGAATTTGAAGATAAAAATCCAAATGATAAGAGTACTTGGTATACAGCTCCTCGCGCTGAAATGAAGATGAAGGAACTAGCAGGAACAGGCATGGTGGAAGTATACAACAACCAACATCTTTGGAATAATCGTCAAACAAAAAAAGTGTATGATGCCTTTGTTGATATTTGGGGAACGGAAAAATTATGGGTAACAATTGACCGCGCAAACTTAAACTTTCCGATTCGGCCAAACTATGAATACAAGGGTTTTATTCATTGGGATTATGATCCAGATACAAAGCCTCAAAACGTACAAGGTGTTTTAGCTTTAGCTGATCAAATGGATGAAAACATGGGAGGTTTCCAATGTATTCCATGGTTGTACAAAAATTATGATACTTGGAAATTAACTCAACCCGAAGAACGAGATCACTTCAAACCAGATGTAACTGAACTAGAGGATAAAATTGTAAAAGTACCTATGGAAGCAGGAGACTTACTAATATTTAATAGTTCTGAACCACATGGTATCCGTCCAAATCGCTCGAATGATAAAGTGAGAATTGCACAATATATCTCTATGATGCCAGCTCAGGAAGATAATGCTGCATTAAAAGATTGGCGTATTAACTCTTGGAAAAATCGTATTTCGCCAGAAGGTTTTGCATTTCCAGGTGATCCTCGTAAATGGGAACAAACAAAATACGGAAGAGCTATATTATCTGAATTAGGTGAGAAATTATTGGGTTCTAAAAAATGGTAAGTAATCTTGTTTAATGAACTAACATTAGCTTATGCAAAAGCATAAGATTTCTCAACAATAGTTATTTATTTTGTAACTATTTGGCATAGCATAAACTCGATTATTTTTTAGAAGAAAAAAAAGAAGATGACTAGTTTTAAATTCTATACAACCAAGATCGTATTTTTCAAAATCATAATTAAAAAATCCCAAGCAAAAGCTCAGGATTAATTATATAAGTATAAGTGTTGTATTAGCCTTCAGGATGCATAAAGCGCTGCTTTCCTAATAGTTGTTCTTCAGTTTCTACAACATCTTCATCTGGCACACAACAATCTACTGGGCAAACTGCAGCACATTGAGGTTCTTCGTGGAAACCCATACACTCCGTACACTTGTCTGGTGCTATGTAATAAACTTCGTCGCTTATAGGCTCTTGTGTTTCTTCTGCATCTACTGCTTTACCGTTAGGTAAAACAATTTTACCCTCTAGACTGGTACCATCTGCATAACGCCAATCATCAGCTCCTTCGTAAATAGCAGTATTTGGACATTCTGGCTCACAAGCTCCACAATTAATACATTCATCTGTGATTATAATTGCCATAGTAATTTTTCTTTGGTCTATTCTTAACTACCATATTAAAGACTTAAGATTGCCGCCGTGTAATAACGCTCACAAACTTCAAACTTTAATCTAGCTCATTTCTTTTTATTGCTTAATTTTGCAATTGCAAAAATAGAGCCAAAATGGCGTTTTACCAAACACTAGATGGATTTACAACAAAGAATTAACGCTTTTACAAAATTAGGTGCTTTTTTAAGTCAATTTACTACTAAAGGTATTGATAAAAAGGCTAGTATAGAAGCTAATGATTTATTCTTTGATGGGTTTAAACATCAAATTAAATTAGCCAAAGAACATAATGGCTGGTTTACCGAAAAAAATATTTTTTACAGTTTAGAGTCTTGGTCTAAAATACTGACATATAGCACAATTAATGATTGGACTAAAAAGTATAACTTTAACATAAATTCACCTAAAACTATTGCCATAATTATGGCAGGAAACATTCCTTTGGTTGGATTTCACGATTTTTTATCTGTTCTTATTTCGGGACACCAAGTTTTAGTAAAGCAGTCTTCAAATGATAAACACCTCCTCCCCTTTTTAGCTAAATATTTAGAAATTATTGAGCCAGAGTTTAAAGGTAAAATCACCTTTACGGAGCAAAAATTAGAAAATTTTGACGCGGTTATTGCCACGGGAAGTGACAATACAGCACGTTATTTTGAATATTATTTTAAAGACAAACCTTCTATTATCAGAAAAAATAGGAATTCCATTGCTGTTTTATCTGGTAACGAAACCAAGGAAGAATTAGAATTCTTATCAGAAGACATATTTAGGTATTATGGCTTAGGGTGCCGAAATGTATCGAAACTTTTTGTACCAAAAGGTTATAATTTCGATGCTTTTTTTGAAGCCGTTTACAAATGGCATCCTATTATAAATGAATCGAAGTACGCCAATAATTACGATTATAATAAGGCTGTGTATCTAATGAGTGAGTTTGATATGTTAGAGAATGGTTTTTTAATGATAAAAGAAGACACAAGCTCTGCGTCGCCTATTGCGACATTGTTTTACGAGTATTACGAGAATATAGAGGTTTTAAGAGCGCAGTTGGCAACTGAAAAAGACAATATCCAATGCATAGTTTCAAACGGATTCTCATCTAAAGAAGTTGCATTTGGAGAAACACAAAAGCCACAACTTTGGGAATATGCAGATAATATAGATACTGTTGATTTCTTGTTAAAAACATGATGCAAAAATTATGAATTTCGCAACACATTTTATACAATTAATCGCCACCTTTGTAACTGTTAATTTTTTAATTAAATAAATTTCCGGTATCACGGAAATGAAAATAAAATTTTCATGAAGAAACATAATTTTAGTGCAGGACCATGCATATTACCAAAATCTGTTATGGAACAAGCAGCTGAGGCTGTTTTAAATTTTGATGATGGCTTATCGCTTTTAGAAATTTCTCACCGAAGCAAGCCTTTTGTAGATGTAATGGAAAATGCTCGTTCCTTAGCGCTTGAGCTACTTGGCTTAGAAGGAAAAGGCTATAAAGCCTTATTTCTGCAAGGTGGTGCAAGTACACAATTTTTAATGGTTGCGTTAAATCTCTTAGAGAAACGAGCAGGTTACTTAAACACAGGGACTTGGTCAGACAAAGCAATTAAAGAAGCTAAAATTTATGACGATATTTATGAAGTAGCTTCTTCCAAGACGGCTAACTTTAACTATATTCCTAAAGGATACGATATTCCTGAAGATTATGATTACTTTCATTGTACGTCTAACAACACCATTTTTGGAACGCAAATGAAGAGTTTTCCGAAATCATCAATACCTATGGTATGTGATATGAGTAGTGACATTTTCTCGCGTCAGTTAGATTTTACACAATTTGATTTAATATATGCTGGTGCTCAAAAAAATATGGGTCCTGCAGGAACTACTTTGGTTGTGATTAAAGAAGATATCTTAGGCAAAGTATCTCGTAAGATTCCTTCGATGATGGATTATAAGATTCATATCGGAAAAGGTAGCATGTTCAATACTCCTCCTGTATTTCCAGTATATGTATCTATGTTAACCTTACAGTGGTTAAAAGACTTAGGAGGTATTAAAGCCATTGAAGAAGAAAACATAAAGAAAGCAAATTTCATTTATTCCGAAATTGACTTAAACCCGTTATTTAAAGGGTATTCTGTAAAGGAAGACCGATCTACAATGAATGCAACATTTACTTTAGAAAATGAAAATCTAAAAGAAACGTTTGAGGCTATGGTTAAGGAAGCTGGTATTAATGGTCTCAACGGCCATAGAAGTGTTGGTGGTTATAGAGCGTCAATGTACAATGCATTATCATTAGATAGCGTTAAAGCATTGGTAGAAGTAATGAGTGAGTTAGAGAGTAAAGCTTAAGTAATAATAGTCATTCTAATTTGTAATGACAAAACATATAAAAATGAAAGTATTAGCAAATGACGGTGTTTCTCAAAGCGGTATAACTGCATTAGAATCTGCTGGATATGAAGTAATAACAACAACTGTTGCGCAAGAACAATTAGAAAACTATATCAACGAAAATGAAATTTCAGTTTTATTGGTTAGAAGTGCTACAACTGTTAGAAAAAATATAATAGATAACTGCCCAAGTCTAAAAATAATTGGACGCGGTGGAGTTGGTATGGATAATATAGATGTAGACTATGCTCGCAGCAAAGGTCTTAGTGTTATTAATACACCTGCTGCATCATCACACTCTGTGGCAGAGTTAGTTTTTGGTCATTTTTATGGCTTAGCACGGTATTTACATAATTCTAATAGAGATATGCCATTAGAAGGAGACTCTAAATTTAAAGCACTTAAAAAGTCCTATGCTAAAGGAACAGAATTAAAAGGTAAAACCTTAGGTGTACTTGGATTTGGACGTATCGGACAAGCTACAGCAAAAGTTGCAATTGGCGCAGGTATGAAAGTTGTTGCCTTTGATCCATTTATGGAAAAGGCTAACTTAGAACTAGACTTTTTTGACGGACAAAAAGTGAATTTTGAAATCGAAACAATTTCTAAAGAAGATGTTCTAAAGCAAGCAGATTTCTTAACACTTCATGTTCCTGCACAAAAAGACTACGTTATTGGAGAAAAAGAATTCAGCCAAATGAAAGACGGTGTCATTCTCGCAAATGCTGCTCGTGGTGGAGTTGTGAATGAAGTTGCTTTAGTAAAAGCTATTGAAAGTGGTAAAGTATCTAGAGCTGCATTAGATGTTTTTGAAAAAGAACCACAACCAGAGATTCAGTTGTTAATGAATCCTGCACTATCGCTGACACCTCATACAGGTGCCGCAACTAATGAAGCACAAGATAGAATAGGTACAGAGTTAGCAGAACAAATCATAAGTATTTTAGGTTAACCAATAGTGACCAAACCAAAATAAATGAGTCCTATAATTATATAGGACTTTTTTGTACCTTGAAAACTTAACTATTAATCTTAATTACAAACAACAATGGCAGGAATTTTAGACTTATTAAACAGCGACTTAGGGAAAACTATTATTAGTGGTGTTTCTGGTTCTACAGGAACAGATCAAAATAAAACAAGTAGTGTACTAACTATGGCGCTACCAGTATTAATGAAAGCAATGGAGCGTAATGCTGCTACACCAGAAGGTGCACAGGGCTTAATGGGTGCATTAAGCGGTAAACACGATGGTAGCATATTAGACAACCTTAGTGGTTTATTTGGTGGAGGTGTTGACGAAGACGTAAAAACAGATGGTTCTAAAATTTTAAATCATGTTTTAGGAAGCAGACAACAAGGAGTTGAGCAAGTTATCGGGCAAAAATCTGGTTTAGACTCAGGATCTGTTGCAAATATCTTAAAGGTAGCTGCACCAATTTTAATGGGTGTTTTAGGAAAACAATCGAGACAAAACAATGTAAGTTCTCAGAGTGATTTATCTGGTTTATTAGGTGGTCTTTTGGGCGGAAGCTCTACACAAAACGAACAAAGTTTTTTAGAAAAAATATTAGATGCTGATGGTGATGGTAGCGTTATTGATGACGTAGCTGGCATGGTGTTAGGAGGTGGAAGCAAAAAGAAAAGTGGACTTGGTGGATTACTAGGAGGCTTATTCGGAAAATAAAAGCTTAATCTCATTATAATAAAAGCAGCTCATTTAGAGCTGCTTTTTGTTTTTACAGTTTTTTAACTCACTCAAACTATACGTTTACTCATTAGGACAGTTCGTTTGCATATCTATACTATGATAAGGATTGTTTTTACTATTTATTTGTCGTGTTAAATCAAATACAACTTAAAACAACACTAACAAATTTTTAATATCTTTCAAAACTATGAAAAATTCACACTTTAAAAAATTCATTCCTTTTATCATTATTATAGCGTTAATTGCAAGTTGCAAATCCTACAACAATAATCAAACTATTAATAATGGAAATGAAAATAATTTTGCAGAAAACGATACTGTTAGTATAAGCAGTGATGAAACAGATTATGAAATAATAATTATAGAACCTGGCTTTAATGGTTGGCTAGTAAGTACTGCTAGACAGAGAGGCTATTATTCTCAACAATGGTTAGAGACAAGAAATGCGATTTTAGTGCAAGCATGGAACCAAAGAAATCTTCAACCCTACACCTATGATCCTAGCTTATACGAACTAAGAATAGATTATGACACACGTACTGATTATGGTTATGAAGTCAACTACAAATTATACAACTATTTTGTTTATTTTCAAATGAAATATAAGCAACAACTCTCTACCTTTATTCCCAGAATTTAGTAAATTTGCAGCACGCTTAAAGTGCTATGGGAAAATTTAAAACACATTGGGAAATACAACACAATTGGCAGTTGTTATTTCCCTTTTTAGGTTTGCTTGCACTTACTTATTCTGCATTTAAACTAGCCAATAGAATATCAGATAATTTAATTCTGATCATTATTGCTACGGCCATTATTTTCTATAGTTTATTAAAACTAACCCTGTATATATTTAAGAAGCTTGAAAAAAAGTGGATTCTCCAATATAAATGGGAAATGATACGTGTATTTATCGTATTTGCCATAACAGGATCTTCTTCTCTTTATATAGGACGACCAATTATTAAGCTACTTGGTATTACTAAAGAAAACTTAAACCCAGTTATTTACTGGATATTATTTATTATCATTGGACTCATTTTTTATCAAATTCTTTTAGTTACTTTTGGATGGCTTTTTGGGCAGTTTAAATTTTTCTGGGAATTTGAAAAGAAAATGCTTAAACGATTTGGATTAAAACGTTTTTTAGATTGAATTTTAAAACAGTAATATCATCATTATTTAGAGGCTTAGCAATTTTGCTTGTGCTTATTGTATTGTTGCCGTCTGCTGTAAAATTAACACATGCCTTTAATCATCACACTCACGAGGTTTGTGAATCTGACAATCAATTAAAAACGCACTTTCACGAAACTGACTTAGATTGTGATTTTTATAAGTTTAAACTTAATAAAAATCAATTTTTCGTATTATCTAAATACGATAATAAGACGGTTATACCATTTTCTAAAGGAACATTAGAACATTATATTTCTTATAATAATTATCAGCAATTATCAAGGTTTCTAAGAGGTCCGCCTCTATTAGTGTAGTATTTTTCACATATACACTAATAAAATCATTTAATGAAACAAATTATTGTTGGTATGGCTTTAGCAATATCTTGCTTAAGTTATAGTCAAAACTGTACATATACCTTTTTAGGAGAACTTTCAGATTTTCATGATGGAACACCGATAGGATCTGCTACTATATTTATTAAAGAACGTGATAAATATTTAGTCTCTGATTTTGATGGTAAATTCAAGATTGAAGACTTATGCATTGGCGGGTTAACATTAACGATATCTCATATTGGCTGTGAAACAAAAACAGTAAGTTACGATATTGTTGGTGATACTTTTAAAGCTATTAAAATTGAGCATCATATTGAGGAACTCAATGAAATTTCCGTTTCTGGTAACATTAGCAAAAAAGAAACTCAAACAGCCCAAGAAACTGTACTCAAAGGCAATATTTTAAAAAAATATAGTGCTTTAAATCTTGGTGATGCTTTAAAAGAAGTAGCTGGTGTATCTTCCATTAATACTGGAAATTCTATTGTTAAACCAATGATAAATGGAATGCATAGTAGCCGATTACTTATTCTTAATAATAATGTGAGACTACAAGATCAAGAATGGGGAATTGAGCATGCACCTAATATTGATATTAATTCGGCAGGACAAATATCGGTTATAAAAGGTGCAGGAGCTTTGGCTTTTGGAGGTGATGCAATTGGTGGAGTTATTATTGTAAATCCGTCGAGAGTAATTTTAAGAGATACACTTTTTGGAAAAACAACTATAGGTGGTCAGTCTAATGGAAAAGTTTTTAATATCAACTCCGCGTTAAATAAAAACTACGCTAGTGGCTGGTTTGTTAATATACAAGCGTCATTAAGAAAAAATGGAGATTTTGAAGCACCAGACTACATACTAAGTAATACAGGCTCTAGGTCTAAAGGTTTTTCTCTAAGAGGAGGTAAAAAAACGTTTGAGTCTGGTTTTGAAATATTCTACAGTTATTTAAACAATGAAATTGGTATCCTTAGAGCATCTCATATTGGAAATGTTGAAGATTTAGTAGATGCGATTAATAGCCAACAACCGTTAGTTATTGACGATTTTACTTATGATATTAATTCTCCAAAACAAGACGTTACACATCACTTATTAAAAGCCATGTATTATAAACGATTTCAGAATTTCGGAAAAGTTAATGTGCAGTATGACTATCAGAATAATCAACGTTTTGAATTTGATGTGCGTATAGGAGAAGACAGAGACAAACCAGCTTTAGACCTTAATTTGCAAACGCATACCTTATCAACTGATGTTATTTTAGATTCAAAATCTGACTATAAATTAAAATTTGGGTTTTTAGGTAGGTATCAAAATAATTTTGCAAATCCAGATACTGGCGTAAGACGGCTAATCCCAGATTACGATAAGTATGATGCTGGCATGTATGCCATAGTAGAATATGCATTAAACTCATCAACAACATTAGATTTTGGTGCTAGATATGATTTTAATCGCATTGATGCAAAGAAGTTTTACCGCACTAGTCGCTGGGAAGAGCGTGGTTATAATGTAGATTTTGCAGATATTGTAGTCGACGATTTAGGCACTCAACTCCTAACAAATCCTGTCTTTAATTATCATAATTTTTCTGCATCAGCAGGTCTTAAACATGAGTTTAGTGATTATAGTTACATCATAGCTAATTATAGTCTTTCAAGCAGACCACCTAATCCGTCAGAATTATTTAGTGATGGCCTACACCACTCTGCTGCGCGTTTAGAATTAGGCGACTTAAGATTAAAACAAGAAATTTCTAATAGAATATCAGCGAGTTACAATTACAATAATGATAAAACGAATATCATATTAGAAGCTTTTTATAATAGAATTAATGATTTTATGTATTTAGAACCTGTTGGTATAGAACAAACAATTCGAGGAGCTTTTCCGGTTTGGAATTATTTACAATCTGACTCTGAATTATATGGTGTTGATTTAACAGTTAGCCATGACCTTAGTGAATCTTTAAATTTTTCAAACAAGTCGTCATATACAAAAGGAAATAATATTGAAGCTAACAAACCTTTAATTAATATTCCTGCCTTTAATACCAGAAACAGTATAACCTATAAGACTAATAATTGGAAGAATTTTCTAGTGTCTTTAACTAGCGAATGGACTGCAGAACAAACAGAGTTTCCTGATAATAATTTTGAAACTTTTGTGGCGGCTACAAATGAAAACATACTTGTAGACTTTAGTACTCCGCCAAATGCTTTTCATTTATTACATCTTTATTCTGAAATAACGTTTAAAACATCTAGTTACACAGATTTAAACGTAGCTGTTAGTATAAACAATCTTTTAGACACTAAATATAGAGCTTATCTTAATCGCCTTCGTTATTTTGCTGATGATGTTGGACGAAATATAATGTTACAATTACAATTTAACTTTTAAAGAAACTCAAACATTTTAAAAAAAATTAAACATGAAAACTACAAACAAAATGAAAGCAATGAACAAATTTTTAATCTTATTTATGGCCTTAGGCCTAATGACTTCGTGTTCTGATGATGACGATCCAGCACCAGTAAACGAAGAAGAAGTTATTACAACAGTGCGTCTTACTTTAACATCTAATGCTGATAGTAGTACAGTGGTATTTCAAAGTCAAGATTTAGACGGAGATGGACCAAATGCACCAGTAATTACAGTTGTTGGTTCCATGACAGCAATGACAGATTACACAGGAAGTGTAGAGTTTTTAAATGAATTAGAAAACCCATCTGAAGATATTACTGTAGAAGTATTAGAAGAAGATGACGAACACCAGGTATTTTACGGATTTACGGGTACTTCAGGAAGCTCAGTAGTATATACAGATATGGATGATGATGGTAATCCTATTGGAGTAAGTACAACTTTTAGCTCAGGGGCAGCTGCTATGGGTAATACAATAACTGTAACATTAAGACACGAGCCATCTAAAGATGCAGCTGGTGTAAGTGACGGTGATATTACTAATGCAGGCGGTGAAACTGATGTTGCTGCAACATTTACATATTCTGTTAATTAATTTTTACATTATATAAAATAAAAAAGCACTCTAACGAGTGCTTTTTTTTGTTGTTATTTGGAACGTTTTTAAAAACCTATAGGCTATTATTAATGTATCTTTGCCATTTCAAATTAAGTTTACTGTTTAATGACTGAAATTGATTTTGCTTTAAAACAAGAAGATGCTGCGGATATCGTTGAACTAGTTGGCACCGTTCTTTGGAATAAGGCAAACGATAATAACACTTTTAGAAACCTTTCTTTTGCAGAACAAACATTCGTTTATATAGATATTTTTGAAAGTGAAATAAACAATGAGGGGCTTTATGGTTTTTTTTATAATACCTCTGGTGAATTTACACACAATGTATTACAAGCCTTTATAGATATACAGGCCCACGAAACAGCTACTATTATCGATAAAGCAATTAAAGTATTTAAAGACCTACCTGTACCAAAGGATATTATTTTAAGAAGGCAATTTATTAGTAAATTAGATACGGAAGATTTAGATATATGGTCTCATCTTGAATTAGATCTTATCAATGTGAAAGAAAATATTGTAGATTTGGTTATAGCCCACATTAAACTTCACAAAACAGATTTTGAATATTAAGGTATATTCCTCAAAATTTTGCTACAAAACTATTAATGTCAAAATTACCCAATGCTCACAAATTTATTGATCTTTCAGATTACGGAAGACCAGTTGCACGTTCTATCTCTTTAGTGCTTAAAGACACAAAATTTACACCTATCCACGTTACTATAGGTTTTATTATTTCAGGTCTATTTGCAGTTGTATGTATTATAAATGGACATTTTTGGTCGGCAGCATTCTTTCTAATTTTTAAATCTATACTAGATGCTGCAGATGGCGAACTGGCAAGAATAAAACAAACACCTTCTTATACAGGAAGGTATTTAGACTCTGTTGCAGATATTATTCTTAATGCCATAATTCTATTAGCCTTATGGTATATAACAGAATCAAATATATGGTATACTATATTAGCTTTTTTAGGGATTCAACTACAAGGAACATTGTATAACTATTATTATGTTATTTTAAGAAATAAATTTAATGGAGATATTACAAGTAGAGTTTTCGAAGTATCTACTCCAAAAGCTCTTAAAGGAGAAAAACAGAAAAACGTTAATATTCTTTTTGCTATATATAAAGTACTCTATGGTAGTTTCGATAAAGTCATTTATTTTTTAGATCAAGATGCTTCTAAAGGCAAAGTATTACCAAAATGGCTAATGACCGCAATCTCAACTTTTGGCTTAGGTTTTCAGCTTTTAATCATTTCGGTGATGTTAGTGGCAGGCTTAAAAGAATTTATTATACCATTTTTTATAGGCTACTCACTAATGATCTTTGTATTTATAGCAATTAGAAAAATGCTTTGATACTATTTAATTAGCTTTTGATTTTGCTTTCAAAACGTAGGTATATAACCACATTATCGAGAATGTAGGTATAACATCAAAAAATGGTAAAGCCTCTTCAATAAAAGTAACAACTGCTGCAATCTTACCTTCTTTACCTTTATACAGTTTTGTCATAAAATAAGCAGATAAAGGTGCCCAGATAAAATCGAATGGGGGAAAAATAAAAGAGACATAACCTAATGAATCAAACACTAGGCTCACTATAAGTTTTTGGTATTTTTTCATTTATAATTTTAAGTATTAAACTATGTTAATTAGAGCAATAAGTATTCCAAATTTTCTTTGTGACAAACCGTCAAGTTATTTCATTAACATTCCTTAAGTCTTTTTAACTTTTAATTATGAGCCATACTTAACATGAGAATGTAGCTTTGTAAAATTAAAGTGTACCAATCGCCTAGTAAATGCATCTTTAATCTAAGCACTAAACTATCATCAACCAATTATGAACTTACGTTCTTTGTTTCTAATATTATTTACTTTACTTAATTATACTTTCGCTCTTGCACAGGATAACGAGGTAATGTCTAAAGATAAAAAGTCATTGCAAATTGAGCGTACGAGCATTGCTCCTAAAATTGACGGAATCTTGGATGATAAAGCTTGGGTAAACGCAGAAATTGCAACTGGTTTTATTGAATTTAGACCAGAAATAGGGAATTCCCTTGAGCCAGAACAGAGAACAGAAGTTAAAATGACTTATGATGATGAAGCTATCTATATTTCTGCATATTTATATGATGACCCTTCATTAATCATGCGACAATTTACATCTCGCGATAACTTCGGACAGAATGATTTTTTCGCGGTAGTATTAAACCCTAATAATGATGCTCAAAACGATACACAGTTTTTTGTATTTAGTTCTGGCCAACAAGCAGATGCTATTTTTAATCCGACAATAGGTGAAGATTTTAGTTGGAATGCCGTTTGGGAAAGCGCCGTAAAAATGCAAGATGATGGTTGGACGGTTGAAATAAAATTACCATATAGAACTTTACGTTTTACAGACCAAGAAAATCCAACTTGGGGATTACAATTTCATAGGCAATTTAGGAGATACCGCTCACAATACACTTGGAACCCTTTTGATCCTACACAAGGTAACATAGGTTTATATCATGGTGAGCTTAAAGGACTAAACAATATAAAACCACCTGTTAGACTCAATTTATACCCATTTTCTACAGGGATAGTAAATAGTTTTGATGGAGATACCGATACTGATTTAACCTTTGGTATGGACGTTAAATTTGGGTTAACAGATAATTTTACACTAGATGCTACCTTAGTTCCTGATTTTAGTCAAGCAGGTTTTGATAACGTTGTTCTAAATCTTGGCCCTTTTGAACAGACATTCTCTGAGCAACGTCAATTTTTTACCGAGGGAGTAGAGCTTTTCTCTAAAGGAGATTTATTTTTTTCGAGACGTGTTGGTAATAGTCCTAGTGGTCAATTAAGTTTAACCGACGAAGAGGAAGCAAATGTACCAAATGAGGTGAAGGTTTTAAATGCTATTAAAATTTCTGGGCGAACAAAGAAAGGCTTAGGTGTTGGCATTTTCAATGCTGTTACCGAGAAAACAGAAGCTTCAATAACAAATATAGTCACTGGCGAAAAACGCAGCGAAGTAGTTGAGCCAATCTCTAACTATAACATACTGGTAATAGACCAACAATTTAATGGAAATTCGTCTATAAGCTTAATAAATACAAACGTACTAAGAGAAGGTAATTTTAGAGATGCCAATGCTACGGCATTAGTCGCTAATATCCAAAATAAAAGAAACACCTACAGAATTGATGCTCAAGCAAAAATGAGTAATGTTAAGTATCAATTTGATGATGCAGAAACCGGCTTCAACACAAGTTTTTTTATTGGTAAAACGCATGGTAACTGGCGATACAGTGTGGATCATAGATATGCTGACACCAAATATGACATTAATGACCTAGGACTTAACTTTAGAAATAACTTCAATAATTTTGGTGCAGATGTATCCTATAGAATTTTTGAGCCAAAAGGAAATCTTAATAGCTACCGTTTTAATGCATTTATAAACTATAGAAATTTAGCAAATCCAGGCACATTTACTGGTTTTAATTTTGGTGGTAGTTATAATGCACAAACAAAAAAATTAAATGGTTACGGTTTTAGATTAAATATTGAACCTGGTAAGCAATATGATTATTTTGAGTCAAGAGACGGAAGACCGTTTATTTTTGAAAATATTGTAAGTTTTGGAGGTTTCTATTCCTCAAATTATAATAAGAAATTTGCTTTAGATATAAGAATAGATCCATTTTTCATCATTGAAGATGGCAGAGATTTAGCGGGTTTTAACTTTAATTTTAGACCTAGAGTACGACCGAATGATAAGTTACTTTTAATTTATAGTTTTGATTTTAGAAGAGCAAATGGTCAAAGAGGTTATGCAACTTTTTTTGATGACCAACCCATTCTAGGAGAACGTAATCGACAAACTATTACAAATAGTATTTCGGCCAATTACACCTTTAATCCATTTAATACTTTAGCACTTTCATTCAGACATTATTGGGACACCGTAAATTATGACAACGAATTATTTACCCTATTAGATAATGGCCGTGTAACTACAGATTCTGGTTACACCGTAAATAATGTTGGCGGAAGTCCTAATATTAACTTTAGTACTTGGAATATAGATTTAAGCTACTCATGGCAATTTGCACCTGGTAGTTTCTTAACAGCTTTATATAGAAACCAATTGTTTAATTTCGACACTTTGTCAGAAGATAGTTATTCACAAAGTTTAGACACGTTGTTCGATCAACCAACACAACACACCTTCTCCGTTAGAGTGCAGTATTTTATAGATTTTAATGGAATTAAATCTGTATTTAAAGGTAACAAATCTGCCTCTTAAAATTGTGCATTAGTTCATTAAGTATTACTTTCACGCTAGTATGAGTAAAACAATCATTTCTGCAAAACACATTCAAAAAGCTTATAAAGATTTAAAAGTCTTAAAAGGTGTGGACCTTAATATTTCAGAGAGTGAAATTATCTCAATTGTAGGAGCTTCTGGCGCCGGAAAGACCACTTTGTTACAAATTTTAGGAACTTTAGATAAACCCGATTATAATACTGAAACCGAACTCATTATTAATGGTCAATCTATAAAAGAACTAAATGATAAAGCTTTAGCTAAATTTAGAAATAAAAATATTGGATTTATATTTCAGTTTCACCAGTTATTGCCAGAATTTACTGCATTAGAAAATGTCTGTATTCCTGCATTTATAAATAACACATCTAAGACTAATGCAGAAAAAAGAGCTTTAGAGTTGTTGGATTATTTAGGCTTAAAAGAGCGCATACATCATAAGCCTAATAGCATGTCTGGTGGCGAACAACAGCGTGTTGCAGTTGCAAGAGCACTGATCAATCAACCCAATATAATCTTTGCAGACGAACCTTCTGGAAATTTAGATAGTGAATCTGCTGAACAACTTCACAACCTCTTTTTTAAGCTCAGGGATGAGTTTAAACAAACTTTTGTTATTGTTACACATAACCAAGACTTAGCAGATATGGCAGATCGAAAACTTACTATGGTTGATGGGAAGATTGTTGGGTGATTTTATCTAGCACTTAAAGTTATGATATGACGTAGTTTTAATGACTTATATAAAACGTTAAGCGAAGTTAGTTTTTCTAAAACAGAAAATCTATACTTAGAACTACGTAATTTCTATTCTAAAACCTAAAACTAATTAACGTGTAATTATAATTAGCTTAAAACAAAACCTCGCTTTCAATTCATTAAAACTTACAAAATCCGTAAATTTGCAATGCTTTTAAAAACGATTATATCATGACATACAGAATAGAAAAAGACACCATGGGCGAGGTTAAAGTACCTGCCGATAAACTTTGGGGAGCACAAACAGAACGCTCTCGTAATAACTTTAAAATTGGTGCCACAGCATCTATGCCTTTAGAAGTAGTTTATGGTTTTGCTTACCTTAAAAAAGCAGCAGCTTATACTAACTCTGAGCTTGGTGTTTTAACTAAAAAAAAGCGCGATTTAATCGCTCAAGTCTGTGATGAGATTTTAGACGGCAAGCACGATGATCAGTTTCCTTTAGTTATTTGGCAAACTGGCTCCGGCACACAGAGTAATATGAATGTAAATGAGGTTGTTGCCAACAGAGCACACCAAATTGCAGGTCAAGTTATTGGTGAGGGAGAAAAAACAATTCAGCCTAATGATGATGTTAATAAATCGCAATCATCTAACGATACCTTCCCTACTGGTATGCACATTGCTGCTTATAAAAAGGTGGTAGAAACTACGATTCCTGGAGTGATTCAGTTACGTAATACGTTACATAATAAATCTATAGAATTTAAGAATGTGGTGAAGATTGGTCGTACACATCTAATGGATGCGACTCCATTGACGCTTGGTCAGGAATTTTCGGGCTATGTATCGCAATTAGATCATGGGCTAAAAGCCTTAGAAAATACCTTATCACATCTAAGTCAGTTGGCACTTGGCGGTACTGCAGTTGGTACAGGTTTAAACACACCAGAAGGTTATGATGTTTTGGTTGCCAAATACATCGCTGAGTTTACCAACTTACCTTTTGTAACCGCAGAAAATAAATTTGAAGCACTGGCTGCGCACGATGCTATTGTAGAAACACATGGGGCGCTAAAACAATTAGCGGTTTCACTTAACAAAATAGCTAACGATATTAGAATGATGGCTTCTGGTCCACGTTCTGGTATTGGTGAAATTATTATTCCTGCCAACGAGCCAGGAAGTTCTATTATGCCAGGAAAAGTAAACCCAACGCAATGTGAGGCCTTAACTATGGTTTGCGCACAAGTTATGGGTAACGATGTTGCTGTAACAATAGGTGGCACACAAGGGCATTATGAGCTTAACGTCTTTAAACCAATGATGGCTGCAAACATTTTGCAATCTGCACAACTTATTGGTGATGCGTGTGTGAGTTTTGAAGAAAACTGTGCGAGTGGTATAGAACCTAACCATGAGGTGATTAAAGAATTATTAAACAATTCTTTAATGCTAGTAACGGCTTTAAATACTAAAATAGGGTATTATAAAGCAGCTGAAATTGCAAATACAGCGCATAAAAACGGTACGACTTTAAAGGAAGAAGCTGTTAATCTTGGTTATGTATCTGCAGAAGATTATGATGACTGGGTAAAGCCAGAAGATATGGTTGGTAGTCTTAAATAAGACCCTCACTAAATTAATATAAACGCTAATCTAATAAGGTTAGCGTTTTTTTTTGTGATAAAAATTAACAATCTTTACGGAAAGCCAACTAACCATGTCCATATTAATCACCAACATAAAACAGCTCTTACAAGTACACCAATCTAATATTACTATTGTTAAAGGTAGTGACATGAATACCATTCCGCTTATTGAGAATGCGTACGTATATATAGAGAATGACACCATTATAGAATATGGTAAAATGGAAGATTATAGAACCATAGAAGCCGAAACTATTATTGATGCTACTGGCAAAATTGTTTTACCATCATGGTGCGATTCACACACACACACAGTTTATGCTGGTAATCGTACTTCAGAATTTGTAGATCGTATTAATGGATTGACTTATGCTGAGATTGCCAATAAAGGTGGTGGTATTTTAAACTCTGCAAAAACTTTGCAAGATACCTCTGAAGATGATTTGTATGAGCTAGCCATGCAGCGCTTAGACGAACTTATTAGAATGGGAACTGGTGCTGTAGAAATTAAAACAGGTTATGGCTTAACTGTTGATGCTGAGTTAAAAATGCTCAAAGTAATAAAGCGTATTAAGCAAGAGAGTTTAGCTAAGATTACACCAACACTGCTAGCTGCACATGCGATACCAGAGGACTATCGTGCTAAAAAGGATGACTATGTAGATTTAATTATTAACGAATTAATACCAAAAGCAGTAGACTTAAACATAGCACATTATATCGATGTGTTTTGTGAAGACGGTTATTTTGATATTAAAGCCACAGAACGCATACTTAAAGCTGCGCAAAAATTTGGTTTACGGCCAAAAATACACGTGAATCAATTTAATATACTTGGCGGTGTGGAGCTTGGTGTAAAATACAATGCATTATCTGTAGACCATTTAGAAGAATTAGATACTAAAGATATAAAAGCTTTAAAAGGAAGCGAAACTATTGCTGTGGCTTTGCCTGGCTGCTCATATTTTTTGAGTATACCATATACTCCGGCTAGAGATATTATTAATGCAGGTTTGCCACTTGCCATAGCCACAGATTACAATCCTGGTTCTGCTCCAAGTGGTAATATGAATTTTATTGTGGGTGCAGCTTGTGTTAAACTGAAAATGTCACCAGAAGAGGCTATAAACGCAGCAACTATAAATGGTGCCTACGCTATGGGAATTAGTAATATGTATGGCAGCATTACAAGAGGTAAGAAAGCAAATCTTATCATTACAAAGCCTTTAAATCACTATAGTGAAATACCATATGCCTTTGCCCACAACCCTGTTGAACAAGTGATTATTAATGGGAGACTAAAGGACATAAAAAATCCGGAAGAGATCTTCCGGATTTAATAGCTATTAATCAATATTAATTTCTTATTTCAAAGAAAATTCTGAAGACGAAATTAATTCTTTATCGTTGAATACATTTATCTTATAACGACCAGCTTCAAATTTAGAATCTTCAGAAGGTGATACATATTCACAAATATTTAAGTTTCTATTTTCGTAGTTAAAACGACTTATTAAACTGTAGTTTAATACTTGATCCTCAAACTGTATTTGGTCATTAGATCCTAATACGTTGTTATTAGGATCAATTACCTGTACATATAATTCTTTATCACCCGCTTCAGTTAACATATTTTTTGCCACTGTAAAACATACTTTAATTTTATCACTTCGTCTTGCGCGTTCCATTGGTACTTGCTTACCGCTACTTCTTTCTAAAATACCCATACCTATTAAGCCAACAGTCTGTAAAGCAGCTGCATCTTTAACAACACCAGCTAATTCTGTGTTTTGCACTAATAAAGAATCTGTAAAAACAGTACGCTCAGCTAATTGTACTTGTGTACTGTCTAAAGACGTTGCTAAATACTCATTCTCAACTTTTAAACGGTCATTCTCAACAAGTAATACATCCATTTCTTCTTGTAATGCTAAGAATTTCTTCTTATACCTCCATAAGCTATTAACACTATTTTGAGATACTTTTAAAGAATCCATAAGACCAGTAATACGATCTCTTGCTGCCACCAAATCTTCATTCTTAATTTCACTTTCTGCAATCGCTTCGTCATATTGCTTAGCCATGTTGTTAAGATCATTCATTACCTGTTGTTTTTCGGTAGTGAGTGTTTTCTCAGTTTCTTTATTATCAGTATACAATTTAGATGCATAAAATGCTGTTCCTAAAAATAAAACTAATAAGATGCCTAAACCTACTTTTAGACCTGTACCTGTTTTTTGTGAACCTTCCATAAATTTTAGTTTTTTTAAGTTATTGTCAATTCTTGTTTTTCTATTTTAGTCTGAGTTTAATGTAAAAGCTGTACATTTATTTTAAATAAAATTCCAAATGAATAATCTCGTTTTATTTACTCTTAAAGATCGCGATACCTTATTAAAAGCCCGTAAAGGAGAATCAAAATTTGGAGAACATATTCAGTTATTACCTAACCTCACTAACATATACGACGCTATTGTTAATTTAGACGTTGACTATGTTATTTTTGGTATTGCCGAGGATATTGGTGTGTATGCAAATTACGGAAAAACAGGGACTTACAAAGCTTGGGAGGCCACAATTAAAATTTTGTTAAATACGCAAAGTAACAACGCTACAAAAGCCAGTCGTATTTTAATCTTAGGTCACTTAGATTATACTAAAGAACGTGCTATTGTAAATTTAAAGCCTAATAAGAAAAACATAAATAAGGCAAGAACTATTGTCGATGCTATTGATAAAAATGTAACACATCTAGTGTCTTCTATAATTAAGACTGGTAAAACACCCATTATCATTGGAGGTGGACATAATAATGCCTACGGCAATATTAAAGGAGCTGCTTTAGCTCATTCTACTAAAATGAATGTAATAAATTTTGATGCGCACACGGATTTTAGAGCAGAAGAAGGCAGACATAGTGGTAATGGATTTAGCTACGCTTTTGCTCAAGGCTTTTTAAAAAATTATTTCATTTTTGGGTTGCATGAAAATTATACTTCAAACAAGTTATTTAAGACCTTAAAAAGGTTAAAACAAATGAAGTACAATACATACGACGCTATTGAAGTACGAAACGAATTGAGCTTTGAAACTGAGTTAGAAGAAGCATTAGATCATATTTGTGACAAGTATTTTGGGATTGAAATAGATTGTGATGCTATTGAAAATATACCAAGTAGTGCCATGAGTCCCAGTGGGTTTAGTGTAAAGCAAGCACGACAATTTGTTCATTACATGGCAAAACATGAAAATGCTAGTTATTTGCATATTTGTGAAGCTGCACCAACTAAAAAAACGGCTACTAAAGTTGGTAAACTTATTACGTATTTAATAACTGATTTTATAAAAGCACATGGCAATTAGAATTATAGATTTTGATAAAGTATACGCTCGTAGTTTCTATGATTTAAACATAGAATGGCTTAAAACTTTTTTCTATGTTGAACCTTTTGATGAAGAAGTTTTAAGTAAACCCAACACCTATATTATTAACAAAGGAGGTTTTATATTCTTTGCCATGAAAAATGATAAAATTGTGGGAACAGTTGCTTTAATGCCTACAGATACTGACGGGATTTTAGAACTTACTAAAATGTCTGTTTTACCAGAAGAACGTGGACAAAAAATTGGTCAGCTTTTATTACAACATTGTATTGACTTTGGAAAAGCACAAAATCTAAAAGCACTACTACTCTACTCTAATACCAAATTAGAAAATGCTATCTATTTATATAGAAAATATGGATTTAAGGAATTAGAACTTGAAGCTAATAGTCCTTATAAACGCAGCGATATAAAGATGTTGTTAGAACTCTAAAATATTATTGTCCTTGTAATAATTCACATCTTTTTCGAAGAGTATATTAATTACATCAAATAATTTGCGTTTTTTAATTTCTATTTGCAAGTCTACGTTTAAAATCTTTTTCAATTTCGTAGTTTAAACATTTACAAAAGTTCGCATAAGTTTTACTACTTCTAAAAAGGTTATTGTCTGTATTTGATAAAGCTTGGTGTTGCATACTAATTCTAGGAATATAGATTTCTGCAACCTTTAAACTATGGTTTTCTAATAGTCCTAAATACTTAGATTTTGCTTCTATTTGAATCCAAGGAAAGGCTTTGGTATATTTTCTCAATATTTGAATTAAAAATGCTCTAGCAGGATTTTTATAAGTGCTTTGAGGGTAAATTATATTATCTAAAATTGACTTAATATAACCAAATAAATTAGTTTTTTTTCTTTGGTTAACCTCATTAATCGTCTTATAAACTAATTGAGAAAACCAATCTTTATCTTTTTGTATATCTGTTACTTTAAAATAATAGTCAGTATCTATTCTTGGAAATGATTTATACAAATAGGTTACCTTATCTTCAACCTTAATAACATCTATAACTCCTTTATTTATGAGATTAAGGATAGTAAGCCTAATTGTGACAATTACATGCCATTGCCAATTAAAATCTTCATTGAAAGAAGTGCTATTGTACTTAAGTCTTGGATACTTACCTATAACGTATAGACCTATATCATCACAATGCACTGGCTCAAAATCGAGAATGACTTTATTTTCAGCAATACGTTTTCTTTGATAGAATGTTACGCCAAATAATTTATTAGCCTTTATAACCTTCGGTTCATAGCTATTAATTTTCAACGGCTTTCAAAGAATCTAATTCACGCTGAAGCGCTTCAATTTTATTTGTATTATTCTCTACTTTAGGTATGGTTTTTAGAGTGTCTAATGATTGTTTTATAATGTCTTCGTCCTTTGGCTCTTCTTTGTAGTAATAACCGATACCCTCACTAGATCTCCAAGCTTCGTTTAGTTGACCATAGACGGTTTCGTCCCAAGTGCTTGGATGTTTTACGTCTATCCAAATCACATCACGATATTCACTATCTATCAACACTAAATCTGGTGTTGCTGAACCATCAAATTGTTGATCGTTAGTATCGCTTATGGACGATATTGTTCCTAAAAAGAACATACGTTTTCTACCTGCTATATCTTTAATATATGGTCTAAACTCAACAGGTGTACTTGCATTCCAGTCATACTCCTTACGCGATTCTTTTACTTTTAAAGGCATTGCTGATACACCTGCATAACCTTGTTTTTTGGTTGCATGGTCGTAATAATACATTTTATCAGTTCCATCTGCAGGAATAAATACACTGTAACTTAAACTCGTACGCTCATCACCAACAGGTTCTAATCCAAACCAGTGATATAAACCACTATAGGCATCTGAGTTTGAACCAGCAAAATCAAAATCCGTAACATAAGGTTGTTGGTTTTGATCTTTTGGCATTAAAGGAATCTTAACTGCGGTCTCCATATTCCATGGTAATGGATCACTAAATCCTCCTAAAAATTTTAAAGATTCTGCTTGTAGTTGAGACACTTTCTCTGATAGTGTATTTTGCTTGGTAAGAAAAGGATAATTTTTAATCTCTTCTGGACTCACAAATGTTCCTTTTCCAATAGTAATACGTTCTATATAATCATTAACATCGTGTTCTCCATTATCAATAATCATTACGCCACCAAACGAAGGATATGGAAAAAAGAAGCCTTTCCATTTAATTAGGCTCACAACCTGTACCCATGACCCAGAATCGTTTTTCATATAAAAGGTATCGCTTGGTTCATAGTTAACTAGCATCCATGGATTAAAACGTTGTACAACAGCATTGTAAGTGTTTCTGCTAAATTTTAAGGACTCACCTATTGAAAACGTAACAGGTATACGGTTTTCATTAGAAAAACGTGGAAATGGAGTAGTACTGCTTACAGAAAATACTTCTTCAGTATTATCACTGATTTGCTGCATCACATACTTTTCACTCGGTTGAATAGCCATGGTCCATTTATTTTCAGTACCAATCCTAACTAAATGTGGCAAGGATACATCTTTAGTTTCACCTACACTCTCATTGGCCATAGAGAATACATTTCTCAGTGGTTGAATACGTTCGTTTTGAGTTAGTGGCAATTCTTCTATCTCTACCTTATTAAGATTATTAAAGACATTGTAAGTCTTCATATAATCATACATTTTATAATGCCAACCGGAAACATAAAGCAATCCGAAAAATACAATTAGTAATCCCAAAATACCTAATCTACCAACTGTACTTGAAGTCTTTCTAAACTTTCTTAGTCCTAAAAATAAAACCAATAGACTTACTAAAATTATAAAGAGATACTTTCTTACAAACAGTAATACAGGTTGATAATCGTCTCTAAAAAAGAAGAGTAATATTAATATAAGTAGTATTACAAAAACTGTAATACGTTTTTGTTTTCCGCCTTTATTCCAATATGATTTTATCATAATATGTGTTTGTCGTTGTTAAGTCAGTTTTAATTTAGCTATTGTAATCCTTATTTTAAAATCTTTTCTAAAAGACTACTACATTCCTTTATTAATGGTAATGACTTACTACATGAGACCCTTATCCTTTAAACGGTCACGTGCACTTTGTTTTTCTACTACTGGTTCAGTTTTAATTTCTGCTTTAGCTTCTTCTACCACCTTGGTGTCTTTATTTTTTAAATCTTGAAGAAAATCTTTACCTTTTTCTACAACATCGTCAAACTTATCTTCTATCGATTCACTTTGAGTTTCAATTACTTCAGACGACTTAATGACAAAACCTGCAACATAAGTCCCTATTAATGTACCAACCGCAAAAGAAGAAAACATCGAAATGCCATTATAACTTGAAAATACAGCGAGTGGAGTTAAAAACTCTACAATTAAAGCTGAAATTAGTACCAAAGAAATAACAAAAATTAATCGTGGTAAGAATGCTTGTTTATAAATAAATCCTTTTGGATTATCTGCACTCATTTGCAGTTCTTTACTATTAACTACTTTGTTTAAAAAGCGATAGGCTCCGTTTCCATTAGACTCTCTCCAATAGAGAAATATTCCAAATAATATGGCTGCAATAAATATAACAAGTTCTAGTCCCATGGTGTTTTGTTTTAGTTTCTTATAAAATTAGTCTAAAAATGTTAGATATTGTTACTAATGGTCTTTATCACCCACTCCTTAAAGGAATCATCCCAAGTCTCATAATTCTTATAAAACTGTTCTTTATCATACCAATACAAGAATAAAACATCCTTTGGCGCAATGTTAATCAACAACTTATGAATTAAATCGCGATGATTGGCTGATAATGACGAATGCGGTTGATGAAGGGCAAAATACATAGACTGTTCAACCAAATCTTCTACTTTATGAGCATTACTACGTTCTAGTTTTTCGAGATATAATTCTGCTCCCATGACCTGTTTTCTTGACTTAATATCAATTTTATTTAAATAACTTTTAAATAAAGGCTTACTGTCTAAAATATCTTTAATTGGGTGCTGTGTCTCTTTTAAAAATTGAAATAATTCATATTTTTTAATCCGTTCATAATTTGGTGTTTTTACCATGGATTCTAAGTCGCATTCAATAATAATATGATCTTTAAGTTTATCCACCAACTCAGGTTGCGCAATATGATAAATCAATACGTCGTGTATAGTATCTTTTATGGCTTCTTTATAATTTTCTTTACTTTCAAAAATAACAATCGGTTTTATAAAATCTCTAAGTAAATAAACGCCATCAAAAGCTCTTGTATAGAATGAACCTGTAGAAAAATGTAATGGGTGAAGTTTTAAATCTCTCTCTCTTAAATCACCGTACTTTTTTGCCGAATCTAAGAGCTCCTTATGAATGTTTTCGTCTATAAAGTTATTGTCCTTTCTAAACTTGTCGACTAGTCGAAGTTGTTCTTTTTGTTTCTCCTCAAGATTATCAATTAGCCTGAATGTAATACTTACATCATCGTATTTTAAGACATCTAAGGGTTCGTAGAAGACATCTATATCTTGATCAAAATCAATACAAATAGCAGAGTCTCTAGTAATATTGTTAATTTTTGCACCATGTGTTCTAAACACATGTTGCATCATTTCTCTATCGAATGAATGAAAAGGTAAATAAACGGGCTTGCCTTTCTGCAACGGAGATATAATAATACCATGTGGATTTGCATCACCATGATTAAGATATTGCGTATCCTTTTTTTCTTCTGCAACTTCTGGACTCCAACCTACTCCATCAATAGAAAAGGACTTTAGTTTTGTTTCACTGAAGCCTAATGTTTTTAGGCACTTGTTATAACGCTCTACTAATTTTCCACTCACAGGAATGAGTTCACTTCTATATAAATTTGCTTCTTTTAATTTGTTCATCTTGTTGACGTAAAGCGGTAATCTATTTTTCTTTTCTAATAATTATTGATTTCTCGATTCTAATTCCTTTTTAATCTTTTTCATATTTCCATAATTCAATGGAATAATTGCGCTCAAAGCCAATGGTACAACTATTAATGCTGTAAAAGTACTGTTGTCTTCTTTGGTAATTAATCCGTAAACGCATACAATAAATAATAAACCTAAAACACCTATTAAAACTCCTGTAATCATTT
The DNA here is from genome assembly GCF_046545555.1 of Winogradskyella sp. PE311. NCBI lineage: Bacteria > Pseudomonadati > Bacteroidota > Flavobacteriia > Flavobacteriales > Flavobacteriaceae > Winogradskyella > Winogradskyella sp. PE311. Next base: position 2,126,375 of record NZ_JBHZTH010000001.1, on the reverse strand, counting down.
TAAGGCCTTTTAACTCTCCTTTCAATTTTTCAGTTGATTTATCTTTTAAATCCATATTAATTTTGTTTTGCTGATTGCAACAAGTCATTTATTTGAGCATATTGTAAAAGCATAATTGTTTTAGCATCGATAATCTCTTCATTTTTAACCATCTCTAGTGTTTGTGAAAATGGTAATTCTAATACTTCAATCTCCTCATCTTCCGCATCTAACCCACCTCCTTCATTAAATTTCATTCTATCATTATACTCTGCAACAAATAAATACATTTTCTCAGTTAATGCCCCTGGTGATGTATAAGCTGTTAATACTTGCTTAGCATTACTTATCTTATATCCTACCTCTTCTTCAGTTTCTCTAATAATTGTCTCTAATGCTGAATCATTATTATCGATAGCACCTGCACAAGCTTCAATTGACATGCTCTCATTTGGTGTAGTCTCATAAATTGGCATCCTAAATTGCCTTGTTAATATTACAGTTGCTTTCGCTTTATTATACAACAATATAGCTGCACCATTACCGCGATTATAGGTTTCACGAGACAGACGCTTCCATTTGCAGTTTTTAAATTGGTAATCGTAGTCTATGCGATCTAAAGTGGCCCATTCTTTTGAAAGGGTTGTTTTTATTATGTTTTTTAGGTTTTGCATTTACTTAATTCTTTCTTTAGAATGAGATTGCTGCGTCCTTTGTCCTCGCAATGACCAATGCTGTTAATCTCTTTTTCCATACTGCTCTCTTGCTTCAGTTTCTATGTTCATCTGGCTAATTCTAGCATCAACTTTACGCTTAAAGTCAGTATCGGCAATAGTAGCAACATTATCTAAGTAACGCACTACTTCTTGTCGTCTTATATCACTAAAATCCAAACCTTTCATATTAGATCGCATCAACTCTTGTAACATGCCAAATTTTGTTTCATAATCCTTCTTAAAGTATACTTCTGGGTTTTCGAACCAATCGGTTTCTAAATCAAAATCCGTTAATCGTAACGATACTGCTTTTTGTATGTTACGAACATCTCTAGATGAAAAGAACGGAAATACTTTCTGAATCTCTGTATATAAATGCGCATAGAACATATGCTCATCATCCTTATATTTACTTGAAACTCTATCGAAAGTCTCTAAAACACGTTCTTCAGTTGGTTTATCTGTTTTATCTAAAATCTCACCTAAATTCTTTGCAACTTGTTGTGCATCTAAATAATTATAATCTTTTGGATTACTCATATTTATAAAATCGGGCATTGTGTCTTCTAATTTTCTCCACCATAAGTGATCCTGATCTACAAAATCCTTCTCATTACGAGCACCATCTATTTTAAATCGGCCTTGTACTCGAGAAATTACGGCTTTATCTAACATCTCAGGAAGATTAGTAAACAGCCCAACTGAGCTATTACCATAGTTAACCGCATAAGCACCTTCTGTGTACCTTAAAAAGACACCTATGACCTCTTTTACACCTGCGGAAACTCCTTGCGTCGTCCTTTCTTGTAAATTATTTTCTGCATCATCTATTGGTGCGAAAATTAAACGTGTTGGATCTTGCAGCGGTTTCATCCACTCTACCATTTTTTCTGCAGAACCACCCTGAAATGTAGAAATTAAAGTATCTGGCATTGGATGAAAAAGGAATGGGATATCTAAATTTTCACTATGCTCTTTTAATCGGGTTGCTATGGCAGCGATAAGCATACTTTTTCCTGTACCAGGAATACCATAACCCATAAAAACTGGCATAAAGCCTCCTAACTCTTGAAACGGATTTTTCTTCGCTTCAAAATCATAACTTAATAAGCGCTCTGTTAATCGTCGTGCAAAGTGTTTTGCATCTTTATTACCTACAATTTGTTCAAATTGAATTTTATTGAATTCGACACTTACTGCTGTACCTGAGAATATATTCTCCCAACCAGAAACAGCAAATTCTGAATTCTCAAGTTTATACGTTCTATCTTCAATTGTTTCTGTATGCTCTAAACTACTTTTTCGTAATTGAATTTCGTCAATTAAAGCTTCAAAATAAACAACTGTAAAATCAATAACATCTTTATCTGATTTAACAATATCTGGATGGCTTAAATACTTATCATAATAAAACATCTGACACGAAATTCCTTTTAGCGGTGACATAAAAGACACTTCAGGAATACCAGCAAATTTCTGCTTCATCACTGATAAATCATCCGAAGCATGAGGCTTTAAATCGTGTAAAATCTTATAAGCAGAAGAAAATAACATAAAAGCGGTGGCAGTTTGCATTTTGCTTTCATATTCTCGTTTTCCTAAACTGTCTAGAGCCGATCTATTTTCGTATAAAGTTGAAAGACCAGATGCATCATAATAACTATCTTTTATCCAAATGCCAAGTGTTAATCCTTCTTGTACTGCAAAAAGTGTCTGATTTAAATATATAGGTAACGCAACAGACTCTGGTAAAAGGCGTTTTTTTAAAGCTAAAATCGTTTTAGAAACCGATGTTATATCAACGTTACTTCCATTATTTGCTCTAGATAAATACAAAAGTATTGACTCATCTTTTCCTTCATTATCTTTATTTTTTGCACGTTGACTCTGCTCCCATTGTATAGACTTTAAATAGGTCGTAGCTTCATCACGAAGCATATCGAGTTCATTTTGTTTTATAGGAAATGTTGAGTTGTGTTCCATTATTTATAATCTTGAGTTTTCAATCTTAGGTTTACAGTATTTATTAGTTTAATCTGTAATTATAGAGTTTAGCAGCTTCCTTTATTTCTTCTGTTAGGTTAGCATCATAACTAAATCCATGAAAAACCCATTCTTTATTAGGTTTGTAAAATTGAATTGTAAAACGAAGCGGTTGTCTTCCATATTTAACTAAAAAACTTTTTAATACGTAACTATCTGAAAGCTTTTTCTCTAAAATCAACTCATACCCATAGTATTTACCAACATAATCCTCAGTAAGACCCGCCATTTGTCTTTTTAAAGCAACAACATCGTCACTTTTATTATTAACCCATTCGTTTTTACTGTAAACATAATTTAAGGCTTCTGTTGATCCTAATTCTTTATATTTACTAAAAAAGGTTTTCACCATTTCTTCAGGTGAATCTTGAGAATATGAAAAATTAAAAGCTAATGCGCTAAATACAATTCCTATAAATCTTAGTCTCATCTTGTTCTATTTTATGGTTAAATCAGAAACCTGAACTGGTGGCATTGCCAACTTATTCATAACTTCTGGCGTTTTATTATAAAGTAATTGTATTATTCTGTGTGGTGCAAAAACATAACGCTGTCTAAACATAGGCTCCCATCTTTGAAATGTTTGTTTGCTAAAAAATCCACCTTCTTTAAATTCACTCTGAGACGCTAACTCATCGACTTTTAATGATATGGCGAACGACTCTAAGGGAATCGTTTTCTTTGCTATGGCATCTAAAATAGCATGTGTTAACTCATTTTCATCTTTTGCAAATACATTATGTATTGGACCCAAATCGATGCGCTTTATTAACTTTGGCATTACCTTAGGCAATCGTTTATCTATAGCATATGCCATTGTATCTAAAGGCATTTCTCGGTCAGATGTGTTTTTTAGAACAGTGTATATATCTTCTTTATAGTCAACTGCATTTCTACCATCGTAATCAAAATACATATAACAAATAAAAGGCCTATTATGAGTTACATCATAGAAACTCCAACTTACCAAATATTCTGCTGGTGAATTTTCTGGTGCCGAAATAATTTTGCCTTGCACAAAGCGATTAAAAATATATTCTTTTTTTGCAGAGCTATAATAAACTATTGATGCTGCTTGAAATAATTTACGTTTAGCTATAGATTGCTTTTTACGCATTAGAGTATCTAAAAACTCATCCTTTAAAGTGTCTATATTTGTAAGTTTACCTAAATATTCTTCTCGTAATTCTAAATCATTAAATAAGTAACGAAACTCTAAATAATTAGGAAAACTTGAGTCGGTTAAATCAACTTTCATGTTATCCTCATCATCATACATGTATTTCACACGCATGGCTTCAATAGAATACAATAATAAGTCTGTGTATTGCTTAAACAAAAGCACTTCTTGCTCGTTAAGAATTTGCTTTGCCTGCACAGCTACAATGAGTTCTTTGAGTGTGAAATCTATCAATTTATGATAGAACACGTACTGCTCTTTAGAATCTAATTCAGCTGAATCTAATGGTGTTACAATCATTGGTGGTAGTTGTTGGTTGCTTGTTGTTAGTTGATCGCTTGCAAGAAGCCATCAACCAGCAACTAACAACTAAATTATCCTAAAAGGTCATCATCATTTGCTTCTGGTTTAGGCTCACCTGCTGGTTCACCACCACCATCACCAGAAGGAGCATTTGCATCTGCCGCGTAGTAATCTTCGAAAATTTCTTTCATATCGATACCATAACGTTCAGCAAAATTCTTTTGAATAGACTTATCCTTTTCTCTAATTTCTTGTAAAGCTTCTGCATAACTGCCATAAACACCTTGCATTACTTTTTCGTGAACCGGAATATTATCCATCATCTCTTGTCTCGCTCTAGCGCTTGCGGTATGCATTGCAGCTAAAGTTTCACCTATATGTTCGTCAGTTTTCACACCTAAATGTTCTAAAATGGCAGCAAATTCTTGATCTGTACGTGCCTTTAGCGCCACAACATAGCCATCGTAATACTTAAGACGCTCGTCTGTATCACTCTTTAATTTAGCGCGATGCGTTTGTAGATTACTTCTTAAAGATGTTAATACTTTAATAGTTAAATTATGTTTGTGCACAAAACTATCTTTAGATGCTGCTAAAGTTGTATATGCGTTTTTTAAACCTTCTAATTCTTCAACTTTCTGCTCTAACGTCGTTACCTTACCTAAAGCATCAGAATATTCAGTAGATTGTTTATCTGCAACTTCTTCTAAAGCTTGTCTTGCTTGTTTTAACAATGCATACTGCTCTTCGAGTTTGTCCTCAACTTCTTTTTTCTTTTGAAGTGCCTTAGTGTGATTGTTAGAAGCTTCTACAATTGCTGTTTTAAGACTCTCTTCTACTTCTTTAATTTCTAGTTCTCTATCTTTTAATCGTTTAATTGCAGCTTGACTCTTAAATGATAATTCATTTAAAAGTGTTTGTACATCGGCAGTTTCAATACGTTGTTGAAACATCGCTTTTGCTTTATTATCTGATGCATCTCTTTCTTTTTGTGCATTAGCCAACTCTTGCTCTGCATCTTTAATCTTTCCTTTCCTTCCCCATAGATTATTCCACCATGTATCTGGTTTTGCTTTCGCATCTTCTAATTCAACCTTAGCACGTTCTAACCTTTTTATAGCATCATCAATAATTTTTTGTTCAGATGCATTTAAAGCAGAAAATCCTTCAAACATAATACCAACTTCATCTTGATAATCTGTTAAGTCTTTTATAGCGTCTAACAACGTAGTTCTGTCCTTTTCAGCCATATCAACTACATTATCTAGTGTTGCATTCAAGATTTTTTGACGACTCTCTGGGTCATCTTCTTGAGCCAACTTAGACTTCATTTGGTCAATGGCTTTTCCCCAGTTAACATCAACTTTTTCAGTTTTTTCTTGTGAGTTAGTTTCTAATAAATCAAAATCATCAGCCATATTTATGTAGTGTTTTTTAGTTGAACAAATATCGGTTAAGCAATTTCGGTAATTTTTTAGGACTATAAAAACTTTACCGTTTAAATTATATGTATGATTTGTAATAAAAATGTTACAATATTATAATTAGATAATTCTGTTCAATATCTTTATAAAAAACATATAGAACCATGAAAACTATTAAACCCATCTTTCTTCTAATACTTTTGACCTTAATCTTTAATTGTAAAAATGAAAAATCAAATACTGACATCTCTCTTGTTTACAATTATGTTGAAACTAAAGACGTCGTCAAGGTAATTCCTATTAAACATGGTACTTTAATTTTAGAATCTAAGAATGAAGTTATTTACATTGATCCCGTAGGTGGAATAGAGGCATTTAAAGGACAAAAAAAACCAACTCTCGTACTTATTACAGATATTCATGGTGATCATCTTAGCAATAAAACATTAGAAGCTCTAGATTTAGAAAATGCCACTGTTATTGGACCAAAGGCTGTTACTGATAAAATATACAGTACAGTAAGCAAAATTAATGTTACTATAAAAAATGGAGATTCTTACACTCATAATGGCATTAAAATTGAAGCTATTCCAATGTATAATTTGAGAAAAGAAGCTTTAAAATTTCATACTAAAGGCAGAGGAAATGGTTATGTGTTGAATATTGATTCAGAACGTATTTATATTTCAGGAGATACAGAAGACATACCTGAAATGAGAAATTTAAAAAATATAGACAAGGCCTTCGTTTGCATGAATTTACCATATACAATGACAGTAACTAGCGCGGCAAGTGCGGTTTTAGAATTTAAACCAAAAATAGTTTACCCATATCATTATAGAGGCACAGATGGATTAAGTGATATTAATAATTTTAAAGAGATCGTAAATAAATCTGATGCATCTATTATTGTAAATCTATTGGATTGGTATTAAAATATTTGTGTTAAATTATTGAGTTGTTAACAAGTTATTAAAACCTGTATTTTACCCGAAAACACTGCGTTTAGTCGTATTTTAGAAGCATTTTATCGATGATTTGGGTTGAGTTTTTCTTATAAATAATTTATTATTAGGCTTTTACAATAAGTTTTTTTTCTATATTAGCGCTATAGAACCCAAATCTAAACATAATAAAAATGCATAACAACCTAATTTCTAATCTATTAGTAGTGACTACAACACAACTTACAATGATTTTAATTGCTGTTGCTTCTATTTTTCTTGTTTTTATAATTATAGCCATCATTAAGATGTATAAATTAAAATCTGAAAACAAAAAATTAATGGAAACTAATGCGTTTAAAGATGTTGATGAATCTTATAAGGATTTTACTGGTGGACATCTTTACGGTGACAACTGATTAAGCGAATTACCAATTTAATTAAAAATAATTTTCATTAATTAGAATAAAACACCTAATGCATAATGACATATACTATAAAAGCCTGCTAATGCAGGCTTTTTTAATTATTATAAAGTTCTTAAACTATCTTACTAGCTTCTTATATTTTATTCGCTTTGGCATTAAATCCCCACCTAGGCGTTTCTTTTTATTTTCTTCATACTCGCTAAATCCACCTTCAAAGAAATAGACTTGCGAGTCACCTTCGAAAGCTAAAATATGTGTACATATTCTATCTAAGAACCATCTATCGTGACTAATCACCACTGCACAACCTGCGAAATTTTCTAAGCCTTCCTCGAGAGCTCTTAACGTATTGACATCTAAATCATTAGTAGGCTCATCTAAAAGTAATACATTACCTTCTTCTTTTAGTGTCATTGCTAAATGCAGTCGGTTTCTTTCTCCACCAGAAAGTAGTTTTACTTTCTTGTTTTGTTCACCACCAGAGAAATTAAATCGGCTTAAATAAGCTCTAGAGTTCACCTCTTTTCCTCCCATCATTACCAATTCTTGCTCATCACTAAAGTTTTGCCAAATTGTTTTTTCAGGGTCAATATTGGAGTGCTTCTGATCTACATATGCAATCTTAGCTGTTTCGCCGACTTTAAACTCTCCTTTATCTGGTGTCTCCTCTCCCATTACCATTCTAAAAATAGTCGTTTTACCAGCGCCATTTGGTCCGATAATTCCAACGATACCAGCTTGTGGAAGATTAAAATTTAGATCATCATATAATAATTTATCATCATAACCTTTGGCAACACCAAGTGCTTCTATAACATTGGTTCCTAATCGTGGACCGTTTGGAATGTAGATTTCAAGCTTTTCATCAAGTTGTTTCTGATCTTGACTCATCAATTTATCATAATTCTTTAAACGTGCTTTTTGCTTAGTTTGGCGTCCTTTTGCTCCTTGTCTAACCCAATCAAGCTCACGCTCTAAGGTCTTTTGACGTTTAGAAGCCGTCTTGCTCTCTTGAGCCATACGCTTAGACTTTTGGTCTAACCAAGATGAGTAATTACCTTTCCAAGGAATGCCTTCACCTCTATCGAGTTCTAAAATCCAGCCAGCAACATTGTCTAAAAAGTATCTATCGTGTGTTACAGCAATTACAGTACCTTTATATTGTGCTAAATGATGTTCTAACCAATGAACTGATTCTGCATCTAAATGGTTAGTTGGCTCATCTAACAATAAAATATCTGGCTCTTTTAACAATAAACGACATAGAGCAACACGACGACGTTCACCACCAGAAAGTACACCAATCTTCTTATCACCATCTGGCGTGCGCAATGCATCCATGGCAATTTCTAATTTCGTATCTAACTCCCAAGCTCCTGCGGCATCAATCTGGTCTTGTAGTTCGGCCTGTCTGTTCATTAGCTTTTCCATTTTATCGGCATCGCTATAAACTTCCTCTAAACCAAATTGCTCATTAATACTATTGTATTCGTCTAATATTGCAACAGTTTCCGCTGCACCTTCACGAACTACTTCTATTACTGTTTTATCATCATCTAATTGTGGCTCTTGCTCTAAATAGCCAACCGTATAACCAGGTTTAAATATAACATCACCTTGATAGTTTTTGTCAACTCCAGCAATAATTTTTAATAATGTTGACTTACCAGATCCATTGAGTCCTAATATTCCAATCTTCGCTCCATAGAAGAAGCTTAAATATATATTCTTTAAAACTGGAGTATTTGCTGATTGAAATGTCTTAGTTAAACCAGACATTGAAAAAATTATTTGTTTATCGTCGCTCATTATACACGTCCTTTTAATGCGTTAAACACCCAAGCAATGCAGAAGAACCCAAATCCCACAGCTGCAAATCCCCATCCTGCAACATCGTCATAACGAAATGCGCCAAGAGCAATTAATCCTAGTCCAACAATAATCATAATTGTGGTAGCCCAAGCTAGCACAGTGTTTTTATTCATCGCCATATTCTTATTCTATTTAGTTTTGATAGTTAGTCGAAACACAAATATCGTAAATAAATGTGTAACTCATTACCAACATAAAAGGCTATATTTAAATAATATAATTTTGTCAAGCAATCATGTTTAGAAGCATAAAAAATATTTACTCAATAGTTGTATTTGTATTAGCATTTACCGCTTGCGCACAAGAAAAGTCTAGAAATACTAATTTAAAGTCTGCAGATCATTCAGAATATAATTTAGACAGTCTAAAGTCTGTACTTAATAGTTATGTGGATAGTAAACAATTGGCAGGTATACAAACTGCGATACTTCACAACAAAGAACTCATACATTACAATTCTTACGGATATGCTGATATTGAAAGTAAGAAACCTTTGGATGAAGAAAGTATATTTCGCATTTTCTCTATGACCAAACCTATTACATCGGTTGGATTAATGCAATTATACGAACAAGGTAAATTTAAACTTGAGGATCCTTTACATCTTTATATTCCTGAGTTCAAAAACATGACCGTTTTTAATGAAAATAATGAAATTTTGCCAGCAAAGAACGCTATAAAAGTTATCGATTTACTTAGACATAGTTCTGGTATTAGTTATGGAAGAAGTCCAAACTCAGATTTAAACAATTTATATTCAGAGGCTAATTTAGGAAACTCACTAAGTCTAAAAAACTTCATTGATAAAATAAGTAAGCTTCCTCTTCTATTTGAACCAGCAACTGCATACGAATATGGGCACTCAACTGAGATTTGCGGTTATTTGATTGAAGTCTTAAGTAGACAGCCTGTAGAGGATTATCTCCAAGAGCACATTTTAAATCCCTTAAAGATGAAAGACACGCATTTTCAACTTCCAAAGGAAAAAATAAAACATTTTACAACAGGTTATCGTGCCAGTGAAAATGGAAAGCTTGAAGTTGCCGAACTACCAGATGAAAGCGGATTTTTAAATAAACCCAACTTTATTAGAGCAGGTGGAGGTTTAGTTTCGACAACTAATGATTATATTAATTTTTGTAAAATGCTGCTTAACAAAGGCTCTATATTTGGTCATCAATTTTTGAAACCTGAGACTATTGATTTAATGACTAGGGATCATTTAGCTTCCGTTAGAGAACATACACCAAGATTAAGAATTTTACCAAATGAGACTGGTTTTGGATTGGGATTTTCTATTGCAGAGCAAGACGATGGTTCTATTATATATGGTTGGGGAGGAGCCGTTGGGACTTATTTTAGAATAGAACCGAAGAAAGAGTTAGCTTATATTATGATGATTCAGCTATCGCCATATAGGCAATTGCGTTTAAGAGAAACGTTTCAATCTTTAGTAAATGATGCTATAAATTAAAAAAGCATCCTGTTTAGGATGCTTTTCCGCTATTAATCAATTAAAGTTTAATTCATTGGAACTTCAACAATAACTAATTCTGAATTATCATTAGATTTTATTTGAATATTTTCTGTATCATAAACACCAATTGCGTCTCTTTTATTCAATAAGTTTCCGTCTACTTCAACATTACCATCAACAACAAAAATGTATAGGCCATTATCTTTAGATTTTAAATTCAAATTCAATGAATTATCAGCTTCTAAATTTGTTCTATAAATATAAGCTTGTTGACTTATTGGTAGAGCATCACCTTCTAATTTATCCTTTGGAGCTATAATTGTTTGAAGCTTGTTATTTCTACCTTCAATAGGAAATTCGCGTTGCTCATAATTGGGTTCTACACTCATTTCTTCTGGAATAATCCATAATTGAAGAAAGTTAACTTCGTCCGTTTTACTATCATTAAATTCGGAATGTGTTAAACCAGTTCCGGCGCTCATTACTTGTACTTCGCCAACCTCAATAGCACGTTTATTTCCCATACTATCTTTGTGAGACAATGCACCTTTTAATGGAATGGATATAATTTCCATATTCTGATGTGGATGCGTTCCAAATCCCATTTTTGGTTGCACTAAATCGTCATTTAATACGCGTAACATTCCAAAATTATTGCGCTCTGGATTTTGATAACTTGAGAAACTAAATGTGTGATGTGACTTTAACCAGCCATGATCTGCATAACCTCTTGTGTCTGCTTTGTGAATTATTGTTTTCATAGAAAATTTATTTTCATTCCCACGAAGTGGGAAACTTATTATTATATATTTTAAAATTAGATTTCTGCCAACACAGAAATGAAAAAATTAGTTTGCTGGAAGAAATCCCATTTTACCCATTTGGTAATCTCGCATGGCTTCCATAATTTCAGTTTGATTGTTCATTACATAAGGCCCATAAGTAGCTACTGACTCATTAAAGGGCTCACCAGATAAGAACAGTAATAGACTATTGTCCTCAGCTTCAATTGAAAACCCATCACCATCTTGATTAAACTGAATCATTTGATTTTTGTTAAATTCTAAAGTAGTTGCACTATTAACTTTGGCTTTACCTTTTAATAAGTACAACATACCTTGTTGCGTGTTATCGAAATTGATGGTTTGTTTTCCTCCTGCTTTTGCTTCTATCATAAAAGCATTAACTGCAGTTTGTGTCCCAATTCTTCCAAAAGTCTCATTGAGTTCTCCAGCAATGATTCTAGTTTCAACTTTTCCATCTTCTGACGTTATAATTCTAAAATCCTCGTATTTTACATGCTGGTAATTAGCTTCCATCATCTTTTTCTCAGCGGGAAGATTTAACCATAATTGAATGCCTTCAATAGTTCCTCCTTTTTTAACAAAGGCTTTTGATGGTCCTTCTGCATGGATAATTCCTCTCCCAGCAGTTGTCCATTGTACATCACCTGCTTTTACAACACTTTCGTTTCCTAAAGAATCACGATGTAATTGCTCTCCTTGAATTAAAAAAGTAACTGGTTCAAAACCTCTGTGTGGATGAGGGCCTAAATCAAAGGGATTACTTTTTTCATTAATTTCATACGGTCCGTAATGATGTAATAGAATAAATGGGTCAACCATTTCTATTTGTTGGGTAGGTAATGGTTGACGCAATCGTATTGGTCCCATATTAACGAAATCACTTCGTCCTCCTCTTTGTATTGTATTTAATTTCATTTTTAATTTTGTTATAGTATTTTCCATGGAAAATATTTAATTAAAAAAATACGCTAACCTGTATTTTTTTAGATTCCTGTATAAATAGGAATTTATTAACGCATTTTATCTAGCAGATCACTCAAATGTTCTGCCTCTTCTTCATTTAGATTTTTTAGTAAATCATTATTCAAATTTCTTGGAATAGATTTTAATAAGTCTCTTCCCTCATTGGTAATAATAATCTTAACTACACGTCTATCATGCTCTGATGGTAGACGTTCAATATAAGATTTAGCACAAAGTTTATCCATTAATCGTGTGGCATTAGGAGAACGTTCTAACATTCTATCCTTTATCGTTTGAACCTTTAAAGGCTCAGCTGCTCCATTCAATATTCTTAATATATTATACTGCTGTGGCGAAATACCATAGTCTTTAAAGAATTCGTTCTGACAACTTGTTATCCAATTAGCTGTATATATAATATTGAGCAATGCTTTTACTCTATTATTTGGAAATTTTGAATTGATATCTTTTGCTAAATCTCCCATTCTAAAGACTTTCTGAAAATTGCTCTACCTCTCCTAGTAATTGACTATTTAATTCTTGATTCGTGATCTTTCCATCAGAAAAATTATCTCCAAAAGATGGTAAACTAAAACTGCCAACTATATTTCCGCCCATATATACAAATCTTCCTTGAGCAATTTCTAAAGCCGTGGCTCCACCTCTACCACCTGGAGATGTTGCCATAAGTAGCATTGGTTTATCACTCCACAATTTTCCATCAATTCTAGACATCCAATCAAAAAGGTTTTTAAATACAGTTGCATATGTGCCATTATGTTCAGCAAGCGACAAGACAATACCATCACTAGATTTTATAATGTCTAAAAACTTTTTAGCATTATCTGGTATACCATGTGCTAATTCATAATCCATTCCGTATAAAGGTAATTCAAAGTCATTTAGATCTAATACCTTTACTTCTACTCCATTAACTAATGACGCAGCATAAGTCGCTAATTGTTTATTTATTGATGTACTACTATTACTTCCTGCAAATGCAATTATATGTTTCATATCTTATGTTTTAATTATTAATAGTACAAATGTAAAATAAAATTATTTATATTCCAAGGAATATATTTCCATGTAACACATATTTAACATTTCATTTTGAATTTAGTCATTACATCTATGATTAATCTTTTGTAAATTCGTGCACAGGAAATTTAAGGATTAACCACAAACAGATACCCACTTTCATGGGCAATACGTATGGATATAAAATTCAATAAAAACGAAGATCATAATAAACTCCTACTCTCAGATTTAAAAAAGCGCTTTGCTAAAGTAAAACTTGGTGGCGGTCAAAAAAGTATTGATAAGCACCATAGCAAAGGTAAAATGACGGCTCGTGAGCGTATAGATTATTTACTAGACTCAAAAGCTAAATGTATTGAGATTGGTGCATTTGCCGGTGAAGGTATGTATGAAGACTATGGAGGTTGTCCTTCTGGCGGTGTAGTTGTAAAAATGGGTTATGTAAGTGGTAAACAATGTATAGTTGTTGCCAACGATGCTACAGTAAAAGCTGGTGCTTGGTTTCCAATTACTGGAAAGAAAAATTTAAGAGCTCAAGAAATAGCTATAGAAAACAGATTACCAATTATATATCTTGTGGATAGTGCTGGTGTGTTTCTACCAATGCAAGATGAAATATTTCCTGATAAAGAGCACTTCGGTCGCATCTTTAGAAACAATGCTGTAATGAGCAGTATGGGAATTACACAAATTGCTGCAGTTATGGGAAGTTGTGTTGCTGGTGGAGCTTATTTACCAATAATGAGTGATGAAGCTTTAATAGTTGATAAAACAGGAAGTATTTTCCTCGCAGGAAGTTATTTAGTTAAAGCGGCTATTGGTGAATCGATAGATAACGAAACGCTTGGTGGAGCTACAACACATTGTGAAATCTCTGGAGTTACCGATTATAAAGCCAAAGATGATAAAGATGCTTTAGATCGCATTAAAAATATAGTAGACAAGATTGGTGATTTTGATAAAGCTGGTTATAACAGAACTAAAGCTACAAAACCAAAAGAGAATCCTGAAGATATTTATGGTATCCTTCCGAAAAGTAGAGCTGACCAATATGATATGAAGGAAATTATTAAACGTTTAGTTGATAATTCTGAATTTGATGAATATAAAGAAGGTTATGGTCAAACTATAATTACTGCTTACGCTCGTATTGATGGTTGGGCAGTTGGTATTATAGCTAATCAACGCCAATTAGTGAAAACTAAGAAAGGTGAAATGCAATTTGGTGGTGTAATTTATAATGATTCTGCTGATAAGGCTACTCGTTTTATAGCTAATTGTAATCAGAAAAAAATTCCTTTGGTGTTTTTACAAGATGTAACAGGATTTATGGTTGGCAGTAAATCTGAACATTCTGGTATTATAAAAGATGGTGCCAAAATGGTAAATGCAGTGAGTAATTCTGTAGTACCAAAATTCACTATTATTTTAGGCAACAGTTATGGTGCAGGGAATTATGCCATGTGTGGAAAAGCTTACGATCCAAGATTAATTGCCGCATGGCCAAGTGCAGAACTAGCTGTTATGAGTGGAAAATCTGCAGCTAAAGTTTTATTACAAATTGAAACTGCTTCGCTTAAGAAGAAAGGTGAGACTATCACTAAAGAAAAAGAAGAGGAATTGTTTAATAAAATAAAAGATAGATACGACGATCAAGTATCACCATATTATTCGGCTTCTCGTATTTGGACCGATGGAGTTATTGATCCGTTAGATACAAGAACATGGATTAGTATGGGAATAGAGGCTGCTAACCACGCACCTATTGAAAAGCCTTTTAATATGGGTGTTTTACAAGTTTAAGTTTGGAAACAAAAACAACTCAGAAGCAGCCTCTATATGTAATATTGTTATTGATATTAGCAGCAGAGGCTGTTTTTATTTTACCTTTTGTTTTACCGCGTATTTTTAGAACTACTTATTTAGAATCCTTTGATGTTACCCAAACAGATTTAGGTAGCTGTGGTTCTGTTTATGGCATAATTGCTTTAATCTCCTATTTGTTCGGTGGTCCTTTAGCAGATCGGTTTAGACCCAATGTGTTGATGTCGGTCGCATTGATCCTTACAGGTTTAGGTGGCTTATATTTAGCGACGTATCCAAATCTTTATAATCTTCATATTCTATTCGGGTTTTGGGGCTTTACAACTATATTTCTGTTTTGGGCTGCTATGATAAAGGCAACTCGTATTTGGGGAGGAACAAATAAACAAGGTATAGCTTTTGGTTTTTTAGATGGCGGTCGTGGATTAGTAGCTGCATTATTTGGTTCTGCAGGTGTTCTTATTTTTTCGTTCTTTATCACTAAAGACATTGAGTTGACTTCTATTACAGAACGACGTATTGCTTTCAAAGAAGTGATCACATACACGTCTTATGCTGTAATTGCAGTTGGGATTATTGTGTTATTCTTTTTAAAATTAAATTTTGAAAAGCCTGAATTCTCAGAAAGCACAGCAAAACTTATAACGATTGAAAACTTTAAACTGGTTATGAAGTTTAAAGCTGTTTGGTTACTCATGATTATTATTCTTTGTGCATATTATGGCTATAAAATGACTAACCTATTTACTCAATATGCAGAACAAGTCATACTTTACAACAAAATTGAAGCTGCTAAAGTTGGGACCTACCTATTATATATGAGACCTATTATTGGCGTTATTATTGGTCTTTTAGCTGATAGAACCAAAGCTAGTCTTTGGATTATTATTGGATTCCTTTTAATGGCTCTAACGAGTTTAGTTTTTGCACTTGGTATTATGAGTGATTCTACTCCGCTATTGTTTATTTTGTCCATAGGCACTATGGCTATTGGTGTTTATTCAGCTAGAGTCTTATATTTTGCCACTTTAGAAGAGGCTAAAATTCCATTGGCTGTTACAGGTACAGCAGTTGGATTTATTTCTGTTGTAGGCTATACACCAGATATATTCACAGGTTTAATCAATGGTTATTTTTTGGATAAATACAATGAAGTCATTGGACATCAAATTGCCTTTGGAATTATGTTCGTTTTTGCTTTAATTGGGTTTATAGCATCTTACAAATTATACAGACATTCTAAATCAAGTATTGTTTAATTCCCTTGATGATCTTTAACTCTAGGTATTGTCAATAATTTAGTTTGGCGACCGTTTACATACCTAAATCCATTTTCTCCCCAAAAACCTGCTTCCTCTAGCATTATTCTTATATCTCGTTTCCATTCAGGAATTGTAACGGTTGTATTTAACTCTATAGCATAAACTGTATTTTCGTGCAAAGGATAATCACCTGTATCAGGAACACCACCTTGAGAATCCCACATACCTAAAGTTGTACCAGATGAGTGGCCATAAGTTCCCAAAGGGTGTGTGTAAATTGCTGGTCTTAAACCTTCCGCTTTTCCTTCTTCTAAAGATTCGCTTAGAACTTGATTACCTGTTTTACCGGTTTCAAAATTAGACGTAAATATATCTTGTACCCTATTACCATCTTGAAGTGCATCTTGTAAATATTTAGGCGGTTCAGTTTCATTTGGTTTTAATACATAAGCTAATTCTTGACAGTCTGTATTCAATCTCAAATATGTAATCCCAAAATCGCAATGCACTAAATCTCCAGGTAAAATGACCATGTCTTCAGGTCGGTTTGAAAATGCGTATAAATGATTCCCTAATTCTTCTGCTGATCTTTGCACATCTACTGTTGGATGAAACCAAGTTTCTAATCCTAATGATGTTACTTTATCTCGCATCCACCATTCAACGTCAGTAGTAGTTGTAATTCCTGCTGTAATTACTTTTTCAGAAAATGCTTCAGAAATTATATCATGAGTGATATCCACTAATTGATTATAAATCACCATCTCTGTCTCAGTACGTGTCTCGATCCAGCCTATTGCCAATTGTTCGGCTGACTTTACTTTTGATTTATAAGACTTAGGAAGGCTATTCATAAATACCTCATAGTCCGTCTTGACAATACCATCACATATATTAAAACCATCAGAATAGTTTAAACCTATGGTTTTCGGTTTGCGCTCATCAATTATTTGCATTAAGCGCTTCCATTGATTTGGTTCTTTTTCTTTATCCCATGCCGAAATAATATTTTTACCAAAATTATAACGTGCTACAGCAAGTTTTTCTATTGTGTTTTCTTCTTTATTTCTATAAAACACAATGATTGTTCTACGTCTAGCATTAAGCCAAGTTGCTGGTAACATTGTTTTTAAAACCGGATCTTCGTTGTATTCGCGAGAAATTAAAATCCACATATCAAAACCTGTGGCATCCATTAGTTTTGGCAGTAAATTATCGAATCTATCTTTTAGAATAGCATCAACAACTTCTGCTCTTTGTCTTTCAGGAAGTATTTGTTGACTAGAAATAGTTATTGAAATAAAGCAAAATAAAACTGTTAAAAACTTCATAGAATTATAATTGTGATGGATTAAAGTTATAAAAAATAGGTTCTTTTAAAATAGAAATCAACTCAAGTAAAATTAAGTATAGAAAACTTGTAATGCAATAAACTAAAATTTTGTAAACAAAAAAGGAGCACTAACGCGCTCCTTTTTTATTATATCTATAGAGAGTTAGGCTCTCTTAGCTTTTCTTTCTTCTTTAATTTCTTTAAAACGTTCAATAGCTGAACCAAAAACCCAATAAGGAATAACAAAAGTTAATAGAAATATCATTAACCAAAAACCGATGGTCAAAATGGTTAAAAATGCTAAAAATCCTAAATACTGATCAAAATCGAACATAATTGCGTTTCATTTTTAATGATGTTACAAAGATATAACCAAATTATAAGTTTTACAATAGTCTAAATAAGTTTTATTAACACGAAATGAACTTATTTTAAAATAGATCTAATTATAATCTTAATCTATAAATCGTTGGCATGGTAACTTACCAAGCCATCTATAGGTCTTCTTACAAAGTTACCGACCTTAAAACCGTAATCTTTAGCAACTTCTATAATTTCTGCTTTTGCGAAATAAGCTATTGAACCAGCAAAATGCACTGGGCATGTTTTTATTTCTTCTTTAAATTGAAGTATCATATTCTCTGTAAAAAGCCTAATTCCTTTCATAATTAGATTTTTTACATAATCAGAATCCTTATTCAAAAACATAAATTCGGCATGATCAGCAAGATACGCACTCGGATTTCCTTGTTTATAAATATTATACTTAATAAAATCTGCTTCTAAATTATGCTTATGTTCAAATGCTAATCTAATGGTGTCAGGCATCTTTTTAAAATAATAATCTCTAATTAGCTGTTTGCCAAAATAGTTGCCACTTGCATCGTCCATTAAAGTGTAACCTAAGCTAGATACTTTTTGATGCAAGGTTGTACCATCGTAATAACTACAATTAGAGCCTGTACCTAGAATACACACAACTGCAGCTTCATCTTTATTATTTACGCATGCTCTTACTGCTGCATACGTATCCTCTTTAACCTCTACAAGAGCCTTTGGAAAGTAAGCTTCTAATACAGTTTTTAATGCAAGACGTGGTTTGTCAGTTCCGCAACCAGCTCCATAGAAAAAAACATGAGTAACATCATTAGCTAAAGCCATTAACTCTTGACTTTTTCTAACAATTTTCCTTAGTTTTTTCTCTTCTATTATCGCTGGGTTTAGACCCTTTGTTCTAATTTTTTCTGCTGCTTTTTCGCCATTATTATTAATAGCAATCCAGTCGCATTTTGTTGAACCTCCATCTGTTATTAAAATCATAGTATTGAAATATCTATTAAAAATTCCGTAGAAATGAAATTTTCATTACTCTACGGAATTTAATAATACAAATTATTCTATTAAAGATCGTTTACCTTTTGTGCTAAGTCAACAAGTTTGTTAGAATAACCAAACTCATTATCGTACCAAGATACTAATTTAAAAAATGTTGAGTTTAATTCTATTGCAGAATCAGCATCAAAAACACTTGTCTGTACCTCACTAACAAAATCTTGTGATACCACAGCATCCTCTGTATAACCCATTACCCCTTTCATGGAACCATCAGCAGCTTTCTTAACTGCTTCTTTTATAGCCTCTAATGAAGTTGCTTTTTTTGTTTTTACAGTCAAATCTACTACAGAAACATCTACAGTAGGTACTCTAAAAGCCATACCTGTTAATTTTCCGTCTAATTCTGGAATCACTTTACCAACTGCCTTTGCAGCACCAGTTGATGTTGGTATAATATTATTGATAGCACTACGACCTAACCTGTAATTTTTTCTTGATGGTGCGTCTACTGTAAATTGGGTAGACGTTGCAGCATGTATTGTTGTCATTAACGCTTCTTCAATACCGAAATTATCTTCAATTACTTTTGCTAAAGGTGCTAAACAATTTGTAGTACACGATGCATTAGATACAATTGTGTGACTAGATGTTACTTTATCATCATTAACTCCCATCACAAACATTGGTGCATCTTTACTTGGTGCAGAAATCACTACTTTTTTAGCTCCACCATCAATATGATATTGTGCAGTTTCTAAAGTCGTGAAAATACCTGTACATTCTGCAACAACATCAGCTCCTGCCTCATCCCATTTTAAATTCTTTGGATCTCTTTCTGCAGTAACTCTAATTGTTTTTCCATCTACCACTAAGTGACCGTCTTTAACCTCTACAGTACCATCGAATCTTCCGTGAACAGAATCATACTTTAAAAGGTATGCTAAATGATTAACATCTAATAGGTCGTTTATAGCTACAACATCTACATCACTGCGTTTTACTGTTGCTCTAAAAACTATTCTTCCTATTCTACCGAATCCATTGATTCCTAATTTTAAATCTGACATATCTACTATTAATTAATTTTTCGTTTATTATTAAACTGACATTATATCTGAAACTCTAAGAAGTTCCATATTAACTTTTGATTTTCCTTTTACCGCTTGATCAAAAGGCGTAACCTGAATGATATCATTCTTTAGACCGACCATATAATTGCTATCGCCTGCGATTAAACTTTCTACTGCTTTTACCCCCATTCTACTTGCTAAAACACGATCAAAGCAAGATGGCGCACCACCGCGTTGTAAATGCCCTAAAACAGATACTCTTACTTCATATTCTGACATATTCTCTTCGACATAATCTTTAAGTTCGAATACGCTTTTCCCAATTTTATCACCTTCAGCTACAACAACAATACTAGATGATTTACCAGACTGTTTACTTCGTCGTAATGATTCTAATAACCTATCTAATCCTAAATCTTCTTCTGGTATTAAAATTTCTTCTGCACCAGCTCCAATACCTACGTTTAAAGCTATATGTCCAACATCACGACCCATGACCTCTACAAAAAATAAGCGGTTATGGGAACTGGCAGTATCCCTTATTTTATCTATTACCTCAACAACTGTATTTAAAGCTGTATCATACCCTAAGGTGTGAGTTGTTCCGTAAATATCATTATCTATTGTACCAGGAATACCCATTACAGGGAAATTATACTCTTGGTTAAAAATCATAGCTCCAGTAAAACTGCCATCACCACCTATAACTACTAAAGCATTAATACCAGCTTTAACTAGCTGCTCATGAGCTTTTGCTCTTCCTTCCTTAGTTCTAAAGGCTTTAGATCTTGCTGTTTTTAGAACTGTACCACCTTTATTAATAATGCCCTTTACACTACGAGCGTCCATTTCAATAAAGTCTCCATCAATCATACCTTCATAACCTCTATATATTCCTATACATTCTATCTGATGATATGCACATGCTCTAACTACAGATCTGACGGCTGCATTCATACCCGGAGAATCACCTCCTGAAGTAAAAACACCAATTTTTTTGATTGTATCTGACATTTGTTAAAAAGAATTTTGTTAAAATTACTAAACAAAAGAGATAATAAAGTTACTAAAGTCATAAAAAAATTAACGAAAACAAATTCAAACGTTTTCGTTAACAAGTATTTCAATAAAAATGAAAAATAGGCTGTAGTTAAGGCTTAGATTTTGTCTTTTTTTTCTTCATAGACATAAATTCTGGCATAAAATCATCTTCATTCTCCTTCTTTTTAGAAGCTTCTTTTTTAGTCTTTTTATCTTTTCTGTTTTTTCCAGAAAAGATAATATCGAGTAACTCTTTAAAATTATCAAACTCTACATTGTACGATATACCAACTCCTTGTGTATAACCTATCTCCTCACCAAAATTTCTAATATTATTTTCTCTATTAAAAACCTTCGCGCGTAAAGTACCATCTTCGTTTAGGAGCCAATCTATTTGAACATCGCCAGTTATTGTTGTCTGAGCAGCGCTGCCAAAAGGAACACCAACCTTTCCATTGACTAATATTTTATCTGATATTTTAGTTTGAAGCACTACACCAACGCGACTATTAGTTTGTAACTCTGGTGTGTCTTGACCGATTTCTAAATCTAAGCTTAAACTTAAGTTCTCATTATCACCGCCTAATAAATTATTAACGATACCACTAAGACGTTCAGCAATAGTACCTGAAAAATTTACATCACTAACACCACTAGCAAAACTCCCTGTGGCCAAAAAAATCAGGGCTTGGTTATCGCGTTCATCCTTTGACGACAATCTGTAATCTAGCTCTGATTTTACTGTAGAGGTTACTGAAGGAAATCTGAAGTCGAATTGAGGGTCTGGTTGCTCTAATTGTCCTGTTAAATGAATCTCTACTTCTACTGGGATGGATTGACTTATAGGATTATCTAATAATACCGATGGATTTGCAGAACCTTGATAAACTGCTTTTATATCAATCTCAGCTTTTAAAGGGTCGCCTTCCCAAACGATACTACCACCTCTATCAACAATAAATTTCTTTTCTACAATACCTCGATATCTAAAATTATATGCACCTTCAAAAACTGCGAAATCTCCCCACATATTAAATTTACCGTTGGTGTTAATTAAAAATACCAAGTTACCTTCGCCTCGGCCTTTTATAGTGCTGCCAGATTCTTTATCTATAACAATTTCGATAACCGCGTTTTGATTAACATTCAAATCGAAATTTAACTCTAATCCTTTAATTTCTATATTGTCAATAATTTCTCCATTAACTCTGGCTAACTTTTCTTCTGGGCTCAAAAAATGAATAAATGAATTGTCTCCAAAACTTTCAGAATCATTTAAGGGAATATTAAAAACCGTACCAGAAGCTGTACTACCATCTACATCTATAATTAATTGATCTGTTGGACCTTTTATTTTAGCACTACCTGTAACAAAACCTGTTCCGTAATATAATTCATCTTCAGATTCGTCTGTATTTAAAACCAATAAGCGGTCTGTTGTTAAATCCAAGCCTAACTTCCAGTCTGAAAAATTATTATGCTCTATATAACCATTAAGCTGACCTTGAGAGAAATACTCAGAGTCTGTCATGGTTACATCATTAAATACAAATCTTTGATTTTTAAGTGTCACTTTAGAATCAAAGTCAAAACCATAATCGACATTAAGGTAAGGTATTGATAATCCTGCCCTATCTAGTAATAGCTCGCCGTCTATACTTGGCTTATTTAGACTACCTGTTACTTTAGCGTTACCAGATACTAAACCTCTAATATTACTTATAACTCCTTCCCCTAAAGGATTAAGAGGGTCTAATAAAAACTCATCAAAACTGACATCTAAATTAATTTTAGGATTTCTTTCAGCAACATCGATCGTACCTTTTGCTTTTAAGGATGTAAGGTTATCATTAATTAAGGACACGTCGACTTTATAATCTGTAAGTGAGTTATTACCTTCTACAATTGCGGTTAAATTGCCCAAGTCGTAATCATTAACAAAAAAGTTACTTATCTCGACATCAGATTTTGGTAAATAAGTGCCATTAGTTTGATTGATATCTACTTTGCCATTAACAATACCCTTTAGCGCTAAACTATCAATACGAGGAGTAATCTTTACTAATTGTACATCTCTAAAATCAACTCTTAAATTTTTATTTTCTTTATCACTTATAATTCCTGAGAGTTCTATTTTTTCGTTGCCCTGATTAATTGTAATTGGAAAAATATCAAACTCATTAAATCCTCGGTCGAAACGGACTTTATTGAATCTGTTTTTTTCTGAATTAATTAGCCATTCATAACCTTTAAATTGAATATCAGATTTTCTAAAACCTACGATAGATTTATTAGCCTCATCAATGGTATAAAACAAATTAAGATTAAAAACATCTTTGTTATTTTTTCCACCTTTAAATTCAGATTTAATAAGTAAAGTGTCTCGTTTTGTTACATTAATTAGACTGAAATCAGAAGCATTATAAACTCCTGCACTTAGGCTATCTATTTCAATAAATGTATTAAATAAAGGATTACTGTTATCAACTGTAATATTTATATCATTAGCAAAATAGTCTTGAAATTTAATTTCTGGTGAATTAAAGGTTAAATCAAATCCGCGCTCATCCGTTTCTATCCTACCTTCAATAAATGTATTTTTTCCTAAAGTAAGGTCCTTAAAAAATACGGCTGCAATTTTAGAATAAATATTAAATCTAAAATCTAAATACTGTCCTGTTTCAACTTCATTAGGTACATAGTTGGTGTAAATACTTCCAACAGAATTTTCTACTAATTTTAATATCTCTTTTGTCTTAAATTGCCCTTTAATTTTACCATTTATAATATCGGGAGAGTTAATATTTATAGTACGTTCTCTACCTTCAAATGAAGACACAATATCAAAATCCTGAAAATTATATCTGCTATCTTGATTCTTGTAGGTCGTGTTTTTAATGTTAATGGCACCAACTGCATTATCGTAACTAGAGCCAGAGGCTGTCATACTTACTAATCCCTTAAACTCTGATATACTATCTCTATCTACAAAGTTTAATACCTTCAAGTTAGCATAACCAACATTTGCTTTAAAATCTAGCTTCTTTCTATCTTGAGAAAAATCTGCCAAACCATTAAAGTCTAATTTGAGATTAGGATCATCTGCTTTTAAATTTCCATTAAAAATTTTATTACCCAAATCTCCAGAAACATTAATTGCTGTATAGGTATAATCGTTATATTCTAGACTAAATACATCACCTTGTATATCTGTTCTTAAATTATCTAGCGTAAAGCCTTTTCCATCAACATCTACATTTGCAGAAACAAATTTTACCTTGGGATCATTAAGTAGAACTCCTAAATCAAACTCATCAAAAATAATATTACCAATATAATTTGCATTATCTATATCGTCTATTTCTGTTAGATTTAAATCTGATTTTACAAGCCCTAAATCTGTATCTATTCTTATATTAGCGTTAATGCGTTTTGCAGTTATATATGAAGTACCATTTATCTTAAAATTTCCAACTTTTGATAGCACTGTTGGTATTGAATTACCGAGTATCTGCGGTAATAAGGCGGTTAAGTCATTGTAGTTAGACGCCAAATTCTGAAATTTACCTTCGAGAGCAAAACTATCCTCTTCATTACTAAAAAGATTCTTAAAAGTAATATCACCTATTATTCTTGTATTTCGCGTCGTACTTACATTTAGGTTCTTAGCAACCAAATTATTAAGTGTACCAGATAAGTCCGCATTTAAACTAGCGCGTTGGTCAACTCCAAACTCATCAAAAAAGACATTTAATTCTGTTAATGATACTTTTGAGTCTTTAAAACTAGCGGTTACATTTACCTTATCTGTGAAGTATTTTAAGTCTTCACGCTTATAATCAAAACGTAAATCCCCTTTTAACTCTGACTTATCGGTTTTTATATTTAAATCACCAAAGTCCATATGGTCTAAGGTATATTTAAAATTTGCCATTAAATTTTTAACTGCTATACCTCTACTGTCTATAAAGTTGAATTTATTTATTCTCGAACTAACTTCTGGGCCATTTATTAGAAAGTTGGTTGTATTAGCATTTAACTCCGTAAACTCAAATACTTTAGGAGTTTCTAGGTTTTCATCAATTAATCTAAAGATACCATTCTCAATAGAGACATCACTAGATGAAAACAAAAATTCACTCGGACCTACTCTCGGATTATCATCATCAAATTTTTCCACAAAAACATCTAAATTAGTATCCTCTTCACCTTCATATGTTTTTAGATTAAATACTAAATTCTGAATATCGATATCACCAAAATTAAGTTTACTGTTATACAGGTTTTTAAAGCTAATTATAGAACTGTTAATTTCACCGATACTTATAAGTGTATCCTTTTTATAATCTCGAATTAAAATTTCCTTGAGTTCTATGTCCCCATTTAGTTGTAGACCAACTTTACCGATATTTATATCAGTTTTAAAATCTTTATTTACTCTTTTAGTAGCATACTTCCCGAGTTCAGTCTGTACAGCAGGAATACCCAGAATTAAAAACACAATAAGAAACAATAGCAAAATTATGCCTGCTATTTTACCTATTATTTTGAGTACTCGTTTGATAGAATTTATGCTTAAGAATTGATGAAATCTTCACTACCTTTGCTATTACTGTACGTTATAAATATTGCAGTTAGACTATATGCAGTAAAATTAACATTTATTGTGCCAAATAGCGACTATAGAAGCCTATAATGGGCATTTAACACAAAATTGTTAATATTTAGCACTATTTGAGGTATAAAAATACAGCTAAATGCAAAACATTAAACCTGTGAAAGCTAAAAATATTTACATACTTGGTATTGAATCGTCTTGCGATGATACTTCAGCTGCTATACTCTGTAACGACCGCATTTTAAGTAATGTTGTGGCTGACCAAAAAATACATGCAGAATATGGTGGTGTAGTCCCAGAATTAGCATCTCGTGCGCATCAGCAAAATATAGTTCCTGTAGTGCATCAAGCACTAGAAAAAGCTAACATTTCTAAAGACCAATTAAGTGCAATAGCATTTACACGTGGACCTGGTTTAATGGGTTCCTTATTAGTTGGTACTTCATTTGCAAAATCATTAGCCTATGGTCTAGATATTCCATTGATTGATGTTAACCATATGCAAGCTCATATTCTGGCTCATTTTATTACTGAAGAAGAACATGTAAAACCACCTTTTCCATTTTTGGCCATGACAATTTCTGGCGGTCATACACAGATTGTAAAGGTTGCTAATCATTTTGAAATGGAAGTAATTGGAGAAACTATCGATGATGCCGTTGGTGAAGCTTATGATAAAAGTGGAAAAGTATTAGGACTTGGCTATCCTGCAGGACCAGAAATTGACAGACGCGCGCAGCTTGGCAACCCAAAGGCTTACCAATTTACTAAACCAAGAGTTGAGGGTCTTAACTTCAGCTTTTCGGGCTTAAAAACTAACATTCTACGTTTTGTTCAGCGCGAGGTAAAAGCTAATCCTAATTTTATAGAAGAAAATTTGAATGATATTTGTGCATCCATTCAATATACTATTATCGGCATTTTAATGGATAAATTAAAGCTTGCAGTAAAGCAAACCGGAATTAAACATATTGCAATTGGTGGTGGAGTTTCCGCTAACTCAGGTATTAGAAATGCTTTGAAAAATGCAGAACAAAAACAAGGCTGGACAAGCTACATTCCAAAATTTGAGTACACCACTGACAATGCAGCAATGATTGCCATTGTTGGTTATTTAAAGTATTTAGAAAAAGATTTTTCGGGTTTTGATGTAATGGCAAGTGCACGCCTTAAAATATAATTATGCAATTATTCTACAACCCAAATATTTCAGAAAATGATTCTACTTTCAATTTTGATAAAGATGAAAGCCGACATATCGTAAAAGTACTACGCAAAAAAATTGGAGATACATTGCATATTACAAATGGCAGAGGTTGGCTCTTTGAAGCTGAATTAACTTTAGTAGAACAAAAACATTGTACCGTAAAAATTAAGTCTCAACAATTACAAACTAAGAGAGAATTTAAGCTACACTTGGCTGTGGCACCTACTAAAATGAATGATCGCTACGAGTGGTTTTTAGAAAAAGCGACTGAAATTGGTATCGAAGAAATTACACCCATTATATGTGACAACAGTGAACGAAAAGTTGTAAAGCTAGAACGTTTTGAGAAAATAATTCAGTCTGCAATGAAGCAATCCTTGCAATGTTATTTACCAAAATTGAATGCTCTGATGACTTTTAAAGATTTTGTAACGCAAGGTGTTAATGTACAGAAATATATTGCCCACTGTGAAGACACAGATAGACAATCCTTAAAATCTGAATTAAAAAGCAATAACGATTGTTTAATCCTTATCGGTCCTGAAGGTGATTTTAGTGCACAAGAAATCGAAACTGCATTAGAGCAAAATTTTAAACCCGTAATGTTAGGAGAAACTAGATTAAGAACGGAAACAGCAGCTATTGTGGCTTGTCATTCTGTAGCATTAATGCATGAATAATTTAAATAGCTTTTAACGTTGCTGATTCTATATTTAGCGCTTTATCCTCAATAATTAGAACTAAAGATAAATTATCTACAGCATTTACTAGATTAGGAATTGAAATAGAACCTTTCCCATAGTTTTTAATTAAATCAAACTGTTGTTCGTTTACAACAATATTAGAATTAACAAGTATTCTATCTTTATTTTCGCCACGTTTTACAGTAGTAGTTCTTTTATTAATAATTAGAATAGCACGTATAATTTTATCTTTAAGTTCACCTGTATATTTATAATCAAAATTTATTAAAGACTCAGACTTCAATAAATTAGAAATAGAGATTTTGCTTTGCGATTTGTCTTTTGAATATTCCTTTATCTTATCTCTAACAAGAGCTCTTTTAGAACCAACAATATGTTCTTTCCCATTAATAACAAGCTGAGGAGTATAAATTGAACTGCTACCAAATTTAGTAGCATAACGTCTTTGTTTGTTGCTGTATGAAACTTTGCTGAAAGGATCATTCCAACCTATATAATTCCAATAGTCAACATGATATGACAAGGCAATTACATTTTCTTCTTTTACTTCGTTCAAAATTTTATCGGCTGGTGGGCAACTAGAGCAACCTTGAGATGTAAACAATTCTAAAACAACTGTGTTTTCGTATTTAGTATATTCTTCATTTAGGGAAGTAGTAAACAATAATGGCATAATAAATAATGTTAACATAGTAGACTTCATGGTAATTCTTTTTTAAATTTGAATTATGTTAATTAGGTCGAAAAAAACAATAGGTCTTACAGTAGCTTTTGTAATTGTGATGAGTTTAACACCTCTAAAAAGCTTTGCACAAGATGTTGCAGTATTAAAATATCAAGGTGGTGGTGATTGGTATAGCAACCCAACTGCACTTCCAAATTTGGTTAAATATTGTAATGATAATATTGACACTAATATTAATGAAAATATACAAACGGTTGAAACTGGCAGTATTGATATTTTTCAATTTCCTTTACTACACATGACAGGTCATGGCAATGTTTTTTTTAGTGAAGATGATGCCGTAAACCTCAGAAACTATTTAATTTCGGGTGGATTTCTTCATATAGATGATAATTACGGCATGGAGCCGTATATAACCAAAGAGCTAAAAAAAGTGTTTCCAAACACTGATTTATTAGAAATTCCAAAAGATCATCCTATTTTTAATTCAGCTTTCAGTTTTCCTAATGGGCTCCCTAAAATCCATGAACATGATGGTAAAGCGCCAAAAGCTCTCGGAATTTTTCATGAAAGTAGATTAGTTCTGTTATTCACATTTGAAAGTGATTTAGGTGATGGTTGGGAAGATAAGGAGGTACATAACGACCCTGAGGACGTTAGAGAAAAAGCACTAAAAATGGGAGCTAATATTATTAAATACGCTTTTGAGAATTAAGATTTGAATCAACTTACTCATTATAATTCTTCGTTCAGAAAGAAAAAAAATCCTATTACTTTAGTTTGTGATGGTATAACTAATGCTCCAAACATAGGAAGTCTTTTTAGAATAGCAGACGCTTTTGGTATTGAAGAACTCATTTTTTGTGGTAAGAATATTTCTTTAGGAAAGCGCATGAAAAAAACATCGCGTTCAACTGAAAACTATTTGAAACATCGTATTGAAGAAAATACTGAAGCGGTTATACATGATCTGAAAGAGAGTAATCACTTTTTAATTGCTTTAGAAATAACCAAAATTAGCCAAGAATTAAATAGTTTTAAATTAAATACAGAAAAGCCAATTGCCTTAATTCTAGGTCATGAAAGTTTCGGTGTGTCCGAATCTATTTTGGAACAGGTGGACGCTACAGTGCATATAAATATGTATGGTAATAATAGTAGTATGAATGTGGTACAAGCCACTAGTATTACTTTATTTGAATTAACAAAACAACTAAACTCGTAAATTTGTGGTGCTGACTTTATTTCAGCATCTTTGAAAAAACACAAGTAATGAACTCAAAAAACATAGCAAACGGTATTTTAAGAGCCTTAGGTATACTTGGAGCTATTTGCTTAATATTGTTTTTTCTTTATAAAATTCAGTCTGTCATAGTGTATATTGCTATCGCTGCTGTTATTTCTTTAATAGGAAGACCAATAGTTTTATTTTTAAGACGTAAGCTTAAGTTTAATAATACTGTAGCTGTTGTTGTAACTATGATTCTATTTATTGGATTATTAGCTGGTTTAGTAGGCATGTTTATTCCTCTTATTGCAGATCAAGGGCAAAAATTATCATTATTAAACATACAAGATTTAGAAGGTAATATTGAAAGTTTATACGACCAAATTATTACTTATTTTGAATTTAATAATATCGATGTAGAACAATCCATAAAAGATTCAAACTTGCTATCTAATTTAGATTTTTCTCTAATTCCTAACTTTTTTAACGGTTTAGTAAGTGGATTAGGTAGTTTTAGTATTGGGTTATTTTCTGTCTTATTTATTTCATTTTTCTTTTTAAAAGACAGTAAATTGTTTGAAGACGGAATTATGACATTTGTGCCAGATGGCAATGAAACGCGTTCTAAGCGTTCTTTCACTAAAATTAAAGATTTACTATCACGTTACTTTGTCGGTCTTATTTTTCAGATTCTTATTTTATTTATTATTTACACCATAGTATTACTCATATTTGGTATTGAGAACGCTGTAGTTATTGCTTTCTTGTGCGCTTTACTCAACCTTGTACCGTATGTTGGTCCTCTAGTAAGTGGGTTTTTAATGTTATTGCTGAGCATGTCCAGCAATTTAGGTGAGAGTTTTAGTGATGTCATTTTACCTAAAACAAGTTATGTAATGATTGGCTTTGTTATTGCTCAATTAGTAGATAACTTCTTCAGTCAGCCTTATATATTTTCTAAAAGTGTAAAATCACATCCATTAGAAATCTTTTTAATTATCATTATTTCAGGCATCTTATTTGGTATTGTAGGCATGATTGTAGCCGTACCTGCTTACACGGCTATTAAAGTGATTTTAAAAGAATTTTTATCAGAGTACAAAGTTGTAAGTAAACTAACCAAAGGCTTGTAATTTTGTTTTGAATTCCAATATTCTAAATACTGAAATTCAAGATTTTATTGATTCTAATTTAAAATCAGATATTGCAAGCTTATTGCTAAAAGGTATTGATTTTGAAGGTACGGACTCAAAAGATATCATTGAACAAATTGAAGCTAAAATCCGTTGCGAAAAGAAATTACCAACTTGGTATGCTACCGCAAATATCTACTACCCAAACAAATTAAATATTGAACAAACCTCTTCTGAAATTTCAGCAGCTTATAAAGCTAATTTAGTATCAGGAAATTCTCTAATTGACCTTACAGGTGGCTTTGGTATTGACGCATTCTATTTTTCAAAAACTATTGACTACGTTATACACTGCGAAATAAATTCAGAACTTTCTAAAATCGTAAAACACAACTACAAAGCCCTTGATACTAATATTGAATGTTTAAATGAAAGCGGCATTAACGCACTAAAACGTATCGACAAACCCTTTGATTGGATATATATTGATCCCTCTAGACGAGATCAGAGCAAAAATAAAGTCTTTCTATTATCGGATTGTACACCAAATGTAAAAAAATTTCAAAACTTGTTTTTAAAGTACTCTAAGAATGTGATGATAAAGACGTCGCCATTACTAGATATTACTGCTACGCTGATAGATTTAAAATTTGTAAAGAGTATAGAAATTATTGCGGTAAACAATGAAGTAAAAGAATTACTTTGGATCTTAGAAAGAAGCTACTCGGATAGAGTTAATGTAAAAACCATCAATATTGTCGGAAATAGAACTCAAAAGTTTGAATTTTTATTAGATACCGAGTCTCATGTTGTCGCAAAATATAGTGAACCTCTAATTTATCTTTACGAACCTAACTCAGCTATTTTGAAGTCTGGTGCATTTAATAGTGTAAGTTCAATTTTAGAAATGCCTAAAATTCATAAGCATTCGCATCTGTACACATCTCAAAATATAAAAGAATTTCCCGGTAGATCCTTTAAGATAGAGAAAGTTATTCCTTTTAATAAAAAATTATTTTCCAAAGAAAAAATATCTAAGGCTAATGTTACAACTCGCAATTTTCCGCTATCTGTAGGTGATATTAGAAAAAAACTAAAAATAAAAGATGGTGGAGAAACTTATCTCTTTTTTACAACTGACCTTAATAACTCAAAAATAATTATTCGGTGTATTAAAGCGTAGTTGGCGTGTAAGACACAACTTCATTATTGCTATCAATCTCTATTTCATAAGCCATACACGTATTCATTTGAAGAACAACTTTTTCATCACTGGCCGCAGCATCATTTCCATCTATAGAAAATAATATTTCTCCAGGCACAAAACTAGCCCAAGACGTAGTAGTACTTGGAGGTATGCTCACAATATCGACTAGAACATTTCCCTGATCATCAATAACTTTTAAATCAAAAGCTATTGTCCCATTGTTAATTACTCTAGTAATAGGATCATCGTCAATACAAGGCGGTTGATTTAATTCAGATTCTGGAGATTCGTTAAGAAAATCACTATCGGTTGAATCGGCTGTACAACCATTTAATAAGAAAATAAAGCACAACAAGTGTGTTAATCTAAGTAGGTTTTTCATTGGTTTAAAGTTTTATCAAAACAGTCTATAAAACTGGATCAATCAATTTGGGGGAGCAAACATAAGAAAGAAATTATATTTACCGATAAAAAGACATAAATATTCGACGAAATGCATAATCTAAAATTTAAATATAGACGACTCAGTAAAAGCATAACTGACAGCATCCGATAGAAGTTGTCGGGTATTAAGACCCGTGAATAAGCTAAATGCGGGCAAAATAATTTGATTTCTATTTATGTGATAACAAGGCAATTTAAGTTTTTGTTTTCCTTTACCGCTAATAATTATACCTGGATGTATATGTCCAGAAATTGTAAACTTATCATTATGACTTTCTAAAGGCTCATGCACAAATAAAAAAGGATGTAATTCTAATTCTGTTTCAGTTGTAAAATTAAATTCAGTCATTATTTTTTTAGATAGACGGTCATGATTTCCCTTAATAAGTATAATCTTTAACCCTTTAAACTTTAGTAACCAAGTTTTAAATGTGACCATGTCTTCATTATACTGCGCGTGAAACAAATCTCCAACTACTAACATTTTTTTAGCTCTATAATGATGAATTAAAAACTCTAATCGTTCTAAATCTTTCTGAAGAATAGCATCTGGAATGGGTATACCATGTTTTTTAAAATGACCTGTTTTACCTATATGCAAGTCTGATAACACTATTGCATTTTCATTCGGCCAATATATAGCACGCAAGTTAGTGAGTATTAAATTTTCACCTTCAACTATAATATGTTCTTCAGCTATTACCATTAGTCAATTTTAAAAGCTTGTGCTTTTATGCGTTTAATACGTTTGTCTAAATTCTCATTACTCATCGTACCTCTTAAACTATCTACCTTTAACGGGAAACTTAACGGTGTAAATGACTTAGCATGTTTTATAA
This sequence comes from Winogradskyella sp. PE311, assembly GCF_046545555.1. NCBI lineage: Bacteria > Pseudomonadati > Bacteroidota > Flavobacteriia > Flavobacteriales > Flavobacteriaceae > Winogradskyella > Winogradskyella sp. PE311. The sequence continues at coordinate 2,093,269 of NZ_JBHZTH010000001.1, read as the reverse complement.
TTATCTTGCTTTTAGAAATACGTTCAAACGCTGCTTGTAGTCGCCCTTCTTCTAATTGTTGATTAAAAACTTCAGTATAAGCTTGTCGTAAAAGTAAATTGTCTTTTTCATAGTCTTCTAATACTCTAAAAATTAATCCTGATGAAGATTGTAAACTTTTATTATTCTTGCGCGTACCAGGTTGAGATTGCACTACTAAACCAGCGATTACAGCAATATCTCTAAACTTACGAGATGCCATTTCCGAGGCATTTATACTTGCCACAACATCATCCATTAAGTTTTCTTTACTCAATAACGCGTTAATATTAGTTTCTGATATTGGTATCGGTTGGTCACATAATAGCTCAAAACCATAATCGTTCATGGCAATAGTAAATGTTAGTTGTTTTAGTTTACTAATACGATATGCAATTAACGCAGAAAACACCTCGTGGACTAATCGACCTTCAAAAGGATACATAAATAAGTGGTGACCGTCTTTAGTTTTTATCAATTCTATAAGAAACTCATTAGCCTTTGGTATATGCGAATATTGATCTTGTCTAGAAATAAGAGGGTTTAAAAAACGTAATTCTTTCTCTAAACGCGCAGGTTCTAACGCATCTGATAATTTTAATCTTAAAAAATGACTTAAATGAGAGGTTAATGGCAATCGTCCACCTAACCAACTTGGTGAAACTGCTTTTTTAGCTTTACTACGTCGCACTAAAACTTTCATGTCTTTTATGGTCACTAATTCTAGTACACGACCAGCTAAAATAAAACTATCACCTGGTTTTAATTTTGTGATAAAAAACTCTTCAATCATACCAATATAACCTCCAGAAAAATACTTTACCATTAAATTAACTTCGCTTACAATAGCACCAATATTCATACGGTGAAGCATACTTATTCGTCTACTTTTTACTTTAAACAAACCATCTTCTTCGTCTAACTCTACCTTATGAAATTCTTCGTAATTGTGAAGTATCTTTCCTCCCTTAGTAATAAAATGCAAACACCAATGCCAATCAGCCTCAGTTATATAATTAAAAGCATGGGTTTCTTTTATTTGTTTAAATAGCTTTATTGAATCGAATCCCATCCCAACAGCACAAGTGACCATAAACTGAACTAAAACATCGTAGGTTAACACCATAGGATCTCTAGTTTCAATTTGATTCTGCTTCACAGCTTCTTTTAATGCCGAAACCTCTACTAACTCTAGTGAATGAGTTGGTATAAAGTAGATTTTAGAACGTTCATAAGGCGAATGTCCACTCCGACCTGCTCGTTGCATAAAACGTGCTATACCTTTAGCTGAACCTATTTGAATGACGCAATCTACAGGTTTAAAATCTACGCCCAAATCTAAAGAAGATGTACAAACTACAGCTTTGAGATAACCACTTGCAATGTTATCTTCAATCCAATTTCTCAATTCTTTACTTATAGATCCATGATGTATAGCTAATAATCCGGCCAACTCAGGATTAGCTGTTAACAAGAGTTGGTACCAAAGTTCTGCTTGTCCTCTAGTATTTGTAAAAATTAAAGTCGTTGTATTTGCCTCTATAATTGGTAAGATTTTATCTACCATTTTGCCACCTAAATGACCAGCCCATGGTAACACTTCGATTTGGTTTGGCAAGACCGAGATAATATCAATTTTCTTTTTTTGTTTAGCTTTAATTTGTGTGATTTTCAATTCAGCATAAGGAAGCAATACTGCTTTAGCCTCTTCTAAGTTACCTATGGTTGCTGTAATTCCCCATATTTTAAGTTCTGGTGAATATTGTTTTAATTGTGAAATTGCCAATTCTGTTAAAACTCCTCTTTTGTTTCCTAATAGCTCATGCCACTCATCTATCGCAACACATTTTACACCCTTAAAAAAACGCTGATTCTTTTTCATTGAGAACAAAAGATGCATTGTTTCTGGCGTAGTTAATAATACATCTGGCATTAAACGTTCTTGTTTTCTCCGCACATTGGTTGGCGTATCGCCATTTCTTACTTGCACAGACCAATCTAAACCAATTTCGTCAACAGCCTGTGTCATTGCTTTTGCCAAATCTTTTGCTAAAGATCTAAGTGGACTAATCCATAGTAATTTCAACCCTTTTGGGTATTTTTCTGTGTGATTTAAATAATCTATGACTACCGCTAAAAATACTGAGAATGTTTTGCCAAAACCAGTTGGTGCTACAACCATACCACTGTAACCATTGGCATAGCGTTGCCATGTTTGTGTTTGAAACGGAAAAGGTGCTTGCCCTTTTTCAGCCATCCAATTATGAATAATATTTAGCCCAATACTATCGTTAAATTTACTCAAGGTGCAGTAATTAATAGTTTCACATTTTCAATAGTATCAATTTCTGAAACAGGTTTGTCTTTTCTCCAACGTTTTATCCTAGGAAAACGCAAGGCAACACCAGATTTATGTCTATTACTTAAGGCAATACCTTCAAAAGCTATTTCAAATACAAGTTCTGCCTTTACGGTTCGTACAGGACCGAACTTTTCGATAGCATTTTTATTAACCCATTTAGAGATTTCTGTTATTTCTTTATCAGTTAGACCAGAGTAAGCCTTAGCAACGGTAACCAAAGCATCATCTTTTTTTACAGCGAACGTGTAATCTGTATATTTAGAACTGCGACGGCCACTACCTTTTTGTGCATAAATCATAACAGCATCGATAGTCAAAGGGTCTACCTTCCATTTCCACCAATCTCCTTTTTTTCTGCCTGTATGATATGGTGATGCTTTTTGCTTCAACATTAAGCCTTCACTATTTAAAGCTCTAGACTTATTTCTTATAGCGTGAAGTTCTTCCCACTCTTTAAACGAAACTATAGATGATAAGCTTAAGTGTTCTGGTAAAACAATTGAATTAAATAGTTTTTCTAGAAGTTTTCGTCTTTCAACAAAAGAAGTAGTTCTAATATCATTGCCATTATACTCTAAAAGATCGTAGGCATAAAAACCGATTGGGACATCTTCTAGTAATTTTTTAGTTACATTTTTTCTATTGAGACGTTTTTGTAAATCATTAAATAATAACACATCACTATCTTTAATAGCTAAAATCTCTCCATCAATTACAAAGTCATCTTTAAAGTTAGACATTGCTTCTGTTAACTCAGGGAATTGTTGTGTTACCAACTCTTCACCTCGCGACCAAATAAAAATTTCATCATTACGTTTTACGATTTGGCCTCTTATACCATCCCATTTCTGTTCCACAATCCAATCATCAACACTGCCCAAACTTGTTATTTCTTTTTCTAAAGCATATGCCAGACAAAAAGGGTAAGGTTTGGAATTATCATAATTAATATGCTCGCCACTTATTAATTCATCAAAGGTTATAGAATTAATATCCCAATTTCCAATAATACTATGCATCAGCTGATTAGCATCTATACCTGTTAATTTTGCTAAGGCATTGACTAAGGTTTTTTTTGAGACCCCTATTCTAAAACTTCCTCCAATAAGTTTATTGAAAATAAGGCGTTCTTGTTGTTCTAAACCCGACCAAGCAGTTAACACAAAGCTCTTTTTTGTCTCGTCAGATTTAGGCTTAAGCGCTTTTAACTGTGACATCCATTCATCTAAACTAATATCTAATTGATGGGTTGGATTTGGCAGTAACAATGCTAGTGTTTCTCCTAAATCACCGACTGTACTATAGCTTTCTAAAAATAACCACTCTGGGAGTTTGGTTAGTTCCATACACCATGCCTTCATGAGTGTGGTTTTTATAGGTCGAGATGGTCGTTTTCCTGTAAACAGAGCAATTAGCCAAAGTTTATCTTTATCGGGCGCTGTTTTAAAATAACCTACTAATGCATCAATTTTTGCATTGGTTTTATTTGTAATCTCTATGTCGCCTATAAGTTTAGAAAACTGTTTCACACTGCACTTATGTTTTCAGATTCCTTTTCAGCTTTTGCCAGTGCCTCATCACCATATTCCGTTTTTAACTCGTTTGCTTTGATCCCTATTTCATTTAAATATTTTGAAAATACGGCTTGAGAGCCATGGGTGACATAAACCTGTTCAGCTTCTGTTGCTTTTACTGCAGTAATAAGCCCATCCCAATCGGCATGGTCGCTAACTACGAAGCCTGCATCTAAAGATTGCCAACGTCGATTACCGCGTATTTGCATCCATCCAGAACATTTAGCAACTGCAGCATTAGGTACACGTTTTAACATGCGAGAACCTAATAAAGCTGGAGGCGCAATTATTATTCTATTCTGAAGCACTTTTTTCGTCAATTCTGTAGACCATAATTTAGTTTCTGGTAATTTAATCCCAGAGTCTTTTATAGCCTCATTTAAATTATAAATGGCACGATGTACATATACGTCGTCAGTGCCATCAAGTAAAGACATTAATCGTTGTGCTTTGCCTAAAGAATAACCTAAAAATACTGATGTTCTATTATTTTCTTGATTTGTCTTTACCCAATTTTGTAATTCGGTTTGAAGTTCTTGTTCTGATTTCCATTTGTAAATGGGTAAACCAAAAGTACTCTCTGTAATAAATGTGTCGCATTTAACTGGTTCATATGGAGTGCTTATAAAATCAGATTGAGTTTTGTAATCACCAGAAAAAACAACAACATAACCTTTATACTCTAATCGTATCTGCGCAGAACCAATAACATGACCTGCAGGATAAAAACTAACGTTTACGCCATTAATTAAAAGTGATTCATCATAAGCTAAACTTTCAATAATTATATCATTACCTATTCTATGTTTCAGTATCGCCTTAGAATCATTATGACATAAATAATGTTTCATTCCCCATCTGGCATGGTCTGCATGCCCATGAGATATTACAGCATAATCTACAGGAAACCAAGGGTCTACATAGAATTTGCCTTGCGGACAATAAATTCCTTTATTAGTAAATTTTATTAGCTTATTTTCTAAAGACATACCTAGGTGTAAGCTATTAAAAATGAAGAAAAATATATAGTAAAATTACGTTAAATTTTAACTTATAAAAACCTCTTTTGAGCAACAACCATATCATTTCCCCATAATTTTACTAGATAAGAAATGTCTATGGGAAAAAATGAAGAAGAGCCATCTTTATTGTATTTTATGGGACATTCAATGCGGTTACCATCAACAATCCTGCATGTATTCTGCTTATTATCAGAAATAAAAATTTGGTTTGAATCTAACTTTGCGTATACTTTTTTTAAATCTATAACCGCATACTTAATAAAATTTTTAGCATTATGATAATCAGTTTTAGAGCTGTCTATAATGCCATAAGTAAAGTAATGCGCTTTCATTTTATAATATTCTGATTTGTGCCTTTCTTTTATTTTATTTTTATCTCGTCGGTATCTAATCGTAAAATCTGAAAAACCTTTATATTGAGCATCTCTAAATCGCTCTTGCACACTCATAATCTCGCCTTCATTTCTAAACACATAGTCGATACCATCCATCATATCTATATATTTAGCATAATCTTTCCGTAATTTAACTTCACCCCAGTTTAGTGGCTCATAAATTAAAGGTACAGCCAAATGCTTATGAATGTAATTGGTGAAAACTCTATCCGTCTTATATTTTGACATATAAATTTCAATTTTAAACTAGGAATCTCAATTCTAAATATAGTGCTAAAATTCTAAAATATAAGCCACTAGCTAGACTGTTGAATTTATTAAAAAATTTACAAAAAAACTGTAAAAAATTGTTGCGTTCTTTAATATGAAAAGTTACATTTGCATCCGCATTTTTAATTAAATACGTTCATTAATTACTGGAGAGGTGCCTGAGTGGCCGAAAGGAACGGTTTGCTAAATCGTCGTAGGTGGAAACACTTACCCAGGGTTCGAATCCCTGTCTCTCCGCAAATTTTACTTCAACTTTAGTTGGCAGTATAATTGAGATAATCATTTTCGGGGTGTAGCGTAGCCCGGTTATCGCGCCACGTTTGGGACGTGGAGGCCGCAGGTTCGAATCCTGCCACCCCGACAAAATTAGAGTTACGGGCTCGTAGCTCAGCTGGATAGAGCACCTCCCTTCTAAGGAGGCGGTCATAGGTTCGAATCCTATCGGGCTCACAAAAAGTCTTACTAGAAATAGTAGGGCTTTTTTGTTTTATTCTGGGTACTCTATTCTTAAATGATAAATATTAGCCAACTTATGCTTTAAAACTTTCTTAATAGATTGTATTTCTTTAAATGTAATATCAGCATTAAGGAATTGACCATCATCCATTTGCTTATTGATTATATTTTCTACAAAATCATTTATTTTCGTGGTTGTTGGCTCTTTTAAACTTTTTGACGCAGCTTCAACACTATCACACATCATTAATATAGCAGTCTCTTTACTAAACGGCTTAGGTCCTGGATACATAAAGTCCTTAATATTTACATTTTCATTCAAGGCTTTCTCCTTCATATAAAAATAATAAACAGTACTTGTACCATGATGGGTTCTTATGAAATCAATAACTCGATCTGGAAGATTATTCTTTTTTGCGATTTCAATTCCATTCAACGTGTGTCCTATAATAATTTTAGCGCTTTCTCTGCTAGATAATTCATCATGTGGGTTGATACCAGTACTCTGATTTTCCGTAAAATAAGTGGGATTGGTCATTTTACCAATATCGTGATAAAGAGCTCCTACCCTAATAAGCATAGAGTTTGCCCCAATCTCATTAGCAGAGGCTTCTGCTAAATTAGCGACATTCAATGAGTGATGAAATGTACCTGGAGCTCTGTTAGACAGCTCTTTTAGAAGTTTTGAATTTGTATCAGACAATTCTAATAATGAAACATCTGAGACCAAGCCAAATATTTTTTCATATATGTAAATTAAAGGCTGGACAAAAAGCGTAGCCAGTCCACAAAGAATAAACAAACCAAAAGTTTCCCATTTAATTCCTGTTAATTGACCTTCATGTATTACAAAAAAAGCAAAATAAGCAATAATATAAATAAAAGTGATTTGTCCTACGGATATGAAAAGATTTGCTCTTTTATACAACTCCGAAACTGTAAGTATAGTTACAATACCAGCTATAATTTGTAGAAACATATACTCGTAACTATTTGGGACTATAAAACCAAGCAGTAGTACAGTTAATACATGTGCAAAAAGACCTAATCTTGCGTCAAAAAATGCCTTTAAAACCAATGGTAAAATACATAATGGCACTACATATATATATTGGGAATTATAACCAATAATCAACGTGGTTAAAAAAATCATCAAAGCGATGTTGAAGAAAATAAACGTAACTTTTGTATTATTTAAAAACACTTCCATTCGATATTTCCTAAGAAACAAGAGTAACATTAATAGAGCTAGAGCAACAAGTAAGGTATAAGCCACAAGTACCCAATTGTAATTTGCAGTATTCCAAATCTGTGATTCATATTCAGATTTTAAAGAATCTAATACACTGTACTCCTCATCTCCAACAATTTGCCCTTTTGAAATTAATAATTGTCCTTTTTCAATACTTCCTCTAGTTTTTGAAATTTGAGATAGTTGTTCTTCTAAAGTTTTTTGAGTTAAACTCTCATCCAAACTAACATTAAACTTTACAATATCAAAGAATAAGGATATCACTTTAGCCTTATTATCTTTAGATATTGTACTTGTGAAAAAATCTTCTAGAAAGGGTTTTAGCTGATTAATTTCAAATAAATCTCTATACTGAATTTGTTTACTAATAGTATTTAAATCCATAAGATTAACCTGCCTATTACCTGAGAAATTATAATCAGAATCTAGTACACCATTTAAATATATCTGATCTAAAAAAGATTTACCTTTTTTAAACAAGAGATCACTCTCATTGTTAATACCTAGTGTATCCTTAAAAACCTGACTGAATCGCTTAGCATATTCTAAACGAACTTCATTTTCTATATTTGTATCTATTTTAAAATAAACAGAAGAATTATTTTCTATCTCTAATTGTTCATTCTCTATTTCGCTTAAAGATTTTTTAATAGCAAAATCAAAAGGCGCATATAATATTTCTGATTGCCAAGGTTTACCGTTTTCAAATGAATATCTAAATTTTCCTGTTTTTGGAAATAGATAGACAATGAAAAGTGTTGTCACCAAGAACAATAATATTTTATATACTAAAGCATGGTTTTTATACCATTTATTTAGAAATTCTTTCATACGTAATCAAATGTAATAAATATTAGAATTTTACAAGGCTATTATCATTAATACATTCTCAAATCTCTTAAAAATTGATTAATTTCGTATCAATATTTAAACACACTATAATGAATAAGGACGTTGTAATAGTATCTGCCGTTAGAACACCAATTGGAAGCTTTCTAGGAAGCTTATCGACTGTGCCAGCTCCAAGATTAGGAGCTACTGCTATAAAAGGAGCTTTAGATAAGATTAATTTAAAACCTGAGTTAATTGATGAAGTATTAATGGGTAACGTTGTACAGGCTGGCACAGGACAAGCACCAGCTAGACAGTCAGCTATTTATGCTGGTATACCAGATACAGTTCCTTGCACAACTATTAATAAAGTATGTGCCTCGGGCATGAAAGCCGTTATGCAAGCCGCTCAATCTATACAATTAGGAGATGCTAAAATAATAGTCGCAGGTGGTATGGAGAATATGAGTTCAATTCCCCATTATTATCATGCCAGAAGTGCAACAAAATTTGGCCCAGCAACTTTAGAAGATGGCATGCAGAAAGATGGTTTAGTTGATGCTTACGATAAAAATGCAATGGGTGTTTGTGCCGACGCTTGCGCCAAAGAATATGAGTTCACTAGGGAAGCCCAAGATGCTTTTGCAATTCAATCATATGAAAGAGCAACTGTCGCATGGAACTCTGGAAAATTTAACGATGAGGTAATTTCTGTTAATGTGCCACAACGTCGCGGAGATGATGTTGTAGTAGATAGAGATGAGGAATATACAAATGTAAAAATAGAAAAAATTCCTGCTTTGCGTGCTGCGTTTACAAAAGATGGTACCGTAACAGCTGCGAATGCTTCTACCATAAATGATGGCGCCGCTGCAATGGTCTTAATGAGTAGAGAAAAAGCTGATGAATTAGGGTTAACTCCTATTGCTACAATAAAGAGTTATGCTGATGCAGCACAAGAACCAAAATGGTTTACAACAGCACCCGCTAAAGCTCTTCCTAAAGCGTTGGCTAAAGCCAATATAGAATTAGGTGATATTGATTATTTTGAATTTAATGAAGCGTTTTCTGTTGTAGGTTTGGCGAATATGAAGATTTTGGGACTAAATGATAGTAACGTAAATGTAAATGGAGGAGCTGTATCTTTAGGTCATCCTCTTGGATGCTCAGGAGCAAGAATTTTAGTAACGCTAATTAATGTTTTGCATCAAAATAATGGTAAATTGGGAGCTGCGGCAATTTGCAATGGTGGTGGTGGTGCTTCTGCCATGGTGTTAGAACGCGCTTAATTTATTTTTATGCAGTACGGCATTTGCAATCTTGGTATTGTACCTATACGATTTGAACCTAGCGATTCCAGTGAAATGGTAACGCAGTCATTATATGGTGATTTTTTTAAAGTTTTAGAGAAACGTAAAAAATGGAGTCGTATACGTTTTGCACATGATAAATATGAAGGTTGGATTGACAACAAACAGTACTTGAAAATAGAAGACTCAAATTATAAATTGCTTACTCAAGCCTCATTGAACTTGTCTAAAGATATTATTGAGTTCGTCTCTGATAGCTCTAATAGTCTTTATCCAATTCCTTTAGGATCTAACTTAAATGGCTTAAAATTATTAAACCACAGGTATGACGGAAATTCAGTAAATGAAAAAAGTGACAAGAAAGAACTTATAGAAACAGCATTTCTGTATTTAAATGCCCCCTATTTATGGGGAGGAAAAACACCTTTTGGTATAGACTGTTCTGGTTTTACACAGATGGTTTATAAACTTAATGGTTATAAACTTCTAAGAGACGCATCGCAACAAGCGACGCAAGGTGAAGCTTTAAGTTTTATTGAGGAAAGTGAACCTGGTGACTTAGCTTTTTTTGATAATACTGAAGGACACATTACTCATGTAGGTATTATTATGAAAGATAATTATATAATTCATGCTCATGGTAAAGTAAGAATTGACAGATTGGATCACAGTGGAATTTACAATATCGAAAAAAATACACATACTCATAAACTCAGGGTTATTAAAAAGATCATATAAAAAAAGCGACCTAATATAGATCGCTTTTTTTGAATATTTTAATGATTTAATTACCAGCAGCAGAAGCTTCTATTTCTTCAACTTTTGTTCTCATTGCTTTAAAGTTATCCGTTTCTCCTAAAGCACTGTAAATATTCATTAATGTTCTAGCCGCATCAACATTAGAACTTCTTAATTCTAAAGCTTTCTGCAAATAAGGTATAGCTTCCTTATATAATTGTGATCTCTGTTCTTTTAGTTCATCATATTTTTTATTGTCCGCTGAACTTGTTCCAAGACCATTCATTTCTTCCACTATCGCAGCTTCACCTTCTAATATGACTACTGCTAAATTATTGTAAGCATCAACATATTTTGGGTCTAATTTAATGGCCTTTTTATAATATCTAATTGATTCTTCTGAATCACCACCTTCAGCCGCTAATACACCTAGATTATATAATAACTCACCATTGTTTGGATCTTTTGTAGTGGCCTCCTCCATTAACATTTTAAACCTCTCCTTGTTACCCATTTTTAAATGCACATTAGCCTCTGACAATAATAAGCCCATATCATCCGGATTTTGGGATCTCGCATCTGCCATTGCACCTAATGCTTTTTCATTTTTACCCTGAGACACATAAATTAAAGCAATATTTTTTACAATCTCACCAATTTTAGAATCACTTTTTCTATTTTGAGAATTATTATGCGTTTTAGCTATTTTAACAGATAGATCTCTTGTTTCTTTACCTGAAAACACTTCTTCTACACCAGTTTCTTTATTAGTAGCATAGTAGTTCATTTGAACACCAGTATAACCCATATTCTTTAATTGAATATAATAATCTAATGCTGTATCATAATCCTGAGCAGTTACTGCCGAAGATGCAGCATAATACATATACAAGGTGTCTTTTGGTGACATCTTATAAACCTTCTCAAAACGGCTAGCTGCAACTTTATAATCTTTATTGTTAAAGGCATCATTGGCTTTTGTTAAAAATGAATTTAACATATTTGACTTCATTTCATTTGCCTCTTTCGTATATTTAAGTTTACCCATACTTGTTTCTAGTTGAGTTAACTTATCTAAAGATTCAATAGCACCATCAACTTCATCATCGCTTCCACTGCCATTTGCAAAAAGTGCTTTAGCTTTTAGAAAATAAAACTTAGCTTTAGTTTTATCATCCATATTTCCCTCGAGAGCATTCGCGGCTGAAACAGCCGTTTTAGCATCTGCAAAGTTTGCGTTTTTAAGTGCTTTCTCTATTGCTTTAATTTCATTTTTTTGAGCAAAAGACATAGATGTAATTGCCAAGAGCAACACTAATGTTAGTAATTTTTTCATCTTGTAATAAATAATTTGTTATTAATTTTAGTTTTCAGTTTCATTATTATCAATAGCCGTGCCATCATCAGTAGACTCCTGATTATCAGTGTTTTCAGTATCAATATCTTCTGAATCTTCTTCATCATCCTTCATTACTTTTGCCACCGCAGCTATAGAATCACTTCCTTTTAAGTTAATCAGCTTCACCCCTTGAGTAGCTCTTCCCATAACGCGTAAATCTGCAACTTCCATTCGGATTGCAATACCTGATTTATTTATAATCATTAAATCATCATCATCAGTAACATTTTTTATAGATACCAAATTACCTGTTTTTTCAGTAATCGAAATAGTTTTTACACCTTTTCCACCTCTATTGGTAATTCTATAATCATCTAAACTAGAGCGCTTACCGTATCCATTCTCCGAAACAACTAAGATATTACTTTCCATATCGTCAACTGCAATCATCCCAATTACTTCGTCTGTTTTTTCATCTTGGAGTCTAATACCTCTAACACCCGACGCGTTGCGGCCCATTGGTCTTGTTTTCGCTTCTTCAAAACGAATAGCTTTACCAGACTTAAGCGCTAACATTACTTGACTTTCACCTGTTGTTAATTTAGCCTCTAACAAAACATCATCTTCTTTAATTGTAATAGCATTAATTCCGTTAGATCTTGGTCTAGAATACTGTTCTAATGATGTCTTTTTAACCTGTCCTTTTTTAGTGGCCATAATTACATAATGGTTATTAATGTAATCTTCATCTTTTAGATCTTGAGTACAAATAAAAGCCATGACCTTATCATCTTGCTCAATATTTATGAGATTCTGAATAGCTCTTCCTTTTGAAGTTTTTGCTCCTTCTGGAATTTCATATACTCGCATCCAAAAACATTTTCCCTTTTGGGTAAAGAATAGCATGTATTGATGATTAGTACCAACAAATAAATGCTCTAAGAAATCTTCATTTCGAGTTTTCGACGCTTTCTGTCCAACTCCACCTCTATTTTGTGTTTTGTATTCTGTTAATGACGTACGCTTAATATAACCTGCATGAGAAATAGTAATTACAACTTTCTCATCTGGTATCATATCTTCGATACTTAAATCACCACCAGCATATTCAATTACTGAGCGACGCTCATCGCCATATTTATCTCTTACAACTACCAATTCTTCTTTAATAATATCCATACGACGTACTTTTTTGTCTAAGATATCTTTAAGGTCAACAATAGTTTTCATTATTTCTTCATACTCATTACGTAACTTATCCTGCTCTAAGCCAGTAAGCTGACGTAAACGCATTTCAACAATGGCTTTCGCTTGTATTTCTGAAAGTTTAAAGCGCTCAATTAAATTATTACGGGCCTCATCAGTATTAGACGATGCACGGATAATTTTAATGACTTCATCGATATTATCTGATGCAATAATTAAACCTTCTAAAATATGAGCACGTTCTTCAGCTTTACGTAATTCATAGGTTGTGCGTCTAACGACAACTTCATGTCTATGCTCAACAAAATAATGAATTAACTCCTTTAAATTAAGCATTTGTGGGCGACCATTAACTAGCGCTATATTATTCACGCTGAATGACGATTGTAATGCTGTATACTTATATAATTTATTTAATACAATATTAGGAATGGCATCGCGCTTTAAAACATATACGATACGCATTCCATTTCTATCAGATTCATCTCTAATACTAGAAATTCCTTCAAGTTTTTTATCGTTAATTAAATCAGCAGTCTTTTTAATCATGTCTGCCTTATTGACTTGGTAAGGGATTTCGGTAACTATAACACATTCTCTACCTTGTACTTCTTCAATAATGGCGTTACCACGCATAACAATTCGTCCGCGACCTGTATGAAAAGCTTCTTTTACACCATCATAACCATATATTGTTCCACCAGTTGGAAAATCTGGTGCTTTTATGTATTGCATTAGACCATCAATATCGATATCATTATTTTCGATATAAGCAATTGTACCATCTACAACTTCAGTTAAATTATGTGGTGGCATATTTGTAGCCATACCCACTGCAATTCCCGAAGCTCCATTTACTAAAAGTCCAGGGATACGCGTTGGTAAAACCGTAGGCTCTTCTAAAGTGTCATCAAAATTTAACTTATGATCTACCGTCTCTTTATCAATATCTGCCAACATGTCTTCAGATATCTTTCTCATACGAGCTTCTGTATAACGCATTGCTGCCGGACTATCACCATCTACAGAACCAAAGTTTCCTTGACCATCTACTAGCATATAACGTAAACTCCATTCTTGAGCCATACGCACCATCGCATCATATACAGATGTATCACCATGCGGATGATACTTACCTAAAACTTCACCGACTATTCTTGCTGATTTCTTATGCGCACTACTCGATCTAACACCTAGTTCATGCATACCATAAAGTACACGTCTATGAACTGGCTTTAAACCATCTCTTACGTCTGGTAAAGCACGTGACACAATGACTGACATTGAATAATCAATGTAAGCCGATTTCATTTCATCTTCAATGTTTATTGGAATGAGTTTTTCTCCTTCTGCCATAAATAAAATTAATTAGTTTTCTTGTAGGTTTTCAAAACGTGCTAATATAAGAATTTTAACAATTTTTACAGAGTAACAGAAGCTGCTTTTAGAGAGTTTTTATTAACAATTTTTAATATCTTTTTAGTTAATAAGTAAATGCAAATTTACTTTGAATTATAATCGTTTTTTAGTCTATTCGTTTTAACTATAGAAAAAGGTATGGTTTTTGAACAAGACTCATATGTTTTTATTATTTTTAATGAAGAAAGGATTTTAATATGGATGATAATTTTTCCCCAAGAGTAAAAGATGTAATCGCTTACAGCAAAGAAGAAGCTTTAAGATTAGGCCATGATTTTATTGGCACAGAACATCTTATGCTTGGATTGCTTAGAGATGGTGATGGCAAAGCTATTGATATTTTAGGTGCTTTAGAAGTAGATTTGAATCACCTTAGAAGAAAAGTCGAAATTTTAAGCCCTGCAAATCCTAATATTGTGACCAGTTCAAATGAAAAGAAAAATCTTCATTTAACGAGGCAAGCAGAGCGTGCATTAAAAACAACATTCTTAGAAGCAAAACTTTTTCAAAGTACTTCTATCAATACCGCACACCTTTTATTATGTATTTTAAGAAATGAAAATGACCCTACTACAAAACTTTTGAATAAGTTAAAAGTAGATTATGATAATGTAAAAGAACAATTTAAATCTATGATTACTAGCGAAGATGATTACTTAGATAGTCCAAAAGCAGAATCATTCTCTGACGATGATCTTAATGAAGGAGAAGAGGATGCAAAGCAAAACCCATTTGGTGGAAACCAATCTGGCAAAACCAATAAGAAATCTAAAACACCTGTTTTAGATAATTTCGGAAGAGATTTAACCATACTTGCTGAAGAAGGAAAGTTAGACCCAGTAGTGGGAAGAGAAAAAGAAATACAACGCGTTTCTCAAATATTAAGCAGAAGAAAGAAGAATAACCCGTTATTAATTGGTGAGCCAGGTGTAGGTAAATCCGCTATAGCTGAAGGTCTAGCACTAAGAATAGTTAAACGTAAAGTATCGCGAAACTTGTTTAATAAGCGCGTAGTTACTTTAGATTTAGCAGGTTTGGTTGCAGGAACAAAATATAGAGGTCAGTTTGAAGAACGAATGAAAGCTGTGATGAATGAACTTGAAAAGAATGATGATATCATACTTTTTATTGATGAAATTCATACCATAGTTGGTGCCGGTGGTGCTACAGGGAGCTTAGATGCTTCAAATATGTTTAAGCCTGCTTTAGCAAGAGGTGAAATTCAATGTATTGGTGCTACGACTTTAGATGAGTACCGACAATATATCGAAAAAGATGGTGCTTTAGAACGTCGTTTTCAAAAGGTTATTGTTGAACCTACAACTGTCGATGAAACGATTGAAATTCTAAACAACATAAAAGGCAAATACGAAGAGCATCACAATGTAGATTACACAGATGAAGCCATTGAAGCTTGTGTAAAACTAACTAGTCGTTATATGACGGAACGCTTTCTTCCAGACAAAGCTATTGATGCCTTAGATGAAGCTGGTTCTCGCGTTCATATTACAAATATTGATGTTCCGCAGCAAATCCTTGAACTTGAACAAAAACTTGAAGAAGTTAAAGAAACTAAGAACAGTGTTGTTAAAAAGCAAAAATATGAAGAAGCTGCCAAATTAAGAGATGATGAAAAACGACTTGAAAAAGAACTTGCTGTTGCTCAAGAAAAATGGGAGGAAGATACCAAGCTGCATAGAGAGGTTGTAACCGAAGAGAATGTTGCTGATGTTGTTTCAATGATGACGGGTATCCCTGTTAATAAAATTGCCCAGACTGAGATTAACAAGTTAGCCCAATTACCAGATTTGATAAAAGGTAAGGTTATTGGTCAAAATGAGGCAGTTGCAAAAGTGGTAAAGGCTATTCAGAGAAATAGAGCTGGGTTAAAAGACCCTAACAAGCCAATTGGGTCATTTATATTTCTAGGACAAACAGGTGTCGGCAAAACACAGTTAGCTAAAGTTTTAGCACGTGAATTATTTGAAAGTGACGACTCTTTAGTAAGAATAGATATGAGTGAATACATGGAAAAATTCGCTATATCTCGTTTAATTGGTGCACCTCCAGGTTATGTCGGCTATGAGGAAGGTGGTCAATTAACAGAGAAAATTAGACGTAAACCATATGCTGTGGTTCTATTAGATGAGATAGAAAAAGCGCATCCAGATGTGTTTAACATGCTTTTACAAGTTTTAGATGATGGATATTTAACCGACAGCTTAGGACGAAAAATTGATTTTAGAAATACCATCATCATAATGACTTCTAATATTGGTGCTCGTAAATTAAAGGATTTTGGTAGTGGCGTTGGTTTCGGGACTTCTGCAAGGGAAGCGCAAGAAACTGACCATGCAAAAGCTGTTATAGAAAATGCACTTAAAAAAGCGTTTGCACCAGAATTTCTAAATAGAATTGATGATGTTATTGTTTTTAACGCTTTAGAAAAAGAAGATATTAATAAGATCATTGATATCGAACTTGTAAAACTTATAGATCGAATTAAAGGTCTAGGTTATACACTTAAGCTTACAGATAAAGCTAAAGATTATATAGCAGAGAAAGGATTCGATAAACAATATGGCGCAAGACCATTAAACAGAGCTATTCAAAAATATGTAGAAGATGCTTTGGCTGAAGAAATAATAAACGCAAAAATCCACGAAGGTGATACAATAACAATGGATTTAGACTCTAAAACTGATGAGTTAAAAGTTAAAATTAAATCATCAGGTAAGACAACAGAATCCTAGAGATTTTTACTATAAACTGAAAAACTCCTTCTTTATGAAGGAGTTTTTTTTTATCTTGACTATACCTAACCAATTTTGTAACAATGAAAGAATCCCTTAAGTTCGATTTTTGTGACATGACCATTTATGACAATTATCTTGTTGTTGTGGTCAAAGAAGGAGTTAATTTAACTCCAGAGCATAATAATGTGCTAATTCAAATCACAGAAACGTATTTTTCCAATAAACCTTTTGTCTACATAACTCATAGAATAAATTCGTATTCAGTAGATCCAAAAATATATCATGAAACTGCAAAAATTGAAAACCTTAAGGGTTTAGCTGTTGTTTCTAGTGATTATAAGGCTAAAATAAATGCACAAATAGAACAGATGTTTTTTAGCAAACCTTTTGAAATTTTTAGTGAATTGGAAGAAGCTTTTGAATGGGTTAAAACACTTATTTAAATGAATTAGTGCTTTTCAACACCATAATTATTAAGAAATAACTCTTCTACATCAATATCTACATCCTTCAAAAATTGTATAGATGCCTCTATTTTATGATGTAACACTTCGTCTTCTCTAATAAAAGGAACAACCTTTCTATAGTGTTCTAAAAACGACTCTAACAAAGGCGAAGTTTTCAGAGGTCTTCTAAATTCTAACGCTTGCGAAGCATTCATTAATTCTATCCCAATAACGCGTTCTACATTTTTAATTAAAGTATAGGCTTGAGTAGCAGCATTCGCTCCCATACTTACATGATCTTCCTGTCCATTACTAGAGACTATACTGTCTATACTGGCAGGAGTTGCTAATTGCTTATTAGCACTAACTATGCTAGCCGCAGTATATTGCGGTATCATAAAACCTGAATTTAAACCAGGATTATCAACTAAAAATGCAGGTAAACCTCTTAACCCAGAAACCAATTGAAAAATTCGACGTTCAGAAATATTACCAATTTCTGCCATGGCAATTTTTAAATAATCTAAAGCTAAGGCTAATGGTTGACCATGAAAATTTCCTCCTGAAATTATTAGATCTTCTTGATGAAAAATATTTGGATTATCTGTAACAGAATTAATTTCAGTTAAAATCACTTTCTCTACAAAATCTAGAGTATCCTTGGTTGCACCATGAACTTGCGGAATACAACGAAAAGAATATGGATCTTGCACATGTTCTTTTTCTCTATTTATAAGCGCACTACCTTTTAATAACTCATTAAAACGTTTGGCGACCTTTCTTTGCCCTGGATGAGGCCTTACCTCATGCACCAAATCGTGAAAAGGATCTAAACGACCATCGAAAGCGTCTAACGATATAGATGCTATAATATCCGCTAGATAAGATGTTTTATGAGACATTAACAATAAGTAAACACCATATGCACTCATAAATTGAGTCCCATTTAATAAAGCCAAGCCCTCTTTAGCTTCAAGTTTTATTGGATGCCAATTAAACTTATCTAAAAGTTCTGATGCTTCATAATCCCCTCCGTTATGAACTACACGCCCTTTTCCTAAAAGAGGTAAAGCTAAATGCGCTAAAGGCGCTAAATCACCAGAAGCTCCTAAAGAACCCTGAGTAAAAACAAAAGGGAAAATATCATTATTAAAAAAGTCAATTAGTCGATTAACCGTATCTAACTGAACACCACTATGCCCATAACTTAGAGACTGAATCTTTAAAAGTAACATAACTTTTACAATAGATTCTGGTACACGATCACCAGTTCCACAAGCATGAGACATTACAAGGTTTTCTTGAAGTTTTGTAAGATCTTCTTGAGATATTTTTACATTATAAAGTGAGCCAAAACCTGTGTTTATACCATACATTGGCTTCTCATTTTTTGCTAACTTTTCATCTAGATAAATCTTACATTTTTTTATATTATCAATAGAATCGTCTGATAATTTAAGCTTCTTATTGTCATTAAAAATATTGTAAATAGAAACAACATCTAGTGCCTTAGAGGATATGATATGGTAATTGCTCATGTAAAAATATTTTATAAATCAAAATTGAGGATATTTTTTGATTTGGCAACGAATTGTTAATAATTCGTCTAGAAATGAAATTAACCACATTATGCTTATTTTTGATGACTAATAAAAATTATTTATGAAAAGATTATTAATTATTTGCTTACTAATTACAACAGCATTCGGTTGTAAAGAAGAACCAAAGATCAATTACACAACCTTATCTGGAGAAATTAAAAATCCTATGGATAAAACGGTGATTATTTATCACGGCAGAGATAAAGTAAAAGAAATTCCTTTGAAAGAAGATGGTACATTTTCTGATACATTAAAAGTTGAAAGGGGGTATTATAGTTTTATACACGATAGAGAAAATTCTTCAATTTATTTAGAACCAGGTTACGATCTTAAAATAAGTTTAAATGCAAAAGAATTTGACGAAACTCTAAACTACGATGGTAATGGTTCTGAAAACAATAATTATTTAGCAAAAAAGTATTTAGCAAACGAAAACCTCAATTTTGACTTCGCAGAAGTCTATTCTAAAGAAGAAGGTGAATTTTTAGCCCTTATGAACGAGGTTAAAAGCTCAAAAACAGAATTACTAAGTTCTGCTAAAAATATAACTGAAGAATTTAGAGCATTAGAGCAGAAGAATACTGAATATGACTATTTAGCAAATTTACAAAATTATGGTCCTGCTCATTCCTATTATGCAAAAAAACAAGACTTTAAGCCTTCTGAGGATTTTCTAAAAACTCTTGAGGATATAGACTTAAAAAATAAGGATGATTACGAATCTATTGAGAGTTATAAGAGAATAGTGCAAAATCACTATACTTCTAAGATTAGTAATAGTACTAACCCGTCTGAGGTGTTTAAAGAAATTAATAAGAATGCTTTTCCTCAACTCAAAGAAGATCTTGCAAAAAGCTTAAAATATTATATCGCGCCTAATAACGAATACAACAAAGCTTACTATGAAGGTATCATAGCTATGACTTCTAATGATGAGGATTTTAGAGATGAATTAACCTTTAAATATCATAAAGTTAGAAAACTTGCAAAAGGGATGCCGTCACCACAGTTTAATGAGTACGAAAACCATAAAGGTGGAGCAACCTCTTTAAGTGATCTTAAAGGTAAATATGTTTATATAGATGTATGGGCTACTTGGTGTGGACCATGTATTGCAGAAATCCCAGCACTAAAGGAAGTCGAAAAACAATTTCATGGCAAGAATATAGCTTTTGTTAGTACTTCTATTGATAAAGCTAATGACCATAACACATGGGTAGAAATGGTAAAAGCAAAAGAACTTGGCGGAATGCAACTAATGGCAGACAACGATTGGAACTCTAAATTTGTGAAGGATTATGCCATAGAGGGTATACCTCGATTTATTCTTATAGATCCTAGTGGAAATATTGTTAGTGCAGATGCACCTAGACCATCAGATCCAAAATTGTTAAATATGCTTAACGAATTAAAAATTTAATATTTTCTAACAATAAAAAAGCCTTCATAAATGAAGGCTTTTTTATTGTTTTATTGTGCTTCATTCTGTTCATGATTTTCTTGCGGTTGCTCTGGCTGCTTAAATAAATCTATGTAAGCCTCTCCCATAGTTTCAACAATATGACTAGCTATTAAACTCTGATATCCGTAATCTTCTAGAGCTATATCTGCTGATTTTCCATGAAGATAAACACCAAAAATGGTTGCTGACAAAGCAGAGTATCCTTGCGCTAATAAACCAGAAATTATTCCGGTTAGCACATCTCCACTTCCTGCTGTAGCCATTCCAGGGTTTCCCGTAGTATTTATGTAAAGCTTGCTATCAAAAACAGTTATGGAATGTGCACCTTTTATAAGCACTATAACTTTATACTTTTTTGAAAACTTTTTAACTTTATCTAATTTATCAAAATCATCAGACCACTTCCCTATTAGTCTTTCTAACTCTTTCGGATGTGGTGTCAAAATTGTTTGTTCTGGTAATAGTTTTAATAAGGCCTTGTTTTTAGCAAGGAGATTTAATCCATCTGCATCAATAACTAAAGGTGTTTTATTTTCTTTTAAGAAAGCTTCAAATGTTTTAGCCGTTTCACTTGTTGATCCAAGTCCTACTCCAATTGCTATTACTGTTGGCTCTATACCATGATTTATATCCTCTATTTGTTTCTCAGATCTATCTGTAATTACCATTGCTTCTGGTATTGCAGTCTGTAAACTATGATAACCACATTGAGGTACATATGCAGTAACCAGACCAGCACCTGAACTAAATGCTCCTCTGCATGCTAAATTAACTGCACCTATTTTACCATAGCTTCCTCCCAAAATCATTGCATGCCCAAAATCTCCTTTATGCGAAAACTTTTCTCTTGGTTTATAAAGTGGTAATACTTCAAACTTAGATATTAACTCTACTTCTGTCTCAGTCTGCATTAAATAGTCTCTATCAATACCAATGTCTAAAACTTCCCATTGTATAGTATACTTAGCCGTTTCTGGCAAAAAGAAAACCAACTTAGGCGACTGAAAACTTAAGGTATAACCAGCATATGCAACAGTATTTTCATCTTCTACAGCCTTATCCGTATAAAGGCCTGATGGAATATCTACTGCTAACGTAAAAGCTTTAGATGCACGCCATTTTTGAAATAATTCTTGTACCCAGTCATTCGGTGGACGATTTAATCCTATACCAAAAACAGCATCAACAATTATATCCCGTTCTTCTATTAAAATTTCAGAATAATCACCACTACAACTTAACATCTTCGGCCACTCTTTAGTCACATTCTTAACTCTATCATAATTGATTAAAAAATCTTTAGAGCGCTTATCACTGCAATTTACTATATAGGTAATAACATTATAACCATGAGTAATTAAATGTCTTGATAACACTAAACCGTCTCCACCATTATTCCCAATACCACAAAACACATGAATTGGCACTTGTGCTCCTTGCATGCGCTGATGTATCCAATTAAAAATTTGAGTTCCTGCACGCTCCATTAGTTCTGTAGATGAAATCTTTTGACGTTCTGTTGTTAATTTATCCCCTTCGTAAATTTGTGCTTTCGAAAATAATTTCATGTGTTGATATTTGTTTTTTACAAGTATTATTAAATTAACTACGAATCAATAACACAAATAATATATTTTAGTTGACTCAAGTCTAGTGAATAATTAAAAACCAGAGATTAATAGGTGGTTTTATTTCATTTTTAATATAAAGACTTGCCCTTTATTACCAATTCCCTAAAACTAAGAAATTAGTTTTTTTATTGTTGTAAAAATAATACATTTGACGAGGAATGAATAAAAAATCGAACATAACAATTAATACAATATCACATACAATTTGTATGTTTATTTCTATGTTTATCATTTCAACACGTATTACCCTTTGGGGTAATTTATAATATGCTCTCCGTCCCTTTTTGTCTATACAGACATTTTATTTCTCTTAAATTTTAAAAGCATGAAAATCCTTAAGTTTGGTGGAACATCAGTAGGTTCAGCCGAAAATATAAATGAAGTTATTTCTATTTTAGAAAAACAATCTAAACAGAATAATATAGCTGTTGTGGTATCTGCAGTTGGTGGTGTAACAGATAAATTATTAGAAGCAGCACATTTAGCCTGTAATAAAGACCTAAAGTATAAACAGGTTTATAATAAAATTTGGTCCAGACATAATACAGTGATTGAAGGACTATTCGAAAATTCACAGAATGATAAAAGTCTTCAAAAAAATCATGAAGAGTTACATGATCTAATATCTGAAAAACTGAATGAGCTTCGAAGTCTTTTAGATGGTATTTATTTAATAAATGAGTTATCCCCTAAAACTAAAGATAAACTATTAAGTTTTGGTGAAGCTTTGTCATCAACTATTATATATCATACGCTTAAGTCGAGACAACTAGATGCGATTTTAAAAAATTCTCAAGAGCTTATTGTTACAAATTCTAACTTTAATAATGCCATTGTGAATTTTGAAGTTACAAATGACAATATTCGGTCATTTTTTAAATCAAATTCTAAATCTATAGTCTTGTTACCAGGTTTTGTTTCAAAATCTGTAAGTGGAGAAATCACGACTTTAGGTCGTGGAGGCTCAGATTATACAGCTGCAATTATTGCTGCTGCTTTAGATGCAAATGAATTACAAATATGGACAGATGTTAGTGGTATGTTTACTACTAACCCAAAATTAGTGAAACAAGCAGAACCAATTGTGGAGTTATCCTACCAAGAAGCAGTAGAATTATCTCATTTTGGTGCAAAGGTATTATATCCGCCTACCGTAATGCCTGTACTTAAAAAGCATATTCCAATTGTAATAAAAAATACAATGAATCCAGATGCAATTGGTACAACTATAACCCATGAAGTTGCGGCTAATGGATCACCAGTTAAAGGTCTCAGTAATATAGATAATATTGCATTATTAACCTTACAAGGTAATGGTATGGTTGGTGTGCCTGGCTTTAGTAAACGTTTGTTTGAAACGCTAGCACATGAGAAAATCAACATTATTTTAATTACACAATCATCTTCAGAACACTCTATTTGTTTCGGAATTTCTGCTAGTGATGCAGAGCGTGCCAAGGAAGCTATTGACTCAGTGTTTGAATATGAAATTACGCTTCAAAAAATTGATCCCATAGTCATAGAAAATGACTTATCAATAATAGCTGTTGTTGGCGATAAAATGAAAAGTCATCAAGGTATAAGTGGTAAAATGTTTAGTACACTTGGCAAAAACAACGTTAACATTAGAGCTATTGCGCAAGGTGCATCTGAACGCAATATCTCTGCAGTTATCCACAAAAATGATGTTAAAAAAGCATTGAATAGTTTACATGAACAATTCTTTGAAATAAAAACTAAACAAATTAACTTATTTATTACCGGAGTTGGTAATGTTGGAGAGCGACTTCTAGAACAAATAAAACAACAGAAAGCTTACGTTAAAGAACACTTTAAAATTAGCTTAAGAGTAGCAGGCTTGTCTAACTCTAGAACTATGGTGGTAAATGATGATGGTATTAACCTAAAAAACTGGAAAGAGCAATTACATGCTGGAGAAAAAGCTAGTTTAAGTGGTTTCTTAAACCATGCGACTAATCTAAATCTTAGAAATTCGGTATTTGTAGATATTACAGCTAATGAAGCAGTCTCAAATATATATGGTGACTATCTTAAGCAAAGTATATCTGTTGTTGCTTGTAATAAGATAGCGTGTTCTGGTAATATTGAATATTACAACCAACTAAAATCATTATCCAGAAAATATAATGCTTCATTCTTATTTGAAACAAATGTCGGTGCTGGCTTGCCAGTCATTGATACTTTAAGTCATTTAATCACTTCTGGCGATAAAATAAATACCATACAAGCAGTGCTCTCTGGAAGCCTTAATTTTATATTCAATAATTTTAACAGTGATACCACATTTTATGATGTCGTTAAACAAGCTCAAGATGAAGGATATACAGAACCAGATCCTAGAATAGATTTAAGCGGAATCGATGTAGCACGCAAAGTTTTAATACTTGCACGAGAAAGTGGACACCAGATTGAATTAGCAGATTTAGAAACCGATAATTTCTTAACTGAAAATGCAATGAAAGCTGACACGGTTGATGATTTTTACAAGACACTTTCCGAAGATGAAGCTTATTATCAAGGCTTATATAAATCAGCAAAAGAAAAGAATTGTCAATTAAAGTTTGTGGCTGAATTTAATAATGGGAAAGCAAAAGTTGGATTACAAGAAATACCTGAAGGTCACCCATTTTACAACCTAAAAGGGAAAGATAATATTGTAATGTTTTATACGCGACGTTACCCTGAACAACCGATGATAATAAAAGGTGCTGGAGCTGGAGCTGATGTTACAGCATCGGGTTTATTTGCTGATATTATAAGAATCGCTAATAACTAAATTATGGGGAAAGAAATTAGAATATTTTCACCTGCAACGGTAGCGAATGTGGCCTGCGGTTTCGATGTACTTGGATTTTGTTTAGATACGATTGGAGATGAAATGGTTATTAAACAAACAAAAGAAAAAGGCATCAAAATTACGAAGATTGAAGGCTATGACTTACCATATGAAGTCGAAAAAAATGTAGCTGGAGTATCGGCCTTAGCAATGTATAATGACTTAAAGCCAGACTGCGGGTTTGAGATTAAAATTTACAAAAACATAAAACCTGGGAGCGGCATAGGAAGCAGTTCTGCAAGTGCAGCAGGAAGTGTTTATGGAATGAACGAATTACTAGGAAGACCATTAGATAAAACCAAGCTTACCTATTATGCAATGAAAGGTGAAGCTTTAGCAAGTCAATGCGAACATGCAGATAATTTGGCACCAGCTATATTTGGTGGTTTTACATTAGTAAAAAGTGCATGCCCTTTGCAGATTTTGGAGCTTCCTACTCCATCTGATTTATATGCGACTTTAATTCATCCACAAATCGAAATTAAGACCGCTGAGTCTAGAGCTCTTTTACCAAAAGAAATTCCATTAAACAATGCCATTACACAATGGGCAAATGTTGGTAGTTTGGTACATGCATTACATACATCAGACTATAATCTAATTAAAGAAGCATTAATAGACATAGTTATAGAACCGTATAGAAAACAACTCATCCCACATTTTGATGCTGTTAAGTCAGCTGTAATGGAAACTGGAGCTTTGGGTTGTGCTATTTCGGGTTCTGGACCATCAATTTTTGCACTGAGTAAAAGTGAAGTCACTGCAAAGGCTGTTCAATCAACTATGGGAGACATTTACTCAAAAACAGATATAGAATTCGAAACTTACGTTTCTAACATTAATACTCAAGGTATAAAAATACTATAATGAAATATTACTCCCTCAATAGAAAAGCACCAAATACAAGTTTCGCTGACGCTGTTGTCCGTGGGCTTGCTCCAGATAAAGGCTTATATTTTCCAGAATCGATTACCCCTTTAGATACGTCTTTTTTCGAAACTATAGAAGACAAATCTAATGCTGAAATTGCCTTTGAAGCGATTAAACAATTCATAGTTCCTGAAATTCCTGAAGTTGTTTTAAGAACCATTGTTGAAGAAACTTTAAACTTCGATTTTCCTGTTGTAAATATTAATAAAAATATTTCAACACTAGAGTTATTTCATGGACCGACTATGGCATTTAAAGATGTTGGAGCTCGTTTTATGGCAAGGTGTTTAGGTTATTTCAATACAGATAACACTAATGAAGTTACAGTTTTAGTTGCTACTTCTGGAGACACTGGTGGTGCCGTTGCCAATGGATTCCTAGGTGTAAAAGGTGTGAATGTGGTTATCCTTTATCCTAGTGGAAAAGTTAGCGACATCCAGGAAAAGCAACTCACAACTTTAGGGCAAAATATCACCGCTTTAGAAGTTGATGGAGTATTTGACGATTGCCAAGACATGGTAAAAAGTGCCTTTATGGACAAAGAACTGACAAGCAAAATGCAACTAACTTCTGCAAATTCTATAAATATTGCACGTTGGTTACCACAACTCTTCTATTACTTGTTTGCATACAAACAATTAAAATCTAAACACAAAGACATAGCTTTCTCCATTCCTAGTGGAAATTTTGGGAATATCTGTGCTGGTATGGTTGCACAAAAATTAGGTTTACCAGTACAACAATTTATCGCAGCTAATAATGCCAACGATACTGTTGTCAGTTATATGAATACGGAATGCTATGAGCCTAAGCGGTCGGTACAAACAATAAGTAATGCGATGGATGTTGGTAATCCTAGTAACTTTATTCGTATACAAGAATTACATGATAATAATTTTAAAACACTAAAAGCCAATCTATCATCTTTTAGCTATTCTGATGACGAAACAAAAGCTGCACTTTTAGAATTATACAAAGTTCATAATTATATTGCAGACCCTCACGGAGCAGTTGGTTATTTAGGTGCAAAAGCCTACTTACAAAATAATGATGCACATGTTGTATTTGTGGAAACTGCTCACCCAACTAAATTTTTAGATGTTGTTGAAGACGTAATAGAAACAACTGTTGCGCTTCCTCCCCAAATTGAAGCGGTAATGGATAAAGAAAAATTAGCTATTGCTATAGAATCCTATGAGGAATTAAAGAGGTTTTTATTACAATAAAATACCCTCAGTAATATCTCTTTAAAAACACAAATAAGCGAGTGCTTGCGATAGATAAGCTATTAATTTGACTGTTTTTACCAATTACAATTTTGCAATAAATTATTATATCTTACTGCTTAAGATCGCTCCATCTTAAATAAGGTTGTATTAATAGTTTTTATTTTTTAATATAAAATAATAACTACTTTTAGGCCCAACTGTAAGTTTTATTGCAATGAAATCTCTCTACTTTATTTTTAATGTTCTATGCTCAGTCATTTTAGTTAATGCCCAACAATTCACCCTAGAAACACCCCTAGATGCTGCAATTAATGAGACCTCAGGTCTACTCTATCTTAATAACACATTAATAACACATAACGATTCTGCAAACACAAATCAACTATTTGAAATTGACACAACAACAGGTAATATAACTAGGACTGTTACTTTAACTAACGCTACAAATATTGATTGGGAAGATCTCACTCATGATGATACATATATATACATTGGAGATTTTGGAAATAATCAAGGAGATCGATTGGACTTAAAAATTTACCGTATTACAATTGCAGACTATTTTGCAAATACCTCAGTTACAGCTGATGTCATTAATTTCTCATATAGTAATCAAACCGATTTTACATCTAGTCCATTTGCAACAAACTTTGATGCTGAAGGTATTATCCATTATAATGATGCGCTCTATATCTTTTCAAAAAATTGGATAGACGGTGATACTAATATTTACCAATTACCAAAGACACCAGGAACTTATAGCGCTAATTCAATAGATACAATAAATGTACAAGGCTTAATTTCTGGCGCTACAACTAATACTAGTAATACCAATATAGTGCTCACTGGCTACGATTTAAATGGTTCATTTTTAATTGAATTAAGTGGATTTAATTCGGGTATTTTTTCTAATGGCACAGTAACTAAAACAGCCATTAGTGTCCCCTCAAATTATTCAGCCCAAATCGAAGGAATAATTGCAATAAACACAAATGAATATTACGTATCCGCAGAAGAAAATACACCTGATGCCTCGGGTTTGTATAGTATAAATTTATCTACGCTGAGCTCCCAAATCATTAGCTCTTCGTCATTATATTTCTATCCAAATCCTGCTCAAAATAATATTACCATTAATAAGGACAATACGGTCACAAAAATTTATACAACCTTAGGCCAATTAGTTAAAAGTTCTACTAAAAAGCAAATAATTATTTCTGATTTAGTAAAAGGAATATATCTTATACAAGTTGAAGACAACTTAAACAAAAAGAAATTTATTAAACGTTTAATTATAGATTAAAGTGAACTACGACGGAAAAATATTTAAACCCATACAGACAACTAAAAATAGTGAAACTACTAATGACACAGTTTTTAGATATAAACAAGGAGGCAATATTTTAACCTCAGAGTATTTTGGTGGTTCAATTAAAAAAGGGCAACTCATTGGCATTGTTTCTGAAGACGGAACCATAGAAATACGCTATCAGCAGGTGAATTTTAATAATGAATTAATGACAGGAGTCTGTATTTCTAAACCCGAATTTTTACCAAACGGAAAAATTAGACTTCACGAAAAATGGAAATGGACTTCAGGAGATCACTCCGAAGGTGAATCTTTACTAGAAGAGCAATAAATTTACCCCAATATTCTAACTAACAACTCCTTAAGTAAATCTCCTTGAGGTACAGCATTAGAACCAACACCCTTACTTTTTACATCAAACTCTCTAAGTAATCCTATAACAGCACTTACTTTACGCATTGGATAATTACGAGCAGCTGTCAAATACTCATTTACAAAATATGGGTTAACTCTTAGTGCAGAAGCGACACTTCTCGGATTCTTATCAGACATTCCATGTAGGTGTAATAACTGAGAAAAGAAATTAAAAAGTAACGCTACAGTAACCACCATAGGATTATCCTTTGGGTTATCTGCAAAATACTTTGCAATTTGATGCACCTTTACCACATTCCGCTCACCTAAAGCTTTTCGCAATTCAAAATTATTAAAGTCTTTGCTTATTCCTATATTTTCTTCAATATGTTCAGGCGTAATTTGTGTACCTTTTGGTAATACAATTTTCAGTTTATTTAGTTCGTTGTTAACTTTACTTAAATCTGTTCCTAAAAACTCTACAAGCATCTGTGATGCTTTAGGAGAAATATCATAACCTTGTCCTTTTAAAACTCTTCTTATCCAATCTGGCACCTGATTTTCATAAAGTTTTTTGCTTTCAAAAACAAGCCCGCCATTTTTATTTATCGCTTTATATAGTGCCTTACGTTTGTCTAGTTTTTTATATTTATAATTTATCACTAAGACCGTAGTAGGTTGTGGATTCTCGGCATATTTAGCAAGTTTCTCAATGGATCTGCTCAGATCTTGTGCTTCTTTAACGATAACAACTTGCCGTTCTGCCATCATAGGATAACGTTTAGAGTTACTCACAATATCATCAATACTGACATCGCGACCGTAAAGTACCATTTGATTAAAACCCTTTTCGGCGTCATCTAAAATATTATTTTCAATGTAATCAGAAATCTTATCAATATAATACCCTTCCTCACCCATTAAAAAGTAAATAGGCTTTAGATCTCCTTGTTTTATTGCTGCAACTAATTGTTTTACGTCGTCCAATCTATTAAATTGTTTGCCTGAGTGATATTATAATTTTAATTTTGTGTAGTGCAAGAACTCAACTTTCCAAAGTTTGAATACCGTTTCAAAAGTACAGAAAATAAAGTTTCTATATTTGATGTGATTCGGAAAAAATTCATCATTCTTCAGCCAGAAGAATGGGTAAGACAGCACTGTATTCATTATCTCATAAATCAAAAGAAATATCCGAAATCGTTAATAAATGTAGAAAAAGAATTAACTATAAATGGTTTAAAGAAACGTTATGATATCGTTATTTTTAACTCTGATGGATCTATTTATTTAATTGTTGAATGTAAATCGCACTCAATACGAATAAATCAAGATACTTTTGACCAAATTGCACGTTACAATTTAGTATTAAACGCAAATTTATTAATGGTTACTAATGGTTTAAATCATTATTATTGCCAAATGGATACAGTAAAAGAAGAGTATTCTTTCTTAGAAGATATACCAAATTATAGTTTAAAATAAATGTATAAGACACAAGACATCGCAGTTGTTATTTTAAATTGGAATGGTATTGAATTACTAAAACAATTTTTACCAAAAGTTTTGGAGCATTCTGGTGATGCACACATATATGTTGCTGATAATGCCTCAACAGATGACTCTGTTAATTTTGTCTCTAAAAATTTTTCAACCGTAAAAATAATTCAGAATTCTCAAAATGGTGGCTATGCTGAAGGTTATAATGATGCGCTACAAGTAGTTGACGAACCTTTACTTTGCTTACTAAATAGTGATATTGAAGTAACTGAAAATTGGCTGTTTGCTATAATAGAGGCCTTTAATTCTGAAGAAAATACAGCTATCATTCAACCAAAGATATTAGATTTTAAAAATAAGACAACATTTGAATATGCTGGTGCTGCAGGTGGTTTTATAGATAAGTATGGCTACCCGTATTGTAGAGGGCGAATTTTTGATACTATAGAGGAAGACAAAGGGCAGTACAATGATATAATAGATATTTTTTGGGCTTCAGGTGCCTGTTTTTTTATAAAAAATAATGTTTTTAATCAATTAAAAGGATTTGATGCGTCTTACTTTGCTCATATGGAAGAAATTGATTTGTGCTGGAGGGCATTTAACGCAAATTATAAAACAAAATATGTCGGATTTTCAACAGTGTATCATGTTGGTGGTGCTACCCTTAGTAATACAAGTGCAAAAAAAACCTATCTTAACTTTAGAAACAGTTTATTCACTTTAGTAAAAAACACAGACTCTAAAGTGTTTATAAGAACTGTTTTTAGAATGATACTCGACGGAATCGCAGCCTTAAGATTTTTAATACAATTAAAACCTAAATATTTCTTAGCCATTTTAAAAGCTCATGCTTCTTTTTATAAAAACTTAGCTACTATTATTAGTGCTCGCAAAGAGTTTCCTAAACGAGGAAATTATGCTGAAACTGATTCTATCGTTTGGTCTTATTTTATTAAGAAGAGAACAAAATTTTAATTGTTTATAAAACTGTTAAAATTTTTGTTAATCCATGTTCTACAAGCTTTTCTTTTATATAATTTTGGTATGTTATTAGTTATTAAATAAAAACTAGAATTCAGATTATGAAAAAATTAATGTTATTAGGTGTTTGTTCAATGTTGTTAGCGTCTTGCGTATCGAAGAAAGATTATCTTGCACTTGAAGCTGAGCAAAAAGAAACACAAGATTTATTAAATAGTGCTACTATAAAGTTAAACAAATGTCTTTCTGATGCATCTGCAGCAAATGCCAGAGTTGAAGCTATGAAAGAACAATTAGCTGATATGCGTAAAAGTAATGATGCGTTAATTAAAAACTCACAAGATTTAACAGAATTGACGAGCAAAGGTGCAACAAACTTAGAAAAATCTTTAGAAAGTCTAAGAGAGAGTAATTTAAAAATCACGCGTTTACAAGATGCTTTAACACGCAAAGATAGTGTGACTTTAGCCATTGTAACTAGTCTTAAAAAAGAAGTTGGCATCAACGATTCTGATATAGAAATTAATGTAGAAAAAGGAGTAGTGTTTATTTCTATTGCAGATAAATTATTATTTCAGAGTGGTAGTTATAACGTAACGGAAAGAGCTAATGAAATTTTAGGTAAGGTTGCAAAAGTAATTAATAGTAAGCCAAATTTTGAAGCTATGGTTGAGTCTCATACTGATAATGTATCTTACAGTAAGCCACCATTAATAGACAACTGGGATTTAAGTGTAAAACGTGCAACTTCTGTAGTTAGAGTTTTAGAAAAATTAGGAGTCAATTCTCAACAGTTAATTGCCGCTGGTCGCAGTTCTTACGTGCCTTTAGTAGAAAA
The DNA here is from genome assembly GCF_046545555.1 of Winogradskyella sp. PE311. Classification (NCBI taxonomy): domain Bacteria; kingdom Pseudomonadati; phylum Bacteroidota; class Flavobacteriia; order Flavobacteriales; family Flavobacteriaceae; genus Winogradskyella; species Winogradskyella sp. PE311. The sequence continues at coordinate 2,061,180 of NZ_JBHZTH010000001.1, read as the reverse complement.
TGACACAGCAGAAAATAGAGCTAAAAATAGACGTACTCGTATTGTTGTATTACCAAAAATAGATCAGTTCTACGAAATGGTTGAAGAAGAAATGAAAAACCTTTCTGCTGGAAATTAATGTTGAGCAGAATTTAATATAGGAAAGCCCAATGCGACGCATTGGGCTTTTTACATTCTAAATTATTATTGTTTTTACCTTTAATTTTGAGTCGTTATCATTAAGCCTTAACACTTTAATTTCTTTTTCCTCATTTGATTTTCCATAGTTTCTATAGATCGTGACTTTTAAACTCGTAGGTCCTGTGATTTTTTGAACTCTGTCAGAATAATAGTCTACAGAAATTTCATAACTACCTTTTTGTGCTTTTCTAATCAAAAAGCTTTCTGGACCATAACCTTCTGTCATATCCTCTGATAGCCTCCCTCCATATTTAGAGGTTTCTTTTCCATAATAAATAATCTCTGAAGCTGGATTCTTAATATACAAATCTATATCTGTTTCTCCATGATTCCAATCCATTACCACTCTAATATCTGTTTCTATTGGTTTAAACTTATTTCTTAAACCTTTAAGTCCTTTTACTTTTTTAGAATTTACTAAATGACATAACTCTACATAAGCAATTTGTTCAATGCCATAGAAGTTTTCATTGGTGTCTTTTTCTAGTACCTCGCCATCTATAATTTTCAAAAATAATTCGAGAGCGCGATTGTATTGTCCATTAGCCTCATATGCTAAAGCCAAATCCCTGTAAGACTGAGGGTGCTCTGGTCTTAATTCTAATACAGCTTTAAAAACATATGCTGCTAAATCATATTTTTTATACTGTTCAAGTTTATAACCTAATGCTCTAATTAGTTCGTGATTATCTAAGTCAATCTCTATGAGGTTTGTAGCGACTCTTAGAGCTAATTTGATATTATTTTTTGCTTCAAAAAATTCAGCAACATCCAAAAAGAAAGACGGTGTATTTCTATAATTTTTTCTAATTTTTAAATAGGCACTATAAGCTTCCGCATCATTGTCTTGTTCATTTAAATACTCTAAATAAGTTGAACTTCCGTTCCATGGCTTCAGTGTTGTTTTGTCTAAAATTTTTTCATTTAAAAGATTTATTGCCTCACTTTTTTCTTCTAAGCCTTTTTTGGTAGTGATTACTACTACTCCATTTGCTCCTCTATTACCATAAATTGCTACAGCAGTATTGTCCTTTATAACATTTATAGAGTTTATATCATTTGGGTTTATTGATTTAAAACTAACTTCATTAACAAGAGCCCCATCCACAATAAATAATGGTTCAGAATTACTGTTAATTGATGCGACACCACGTAACCTAACAATAGAATTACCACCTGGTTGTCCAGAATTTGAGGTAATATTTAATCCTGCAACTTGGCCACTTAAGGTTTGTACAAAGCTTGCATTGGGTCTATTTTCTATAGTTTCGGCAGTTACACTTACAGAGGCTACGCGCGTTGTCGCTTTGCGTAAAGTTTGATATCCTACTACAACAACCTCGTCTAAAGTTGAAGCATCTTCACTTAATACTATATCTAAATTGCGATTGGAGTTTAGAGTAAACTCTCTATTTATATATCCAATATATGAGAATACTAAGGTTTCGTTTGGTTGTGCATTTATAGTAAAATTACCATCGAAGTCTGTTTGAGCACCTCTATTGGTTCCTTTCACAACTACGGATGCGCCAGGTAGTGGTAAACCATCAGTAGATGCTACAATGGTTCCATTAACGATTCTTTTTGTTGTATCTATAAATATTGTTGCAATAGTTCGCGTAGGTTCAGCGTTGTTTTGATTATTATTATTTACTGCTGTTTGTGTATTACGAGTTTCTTGTTGTGTGTTTGCAATGCTATTAGTTCTAACAATTTGTTTAGATCTTTTTTCTTTGACTTTTTCTAAACTAAAATCTTTATTATACCATTCTCTTAAAGCATCATAGTCAAACTGAAGATCTTCTTTTCTAGAAGCTAAATCATCTAAAATTCGTTGTTGTCTAATTTTAGATTGTGATAATCTTCGATTATAATCATCCAACAATTCTGATGGTGGCTCGATTTTATAACGCACATAATCTTCTATTCTATCTAAAACAATCATAGAAGTGTAAGGTGAAATTAAATGATGCCTTACAGCTAACTCAATAATTTTAGCTTTGTTCGTCTGTTTATCTTTTATTAAATACTTTAATTTATTCTTTGCCCATAATCTTCGCGTAGTCTCTGAATTTGAAGATGAAGACATATCAACTTTTATACGCTCAGTAATCTCATTATTATACCCAAATAATAATTCTATTGGACTTTCATCAACATATTTTCCACTAATATTAAAATCTTCATTAATTGGTGTTTTTGGTTTTGGATATACTTCAAAAACACTATTTTGATCTTCTATACCCAAAAAGCGAAAAGTTTCATGCTTCAATATACTCAAGGCAGATTTACTATTTAGGCTTTTTAAGTTTATATAATTCCCATTATTATTAGTCGAAAGGGTTTCTAGCAACTGATGATTTGAAGAACTCATTGAATTTACACAATATAGATTCGTCTTTCTTTTTAGGTTTAAATCACCTAAATTGTGCAGGCCATCAGAAAACAAAATTACTTCATCTGTTTTAGGACTTAATTCATTAAAAGATGTACCTCCATCGTATCTAATAGCTCTTAGACTATTCACTAATTCAGTTGAATTACCATTTTTTATTATAAAACTCTTTTTGTCTATTATCGTATTACTAAAAACAATTAAATCTAATTTTACATTACCTAGATATTTTAAATACTTAGCAACTAATTTTAACTCCTCTTCTAACATTTTGAATTGCATTGAATAAGAAGCGTCCCACAAAATTGTAATAGAATTAGGTTTTTCTTTTATTCGAGATTTAGGAACAAAAGTTTTATTTATATGAAAGAACTCTTTATATGTCTGCAAGGAGAATACATCTTTTACCGGAACAATTATTTTTAAGTCTCTATTTAAGCTTACCGATTCAGTTTCATAATGTGCCGCAAATATCTGACCTCTTTTTATAAATTTAAAATCATCACTAAAGCTTTCAGTTATTATGGGTAATATACTTGGGTCATTACTTTTTACGTCAATCTCAAAATGATTAAGTAATTTATTTAAACCAAAAGGAATATGAAATTGATATTTACCATCACTTACTAATAGGTTCTGCTCATACGTAACAACTATTCTTTTATAGCCTTTAGCCGGTATTGGATATACTCGAGCTTTATAATTATTACCTTGCGTTTGTTCTAGAAGTGCAGGGTCAATACGTTGTTTAATCGTATTTTCGTAGGCGACTCTAGCTAATTCTTTCTCTACTACTACTGCAGATCTTAATTTCCCATTTAAATCCATAGCAAAATGAGAAACACTTTGTCCTTCTGCTAAAGGAAATGCCAATTCGCCTTCTAAAATTCTATTTAACCCATTATAAAATGTCATATCGTATGTTACCGTTGCATAACTTCCAGAAATTTCTGCATTAACTTTTAGTTCGTATAAACTTAATTTCGAATTATCTTTTACGGTAACAGATGGGAAATTTTGAGCAAAAGATTGAAATGATATTGCAATGAGTAAAATGTGTATTATATGTTTCATAATATATAAGTTTAATGATTATTAGTTTTTAATTACTGCAATGATTTCAGGCAGTAAGGCAATAGCCGTTAATACCACAGCGTTACTTTTTGCTTTGGGTTCTACTTTAGATGCTGTTACTTCTGTTGCTGTAATAGTAGATGTGCGGTTAGGAATTCTTATCATTACAACTGAGTTATCAGCGTCTTCAACAAAATTCTCCTTTGCAAATTCATAGGCGAGTTCTATACCATCCTCTTCAAAAGATTTGACACTAGACTTAGGATGCTCAATAGCATAAAGAAGTTTTTTAATATTTGTTGCTTCTACCTGAGAAAGTGCAACACCGTTAAAATTAGAATATGCTACAATACTTATTAAGTCCTCTTCCGTAACACGTTTAGATAATAACTTAAAAGCTTGTTTTAAAATAACGCTATCTTCTATATTAAATTTATCACTATAGGTTTCAATAAGAAATACAATATTTTTTGTTTCAGTAGAATCTGATTGGGTACTATAATGTTCTACAATGAACGTTATAAGATTGTCGAGGGTTACTGACTCTGTTTCAATGTTCTTTTCTTGTGATTGGCATAACATTGATAGCATCAATGTAAATAAAATTGTGGTTACTGTTTTCATAATATTGGCTTTATAGTTGATATAAAACTATATCCAATACCGAAGAAATGAAACTGGTAATGAGTAAACGAAGTGTTTCAATGAGTTAACTACTCAAGAACCGCTTTTATGATTTTATTGCGCTGAATTTTACCGGAAGTGGTTTCGAAGAAATTCTGTAGCGTGTAGATTTTCTTAGGTATTTCAAACTTATCTAAAGTGTGAAGCTCTTTTATAGTAAGCAAAATTTGGTCTACCGACGCTTTAGGATTCTCAATGATAATAATGAGTTTTTCGCCAAGTACGACATCTTTCTCACTTGCAATTATAAAACGTTCATTAATTAATTGTAACAACTTCTCTTCTATTTGCTCTGGAAATAACTTTACACCTCCAGAATTAATAACGTTGTCATAGCGTCCAAGTAGATTAAAACTAATATTAGATTTTAAATCTACTACGTCATTAGTAATTATTTTTTTACTCAATAAATTGGGTGCATCTATAACTAGGCATTGTCTCGCATCAGTTTGAAACGAAATATTACCAAGTGCTCTATATTCTTGATCAGCTTTATTCCCTTTTGAACTTAGTTGTTTAATAGCGACATGCGTGGCGGTTTCTGTCATACCATATGTTGCGAAAAAACTAGAAGTTTTAGAACTAATTTTATCTAGTAAGGGTTGATTTAATTTAGAGCCACCAACAATTATAGTTTGTATATTGCTTATCTGATTAATCGTATGTTCTAATTGAAGCGGTACCATTGCCGAAAAATCATAGTGCTTATTACAATCAAATAAAGGATGTGCACTTGGTTGTACTAAATCAATGGCTAGTCCAAGAACTAAAGCACGTACTAACATCATTTTACCTGCTATGTAATGATTTGGCAAACAATGTAAGGCTGTATAACCAGGTTTTAAACCAAAAAAATTACCTGTTGCTATGGCAGAATTAACCATAGCTTGTTTTCTTAATTTTATAGATTTAGGTTTTCCTGTAGATCCAGAAGTATTAACTTCTATGTACTCTTTTTCATTAAACCAATCTAATAAAAAATTACCAGTAACTTTTTCGTAGGCTTCTCCTTCTTTTATAAAACTATAGGCAACTTCATTTAGCTCTTCAGAATTATAATGATTTCCATTTAGCTTAAATCTATTATGTACTTTATAGTACTTAGGAGTCATTTATTCAATTATTTTATAATCTTCTTTTGGAGGAGGTGTTACTTTTCCAAACAGCTTATCTTTCCAGTTGGTCCAACCATATTTCTTTGACAGTAACAATAATAACAAAGGATAAACGATTAGTACAGGTAACACTATTTCTGATACTGCCATTTTCTCAGGATCTGCTGTGTAAGTTAATAAAGCATCTGTCTGCAATGCTGACCAATCAGATGTAACCAATAAAGCGGTAAACATGTTATTTGCAGCGTGGAAACCTAAAGCTAATTCTAGGCCATCATCCATTAATGTCATTATACCAAGTACCAATCCTGTTCCTATATAAAATACCATCATTATAGGTCCTAATTTATCAACTTCTGGATTAAACCCATGTAATAAACCGAAACCAATTGAAGTGATTAATAATGGCACCCATCTATTTTTAACTAAAACACCTATACCTTGCATTAGATATCCTCTAAAGAGATATTCCTCAAAACTCGTTTGTAATGGAATAAAAAGTATAACTATTATACATAAAATAATAAATGGCTGTACGTTTAGGTTATAAACGTAGTCTTCTGGTGCTAAATAAAAGGAAAGGAAAGTTGTGCCTACCGAAAAAATTCCCCAAATGATAAATATGAACCAAAACCTATTCCAATCGATTTTTTTTCTTGCCGTTGTTAAATGCAAAAATGATTGTTTATGTAAAACTTTCGATGAAAGAATGACTCCAAGCAGTCCAGATACAAACGTAATTAGCATTAAAAACAGAAATAGATTCTTTCCTAATAATGAAGACATTTGAGTAATGTCTGTTGCATCAGCAAGACTTGTGCCGTTCGCCATCTTAATACCAAGGGCAATCATCAAAGGAATTGCACCAATAATTTGCCAAAAACTAAAGATTATTATGGTACCTACTAAATATCTCCAACCATCATGTAACACATTATAGGTTTGTTGTATATAATTCATAATTATAAATTAAAATTCCAATGTTGTTTTATATCGTATTGCAAAGTACCATTTTTTACAATTAAAGGCGAATCAAAATTATTAGTGTATAAGCCACCAGTACCTAATCCTTGTGGTAACGCATTTTTTAGTATGTATGTCCATTGTGCAATAGCATTTAATCCTATGTTACTTTCTAAGGCGCTGGTAATCCACCATTTTATGTTTTGTTGTTCTGCTAAATCTATCCACTGTTGACTTCCTCTAAAACCACCAACCAAACTAGGTTTTAAAATAATATATTGTGGTTTAATAACTTGGAGTAGTTTCTGTTTATCATCGTTTTCGAAAACTCCAATTAACTCTTCATCTAAGGCAATTGGTAAAGGTGTTACTTCGCATAACTTAGCCATTTCATTAAATTGCTTTGGTTTTAGAGGCTGTTCAATAGAATGTAATTGGTACTCCGAAAGACGTTTCAATTTCTCTAAGGCATCTTCTTTTGAAAATGCACCATTGGCATCGACACGTAATTCAATATCTGAAACAGAAAACTCTGTTCTAATAGACTTTAAAATATCTAATTCTGTTTTAAAATCTATAGCTCCAATTTTTAGTTTTATACAATCAAAACCAGCATTAATCTTTTCTTTGATTTGCTTTTGCATAAATTCCGCATTTCCCATCCATACTAAACCATTGATTGGAATGTTATCTGCACCTTCTGTAAAATGAGATGGAAATAATTCAAACTTATTTTCGCTTTCTAAAGACTTAAAAGCAGTTTCTAATCCGAATTGAATACTAGGAAACTCCTTAAGTGCATTTATTAAGGTTTCTAAACCTAATTCTATATGCTCGCATACCCATTTAAGTTTGTGTTCATAATCTGGTCTATCATCAATAGATAAACCTCTAAGAATTCCACATTCGCCAACACCAAATTTATCATCATTTTTAATGATTATAAACCATGTTTCTTTAGTGGTCATAATACCTCTAGAAGTGCCACTAGGTCTTTTAAAGTTTAGTAGATACTTTCGGTAGCTAGCTTTTATCATATTAAATTTTGTGATGCATGCTAAACTGAAGCTGACCTTTACCCCAAGTTACAGTCTTTTGATTCATCCATCCTAATTGAAATCGGATATTAGAATTTAATACATAACCCATTCCTAAATAAGTACGATTTCTATCAAAAATCTGTACCGTCCTTCCTTCACCAATATCAGTTCCTCCATTAATAAAAAGCTCGTTATAAAGAGCAATATAAATTGCCTTCGGGCTGAGTTCTTTGCTGTTTAGTGGAATATTTAAAAATAGATTGTAACGGTAACGTGTTCTAAAATCCTGATTTTCGACAAAACGTTGTTCGTATCTAAATCGATGAGTTAAATAAAATCGACTTCCTAATTTCTGTGGAATTAAAGCTTCTTGATAAATACGACTTTCACTAGAAGTATCATCACTTTCTCCAAATTGTCCTGTTGTAATATTTCCATAACCCAAAGTAAACTTTACAGGTGCATTTTTTGGAGAATATGTAATACCAGAACGCAATAAAAGCTGTTCCATATCACCTAACCCTTGCCAATCTCTATACTGAAAATCTCCTTGAAATCCCCATTGACTATCTTTAAATTGGTGACTAAAAAAATACATATACCAAGCTCCAGTTTGGGATTCGTCAACCTGCGAAAAAGCATTACTAACAGTAAAACATAGTATTAGGACGAAAAGTTTGAGCTTCATAATTATCGATTTCAAAATTAAAATATAAAAATACGTAACTACCATTTTTTAGACGAGTAATTCTCTTAAAAAATCCTATTTTTAAAGAAAAACTAATGCCAGACTTTCCTAATATTATCCTTTATGCTATTCCGCTTTTTATAATAGCGATGTTATTAGAATTATATGTTACATTTAAACAAGGCGTAAATACTTATGAAAGCAAAGATGCTTTTTCTTCAATTGCTATGGGATTGGGAAATGTAGTTTTAGGTTTTGTAAGTAAAGCATTAGTTCTATTGGTCTTCTTTTGGGTTTATGATAGGTTTAGAGTATTTACGCTACCTGTAGCTTGGTGGTCATTTCTATTATTATTCTTTTTAGATGATTTTGCTTACTATTGGTTTCATAGAATCTCTCACCAATGTAGATTATTTTGGGCATCTCATGTGGTTCATCATTCATCTGAACATTACAATTTAAGTACAGCACTAAGACAAACTTGGTCTGGTGGTTTTTACACGTTCATCTTTTGGTTATGGTTGCCACTCCTTGGTTTTCATCCTGCAATGATTTTATTACAAATGTCTATTAGTCTATTATATCAATTTTGGATACATACGGAAGCTATAAATAAAATGCCAAAATGGTTTGAAGCCGTTTTTAATACACCATCACATCATCGTGTGCATCATGGTAGTAACCCCATTTATTTAGATAGGAATCACGCTGGGATTTTAATTATATGGGACAAGTTTTTTAGAACATTTCAGCCAGAATTAGACCACGAAAAAGTTATTTATGGGTTGGTAGAAAATATTAAAACATACAATCCGATTAAAATTGCCTTTATAGAATGGTTTAGAATGTTTAAAGACGTCTTAACAGGAAGCAAGTCTTTAAAAAACCGTTTATTATATTTTATTAAATCGCCTGGCTGGAAACATGATGGCACTGGTAAAGTGTCTGAAGATTTGCGGAATGAATGGATGAACTCAAAAAACTAATACAAGATGTTTAAAAATAAAGTGATATGGATAACTGGTGCATCGAGCGGTATAGGTAAAGCGCTTGCTCTAGAGTTATCTAATAAAGATTGTAAACTCATTTTATCGTCGCGCAGAGAAGAGGTACTAAACGAAGTGAAATTACAATGTGTTGAGCCTAAAAATATTGCTATTCTGCCATTAGATTTAGCAAACTACAGAGAAATGAAAGTTATTGCAGATAATGCCATATCATGTTTTGGTAAAATTGATATTTTGATAAATAATGGCGGTATAAGTCAACGCTCACCAATTATTGAAACGTCTATTGAAGTTGATAAAAAACTGATGGAAGTAGATTATTTAGGCACTGTAGCACTTTCTAAAGCTGTATTACCACATTTTATACAAAATCAAACTGGTCAATATGTCGTAGTAACCAGTCTCATGGGAAAATTCAGTTCTCCTTTAAGATCTGCCTATTGTGGTGCAAAACATGCATTACATGGTTTTTTTGATGCATTGCGATTAGAACACGCTAAGGATAACATTAAAGTTACAATTATTTGTCCAGGTTTTGTAAATACAAACGTAGCTAGAAATGCTTTAACCGCAGATGGTAGCGTTCAAGGCTATCAAGATGAAATGACAGAAAACGGATTAGATGTCAAAATCTTTGTAAAACGTATGATTAAAGCCATACGAAAAGAAAAGTTTGAAGCTTATATTGGTAATTTTGAAAAATTTGGTGTGTATGTAAAACGTTTATCACCAAGATTAATTCATAAGCTAGTTATGCGAAGTAAAGTCCGATAGTTAGGCAATATTAAACTTTTAACTAAGCATCATTATTGTACTTTCATGTTTACGGTACAATTCCCGTTAAGAAACTAAAACCTCTTAAACCTAAATAAGCTTAGAATTATTCTAAAATCATAAATTGTCTCTTCTTCCGACCGCTACTCATCATTATAAATGTTTCGTTTTGATAAGTTCCGTAGAAAGGTAAATAAAATGTTTTACCCTTATTATCTTGAATTTTACTGTAAACCACTTCACCAGAATTGTTATACACTATATCGTAAAGTGATGAAGACTCAAACCAACCTTTAGAAACCTTGGTTCTTCCATCTTTCTTTTCTAAAAGATTTTTACCCGAATTTAATAAAACATGCAATTCGTCATTCTTAACAAAGGCATTATAAGATGGAGATGTAGCTCTTTTAAAAATACTTCTACCCCATTCTAAATCACCTTCCGCACCAAATTTTAGTATCAGTATATCATCATAATGATAAACTGTCTGCCAATACCCACCATTCATACCATTATTAACATATGTCTGAGTAATGTAAAACTCTTCTGCTAGTAAGTAAGAATTTCCTTGAGAATCTTCTAATATATAGTCTATATAAAAATTAGTAAGCTCCTTACCCTTTTTCTTTGATCCTTTCTTTTGACCAAACAAATCCTCGTAAACATCTAAAGGCAATTTATAATTTGTTTTGCTAGAAACTGAAAAACTTTCTGAGTTAATAATAAAATTACAACCACCTTTAATTTTACCCGTTCTCTTTTCTGAATAAAAACCTATAAGGTGCAACTCATTACCAGTAGTTGTAATATTTAAATTTTGTATATGCTGATCTGCCAAGTTAATTTCGATCTCTTTATTGTCATCTTTAGAAATTTTATTTAGTATAAAACTATAATTAGCCTCTCCTTTTTTCTTTTCTCTTTTACCTTCCTTGTACAATTTACCTAACACAAAAACTTCAGCAGCTTCATTAACCCAAATATCGTTATGTTTAAAATATTTTTCTTTATGCTTTTGATAACTTTTTGTGTATAACAAGTCTAATGTAGTGGCATCAAAAACACGGATTGCATAATCATTTACATCTTTATAAATATTGTCTGTTGCCATTGCTAAGTACGTTCCGTCTGGCGAGATGCTAAAACTAGTTTGTCTATCATTTCGATTAAAAAACAGATACCTTTTCTTGGCAACAGTCACTTCAAATAACTTCTTTTTAGTATGATTACCTGTTTCTATATTAAAAATGTGGCAATAAACTTCACGCTCCTTAGCCTTGGGTGAAAAGACAGTAAATACTTTTATTTCATTTCCATAAACGACTTCACCAACATAAGTTTCTTTTTTACTACTTTCAATAATAGAAGAATGCGTTTTTTGAAGACTTTTATCAAAAACGTCAAATAAAATATCGCGTTTACTTTCTCTAATTATACCTGTTAATCCATTTTGAGTAGTATGAATTGTCATAATACCACGTGCCTTTTCTTTATCTTTATATTCAGCACTTTCCTTAACACTTAATGTAGATGTTTGGCTATAACTAAGTGAAAATATTGTAAATAAAATAAACGTGATAAGATGTTTCATTTGTTTGATTTAAAAGTATGAATAGAAATATTAAAAAATAACGTCTTAGTATAGTATATATCCTACACCCAAAAGAAGAGAAAATAAAAAGGTAGATAAGGCTAGCATTTTTAATTGGCTATCAAAATCGTTAGGTTGTTTTGCAATTCTTATTTTTTGAATATGTATTAAAAGAGGAATAAAAGCTATGAGATATAAAAAGTTATAAGGCTCAACATAATACAGTATTGAAAACACAATAGCACATAGCATACCACCTATAATTAAAAAGAAATGATAGCCTTTAGCCCGCTCAATACCTAATTTTACTGCTAAAGTAATTTTACCAACCTTTTTATCAGCATCAAGATCGCGCATATTGTTTAGGTTTAACACACCTACGCTTAATAAGCCTAAAGTAATTGCTGGTAAAATAATAAAATGATCTATCCGAAGTGTATAAAGAAAGTAACTACCTATTGAGCTTAATAATCCGAAAAAGACAAAAACAAAAATATCTCCTAATGCCTTATAGCCATAAGGAGAATCTCCCATTGTATAATTAAGAGCTGCATAAACTGATAAGCCACCAAGAATAATAAAAAGTAATAAAAAGAGAGAATTAGTAGAACCAAAAGCTCCCCAAATTAAGGCTAATGATAAAATAATAACTATTACAATATTTAACTTTATTGCCTCCATCATACGCTCGGGTGTAATTTCACCACTTTGAATTGCGCGTTCTGGACCAACTCTATCTTCATTATCTGTACCTTTTACTCCATCTCCGTAATCGTTGGCAAGATTAGATAACACCTGCAAACTAATTGTTGTAAGAATTGCTAATACAAAAGTCCATGGATCGAAACGACCATTATAATAAGCAAAACAAGTTCCTATTATGATACCCGAAACTGAAAGAGGTAATGTTCTAAGGCGCATGGCAGAAAGCCATGGTTTAATTTTTTTCATGCAAAACTCATTAGATTAAGGTATCCATTTCTTCGGAAAATTAGGTTTCCTTTTTTCTAAAAAGGCATCTCTACCCTCTTTTGCTTCGTCTGTCATATAAGCCAATCTAGTAGCCTCTCCTGCAAAAACTTGCTGTCCAACCATACCATCATCGGTAAGATTCATAGCAAATTTTAGCATTTTAATTGAAGTTGGTGACTTAGCTAATATTTCTTGTGCCCACTCATAGGCAGTAGCTTCTAATTCGGCATGCGGAATAACAGCATTCACCATTCCCATATCATATGCTTCTTGAGCCGAATAATTTCTTCCTAAAAAAAAGATTTCTCTAGCTTTTTTCTGACCAACCATTTTTGCTAAATATGCAGAACCGTATCCTCCATCAAAACTAGTAACATCAGCGTCTGTCTGCTTAAAGATAGCATGTTCTTTACTGGCCAAAGTTAAATCGCAAACCACGTGCAAACTATGACCTCCACCAACAGCCCATCCTGGTACAACCGCAATTACTGCCTTAGGCATAAAACGAATAAGGCGTTGCACCTCTAGAATATTCAAGCGATGGTATCCATCTTCACCAACATAACCTTGATGACCTCTCGCTTTTTGATCTCCACCAGAACAAAAGCTCCATATACCATCCTTAGATGACGGCCCATCCGCACTTAAAAGCACCACACCAATATTAACATCTTCATTGGCATCATAAAATGCATCATATAGTTCTGATGTTGTTTTCGGTCTAAAAGCATTTCTTATATCTGGTCGGTTGAATGCTATCCTAGCAACACCATTACATTTATGATACGTTATATCTTCATAAGACTTGGCAACTTTCCAATCTATAAGACTCATATTTTAAAAAATTTTGAAACAAAAATAAGGAATTAAAAGTATGGGGTGAAGGTAAACTTCAACATCTTTAAGTGATATTTAAAGATCTAAAATGTGATAGCAAACGTATAAACCATTAGCCTTTAAATATTTATGTGACCTATCCATAATTATTGTTTCTTATAAATGCTTAAGGGAAAGCAAAAATTTTAGCTATAATTAAATATTCTTAGAAAATGAGCATTGTAAATACAGAGCTAGCTCCACAGATTATAAAGCAAACCACCTCTGATGTTGGTGTTGTGCATTATTTTAACCATGTCGCTGTTGTCGAATTTAATGAAGGCTCTCATATTGACATTATTTCTGGTAGAAAAATATTAACAGATATTATATCATATTTCGGAAACGCAAAAGTCTTTGGTGTTGTTTCAAACAGAATCAACTCTTATTCCGTTTCTACCTTAGATATTAAAGATGTTAGACAAGCGTTACCCAATTTAGCTGCTTATGGCATAGTAAGTTACAATGAAGCTGGAAGAATGAGTGCGCAAATAGAAAGCGCATTCTGCTTACGTAAAGACATTTGTTTTAATGATTTATACGAAGGTCTCGATACTGTTTATCAGCGCGTAAAAGATAAAATGGGACTATCACTAAACTAATCTAATACCATCAGATTCTATGGTAATTAAGCGTTCTTTATAAAGCGATCCAATAGCCTTTTTATAACTCTTTTTACTCATTTGCATTTGCTCCTTAATTGCTTCGGGATCCGATTTATCGTGCAGTGGTATAAAGCCGTTATTATCTTGTAATTCATTTAAAACATGCTCAGCGTTAGGCTCTATGTTTCTATAGCCAATTTGATTTAACGAAATATCGAGTTTATTATCGTTACGAACTTTCTTAATAATCCCCTTTAAGCGATCACCAATACTAATATCCTTAAAAATATCGTCATTAAAAATTAATCCAGAATGCATATTATTTACAATGACATTCATTCCTATATCTGATGGATGGGAAACAATTAAATCAACCTCATCAAACTGAGCTACAGTCAATTCTTTATTATCTAAAAAACTATTGGTTTTGCTTGATGCAACAAGACGCTCCGTTTCATCATCTAAATAACAATGCACTAAATACCAACCACCAGATTTCATTTTAAAAGCTTGTTCTTTAAAAGGGCAGAATAACTCTTTAACTAGTCCCCAATCTAAAAACGCACCAAAATTAGTCACTTGGTTGCATCTTAGCAATGCAAAGTCACCTTTTTTAATGTAAGGTTTGTCAGTTGTTGCAACTGGTCGCTCTTCATTATCTAAATAAACAAAAACCTCTATTTTATCACCAATATCAAAAACCTTTGGGACATAACGATTAGGAAGCAACACTTCTCCATCAGCTCCATCACCAAGAAATAATCCTGGTTCTGTATCTCTTAATATTTCTAATGTGTTGTATTCTCCTAAATATATCATTCTACAAAGGTATTGATATTACTGAGATATTGAAACGAATTATTGAGATACTAAAACACGTTTAGCATAAAAGAAAAAGCGCTATAATAATTAATTATAACGCTTATCTATCTTTAAAAGTCATCTACTAATAAACAGATGATTTTTTGAAATGAACACATAATAAATAGTATACTACTGCTCTATATTTATTTCTGTTAGACTGTCCGTAGGTATCCATTACAGATGCTATCGCTTTGTCTAAATCAGCACTATCTTTTAATCCTAATTTTTTGATTAAATAGTTGTTTTTTACCGTTGCTAATTCTTTTGGATCAGAACCAGAAACTGTAGAAGAATCTGCATTATAAATTGAAGGACCTAAACCAACAGTTACTTTAGTTAATAAATCCATGTCTGCGTTAACACCACATTTGTCTTTTAAGTCTGCAGCATACTTTGCGATTAAGTCGTCTCTTTTACTCATTGTATTAGTTTTTAGATTAAAATTGTTTACTCCCTAAAGGTAAGTATTTTTTAGACACGTAAAAAGTGAAACCGTCACATCTTAATGACAAGTCTACTTTATAAACTCAAAATAATTTAGTAAAATCTCGTCATTTTCTCTAGAAGGTGTAAAAACCTCTAAAAGTTTTGGCCGTTTTGCGCTAGAATAAAAAGAGCCTAAGGCAGCGCTTAAGGCAGTTTCATCTTTAGCTTCATGATATTCAAAACCATACATGTTGCAAAGTTGTTTTGCTGTTAAATGATGCTTAGTTTCAAAATATGTGTCAAAATTATCTGTGTTCTTATGACCTGGTAAAATTCTAAAAATTCCACCTCCTTCATTATTTAAAACAATAATTCTAAAAGTATCTGGTATATAATTATTCCATAAAGCATTACTGTCGTAAAAGAAACTTAAATCTCCTGTTATAAAAGTGGTTCTTTGTGTATTTATAATTGAAGCTCCTATAGCTGTGCTTGTACTTCCATCAATACCACTTGTTCCTCTATTACAAAACACATTTATATCTTTTCTTAACTGAAATAACTGCGTGTATCTAATTCCCGAACTATTACCAACTTGTAATTGACTTTGTTTAGGTATTGATTTTATAACTGCATTAAATACAGTAAAATCTGAATATGGTATAGTTTCTAAATAAGCACTATGTCCTTTTCTTCGCTTTTGCCTAACAGCTAACCAATTTGATTTATAGTCGCTTTTAGTATGGTGTGTTACCAGTGGTAAAAACTCCGAAAGAAATGTATTAATTGATAGTTTAATATGTTTCTCTAAGCAAAAAAACGTGTCGTTCGCTCTAAATAAATCTACATGCCAATGATGCTTTGGTTTATAATTTCGAAGAAATACTTTAATCTTTTTTGAAACAACTAATCCACCAAAAGTTAATAATATATCTGGCTGAAGTGCAATAAATTTAGCCTCATCTAAAGGTGCTATAATTTTATCTATACCCGGAAAAAAATCTGGATGGTGTAAATTCGATGTCGTTTCTGTAAAAACAATAAGACTATCATCATCTGCTAGTTCTTGCAACAATCCTTCTTCAATAGAATTTGGTTGAAGTACACCTACTAAAATCATTTTTCTTTTTGCAGTATGCCAAATATCGAGACAGCTTTTAATTTCAAAATCATCTATTTTCTCTGTTCGACTTTTTAAATTAAACGGTTTTGGATTAATTGTTAAAGCATCAACGGTCTGATAAAGTGGCTCATCAAATGGAATATTAATATGAACTGGACCTAAACTGAGTTTAGATATAGTCAAGGCTTCATGAATCTCTGATTCATTATACGTCTGAATATCTTTCTGAAGCCCAAGAAAATACTCTAATTTGTTCTCAATACTTTTAAAAATTGGAAGCTCTTTCTCCTTGTCGTTCTTCACTTTATTTTTTAAGTCTAACTTTAAGTTAGCACTATATAAAACATGATCGCCATAAACGTTTTTTTGTTTTATAGTTTGGCCATCCCCAATATCTACTAAATGTTTTGGACGATCTGCGGATAAAACCACTAGAGGTATGTTACTATAATACGCTTCTGCAATAGCTGGATAATAATTTAACAGCGCACTACCAGATGTGCATACTAAGGCCACTGGTTCTTGTATTTGCTGCGCAATACCCAATGCAAAAAAAGCAGCACAACGCTCATCTACGATACTATAACTCTCAAAAAACTCATCGTGAGTAAAACCAATAGTTAGTGGTGCATTTCTGCTACCAGGAGATATAACAATATGCTTAATATTATGGGTTTTACATAATGTTACTACGGTTTGTGATAAGGGAATTTTAGAATACTTCATCTATTGACAAAGATAAGAAATATCCCTAATTTTAATCTAGTACATTATTTATTGTTTTGGTTTTGTTTACAGTTTCATCCCATTCTTTTTCAGCAATAGAGTCTTTAGTAATACCTCCACCAACATAAATAATTGCCATGTTATCTTTAAATTGCATACAGCGCAAATTGACGTAAAAATTAGAATAACCTTTCACTAAAGCATAAGCGCTATTCTCTACATTACGTTTATTGGTATTTCTTGTTTTAGTTTGCTTTAAATTAAGCTCACCTAAGAAACCTGTATAATATTGGCGCTTATAGTTTTCATTTTTAAGAATAAAATCTTTTGCTAATTGTTTAGGGAAACCGCAAACAGCTGGTGTTGGGTGTAAGGTTTTTATAACTGATATTAATTCTACATCACTCTTTATTCTACTCCTAATATAAGTTTTTAAATGAAGTAAATTACCTGCTTTTACAGTTTCAACATCAGATATATTTACTGCACTAGACAATGGGCTAACTTGTGTTTTAATATAATCTGTAACTATTTGTTGCTCCTCATATTCTTTGTGAGTCCATGAGACTTGTTTATTTGAATTATATGGTTGTGTGCCTGCTAGAGAGATTGTAGTGAGTTGCTTCCCATCTACCTTAAAAAGTAATTCTGGTGTGGCACCTAGCCATAAACCTACCTTTGGGTGATACCAACAATATACCATAGCATTCTTGTAGGTATTAAATAAACGTTTGAAAACTTCTAAGGGTTTTTTAGAATCTGTGGTCTTTACAACTTCTCTAGATAAGACTACCTTATCTAGATTCGTACTTTTAATAGTTTCAATACCCTTAGAAACTAAATCTATATGATCTAGCTTCTGTTTATTTTTAATTTCTGTTATTACTATTTCAGTCTCTAATTTTAAATTAGATATTTCTAAGGTATGATGCTCACAATTTTCCTGTGGTAATAAAATACTTTCTGTACTTAAATCGAAAGGTGAAAAAACAAAACCACTTTCTGTAAAATTAGCTGTCGTATGTAATTTGTTATCCTTCTGCAGCCAACACTTAATGATAGAATTTATTGGTCTGCTATAAACCACAAAGGGTAATTTGTTAGCATACTGCGCATCTAAAATTTTAAAAAATGAATCTACATTCATTTCTACTTGTTTTTAGGAAGTGATATTGTAGATAATCTACAAATTGAAATTAAATTCTCCTTTTCATCTGTAATTCTAATATCTAAAAGCTGCGTTGTACGCCCTTTGTGTAAAAAGGTTGCTCTTGCATATACATAACCATCTTTAACACTCTTTAAATGGTTAGCAGTAATCTCTAAACCTCTAACGAAATAATTGTCTATATCTATAAAAATGTGAGAAGCAAAACTACCAACGCTTTCTGCCAATGCAGCTGTTGCGCCGCCATGTAAAACACCATCTGGCTGATGTACTTTTGATGTTACAGGCATGCGTGCTACTAAAAAGTCGTCACCATAATCTACCATTTCTATACTTAGTGTTTCCATCAATGTGCCTTTACTTACAGCATTAACTTTAGCTAAGAATTCTTCTTTAGATTGTTGCATAGAAAATGAGTAGTTTTAGAGTCTAAAGCAAAGATACCAAGAATAATGAATACCCAAGAGAAAGAAATCACATATAATACCAGTAATTCCTACTCTACTTTAAACACGCTCACTGAGCGCACTAAAACTGTATGGCTTGTTTGTCATGGGATGGGTTACCTTAGTCGCTATTTTCTTAGATATTTTAAGGATTTAAATACTGACGAGAATTATATCATTGCGCCACAAGCTCCGAACAAATATTACATTCAGCCAAAAATGCATGTTGGTGCTAATTGGTTAACACGGGATGAAACTGAAGCTGGTATGGAAAATATTCTCAACTACTTTGATGCCATTTTTGAAAGTGAAAACATTCCAAATAACCTTAACCTCATCGTTTTTGGGTACTCTCAAGGTGTTAGTGTGGCTATGCGTTATATAGCGAAACGGCAATTGCAGTGTAGTCAGTTAGTGTTACATTCTGGAGGTATTCCAAAAGAGTTATTAGCTAAAGATTTTGAATATTTAAGTAACTCAACTAAAGTCACATTAATATATGGAACTGATGATCAGTATTTAGATGAAGAGCGCCTAAAACTAGAATCTAAAAGAGCTACTGAACTTTTTGGCAATAAAGTCATGGTAAGACCTTTTGAAGGCAAGCACGTGGTTAATGTCAATTATATAAATGATTTAGTATGAATACACTGACACTAGAAAACAATCGTGTAAAACTCACATTATTAGATAAGAGTAATTACACGCAATTAGAACATGTTGCACAAGAAAAAGACCTCATCTTTTTCTCGCCTTCTGATATTTCTGCACCAGAAAAACTGAAAGCATATGTAAAGCTTGCTGTTGATGGTTATAACCTTAAAACAACCATTCCGTTTATAATATATGACAAAGATAAACAGGCTTATGCTGGCTCTACACGTTTTGGTCTAATTAATCAGAAGAATAAGGTATTGCATATTGGTTGGACATGGTTAGGGCATAATTTTCAGGGTACAGGGTTAAATGCTAACATTAAATTTTTAATGCTAGGCTATGCGTTTGAAACTTTAGATTTTGAAAAAGTAGAATTCCGTATAGATGAGCGCAATAAGAAATCTCGTCGAGCGGTTGAGAAGTTAGGTGCTACTTTAGAAGGCGTCTTAAGACAAGACACTGTAATGAAGGATGGTTATAGACGAAGTACGTGTTGCTATGGTATTTTAAAAACAGAATGGCCGCTTATTAAAGCGACCATTTTTAAAACCTTTTAGCTCGTTTGCTGTAATGTTTTATTCTTTTCTTTAAGAATAGCTAATTGTTTTTCTAAAAACGTAATAGCCTTTTCTGTTTGGTGACTTGTTTTAGAAGCTATATCCTTTATTTCTTCTTTCAATTTGTCTTTACCCGACTTAGCTGCTTTGGTCACATCTTCTTTTACTTCCGTAAAATCACTCGCTATTTGGTTTTTTATGTCTTTACCCTCTTCCTTTAAGTGGTCTCTTGTTGTACTTCCTTTATCTGGCGCTAACAAAACACCAGCTGCCGCACCTAGTAATGCTCCTAGAACTAGAGCTCCTTTTACCTGAATCATATATTTTTCTTTTAAATTAAACGTTTACCTACTCTAAGACAACGATCTATTTTATGTGTCGCAAAACGTAGTGATTTGTTACAAATTCAAACAGTAATGTAATCTTTGAGTGTAAAGACATTATGTCTTTATCTGAATATTTTGATATCAATACTTTACGTTAAGTTAAGTAATTGAGGCAAAATATTGAGTAATCTATATTCATAATGAGAATTTATCTTATTCTAGCTTCTTCTTAGGAGGTTTAAGTCCTTTTATCGTGTAAATTAAGATTCAATCGGAAAAACGTGTATGTCTTATCTAAAACCAATACATTTCTACCCACCAACCCAACCAACCCAACCAACCATGAAATTTATAATTACATTTCTCGCAATTTTTATATTTAATTTTGGCTTCTCACAGAAAACATCTAGTGACGATGGTGTGCACTTTGGTGCTGGTGTAGTTATATCTGGTCTTACATATAGCTTAGTTTATGCTACAACCAAAAATAAGAAAAAAGCATTTTGGTACAGTTTGGGTTTATCTACTTTAGCAGGTCTTTCCAAAGAAATTTACGACGGTTATATAATCTCTGGTAGATTTGATAATAGTGAGTTTTTTGCAACGGCAATTGGAGGTATAACAACTAGTTACACATTTAATATTTTTACCGGTAAGAAAAAGAAAAAAAAGAAAGCCCAAGAACTAGCATTGCTTAAGTTGTAAGCTTTGTAACTATTGCTTTTACTGGTAGAATTTCTTTTGTATGCTCAATACTTGGTCCTGCAACCCAAACCGTTTTATAAGTTGCCTTTTTAGCTGCATTTTCTGTAGCTTTCATACCAATAGAAAAGCGTACCATTTTAACCCATTTTTTTAGCTTTCTATTTTTATTCAATATATTTTCTAACCACGTTGCTTTAGTTCCTATTTTTTGAACATAAGGTGTATTTATCACTGTACATGGTGTACCAGAGATGCGCTCTGTCATAATAATGTCTTCAGCACCATAATCTACACAAGCTTGCTTATAATCCTCAGTAACACCAGCTTCTATAGAAGCTATAAATGGGCTACCAACGGAAACACCTTCAGCTCCATAACTTAACATCTTATCAATATCTGCTTTACAACCTACACCTCCTGCAGAAATTACAGGTATTGCTAATTCTTTATTTAATAAACTAGTTAACTCTTCTGGTGATAAATTTCCTCGATGTCCACCAGCTTCATTATTAACAGCAATCGCTGCATCTGCTCCTAGTTGCTCAACCTTTTTAGCAAACTTTAAATCGGTAACATCACAAAACACTTTTATTCCCACGGCATGTGCTTGACGAATAGTTTCTTCTGGACTACCTAAGGATGTAATAATAAAGTCGCAACCTTCTTCGCAGATAACCTCTAGCTGACCTCTATATTTAATATTAGACTTGTTAACAATTAAATTAAATCCATAAGATCCACCTTCTACTTTATTTGCTTTTAATTCTTTTAACGCGGCTCTTAGCTCATCTAATGTTCTATAATTTAATGCAGGTATACAACCAGCAATACCGGCTTTCATGGCCTCAGTTACCATAGCAACATTAGAAACCAAAAACATTGGTGCTTGTATAATTGGATATTTAATATTTAGTAGTTGAGTCAGTTTGGTTTGCATAGCCTTTTGAATTTGGTCAAATATACTAAAATATATTATGCATGCATAATACTTCTATTCTAAGAAACGATAATAACCACATTTAAGATAAGCCCCTTCCGCGAAACTAATAGGATGATCGCTATCGTGTTGTGTTTTTAAAATAGTATCGTATAATCTAGATTGTGAATTCAAAGCTTGCACGTTAAGGTCAAAAAAAGCTTGTGCTAATACTCTAGAAGAACATGAGGCTAAAACTAAGAGTCCATACTTGGCAGTAAGTTTCTCTCCTAATTCTGCTAATTGCGCATACTTCTTTTTAGCTAAATCAATTTCTGATTTTTGCTTTGCGAAACTTGGTGGATCTATGACTACAACATCGAAAGTTTTGCCTTTTTGAATTAGACCTTTCATTTCAGTAAAAGCATCGCCAGAAATAGTCTTATGAACTCCTTTATAATCATTAAGTTTTCCATTGGCTCTTGCCATATCTAGGGCTTGTTTACTAATATCTAAACTAGTTACCTCATCTGCTCCTTTAGCTAATGCATGTACCGAAAATCCACCAGCATAAGAAAACACGTCTAAAACTGTTTTACCAACACTTAGCTCTCCTACACGTCTTCTATTATCTCTATGATCTAAAAAATAACCTGTTTTATGGCCTTTAATAACATTTGCGGAAAATTTAACTCCATGTTCTATAAACGCAACCTCATTGTTGTCTAATTTACCAAATACAACTTCACCATCATTAAGATTGTGATGAGCACTGTTTTGTAAGTTTCTGCTTAAACGCATTACAATCGTTGCAGCATTAGAAATTTTTTGCAGACTTTCTAAAATAGATTCTAAATATGGTAACCAAATTTCGGAATAAACCTTTACAACTAAAACCTTATGATATACATCTGCAATTAATCCTGGAAAACCGTCATTTTCACCAAAAAGTAAACGATAGCTATTTGTATTGGTTTCTAATAAATCCTTCCGTTTATTGAAAGCAATCTCTATTTTATCGTGAAAAAATACTGAATTAATCTTGACTTTAGTTTCAGCATTATGAATGATTTTTATTCGTATTGGCGAATTGGCATCATACAGACCTATGCCTACAACTTTATTTTTATTTTTACTAAATATTATAGCTAAGTCACCAGTATTAGCACCTTCATTTATTTTTACGATACTGTTAGAAAACACCCATGGATGTCCTTTTACAACAAATTGTTCACCTTTAGCATTAAGCTTAACGGCTAGATTTTTAATGTCATACTTAAAAAATGAAATATTGAATGCCATAAATAAGATATGTGAAAAATAATTTTAGTAGCTATGATGCAAATTAACCGTAAAAAGCTCAATAATTAGTCATGTTATGGGCAAAACTTAACCGTTTAACCACCATGTTTATAAATCTATGAAAATGTTAATATATTCGCCATGTAGAACCAAATCTATCTATAAAACGATTGTCTGTGATAAAAACAAACGCTCGTTATA
Source organism: Winogradskyella sp. PE311 (assembly GCF_046545555.1). NCBI lineage: Bacteria > Pseudomonadati > Bacteroidota > Flavobacteriia > Flavobacteriales > Flavobacteriaceae > Winogradskyella > Winogradskyella sp. PE311. The sequence continues at coordinate 2,037,799 of NZ_JBHZTH010000001.1, read as the reverse complement.
AACGATTCTTACAACAATGAAGAATATTGTTATTTATGGTGCTTCTGGCCATGGTAAAATGATTGCTGATATTATTCTTAAGAATAATGAGTACAATATCATAGGCTTCATTGATTCTTACAGACCAATTAATGATAATATATATGGCTTTAAGGTTATTGGCAACTTAGATATGTTGCATCAACTGATTGAAGAGCAAGATATCTATGGTGCTATCATAGGTATAGGTGATAACTATACACGACGGAATGTTTATCATAAAATTGCCGAAATTTCCCCTTCGATAGAATTTATATCTGCTATACATCCTAGTGCTATTTTAGCAAATGACGTTAAGATACCGCAAGGTGTAGTAATTATGCCTAATGTTGTTATAAATGCTAATGCAAAAATTGGAGAATTTACACTTTTAAATACAAAATCATCCTTAGGTCATGATTCTGTTATGTCTAACTTTTCTAGTTTGGCATCGGGAGCAATTATTAGTGGTAATGTTAAAATTGGTACTTGTTCTGCTATCTGCCTTAGTGCATCAATAATACAAAACATTGTTATAGGTAATCATACCATAATAGGTGCAGGATCTTTAGTTCTAAAATCTATAGGAGATTATAAACAAGCCTTTGGATTACCTATTAACACTATTAAAGATAGAGAGGCTAATTCTAAATACTTAGGCTAAAAATTACGTGATGATTTTAAACAGAGTAAGAAATAATTTCTTTTGGCTAATAGATAGTTTTAAAGGAAGCCATATAAAAAATCAACTCAAAGAAGTTACATTAGGTATACAGTGTCCTAACTCTAATAACGCAAAACAAACAAAAACTAAATCTTTAGATAATCTATTGAATCATGCTATTACAACAACACCATATTATAGTTCTCTTAAAACTTTTAATACAATTTTAGATTTTCCGGTAATTAGAAAAACGACGATTCAGAATGATTTTTCTCAATTTCAGTCGACTAAATTTAGAGATAAAGATAATTTTAAGGTATCAACTAGTGGATCTACAGGTGTGCCATTTTTTCTATTTCAAGATAAAGGCAAACGTATAAGAAATAGCGCAGACAATCTTTATTTTTTCAAAAACTCTGGCTATAAAGTAGGTAATAAGCTCTACGAGCTCGAAGTTTGGAGAGGTCACAATCAAAAGAGTAAATTTAAATCCTTATTACAAAATGCTTATCAATTTGATATTTCGCGTTTAACTGATGATAGAATTGAAACCTTTTTAGATCTATTAAAATCGGATAAACAAAAAGACAAAATCATACTAGGCTTTGCTTCATCTTACGAAATGATTGCGCAGTACTTAGAGAAAAGCCAAAGTAAACTTAAAGGTTTAAATATAAATTCTGCCATTGCTAATTCTGAATATCTTAACCCTTACACCAAGAACACATTAGCAAAGCATTTAGATACAACAGTACTTTCTAGATACTCAAGTGAAGAAATTGGTATCATTGCGCAACAGACTTTAAAATCCCCAAATAGTTTTGTCATTAACCATGCAAGTTATAATGTAGAAATATTAAATCTAGATAACGATATACCTGTAAAACCAGGAGAATTTGGAAGAATCGTCGTAACAGATTTGTTTAATTATGCAATGCCAATAATTAGATATGATACTGGAGATATTGCAAAGTTAGGTTTGAATAAGAATGGTACCATAGAATTAGAACAAATAGAAGGACGCAAAATGGATGTTATTTATGACTCTCAAGGGCAACTTATTTCTTCATTTGTTATTTATACTAAATTCTATAAATACTACACTTTACTAAAGCAATATCAATTTATTCAACAAGGTGAAAAAGAATATGAAGTAAAACTAAATCTTCAAGCAGATCATTTTGAGTTTGAAAATGAACTAGTAGCTTCTATAAAATCAGATTTTGGAGAAGATGCAAAAGTCATTATTTCTTATGTTGATGAAATTCCACCATTGTCTTCGGGTAAACGCAGAAAAGTGATAAACAATTTCAAGAAAAGCTAAGGCTAAAATTTCTTCTGCATATTAACCTAATTGCGGTTCATTAGTTACCAGCAAATCAACACCTTAACTATGTATATGTACTCTTTAATTTATACCTATTAGATTTATAATAAAGCTTATTTCCCCTTTAAACCTAAAGCGAAAATTTCGTCAGTAAATTCCCCGAAAAAAGGACCTGTAAACATCTGCATATCAATATTTTGATAAAATGTGTTATACTCAATTAATATAGGTCTGTCATTTTTATCAACTCCTATATCCCATGATATAATCTTAAACATAGGAACTCTTGGGTGCATTTCTTTAACCATTTCTTTTACTCCTTCGTAATTTGGGACTTTATAGCCATCTAATAAAATACCTGATGGTGTTTTACTTAAATCAGACTTTCCTCCTTCATTTCTATGTATAAAGCCTCTTTTATGTAATGTTCCATCATCATTAATTGCACAAGCCATTCCGCCAATAGAAATATTATCGGTATCACTTCCTGGTTTGCCAATTCTAAGGTAAGAGGTCAGAATATTTACACCACCTTTTTTATCTAAATAAGATACAACTCTAAGCGTATTTAGTGTCGTGGAGTTTAACTTACTCAGTTTTGTACTTTGTTCAACAACTTTCTGAATTATAAAATCCTTCTTATACGATTTAAATAATTCATTGATTTTATTATTACTCATGGTAAATTTCTTTACCATTTTACCTTGACCAGAATCAACTGTTGGTTTAATTATCATTTGAGTTTTTACTTTAGCACAAGCAGCTGCAGCTAAGTCTTTACTTACAACAATGTCGTCGACGTAGTAAAATCCGTTTAAATTACTAACTACTGTTTCTGGTTGATTAAACCCTTCGAATAATCTAGATGTTAAGTTCTTATCAACTAAAGCTGGCCAGTATAATTTTCTATTTAAATTTGGCTCCATAATCGGCCTAAAAATATCTAAAGGAAGATAGTCTTTATGAAATTCGCCACTAGCATATTTATAAAATCTATGCCAGTCTGCATTCTTTAGTTTATAGCCTTTTGATTTGTAAAAGGATTTAGCTTCTAAAATCTCGTGTGGTTCTAATTTGGGAATATTACCATTACGCAACACTTCTTTAATCATCTTACGTGCATTCATAGTTGCATTAAAGACCACTAGCTGTTTTTGTATACCTAAGACTTTCCTTGTCAGTAACTTTTTGAGTGAATGATATAAAGCCATTAGTATTTTCTTAAAGTAAAATTCATTGTCCACCTTTTAAAAAGGACTAGGCTTAGGTATAGTCTATATGGTTTAGAATTAAGTTTCTTTTTAAACTTAATTGTAGATTTATTAAAATACTCACTAACACTTAAATACTCAGTAACTCCCCGTTCCTTTAAGACTTTATAACTATGGTATCGCAAATAAGGCGCTAAATTTTTTCCCCTGTAAGCTTCAAAAGTGTACATACTATGCAGATAGCTTTGATTAGATTTTAGGTCAAAAAAACGTTTTCTAAATGTAAAAGGTTTACACTTAATAAACATGTAAGCTGCAATCTTATCATTATTTTTTAGACCAATACAGATCTCACCATTTTTTAAGTCAGCTAACAAATCTTTTTGCTCTATACCAATTATTGAACTCTTAATATGATTAATTTCTGACTCTCCAAAAGTTGAAATTTTAAAGTTTTTATCCTTCCCTCTAATTTGAGGAGGGCTAATAGGGCTAGTCGCTTCTTTAACCCAATAATAAGGCATAAAATCTAAACCTATCTTTGCTAAATTATTTCTAACACCGTGCCAAAACAAACCATGTTTTATAATATTAGAAATCCATTTAATTCGATAAGAAAATCCACCTTTATCTCCTTCCATAATGATTTGGTCTTAGTTATAAACTCTTCCGTAACGTCCGTTCCCAGGTTCCATTTGCATCTGTTCCCTAAATTCTGATGGAGACATAATTTCTCTATTGTTAGCTTTCGCAATAGTATGAACCCTCTCTATTAAAGATGCATTTGTAGCCAAACGTGTTCTTTCGGCATCGTACCAAATATTATCTTCTAATCCGACACGCACACCTTTACCAATAGCTATAGCTAAAGAATTCATCATTAATTGTCCGTTACCAATACCAGCAATACTCACTAAAGCATCATTCGGAATATCGTTAAGCATTACACCTGTATGCAATAAATTGGTTTGCGCACATGCAATATTACCAAATAGAAGATTGTAGTATAAAGGAGGTGTGATGTAATCTTTCTTTACAAGATACTTACCAAAATTTATCATACCGACATCAAACACCTCTAATTCTGGTACTATACCTTTAGTTTTCATTGTTTTTGCCAAATCCTCAATCATACTAGGAGCATTCATACTCGCTACTTGATTAAAGTTTAATGAACTTAAAGTTAAACTTCCCATGTCTGGTTTAAGATCTCCTTCTAATGAAAGAACATCTGCTCTTTTATCTAAGGTATTAAAATTACGTCCACTTAAAGATGTGCAGATCACTAAATCTGGTGCATACTTTCGTATTCCAGAAATCATTTCTGCGTAGACCTCCTTTTTATAAGTAGGCACACCAGTTTTTTCGTCTCTAGCATGGATATGAGTCATAGTAATACCTAATTCATAGGCACGATGAACATCTTCAACAATTTCATTTATAGTTACAGGTACATGAGGAGTCATCTCTTTTGTAGGTATCATGCCTGTTGGAGTAAAGTTAATGATTAACTTATTCATAAGATTTGGGTATTTATTGGGCGAAACTTAGGCTAATTCATAGTAAAAACACAAATATTTCGATGAAATGAGTTACTAATCGTGTAAAATTATTCTTTATTCAATTTTCACTGATAAATGACCATATAATTCATAGACTTTTTTAAGTCTGAACTCTTGTTAATTTGTAGATAAAATTAATTTGAAAATTTAAAAACTTCAAAATACTCAGATGAATAGACTTGGTTGCTATCAATTGGTACAGAAGGTTTTACAAATGGGCTATAAGGACCAGGATATAACCTGTTTCGTCCTTTTTTTTGATGTAAAATTAAAATTTCATCATATTTATCTATAGTGGCTTCGTCAATTTCTAAATGAGACTGAGCCATTTTTACATCTAACTGCCATATCATCCACCAATCTAGTCCATGTTTAGCAAAAATTAAGGTGTTATTAGGATTCTCTATTATTCTCGAAATATTAGCTAAGTCTTTATAAGCAGCTTCACTAATTACAGCTTTTTTAGGCAGTACAATATTATAGATTAATGAAATAGCACACACTAAAATGAGAGCAATGGGTACTTTTTTCTTAATATAACTTTGTAGATAAGGATATGCTACTATTAAAGCAATTGCTTGTGCTAAAAACAACATAAAACTAAATCGTCTCCATAACTCAAATCTTAAAATTGGTAATGCTAATAACACCATAAATAACAATAATATTGTAAGAATCTGACGATGACCTTTCTCGGTTACTTTAGTCTTTAAAAGGAAAATTAAAAGGATTACAATACATAAATTCAGAAGACAATGAACTATACCTGGAAAATAATAGGCTATTCGCCAAGGCAAACCAAACCATTTTTCAAAAATATTAATTGCATTGAATGCTCTTGAAGAATCTATCATCCACACTATAAAGAAACCCATAATCATGATAGATAACGTCGGGATTATTGCTCGTTTTTTATAAATACAAAACAATGAAATAATTATAAGAATTATAGAAATTGAAAACACTCCAAAATGAGTAAGTCCTATAAAAACTAAAAATATCCCCATCAATAAGGCATACCTTAAAGATTTCTGATAAATAAATTGAAAAATAAAGTAAATCAAAAAGACGAAACCAACCAAGCCAAAAGTATTTTTCATCATTTCTGCACCTAAATAAAGTGAAGAAAATGAAAATAGGCAGAACACCAAGACAGAATACTCATAGGCCTTAGGAAGCTTTACTTTAATAAACTTATGATTTATTTTATAAAGTGGAACCAGTATTAAGGGAAGGCTTAAAGAGCCTGTAATTTTAATGACATATAAAACGATGATCTCAACAGAATATTGAGGAAACAGGTACGCGATGAATTTAACAATTACGGCATTTAAGTAAAAAACCATAGGCATATCGCTTATTGCTAAATGTCCATGCTCATAAATTTTCATGACTTGAATAGGTATGTAACCGCCATTAATACCTGTTATAATTGAACTTTGAAATTCAAAAAATAATCTTACGAAAAATGCAAGTAAACCTAAAAAGACATAAACTAACCTATTGTCCATTTATACTAATTATTTAAATCTAATTACTGTCTAAGAGTCTTTGTAACTTTTTATAAGACAGACTTACACGATATTACTATAAATCTTCACTTATTTTAGTCTAAAAAAAACTATACAAAATTTAAGGTAATAAACTAATTTTAGAGGATTCCATCACAATTATAATAAAAAGATTAATCGTTAATATCATTCTTGGTTAAACGGAATAAAAAACGCAACCAAATTAATGATTGCGTATTTTATAAGCGAAGTTTTAATTAAATTAAGCTAATGCATCTTGTTTTTTTACTGCTAATGCATAAATAACTAAACCAAAACCAATTTTATTTATAGCATCTGCAATGTTATAAGCTACATCTACACTGCCTGTACCAAGTATACTCGTGTACCAACCTTCTGTTCCCAGCATGTAACCTAATGGGTAGATAGCCCAACCAACAAGCACAAACCAACACAGAATTTTGTGCGCTTTCAAAATATCGCCACCAGCAGCAACTGCTAATTTTTTAGCACTACCTAACCATATTTCATATACAATTACGAAATATGCAAGTCCAGAAATACCACCCCAAAGTGCGGCCTGACCTGGATAAACAGCTTCACCAAAATAACCTGTTACCAACATTACAACAGATAGTCCAATAAGTTTCCACATTAAAGAAGGCTTGGCTCCTGCAACTTTAAGAATTAAATAGAACTCAACACACATTAACGGAACAGTTAAAATCCAATCTACATATCTAAAAAATGTAGGTGATTCCATATTCACAGCCCAGTAATCTCTCATGTAAAAATAATGAACTGCTGCAATAAAGGTAATTAGTCCTGAAACTAAAACTGAAGTTCTCCATTTTTTATCAAACTGATTTAATGATAAAAAGAAAAAAGCTGATGCGGCCATCATAGCCATACAACCTACAAAAAACGTGAACCCAATATAATCCGTTGGATCCATTTTAGACGTAATGTCTGATAATAATACAAGTGTTTTCATAATACTTTTTGTTAGTTATTTAATTTTGTTTAAACAAAAATATAAAATGTTAAACAAAATAAATGCTATTTTAACAAAATTTATACAATATATTTGTTGTATCACTAATATATTATGAAGAATATTACTAATATCTCAATTGTTTTAAGTTTTGTTGGTTTATGGTTATCATCCTTGTTGGCAGGTCAATACGAAATAATAGTGGGCTTTTTTTTCATATTTACTTTTGGAATACTACATGGTTCTAACGACGTGTTATTAATAACTTCATTTGAAAATCAAATTTCGAAAAATACATTTCCTAAAATTCTTACGGGATACTTATTTATGGTGCTAATCGCCGTTGCTATATTCTATTATTTACCAATACTGGCCTTAGTATTATTTATAGTTTTTAGTGCATTCCATTTTGGGGAACAGCATTGGGAAGAAAAAATTTCAGGAATTAGCAAGTACTTAAGGTCGGCCTTCTATTTTGTTTATGGGCAATTTATTTTACTCTTACTTTTTCAGTTTAATAAAAAAGACGTTATAGATGTTATTTATTCTATAACTAATTATCACTTAAATGAAAATACTATTACTCAGTGTTTTATTTATTCTTCAATAGTATTTGGGTTATTGTTATTAATTTTAATTCTAAACTCAAAAGCATTTAAAAAATTAATTGCTATTGAGTTATTGTACTTGCTTATTTTTAGTGTGATCTTTAAAGTCTCTACCTTAATATGGGGATTTACAATCTACTTTGTTTTTTGGCACAGTTTACCGTCATTATACGATCAAATATCTTATGTATATGGTGAGAGTAATAAAAAAAATATACTACGTTATTGTAAAAATGCACTTCCGTATTGGGCAATATCAATAATTGGTATAGCATTAGTATATTTTATTTTTAAAGATGAAAATATTTTTTATGCTGTTTTCTTTTCATTTATAGCCGCTGTTACATTTCCGCATTCAATTGTAATTAATAAAATGTTTAAGCATAAAAAAAGCGCTACTAAATAAATAGTTGCGCTTTTAAATATTAAGTTTCGCCTTCGCAGAAATATATTATTTCACTTCCTCGAAATCTACATCTTCAACATCAGAGTTTTCATCTGCTGGTTGCTCTGCTCCTGCTTCAGGACCAGCAGCACCGCCTTGAGCTTCTGCTTGTGCTTTGTACATTTCTTCGCTAGCTACTTTCCATGCTTCGTTGATTTTCTCTAAAGCAGGATCTATAATTGCGATATCCTTAGTTTCGTAAGCTTTCTTCAATTCTTCAAGTGCTGATTCAATTGGTGCTTTTTTATCATCAGATAATTTATCACCAAATTCCTTTAATTGACTCTCAGTTTGAAAAATCATAGCATCAGCAGCATTCAACTTATCAGCTGTTTCTTTTGCTTTTGCATCAGATTCTGCATTTGCTTCAGCTTCAGCTTTCATCTTTTGGATTTCCTCTTCTGTTAATCCAGATGATGCTTCAATACGAATATCTTGTGTTTTGTTTGTTGCTTTATCTGTAGCAGACACTTTAATGATACCATTGGCATCAATATCAAACGTTACTTCAATCTGAGGTGTTCCTCGTCTTGCTGGTGGAATCCCATCTAAGTGGAAACGACCAATTGTTTTGTTATCTGCTGCCATAGGACGCTCACCTTGTAATACGTGAATCTCTACTGATGGCTGATTATCTGCTGCTGTTGAGAATACTTGAGATTTCTTTGTCGGAATCGTAGTATTAGCTTCAATCAACTTCGTCATTACGTTACCCATAGTTTCAATACCAAGAGACAATGGTGTTACGTCTAATAAAAGAACGTCTTTTACATCACCTGTTAGTACACCACCTTGGATACCAGCTCCTAAAGAAACAACTTCATCAGGATTTACACCTTTACTTGGTGCTTTTCCGAAGAATTTCTCTACAGCTTCTTGTACTGCTGGTATACGTGTAGAACCACCAACTAAAATAACTTCATCAATATCAGACTTAGATAAACCTGCAGCCTTTAATGCAGAAGCACATGGCTCAATAGTTCTTTTAATTAAATCATCGATTAACTGCTCAAACTTAGAACGTGTTAATGTGCGTACCAAGTGCTTTGGTCCACTAGCAGTAGCCGTTACATAAGGTAAATTTATTTCTGTTTGCGCTGAAGATGATAATTCTATTTTCGCTTTCTCTGCAGCTTCTTTTAGACGTTGTAAAGCCATTGGGTCTTTGCGTAGATCCATATCTTCATCTGCTATAAACTCTTCAGCTAACCAGTCGATTATACGTTGATCAACATCATCACCACCTAAGTGCGTATCACCATCTGTAGATAATACTTCGAATACTCCGTCACCTAACTCTAGAATAGATACATCGTGCGTTCCACCACCAAAATCAAATACTACGATTTTTTGGTCTACACCTTTTTTATCCATTCCATAAGCTAATGCTGCTGCAGTAGGTTCGTTAATAATTCTGCGAACTTTAAGTCCTGCAATCTCACCAGCTTCTTTAGTAGCCTGACGTTGTGCATCATTAAAATAGGCTGGTACTGTAATTACAGCTTCAGACACATCTTGTCCTAAATAATCCTCAGCAGTTTTCTTCATTTTTTGAAGAATCATAGCTGATAATTCTTGTGGTGTATATAAACGACCATCGATATCTACTCTTGGTGTATCGTTGTCGCCTTTTACCACTTTATATGGTACACGTTCTGCTTCTTTCTTAGATTCAGAATATTTATTACCCATAAAACGTTTAATAGAATAAACTGTTTTTGTTGGGTTTGTTACTGCTTGTCTTTTTGCCGGATCTCCAACTTTAATTTCACCACCTTCTACAAAAGCGATAACCGAAGGTGTTGTTCTCTTACCTTCAGCGTTTGGGATTACAACTGGCTCATTACCTTCCATTACAGAAACACAAGAGTTTGTTGTACCTAAATCAATTCCAATAATCTTACTCATAATTTATTTTGATATTAGTTTTCCGTTTCCACGGAAATTTCAGTGTTTTAATTTTTAAACTCAATAACTAATAGTCAATGATTATGCCATGACAAAAAATGTGACACGTTGTCATACTCTTAGTTTATAAAACCAAAAGACTCAAAAAATAAACTTTATTTTTGATTACTTTGGTACATGATTTGATATCATTGCATAAAACTATTTATTATGAAACGTATTCTTATATTTATTTTCGCCATGTCTATTTTTAATAGCTGTACAACTGAAGAGATTGTTGAAGTCCGAGAAAGCAATTTTCTTTTTGAAGCTCCAGCTTTTGAAATTGAAAACGTAAGCTTTAATCCAAGTGCTAACTTTGATAACGACTATCGCGTAAGAGAATTTTATGGGTTTGAAGTGTTACCAACGGATGTAACTTTAGTTTATATTCTGTGGGAAACATTAGATAACGGAACTGAAATATGGCGACAAGTTCCTCAAACCGTAATTTTTAATGATGGAAACGATTTGGTTTATAATTTTGACTTCACACAAACTTATGTGGATTTTTTCTTGGAAGGCTCTGATTTAGATAACCTTGATCCTATCTGGACTCAAAATCAAACTTATAGAGTTGTCATCATTCCATCAAATAACGTTGGTCGTGTAGATTTTTCTAGTTTAGAAAATGTTATGGAACTTTATGGTATTACTGAATTCGAAAAACGTTAACACCTATTATTTTAGATAGACCAGGCAGTTTTGACACAAAAAATCAAAACTGCTTTTTTATTTTATAGCGTTAAACAAAATGTATATTTGTTATACCTAAACCTAGTTATAAATGGAGTGCATTTCTGTTTTCGATATGTTAAAAATTGGTGTTGGCCCATCAAGTTCCCATACACTGGGACCATGGAGAGCAGCAGAACGTTGGATACAAGAATTAAAAGATAAAAAGCGCTTTGATAAAGTTGAAAAAATTACAGTTGACTTTTATGGTTCATTGGCATTAACAGGGAAAGGACATGCCACTGACTATGCGGTTTTATTAGGTCTAAGTGGTGCAGATCCAGAATATATTCCTATTGATAGTATTGAGCAAACCATTGCAGATATAAAAAGCAACAAAATTCTTCTTTTAAATAATGAAAAATTAGTTGCTTTCAACATTAACTCAGATATCGTTTTTAATCGAAAATTCTTGGCTTTTCATTCTAACGGAATGCGGTTTAGCGCTCTTATTAATGGGCGTAACTATAAATCTACTTACTATTCTATTGGTGGTGGCTTTGTAGTGCAAGAAGAAAGAAAAATCTCAAAGGCCAATAAAATTATTTTCTATTGTACTTTTCCTTATCCGACTGAAACAGGTTTGGACCTACTAAAATATTGTACAGATTTAAAGCTACCCATTTCTGGTGTTGTTTTAGAAAATGAAAAATCGATAAGACCTATAGAATCTATTGATTTTGAACTAAAACGTATTTGGGCTACGATGTTAGAGTGCATGTATACTGGTTGTCATACAGAAGGCAATTTACCTGGTGGGTTAAATGTGAGGCGACGTGCTTTTGACATGCATAAAAATTTAATTGGAAATAATAAATATAGCGACCCACAAGAATGGCTAAAATCAATTAGAAAAACAGAAGTAAAGTTTAGACAAATTCTTAAATGGGTAAGCTGTTTTGCACTTTCAGTCAACGAAGTCAATGCATCGTTAGGTCGGGTAGTTACGGCGCCTACAAATGGAAGTGCAGGTGTAATTCCTGCGGTTTTAATGTATTACATGGTTATAGAAAATCATAACGCCAATTTTGAGCATATTAAAAAATTCTTATTAGTTGCTGGTGAGATTGGTAGTATATTTAAAAAGGGAGCAACTATTAGCGCAGCTATGGGAGGTTGTCAGGCAGAAATTGGTGTTTCTTCTGCTATGGCTGCTGGTGCCCTTACAGAGTTATTGGGTGGCACACCTGAACAAGTCTTAGTTGCTGCAGAAATTGCTATGGAACATCATTTAGGATTAACTTGTGACCCAATTGGCGGATTAGTACAAATTCCTTGTATAGAACGTAATTCTATGGGAGCTATAAAAGCTATAAATGCGGCTGAACTGGCATTAGATACTGATCCTAAGAATGTCAAAGTACCTTTAGACAAAGTTGTTAATACCATGTGGGAAACAGCTAAAGATATGAATACAAAATATAAAGAGACTTCCGAAGGTGGCTTAGCTATTGGTGTTAATATGTCAGATTGTTAATTTTCGCAATCCTCTTTTCTTCTAGTATCAACTAAATAAATAATTTTCCATGCCTTGTTCTCTTTAATAAGTTGAAAAGAATTGACTCCACAATGGCTAAAATTACCATCGAACCAAAATTCATATCCTACCCATGCATTTGCCATAGGACCATCTACCTGAATAGAGAAGCTTGTTAGTTTTTCTTCAAATTTTTTAGCTTTAGGAATACTAGCTATTGATGTTATAAACTTATTAAAATCATCCTGTCTTAAAACTGTCTTACCTTCTTTATTAATTGAGACAGATTGTAATACTATTTTATAACTAACCATAGATTTTAATGCGGACGTATCTTGCTTATGAAATGCATTAAAAAATGTAGTAATCGTATTTTTTACATTTTCTTTTTCAGATTCTTGTGCGGTTAATGTTAATCCAAAGAAGATAGCTAAAATGAGAAGTAGTTGTTTCATTGCAAATAAAATTAAATTTAGAATAAATATTTGAGTGTATTTATTATTTATATTAAACAATAGTTTAATAAAACTCTTTATTTTTACGAATACTAAAATAAGCATAATGTCAGTAGCGAAGAAAGAATATAAAAGAATTACCGTAAAATCATTGGTTGATATGAAATCTAGAGGTGAAAAGATTTCTATGCTTACAGCCTATGACTACACCATGGCAAAAATTGTTGATGGCGCTGGTATCGATGTCATCTTGGTAGGCGATTCAGCTAGTAACGTTATGGCAGGACATGAAACTACTTTGCCAATTACATTAGACCATATGATTTATCATGCATCTTCTGTGGTTAGAGCAATAGACCGAGCGTTAGTAGTGGTGGATTTACCATTTGGAACATATCAAAGTGACCCTAAGGAAGCATTGCGTTCTGCTATTAGAATAATGAAAGAGTCTGGCGGACATGCGGTAAAAATGGAAGGTGGAAAAGAAATAAAAGAATCTATTAAACGCATATTAAACGCAGGTATACCTGTTATGGGACATTTAGGTCTAACTCCACAATCTATATATAAATTTGGCACCTACACTGTAAGAGCAAAAGAAGAGCAAGAAGCAAAGCAACTAAAAGAAGATGCTTTAATGCTAGAAAAAGCTGGCTGTTTTGCTTTAGTGTTAGAAAAAATACCTGCAAAATTGGCAAAAGAAGTTGCTAAGAGCGTTAACATACCAGTTATTGGTATAGGGGCAGGTAATGGTGTTGATGGACAAGTTTTGGTAACACATGACATGGTTGGTATGACTCATGAATTTAACCCTCGTTTTTTAAGACGTTATATGAATTTGTATGAAGAAATGACTAATGCTTTTTCCCAATACGGAAAAGATGTCAAAAGCGGCGATTTTCCAAATGATAAAGAACAGTACTAATCAATTTATATGGTATACAAGCATTGGTCTTTTGTCTTTTTTGCCACTGCTGTTATCCTTAATTTATTAGTAGCGTATTTCGCAATCAAAACAACCAACTATATTGGTTATGATCATCACATCTTTGTTTTTGGACTAAAGTCTTATTTCTTTGCTACTGTAGGTACGATTTTAGGAGTTCTTTCTTTTATTAAAAAAGAAAAAAATGATTACAAAAAATACATAGGTTTAATGGGAAATGGAATTCTTTTAATTTCATCCATAATTGCTAATCTAATATAATGTCTAAAACTTTATCTCATAAAAACAATCTTCTAGTGCTGCATGAAGATAACCATATAATTATCGTAAATAAACGTGCCGGAGATATTGTACAAGGCGATAAAACTGGAGACAAACCTCTAAGTGAGATTGTAAAATCGTATCTCAAAGACAAATACAACAAAGAAGGGAATGTATATCTTGGTGTGGTACATCGTCTCGATCGGCCTACTACAGGTGTAGTTCTTTTCGCTAAAACGAGTAAAGCACTGCCAAGATTAAATAAATTGTTTGCCGAAAAATCTGCAAAAAAGACGTATTGGGCCTTAGTAAAAAATCAACCACCAAAACCAAAAGACACACTTATAAATTGGTTGAAAAAGAACCCAAGAAACAACAAATCAACTGCTTATTCTAAAGAAGTGGATGGAAGTAAAAAGGCCATTTTACACTATACTACAATAAAGAAACTAGATAATTTCTATCTTTTAGAAGTTGATTTAGAAACTGGACGTCATCACCAAATTCGATCTCAATTGTGTAAAATAGGCTGCCCAATAAAAGGTGATTTAAAATACGGCTTTGACAGGAGTAATAAAGACGCGAGTATTAGCTTACATGCCAGGACATTAAATTTTATACATCCTGTAAATAAGGAAACTATTTTCGTTACTGCACCCTTACCTAAAGATCCACTCTGGCAAGCTTGCGAAAGCTAACTTGTTCTATAAGGATATTTTAAACTAAGAGTTGTTCCTTTTTTAATAACAGAATTCAATTTAATGCTAGCGTCTATAAGTTCTGATCGCTTCTCCATATTTATTAAACCAGATCCTTTACTAGCACCAATAACGTCAAAACCTATACCGTCGTCCTCAACATTAATTTCTAAAACATCTTCTTTATAATCCAAGGATACATTTAAGCTTTCAGCTTCAGCGTATTTAAGTGTGTTTGAAAAAAATTCTTGAAGAATTCTAAATAAAATAATTTCGTCTTTATTATTCTCAAAATTAAATAGAGTTCCCTTTATCTCCAAACTTGCTTCTAACAAACCAGATTTGTTAAGACGCTCTATTTCATTTTTAACACTATTATCAAAGCCTAAATTAAAAATAACATCACTATTTAGTGATTTAGACAGTGATCTAACTTCCGCTAGAGACTCTTTTAAAGCTTCTGAGGCATTGCCAATTTTAAACTTAGCTTCTTCTCCTGCAACTTTTGCGGCAGCATTCATTTGCATTGTTGAAAACGCCAATAATTGACCAACATTATCATGTAATTCTCTCCCTACATGTTTTAAAGTCTCTTCTTGTATTTCTTGTTGGGTCTTAACAAGTTCTTCTTCAAACTGTTGTTTTTGTTTGAACTGGTGAATAAGCATTTCATTTTTACGTTTTTGAAAAACCGTAAAAAAGATCACAAAGGTTACTAAAAGCACAAGGGTGAAGAAAATTACATAAGTAATTAAAGCGATTTCTTCAGGTCTAATTTCTTCCTGTGATGTAGCGAGTAAAAGAATGCAAATACGTAACATGAATATAAAATTATATTTGAAACTGTCAAAACAGTATTTCTAAATTGTATAAAATTTTTATTTATTGAATTATAATACTCGTTAAAAAGAAACAATGGGGTTAAACATATATAAAAAAGCATTATGGATATACATATATAAAAAATATGGTTTTTATAAAAATTTAAGATTTGATCACTTCTAATTAATTCCCACAAATACATTATTACCATTGTAAAAATGGCAAATGTGGATATAGCAAAAGCATAATCAATAGTTGTTTTAAAAAAGGTACCACTTATTGCTAAATAAGCAACTATAAAACCAATGCATGAAAACACAACTAGGTTAATTACCTTGTGAGAAAAAACAAATTTCAACTGACCTTTTATAAACTTCCAAAAAAGTAATAGTGTTACAACTTCGTAAATATTATACAACCAAGAGTTGCGTCTCATGAAGGAATGCTCTAACCAATTTATTAAGACATTATCAACCTTTCCGTATAAATGAGGATACATCCCAATCGTTTCTATCACAACCACAAACCATAGGTACCATATAAAAGGTTTTATGTCTTGGTTTTTAGTTTTTAACCAAAAATATGAACCAGCTAATGCGGCTAGTAATTCAAAAACATGAATTATGGAAATTTCAAATGACATGATGGATTGTTATTGTGGATAATTAGCTCCAGGTGGTTGGCCATGACCACCCCTATTTAGACCATCAGCTCCAGGAATATCTGTTCCGCCTCCTTGAAAGGTAGGCAATATGCTTCCTTCTGAAGTAATTTTATTACCAGTAGGTATAAAAAACATAGTTGTTAATCCTGTTTGACCTTTAGTATCTGGATAAGATCCTAAATAAACTCTAAGACCGTCCATAGTATAACCGAGTTCACCTGCTTGGTTTTCTGCATAATTTATATAATTCTGTATATCTTTTACAGACCACCAAGACGATCTATTATCTCCACCATTCGTCGATTTTTTGAATAAAGAATCATTAATGATACTATGTTTCAAATTATAAGCCTTATCTAAGGTTCTAGCCCCTTTTGCTTTAATAATACCATTTGGTGCAGTAAATCCTAAGGCATTTGCAGCTTCAGCATCATCAGTACAATATAAATACATAGCTATTGCACCTATTGCAATACCTATGATTAGAGAAACAAAATTTTTCATAATTAATTTTATTAGTTAGTATAAAAAGGCCACAATGTTATTAGGCATTGTAGCCTAATTTAGAAATAATTTTAAATTATTGTGGATAGTTGGCATTTGGTGGTACACCACTATGACCTTTATTTAATCCATCTGCACCAGGTAGGTCATGGCCATCACCATTTCCATCTGCCGCTTCTCCCGTTTTACCACTCGTTGTTGGTACTATAAATGATGTGGAATAACCTTCTACACCTTCTTTATCTGGATAAGCACCACAATATACTCTAAAACCATTTAAGTCATACTTCAATTCCTTCGCTTGTTTCTCGGCATGCTGTATAAAGCTTTTGATATCCTCTAAAGAATACCATGAAGACCTATTGTCTGGTCTTTTGGTAATGTTATTACTAATTAGTGTACAACGTTTTGTGTACGCATCGTTTAGTGTTTTGGCTTCGGCCGCCGAAATTAAACCTTTTGGTTTACTCATTTTTAGCTAATTTTAAGATTAATAATTTATTGAAAGTTATTAATTAAGGGTATTTAGGAATTAAGGGATATAATAAAATTAACTATTTTTAAATAATTCCGAGAAGTTTAAAATTAATTTTCTCAGGTAATCAGTGCTCTATACTGATTTTAAGCAAGTTACCTGTTGTTTTTTGGCTTAAGATATTTACGGCATTTTCTTTGAGTTGAAGTATTCTAGGATATCCTCCTGTAGTTTGACAGTCCCTCATTAGCACAATTAACTGACCAGATGGTGCTAATTGTATTGTACCAGGTAAAACAGGCGAAGTAAGAATTGATTGTAATTCATTCTTTAAAAATGGTTGCAATTGATAAGCCATTCTATTATTATTTTTGGAGACTGAAAACTCAGTATTTAATAATAGTACTTTTTGAGTTTCAGTTAATAAATCAAATTCTGGCCCTTTATAGGTTTCTAATATTGTACTTGTGAGTATTGAAGATCTATACTTAACTATAGAATTTTGCTTTAATAATGTCTTTGTGTATGGGTTATACCTAAGACTATCTCCATTTTTCAATGAATTAGCTGGTGTTACAGAACTATATTGGCTTCGACTCCCTAAAATAACTGACGTCTCAAAACCACCTTTTACAGCAAGATAAGTCCTAAACCCTTCTGCCGCTCTTCCAAAGGTTATAATATCTCCTTGGTTAACTGTAATTACTACATTTAATTTTACAGATATATCATTAATTTTCAATGGCATTGCTGCACCAGAAATAGCGATATAAGTTGGTTTCGTAAACTGAAAAATTCCACCAACCATTGTCATTTCAATAACAGCTGCGTCAATACTATTACTCAATAATGTATTTGCAAATTGACATGAGTACATGTCCATAGCGCCAGAAATAGGAACTCCGTGATCTCTAAAGCCAGTACGACCAGCATCTTGCAATGTTGAATAAAATCCAGAATCGATAACCTTAAGCATGTAGAGTTTTTGATTTTAATTCAAATAACGAGTTTTCCTTTAAACAACAAATATGGGAATGCTCTTGCTTACTAATTGCTACAAATTTAATCATATCACCAGTCTCAATTTTACATGGTAGTATTTGATTAGGATCAAATAAATCTATTGGCGAATTTCCAATAATATGCCAACCACCAGGACTGTCCTGTGGATAGACTCCTGTTTGCTCACCGCCTATGGCCACAGCTCCCTTTTTTACGTTAAGACTAGGTGTACTTTTTCTATCTAAAAACAACTTAGAATTTAGTCCGCCTAAATATAAAAAACCAGGTAAAAATCCTATAAAATAAACTGTGTAAATTGGCGTAGAATGAAGCTCAATAATCTTTGATTTATTTAGTCCTTTCTCTTTGGAAAAGTCTTCCATATCTACTCCAAATACTTCATCATAACAAACAGGGA
This sequence comes from Winogradskyella sp. PE311, assembly GCF_046545555.1. Taxonomy (NCBI): domain Bacteria; kingdom Pseudomonadati; phylum Bacteroidota; class Flavobacteriia; order Flavobacteriales; family Flavobacteriaceae; genus Winogradskyella; species Winogradskyella sp. PE311. The sequence goes on along the minus strand of NZ_JBHZTH010000001.1, from coordinate 2,019,055 downwards.
TTTCCCAAACAGTAAATTTTCTCTGAGGTAAGATATACCCTTCGATAAAAAGTGATTTTAAAACTATAATTTCATCATTGATATTCCCTATAGTTAAATCGTAAATAACTAATAATGAATTATATGTATTAATTACCTCAATATTTTGTTTAATATATTTTTTTTGAATTGAATTTTTAAAATTCAATATACTTTTAAGTATCAATTCATCTATAATAGGTGGCCATTCTATTAAAATAGAATATTCATTATACTGAGAATATCGAAGCTCGTAACTCATAATTTCCTACTTTATAATGATTCCTTTTTTTGGCAATTCGGAAGTTAAAAATTTTAAAATTTCTATTGCATTTTCGGTATCTCCGTGAACACAAAAAGTAGATGCTAACATAGGCACCTCTACCCCATTAATAGTTTTAATTTTTTGTTCATGAATCATCTTCAAAACATGATTTAAAATTATCACTTTATTATTCAAAATTGCATTATTATTTTGCCTCGAAACAAGTGATAAATCTTCATTATAGTTTCTGTCTGCAAAAGCTTCAAAAACAACTTTAATATTTTCTTTTTTTGCTAATCTTTCAATTACCGAATTATGAGGTGCATATAATTTTAATGGCATCTCCAAACGCTTTATGACTTTAATAATAACTTCAGCTGTATTTTCGTTTTTTGCTGCTAAATTGTATAATGCACCATGAGGTTTTATATGATGAAGTTTTAGGCCTTCTGAGTATAACACATCTTGTAAAGTCTCTATTTGCTGTTTTAAACTTTCGCATAAATCTACATCAGAAATTTTCATGTTAAGCCTTCCGAAGTTATTCTTATCAGGAAAAGAAGGATGCGCTCCAATCTTCACTTGGTGTTTTTTAGCCAATCTAGCAACACTTTTCATAGTGTCCATATCACCTGCATGTCCACCACAGGCAATATTACATGATGAAATATACGGCACTAGCTCAGATTCGTTATTTAAACCTTCACCAACATCGGCATTAATATCTATGAGATAATTACTCATTTATATGAAGTTAAAAACACTTAGAATTCCTTTAAAACCTAGAAATATGGCAATTAAAACAATAATGACACCTAAAATATTTTGAGCTTTTGAATTTATATATTTCCCTAAAACTGATGACTTATTCATTACCCAAAGTAAAAAGCAAGCTATAATTGGTAATAACAAACCATTGGCAACTTGGGCGAATTTTATAATTTCAATTGACTTAAAGCCTATTGTTGAGAAAACCACTCCCAATCCAAGAATACATATCCAAACGGCTCTGAACTTTTTAGACTTTAGATTAGAATCCCATCCGAGGCATCCACTCGTCACGAAAGCTGCTGCTAAAGGTGCTGTAATTGCGCTAGTAATACCTGCAGAAAATAGACCAATTGCTAAAAAATATTTGGCATAAACACCAAATAAAGGCTCTAGACCTTTTGCTAAATCAGAAACGTTAGAAATGTTTTGAGCCGGAATAGCTGATGCCGAAATAATAATACACATGGATACAATACCTCCTAAGATTACAGCAATGATCGTATCTTTTCTTGCAAAACTTAAATCGTCTTTATTCTTCCATTTTGTTTTAGCTAAAGAGGCATGCAAAAAGAGGTTATATGGCACTACTGTAGTACCTATAAGCCCAATAATGGTTAAAATACTTTTATCTGGAAATTTAGGCACAAAAATACCTTTAATAATTTCTGATAGGTCTGGCTTAGTTATTACCGCAGTAATTAAAAAAGCTATACTCATTAAAATAACGAGAAAGACCAACAAACGTTCTAACACTTTGTAATTACCAATATACAGAAACACAAAAGCTACTAAACCAATAATGAGAGCCATGATATTGAGCTTTAAACTACCTATTTCTAGCACTGAAACTCCAAAAAGTGTCTCCATACCTAAAGCGCCACCACTAATATTGCCAGCCTCATAAGCTGCATTACCAATTACAATTGCACTAATGATTAAAAAAACAGCAAGTCCCTTTAAAACTGGGTTATTTATTTCCTCTCTTATAATTTGAGACAAGCCTTTTTGGGACACAACTCCCAGTCTTGCTGTCATTTCTTGCAAAACAATTGTAGCTACTACTGATAAAACCATTGCCCAAAGCAAAGTATAACCGAAGTTGACTCCTGCTAACGTACAAACCGTTACCGTACCAGGACCAATAAATGCAGCTGCTACAAGAGGTCCTGGACCAATATTTTTTAAGAATTTTTTCATTCTTACTCTATTGAATTTAAAGCATAGATCGCAAAACTACCTAACCAATGACCTCCTTCATAACTGTCACCAACAATACTTGGCAATGAGTAATTAATGTGTTGATTCGCAATATTTTGAAGATGTTTATAATCAGGTAATTCTTTAGCAATATAATTTAAACTCCAAGCTCTAGAGAAATTAACACCATCCAAGTGCACTAATTTACCATCAGTTCTGTCAGAAACTTTTCCTGTTTCTATATTAAAATTTTTATTCTTGAGTTGAGGCAAAAAATCATTTATCCAAATTCCAAATTCCGCTATTGACAACACACGTTTCATCAAAGCTGCTTCTTCTAAACATGGTGATAAGAAATCGAAACCGCTTGGCTCCCAATTTAATGGACAACCTTTATCATTGCTGTAAAAGTCTTTTGCTCTAGTTTCAATTAAGGTTTTTAATTCTAAATGATCCACAGCAACAGCATAATCATAAGCAAAACTTAATCCAAATGCTGTGTTTGGATGTTCTCCTACTCTGATTGGGTAATTGAGTTTTGGTAAAAACTCTAAGTATTTATCAATTATCAAATTCGTCATGGGTTGCAGATTTGTTTCTAAAGTTCTCGCAGTTTCACTTTCCCAAGTATGCAATTCTTCTGCTAGCTTTAGTAACCAAGCCCAACCATAGGTTCTTTCAAAAGACTTGTTATGCTTGCCTTCAAAATACAAGAGTTCTTTCTCTATATTTTCTTTTGATATATTTTGAAGTAATTTTTTTTCAATCTCAGCCCTGTTATCTAAATCTGGAAAATTCTTTAATAAACTCACCAAACTCCAATGCCCATGAACCGCAGAATGCCAATCAAAACAACCATAAAATGCAGGATGTAATTCTTTTGGTGATTTTAAATCTTCAGCACCACCAATCGTTTGATTCAACTTATTAGGATACTCTGTATTCATGCAACTTAAAGGCAATTGCGCTAGTCTATTTGCTTGTAATAAATTTAACACAGGAATCTCAACAGTTTCAACTTGTGGATTTAGCGCGTCTGATTTGTCTTTTAACTCATTACAACTCAAAATTAAAAGACCAAAAAATAATAGGCAATAGTTTTTCATTAGGTGAATGTTTTCATGCTTCTCAAAAATACAATATTTACAATTGAGATATTTGAATTAAAAAATTCAAATTCGAAGCTATTGAGTTTCACCAATATTATTTATCTTACAAATCTTAAGTTAAGATGACTCATCAATCTATCACTATTGTGCACATGGAGGAACAAAAAAATCGAAAGAAAAAGTGGATTAATACTTTAAAGTTTTTTGCAGCCTATCTTGTAGCTGCATGGACTTTTTTGCAATTTGTTGATTGGGTTTTAAATCGCTATAATATTTCACCGCATTGGGTAGATATTTTACTTTGGTTTTTTATTGGTATAAGCCCATCTTTAATCATATTTATTTATAATCAAGAGCGTTTAAGCAAACGAATTGTGAAGCTCCGTGAGAAAATTTTTATTCCATTAAATGTTATAATTCTATTTATTGCACTTTATTTTGGTTTTGGAAATAGCGATCTTGGAGCTACAACAAAAAATATTGCTTTCGAAAATGAACAAGGTCAATTAGAAACCAAAACCATTACAAAAGAAGAGTTCAGGGTTGGCGTTCCTATTTATGGCTTTAAGCAGGTAAAAGAAGATAGTACAACCTCTTGGTTGCGCTATGGAATTGGTAGACTCTTGGAAGAAGATTTACTTCAGAATAAAAATATTACTCCAAACTTCGACTTTTTAACTAATACAACGACAAAAATCAGAGAGGCCTCTCTATTTAACACCTTTTACGTAGATGGCACTTATGATAAAGTAGGATCAGAATATACGATTACCACATACATCAGAAAAGCTTCTAATGGTAAAATCTTAAAAGAACAAACACTAACTGGTTCAAATATTCTGACGTTATTAGACGATATTAGTGTGTTTATCACTTCAAACTCGGGCTTTGTAGAAGGCAACTCCCTAACCTATTTAGATTTACCCATAAATGAATTTATAAGCAATTCTTTACCAGCTTTAGAAGCTTATGCTAATATGGATTACAGAAAAGCTTACGATATAGATAAAGGGTTTGCTTTAGCGTATTTACAAGAAGCTAAACGTAATACCTTATACAATAGAGGAAAACTGGAAACACAAGATATTATTGATAAGGCTGTCGCTCTTAAAAATAATCTTCCTCTGCAAAAACAACTCGAAGTTTATATACAGAGAAATTTAGCTTACGACAATTACGAAGAAGCAGAGAAACAAGTAAAACTACAATTAGAAGTAGATCCTACAAACTCGTTTTACAATATGATTTTATTCTCAATTTATGGTGAGACTAAAAACACAAAAGGTTACATGACTGCTGCTGAAGATTTATTTAACAAAAATCCTAATGGCGAAAATGGTCTCAATCTCTCTGAGGCTGCCATGCTCAATGGTAATGATGACAGAATTATTGATGCTCTAAAAGCCTATGAAATTATTAATCCTGAGATAAAAGTTTTGAAATTAGAACCTCTAATTTTTAAAGGTGAAATAGATAAAGCCAAAGCTATATTTAAAGAATATAAACTCGGGAACACAAAAAACACCAATCGTATTAAACCCTATGACTCGATATTTTCTCATTTAGAAAGTAATCCTTATAACTCTGAAGATTTAAAACAATTTTCTGGATTCTATCGTTCTGAAAATAACGAACAAACCTTAGAAATGTGGATTTACAATGGTAGACTCATTCAATATGTTAAAAACCAAAGTATGCGTACTTTTCTTCCAGCAGGTAAAGATGCTATTGGTGGTGGTTTTATTCAAAGTCAGACGTTCTACAACAAACTTATAAAAGACAAAATGGGTAAAACTGTTGGCTTTAGAAATCATCAGTTTAACTGGAACAATACTGGCGTAAGGTTTTATTGGAAATTAGACGCCTCAATATTAGCAGCAGATGAAGCTTATCAAAAAGAGGATCTAAAAGTTGCTGACTCATTGTATAAGATTGCGTTTAAAAATAATCCAAATCACAGCTATCTTTCTAATTTATCAAAGCATATTCAATACAAGCAAGATAACACCTCAGATGTCATATTGCTTCAAAATAAGAATTTCTCTGGCGACTATGGTCCAAGAAAGTTTTGGATAGAAGACGGAAAGTTCTATTACAAACGAAAAGGGGAAAATAGTGATTTAGTAAAAGTGGAATTACTACCTATTTCTGAAAATCTTTATATGGATTTAACCAGATTAGGAACTATGATGGAATTTACAATGGACTCTTCAGGGAAAATGGCATCTAAAGCCTATAGTTACATTACAAGTGGGGAATTACCTTTTAAATGGGAATTTGTAGATAATGAAACTGTGAAAAATTATTTTTTGAAAGATGATTAGCCTAACCAACCCTCACGATCTAAACTTCGATATTGAATCGCCTCACTAATATGTACACCTAAGACATCTTTTGAACCTTCTAAATCTGCAATAGTTCTAGATACTTTTAAAATTCTATCATAAGCTCTGGCCGATAAATTTAAGCGTTCCATAGCAGATTTTAACAGTAGCATAGAAGCTTCCTCTAATTTACAATATTTCCGTATTTGCTTGGTATTCATCTGTGCGTTGTAATGGATATTTTCTAAGTCCTTAAAGCGCTCGGTTTGGTTTTCTCTTGCTTTAGTAACACGCTTTCTAATATCTACTGAAGATTCTCCATTGCGTTCATCCGAAAGTTTTTCAAAAGGCACAGGTGTCACTTCTATATGGATATCTATACGATCTAATAAAGGCCCTGAAATTTTACCCATATAACGCTGCATTTCAGCTGGTGATGATGTTATTGGCGAATCTGGATCGTTAAAATATCCACTCGGACTCGGATTCATACTTGCCACCAACATAAATGACGATGGATACGTTACCGTAAATTTTGCTCTTGAGATTGTGACTTCTCTATCTTCAAGTGGCTGACGCATTACTTCTAAAACTTCGCGCTTAAATTCTGGTAATTCGTCTAAAAACAAAACTCCATTATGCGATAATGAAATTTCACCTGGTTGTGGGTAACTTCCTCCACCTACAAGAGCAACATTTGAAATAGTGTGATGTGGACTCCTAAACGGTCTCTGAGCCATCAATCCTGCGTGCGCTTTTACTCTGCCAACTACAGAATGTATTTTAGTAGTTTCCAAAGCTTCATGAAGTGTCATTGGCGGAAGTATAGAAGGCAGTCGTTTTGCCAGCATAGTTTTACCAGAACCTGGTGGACCTATAAGAATAATATTATGACCTCCTGCTGCTGCAATCTCCATACATCGCTTTATACTTTCTTGTCCTTTTACATCAGCAAAATCAAACTCAGGGAAGTCGAGATTTTTATAAAATTCTTCTCGCGTATTTATAATCGTTTGCTCTAGAGTCTCCCCTTTATCAAAATGATTGATAACTTGCATAATACTTTCCACACCAAAGACTTTTAAATCATCTACAATAGCAGCTTCTTTTGCATTCTGTATTGGTAAAATTATACCTTTAAAACCTTCTTCTCTTGCTTTTACCGCAATTGGTAACGCACCTTTAAAAGGCTGTAAGCTTCCATCTAAGGATAACTCACCCATAATAAGATAATCTTCTAAGTTTTCTGCTTTTATTTGGCTAGATGCTGCCAATATTCCGATAGCTAAAGTTAAATCGTATGCTGAGCCTTCTTTACGCAAATCAGCAGGTGCCATGTTTATAGTAATCTTTTTACCTGGAATACGGTAACCGTTATTCTGAAGTGCAGCCGCAATACGATAATTACTCTCTTTGATAGCATTATCTGGCAAACCCACTAAGTGATACCCAACACCTTTATCTACATTAACCTCAACAGTTATTGTTGAAGCTTCTACACCAAAAACGGCACTGGCGAAAACTTTTTTGAGCATGGAAAATTTGTTTGCTTAAATCTACAAATTAAAGTTCAGTTACAAAATCCAAAGCCCGTTCTTCATTGTAATACTTATTATTCTTACTAATAAAACCAACATGCGCTCCATAATTGGGCATTTCTAAATACAAATTAGGGTTTTGCTTTGCTTCTTTAACAGGATAACAACTTGAAGAAATAAACGAATCATTTAAGGCATTAATAATTAACGATGGTACTTTAATATTCGGTAAAAACTGTAAAGAACTGGCTTTTTCATAATAATCTAAAGCATCTTTAAATCCGTGGGCTTTAGAAGTATAGACATCATCAAAATCTTTTAAAGTTTTGATAGTGCTATAATTTGTTTGAGATATTTTGTTTGGAAATTGAATTAACTTTGGCTTCAACTTATCCTTTAAATGTTGTAAAAACCGAATCGCATAATGTCTATTCTTTAAACTCAATAACTCATCACAAGATCCTTTTAAATCGCAAGGTGCAGAAATAGCAATTATAGCTTTTAATTCTTTTGGCAATTCGTTGTCTTCACCAACGTACTTTAAAGCCATATTTGCACCAAGACTTATACCTTTAATATAAATTTCGTTGTAATAACCTTTAGAGACTATATGCTTTACAACAGCATCTAGATCTTCCGTGGCACCAGAATGGTAACTACGATATAACAGATTGGTTTCTCCACTACATCCTCTAAAGTTTACAGCACAAGCATCAATTCCGTTGTCATTAAATAATTTTGCAGTACCTGTAATGTATGGTCGCTGCGCATTACCTTCTAAACCGTGCAATAGAATAATGACTTTATTAGACTTTTCTTTAGCATTACTCCAATCTAAATCTAAAAAATCACTGTCTGGCAACGTTAAACGTTCTCTGGTTTGTACTACGCCAGGTACACGTCTAATTAAACCAGAATATACTGTTGAAACAAAACTAGTTTTAGCCCAAAATGGTGGTTTATAGGTAGATTCTAGAATAGGCACTATGTAATATTAATTATTTGTGACGGTTAACTGTCTGGTCGAGCGCAGTCGAGACCTAATACTTTCATTAGTTTTGATATCTCGACTACGCTCGATAGAACAGCTTATTATTTAATTACTGTAAATTCAATAGAAGAATCATTATAAACCTTATGTGTTTGCGTTTTAAAATCTGACTCCTTTGCTTCAAAAATATTATCTACATAGGTCTGAGGATTCGCATCTATATAAGGAAAAAACGTACTCTGTACCTGCACTTGGATTTTATGTCCTTTCTTAAAGGTGTGAAACACATCTTGTAATTTTAAGTTAACTGCAGTTTTTTCATTTGGCACAAAAGGCTCTGGTTGAGACATGCTATTTCTAAAACGTCCTCTTAAGGTTTCGCTTCTAACCATTAAATGATAGTTGCTTAGTTTTAAATGGTCTTGCACATCATCAGTTCCTTCGACTGGTTTTGTATCTGCAGGATAAACGTCAATAACTTTTACAATCCAATCTGCTGCTGTACCTGTAGTCGATACATTAAGTTTTGCTAAGATATCACCTGCGAGTGTTACATCGTTTTCTAAAATTTCAGTCTCAAAAGTTAAAACATCTGGTCGTCTCGATGCAAAACGTTGATCATCTGTCATAAATTTTCTTGGTGTAAACCCAACCTTAATATCTTCGGTATAAGGTACAGGCTTTTTAGGATCACTTACAAAATCTGAGGTCGCTATCATGCGATTGGCCTGTTGTGTTAAACGCTCATAAGGCTGCATAAAGTAACTTTCTTTAGTTGCATTTTCTGGCGGCCAAGATTCAAAAGATTGCCATTCTTTTGTACCTGTATTAAACATTTGTGCTTCTGCTAAACCTGTTTCGCCATTGGCTTCACCTTTCAAGAAATGATTAAAGAATTTTGTCTCTATATTTTTTTGAAAATTATCGGATAAATTATCTCCAAAATGGATATTCCCTACTACTTGTCTTTCTTTTGTTCTTGCCCAATCACCATGACTCCAAGGTCCAAATACAACCGTATTGTAATTCGTACTATTTTCTTCGATACTCTTATAAGTGTTAAAAGGACCGTATAAATCTTCAGCATCAAATAGACCGCCAACAATCATGGTTGCAGGTTTTATATCTTTTAAATGTTGAATAATCCCTCTGCTCTGCCAAAACTCGTCATAAGTGACGTGTTCTTTTATCTGCTCCATAAACACATTGTCTTCACCATAGAAAGTATTGAGCTTACTGAGTGGCATATGATCTAAAAAGAATTGATGTTGATCTTCTGTACCAATATCTGGGAACTCATACCAAGCTTTTTGTGTTGGCTTATCTTTCATATAACCAAATACAGAAGTTGCTCTCCAATAACTTAAGAGAAAAGCACCATTATGTATAAAATCATCAAAAAAGAAATCTCCAATACATGCCTGTGGTGACACTGCTTTAAGTGCTGGATGCGAATCTAAGAGCGAATATGTTGCGTAAAATCCTGGATATGAAATTCCGTAGGTTCCAACATTACCATTGTTATGTTCTACATTATTTACCAACCATTCTATGGTATCATACGTATCGCTGGCCTCGTCAAATTGTGTTCCCGTTTTATTCGGAATATATGCGCGCATATTATCGTAAACCCCTTCACTATTCCATCGTCCTCTTACATCCTGGTAGACCATAATATTACCTTCTTCCATCATATATTTATTCGGACCTACTTTCGTTGGGAAGGCATCCTCGCCATAGGGTCTGCAACTGTAAGGAGTTCGCTTTAAAAGCATTGGATACTTTTTAGATGTATCCTTTGGTGTATAAATAGTTGTATGCAATTTAATACCGTCGCGCATTTCTATCATCACCTCTTTTTTGGTGTAGTTATCTTTGGCATAGGTATTATTTACAGCTGCTGTTTCTTGTGTTTCAGTTGCTTGATGTACGTTTTCTTTACAGCTTAAAAATGAAAAAACAATGCATGCAATAAGGAAAAAATTCTTTGTCATAATGTGGTTGGATTTTGAAAAGCTTAAAGATAACCTATTCTTTAAATAAAAGTACGAATGAAATGTTAAGAGACTTCTAGCGAAGTAAATTTAAAATCTTTACCATTGAACAGGCCTTTGTCACTCAATTTTAGTGATGGTATAACAAGTAGTGCCATAAAAGACAAACTCATATAAGGCGCATGAAGTTTACTCCCTAAATGTTTCGCCATTTTATCTAAATCGGAATATTGTTTTCCTGTAATTTCAGCACTTTGATCACTCATTATACCTGCAACAGGAAGTGCAACAACTTTTTCCTCAGAATCACTGATAGCGCAAATCCCTCCTTCATTGTCAATTAGAAGATTTACAGCGCTGCCTATAGCTTCATCAGATACACCAATGGCAATAATATTATGAGAATCGTGACCAACGGAAGATGCTATTGCTCCTTCTTTAAGTCCAAAGTTTTTAATGAAACCTATAGTTGGTTTTTGATTTTCGTAGCGATTAACGACGACCATTTTTAAAACATCTGTTTTGGTATTTGAAACTAAATTTCCGTCTTTAATTGTAGTGTTTTCAATAATTTCATTAGTTACTAACTCACCATCTAAACATTCGATGACTCTAATTTTTGATGCTTGAGATTCATATCTAAAATCTGAAACTTGCTTTTTATCTGCGTTGAAATTATTTAGATTTTTAAATTCTACATGCTCGATTTTTGAAACACCTTTATCATAAACTAATTCTCCGTTAATATACGTTTGAAGCGTTTTAAAGTCTTTTAAATCTTCTACTATTATACAATCCGCAAAATCATCAACTTTTAATAAGCCAACGTCTAAATTATAATGCTTTACAGGATTAATGCATGCCGTTTGAAGCACTTTAAAAATATCTATACCTTTTGCTACTGCTCTGCTACATAATTGATTAATATGACCTAGCAATAAATCATCAGGATGTTTATCGTCACTACAAAACATCATATTGTTATAATGTTCATCTAATAAATTTATTAAAGCTTCAAAATTTTTAGCAGCACTTCCTTCTCTAATGATGACTTTCATGCCTTTTTTAAGCTTTTCTAGCCCTTCTTCATAGGTGAAACATTCGTGATCAGTGGAAATTCCGGCTGAAATATATTTGGTTAAATCGTCACCTCGTAAACCTGGTGCGTGTCCATCAATGGGTTTGTTATAGTGTTTCGCCCATTCAATCTTTTTTAAGACTTCTGCATCATCATAAATAACGCCAGGATAATTCATTAGTTCAGCTAAATATTTAATATCTGGATTTGCCATTAATGTTTCAATAGCATCAGAATCTAAAATAGCACCTGCAGATTCGTAACTAGTAGCAGGCACGCAACTTGGAGCCCCAAAATTGAATTTAAAGGGTGTTTGCTTCCCGTTTTCAATCATAAACTCAACTCCTTTAACACCTAATACATTAGCGATTTCGTGAGGGTCTGAAACTGTTGCAACTGTGCCATGCTTAACAGCTATTTTAGCAAATTCAGAAGGTACTAACATCGAACTTTCTATGTGTATATGTGCATCTATAAAACCAGGTAGTATGAAATGGTTTTCTGAGCAGTATTTTTCTTCTATAGATTTAATCTTACCGTTTTCTATGGTGATTTCTCCTTTGAAAATTTTACGGTTTAATATGTCTACTATGTTTCCTTTTAATACCATATGTTTGGTGTGGGACTTCTCGACTGTACTCGAAGTGACAGAACCCACTTTATTTAAGTTCTATTTTTAAAATACTGCTAGTTGCTTCTGTAACTTTATAGCGTTCGTCTGCTCTTTTTCCTATTACCCAGATGATATTACCTTCAGAGGTTAATACCCAAGTATTTTCTTTTTCAACTAAAGATAGTTTTTCGTCTTTAAGGTATTTACTGATTTTCTTTTTGCCTTTCATTCCTAATGGGTAGAAATAATCACCTTCTTTCCATTGTCTTAATTCTAAAGGATATTTAAGCTTTCCTTTATCTAAGTAAATTTTAGAGTCATTTTTATCTTTGATATGATCTACATTTTTAAAATGTAATCCTCCTGATGGAAAATAACTTATTACACTAGATTCTTTTATTTTTATAACTTTATGTCTTCCATCTGGAAACTCAGTCAAAATAAGAAATTCTCTATGTTTTATTAAACGATGTGTTTTAGACAAAACTTGTTTACCAGACTCGGCACCTAGTAAATCTAAAACGTCGTTCCATTCTGTAAAACCATAAGCCTTAAACATTTCAAATAAATAGGCTTTTGGGTTATTTACTTTTTTGAATTCTGAAATTTTATAAGTAATACCATTATCATCAATCTTAGTAATTGCTCTTTTGGCTACTGCATTTAAGCTTTCATCTACAATATCTGCTGTATCATTAAGGTTATCGATAGTATTTTGAAAACTCTCTAATAAGTTTGGATTGATTTCTTTTAAAATAGGAACAACGTCATGACGTAATTTATTTCTTAAATATTTACGTGATTCATTGGATCTATCTTCTCGCCAAAGAATATTATTATCTAAAGCATACTTAATTATTGTTTCCCTTGAATAATTTAGCAAAGGTCTAATAACATTATTATTAACAAGAGGAATTCCTGTTAAACCATTTAACCCTGTTCCTCTCGTTAAATTAATTAAAAAGGTTTCGAGATTATCATCAGCGTGATGGGCAGTAAGGATGTAATCAAAGTGTAATCGATCTGCTAGCTCAGCAAACCAGTGGTATCGCAACTCTCGAGCTGCCATTTGGATTGAAAGTTTGTTAACATCTGCATACCCTTGTGTATCAAAATTTTGAACAAAAACTTCTGCACCTAATTGATCTCCTAATTTTAGTATAAAATTTTCGTCTTTATTACTTTCTTCAGCCCTAAGATTAAAGTTACAATGCGCCAAGGCGAAGTTAAAATCTAATTTTTTACAGAGACAGGATAAAACTACACTATCTACTCCACCAGAAACGGCAATAAGTAACCTCTTTTCTTTTAGAAATGGTAATCGATTTTTAATATGAAGACTAAACGCTGTAAGCACAAACCAAAGTTATTGAAATTAAGGTTGATGATACAACGAAACCTATATTAAATATGATTTTTATTGAACTCTAAAAAAATAATGTCCTTCTGTACCTGTCCGCGTATAAATATCACCGCAAACGTTAAATTTAATTTTATTATCTAACGTATCATAGGCATCAAATATCGCTGCATTGTTGCCTTCTACAGCATTAAAATTATTATTAAATGTATTAACAATACAATAATCGCCTGGACTATTAATTGTTATTCCCAATCTATAATTATAGGTAAGGTTATCATCTGAGAGTACTGGTAAAGACGAAACTGACTCTAAACAATTACCTATTAAAAGGGGTTCGCCTAAACTATAGTCAACTGTAAAATCCTCAATGAACTCTGCATTTAAACCTGTAAGTCCATCATTCAGTTTTAGCAAAAAGAAGCCTCCTCTAAACTCTGTTGCATCAGTTATAAGTACTAATTCTTCCGTCTCATCGCACTCATCAAAAAGCATAGAAGTTACTTCTGCATTTAACCATATGATCTCATTCTCAGCATATATTTCTGACGTATTTTCTACATTCAATGTGTAAGGTTCTGGGTCGGAAAATCCACATACAACTGTATCTTCTTCACATAAAACAGCCATTAAACATGGCGAGAGGATTAAAAATCTAAAATACTTTTTCATTATTCTTTTTATTTTTTAGATATTAAATGTGCCAAAGGGTTGCGTAAGAAATTGATGAAAATTTTTGAAGCATCTGATAAGTTTAATTTTTTCGGAAAGATATAAGGCCAAAAAGTTGAACTTTATTTTGTCTGGAAATAGAGTTTTTAAATTTCACGAATCTGATGTATCTACTTTTCTAAAACCTCTCGCATAGCTTTGGCTTTAATTAAGCATTCTTCATATTCTCTTAATGGCTCACTTTTCGCGGTAATAGCACTACCTACCGAATATGAGACATATTGTTTTGATTGGTTGTAGAGTATACTTCTTATGATAACATTAAAATCGAAATCGCCATCTGGTTTAAAATAACCGACTGAACCAGAATATAATCCACGCTTCGTTTCTTCTAAATCTTCAATGATATTCATTGCTGAAATTTTTGGTGCACCTGTCATACTTCCCATAGGAAAGGTTGTTTTTAAAATCTCTACAGGTGACATCGTTTCTGAAACTCTAGATGTAACCGTCGATATCATTTGATGCACTTGCAAAAATGAATAGACCTTACACAATTCTTCTACTCTAACGCTGCCATTTTCTGCAGTTTGAGATAAATCATTTCTTACCAAATCAACGATCATAATATTTTCACTTCTTTCCTTTTCGTCTTTCACTAAATTATCAGCCAGCAATTTATCATCATCTATATTCTGTAAGCGTTTAGCGGTTCCTTTAATAGGTTGAGAAATAATCTTTTGTCCTTCCTTCTTAATGTAACGCTCTGGAGAAGCTGACAATAAATACCTGTCGCCTTGTTTTAGATATGTTGCAAACGGTGGTTTAGAAATTGTATTCAGCTTATTAAAGCTTTCAATTGGGTTAATAACACTACCCTCTGCATAAAATTCTTGACAAAAATTAGCCTCATAAATATCACCTCGTTGAATATGAGATAACATTTTGTTGACTTTTTTAAAATAATCATCCTTATGTATCCTAAGTTTTATTTTAATAGGCTTGCATGGTTTCTCAACTGGGTTAGTATTACTAAAAGAATTTATTGCCTTTAAGTCTTTATCTATTTCATCATCGACCATAGATAAATACTTGATTTCAACGGAATCATCTTTAATTAAAAACAACTTTTTCGGTTGAAAAAAATACAAATCAGGGAAGTTTAAATTATCTAAATTATCTGACTTTAAAGCTTCAGTAGTATTTTTTAAATCGTATGTTAAATAACCAAATATCCAATCTTTAGTTGAACGTTGATAGTCTTCTAAACGCTTAAAAGCCTCTACGTAATCTGTTTTAATTGATGTAAATGCATCTACGGCCAATATCGCATCATAACTGCTGTATTGAGTTCTGTGATTGTTAGAATCTAACCAAACAATATCATCAAACTGCTGAGACCATTGCAAAAGATTTTGCTTAAAGGTGTTTATAGATTTAGGCTTAAAAGGTTTGTTTGTTCTCAATTACAACTTTTATGATTGTAAAAATAATGAGAATACTTTTTATAATTGCAAATTTGTATATTTCTAAAAACAAAAGACGAGATGAATAGCTTACAAAACGATTTACTCAAAATTAATGTAAAGTCTAAAGGCGCTGAACTTAGCAGTATTACGTCTGTAAAAAATAATACCGAATTTATCTGGCAAGCTAACCCAGATGTTTGGGGAAGCCACGCACCAAACTTATTTCCTGTTATTGGAAGTATGAAAAATGATAGTTATTACTATAACAACCAACTTTATACAATGACCAAACATGGGTTTATTAGAAAGAGTGATGATTTTACAACTAAACAACTAAGCGAAAATGAAATAGTTTTTTCTCTAAAGTCTAATAGCCATTTTTATAAAATGTATCCTTTTAAATTTCAACTAGATATCACTTATAAGCTTATTAAAAATAAACTTGTCATTAACCATAAAATCACTAACCTAGATACAAAGACAATGCTCTTTTCGTTAGGTGGACATCCTGCTTTTAATTGTCCATTATATGAGAACGAAGCTTACACCGACTACGTTTTAGAATTTGAAAAACCTGAAACTAGTGAATCATATTTACTAAACATGAATTCTGGGTTAGTAACATATAAAACTAAATCCGTTTTTGATAATGGAAATTTAATTCAACTTCGCGGAGATTTATTTAATGAAGACGCTCTTATTTTTAAACAAATTAACTCCCGTAAAGTCACTTTAAAACACAAGAAAAAAGGGCCAATTTTGTCGGTAGCTTTTAAAGATTTTAAATTCTTAGGGATTTGGGCAAAACCCAATGCGCCTTATGTCTGTATAGAACCGTGGCTTGGAATTGCTGACTCTGAAACGACAAATCAAAAGATTGAAGAAAAGGAAGGCATAATTAGTCTTAAGGCTAACTCTACCTTTAACGCAGCATACACTATTGAAATAGAACATAGTCACTTAGCTTAAATAAATTAATAATAGTAGCTTTGCAGCTAAATATGATGCTTTGACTTTTCAAGATTTAAAATTAAACACGCCATTATATAATGCAATTGAAGATTTAGGTTTTGAAAATCCTACTCCAATTCAATCTGAATCATTTAGTATTGTTGCTTCGGGTAAAGATGTTGTTGGTATAGCACAGACAGGAACGGGTAAAACATTTGCCTATATGTTGCCTATTCTGCGCAACTTAAGTTATTCTAAACAAGATAACCCTAGAGTTTTAGTGTTAGTTCCTACGCGCGAGCTGGTTGTGCAAGTTGTAGATGAAATAGAAAAGCTCTCAAAATATATTAATAATCGTGTATTAGGTGTCTATGGAGGCACTAACATAAATACCCAAAAACAAGCAGTTGCTCAAGGACAAGATATCATTGTAGCAACTCCAGGTAGATTATATGATTTAGCAGTTAGTCGGGTTTTACAATTAAAATCCATTCAAAAACTTGTTATAGATGAAGTCGATGTAATGCTAGATCTCGGTTTTAGACATCAACTTCTTAATATTTTTGACATTTTACCTGAACGTAGACAAAACATTATGTTTTCGGCTACGATGACTAAAGATGTTGATGATTTAATTACAGATTTCTTTATTAATCCTAAAAAGGTACAAATTGCAATTTCTGGTACGCCATTAGATAATATCGAACAAACGCGATATAATGTGCCTAATTTTTATACCAAGGTAAATCTACTAGAAAGTATACTTAAAAATAAAGAGGACTTTTCTAAAGTTTTAATTTTTGTTGCTTATAAACGTATGGCAGACCGTCTTTTTGATAAGCTCGAAGATTTATTTCCAAGCCAAAGTTGTGTTATCCATTCTAATAAAACACAAAATTACAGGTTACGAAGTATAGAACAATTTAGAGCTGGCGAACATCGTTTATTAGTAGCTACGGACGTTATGGCTAGAGGTTTAGATATTGAAGGTATAACGCACGTAATCAATTTTGACACACCAGATTATCCCGAAAATTATATGCACAGAATTGGTAGAACAGGTCGTGCTGAAAAGGAAGGACAGTCACTTTTATTTTCCACCGAAAAGGAACAAGGTGCTAGACGACGAATTGAAGAATTAATGGATATGTCTATTAAAACTCTAGATATCCCAGAATTTGTAGAAATCTCTAAAGAACTTATAGAAGAAGAACGTAATGTTATTAAAGAACGTTATAATCCTATAAAGAGGAGAGACGAAGATGCTCCAGGCCCTGCTTTTCATGAAAAGAAAGAAAAGAACCAAAAAGAAAACTTAGGTGGATCTTACAGACGAGAAATCGCTAAAAAATATAAAAAGCCAAAGACTAGAGGCGATAAAAACTATAACCGAAGAAATAAAAAGAAATAGCGCTATTCTACTAAAAACTTAATACCATCGAAAGTGGCATAATATTTTAGTTTTTGAGTTTTCACATCAAAAAGTGCAATTAAATCATATCCTAAGTTTCTGGAAGTTTTTCTAACCACAACAGGAAAATCATCAAAAATTGGCTTAATAATTTCGTTTGTATACGGAAAAAATAAGCCGTATTTATTATCTTTTTCTATAACAAACGCCAAAAAATAATTTACTTTATAAATATTATCATAAATGGTTGGCAAAATATATTCACCTTTTTTAGTGTCTATTAACCCTACTTTACCATTTTTATAACCAAGGTCATAGTTGTTTTTATTATACCAATTTGCTTCAAAATATAAGTAATCTGTTTCTATAAAATTTTTATGATTCTTAACAATACCGGCTTCCTTAAGACTTTTTGAAATTGAGTCATATTTTGGTATGGACCTTGATTTAATAGGTTTTTCTAATTCATTGGGTACTTCAATATTTTCGTCATCTAAATAATAGTTTCTTTTTTTAGGCTTTTTGTCTATTGTGCTTTTCTGATCTGATATAATTTTAAATTGACGATCTAGAAGTTTTACTTCCATACTGCCAAAGACATCTTCTTTAGTATAAGTAAGCCTCATAGACTCAAGAGCCCAAGACAATTGGTCATCGCTTACAAAATCAATCTCATCAGTTTTATCTAAAAGGGTTCTCACTAATTTTTTCTTTTTAGTATCATAGATTTTAATACTATACTTATCATCTAAATCTCTAAAAAATAAAATAAGTTCAGAAGTTGGCTTTATCTTACTGGCTTCTTCAAATACAGATATAAATGCATAATATTCTTCAGTTAGCAAAACTCCATCTTTTGTGTAGAGATGCATTTTTTCGTTATAAAATGAATTATGATACTTTACGGTCTTTTTTGTCGTTGTATCTGCGGCTATGATTACATCATCGTAAATTCCATAATCAAAATAAGGTTTATCTTTTAGTATAACTTTATCGAGATGGAATAAGGAAGATTTAAATGTATTACCGTCATCTTTTTTAAATGCTACAAAGTAATTTGGACTATTTCCAAAATTTATTTTATCATAAACCGGTTTCACCTTAACCTCTTTATTTAGAGTCGATA
This sequence comes from Winogradskyella sp. PE311, assembly GCF_046545555.1. NCBI lineage: Bacteria > Pseudomonadati > Bacteroidota > Flavobacteriia > Flavobacteriales > Flavobacteriaceae > Winogradskyella > Winogradskyella sp. PE311. The sequence continues at coordinate 2,000,168 of NZ_JBHZTH010000001.1, read as the reverse complement.
AGCCGAATCTTTCATTCTGTCTAATAGGAACCAATTTCTCTTGAGACGCGAGTGAATTTATATTAAGAAGGCCAACTAAAAGAGCTAGTGTTAGGAATTTCATCATTATCATTTAAGCTATAAAAATAAAAGTTTTTAAATAAAAAAACCTCTTCAATAGAAGAGGCTTTCTTTATAGGTCAAGTACAGCAGGATCGCATTTTATAACAAGATAAAATCTATAACCCTAACCTTATAGTTAATCCTGCATTTGTACTTGATTTTCTACTAAATCGTTTATTGGAACGATTAATTTACCTTTTGAATTTTTTAATACTATTGAAATATTCTCAACAGCTTCTACCGAATAAGTTTCACCTTGAAACACAATACTTTGACCAATCTCATAAGTTTTTCTTGCATAAAATGTCTTTAGTAATTTACCTACAACCTCTTTAGCTCCAAACCCAAATGCAATTGCGAATGCCAATAAAAAAGCCGCAATTATCATATTTATATTATTGGTAATTATCTCCGTATCAATACCAGCTTGGTTTAATGATGTTATTGAAATAAATGTTAGCATTAAGAAAAAGACAACTTGGCTAATCATTTTACCACCAGACAAATCCATTGATTCAAAAAGTGATTTTAATCCATTCTTTACAAAATTTGCGAATAACAGACCAACTATAAAAACAACTAGTGCAGCAAATAATTTTGGTAAGTAAGAAATTAAGTCACTTATTTGCTTGGTGATGATATCTAATCCCATGATATCAGATGCTGTAACTAATAGTATAATGTACATTAAATACTTTACAACTTTAGAAACAACTTTTATCGTATCGAAGTTTAGCTTTTTACCTTCTATAATTTCAATTTCGTTAATCTTCTCATCTAGCTTATTCGCTTTAGCTAATTTTAATACTTTCTTGATAAGTTTTACAATTATCTTTGTAATTATCCATCCTATAATTAACACTATAAGTGCACCAATTATATTTGGGAATATATTAGTGATTTCTAACCAAATATTAGTTAAAGATTTCATTGCCACATCTGAGAATTCACTCACTTTTTCCATACTTATTTTTTTTAATGTTAGGGATATTAAGTATTATTTTTTTCTTTTACTACTCACACTATCAATAATGTGACTTAAGTTATACGAAAATAACTCAGCCAAATCCATCAATAATTTAGCCATAGCAATATCATGCATGACTTTACCTTTAAGCTCTTTTGGAACTTCTTTTAAAGGTTGATTTATGTGCTTAAATGGATTCTCCATCTTTCGTATAATTATTGTACTTAAGTACAAGTTTTTCTTTTGCTCTTTTTAAACGCATTTTTACTGCGCTTTCTCCAATATCTAAAGCCTCTGACAACTCTTTTATGGACAAGTTATCTTGATACTTTAATAATAATATCATTTTTTCTTCTGGCGAAATCAACTCCATTACCTTCTTTAACTGCTCTACTCTCATATTCTGAAACTCGCGAGTAGAATCCACGTCTTCACCTATGTTCTGAATATCAACATGTTCTGAACTTACAGACTTTTTTTCAATCTTCTTAGCTGTGTTTCGAGTCACATAATTTACACAATGATTATACGTAAATGAATATAACCATGTAGAAAATTTAGACTTTCCTTTAAAGCTACCTAATTTAACAAAGACTCTTAAAAAGACATCTTGAGTTAAATCCTTAGCCTCATCCACACCGTTTGCAAAACCATAACATTTATTGTAAACCATAGATGCATATCTATCATATAAAACCTCAAACATCATTGTGTCGTTGGTTTTAACGATAGCTTCTACAAGCATTTCATCGGAAAGGGTATGAACAGCTTTTGTTGTCAATTTTAGTCTTAGTTCGTTTTAGTACGGTTAGTTATTGTTTAAGACACTAAAAAAATAGTTAAGTCACAAATAAAAAATAAAATTATCAGAAAAATTTTTAGCTTTCTAATAAATGAATGAGAATCCTAATAATTTATATTTCTAAGCGTGAAATAAATATCATTTTACTTATAGTGTAAACTTAATGACATAAATTTTAATCTGCCTTAAAAACACATACTTAAAAAATAAATTCGATTTCAACATTTATAAAAAATTCAACCTTTTATTCCATTTCACTTAAATGATGTTGCAATGCTTTTGCCGAAATTTGGATTTCCCAAATTAAAAACAACAACGAAATTATAAGTAAGACTAGACCTAAACCAAATGCCCAAGCTGCAATGATTTGATAACCAATATAAATTAAAAACATAGTAAGAACGCAAAATAACAAACTTGTAATACCAGATATTTGCATATAACGTGTTAATCTCACACGAAGTTTTAAATTGTTTATTTGCCTAATTATTGAAGCATTTTTTTCTTTAACATATTGATCTCTTAAACTTCTTATTATAGCTGCGTAAGCCAAAAACCGATTTGTATACGCTAGCATAATTAAGGATATTGCCGAAAATAAAAGCGCTGGTGTGGTCAGTGTAAGTTCTTCCAATTGATTTATTTTAGGACTAAAGATAAAAAAAGCGAACCAAATTGGTTCGCTTTTAATTATTGGTTTTTATATCTTAGTTAACCACCATAAGTAAATGTACCATTATACATTACTTCTACAGCTTTACCGTTTTGGTAAGCTGGCTTCATAATAGGAATTAATTTTAATACACGAGCAAGTTCTGCTAAAACAACAACATTAGACTCTCGTATTTTTCGATTTGTAACCTTACCTGTTTTATCAATTAGCAAAAAATATTCAACAGTAGTTTCTTTTTCTATTTTCGTTTTATTAAAAAGAGTTTTATCAAATTCTGCTTCAATTAAACTAGCCAATCTATTCTTAAAACAATCTTTGGAAATTTCATTTTCACAGCCTACGTAAACTGGCTTAACCTCTACATCAGCATAGGAAATAGCTTCTTTTACATTTACATAGCTTGAGGCATCGTTTTCGTCTTGGATTAGGTTTGCTAAGCTAATTATAGCTTGTTTTTCTTCTTCACTGATATTGCCTTGTACGGCGATTTGCTCCATAACATCATTGACTCTGTTTATAAGCTCGCTCTCTGATTCGTTTGATGACTCGTTTGTATCACAAGAAAAAACAAATAATAGATGTAGTATTAAAATTAAACGCACCGAAGTTTTCATAATTTTATGTTCTAATTTTTAAGTTCTTTAAATTATTCTATCGCCTTTTAATTACCATCTATTGCAAGAATTTTTACGCAATAAGCATTGTCTAGGGCTTACTCTTCTCTAATTTTAAAGTGATTAGGCCTCAATATTAGGCTTTAATGACCATTTGTAAGCTAAGATACCTATTCTAGCCACTACAAATGCAAATAAGCCAAAAGTTATAGTTAATAAAGACACTTTAATACCTGCAGCAAACAAATCTGGTCTAGTTTCTCCAATAGCTTCTAGCATATCAAATAATGAAATAATGCCCATAACTGAAGATAAACATCCTATGACCAAAGCTACTAAACTAGACTCGGCAGCCAGGCCAATCATTTTATTAGATGCTGTTTGATTTGTTTTCTTTTTTACAAATGCCAAGACTATAAATACTAAGGACAATAAAAAAGCTATTAGAATAAAATACATTCCTACTCCACCTTCGTTAAGTCTTTGTGCAAAAGGATTCATTGATAAGGTTAATGTTTTCATAATTTATATTTTTTTAGTTAAACTTAGAGCAAACATAGGACAAGATTTGCTCAATAAATTTAAAATGCGACCAATGACAAATTTCTATAGCGATTTAACAACACTGTTAAAACAATTACTAAATTGGTCATTCGTCTACAAAATGACAACACCACCTTAAAATAAACTATTATTGTTCAATTATTTAATAATTTTGAATTCAAAAAAACAATATATAACACAAACTTTATTACATCTTCTATTTTGGTGTGCCGTTCTGTTCTTTTTCACCCTTATTTTTAGTGCAGACAATACTATTGATAGCAATAGTTTCTATTTCTCCTTGTTTTTAATGCCAATTACAATTGGTACAACTTACATATCCATTTACAAACTCATTCCTAATTATCTAATTACAAAGCGCTATTTCTTATTTGGTCTTTATAGTCTATACACTGTAATAATGTCTGTTTTTAGTATTATGTTTTCGCTGTTTTTCGGCATCGCATTTTTAACCAACTTTATGTTCACAAAGGTTGAATCCTTAACTCGTAACACCTTATTTATAATTGCTTGTATTTATCTAGTGGTCATTGTTGTGAGTGCCTTTAAACTATTAACTTTGAATTTAAATCAATCTAAACAAAATGCAGAACTAGAAGGCAAAATCTTTGAAGCGCAACTCAAATTAAAGGAGCAAGAGTTAAAGTATTTGAAGATGCAAATTCATCCACATTTTTTGTTCAACACCTTAAACACTATTTATGGTTTTTCATTAAAGAAATCTGATCAAACACCAGATATGATTCTTAAATTATCAAATTTATTAGATTATTTACTTTATCAAGTCGATAAACCTTTAGTTCCAATATCTGATGAAATCAATCATATTAAAGACTACATAAGTCTAGAAAAAACAAGATTTAATGAAACTTTAGATATTAATTTTGAGATTAAAAATTCTACAGAAACACCTTCGGTAGCACCAATGTTATTTTTACCGTTTGTAGAAAATAGTTTTAAGCATGGTAAAATTATAAACGGAAAATTATCTATTAGAATTGCTTTTGTTTACAATTCGGAAAAAATCAAATTTTCAATTAGTAATTCTCATGAAAAACAACTTTCAAAACCACATGGTATTGGATTAAAAAATATAGAGAAACGCTTAAAATTACTGTATAAAGGACAATATGATTTAATAATTTCAGAATCAGAAAGCAACTATAGTGTACAACTAAAACTTAATTTACAGCATGTCTAAAACTGTTTCTTGTATTATTGTTGATGATGAAAATATGGCAAGAGACATTATTGCTTTGCACTTATCAAAAATTGAACGTATAAATGTGATTGCCTTTTGCAAAAATGCAGCGGAAGCCTTCAATGCTATAAGTCAAAACAAAATAGATTTGGTATTCTTGGATATAAACATGCCTGAAATCTCTGGTATTGCCTTTGCGAAATCCATAAACAAAGACGTCAAAATTATTTTCACAACAGCTTATAGAGATTATGCTGTTGAAGGTTTTGATTTACAAGCTGTTGATTATGTTATGAAACCCATTTCTTTTGAGCGCTTGGCACAAGCTGTAAATCGATATTTTGAAGTTAAATTGTCTTCTAATGAGAAAACCACAGAAACATCATTAGTTAATGATTTTATTTTTGTGCGTTCTGAGCGCAGAATGGTAAAAGTAGATTTTGATTCTATTATTTATGTAGAAAGTTATAGCGACTATATTAAAATTCATCTCAAAGATAAGACCATAGTAACCAGGGAAACTATAAGTGCAATAGAAGCGAAATTGCCGCAAAAAAACTTTATAAGAATTCATAGGTCTTATATCATCCGTTTATCGAATATTCAATCATTTACTAATGAAGACATTACAGTTAATCGAATAGCGCTACCAATTAGTCGAAGTTATAAGAAAGAAGTTTTGAAACGTCTAGAAAAATTTTAACTTTATGTAAATAAAAGTCCAAATCTAACGTTATAATAGTCCTTTCTATTACCTAAAATCGCTTAATGACAGATTATCTGCGCAATACAATACCTAACTTAAAACCCTTTGATTTTGATAAGCATCACGATACTCATCTGATAAATCAGCAATGGGTATTAGTTAATGGTATTTCTCAAAAGAAGTCGATTTATACCTTTAGAGATGATAATGTTTTAGAAATTGAAAGAAAAAACACAGTAATAAATACCACATGGAGTATTAGTGTTCAAAATGTTTTTTCTATAGAAACCGAAGATGGGTTAATTACAGTAAAAGCTTATTTTAAAGATGACGATATACTAGTACTTAACCACCAAAACAAACAAGAATTTGCACTTTATATTAATACTACGAATTATGAAGATGACTTAAACTCTGTTGAAGATATTCAGTCCTTTTTAAAAGAAAAATATAAAAAGAAAGTTAGCAATATAATCTACGAACATAAGTTTTATTATATCTCAGAATCAGAAGAATTTGGCCCATCTACGGTTGAAGAATTGTCCAAAAAAGTAAATAATGAAGAAATAAGCGCGTATTGCTTTGTTAGAGATATTAATGAGGACAATTACTCTAAGCGGATGAGAATTATTGATTTAACTAGAGAGCTTTAGTTCCTTCAATAAAACAATATAGAATAAAAAAAGCGAACTAGTAGTTCGCTTTTTTTATTCTGAAACCAGTTCAGTATTAAATCTTATTAATTAAACATGCAAAGCTCTATCATCTGTAGCAGCTAAAGCCGCCTCCTTAATAGCTTCTGCAAATGTTGGATGCGCATGAGAATATCGCGAGATATCTTCCGCAGACGCCCTAAACTCCATCGCTGTAACGGCTTCTGCTATTAAATCGGCACAACGTGCACCAATCATATGTACCCCTAAAACCTCATCCGTAGTTTTATCTGCTAGGATTTTCACAAAACCATCAATATCTCCGCTCGCCCTAGCTCTTCCTAATGCTCTAAATGGAAACTGACCAACTTTATATGCTGTACCAGTTTCTTTTAACTCTTCTTCAGTTTTACCCACAGCAGCAACTTCTGGCCATGTATATACGACACCTGGTATTAAATTATAATCGATATGTGGCTTTTGTCCTGCTAAAGTTTCAGCAACAAAAACACCTTCTTCTTCCGCCTTGTGCGCTAACATTGCACCTTTAATAACATCACCTATTGCATAAATATTAGAAGTAGATGTTTGTAAATGATCATTTACTTCAATTTGTCCTCTATCGTTAACCTTTACTCCGGCAGCTTCAGCATTTAAACCGTCAGTATAAGGCTTACGTCCAACAGAAACTAAACAGTAATCACCTTTAAATTCTACAATTTCGCCTTTTTTGTTTTCAGCTTTTACTATAACTTCATCTCCTTTGCGCTCAACAGATTGTACTTTGTGAGACATCATCATTTTGCACTTTGCTTTCTTAAAAACTTTATTTAGTTCTTTAGATAAACCTGCATCCATTGTAGGCAAGATTCTGTCCATATACTCTACAACAGTAACTTGCGCTCCTAATCTGTAGTACACCTGACCTAGTTCTAAACCAATAACTCCGCCTCCAATAACAATCATATGCTTTGGAATCTCTTTTAGCTTTAAAGCTTCTGTAGAAGTTATAATACGTTCTTTATCTAATTCTATAAACGGTAAGTTACTTGGCTTACTACCTGTTGCTATAATAGTGTTTTTTGCTTCAATTTCACCAGCATCTTTACCTTCAATTTTTATATGTGTCGCGTCTTTAAAAGATCCTAAACCTTCATAAACATCGATCTTATTTTTCTTCATTAAGAAGTCGATTCCACCTGTAGTTTGATCTACAACCGACTGCTTACGCGCTATCATTTTTTCTAGATTCACTTTTATATCACCTGGAATTTCAATCCCATGTTCCTCAAAGTGTTTTGTCGCTTCTTCATAATGATGAGAAGAACTTAACAATGCTTTACTTGGAATACAACCTACGTTTAAGCATGTGCCACCAAGTGTCGAGTATTTTTCGATAATTGCAGTTTTCATGCCTAATTGTGCGCAACGAATTGCTGCTACATATCCTCCAGGACCTGATCCTATTACTGCTACGTCGTATGAATTCATATTATTAATTTATTTTGTATTGAAATGCTATTTGAAATGATCTATTAAAATTTTTCGAGTTTAGTCGTGTTATATCTGTAAGACCTATATAATACCTAAAAGATGCTGTTATCTTTTTAAGAAGATCGTAACTAAAGCCTAAATTAACTCCAAAATCTCTGTTATAAAAATCTGATTTAATATTGGGCAAAATATCTTCTTTATCATTAGCTGATAGTAATAACCCAAACTGAGGTCCAACGTCTAAACTAAACTTTTTAATAATTAATATTTTAGTTAATACAGCTAAGGCTAGGTAATTTAAACCTACATTAGGTTCACCTCCAAAGTCTTCTTGCTTGTAACCATGACCTGTATATAAAAGTTCGGGCTGAAAAGCTCCAAAATCGTCAATTGGAATTTGCATAAATAAACCAAATTGAGGTCTTACTGAAAACGTCAAATTATCGGTATTATTTCCAACTAATTTAGAAAGATTACTACCCACTTTAATACCAACAGGGTTTCTTTGCGCATAAAGGCTAATACTTAATAAAAAGAAAAGAATAATAATGCTTCTCATGCCAACTCTAAGTGAGCCACAAAAGTACGATTTTGATTAATGATTTACGAATGACAAACTACTAAATTTAACATAAAGTGTTATGAAGGAAAGCCAAGCATCTCTCCCATACCTACTGTAAATAACCAACACCCAAAAATAGCATGCTCAACAGAAACCAAAAGCGTAGATTTTGTTTTTTTATAAGTGAGGGCAAACAGAATTCCACCAATAAATGTAAGGAACATAACCAGAGTATTCTTAAAGAAAATATGTGCTAATGAGAATAGTGCTGCATTAATTAAAATAAAAACTGACTCATTATTAAATAGCGATTTATAGCGCTGAAAAAAGAATGTTCTATAAATTAATTCTTGTGGATAAACCGAAAAAAATGAATATATAAATAAAATCATAACCCATAATGCAGGTTTAGTTTTAATAACAATAAAGAGATTCTCTTTATCAACTATAAACATGTAGATTATAGTTATTATTATGATTCCTATTAGTTTCAAAATAGTTCGCTTCCAAAATGTTTTCCAATTGAGGCTTTTATTAACCTTAAATTTATTCTTTTCAACTTTTAAGAGTATAAATAAGATATAAGTAAATCCTAAAACTCCTATTATCATTTTTATCCAAATAGGAAAATCGAATGCAAAACTTATTGGTACAATTATAAAAATTAAGAAGAACTCCGTGAGCCTATATTGTAATGATTGCATAATTCTATATTGTAATTGCTGTTGTATGCTTTACTTCATTTATCATAAACATGCTATGTGTACTACCTATATGGTCAATAGTCGTTAATTTTTTAACCATAAATTCTCTAAAAGCTTCCATATCCTTAACTAGTACTTTTAACAAATAATCATAGTCACCACTTATATGGTAACATTCTAATACTTCGTCTAATTTACGCACTTCGCGCTCAAACTTAACCACATAATCTTGAGAATGTTGAATTAATTTTATGTGACAAAATGCTACAAAGGCCTTATCAACTTTTTTCTTTTCTATGAGCGCTACATATTTCTTTAAAATACCGTTATGCTCTAACTTTTATACGTTCATAAACAGCAGTTACGGACAAATTTAATTTGTTTGATAATGCTTTAGTGGTTTGTTTACTATCCGATTGAAGCAAGTGCAACAATTGTCTATCAATTTTATCTAAAATCATATTTACCTTTTTTCTAAATGAATAATCAAATCACACGTATTAAAGAAAATAAAACTAAATATAACATTTTTATTAGAAAAATATTCTAAATAAAATAATTAATATTGATTATTAGTCTAAAATTATAGAGCTTTGATCTCATCTATAAACTCATTATCATGAAATTTAAACCTGCAAATAATATTCAAGATTTACAATATTTTGGTGAGTTTGGTGGTGTAAACCCATCAATTTCAGATTCATCAACCTATACATTCCTTTCTGCAAAAACCATGTTCGATACTTTTGAAGGCAATGCTGATGGTTGTTATCTATACTCTAGGCATTCGTCACCTTCAAATTTATATCTAGGCGAAGCACTAGCAGCTATGGAAGGCACAGAAACTGCAACAGTTACAGCTTCTGGTATGGGAGCCATTACTGCTGTATTGCTTCAGTTATGTGGTGCAGGTGAGCATGTTGTGAGTAGTAGAACTATTTATGGTGGTACGTATGCCTTTCTAAAAAACTTTACTCCAAGAATGGGTATTAAAACTAGCTTTGTTGATATTACAAAACTAGACACTGTTGAAGCTGCTATTACTCCAAACACTAAAGTATTATTTTGCGAGTCTGTAAGTAACCCTTTATTGGAAGTTGCTGATATTAATGGTTTAGCTAAAATTGCTAAAAAACATAATCTAACATTAGTAGTTGACAATACGTTTTCTCCGTTATCAATTTCTCCAATCAACTTGGGTGCAGATGTCGTTATTCATAGTCTAACCAAGTTTATAAATGGTTCTTCCGATACTGTCGGTGGAGTTATTTGTGGCAAACAAGAATTGATTGACCAACTAAGAAATGTAAATGATGGAGCAGCCATGCTATTAGGCTCAACTATGGATAGTTTAAGATCTGCTTCGGTTTTAAAGAACCTAAGAACTTTACATATTAGAATGCAACAACACAGCCATAATGCAACATATTTAGCTAATAAATTTGAAAGCAAGGGCATAAAAACAGTATATCCAGGATTAGCTTCGCATCCATCACATCAATTATTTAAATCTATGATGAATGAAAAATATGGCTATGGTGGAATGATGACTATAGATGTTGGTTCATTAGACAAAGCCAATGCTCTTATGGAACTAATGCAAGAACGTAACTTAGGTTATCTCGCTGTTAGTTTAGGATTCTATAAAACGCTGTTTAGTGCTCCTGGAAGTTCTACATCGTCAGAGATTCCAGAAGATGAGCAAGAAGCAATGGGTTTAAGTGATGGCTTAATTCGTTTTTCAATAGGTTTAGATGCAGACATTGAACGCACCTATGAAATGATGAATACCTGTATGATTGAGTTGGGTATTATTGAATTGGAATTGGCTTAAATTAATGATAACATCACATCGAGCGTAATCGACATGTAATATTCTCGACTATGCTCGAGCTGACAAAGAAACTATATTTACCTTCCTTTCAACCGCTCCCAAAGGGCTTTCAAGGTAAAACTAAAATCATCCATTTCTGGTCTAAAAGGTTTCATATCCAAACGGTTATGAGTTTTGAAAAGTTTTAAATTAAAAATAGCTTTAAATCCGTCTTTGGTCTCAACTAAGGGATATCTTAAATCTTTATATACGTAATTATCATTATCTAATTTTTCAACATTAAAATAATCATTACTAAACCATGCTAAATCCTGAAGGTCTTTATAATCGCTTTTAATCAAATCTCTTTTTTTGGGGATAGTTTGCCAATCCGAAAAATGATTTGTAGAATCAAATAATGAATAAAAACCTACATGATAACTCTCTTCTGTCTCCGCAATACCATACCACAATATGTTGTTTAAAATTGCAGGTTGAGTGCTGAATCTAGAATATTCTATACTATGCTCTGTCAAAGAAGATTCGAACACATTATCTATATATATCTTATTGCCAAAGGTAAATAGCATGTACAATGCGCTAATACCAAAACCAATCTTTAACCATAATTTCCTTTTTTGACGTTGTCTTTTATAAAACATTAAAATAATAAGACTAATCAAAAATGGTGTTGTGTATAAAGGATCCGCAACGGCGATATTATTAAAAGCGACACGATAATTTGAAAATGGTGCAAACAACTGCGTCCCATAAGGCGTAAAACAATCTAGTAAAGGATGTGTAAACAAAGACCAGAAAAATAGTTTCGTCCAATCATTTTTTGAAGTTGTATGGAGACGTCTTCCCGTATTATATAATTTGTGAGCTAACCAACCAAACAATAAAGCACCTAATATTGAAAACAAAATAGAATGCATAAAACCGCGATGAAAGAGCATTGCATCTATCTCATTAGCATATAATAGTGGCCCTATAAAAACATCCAAATCAGGAATTGTACCGCCAATAGCGCCAAATAACAACGCCTTATTACCAATTTTCTTACCTAATACGGCTTCGCCACAAGCAGCACCTAAAACGATTTGAGTTAATGAATCCATAAATATAAATGCAAAGCTACGGAATAAATCTATTTGCAAATGGCTCTGCAAAATCGTAACATTACATATCAAAACTAACTAAAATGCAAGACGACGATTTATCTGAAATAAAAATTGAAGATCAAAAAATAATAGACAACAAAGAACTGAATATTTTCGAAGCTTTGGTTCCTGTGGTCATTTTAATGATATTATTGGCTGTTAATATTTTTGCTTTTGAAGGAGAGATGATGGGAGCGTACTCAAACCAATACATTTTATTAATGGGTGGTTTTGTTGCTTTTATAGGTGGTATGTTAAATAAAGTTTCACCTATTGTAATGGTTCAAGAGGTTTGGGAAAATATTAAAAGTGTTTTTGTTCCTATAATGATATTATTTTTAGTTGGTGCACTTGCTGGTACTTGGCTCATTAGTGGAGTAATTCCTGCGATGGTTTATTATGGACTTCAAGTTCTTAGTCCAGAAATATTTTTACCTGCTTCAGTAATTATTGCTGCTGTTATTTCTATTGCAACAGGAAGTTCTTGGACCACTTCAGCAACCGTAGGTATTGCTTTAGTTGGAATTGGGACAGCTTTAGGTATTAATCCTGGAATGATTGCTGGTGCCGTAATTTCTGGTGCATATTTTGGTGATAAGATGTCACCTCTGAGCGATACGACTAACTTAGCTCCTGCTATGGCTGGCACCGATTTATTCACACATATAAAATATATGGCCTACACTACTGTCCCAACGATTATAATTACACTTATTGTTTTTGGAATAATAAGTGCTAATATAGACCCAACAGGTGACGCAGATATTAGTAGTATTTTAGCATCAATTGATAATACATTTAATATTACTCCTTGGCTCTTTTTAGTCCCAGTTGGTGTTATTGTTTTAATATTACTAAAAACGAAGCCTTTAGTTGCTTTAGCATCTGGTGTAATACTCGCAGCTATTTTTGCTGTAATTTTTCAGTCTGAAGTGCTGAAAGGATTATCCGATTCAAATTTTTCTGCAATTCTTAATTCAATATTAACTGATACTGATGTAGCTACTGATAATGAAAAACTAAATGATTTATTTTCTTCAGGTGGTATGCAAGGCATGCTTTGGACTATATTCCTTATTCTTTGCGCTATGGTTTTTGGTGGTATTATGGATGGTATTGGTGCTTTAGCAAGAATTACAAAAGCCTTACTTTCTGTAGCAACTACTGTATTTGGATTATTTGCGAGTACTGTATTAAGTTGTCTTGGTTTAAATGCAATAGCCTCAGATCAATATTTAGCAATAGTAATTCCTGGCAAAATGTTTAAAAAAGCATATGAAGATAAAGGTTTGGCGCCCGAAAATTTAAGCCGTACTCTTGAAGATTCTGGTACTGTAACTTCAGTACTTATTCCTTGGAATACTTGTGGTGCTTATCAAAGTGGTGTCCTTGGTGTTGGAGTTGGTGAGTATTTCTTCTATGCAATTTTCAATTGGCTGAGTCCTTTCACAACACTTTTATTCGCAGCCTTTAAGATTAAAATTAAAATGCTACGAGGAAAGCTTTAATTATCATGTGTCAGTCAATAATTTTGCTATAGAAACAAACCCCTTTTCTCTTGCATAATCTTCCGCAGACTTGCCTTCAATATCTGTAATGTTTCTATCTGCATTATATGCCAAAAGTTGAGCTACAATTGCGTCCTGATTATACTGCGTAGCAAACATTAATGCTGTAGTACCTTTGTTATTTTGAGCATTCACATTTGCGCCATTATCCATCAGTAGCTTAACAAGCTTAAGATTACCTTTAAAACTAACACCTATTAAAGCTGTATTACCTGAAGCGTCTTTTGCATCAATTTCAGCCTTATGGTCTATTAAAACTTTTGTGATGTCCACTTTATCAAAATAGGTTGCGAATATTAAAGGTGTAAAACCTCTATGGTCTTCGCTATTTACCAAATGTAGATTGTTTTCTAACTGTAACTTTAGATTTTCTACATTCCCAATTTGAATGGTTTTAAAAAATAATTCCTGTGCATTCATAATGTCTTATTAAAGTAAAAAAGGAATGCACTATTATCCGTGCATTCCTTTTTCGGTTGACTTGCTATTAACCAACTGTTATTATTTTAAATCGAATCGATCTGCATTCATAACTTTAGTCCAAGCGGCTACAAAGTCATTAACAAAACGTTCTTCTCCATCATTTGCTCCATAAACTTCAGCTACAGCTCTCAATTCTGAATTAGATCCAAAAATTAAATCTGCTCTAGTACCTGTAAATTTAACGGCTCCTGTTCTACGATCGCGTCCTTCAAATAATTTATCATCGGTAGACGTAGCACTCCATGTATAAGTCATGTCAACTAAATTTTTAAAGAAGTCATTAGTTAAGTGACCAACATTATCAGTAAATACTCCATGAAGAGAACCGTCATAGTTTGCTCCTAATACACGCATTCCACCTACTAAGGCTGTCATTTCAGGGATTGATAAGCCCATTAGGTTTGCTTTATCTATTAATAAGTCTTCAGCAGCAATATCTAGATTCGCATTTTGGTAATTTCTAAATCCGTCACCAACTGGCTTTAAATAATTAAATTGCTCTATATCTGTTTGCTCTTGTGATGCATCGCCTCTACCTTGACTAAATGGCACAGAAACTGAATGACCAGCGTTGCTAGCTGCTTCTTCAATCGCAGCAGTACCAGCCAAAACAATTAAATCTGCAATAGATACGGATCCACTAAATTCATTCTGAATACCTTCTAGTACATTCAATACTTTATTAAGTTCTTCTGGATTATTTACTTTCCAACTGCGCTGTGGTTCTAATCGCACACGAGCACCATTTGCACCACCTCGTTTATCAGATCCTCTATATGTTGATGCTGATGCCCAAGCAGTTCTTACTAGCTCAGAAACTGTTAAACCAGAAGCTAAAATCATTTTCTTTAAGCTATCAATATCCGAATCACTTAATGTGTAATCCACCTTTGGAACTGGATCTTGCCATATTAATTCTTCACTTGGTACTTCAGGACCTAAGTAACGATCTATTGGTCCCATATCTCTATGTGTTAATTTAAACCATGCTCTTGCAAATGCATCTTCAAACGCTTTATGATCTTCGTGAAAACGTTTTGAGATTTCTAAATATGATGGATCTGTTTTTAAAGCAATATCAGCTGTCGTCATCATTAACGCTTGGTGTCCATTTCCACCAGCTGTTGGAGCCATTTTAGCTTTAGAAGCAGCAGTTGGTGTCCATTGGTGCGCACCTGCAGGGCTTTTAGTTAACTCCCAATCATAATTTAATAATACATCGAAATAATCTGCATCCCATTGTGTTGGGTTAGGCGTCCATGCACCTTCGATACCACTTGTAATTACATCATCTAATACACCACTCTTATATGAGTTTTTCCACCCCATACTCATCTCTTCAATTGGCGCACCATGCGGTTCAGCACCAACATATTGGTTTGGATCGGCTGCACCATGTGCTTTACCAAACGTATGTCCACCAGCAACTAACGCCACAGTTTCTTCATCATTCATAGCCATACGCCCAAAAGTTTCTCTAACATCTTTTGCAGAGCCCATTGGATCTGGGTTTCCGTCTGGTCCTTCTGGGTTTACATATATCCAACCCATCATTACTGCTGCAAGAGGATCCTCTAAGTCTCGAGTATTATAATCATCACCTTTATATCTATCTTCATTTGCACCCCATTCTGTTTCACTTCCCCAATATACATCTTGTTCTGGCTCCCATATATCTTCTCTACCACCAGCAAAACCAAATGTTGGAAAGCCCATAGATTCTAAAGCTGCGTTACCAGCTAAGATCATTAAATCTGCCCAAGATACTTTTCTACCATATTTCTTTTTAATTGGCCATAGTAATAAACGTGCTTTATCTAAATTACCATTGTCTGGCCAGCTATTAATTGGCGCAAAACGTTGATTACCTGTACCAGCGCCTCCGCGACCATCACCGACTCTGTAAGTTCCTGCACTATGCCATGCCATACGAATCATAAATCCACCATAATGGCCATAATCTGCAGGCCACCAATCTTGAGAATCTGTCATTAGATTTAAAACATCTTGTTTTAATTCTTCGTAATCAACACTATTAAACTCAGCAGCATAATCAAAATCCTTACCCATTGGGTCGTTCTTCAATGCATGTTGTCTAAGGATGTTTAATTTTAATTCGTTTGGCCACCAGTCTCTATTTTTTACACCACCACCAGCGCTTGATTTTTGTGTTCCACTTAAAAAAGGACATTGACTTGCGTCACCGTTATTAATTTCAAATGAATCTGTGTTTTTATTATCCATATTTAGTCTTTTTATTTTATTTTTTGTCTTGCATAAAATTATGAAATAATCCGCTCTTATAAATCACACCATATTTTTTTAAATTATATTTTAATAGGTAAAACTTATAGTATAGATTTTTTGAATAGTAATATCCAATATTATATCTTATTTAGAGTAGGAAATTTGCTCCAAATTTTGTAACTTATAATTGTAATTTAAGACCTATAGATATGAGCACTACAGAATATACAAAAGTCTACTCAGGAAATTTTATTTTAGTCACTCGCGTTAAAGACGAGTTAATACATGTTGGTATTATACCTATAATAAAAGACGAAGGGGAATCTCAGCGTTTAGCAGGTTACGCTTCAATGAATCAAGGCTATCAAGAACTTTATGTTAATAATGATGAATTAGAGAAAGCTATGGTTGTTATTGAACGCGTTAAGAGTGAGATGGAAGCAATTTAGGCTATAACACCATACATCTTCTCACGCTGCTCTTTAATTTTCTTGTCACTCATATACTCATCAAACGTCATGTAGCGATCTATAACGCCGTTAGGTGTTAACTCTATGATTCTGTTACCAACGGTTTGCGCAAACTCATGATCGTGAGTGGTTAATAGTACAGTTCCTTTAAAATTCTTTAGCGAATTATTAAATGCTGTAATACTTTCTAAATCTAAATGATTTGTAGGTTCGTCTAACATTAACACATTGGCTCTTATCATCATCATGCGACTTAACATACATCGCACTTTTTCTCCTCCAGACAAAACATCAGACGTTTTTAAGGCTTCTTCACCACTAAAAATCATTTTACCAAGAAAACCTCTAATGTAAACTTCTTCGCGCTCTTCTTCTGTTGTTGCCCATTGACGTAACCAATCTACTAATGATAATTTATTATTAAAGTATTCGCTATTGTCTAATGGTAAATACGATTGCGTGGTTGTAACACCCCAAGACGCCTTTCCCGAATCAGCGTTTTCTTTACCATTTACAATTTGATAAAATGCTGTAGTTGCCCTAGAGTCTTTAGAATAGACTACAACTTTATCTCCTTTGTTTAAATTAATATCTATCTTATTAAATAAAACCTCACCATCTAAACTTGCAGATAGTCCTTCAATATTTAATATTTGATCTCCGGCTTCACGATCCCGTTCAAAAATAATAGCAGGATAACGACGACTAGACCTTTTAATATCTTCAATATTTAATTTTTCAATCATTTTCTTTCTACTGGTCGCTTGCTTAGATTTAGCAACATTGGCAGAAAAACGACGAATAAATTCTTCCAACTCTTTCTTTTTCTCTTCAGCTTTTTTATTCTGCTGTGCGTGTTGTTTTGCGGCTAATTGGGAAGATTCGTACCAAAAAGTATAGTTACCTGAAAAATGGTTGATTTTTCCAAAATCAATATCAGAAATATGTGTACAAACAGAATCTAAAAAGTGTCTATCGTGTGAGACGACTATAACGCAATTATCATAATTAGCTAAGAAATTCTCTAACCAAGAAATAGTTTCGTAATCTAAATCATTTGTAGGCTCATCCATTATTAACAGGTCTGGATTCCCAAAAAGCGCTTGTGCCAGCAATACACGCACCTTTTGCTTACCATCTAAATCTTTCATTAAAGTATAATGATGATTCTCTTTTATCCCTAAATTAGATAACATTGCGGCCGCATCACTATCTGCATTCCAACCATTCATTTCTTCAAATTCTACTTGAAGCTCGCCAATTTTCTCTGCATTTGCGTCTGTATAGTCAGCGTAAAGTGCATCAATTTCTGACTTTAATTTATATAATGGCTTATTACCTTTTAATACCGTTTCTAGAACTGTATCCTCATTATGCTTATTATGGTTTTGTTCTAATACAGACATACGCTTACCAGTTTCTAAATGAACACTTCCAGAAGTTGGATCCATTTTGCCTGCAACAATCTTAAGAAAAGTTGATTTCCCAGATCCATTGGCACCTATTATCCCATAACAATTACCATTATTAAATGTGGTATTAACTTCATCAAAGAGAACGCGTTTACCAAATTGAACCGATAAATTAGAGACTGATAACATATATTATATAATTTAAGCTATTTTTTGAGTTTGCAAAAGTAGAAAATTAAAGCCATTAGACGAAATAAATAGACCGTATAACAAGATTTAACGAGGCATTAACAAGACTTAAACAATCCAACTCATACATTTGCTATGCTAACTTTTATGAAAAACCCTATGTTGACTAGATATGTGGCTTTATCTATTGCTTTGCTTTCAATCACTTTTGGTTGCAAAACAAACGATGCTAATACTGGCGACTTCGCTTATCTTGGTGGTGAAATAGTAAATCCTAAAAATAAAAATGTCATACTTTACAATACTGAAGGTAAGGTTGTAGACTCTTTTAAATTAGATTCGAACAATAGGTTTATACATAAATTTACAAATCTTCAGTCTGGTTTGTATTCTATAACTCATGGTGGTGAATACCAAATGGTATTATTAGAGCCGAATGACAGTATAATGTTTAGACTTAATACTTATGATTTTGATGAATCTTTAGTATTTACAGGAAATGGAGCTAAGAAAAATAATTACCTCATTAGAACTTATTTATCTAATGAACAAGAAGAAAAAAAACTCATAAAGTATGCTAAGATAGAACCAGAAGCTTTTAACCTTTTTATTGAAGAAAGACGAAAAATACAATTAGATAATTTCCATGATTTTCTTGCTCAAAATGATGAATCCGATTTTTTTAAATCTATTATTGAAGCCAATATTAATTACAACGCATATGCAAACAAAGAAATCTACCCTTTCGCATATTTTGGCAATAATAAATTAATTCATATCAAGGACTTACCAGAAGATTTCTATGCTTACCGAGAAACTGTAGATTACAATGCAAATCATCTAAGACACTTTTATTCTTATAACAGATTTATGTTTTCTCATATAGATAACATGGCAGCGCATTCTCACTATGAAAAACATACTTTTCATAATAAATTTGATAGACATGCAATGGATTTCAACAAATCTAAATTAGATTTAATTGATAGTTTAATATCAGATGAAACCATAAAGAATAACCTATTAAAGTATAAAACTAGAGATTATGTCAGTCATAATCACACCGAGACAGATGCTAATGAAATGTTAGATTATTATTTGGCGAAAAGCACAAATGATAGCGATAAAAAAGGAATGAAAGAGCTGGTTTCATCTCTAAAGTTGTTAAGACAAGGAAATCCTTTACCAGATTTAGATGTAATAAATTTTGATGGCGAAGAGCACGAATTATCTGCTGTAATAGATAAACCTACAGTAATATATTTCTGGTCTTCGAACTCTAAAATGCAATACAGAAATAGCCATTACAAGGTAAAAGAGTTAAAGTCTAAATTTCCTAAGGTAGATTTCATCTCTATAAACTTGAATAGAAACGATGGTGAAACATGGAAAGCTATAATTAGTGATTATAATTTTCCGACTGAAAAAGAATTTAAATTTAAGAATCCAAAAAAAGCAAGAAGAATATTAGCGGTAAACTATTCTAATAAAGCAATTGTAGTTAATGAGAACACTACAATTTTACATCCCAATGTTAATATTTTTAAAACTGATTTTCCTGAAACATTAAGTAATTTGGTACAAAAAAAGCATCTTATCGTTTCACAATAAAATGCCTATTAGGATATCTTTAGGGATATGTTAGTTTCCTTTTTTATAATCTTCTAAGAATTTTTCTAAACCGATATCTGTAAGAGGGTGCTTTAATAAGCCTGTTATAGATTTTAGTGGACCAGTCATCACATCAGCTCCTAATTTTGCACAATCAATAACATGCATTGTATGTCTTACAGACGCAGCTAAAATTTCTGTTTCGAAAGCATAATTATCATAGATATGACGAATTTCCGCGATAAGATTTAACCCATCAGTAGATATGTCATCTAAACGCCCTATAAATGGCGATACATATGTAGCGCCTGCTTTTGCAGCTAATAAGGCCTGACCTGGAGAAAAAACTAATGTTACGTTCGTTTTAATGTCTCTATCCGAAAAATATTTACAAGCTTTTATACCATCTTTTATCATTGGCAGCTTAACAACTATTTGATCGTGCAATTCTGCTAACGCCTCGCCTTCTCTTACCATTCCGTCAAAGTCGGTTGCAATTACCTCCGCAGATACATCACCATCAACAATGTTGCAGATATCGACATAGTGTTTCATAATATTATCTGTACCAGTAATACCTTCCTTTGCCATTAAAGATGGATTAGTAGTTACACCATCTAAAATACCCATGTCCTGAGCTTCCTTTATCTGATCTAAATTGGCTGTGTCAATAAAAAATTTCATAAAAAACTTGTTTTAGTTTTCCCTTATGATAGGGAATCTTTTGTTTGAATTGTTGTGTTATAATTAATGCAAATCTACAACTAATCAATTGCTCCTTCTTTATGAAATTATCAGAATATATTAACAAATAAGCAAATAATTGAGATCCTAGCTTATTCTATAATTAAAGTATATCTTTTACTTGTACTATAATTACAAAGGCGTTCTGGATCTTCATCAAAATTGTTAAAAGGACCATCAACATCTAAATATATAATAATATCAAACGTTCCTGTTTCTAGTGGAGTACCTTCTAAACTAATAGTTCTGTAATTTACAAAATAGTCCATACCTTCAGGTAATCCTTCTACATCAAAATAGTAATCATAATCATCATCACGTGGTTCGTTATTTATTTCACCATTAAGTTGAACGTAATAGTATTCTTCTGTATTTCCTATCGGAAACTCTTTATTATCTAATTCGGGCTCCTTTGGGAAAACACAAAGTGGTTCTGAACAATTAAAAACAAAAAATAAAAGTAATACTGAAATAAATCGATAAGTTCTCATAATAGCTAATTTGAAAAATTATACTTCAAATAGTATACCAAAAATTCACAGAACTGGCAGTAAACTTATAACTTTATCAGATTTGGAAAAATAAATAGTTAATGTGTCGATAGGAAACAGTTTATGGAACTTTCTATCATTAATATTTATTGATTTTTGATATCTCTGTTCATCAAAAAAAGACTCTAAACTAAAAGCACTACATCTATCAGAAACAAATACCTTAGAACATTCTTTAATATTTATATTTTTATCATAAAAGAAATGATACGTCTTGTGTTTTGGAGTACAAAACACTTCGACTGTAAAATTATCTTCTACAGACTCATACTTGTGATAATGCGGTGCTCCAAGCGGCATCAAAAAACAAGATGTAAATAATACAAGAGAAATTAATATAAAAAAGCGTTTCAAAGCTTATAGTGGTTCATTAATAATTTCTCGTAAATAGTATCTGGTAATATGCGTTTTAATACAATAGAAAACTTCTGCATAAAAGCACCAACTTTATAATGAATTTTAGGTTGCTTGGCATTAATGATTCTATAAATAGCCTCAGCCATTTGACTAGGATCATTTCCTTCATCTACATGCTCATCCATCATTTTTAATGAATAGTCATATTTATCTCTATATGGAGAATCCTCTAATACTGGTGCATGATAGCGACCTGCGGCTATATTTGTTGCAAAATCACCTGGTGCAACATTAGTCATATTAATATTAAACGCTTTCAATTCCATTCTAAACGACTCCGTTACAAGCTCTAGCGCACCTTTACTCGCACTATACACACCTCTATATGGTAATCCCATATAACCTGCTATAGATGTCACATTAATAATTAAACCCGATTTATGTTTGCGCATAATTGGCAACACAGCCTTTATAACATTTATTGGACCAAATAAATTAGTTTCAAAATTTCTTTTAATCTCAGCGTCAGGAATTTCTTCTAACGGACCCGTAATACCTGCACCTGCATTATTAATCAAAACATCTATTTGAGACTCGTTTTGCAATACAGTTTGGACACAAGATTTAATAGTGTCCTGCTCCGTAACATCTAAAGCTATTATCGGAAATTTACTATCTGGATAATTATTAGGATTTCTGCTCGTACCATAAACTTTATATCCTTTTAATTGTAGATACTCACCAACGGACTTTCCTATTCCAGAAGAACCACCTGTTATTAAAATCACTTTAGACATATCAATAAAGATTTATAGCTGAAAAATACAAATTTTGAAGGAAACTTTAGGGTACAAAAAAAGGCAAGCTACCTACATCACACCGCTACGACCGCGTACCTTTGCTACGTTCCCGTCCTGGAGGATTAAGCAGGAGCTGGTTGTGTAGGACTTGCCAGTGGCAAAGATACAACCTTTTAAAACTTATACAACGATTTTTAAACTGAATTTTATTTAATAACTTGCTAAAAATTATAGAAGGTTTTATGCAATTATCTAAATATATCATTCTCTTTTGTTTAAGTCTAGTTTTCGTTAATTGTAAAGACTCTAATACATCTAAACAAACAGGTTTAAATATAAAAATTAAAGGAAAATCACTATTACTTGGCGATACCTTAAGTCTATCTATTGAGAACCCAAAAAAACTAAATATCGGTAATATAACCTACAAATTAGATGGTGAGTCGATAGAGAACAACACTATCTTAAATACGACTTTAGGTGAAAAGGTTATTACAGCAGTGGTCACTTATGATGATAACACAGAAAATCTTTCTAAAACTGTAAAACTATTTAATAATGTCATTCCTAAAATTTACAATTATGAGATTATTAACACCTATCCGCATGACATTACTTCTTACACGCAAGGGCTAGAATTTTATAATGGAGAATTATTTGAAAGTACAGGACAACGAAAAGAATCTAAACTGAGAAAAGTAAATTTTAAAACTGGAGAAGTACTTAAGAACATAAACTTGGATGATGCTTATTTTGGTGAAGGTTTAACAATACTAAACGATAAAATTTACCAACTCACATGGCAAGCAAATAGAGGTTTTGTCTATGATGTAAATTCTTTTGAAAAACTAAGTACATTTAATTACGGAAAGAGTAAAGAAGGTTGGGGAATTTGCAATGATAATAAAACACTCTACAAATCTGATGGTACTGAAAAAATTTGGTTTATCGATCCAGAAAAC
This sequence comes from Winogradskyella sp. PE311, assembly GCF_046545555.1. NCBI lineage: Bacteria > Pseudomonadati > Bacteroidota > Flavobacteriia > Flavobacteriales > Flavobacteriaceae > Winogradskyella > Winogradskyella sp. PE311. Next base: position 1,976,756 of record NZ_JBHZTH010000001.1, on the reverse strand, counting down.
CTCACAGAAAATGGGCATATAGAAGTGTATACTGAAAAGGGAAAAATTCCTAGTTTAAACGAATTAGAATGGATAGATGGTAAAATATATGCAAATATCTACCAACGTAACGGTGTTGTGATTATTAACCCGAAAACAGGAGGTGTAGAAGGTGTTATAGATTTTAAACCTCTACGAAAACTAGTTAAGCAACATACAGATTTAGATGTTTTAAATGGTATTGCTTACCACCCAGAACGCAAAACTATTTTTGTTACTGGTAAAAACTGGGACAAACTTTTTGAAGTTAAAATAATTCAGCAATAAACTTTACTCAACAAAAAGGCTAGTTTACTCATTCCTCATTTTAATTTATACTGAGCTTTAGGTTCTTTGATTTAAATATCAAAACAACCATGAGAAAAGCTATTACAATTAATATTCCAGAACCTTGCCATGAAGATTGGAATAATATGACTCCAAAAGAACAAGGACGTCATTGTGCAGCATGCAATAAAACCGTTATAGACTTCACTAAAAAAACAGATGAATCCATCATTAAAACTATTGAGTCTGAAGGAAAACTCTGTGGGCGCTTTAAAAGTCAACAGCTAAATAGAAAATTAATCTTACAAAGAAAATATAGAAATAATTATATGTCTTTAGTGGCATCAGGCTTATTTGCATTCTTTGCCCTTGGCAACCAAGACATACATGCCCAAGGAAAACCACGAACTGTAAAGGTAGATTCTTTAAAAACAGCTCAGGTCAAAGGAAAAATAGCAACATCAGTTTTAAATGAACGTGCAATTTCTGGTACAGTTACCACAGCAGATGATGGCTTACCATTACCTGGTGCTTCAGTAATAATTAAAGGGACATCTAGAGGTGTGCAAACTGATTTTGATGGCAAATATTCGATAAAAGCTAAGATTGGAGATATTCTAGTAATAAGTTTTGTTGGGTGTATTGATAAGAAAATTGTAGTTGGTCGATCTTCAACGGTAAATATAAGTTTACTATTAGATGATACATTGGATGAAGTCGTTGTAGGCGGTATTATAAGTGTTTGGTGTCAACCAGACCATTCTAGATTTCCTTCTGGTGGTGGTTATTTTAGTGTTAATAAAGCCAAAGAAAAATGGTTAGAAAGAAATAAAAAACGAAGAGCCAATTGGAAAAAAGAGCGCTTAGCAAAGCGAGAAGCTATAAGAGATGGCGAACAAGAAAGAACATCTGTTGGCAAATTCTTCTTTGGTATAAAGCGTCTTTTTTCAAAGAAGTAATATCTTTAAGCATCAAAATCTAGTTGATGCAAATATTCGAAAAAACCACTACCGTTTCTAAAGAGGATTTAGACCAACTCAACCATGTAAACAATGTGCGATATGTACAATGGGTACAAGATATTGCAGAACAACATTGGTTACAAAATGCCACTGAAGCTATTTTAAATGATTTTTTTTGGGTTTTATTGGCGCATCACATTGAGTATAAAGGGCAAGCTGTGTTAGGAGACCTCTTAAAACTAAAAACGTTTGTTTCAAAATCTGAAGGTATCACCTCTATTCGTCATGTCGAGATTTTCAATATAGCTACAAACAAATTAATCTGTACTTCAGAAACCAAATGGTGCTTTATGAATAGGTCGACAAAAAAGCCAACTCGTATCCCTGAAGAAGTTGCTATATTATTTGATTAACATTTTATTAGGTTAAAGTTTATTAAAGACTTTAGGTCATCTTGGACAAAACGTTTTTCTTTAACCACCAATCAATATAGCATGCGTTTATATATTCTAGGTTCACTTCTTTTATTAGTGTCTTTTGCTACTAATAGTCAAACATTAAAAGGAAAGGTTTACGATTCTAAATCTACATTAACCAATATTAAAGTAATTAATAAAACACAAAATCGTCTAACAGTAACGGACGAAGAAGGAAATTTTGAAATTCAGGCCCAAATTAACGATACCCTTTCGTTTGAATCTCTATTTTATCATCCAAAAATTGAAATAGTCAAGCAATTTCATTTAAATGATACCTTCGTTTTTGAACTCAAAAAAATAGTAAATGAACTAAACGAAGTTGAAGTTAAAGCCGAACCAAAACAACCAGTTTTTGAAGAAGAAACATACAATAGCGAATTAAATAATTTAATAAAAGCTGATATAAAGAGCAACCCTCATTTATATAAGCCTGCCGGAGAAAATTATGGAGTTGATTTTATTTATCTTATTGGTCAAGTTGCTAAACTCTTTAAAAGTAAAAAATATAAAGCACCACAATACCAAGCTATAACTTACACTCAAATAGATTCTTTATTTAAAAGAAGTAGTTTTTTTAATAGACGTCTAGCCATTGAAAATTTAAAAATTCCTAAAGAACGTATTCATCTTTATTATGATTTTTGCTCTGCTAAAGGCATAAGTTCCGAGTTACTAAAGGATGAAAATCGAATGCAGTTATTAGAACAATTTGTTATTAATAGTGAATTATTTCTGGAATTACTTGATGAGTATAGCGAACAAAAGCCAATAAAAGATTGAGTTAATCATTATAATTCATCAACTTCATAATAAATCCTAACTTCAAAAGTTATATTTTTAAGCCATAATTCTATTTTCACTTATGAAGCGATTATTACTATTCTTTTGCTGTTTCGGAATTTTACTATTTTGGAGTTCTTGTCGTAACGATTTTGAATTTTCACCAAGTACAGGAAACCTTGAGTTTGCTAGAGATACGGTTTATTTAGACACCGTTTTTACTAATATTGGTTCTAGTACTTATAACTTAAAAGTTTATAATCGAAGTGATGATGATATCGTTATACCTACTATTCAATTAGAAAATGGTGTGAATTCATTTTACAGAATGAATGTTGATGGCACTACTGGCTTAGAAGGCGCACAAGAAGGTAAGTTTTTTGAAGATGTAGAGTTATTAGCAAACGATAGTCTATTTATATTCATAGAAACAACTATCGATATTGAAACACTTTCAAATTCAGACACTCAATTCTTATATACAGATCGTATTCTTTTTGACTCTGGAAACAGCCAACAAGATGTAGATTTAGTCACTCTAGTAAAAGATGCTGTGTTTATTTATCCCAACAGAGATGCTACAACAGGTATTATAGAAACACTAACATTTGATGTAGATGGAGACGGCACACCAGATGAAACAGCATTGCAAGGCCGTTTTTTAGAAAATAATGAGTTAACATTTACAAATGAAAAACCTTATGTTATTTATGGATATGCTGGTGTCGGAAATGGACAAACACTAACCATGGAAGCTGGTACTCGTGTTAATTTTCACAGAGATTCTGGTATTATAGTAACTCAAGGTGGGACGCTAAATATTAATGGAGAATTAAGCACAGATCAATATGCGTTAGAAAATGAAGTTATTTTAGAAGGTGACCGTTTAGAGCCATTATTTGCGGACGTACCTGGTCAATGGGGAACCATTTGGTTATTTAATGATAGTATGGATAATACTATTAATTATGCAACCATAAAAAACGCAACAATTGGTGTTTTATCAGAGGGCAATCAGGATGAAAATAATGATAAATTAGCAATAACAAATTCTCAAATTTACAATGCCAGTGCTTTCGGAATTTTAGGTCGTGCTACCTCAATTAACGCAGAAAATGTAGTGATTAATAATTGTGGTCAATCCTCATTTGCTGGTACATTTGGTGGTAAGTATAATTTTACACATTGTACTATTGCTAATTATTGGAATAGTAGTTTTAGACAATTTCCTTCTCTACTGTTAAATGACTTTATCGTTGACGAAAACAATACAGTTTTTACTAATGACCTTGTAGAAGCAAACTTTACTAACTGCATCATATATGGCAATGATAACCCTGAATTCTTACTAGAAGATCAAGGACCTATTTTTAACTATAAATTTACAAATTGTCTTTTACGATTTGATAATGATGATCTGCAAGGCACAACAAACTACATGTTTAGTGATGCTACATTTTATGAAAATAACATCTTTAATGTAGACCCAGAATTTGAAGACCCATTTGAAAACTTAATGCGTATTGGTGCTGACTCTGGTGCTAACGGAATCGCATTACCATTATTACCAGCAGGATCTGACTTACTAAATGCAGCTAGAAATGCAACAGAGCCCGATTCTGGTGCTTATGAAAGTGTAAGTTTTGATGATTAATAAAGAAGTTTGATTTGAAAAAGCGATTTAATTATTCAAAATTTATTCTAGAAATTCTTAAATCTGTTTGGTTATTTTTTAATGTATCTTTTTTACTACTCTATTTAATTTCAGCGTTTAGTAAATTTTTTAGATCTGGCTTTAAAAATATATCTAATGAATTCTTTCTAATTGTTGGTATTATTCTAGCCGTATCAATTACGCTTAATCTTTTATGGTTGCGTAAAATAAAAAAAAGCCTTTCAAACTAAATTGAAAGGCTATTAATTAATATATAACGATGTATCTTTTATGCATTAAATAATGCTCTACCTCCCATTAACTCATTCACCTTTTTAGCAACACCTTCTAATACCGTTTCATTTTCGTAATTAGTAATAACCTCGTCAATTAAATCTACAACATAAGACATATCTGTTTCTTTTAAGCCTCTTGTGGTAATTGCTGGTGTACCAACTCTAATACCAGAAGTTACAAAAGGAGATTCTGTATCAAACGGCACCATATTCTTATTTACAGTAATATCAGCTTTTACTAAAGCATTTTCTGCGTCCTTACCTGTAATACTTTTATTTCTTAAATCTATAAGCATCATATGATTATCGGTTCCACCAGAAATTAAGTTATAATCTTTAGCTACAAAAGCTTTAGCCATAGCATCTGCATTATGTTTTACTTGTAACATATAGTGCATAAACTCATCTGTTAAGCATTCACCAAAAGCAATAGCCTTAGCAGCAATAACATGCTCTAAAGGACCACCTTGATTACCAGGAAAAACCCCAGAATCTAAAAGGCCAGACATTTTACGTAATTTTCCGCTTTTAAAAGTAAGACCAAATGGATTGTCTATATTCGCTCCCATCATAATCATACCACCTCTTGGGCCTCTTAATGTTTTATGTGTTGTTGTCGTAACAACATGGCAATGTGGCATAGGATCGCTTAGAATTCCCTTAGCGATTAAGCCAGATGGATGCGATATATCAGCTAATAAAATAGCACCAACACTATCTGCAACTTCTCTAAATTTTTCAAAATCCATATCGCGAGAGTAAGCAGAAGCACCAGCAATAATTAATTTTGGCTTTTCTTTTTGTGCTACATCACTTAGCATATCGTAATCGATAAGTCCTGTATCTTTCTTAACCCCATAAAATGTTGGATTATATAATCGGCCAGAAAAATTAACTGGAGAGCCATGTGTTAAATGACCACCATGCGATAAATCAAAACCAAGAATAGTATCTCCCGGCTTTATACATGCATGAAAAACGGCTGTGTTTGCCTGGCTTCCAGAGTGCGGTTGCACGTTAGCATATGCAGCTCCAAATAATGTCTTTGCACGTTCAATTGCAATGTTTTCGACTTCGTCAACAACCTCACAACCACCATAATAACGCTTACCAGGATAACCTTCAGCGTATTTATTCGTCAATACAGAACCTGTAGCTTCCATTACTTGGTCGCTTACAAAATTCTCAGAGGCAATAAGCTCTATGCCATCTAGTTGGCGTTCTTTTTCTGCTTGTATTAATTCAAAAATTTGTTCGTCGCGTTGCATATATAAAGTCTTTGTTAAATCGATACAAAAATAGTGAATACATTAGTTTTAATATCAAAAATTCCTTAGGTTTGAGTAGAAATTAATGAACATTTAATCAACAATTACAATATGCCACTATCCGCCAATAATCCAAATAGAACCTCTTGGTTATACGTTAATAAATATTCGGATTTTCCTATTCAGAATATTCCTTTTGGAGTTTTTTTAACTCGAGAAGATATTATTACTATCGGAACACGAATAGGTGATACGGCTATTGACTTAGGGGCGTTACATCAATTAGGTTATTTTGAAGGCATTCCACTTACGGATGATATTTTTCTTCAAGATTCATTAAATGATTTTATTGCTGATGGAAGAAAAACATGGAGAGCAGTAAGAAATAGAGTTGCTGAAATTTTTGATGCAGAAAACGATACCTTAAAAAATAATACTAAAGATAAAGAAACGATTTGCTTTAGACTCGACGAGATAGAAATGCAAATGCCAGTGCTTGTTGGTGATTATACAGATTTTTATTCGAGTAAAGAACATGCTACTAATGTTGGCGCTATGTTTAGAGATCCAGATAATGCACTACTACCTAATTGGCTGCATATGCCTGTAGGCTATCATGGTCGTAGTTCTTCTATAATTACAACACATATTCCTATACATAGACCACAAGGACAAACCATGCCAGCAGATGCAGATAAGCCTGTCTTTGGACCAAGTAAATTAGTGGATTTTGAACTAGAAATGGCTTTTATAACAACAGATGCAAATGATTTAGGCGAACCAATTCCTGTTGCAGAAGCCGAAGAATATATTTTTGGTTTAGTTGTTTTTAATGATTGGTCGGCTAGAGATATTCAAAAATGGGAATATGTTCCTCTAGGACCGTTCTTGGGCAAAAACTTTGCCTCATCAATGTCACCATGGATTGTAACACTCGATGCTTTAGAACCTTTTAGAGTTGAGAGTCCGAAACAAAATCCAAAACCACTAGAATATTTACAGACAAAAGGAAAGCATAGCTTTGATATTCATTTAGAAGCAGGTATAATTCCTAAAGGAGGAAAAGAAACCACAATCTGTAAAACAAACTTTAAACACATGTATTGGAATATGTCTCAGCAATTAGCCCATCACACCATTAACGGGTGTCCTGTTAATTCTGGTGATATGATGGGTAGCGGAACCATTTCTGGTCCTACCGAAGATTCTTATGGCTCAATGTTAGAGCTAACCTGGAAAGGCACAAAACCATTAACATTAAAAGATGGTACAGAACGTAAATTTATTAATGATTACGATACTGTTGTAATGCGAGGCTATTGCGAAAATAATGATGTTCGTATTGGGTTTGGACAACTAAAAACGCAATTATTACCAGTTTTTAACCCTAAGAAGTCAAAATAGACTAAAAACATATTACTATACTTATAAAGCGCTTATTATTAGCGCTTTACTTTTTTTGGCATAGTGATTGATTTTATACTTGGTATAACCCTTTATACACAAGATTATGAAACGATTTTTACTATTATCAGTCCTTGTTTCGGTACTCGTATCTTGTAGTGCCAAAAAACAAATTGAACAAGCTATCAGCCATGGCAACTATGATCAGGCTATTTCAGAAGCTTTAAGAAAGCTAGAGAACAACAAAGACAAAAAGCGCAAGCATGCTTATGTTGTAATGCTCACAGATGCCTATCATAAAGTTTTAGAAGAAGATTTAGCGCGTATTAACCATTTAAAGAAAGATGGTAATTCAGAATTTTTCAAAACTATTTACGAAAGCTATGCAGATTTAGAAGCTAGACAAAATGCAATAAAACGTATTATGCCTTTAAGTATTGATGGTAGAAATATTCAATTTTCATTTAATGATTATAGCGATGCTTTGGTCGATTATAGATATAAAACATCAAATTATTTAATTGATAAAGGTATTGACCTTTTAGACACTGAAGACAAATTAAGTGCAAGAGAAGCTTATAGGTTATTTGATTATATAAATATTATTAATCCTGGTTTTGAAGATGTAAATGCTTTAATGCAAGAATCTCATATAGCAGGTATGGATTATGTGCATGTTTCTGTAAAGAACGAAACACATCAATTATTACCACAGCAGCTAGAAGTAGAATTACTGGATTTTAATACCTATGGTATTAATCAATTCTGGACAACCTATCATGCAGTTGCAGACGATTCATTAGATTATGATTTCTCTATGGAATTACAATTAAAAAGAATCAATATTTCGCCAGAGCGTATTAACGAACGCCAATTACTTAGAGAAAGACAAATTGTAGACGGCTGGGAATATGCATTAGATGCAGATGGTAACGTTGCTAAAGATAGTTTGGGTAACGATATTAAAGTTGATAAAATTATTAATGTAAGAGCACGATTTGTTGAAGTACTACAAACTAAATCCGCGCAAGTTATTGCAGATGTGGTTTACAAAAACCTTAAACAAAATCAGATTATAGATAACTTTACTATAGATAGTGGTTTTATATTCGAAAACGTATTTGGTAGGTTTAGAGGAGATAGACGAGCTTTAAATAGAGATGACAAAGACCTATTAAGACAACATCAAGTAAGATTTCCTTCTGATACACAAATGGTGTATGATACAGGAGAAGACCTGAAACTAAAACTTAAAAGTATTTTGAAATCCTATAAACTTAATAGTTAGTAATTAAAACCTCTCAATTTTAAAAGATATTTAAATTGAGAGGTTTTTTATGCGCATATGCTCATACTACCTGCATCTTAATCACCTATAAACAAGAGTATTCTTGTATAACTCTTAAAGATTAATGTATTTCGTCGTGTTTATTAGTATTTCATCTATATTATCCGTAGTTTTATCACCTAATTGTTTTGAAACCCAAATCTAACAAAACTATTAACCTATGAAAAAACTTCTACTTTCCATATTAGTCATAGCGCTAATCATTTCTTGTAGCACAAGTAAACAAATTGAAAGATCTGTAAGCACTGGTAACTACGACCAAGCTATTACTACTGCTATAAGTAAATTACGTACTAATAAAAATAAGAAACGTAAAGCTGATTATATTGTTATGCTTCAAGAGGCATATACTAAAGCCATTCAGCGAGACAAAGAAAGCATCAACTATTTAAATAAGGATAATAACCCTGAAAATCATATTAAAGTATATGATCTTTATATGACGCTAGAGAATAGACAAGAGCGTGTAAAACCGCTTTTACCATTATATGTTGATGGTCAAAAAATATCAATTCCAATTGAAGACTATTCGAATGGAATTATCACCTCAAAAGAAAAAGCATCAGCGCATCTTTATGCTAATGCTATTGCGATTTTAAATCAAAAAAATAATACTAAACAAGATTACAGGTTTGCTTATAATCAATTTAGAGATATAGAGGATATCAATCCTAACTATAGAGATGTCCGTGTGTTGCTAGAAGAAGCGCATATAAAAGGTACAGATTTTGTATTAGTAGAAATGATCAATGACACCGAAAAAGTAATTCCAGAACGTTTAGAAAATGATTTATTAAATTTTAGTACTTACGGTATTAATAATTTATGGACAGTTTATCATAACGCATTAGATAGTAATATTAATTATGATTACAACATGCGCGTTAATTTAAGACAGATAAATACATCTCCAGAGCAAGTTAAAGAGCGTCAGCTTATAAAAGAAAAGCAAATAAAAGATGGCAAAAGATTATTATTAGACGATAGTGGTAACCAGGTAAAAGATAGTCTTGGGAATACTATTGAAATTGATAATCTTAAAACAGTACGTTGCGAATTTTACGAATTCAGGCAATTTAAAACTGTACAAGTCACTGGTAACGTAGAGTACCATAACCTAAATACAAAACAATTAGCTGATGCATTCCCTGTTAGTAGTCAATTTGTTTTTGAACATATTTACGCCAACGCAAGAGGTGATCGTAGAGCCTTAGCAAACGATTTACTACCTTTTTTAGACAGAAGAGCTGTACCCTTCCCTACTGAAGAACAAATGATCTATGATTCTGGGGAAGATATAAAACAGCAATTAAAACAAATAATGAATTCTTATACTTTGAATTAATAGAAAAACCTTCCGAAATTCGGAAGGTTTTTTATTTAACTTAAAAAAAGTTTTACATTTTACGCAACCAGATATTACCACCAGTATTTTTATAACATAAAGGCATATCTTTAAATATGGCATTGTGATGCAAATCGAGATAGTGTGAAAACAGTAAAATCTCAAAGTCTTTATTATGTAATAAAAATGCCTTCAAAAAATAATCTTCATTCCAGTTTCTACCCATATAAACCCATTCTTTAGGATATTCAAAAGGATAAAACACATCATGAATATGGATTAAAACCCCAGATTTTAAAATAGGTAATATCTCTAAAAACAAATAACTAACATCACTACCCGTCTTTACAACATGCGTACTATCTATAAATAGAACATCACCAGCATTTAGCTCTAAGAATTTTTCCTTAGGCACATCTTGTACTTTTTTTTCTATAATAGTTACTGCAGATGCATCACCTTCTCGTAATAGTGACTTAAGACGTTTTGTATAGGGTTCAATAAAGGTTAATTTTATGGAGTTAGAAAAAAATAATTCATTGGTATCTAACATCAATGCAGACGTAAAACCAGATCCTACTTCGATAATTTGCTTTGGCTTAAAATGTCTTATCGTAGAATATAAGAATATGGCGTCGGTATATGAATAATGGGGATTTTCAAAATAATAACGAACACCTTCTTTTTTGCTAGCTTCAAAAGGTAATTCGTCGTAAAAGGCCTTGTAGCTCTCTACTAAAGACAGTTGTTTATCTGTATTTAAATCAATACCTACAATTCCATCAACAGTTTTATTTTCCCAAATTACTGCTTCTCTTTGTTTTATGTCTTCAATAGAAACTATTGGTGAATAAAAATGGCCAGGAAAATAGCAAGAATTCTTTTTTAAGTTTTTATTCTCGTTATATAAAACTCTTACGTACGGTAGTTTATTAACTAAAGATTTTACTTTATTCTTTATTTTTTTCATGGATGATTACTTCTCATCACACAAACTTAAGCAAATCCATCTCATTAATAGCACCATGAGAGGCATGCGCAACCACTACTCCATTTCTCAATACTAATAATTGTGGTGATTGGTGCATCACTTGAAATTTATAACCCACTTCATTAGAAACATCTCTGTAATTTAGCAGATCTAAATAATACAAATCTGCATTACCATCAACATCATAAGCTGAAACAAACTGATTCATCACCATTCGACTAATTCCACAGCGTGTAGAATGCTTAAAAATTAGTTGTGTTTTAGCTTTAGATTTTTCTGCAATTACATTAAGTTGATCCACTGAAATTAGAGCAATCCAAGGAAGTACTTTCTCTTCTTTTGGTTCTGATGAACCACTAAATATTTTATTAAAAATTCCCATTAAAAAACTTTTTTCATTCCCTTGAAAAAGGAATACTTATACAATTAATCTATATGTAAGTCGTTAACACTTTTAAATCTTACAAACTGACGAAACGTCACGTTATCACTAAGCAAAACAGTCATTTTGTCTTCTTGCTTGTGTTGGTAAGATTATTGAATAAAGATAGTCAAAACATATATAACACTATACATTTCTGCATACACGGAAATAATAAAAAGATAAAAGATGAATTTTAATAATTATACAATTAAATCCCAAGAAGCCATTCAGCAAGCACAACAACTTGCCCAAGGCTTTGGTCATCAACAAATAGAAAATGAACATATTTTTAAAGCCCTGTTTAATGTTGATGAAAATGTTTTACCATTTCTTCTAAAAAAGCTAAATGTAAACATCGCTCTATTTCAGCAAATATTAGACAAAGAAATGGAGAGTTTTGCAAAAGTTTCTGGTGGAGAACTTATGCTTTCAAGAGAAGCTAGCAAAGCTTTAAACGAAGCTTCAATCATTGCCAATAAAATGAAGGATGACTTTGTATCTATTGAGCATTTAATAGTGGCGATTCTAAAATCTAAAAGTAAAGTCGCTCAAATATTAAAAGATCAAGGTGTTACCGAAAAAGGACTTCATTCAGCTATAGAAGAACTGCGTAAAGGCGATAGAGTTACATCTCAAAGTCAAGAAGAAACCTATAATGCACTTAATAAATATGCAAAAAATTTAAACCAATTAGCAGCAGACGGTAAATTAGATCCTGTTATTGGTAGAGATGAAGAAATTCGTAGAATTTTACAAATCTTATCACGTCGTACTAAGAACAATCCAATTTTAGTTGGAGAACCAGGTACAGGAAAAACCGCGATCGCAGAGGGATTAGCGCATCGAATTATTGACGGAGATGTCCCAGAAAACCTAAAAGACAAGCAAATTTTTGCATTAGATATGGGCTCATTAATTGCAGGTGCAAAATTTAAAGGTGAGTTTGAAGAGCGCTTAAAGGCCGTAATTAAAGAAGTAACTACAAGCGATGGAGATATCGTTTTGTTTATAGACGAAATACACACGCTTGTTGGCGCAGGTGGTGGCCAAGGAGCTATGGATGCTGCAAATATATTAAAACCTGCTTTAGCAAGAGGCGAATTAAGAGCTATAGGTGCAACAACCTTAGATGAATACCAAAAGTATTTTGAAAAAGACAAGGCCTTAGAACGCCGTTTTCAGAAAGTAGTGGTTAATGAACCAGATACAGAAAGTGCCATTTCTATTCTTAGAGGTATTAAAGAAAAATACGAAACACATCATAAGGTTCGTATAAAAGATGAAGCTATTATTGGGGCTGTTGAATTATCTAACAGATATATTACCAATAGATTTTTACCAGATAAGGCCATTGACCTTATGGATGAAGCTGCGTCTAAACTTCGTATGGAAATCAATTCTAAACCTGAAGAATTAGATGTTCTCGATCGTAAGATTATGCAGTTAGAAATTGAGCACGAAGCTATTAAAAGAGAGAAAGATGAAACAAAGCTAAAGTCTTTAAAAATTGAATTAGCAAACCTTAAAGAGGAGCGAAATGAGCTTAACGCCAAATGGAAATCAGAAAAAGAAGTTGTTGAGAATGTTCAGGCCATAAAGCAAGATATTGAAAACTATAAATTAGAAGCAGAACGTGCTGAGCGTGAAGGTAATTACGGTAAAGTTGCAGAGTTACGATATGGTAAAATAAAAGAAGCGACTGAGTCATTAGAAACGTTTCAAAAACAACTTGCCGAACAGCAAGAGACTGCTTTAATTAAAGAAGAAGTCACCTATGAGGATATTGCAGATGTGGTCGCTAAATGGACAGGAATTCCGGTAACAAAAATGATACAAAGCGAACGTGAGAAACTTCTAAAGCTAGAAGACGAATTGCATAAGCGTGTTGTTGGGCAAGAAGAAGCAATTGAAGCCGTAAGTGATGCTGTAAGGCGCTCTAGAGCTGGTTTACAAAATCCACAAAAACCAATAGGTACATTTCTGTTTTTGGGTACAACTGGAGTTGGTAAAACAGAATTAGCTAAAGCACTAGCGGAGTACTTATTTGATGACGAAAACGCTCTAACACGCATAGATATGAGTGAGTATCAAGAACGTCATGCCGTAAGTCGTTTAGTTGGTGCACCTCCAGGATATGTTGGTTATGATGAAGGTGGTCAATTAACAGAAGCCGTTAGACGTAAGCCGTATTCTGTAGTTTTATTAGATGAGATTGAAAAAGCACATCCAGATACCTTTAATATTCTATTACAAGTTTTAGATGAAGGTCGCTTAACAGATAACAAAGGTCGCATTGCAGACTTTAAAAATACTATTATTATAATGACCTCAAACTTAGGTAGCCATATTATACAAGAGCGATTTGCAGCTACAAAGGATATCCCTTCTGCTATGGAAGCGGCTAAAGTTGATGTTTTAGGTTTATTAAAACAAAGTGTAAGACCAGAGTTTTTAAACAGAATCGATGACACTGTAATGTTTACACCTTTATCTAAAGAAAATATTGTAAGTATAGTTAGTTTACAAATAAAGAGTATCACTAAAATGATAGCTCAACAAGGGATTACTTTTGATGCTACACCCCAAGCTGTTAGTTATTTAGCAGACAAAGGTTATAATCCAGAGTACGGTGCAAGACCAGTAAAACGCGTTATTCAAAAAGAAGTTTTAAATGCATTGAGTAAAGAAATTTTAGCTGGTCGCGTCACAACAGACAGTATTATCTTGTTAGATGAATTTGATGAAAAACTAGTTTTCAGAAACCAAAATGATTTAGTCGTTGAAGAATTGTAAACATACTGTAACAATATAGCTTATAATCAGTCTTTATAATGATTGGTTGGTTAAAGCAACACGGATTTAATATCGAAAAGCTATCGGTATTAAGATGTGTTGCTTTCCTTTTGTAACAAACTCTACTATTCTGCTACTTATAAATCAAAATTAAAACACTTTATGAAAAATATTCTTTCAGTAATTACAATAGCTCTATTATCGATTTTTACTACCAATGCACAAAAATTAGAAAATTCAACCCTTTGGAAAATTGAAGGTAATGGGTTAGAAAAAGCATCTTATTTATTTGGCACTATACATATCACCTGCGATGCAACTTTAGATGAAGATGTTAAGAAAGCGCTAGATGAAACCTCGCAAATAGTTTTAGAAATAGACATGGACGATCCAAGTATGCAAAGTAAAATGATGCAAGGTATGTACATGAAGGATGGAAAAAAACTTAAAGACTTAGTTTCGGAGTCTGACTATATAGCCATTGATTCTTTGTTCAAAAACAATATGGGAATGTCTGTTAAGATGCTAGAAAACGTAAAGCCTTTCTTTCTAACGGCCATGCTCTACCCAAAATTAATAGATTGTTCTATGCAATCCTTTGAAGCAGAGTTAATGAAAGTAGCTAAAGAACAAGGCGAAGAGATTAAAGGCTTAGAGACCATTGAAGACCAGCTTAAGGTTTTTGATGAAATCCCATATAAAGCACAGGCCCAAGATTTAGCGCGCAGCGCAAAAGACAATTTAGCATATGATAAAGCATCTTTTGCAAAGATGTTAGAAGTCTATAAAAATGAGGATATAACTGCTATGATAGAGATGATGAATGATGAAAATTTTACATCTGTATCTGAACATCAAGATGAGCTTTTAGATAAAAGAAATGAAAATTGGATACCAAGAATAGGAGAATTTGCAAAAGTACAATCTACTTTTTTTGGTGTTGGAGCAGGACATCTTGCTGGAGAAAAAGGGGTGATTAACCTTTTAAGGCAAGCAGGTTATACTGTAACTGCAGTTATTGAATAAAATAAAAACTACTTTTATATAGAAAAAATATACCATTTGGTATATTTTTTCTATTTTTAGTCATATTATGCTAACCAAAGCGCAACATACAAAACAGTACATATTAGAAACTGTAGCACCAATCTTTAGTAAAAATGGTTATGCAGCAACAAGTATGAGTGATTTAACCTCGGCCACAGGTTTAACAAAAGGTGCATTATATGGTAACTTTAGAAATAAAGAAGACCTTGCAATTGCTGCTTTTAAGCATAATGTAAAAAAGTTAATGGATTTACTTAGAACGTATGTTTCAAAAGGCAAAACTCCAATTGAAAAAATATATTTAGTTGTTGACTTTTATCGCAATTACTATAATTTAAGTAAATCCTATGGTGGTTGTCCTTTACTTAATATTGGTGTTGATTCAAATAATCAAAATTCTAAGCTTCTAAAAAAAGTGCGCGTTGTTATCCAAATTATACAAGATGACTTAGCGTCTACTATTAATAAAGGAATTAAAATTGGCGAAATACATAGTAATATCAATGCTATTGATTATGCAAAACGCATAGATTCAATGATACAAGGTGCAATTTTCATGACCTATACTATGGATGATGACTTTTATTTAAAAGACACCATGGACCAAATAGATCTTATTATTAAAAATGAATTGAAAGCATAAAAAAATTTAAATTAAAATATACCGAATGGTATATTAATAACATATATAATATGGCACTACCAAAAATATTAGAAAGTCAAACAAAAATTAGATTTCAAGATTGTGATCCATTTAATCATTTAAATAATGGAAAATATACAGATTACTTTATGAATCATCGTGGTGATCAGCTTCTTAGTCAGTACGAATTGGATATATACACACTTGCTCAAACAGAAGGTTTAAGTTGGGTCGCAAGTGCTAATCAAATTGCTTATTTAAAACCAGCGCTTTTAATGGAAACTGTAAATATAGAGTCTCAACTCATATTTTATGATACCAGTAAATTAAGGGTTGAGATGAGGATGTACAACGAAAACAAATCACAATTAAAGGCAATCATATGGACTAGTTTTGTGTATTTTAATTTACAGACAAAAAAAAGAGAAAATCATCCGATTGATAAAATGAACTTATTCAAACAAATAATCAATCCAATTGATGCTACAATTTTTGAAGACCGTGTTTTACAGTTTCGCTGTAAAAAATATTGAATACACTGTTTGTTGATTTTCAAATCATTACATCAGTAAAAAAAAATATTCGATGAACTGCATGTTAAAATCTAACTATTTAAAGCATTTTATCGGATAAATCCTTAACTTTATCGTGCTATTTAATTCCAACATCGCTTAAGACATTATTTATTCTTAATTGGTAATCCCTCTAATAAAATAGAGAATTGCTATAGCTAATTATTATAACCTACTTATAAGATTAAATGGAATTAAATCAATTTATAGATCACACAATGCTCAGTCCTTCTGCTACTGAAGCGGATATTCTACAACTTTGCGAAGAAGCATTAAAGTACCAATTTTATTCCGTTTGTGTTAATAGTTCTTATGTACCCATTGCAAAACAAGCACTAGGGCATTCTAATGTTAAAGTCTGTACTGTTGTTGGTTTTCCTTTAGGTGCCATGTCTACCGAAGCTAAAATATTTGAAGCCAAAAAAGCCATTGAACAAGGAGCTACAGAAATTGATATGGTGATGAATATTGGCCGACTAAAAAGTAAAAATCACTTAGCTGTTTTAAAAGATATTAGTGACGTAAAACGTGCAATAGGTCTCATTCCATTAAAAGTTATACTTGAAATTAGTGAACTTTCAAAAAATGAAATTGTAAAAGCCTGTGAAATTTGTATTGACGCTCGGGCAGATTTTGTTAAAACATCTACCGGATTTTCCAAAAGTGGTGCAACACTAACAGCGGTTAAGATTATGAAGAAAAGTGTGAAAAATCAACTGAAAATAAAAGCTTCTGGCGGTATTAGAGATGCTGAAACTGCACTTAAATATATCGAAGTTGGTGTTGATAGAATTGGCACTTCATTAAGTGTTTTAATTGTAAATGAGCCTTTATCTAAACTCACCTCTTAGATTCTTTTAACATACTTTTTCAAAATACTTACTTTTTTCTCAATTATATTTGATGATACTAACTAATCTGTTTCATCATGAAATATTACATTCTAGCATTTTGTCTTTCGCTATCAATTTCAATTTCTGCTCAAGACACATCAGATAATACACAAATTAAAACTACACTCAATAATTATATTGATGCATTTTACAAGGGAGATACTACTAAATTAAAATTAGCAATAAAGCCGCGTCTCAATAAATTTGGCTACTGGAAAAACAAAGAATCTGGGAATTATGAGTATTACGCTCACATGAGCTATAATAAAGCCATGGAGTTTGTTACGAAGATGAAGGAAGAAGGTAGAACGAGAGACGAAAATATAATAAGAAAGGTAGAAGTTTTAGACATAGGAAATCATATTGCATCAGCAAAGGTCACAGCTAATTGGGGAATTGACTATGTAACGTTATCTAAAGACGATGGTAAATGGATGATCGAACAGGTAATATGGGAAGGTCCTTATGAAGCTAAGGTTGAGCAAAAAACGACTACATATTATTTGATAAGACATGCTGAGAAAGATCAGTCAGATAAAACGAATAGAAACCCTCATTTAACAGAAGAAGGATTAAAAAGAGCTGAAAATTGGGCTTCGATTCTTAAAGATGTGAAATTTGATATGGTTTACTCTACAGATTACCACAGAACAAAAGAAACAGCAGCACCAACTGCAAAAGCAAATAATGTAGAAGTATCTTTTTACGATCCTAGAAATATAAACCCCAAAGAGTTTATGAAATCTACTAAGGGTAAAACTGTTTTGATAGTTGGTCATAGTAATACAACACCAATGTTTACAAATGGTTTACTAGGTGAAAAGAAATATGATATGATTTCAGAGGACAATAATGCCAATCTTTACATTGTTACGATTTCGAAAGATTCTAAAACATCTACAATGCTAAAAGTTGATTGATTCAAAATCAAAGATTTAGATTTTAATACTATTTAGGCTATTATTATTAGTTGCTACTTACAATCTATAAGTATATAACGTTTATCGATAAAAGTACCAGATATGTACTTTTTATAGGGTTTTAGTGCCAATACGCAGATAAAAAATTTAAAATCTAAAATTAAATAGCTAGCTTTGACTTAATAAACTTAACCAAATTAGCCAAAAAGATTTATGAAAACAGTGATGTTATTAGGTGGTACTAAGGGTGTCGGAAAAGAAATCCTAAAGTCTTGCCTAAAAAAAGGGTACAATGTATCATTTTGTGGCCGAGACGCTGAACTTGGTGCCAAAATGATTAAATCTCTAAAAGCTGAGGATAAATTATACTTTCATAAAATTGACTTAAACTCTATTAATGGTATTGAAGACTATTTTAATGAAACCATTAAAAGGTTTCAAAAAATAGATGCACTTGTTTTATATGCAGGTATTACACCTGTAGCTTCTATTGTAGATACGGAAGAAGACCTATATGATCAAGTGTTTAATGTGAATTTAAAAGCGCCTTACTTTTTAATAAAACATGTTTTAAAATCCATGATGAAATTTAAAACAGGTTCCATTATATTTTTTGGTTCAGCTCATATGGATTATGGCCAGGCAGATCGCACGGCATATGCATTAACAAAAAGTACACTTTACACATTATCAACACATATTGCGCATCACTATGCAAAATATGGTATTCGCTCTAATTACGTTGTAATGGGATGGACAAGTACTGAAGGAGAACTTAAATTAAGAGCTAGTGAAGGTATAAGTGAAGACCAATTAAAAAGCAATGCTGGTAGTATTATTCCTATGGGACGTATGCTAAACCCTACAGACCCTGTACCAGCTGTAATGCACTTAATTTCAGATGATTCAGCCATGACTACAGGTTCAATAATGAGAATTACTGGAGGAGAATATATATAAAATTATGAGCTCATCCTTAATCTATTATTCGCAAACTGCTGAACTTTTTGAAGGTCCAATTTTTGATAAAGAATATAGCCTCCTATACTTTGTTTCCATTTTTGATAACTTAGTATATTGTTATGATCCATCAACTAAAGAAATACTGAGTATTAAGTTAGATTCACCTACGAGCTGTATTTATATTTTAGATAACAAAAAAGTATTAGTGGCTTCAAAAGACGGTTTCTTCGAAGTTAACTTTAAAACACTAAGTTCTACTTTTACTTTTCAAATAGATATAGATCCTTTAGTAAGATACAATGATGGTATTAAAGATCCTGTCGGACGCATTATTATAGGTACCATGGGCTATCCAGAAATAAAGGATAACGTTGGCAAAGTGTATTCATATAATAATGACAATTATAAAGTCATCATTGAGAATACAACAATATCTAACGGTCTGGCATTTACGGCTGACCAAAATTGGCTTTATTTTATTGATACACCAACTAAAAAAGTGGCTAAATATGCCTACGATATAGAAACTGGTGATATGATATTCGATTCATATGTTATAGAATTGACTGGAAATGGAAGTCCAGATGGAATGACAATAGACGATAATGGGATGCTATGGATTGCCGAATGGGGAGGAGCGTGCGTTTCGCAATGGGATCCTTCAACTGGGAAAGAAATAAATAAAATAAAATTACCATACAACAATGTGACATCGTGTTGTTTTGATAAACAGAACAACTTATATATAACAACCGCTAAGAGCGAATCTGCAACTGGTATCAATAATGGTAGTGGTTTGTTTTACGTTGAATTAAAGAACATTTAAACCTATGAGTGCTATTAAAATTAGTGTAATTGTTCCTATTTATAGAATTGAAGACTATTTACCACAGTGTATAGAAAGTCTATTACAACAGTCTTTTTTAGACTTTGAATTGCTTTTGGTTGATGATGGTAGTCCAGATAATTGTCCAAAAATATGTGATGACTATGCAAAGTTAGATTCTAGAGTTAAAGTTATTCATAAAGTAAATGGAGGTTTATTATCTGCTAGAAAAGCTGGTTTAGAAGCGGCTTTGGGTGAGTATATCTCTTATGTAGACGGCGATGATTGGGTAGATAAATATTACCTAGATATTTTATACAAGTTAGCTGAAGCTAATTCTGCTGACCTCGCTGTTACAGGTCACTTTAGAGAATTTAATGGTAAGATAGAAACGATTAAACCAGCTAATCCTGGTATTTACAATGAAGACGACATTAAATCTTCTATTCTACCGAATGCCATTTATAATGGTGAGTTTTGCGAGCATGGAATGTCCACTTACGTTTGGAATAAATTATTTAAAAAAGAACTTCTTAAAAAAGTACTTTACGATGTGCCAAATGACGTCGTAATGGGAGAAGATGCCGCTATAACATATTCATATTTAGCCATCTCAAAAAGTTTAGTGATTAGTAAAGTACCTTTATATTACTATAGACAAAGACACGACTCTATTGTAAAATCTGTTGAAAATCCTAAAATAGAGTATTATAGATTAGGTCTTTTAATGAATTTTTTAAAGACTAAACTAAGTCCAGTAATTGATAAGAACACCTTAGACCAACATATAAAGTTTTATTTGTATTCACAAATATTAGTAAGATCTGGTGGATTAATAAATAATGATGTCACACAATCTTTCTTCAATCCTTTTTTAGAAGTAGAAAAAGATTCAAAAGTTGTTGTGTATAGTTCTGGATCTTTTGGGCAGCATATATTGTCCACGAATCTCAAGACAGATTTCTTTAAAATTATTAATTGGGTCGATGTAGATTTTCATGATTTAGAAATTGGAGGAAATTCAGTACAACCAATAAGTGCAGTATCTAATGATGAATTCGATTATTTAATTATTGCTACTATAAACCCTTCAGTTCATAAACTTATTGAAAATGAGTTAGGACTAATGGGTATTGATAAAAACAAAATCGTAAAAATAGATACTAATGAGGCTCGTATAGATAAACTAATCAATGATTTAGGTTTTGACAACGAATTCATTTTTCAGAATAATTAAATTTTAATAAAACATTCGCTCTTTTAGAGCGCACAAACTAAATAATATAGCATTAAAGACATGTCTAAAAAAATAGTTATACTCGGCGGAAATCCTGAAACAGCAGCAGTTGTAGATGTTGCAAATAAAATGGGTTTATATACAATAGTAATTGATATGGGCCAAAATTCGCCTGCAAAGCGTAATGCAAAAGAAAGTTATGATATTGATGTTTTCGAAGTAGAAAACGTTGCACAAATTGTAAAAGATTGCGGAGCAGATGGCGTATTAGTAGGAGTTGCAGATATTTTGGTAAAACCATACAAAGACATTTGTGATATTCTAAACATTCCATGCTATGCTACAACTGAAGCCGTAGAAGCATTTTGTAGTAAAGATGGTTTTAAACAATACTGTTTAGATTTCGATATTTTAGACATTCCAGGTATTTACATTGAAGGTGTCGAAAATATTGACAAACCGCATAACCTTGGTTACCCTCTTATGGTTAAACCAGTGGATAATGGTGGTGGTGTCGGTATGAAAATCTGTAGAGATGAGGAAGATTACAAAAAGTCTGTAAAAACGGCGTTTGGTTTTTCTAAAAAAGGAGTGGTTCTTGTTGAGCGCTATATGGATTGTGATGATATGGCTGCGTATTACACCTTTAAAGATGGAGTGGCTCACATTTCTGCAATATCAGATAGAGTCACAACTAAAATACAAGGCGATGCTAGCCCTGTTTGTATTGGAGCAGTTTACCCTTCTAAACATAGCGAGCTGTTTATAGAACAAATGCATCCAAAATTATGCAAGATGTTTAAGGCTCTAAAAATTGAAAATGGCATTCTAAACGTGCAGTTTTTTGTTGAAAATAATATCGTATATGCATACGATCCTGGATTTAGACTTCAAGGCGAAGCACCACATTTTCACTTGCTACACATTCATGGCTTTGACCATAGAAAAATGCTTTTAAACTTTGCTTTAACTGGAGTCTTTGGTGACGAAGATTTTGAAGAAAAGAATGATTATACTTTTGGTGGTAAAAAAGCATGTACCGTTTGGGTATTGCTTAAAGATGGTACTATCGATTCTATAGAAGGCTTAGATGAAATTAAAGCAGACGATGAGATTCATTTTGTTTTAGAGCGTTTTAAAGTTGGTGATACTGTAGATCCTGTTTTATTAGGTACAGAAAGACAAGTTTATGCTAGAATCTATTTAGTTACCGACTCTATTGCTAATGTCAATGCTAAAATAAAAAAGATTGAAAGTCTTCTTAAGGTCACTGACACAAGAGGTAATGATATGATTTTAGAATGGTTAAAACCATTTAATGAAGACGAGTATAGTAACTAAAAACTATTAAAATAAAAATATGAAAACCACAGACTTATATCTGTGGTTTTATTTTTTAATCAATTCTACTTCTATATTTTCTAGTTCTATTTTAGAAAGTAGTTTTAGTGTATCATCGTTAAAAGCTTTCCCTAAATCAGCAAGCTTTATATCCTTATTCTCAGACTTGTAATTATTATAATCTACAAAGCGTAAACCTTTTATATAACGTTCGTTATATGCTTCTCTAAAACGCATGCCAACACCATCATCTTCATTATAGGAATAGGCCAAATAATCGGGTTTAAGCGATGTTTTATTAATCCAGTAGATAAAAACATCATCGTAATCCTCTCCTCCACCATCTTTATTAAATGTAACTTTAATTTTGTAGTAGTCTTTTCCTTTTATTTTTTCATATTCAAACCGTTTTTTGTTTACTGCTTTGTCATTTAAACCAAAAGGTAATGTAGAAAAATAATGCACTGAATTCACTGATGCTGAATACTTAGTAACCATTGAATCTTCAAGTTCAACAGGTCTCTCATCAATATAACGCTGAAACAAATCTCCCTTTAAAAAATCTATAATAGAATCATTTTCTTTAACAATTAGTCGTGATAAAACTTTAGCTTCAGATGTATAAGTAGATTTATATTGTATATCTCGAAATTTAAACTTAATGATTACAACTTCAGAATTAAAAATTTCACCACCAGAAATTGCAATAGATTTATCAATAATAGCATCAGCTGATAAAACCTTTGTTTTAGTTTCAGTTTTACAGGCAATTAATACTAAACTCAAAAATAAGATTGAAAAATACTTCATTAAAAAAAATTAAAACGATAGTCGTAAAACTATGAATAAGATTACGCAGTTTACTTTAGTCTATTAAACTTTTAACTTTTAACTAATAAAACTACCTTTGTACAAAATGCAAAAAACGGTTAACATACTCAATAAAAAAGCAAAATTTCAGTACGAGATCTTAGATAAATATACGGCTGGAATTGTACTTACCGGAACTGAAATAAAATCCATCAGATCTGGCAAGGCTTCTATTGCAGAAAGTTTTTGTGAATTTAATGATAGAAATGAACTCTTTGTTATAAACATGACTGTTGAAGAGTACGCCTTTGGCAACTATTACAATCACAAACCAAAAGCAGAACGTAAATTACTTTTAAACCGAAAAGAACTTAAAAAGCTCAAAAAGGAAATGGATATTAAAGGTAATGCCGTAATTCCATTACGTTTATATATTAACGAAAAAGGCTTCGCTAAACTTATCATTGCATTAGGAAAAGGTAAAAAACTTTACGATAAACGCGAAACGATTAAAGACCGTGATAATAAGCGTAACTTAGATCGTATTAAGAAAGATTTTCGATAACTTTAAGATTCTTCTAACGTCTCCCACTCTATTTTTAATCTATGTTTGAAAAGGGTTTTAAATAATTTACTTATTACCTCAGGCAACCATTTGTTATAACAATGCGTCTATATAAATATAAACCATCAATCAAACTCAATGGATAAATCTTTACTCTACATTCTCTTTGTTACTTTTAGTTCAATCGCCTCAGCGCAAGTTATTGGTACAATTACAAACACTAAAAACGAACCTTTACCCTTTGTGAATGTCATAATAGAAAACACCTATAATGGCACTACCACTAATGACGACGGTTATTACGAACTCAATATTTCTGAATCTAAAACATATACTATTATTTATACTTATATAGGTTACAAAACGGTAAAAAAGAAAATCGCCGTAGATAAGTTTCCATATACAATAAATATTACACTAGAAGATGAGTCGGTGTCTTTGGGTGAAGTTGTAGTGAGCGCAGAAGACAATCCTGCAAATGCCATAATGAGACAGGCAATTACAAAACGTAAAGAGAATCTCGATAAAATAAATTCTTATAAAGCAGATTTTTACTCAAGAGGATTAATTAGAATTAAAGATGCCCCAAAGAAATTTATGGGACAAGACATCGAAATTGATGGCTTAGACTCAACACGTACAGGAATTATCTATCTATCTGAAACCATATCTAAACTTCAGTTTTTAAACCCAGATAAGCTCAAAGAAAAAATTACAGCTTCCAAAGTAAGTGGAGACAGTAATGGCTTTAGTTTCAATAATGCGAGTGATGTCGATTATAATTTTTATAAGAACACCATAGAATTTGGTAATGAAATTGTGTCGCCTATAGCCAACAATGCGTTCACCTATTACCGTTATAAATTAGAAGGTATATTCTATGACGATAGAGGAAATCTAATTAATAAAATAAACGTGATTCCTAAGCGAGAAAATGATCCTGTTTTTTCCGGAAGTATTTATATTGTTGAAGACCAATGGACCATATATGCTGTAGAACTAGATATTACTGGTGTACAAGCGCGTATTCCTGCTGCAGATGTATTGTCATTAAAGCAAAGTTTTTCATATTCTGAAACTAGCAATGTTTGGGCACTAATCTCACAAAGTTTAGATTTTTCATATAAATTTTTAGGTTTCAAAGGAGATGGTCGCTTTACCGCAGTTTACAGCAATTACGATATAAATCCTGGCCTAACACGACAAGATTTTGGCAGAGAAATCGTCGCTTTTGAAAGTGAAGCCAATAAAAAAGACTCTTTATTCTGGAAAACAATTAGGCCAGTACCCTTAACTTCAGAAGAGCGCACAGATTATATTAAAAAGGACAGCATACAAATTGTAAAAGAATCCAAACCTTATTTAGATTCTATAGATCGCGTTAATAATAAATTCAAACTAGGCAGTATTCTAGGTTATTCGTATCAAAATTCTCATAAAGATTTTCGACTAGGTTATGATATTCCCATTAGTGGAGTTCAGTTTAATACAGTGCAAGGCTACACAGCAAGAGCCAATGTATTTTTTACTAAAAACTACGATGATTTTAAGCGTTTTTTTAGAGCTAATGCTGGTTTTCAATATGGCTTTTCAGACGATAGATTACGTGCAACAGGCTCATTAACGTACAAGTTTAATAATACAAATAGACGTTTTTTAACACTTTCTGGTGGTGTGCGCACAGAACAGTTTAATCCTTCAAATCCCATAACACCCTTTATTAATACAGTGAGTACTTTGTTTTTTGAAGACAATTATATGAAGCTTTACGATAGAACATTCCTTCAACTTAATTATTCTGAAGAGCTAGTTAACGGTTTAAGACTCTACTCTGGTATAAGTTACGAAAGACGTAAAGCACTATTTAATACTACAGATCAGGTTTTTACAAATGAAGAAAATGATGTGTATACAAGTAACAATCCATTAGATGAAACAGCATTTGGAGTCGCACCGTTTGAAACGCACAACATAATAAAAGCAAATGTGACGGCCCAAATTAATTTCGGACAAGAATATTTAAGCTATCCAGACAGTAAGTTTAATGTTGGTAGCGATAAATACCCAACATTAGTTTTAAGCTACGAAAAAGGATTTGGATCCACTAATAGCGATTATAATTTTGATCAAGTTAAAGTTAGAATTTTTCAGTCATTTAACATTGCAGACAAGGGGCGTTTTAGATATAACTTAAGAGCTGGTAAGTTCTTTAACGCAGATGATATTGCCTTTATGGATTATCAACATTTTAATGGTAACCAAACCCATGTGAGCACTGCAGGTAACTACACTAACGTGTTTAATAATCTCGATTATTATTCTGGAAGCACAAATGACGCCTATTTAGAAGCACATGCTGAGCACGATTTTAATGGTTTTATATTAGGGAAAATACCGTTATTAAATAAACTTAATTTTAACTTAGTTGTTGGCGCACATCTATTGGCAACACCAGATTTTAAACCTTACCAAGAGTATAGTATTGGTGTAGATAATATTGGTTGGGGAAAATGGAGATTCTTGCGTGTAGACTATATTCGCTCGTATCAAAGTGGATTTCAAAGTGATGCGATTTTGTTTGGGTTGAAATTCTTTTAACTTTACAATCTTGTCATTCCTGCGCAGGCAGGAATCTAACAATAAATCAAGATTCATCATTATGAAGAATATTATTACACTATTATTATTTATATCATTTAATTTAAATGCTCAAGAAGAAACAAAAGACTATACAAAAAACGTATCCACATTAGACAGCACCATCGAAACATTATATTCTGTAATTTCTGGAGATGCAGGTGTAGAACGTGATTGGGATTTATTCAAGCACTTATTTCATAAAGACGCAAAGTTAATTCCTACTGGCAAAAACAAAGAAGGAAAACATATGGCGCGCTATATGACACCAGATGATTATATAAATTCATCGGGTAAGTGGTTGTTAGAAAATGGCTTTCATGAGGTAGAAATAAGTAGAAATGTCCAAACCTTTGGCAACATCACACAAGTATTTAGTACATATCATTCTTTTAAAAGAAAAGACGATAGGAAACCATTTATGAGAGGTATCAACAGTATTCAACTCATGAATGATGGTGAACGCTGGTGGATCATTAATATCTATTGGATGCAAGAATCTGAAGCAAATCCAATTCCTGAAGAGTATTTACCTAAGAATTAATTATTAAAGTAACTAGTATTTATTTATAACATAAAATAAAGCATGAAAATTATTACTCTGCAATAGAGCATGAAATCAATAAGTAAAAAATTAATAGATATTTTCTTTTGGGTTCTTAAATGGGCAATAATAATGATTATCGCCATTGCTATTATTTATGTTGCATGGATGAATGCTGAATACTCAATAGTTAAAGACGTTTTAACTGATTAATAGTTTTTTACAGTGATAAGAAATAACGAAAAGCACTATCAGATAATTCGATAACGTGTTACAAATTCCTTCGAATTAATATATCAAACTTATCACAAACCTATTTGAGTTCTAACAAATAGTCCTTATTTTTAACAAAACACTATTCGAAACCTAACTCATATGACACTCGCATTCAAAACTAATTCTTTTTTTATCATTGCACTTGCATTCTCAATTATGAGCTGTGCGCAAAACGCTGAAAAAACCACACCAATATTTAAAGATGGTGAAGCTCAAATTGTAGATGCTTTTAATGGAGGTTTTGATACTTGGATAAGTCACGATTTATGGGTAGAAACAGAATTTGACTCAGACGGAGATGGTTCCGCAGATCGCATGCACGTTTCAGTTACAAGACCAAAGCAAACAGACACTGAAGGTTTAAAATTACCTGTAATTTACATAACAAGTCCATATTTTGCTGGCGTAGCAGCAGATGTACCTGGCTCTATGTGGAATGTAAAACGTGAGCTTGGTGGTAAGTCAGAAGAGCGTGTACATCCAGAAGTTACACGTCGTACATTACCTAAACCAATGATTTCTTATTCACATATCAAAAAATGGTTACCTAGAGGTTATATTGTGGTACACTCATCTTCACCAGGAACTGGTTTATCAGACGGAGCGCCAACTATTGGTGGTAAAAATGAATCTTTAGCTCCAAAAGCAGTCATAGATTGGTTATGCGGCAGAGCTAAAGGATTTACAGAACGCAAGGGCACTGAAGAAGTAAAAGCTACTTGGTCTACTGGTAAAGTGGGTATGACTGGCACATCTTATAACGGAACATTACCATTAGCAGCTGCAACAACAGGTGTTGAGGGCTTAGAAGTTATAATACCTATAGCGCCTAATACGTCTTATTATCATTATTATCGTTCTAATGGTTTAGTGCGGTCACCAGGTGGCTATTTAGGTGAAGATATTGATGTGCTTTATGATTTTGTGCATAGTGGCGCTGAAGATAAACGTCCAAGAAATAATAAGGTGATTAGAGATACGGAAATGATGGATAATATGGACCGACAAACTGGTGATTTAAACGATTGGTGGGCAAGCCGAGATTATCTAAACCAAATGGATAATATGAAAGCTGCTTTACTAATGTCGCACGGATTTAATGATTGGAATGTAATGCCAGAGCATAGTTACAGAATTTATAAAGCAGCAAAAGAAAAAGGGTTACCGCACCAAATTTATTACCATCAAAATGGACATGGTGGACCACCACCTACTTCTATGATGAACAAATGGTTTACCAAATACCTTCATGGAATTGACAATGGTGTAGATAAAGAAGAAAATAAGGCTTTCATAGTTAGAGAATATGATGACAGACAAAAACCGACACCTTATTTAGATTATCCAAATCCAGATGCAGAACACATTATATTAAATTTAACTTCTGGTGGAGAAACTGCTGGAGGATTAACTACTGAAAAAGGAGAAGAAAAAGGAGAAACATTAATTGACGATGTCTCTTTTTCCGGAAAAGATTTAGCGAAAGCGAAAAACTCTAATAACCGATTACTTTATGTAACACCACAATTAAAATCTGATTTACACATTTCTGGTGTACCTAAAGTTAGTATTACATTATCGAGTAATAAGCCTGCTGCAAATCTTTCGGTATGGCTGGTTTCATTGCCATGGCAAGAAGGTTCAGGTTTAAAAATAACAGATAATATTATTACACGTGGTTGGGCAGATCCTAAAAATTATAAATCGTTAACAGATGAAGAAGATCTTGTTCCAGGACGTTCATATACTATTAATTTTGAACTACAACCAGACGATCAGATTATTAAAGCTGGTCAACAGATTGGATTAATGATATTTTCTAGTGATAAAGAATACACGCTGCATCCAAAAGCGGGTACAGAACTTACTATTGAATTAGATAAAACGAGTTTATCATTACCTATTGTTGGTGGTAAAGAAGCTTTTAAAAAGCTGACTGATTAATATATTTATTTTGAAAGCCCTTTAGAACTCACAAATTCATTAAAAAGAATCTGTTCAATTTGTTTTTCAGAAGGAAATTGAATTAACAATGAATCGCTCATTCCTATTGGTGAGTAAAAATAAGATTTCCAAACTGGTCTATATTTAATAAATATATGAGTGCTTCCAAATTCGTCGTGTTCATATACACCGATCCAAAACTTTAAAATAAAAACGATAAGTGCAATTAGAAGAAAACGAAACATTTTTTTCATGAGTTAATTTTTATCCTCAAGTAATGGCACAAAACGAAACTCACCAAACTCGTGTTTTTGAAATTCTTTTGGTCCTTTTCTAATAAAAAGCGTCATGGTTTGAATACCATCACCAACTGGAATAACTAAGCGGCCACCAATTTCTAATTGGCTTAATAAAGGTTTAGGAACAAATGGTGCACCTGCAGTTACGATAATACTTTTAAAAGGAGCCTCTTCAGGCAGTCCCTTATAACCATCACCAAAAATAAGCTTCTTAGCTCTATAACCTATTTTCGGTAAAAATTTAGAGGTTTTCTTAAACAGCTCCTGTTGACGTTCTATACTATACACCTTAGCACCTAATTCAACTAATACTGCACATTGATAACCACTACCAGTTCCAATTTCTAAAACCTTATCACCAGGAGTGATTTGTAATAATTCAGATTGAAAAGCCACTGTATAAGGTTGAGAAATTGTTTGATCGGCACCAATAGGAAATGCTTTGTCTTGGTAGGCGTGATCTATAAAGCCAGAATCCATAAAAAGATGTCTAGGAATCTTACCAATAGCTTTTAAAACAGCATCATTTTTTATATCCTTTTTCACAAGAGTTTCAACAAGTTGTTGACGCATGCCTTGATGCTTAAATGTATCTTTCAAATCTTAGTTTAGTTTCATGTAAAATTAATTGAAAGTATGACAAGTTCAAAGCACGGAATTAAAGATTATTATATTATTAAATTCTCAGTATTTTATATTTTCTTTTTCAAATTTTCAAGTCAAAACAACTATTTTTGTTAAAAACTGAAAAATATGCTAAAAGCTGGTGTACTTGGTGCTGGTCACCTTGGTAAGATTCATCTAAGATTACTCAATCAATCGCATAAATATGAGCTTGTAGGCTTCTATGATGCAGATCCTGAAAATGCAAAACGCGTCGTTGAAGAATTTGGATATACTTATTTTAAAACAATTGATGCTTTAATTGATGCTGTCGATGTTGTTGATATAGTAACTCCTACCCTTTCTCATTACGATTGCGCTAAACAAGCCATCAAAAAAGGAAAACATATTTTTATTGAAAAACCTATTACAAATACCGTTGAAGAAGCTGAAACTATAAGAACTTTAGTAGCAGAGCACGGCGTTAAAGGACAAGTTGGGCATGTAGAGCGTTTTAACCCAGCATTTATTGGTATTAAGGATAAAATCGAAAATCCGATGTTTATTGAAACACATCGTTTAGCAGAATTTAATCCTCGTGGTACAGATGTGCCTGTTGTATTAGATTTAATGATTCATGATATTGATATTATTCTAAGTGTTGTAAATTCGCCCGTTAAACATGTTTCTGCTAGTGGTGTTTCGGTTGTTAGTGAGACGCCAGATATTGCCAATGCACGTATTGAATTTAAAAATGGTTGTGTTGCTAATCTTACAGCAAGTCGTATTTCTTTAAAAAATATGCGTAAAACACGTTTTTTTCAAAAAGATGCGTACATCTCTGTTGACTTCTTAGAAAAGAAATGTGAAGTGGTAAAAATGAAAGATGCTCCAGAAAATCCTGGTGATTTTGATATGATACTGCAAAACGCAGAAGGTGTGAAAAAGCAAATCTATTTCGATAATCCAAAGATTGAAAACAATAATGCCATTCTAGATGAACTTGAAACATTTGCTGATGCAATTAATAATGATACAAAGCCTGTTGTAACCTTACATGATGGCACAGAAGCTTTGCGTGTTGCAAATATGATTATTAATCAGTTTTAATTCTTGTGAGAACGGGAATCTTATCAAAAAAGAAGATAAATATTAAATAGATTTCCACTTTCGTGGAAATGAAAAATTAATTTTTCAATGAAAAACATAGCAGTAATTGGTGCAGGTACTATGGGAAATGGAATTGCCCATACCTTTGCACAATCCGGATATAACGTTCAACTTATAGATATCAGCCAAGATTCTTT
Organism: Winogradskyella sp. PE311; assembly: GCF_046545555.1. Taxonomy (NCBI): domain Bacteria; kingdom Pseudomonadati; phylum Bacteroidota; class Flavobacteriia; order Flavobacteriales; family Flavobacteriaceae; genus Winogradskyella; species Winogradskyella sp. PE311. The sequence continues at coordinate 1,945,279 of NZ_JBHZTH010000001.1, read as the reverse complement.
AGATAAAGGACTCGCTACAATTACCAAAAATCTAGATCGTATGATTGCCAAAGAGCGAATTACGGAATTAGATAAACAATCTACCTTAGACAATATAAGTTCATTTACAGATATCACTCAAGGAGTTAAAAATGCGAGTTTAGTAGTTGAAGCTGCAACTGAGAATGTGGATTTAAAACTCAAAATATTTAAACAACTAGATGAAATTTGTGATGCACAAACTATTTTAGCTACGAATACATCTTCTATTTCAATAACCCAAATCGCTGCCGTAACGTCACGACCAGGTAAAGTCATTGGTATGCACTTTATGAATCCTGTGCCAATTATGAAATTGGTTGAAATTATTCGAGGGTATGACACAAGTGATGACGTTACAACTACAATTATGGAATTATCTAAGAAACTAGGTAAAATTCCAACTGAGGTAAACGACTATCCGGGTTTCGTTGCCAATCGTATTTTAATGCCAATGATAAATGAATCTATTGAAACACTTTATAATGGAGTTGCCGGAGTTTCTGAAATTGATACCGTTATGAAATTAGGAATGGCGCATCCAATGGGACCACTTCAATTAGCAGATTTTATTGGCCTAGATGTTTGCCTTTCTATATTAAATGTAATGTACGATGGATTTAAAAATCCGAAATATGCACCTTGCCCACTTTTAGTAAATATGGTTAGAGCAGGTAAACTTGGTGTAAAATCTGGTGAAGGTTTTTATGACTATTCTGAAAGTCGTAAAGCAGAAAAGGTCGCTAAACAGTTTATAAAGTAGTTAGTCATTAGTCGTTAGAATTCTAGCGTCTATTATCTAAAGTCTAAAATCTAAAAATTGGCAAAAATAATTCCATTTAAAGCAGTAAAACCAACTAGAGCTATTGTTGGTCTCGTGGCTGCACGACCTTATCAAAGTTACACTATAAATGAGCGAGAATCGCGCATGGACTATAACCCGTACAGTTTTCTTCATATTGTAAATCCTGGATATAAATATGCACAAGAAGTAACAGGGCAAGAGCGCTACCAACTGGTAAAAAACCGCTATCTAGAATTTAAAGAAGATGGTGTCTTTGTAACAGATAATTCTCCGTCGTTATATGTTTACAAAATTGTCAATAGGCATGGGCAAGAATTTAACGGCATCATTGCAGCTACTAGCGCAGAGGATTACGAAAAAGATATTATTAAAAAACACGAAGATACTATTGCTAAACGTGAGCAGACCTTTAAAACTTATCTTAAGACAGTGGGTTTTAATGCAGAGCCGGTACTGTTAACATATCCAGATAATGGTGTTATTGCAACTATTATTAAAGAAACTCAAAAAGCGCATGCCGAATTTGAGTTTACTATGACTTATAGAGACACCCATTATCTCTGGAAAATAGACGATGCAAAAACAATCACTGAAATTCAATCAGAATTTGAAAACATGGATACCATCTACATTGCGGATGGTCATCATAGGTCTGCCTCTTCTTATTTATTTTATAAGGAAGAAAAACAAAAAAATCCAAATCATATAGGCACAGAATCTTATAATTTTTTCATGTCTTATCTCATACCAGAATCAGATTTGGTAATTGAAGAATTTAGTAGACTTGTAAAAGATTTAAATGGATTAAGTAAAGAAGAATTTCTCATTAAGTTAGATGCTTGTTTTAGAATCGAAAATAGAGGAATTGCACCTTACAGCCCGTCCAAGCCACATCATTTTAGCATGTACTTAGATGGTGAATATTATTCGCTTTATTTAAGAAAAACGTCATATGAATTTAATACGGCTTTAGACACTTTAGATGCACAATTATTATATAAAACAATTCTTCAGCCTATCTTGGGCATCAATGATTTAAGAAATGACACAAGAATTGAATATGTACACGGAAAGCATGAAGTGGTGACTATAAAAACTAGTGTTGACAATGGTAAATTTAAAGTTGGTTTTGGCATGTGTCCTGCAAGCGTAAAACAGATGAAAAAAATTGCAGACGAAGGCCTTAAAATGCCACCAAAGAGTACTTATATACTACCAAAATTAAGAAGCGCGATAACTATTTATGAGTATTAGTAAAAATTTAGAAAACGTGAAATCTGCCTTACCTGAGAGTGTTACTCTAGTGGCAGTTTCAAAAACAAAACCTATAAGTGACTTAATGGAAGCTTATAGTGCTGGACAGCGCATTTTTGGAGAAAATAAAATCCAAGAAATGGCAGAGAAATGGGAGAATATGCCAAAAGATATTCAGTGGCACATGATTGGCCATGTACAAAGAAATAAGGTAAAATATATGGCTGAGTTTGTAGATCTAATCCATGGTGTCGATAGTCTAAAACTCTTAAAAGAAATTAATAAGCAAGCTCAAAAACACAATAGAGTAATTAACTGTTTGCTTCAAATTAAAATTGCTGAAGAAGATAGCAAGTTCGGGATTTCGGCTGATGAAGCTTCTACTCTGCTACAATCCGAATCATTTACAGAGTTAAAACATATTAATATTACAGGTGTTATGGGAATGGCGACTTTTACTGATGATATGAAACAAGTGGAAAAAGAATTTAAATTTTTAAAATCCACTTTTGATATTCTAAAAAATCTTCTATCAAACTTATCTACAGTAAGTATGGGAATGAGTGGTGATTACTTATTAGCCATAGAATGCGGAAGTACCATGGTTCGTGTAGGAAGTAGTATATTTGGTAAAAGAAACTATACTTAATTTTAGTCTCAATTTAATAATCACTCAAAAGATATAATCATATTTACGCAATACTCGACATAGAAACTACTGGTGGTAAATTTAACGAAGAAGGAATTACTGAAATTGCAATTTACCAATTCGATGGGCATAAGGTTACAGATCAATTTATTTCTTTAGTTAATCCTGAGCGAGAAATTCAGCCTTTTGTAGTAAATCTTACCGGAATCAATTCTAAAATGCTAAGAAACGCACCTAAGTTCTATGAGGTTGCTAAACGCATAGTAGAAATCACTGAAGATTGTATCATTGTTGCCCATAATGCTTCTTTTGATTATCGCATTTTAAAAACAGAATTTAAAAGACTGGGCTTTCCGTTTAAAAGAAAAACATTATGCAGCGTTGAACTTTCTCAGCAGCTCATACCAGACATGGAGTCTTATAGTCTTGGAAAATTAACACGTGCCCTTGGTATACCTGTAAGTGATAGACATAGAGCCAATGGTGACGCTATGGCGACTGTAAAGTTGTTTAAAATGTTATTAAATAAGGATACAGATAAAACAATTATAAAAGATGCAGTAAAGGTTGAGCAGAAATCGAAATTAGCATCTAATCTTAAAGACATAATTGAAGAGTTGCCAAGTGATACTGGTGTATATTATATTCACGATGCTAATGGCAATATTATATATATAGGAAAGAGTAATAATATTAGAAAACGAATTACTCAGCACTTTACAAATAGTAATTCAAAATCAAAAAAAATACAAGTTAAGGTTGCAACAGTAACCTACGAAAAAACAGGAAGTGAACTTGTGGCTTTATTAAAAGAAAGTGAGGAAATAAAAGCTAATAAACCTATTCTTAATAGAGCTTTAAAACGAAACAAATTTACACAAGGTTTATATAGTTTTATTGATAATAATGGCTATATAAACTTAAAAATCTCGCATATAAACTCTAAAGAAAGAGCAATTACTACGTTTATAAATAGAAGAGGTGGTATTTCTTTTTTAAATAAAATGATTGAAATACATAATCTTTGCCCTAAACTCTGCGGAATCGACAAAGGAGTACAGAGCTGTTTTAATTATGAAATTGAAAATTGCGAAGGAGCATGTATAAATAAGGAAAGTTTGGAAACATACAACCAACGCGTAACAGAAGTAATTAAGAGCAATACTTACGAAAACAAAGACATGGTACTTATAGATAAAGGGAGAGATATTAATGAAAAAAGTGTGATTCTAGTTGAGGATGGTATATTTAAAGGTATTGGTTTTTTTGATCTTTACCATCAGATAAACAACCGAGAAATCTTAGATTCACTTATTACACCAATGGAGAACAATAAAGATACGCAACACATAATTCAGAGTTATATGCGCAGAAACAGAAGGTTAAAAGTGATTGAACTAACCAAATAATGAATTTATAGTTTTCTTTTATTTTTAGTTACCACAATTATGATGTGTAAAAAAAACAATAATATTAGTTTTTGTATTTTTAAAAAATGGAAACAGACGAAAAACATAGTTGGCGTGCAAAACTCCACGAATTAATTTACGAAGCAGATACACCTGCTGGCAAATTATTTGATGTTTTATTATTGTTTTTCATCCTTCTAAGTATCGTCTTGGTAATGCTAGAAAGTGTTAACCATATCGATGAAAAGTATCATGATTTACTCAATATCGGTGAGTGGATTGTTACGATACTTTTTTCATTAGAATATATTTTAAGGATAATTGCAGTTAAAAAACCGAAGAAATATATTTTCAGTTTCTACGGAATGATTGATTTACTCTCAACATTACCAAAATATTTATCCTTTTTTATAGTAGGTTCACAAGCATTGGTTACACTAAGAGCGCTACGCCTTTTGCGCGTATTTAGAATCTTAAAATTAGCCCGCTATTTAGGAGCTTCAAATCAGCTAAAAGAATCAATTGTGGCAAGTCGAGTAAAAATATTAGTATTTCTATTCGCTGTATTAGTATCATCAGTGATTTTTGGTACCATCATGTACTTAGTAGAAGGAGAAGAAAATGGATTTACTAATATCCCAAAAAGTGTATATTGGTGTATTGTAACATTGACTACTGTAGGGTTTGGAGATATTGCTCCACAAACCGCGTTAGGTCAATTTATTACAACAATTATTATGATTTTGGGTTATGGGATTATAGCTGTACCTACGGGTATTGTCTCTGCCGAATATGCCAGAAGTGCAAATAAAGCTGCAAAAAACGAAGGTGAAGAAAAACTTGGTCACAGTATTGACAATGTGCATACAAATTCTCAAAGCTGCAGAAATTGTTTAGCTGAAAAACATCAAGATAAGGCTGATTTCTGCCATAAATGTGGTTTTAAATTACATAATGACTAATACACTTATTTCTATTGTTGGACCAACTGCTATTGGAAAAACTGCTTTGAGTATAAAACTCGCGCAACACTTTAGTGCAGATATTTTATCTGCAGACTCTCGTCAATTTTATAAAGAAATGAATATAGGCACTGCAGTACCTTCTAAAGATGAGTTACATGCTGCGAAACATCATTTTATACAACACAAATCTATCCAAGAAAATTACAATGTTGGTGATTTTGAGGTTGATGCCATTAACAAAATAACTGATCTTCATAAGGATAATCCTTTTGCAATAATGGTCGGTGGTTCGGGTCTATATGTTAAAGCAGTTACAAAAGGCTTAGACCATTTTCCTGAAATAGATAAAGATATTAGACAAAACCTAAACAAAATCCTTGATAAGAAAGGTATAGAAGCCTTGCAAGCAAAATTAAAAGCGTTAGACCAGAAAACTTATGAAACCATTGCTCTAGATAATCCGCAACGCTTAATTAGAGCATTAGAAATTTGTATTGGTACAAACAAACCTTACTCGTCATTCCTAACAAATAAAGAAAAGAATAGAAATTTTAAAACCGTATCCATAGGTTTAATGGCAGAACGTTCGATTATTTATGATAGAATTAATAAGAGAGTGGATATAATGATCGAAAACGGATTGGTAGAAGAGGTTAAAAGCTTATTTCCTTATAAAGATTTAAATGCATTAAATACTGTTGGTTACAAAGAAATTTTTCAATACCTAGAAGGCAACTACGATTTAGATTTCGCCGTCTCTGAAATTAAGAAAAATACAAGGCGATTTGCAAAAAGACAACTTACTTGGTTTAGAAAAGATAAATCCATTATTTGGTTCGATTATAAACGTGATTTTAACGATGTTATAGATTCTATAAAGTTTCAATCTTAATCAAGACAGATACTTATTATTCTTGAAAAGAAGGGATTTTATTTTCAAATAAAAAACCGATATAAGTAAACGTCAATATTCCTAAGATGTCCGCAATTAGATCTAATGCGTCTAATGTACGATTAGGAAAAAAGACTTGACTTAATTCTTCTAAAATAATACATATACTAATTATTACAGTTCCTAAAGGTATTTTCTTAAACAGGTTCATTGGTTTAAAGTCTAAAGCTAGGTTTAAAAACAATGTAAAAATTCCAAATAGAAAAAAATGACCTAATTTATCTCCAAAAGGAATAGCACTAACAAAATCAAAGAAAATAGTTTGGTTACCAACATTCGCAGAGTAGATAATCCATACTATAAATAGAAAAAATAGTAATGCAATTAACTGTATTGATTTAGACTTCAACATTCCATAAATAGGCAAAAAAAATCCGACTTTACTGCCGGATTTTTTGATAAATTATTAACCTTCTTTATTATTAATTACCAATCGGAATCCTTCACCATGTATATTTAAAATTTCTACATTAGGATCTGGTTTTAAGTATTTACGAAGCTTAGCAATATAAACGTCCATACTACGAGATGTAAAATAGTTATCATCTCTCCAGATTTTAGTTAATGCTAATTCTCTCGGCATTAAATCATTTTCATGTAATGCTAACAACCTTAAAAGCTCGTTTTCTTTGGGTGAAAGTTTAGAAGGGTCTTCACCATCAAATTTTAGGAAACGAAGCTTAGAATTAAGATCAAAACGACCAATTTTAAATTCAAACTGCTTACTATCAGCCACAGAATCAGTTGCCTTACGCTGTATAATAGCCTTAATTTTCATTAATAGTACTTCACTATCAAAAGGTTTATTAAGATAATCATCCGCACCAACTTTATAACCCTTAAGCACATCTTCTTTCATTGCTTTTGCAGTTAAAAATATAATTGGAACATCTGTATTTTTTTCACGAATTTCCTTTGCTAATGTAAAACCATCCTTATAAGGCATCATTACATCTAAAATACATAAATCGTAATCATCTTTTTTGAACTTTTCAAAACCTTCCATCCCATTTTTGGCATGGACTACATCGTAATCGTTCATCATTAAATAATCTTTTAAAACGGTTCCAAAATTTGGATCGTCTTCTACTAAAAGAATTTTCTTGTTTTGCTCTTCCATAATTCGTTTTTATGATATTAACGGCATCTTTATAATAAAAGTACTGCCTTTTCCTTTTTCACTTTCTACTGATATATGACCGTGATGGTCATCTATTATTCTTTTTACATAAGCTAAACCTAACCCATGCCCTTTTACATTATGCACGTTACCAGAGTGCTCTCTATAAAATTTCTCAAACACTTTCTTAGCCACTTGCTTTGACATTCCGTTGCCTTGGTCGCTTATTTTAACTATAATATTTGTTCCTACATTTTCTGAGTACACATCTATCTTTGGGATGCTATCAGAATATTTAATAGCATTATCTAATATATTAACGATAACATTTGTAAAATGTGTTTCGTTTGCTAAAATCGATGATTTAACAGCATCTAGATGTGTCGTAACGTATCCTTTTCTATCCTCAACAATAAGTTCTACATGTGTTATTGCATCCTCCACTATGTCGTGTAACTTTAATCTTTCCTTACTAATATTAAGCTCATTTTTCTCTAGTTTAGAAATTCTCAATACATTTTCTACCTGAGCATGCATGCGTTTATTTTCGTCTTTTATCATTCCTAAATAACGCTTTACCTTTTCTTGATCGTTAATTATTTTTGGGTTTCTAATAGAATCTAAAGCCAAATTAATTGTAGCTATTGGAGTTTTAAATTCATGCGTCATATTATTTATAAAATCAGTTTTAATCTGCGATATCTGACGTTGTTTTATTAGCTGATAAATAGCCCCAGAGAATGCTAGAATAATAATACCTGTAAATATTATAGATAATATCATCATCTTTAAAATGGAAGAAAAAATATATTTTTTCCTTTCAGGAAAATCTACAAATAATGTATATCCATTTTCATTATTGGTATCCATTAGAATAGGTATTCCTATGGTAGTCTCTGGACTTTTATTAAAATTTAAAGTCTGGATTTTAGTTGCTAAATCATCGTCGTATATGGCAAATTCGAAATCCAATTTTACTCCTTCACTTTGTAATTCTCTCTCTAACAAAGCTTTTACTTGCTCTACAGATACTCTTCTATACATTGGCACATCCTTATAAATGGCTTTATAAGACGATTGATATATCTGTTTATCTATTAGAGGTAAACTCGAAAACTCAACAATACTATTGTGTGGCTTAGATAAATTACTACCATCTATGCTAGAATTATTGTAATACTCAGTGACACGTTCGTTAGTAAAACTACTTATGTCTATGCTATCTTCATTAATTTCAAAGAACAAGGAAGGCACTTTAAAGTGCTCTTCTAACACCGTATTACGGTGAATTATAGTTTGATCATTTATATCATCATCTCGTGATATATATAATTCTCTAAGTGTCGTCGAATCAGGTTTTTGCTTATTTACAACAAGCGGTTGTATTTTATTAATATACTTTCTTAATTCGTATTCTTCTATGTCTCTAGACACGTAACTTAACGCTCTAGTAACACTTAAATTAAAGGTGTCTTCTCTATTTTCTAAACTATTATTAATAAAAAAGGATTGAACAAATATTATACCAATAAGCGACAAACTCATTAATACCACCAATAAGATGAACAATCTTTTACCCATCAGCCAAATTTAACATTTTAACATTTAGAATAAATTAGGTTTAACCTTACATTAACAAAACAGGTACCTGTTGAGTATTATAGTTTTTGCAGAATGCTATTGTGAATATCCTTAGCCTGTTTCTTAGCAACATCCAAATCATCGTTAAAGATTACGAAATCTGATTTTTTAATTTTTTCTTTGTCTGAAAGCTGATTTTTAATAATAGCCTCTACTTTCTCCGTTGATGCATTATCTCGTTTAATAACTCTTTTAATTCTTACTTCTTTATCTGCAACAACTGTAATAATATAATCGTACTGGGATTGTAAATTATTTTCAAAAATGATCGCTACCTCCTTTATTATATATGGTGCTTCTTGTTTTGCTAACCAATGCCTAAAATGTGCGGCTACCTTCGGGTGAACGATTGCATTCATTTTAGCTAAAAGCGTTTTATCATTAAAAATTTTTGAAGCTAAGTAAGGCCTATTGAGTTTACCTTCCTTATAAGAACACTCACCAAATAGGGCTATTATTTTTCTTTTAATAACTTTAGAACGATTCATTAAAGCCTTAGCCTCATCATCTGCAATATATAATGGTATGCCAAAAGATTTAAATGTTTTACCTATAGTGGTTTTACCACTACCTATACCTCCTGTAAGACCTACTATTACCATTTTATAATTTAATAAAATCTACACGTTTCTGCTTCATACTAACTCGTTTTGCAAATTCTGGTTTTTTTATAATTTTAGGAATAAAGTACGTTTGATTATCCTTAATAGAATTATAATCACATTCTATAATAAAATCAGATGTTTTAATTTCACTATAATTATCTAAATCAACATAATAAGATATTGTAACTGTCTTTGGAAAAAAATTAATTATTGTATTCGCTGGCTTATTTACTAATGTTATAGGCACCTCTATTTTACCCTCGGTAAACCGCTTTACTTCTGCCCTAACTTCTATTGATTTTGGAAAAGTTTCTATATCTTGAATTCCTGTAATATAAATTTCTGCTTCTATATTTTTATTTACTTCTTGTAATATTAAGGCTTCTGTGGTAACAGCACTGATTTCGGCAATTCGCTTTACCGATCCTACTACTTTTACACTATCAATACTTAATACATAATCACCTTTAATATCAAATCCAGAAGTGAAACTTATAGCCGTATTTAAATCTATCGGAACATATTTAGATGCTCTTTTAGAGTAAGATACTATTAAACTATCTGGCTTAATTGAAAGCATTTTATAACTTGAGCCTAATTGCTCTTCTATAAGATATTTATGTTTTTGGACATCAAAAACATAATGATTTGACTTATTAACTAAATCAGTCTGTGCATCTAAATCTATAGTTTTATAATTTTTGAATAAAAATGGTACTAATGTAAAACCCTTGGCCTCGATAAAGGCATCCATAACATTTAACGAATCATTTTCTAAAATTACTTCATCTTCAATATTTGTAATAGCTACTTTTAATTTAATCGTCTGCTTGTAGCTATTTGATAATTTTGAAAAAATTAAAAATACGAACGCAATAAGAATAAAAAGACTAAAACGTTTTACGTTTCTTTTTTTTAAATAATCTTTTATATTTAATTTCTTTCTTGAGTTCATTGATACTTAAAAGAATAAATCTGGAAATGTTTTTTTAGGATCTTTTTTTAATACTACTAAATTAAAGGTTGATTTTAAAAAACCATATCCATAACCAAAAAATTGTATCAATATGGCTATCGTAGATTGAAATGCGACTACGACACTTCTGCTAGATATTAGCGCCAAAATTAAAGCTAAAATAAAATAGAAACCATATACACACAATGGCCATATTATATTAAAACCGAATAATACTGCAGAAAAAACTAATCCTAATCCAAAAGCAGTAGGAAACCAATAGACCAAACTCTTAGATTTGGGATGCCATTGATTTAATATTGGTCTTACCATACCAAACTTATGGACTTGTTTATAAAATTTAGACCAGGAAATACGACGTTTATGATAAACAAATGCATCTTTAATAAGTGATGTTTTATAACCTAATTTTTGTAATCGCAATGACAAATCCGGATCTTCGCCTGGATGTATTTTACCAAACCCGCCTGAATCTAAAAATGCTTTCTTAGATAAACCCATATTAAAACTTCTTGGCTGAAAATCTTCAACCTGTTGTTTTCCTCCTCTAATACCACCAGTAGTAATAAAGGATGTCATTGCAAAATTTATGGCTTTTTGAAGATTAGAAAAAGATGCATGTGCCGCATCTGGACCACCAAAACAATGGTAATAAGTTTTGCTTAAAAAAGCCTTAACTTCTTCTAAATAATAAATTGGTAGTATAACATCTGAATCTAAAATAATAAAGTAATTACCTTTTGCTTTTTGCATACCAAAATTTCTAGAATCACCTGGCCCAGAATTTGATTTAAAATAATATGAAATATTTAATTGAGACTCAAAAGAATCTACAATCGCTTTAGAAGTCTCTGTAGACCCATCCTCTACTATTACTATTTCGTATGATTTATCGCCATGGAGCATTGAAAAACTTTCTAAAAGTTCTGAAATCTCATTTGGTCGATTATAAACAGGTATAATAAATGAAAAACGAATGGCGTCCATATAGTACAAAGGTATACTATTATTGCTTTATTATTTTAACCGTTTCGCTAGTTGTTTTAGAAGAGATATTCACAAAGTAAACTCCAGTATTTAATGTACTTAAATCAATACCTGCTTCATTAGATTGAGGGAATTGGGTGATTATCCTTTGTCCAAATATGTTATATAACTGTACTCTAGTAATTGAGCTATCGCTTTTAACTGTTAATTCACTCGATACCGGATTTGGAAATATTTTAAAAGTATTTTTTATATTATCATTTATCGAAAGTGTTGATCTTTCAACAATATTTAATAGTTGGTTAGCATTAATATCATAAATGATATCTTCAATACCACTGAGCCATTTTACTTTTACATAGTCCACATTCATTTCGTTACCTAAACCAAAGAATTCTGTTGCTGAATTTTGGGATAAATAACCTTCGCCACATAGGGTATATCGATACTGCTTCTGACCGTTAATTGAAATTTCTATTAAAGAGCCGACACCATTTCTATTACTCTGCGTGCCTTGGAGTTTAATTTTTAACCAATTATTGGATGTAACGGTATTATTTTTCCAAACAAAAATATTGTCATGATTTATATTATTAACTGCGATTTCTGGTAATCCATCATTATCTGTATCACCAATAGCGTTAGAATAACTAATTGCTAAGTCATTTGGTATTACAGAATTATCTAAATTAAATGTTCCGTCGTTATAATTCTCATAAAATGCGGAAGATAAATAGCCAGGAACTGACCCATTATGTTCTCCACTTACATAAAGGTCCAAGTCACTATCATTATCTGCATCTAAAAAAACTGCGCCCCAACCTACACTGTTAAAAGTGGTATTAGATGACTGCGCTATATCTGTAAATGTACCATCTCCGTTATTTTTTAAAAATACATTACCCGGAATATCATTAGTGACATAAATGTCCATCCAACCATCATAATCAAAATCGTCAATTGTTACTGACATCGCATCTATCGCAATACCAGCACCAGACTCTACACTAACATCTGTAAATGTGCCATCACCATTATTTTTATATAAAGTATTGGAATATTGAAGCTTGTCATTTGCAACATAAATATCTTGGTGACCGTCGTTATTATAATCAAAAAAAGCAGAACAAAAGGATAACATACCTGTATTTAATATACCTGCTTGGTTATTTACTATTGTAAATGTCTTATCACCATTATTCTTATACAATATGTTTGGTGTAGTCGTAGATCTATTGCTTACAAAAACGTCTAAAAACCCATCCTTGTTATAATCTCCCCAAGACGCGCCATAGGTCTCCATAACATCTATTAACATACCAGAGGCAACCGTAATATCTTGCATTATCATATTACCGAGATTTTCAAATAACTTTATACTACTTATATCACTCGTAATCAATAAGTCATTGTCACCGTCATTATCTATATCAACCCAATTTGTTTGCTTATTTCTCCAATTATTCGCAGGGATATTAAGTATTTGCTCCACAAAATTTCCGTTAATGTTTTTCATAAAACGAACAGGATCGCTATTTGCAGAGGCAATAGTAATATCATCCCATCCATCATTATCATAATCATAGAAAGTTATACCGCTCCCAAAAAGAGAATTACCACAGACGACATCTACACCTATTTCGGACGCTAAATTTTCAAAACTAATCTGAGCAGATAAGATCGTATTAAAAACGAAATAGAATAGCAGTAGTAATGAATTTCTATGAAACATTCAGTTAATTAATTTTAATAAATGAATATAAAAAAAAGCCGCTAATTTTAGCGGCTTTTTCGTAATTATATGTTTAAAATATTACTGCTTTATTACTCTAACTGTTTTAGTAATATTAGCAATAGTCACTTGTACAAAATAAGTACCTGTTTGTAAAGATGACATATCTAAATCACTGTCTACTGCATTAGGAGTCGCTCTTAATACTTCTTGCCCTAACATATTATACATAGTAACATTATCAATTGTGTTTTGAGCACTTAATGTTAGTGTATTTTTAACTGGGTTAGGATAGTATGTGAAAGCTGAAGGATTATCAAACTCATTTGTACTTAATGCCGGATCAGACCCAACACTAACATCAAAATTATTATATTGAACACTTGTGAACCAACCATATACTCTAACGGCATAAGTTGTACCTGGTGTTAAGCCAGTTAAATTTAATGTATTAGGATCACTAGTCGCTGTGAGAGTTAATGCACCACATCCGCCTGTTGCATCATAAACACCCATTCCCATATCTGTACTTGTAGAAGTTCCTCCACCTTGGTTAACAACATTCAATAATTGAACTCTGTGCTCATCATAAATAGCCTGAAAGGTGAACCAAACATCAGTATTAGGTGTTCCTGAAACATCATCAGCTTGAGATGAAGCAGTGGCACCATTTGTAGTACCTGCTGTAACTACAGTATTATCATAATCTAAATTTACAGTTAACGCAACTGCATCGTCACATTCATCATTTGCTGGTGCTGGCGGTGGTGGTGGTGGCGTCCCAACACTTATATCAAAATTGTTATATTGAATTGACGTAAACCATCCATACACTCTAACAACATATGTTGTACCTATAGTTAGTCCTGTTAAATTTAAAGTATTTGGATCACTCGTTGCAGTAAGTACTAATGCTTCACATCCAGCAGTACTGTCATAAACACCCATACCCATATCTGTACTTGTAGAGGTACCTCCACCTTGGTTTACAACATTTAAAAGTTCAACTCTATGCTCTTCATTAGTTGCAACAAATGAATACCAAACATCTGTATTTGGTGTACCTGAAACATCATCGGTTTGAGAGGAGGCAGTTGCGCCAGTCGTCGTACCAGCAGTTACCGTACCATTATCCAAATCTGGATTAACTGTTAATGCAATTGCTGCATCACATTCATCATTTGATGGTGGACATAAATACGTGAAATCACCTAAGCTGAAATTACAAGCAACGTCAGAATGTTCAACAGTTAAAGTTACTGTAGTTCCCTCAGCAAATGGACCTACTTGTAATACACCTGTTCCAGATATAGCATATGTATTAGTCCCGTCATTAATTTGAGTTGCATCTCCAACAGTAGTTATATCTACATCAACAAAAAATTGACTATTACCACAATCATCTGAAACAGTTGAAGAGTCTACTACAGCAACAGTACATACCAAAGGAGTTCTTACTATAAACTCATCAAAGAAAAAGTCATAATCTTCCGAATCATCTACAGTACCGTCAGTTGCCCAAATTGCAAACTGTGCATTTCCAGTGTAAGCACTTAAATCAAAAGTTTCAACATCTCCAGTTTCAGATGGAAAACTTGACTGGTTATATGTTGTAAGATTAATCCAATTAGCCCCATTATCTGTAGAAATTAATACTTGTACTTCGTCATCAGAACCCATTCCACTCCCTTCCGGAACGTTAGAATTAGCAAAATCAGTAACAGCCACAGTGTATACTAATTCATATCCACCAGCGGATAAATCAAAAGTTGGTGAAATTAACCAATCTTCTCTATTTGTTGTATATAAATTAATTTGAGCAGCATTGTTTGTTGATCCAATATTTGCAAACTCATCATGATTCCATAAACCAGAACCAAAATCAGCGGGACCAGTCATTGGATTTCCAGAACCTGCTTCTACCCAACAATCAGGAGCTACACTTGAATCAAAACTTTCAGTGTAATCTGGCACAAAAACAGAGCAAGGAGTAGAAAATGAAAAAGGACCTACCCACTCTGATACACCATCTGTCATACCGCAATCCGCTTGCACATAATATTGATAATCATTGTTATCAACTAAGCCCATTTGCATAAATGGATTGCCAACACCAGTATCGGTTGCGACTCCAGTAGCTGAATCACCAGCAGTTATATCTACTAATTCAATATTATATAATGATGCCGAACCTGCTTCAGTCCAAGACAATTCAGCTGATGATGTCGTAATGCTGTTTGCAGCTAGCATAGTTGGATCTAAACAAGTTGGTGCTGCTATTACAGTACTACTCATTGTAAACGTAGTTGAACCTTCAGCCCAATCCGAGATAACAATATAATATGTCGTACCTGCCGTTAAAGCTGGTGTAGTGACTGCAAGGTCAGCACTAGAAAAGCCATTGGTATCCGATGCGATACATGTTGGAGTTGAATCTGGGCAATTATCGATAACAAAAACACCGTAATAGTTTGTCGTAAGATCCGAAACCGAAATGTCTAAAGTTTCTCCATTCGCTGTAGCCGTATAAGAAAACCAATATTCTAGGTCATTATACAAAGTACTACAAGGATTTACTTCAGGCGCTGTGTTTGAATCTGAAAAGCTTCCTGCTTGACCTGTGGTATCACCTGCTTGAGGTGTGCCTGGCGTAATCGGCAACGCATTTGCACAATCAGCTTGTGAAAAGCCTATAGTGAAACAACATAATGCCAAAATTGTAAAAAGTAATTTTGTCTTCATTTAATCTATTTTAAGTTAGTAATTCCCTAAAAATATGTTAAAACTTTAAATTTTATGCACCTAACTATAGCAAATCGTTGAATGGAAAATATAGACGGTAAAATACGCTTTATCGATTATTTAGAATTGTTATAATCTAAAGACTAGATTAGAGATTAAAAAAGATGCTATTGCAGAAAAAACTTATACATAAAAAGTCTATTCCTTTATCAACTTAATGACTTTAGACCTGCCTCCTTCAAATAGCATATCACAAAAATATAGACCTGAAGGAACATTTAATAAATTAAGGGTTAAGTTATAACCAGTATAATTTTCTCCTAAAACTAAATGCCCTAAACTATCATATAATTTATAGCTATTTATAATATGCGAAGACTGAATATTGAGATTGTCACGTATTGGGTTATTATACGCAACATTAACTGAATCATTAAATAAGTCTACAGACAAACTCGTACCTTCAACTAACGTTATTAACTGATTGGTTGTTACGTTTGTAAAAGTATCTACGATACCACTTGGCCATGTAACTTTAATATAGTCAATAACACTTGCTGTACCTACTCCAAATATTTCTCTAAATGAATTCTGAGACATATAGCTCTCACTACTCATAACATTTCTATACTGCTTATTTCCGTTTATAGATATTTCAATAACAGCACCGACTCCATCTATATTGCTAACAGTACCCTCTAAATCAATACTTAAAAAATTGTTAGAATTTATAGATCTATTTTTCCAAATATTAGGTGTAGTATCTAAGTTATTCATCACTGCAATATCTACTTTACCATCATTATCAACATCTCCAATAGCACTTCCATAACTTCTAAATTCGTTATTAGTAAAGCCTACACTAGTAGAGCTTACAAATGATCCATTATTGTCATTTTCATAAAACCCATATGAAGGAAAACCGTCTGTAGAAATATAAGAACAACTAACATACAAATCTAAATCTCCATCATTTTCTGCGTCTAAGAAGCTTGCTCCCCATGACCAGCTATTTAATTCCGCACCAATCGACGGAGCAACGTTAGTGAAAGTTTCATCACCATTATTTTTAAAAAGTACACTACCATCAGTAGTTGTTGTACCTGCGGTAGATGGAGTATTTGTTATGTAAATATCAAAAAAACCATCCGAGTCATAATCATCAATAGAAACAGACATAGCATCTACAATAATACCTGTACCAGATGAATCACTGATGTCTGAGAATGTACCATCACCATTGTTCTTGTAAAGGAAATTAGGATAACTTTTATCGTTAGATACATACAAATCTTGCCATCCATCGTTATTAAAATCAAAGAAACCAGCACATAAAGTTAACGCTGGTGTAGTAACAAGACCAGATGCAGTTGTTACATCTGAGAAAGTTCCATCACAATTATTTTTAAATAAATAATTTATAATAGTTGTATTTGCATCTCTATTTGATAGATATAAATCTAAGCAACCATCATTATCATAGTCACCCCAAGAAACGCCATATGTAAATAAATTATCTAGAGGCAAGCCAGCGGATAACGTCACATCCTCTAAAATAGTACCAGAATTTTTTCTAAATAGCTTATTACCGTTAGATGTATCGCTAGAAATAAAAAGATCCCTATCTCCATCGTTGTCATAGTCTACCCAAGTAACACTGCGTATTCTATAATTAATTGGTTGTGGCAAAATAAATTCTTCAACGAAAAAACCTCCGAAATTTTTATAAAATCTTAAAGGTATACCATCAGCTGATGGCAAAGTTATATCATCCCATCCATCACCGTTATAATCAGCAAAACTAATTCCGCTCCCGTTACCAATTGTACCAGTATGGTCTGTGAGACCTAATATATCTGCTTCATCTTCAAACAAAGTTTGACTATAAGATATCGCACACAATAATATACAAGTGGTTAGAGTAACATAAAAGTTTTTCATAACTCCTTTTGGTTTTAAATATAGTACAATTGAAGTTCTAGGTAAATAAGCCTCTTATAATATCGACTAAATAAAAAAAACATCGTCAAATGGTTGACGATGTTTAACTATTACGAAGTAATTTATTTTATTGATTATCTACAAAAGTATCCATTACAGCATCACTTACTCCCATGTTGCTAAAACCACCATCATTATATAAATTCTGTAAAGTAACACGTTTTGTTAAGTCACTAAATAATGTGACCGTATAATTTGCGCAATCCATAGCTGTTGCGTTTCCTAAAGGTGACATTTTTTCAGCGTATGCAATAAAACCATCAAAACCTTTAACTCCGCTACCTGCTGTTGTTGGAGTCGGTGATTGCGAAATAGTATTTACTCTAACTTTTTTATCTCTACCGAAAAAATAACCAAAGCTACGAGCTATACTCTCTAGATAAGCTTTGTTATCTGCCATATCATTATAATCTGGAAAAACACGCTGCGCAGCCATGTATGTTAATGCCACAATACTTCCCCACTCATTCATAGCATCAGCCTTATATAATGTTTGCATCGTTTTATGAAAAGACATTGCCGAAACGTCTGTTCCTTTTTGTGTCCATGCATAATTTTGATCCGTATAAGCTTTTCCTTTTCTTACATTAATAGACATACCTATAGAATGTAATACAAAGTCTATTTTACCTCCTAGAATCTCCATCGATTTTTCTACCAAATTTTGTAAATCTTCTTCTGAAGTTGCATCCGCAGGAATTATCTGAGAGCCTGTTTGCTCGGCAAGTTCATTAATCTGCCCCATTCTCATTGCAACTGGTGCATTTGTTAACACAAAAGTTCCTCCTTCTTCATGAACACGCATAGCAGTTTTCCATGCAATAGAATTTTCGTCTAGTGCACCAAAAATGATTCCTTTTTTTCCTTTTAATAAGTTATACATAGTGTAAATCTTTAGTTAGTCAGTTATTATAATAGTTGTGTAAATATAGTATTAATTCAATAATTGTTTGGCATGAGCCATTGCAGATTCGGTAATATTAATACCTCCTAACATCTGCGCAATTTCTACTATACGCTCATCCTCGTCTAATCGTTTTAATTGAGTAAGTGTTATATCATTTACGTCAGTTTTATAAACCTTAAAATGTGAATTTCCTTTAGCTGCTATTTGCGGTAAATGTGTTATAGAAAACACTTGCATTTTATTGCTCATCTGTTTCATAATATCACCCATTTTATTTGAAATTTCACCAGATACTCCTGTATCAATTTCATCGAACATAATCGAAGGTAGTTGAATGTATTCTGCAAGAATTGCTTTTATAGCTAGCATAATTCTTGATAATTCACCACCTGAAGCAGATTTTTTTAATTCATTATAATTAGAACCTTTATTGGCCATAAACAAAAACTTTAAATTGTCTTTTCCATTTAAATTATAATCGTTTAAAGGCTCTATTTCTATATTAAATCTAGCGTTTGGCATTCCTAATTCTGTCAACATACGCTCTAATTTAGAAATAAGAACAGGGATTGCTTCTTTTCTCTTTTTAGTAATTTTTAGCGCTGCTACACCTAATTTCTCGTCTAATTGTGAAAGTTCTTTTTCGAGCTCTGTTATTGTACTATCTAAACTTTCTGTATTCGAAATTTTAGATTGTAGTGTAACCTTAATTTCTATGAGGTCTTCAACATTGGACGTCGAATGTTTTTGAAATAGGTTATTTATAATTTGTAGCTTTTTATTAATAAGGTTGAGCGCTTCTGGGTCAGTTGTTAAACTTTCCTCAAGATTATCAATTTCAGATAAAATATCGTCTAACTCTATACCTGCACTTACCACCCTTTCTGTTAAATTCTCATATGACTTTCCAAAGCCCGATATTTTTAAAAGCTCTTGTTTTACTTTATTAATTTGATCAATAACACCTAAATTCTCAGCATTTATAATCGCTCTAGAACTTCCTAATTTATCTTCGATTACTTCAATATTATTGAGTTCTTCATATTGTGCTTCTAGCTCCTGAAGGTTAATAGATTCTAAATCGATTTCACTTAATTCGTTTGCAAGAAATAGATTATAATCATACTCTTTAATCATTTCTGATTTAGATATTTTTAATTCCTCCAAAGATTGTTTTAGTAATTTATAATCAACTAATAATTTATTATAGGACTCTAAATTCAAGTTATTTTCACCTAATGCGTCAATAACCTGAAATTGATAATCGTCCTCGGTTAATTGTTGGGTCTGATGTTGCGAATGAATATCTATAAGGTAATTACTCAGCTTAGATAAATTATCTAAAGTTACAGGTGTGTCATTAATAAATGCTCTAGATTTTCCGGAAGGTAATATTTCTCGCCTAATTATGGTTTGCACATCATAATCTAAGTCTAGTGAATTAAAAAGTGTCTTTAAACTGTAGTTTGCAATATCAAAACTAGCTTCTATAATACATTTTTCGTCAGTATTTTTTACTTGACTCAAATCTGCTCGTTTTCCTAAAACTAAAGATAAGCCACCTAATAGAATAGATTTACCAGCACCCGTTTCACCTGTAATAATGGTAAAACCATTATTAAATTGAACATTTAATTCATCTATAAGGGCATAATTTTTTATGTAAAGTGTTCTTAGCAAAAATCAGTGATTAGTTTAAACAAAAATATAGATTATGAATTGTATTCAGAATGACAAACAAAAAAATTATAAGAATTGATTAAAACTTAATCTTCCTCCATTTTTGTGAGTGCATTGGCGCTATTTGATTTAAAATATCTACAGCATCTGTTATATTTACACTAGGCCCTCCTGATAGAATATCCATTAACTCATCAGATTTTGCATCAAAGAAAACGCGTAACAAATAAGAGTTTGGTCTTCTTTTATGAATTTTTTGTAGCTCTGTTAAAGATGCTATTACCTGAGTCTTTCCTTTTTTAGCACTTTCACTCATAAGATCCAACCCACCAATATGATAGTTATACATTGTTGCTCTTATTTCTTTAAATGTAGGAGATAATAAATTATCTATTAACGCAAAACGAGACTGTAAACCATCTTCCAATTTCCATCCTTGTCCATTGATCTGCTGCGAATAATTAACAATTCTCTGAGCTTGAGCAAAATAATCATCACCTCCATTAGGTGAAAAAGAATCTGCGTCCATACCTAATATCATTTGAATATGAAAGGTTAATACTGATATTAAATTAGATTCGAACTGAATAGGGTTATAAACTAAATTCTGAAATTCTATGTACTGAAAATTAAAATCTCTATCATTATAATTATATATTGGAGAGCTATATGTAGAATTATAAATTGGTCTAGAGGAAGATATTTGTAGCGTTGCATTAAACCTGTCATTCTCATAGTTGGTTACATTAATAACCATACTACAATTAATTCGTTCTTCTTGCGCAAAGGCTTTTTCGGTCCATTGTGTATTATTAATAAACTCATTAAGTTGTTTCTCTAAGGTTTTAAAAACGACGTTATTATCATTACCTGTTTGCTGTGCAATAACGTTAACGCTACAGTTTAATTCTTGAGAAAGAACCACTGATGTAAATAATAAGCTAAAAAGTAATAATAGGTTACGCATGTAATTGTTTTAATATCTGTTTTATTAAATCTTCAGCAACTTCTGCCTTAGTTTTAAGCTGATGTTTTATAATATCATTAGATGATGTTATAAATGTAACTTTATTTGTCGATACGCCAAAACCAGCACCTTTATCTTGCAAAGAGTTAAGAACAATTAAGTCTAAGTTTTTAGAAATTAACTTGCCTTTTGCATGTTCTAATTCATTATTAGTTTCTAAGGCAAAGCCTACTAAAAATTGATGAACTTTAATCTCTCCTAAAGATTTTAAAATATCCTTTGTCTTTTCTAACTCTATACTAAACGTCGAATCCTTCTTTTTTATTTTCTGATTAGCTATTGTTTTTGGCCTATAATCTGCTACGGCCGCCGAAAGTATTGCGATACTTGAAGATTCAAAGTGTTTATGAACCTCGTCATACATTTGCTGTGCACTAACTACAGGTTTAACATCTACTAAGCTGTGCGTGCTTTTTTGATGCGTTGGACCTGTAACCAAAACTACATTTGCACCTAGATTAGCGGCTGCATTAGCAATCTCAAAACCCATTTTACCGCTTGAGTGATTTCCTATAAAACGAACAGGGTCTAACGCCTCGTAAGTAGGACCCGCTGTAATAAGTATTTGCTTTCCATTTAAAGGTAATTGATTTAAAATATCCTTTTCAACAAATTTAATTATATCTTGTGGCTCAGCCATTCGTCCTTCACCAACTAATCCGCTAGCTAATTCTCCTGTACCTGCAGGAATCATTTTATTTCCATAAGAAGTTAATTTTGCAAAGGACGACTTTGTAGTTTCATGTTTGTACATATCTAAATCCATTGCAGGAGCAAAATACACAGGACATTTAGCTGAAAGGTATGTTGCCAAAAGAATATTATCGCAGCCACCGTTTGCCATTTTTGACATGGTATTTGCGGTCGCTGGCGCAATAATAAAGTAATCAGCCCAAAGGCCTAAATCTACATGATTATTCCAAAGCCCACTATCATCTTCTTCATCTATGAATGAAGAACATACTGGGTTTTTTGAAAGGGTTGAAAGCGTAAGTGGAGTAATAAAATCTTTTGAAGCAGGCGTCATAACAACTTTTACGTTAGCGCCTGCTTTTATAAATAATCGTACTAAAGTAGCAGATTTATATGCGGCAATACCTGCGGTAATGCCTAACAAAATGTGTTTGTCCTTTAAAATAGACATCTAAGGTTTAGTGCTCTGGCTGAGTATCCTCAGTATTTCTATGATAAATTTTATCATCTAACCACTCTTTAACAGCTAAAGCATGTGGTTTTGGTAATTTTTCATAAAACTTAGAAACTTCAATTTGCTCCTTGTTTTCAAAAATTTCTTCAAGACTATCGTTATATGTAGCAAACTCTTCTAGTTTATCTATTAACTCGCGTCTTATATCAGTATTAATTTGTTCTGCACGTTTTGAAATTACAGATATTGCTTCGTATATATTATCTGTAGCAGCATCAACTTCATTTCTGTTGTAAGTAATTGTACTTACTGGTGCATCGGTCTTTTTTAAATCCATCTCTATAAATGATTAACTTTTTGTAATAAACGTATCTAATTGTTGTTGTAACTCTTCTTTCATTCTATTCGCATCTTCCATATACTCAGAATTTGGAAACGACTTTTTTAATGCTTTATAATAAGTTATGGCATCAATTAAGCGCTGTTCCTTAAGAGAATCTATACTCAACGTAGCTAAATTGTAAGCAGCATCTAATCTGTAAAACATTGCTTCGTTTCTTAAGCTGGTTCCTGGAAACTCTAATAAAAAGTTATTAAATGACTTAACAGAAGCCTTGTAATCTTTAATTAAGTCGTATTGTTTAGCGATTTCGAAGGCTTTCTTTTCTAACTTAAAATCTAGTTCTTTAACAAGGGTATTAGCTTCACCTAAAAATTGTGACGTTGGATAAGAATTTACAAATAACTGTAATTTCTCAATAGCCTCAATAGTTTCTTTTTGCTCCTTAGAATATACAGGCGAATTAAAATAGAAACCTTTAGCAGCTAAAAACGCCGCTTCTTCTAACTTCTCGCTCTGTGGGTAGATATCTGTAAACTTATCAAAGTGGTAACTAGCAATGTAGTAGTCTTTTAACTGGTAAGAACACATTGCATGCATAAAAGTGAGCTTTTCTGCCTGTGGTTTCCCTCTGTATTTCTGTAAAATCTGATTTAAAAGACGGTAAGACTTACTCCATTTTTCAGCTTCATATAACTCAGTAGCCATTTTAAATTTTGCGGCAGAATCTTCAGATCGCAAAGTTTTCTGAAAATCACTGCAAGAAATCAATGTAATAGCAATAAATAGTATGTAAATTCCTTTTTTCATAAATTTTAAACAGGATGCAAAAGTACGCATTATTAACGGATTTAAAAAACAAATATTATGCGCTAAAATAAGTCTTGTTTTGAGCCATAAATACAATTTAAACTAAGTTTAACTTTTAAACAAAAACCTTTAATGCTTCCGCAATATCAATTTTAAGCTTATTGGTTGCTTCTACTAAAGGTAAACGGACATAACAATCGGAAATTTTTAATTCGTTTAACACTGCTTTAATACCAGCTGGATTGTTCTCAGAAAATATAAGGCCTGTTATTGGCATTAGTTTAAAGTGCAGCTTATACGCCTCTTTAGCATTCCCCTTAATCCCTAAACGAATCATTTCAGAAAAATCTTTAGGTAAGGCTTGACCAATAACAGAGATAACACCAGATCCACCTGCTAAAGCAACACTTAAAGCTAAATCATCATCTCCCGATAGAACAAGAAAGTCTTTTGGTTTATTTCTCAATAATTCTAAATACTGGTGTACATTATTACCAGCTTCTTTTACTGCTATAATATTGTTAAAATCTCTAGCTAGTCTCAGTGTAGTCTCTGGCGTTACATTAGAAGCCGTTCTTCCCGGTACATTATATAAAATTATTGGTTTAGGCGATACTTCTGCAATAGCTTTAAAATGCTGATAAATGCCTTCTTGTGTTGGTTTACTGTAATATGGAGATACTGATAAAATTGCATCAATATCAGAAAAATCTGTAGCCTCTATTTCATTAATAATTGCTGCAGTATTGTTACCTCCAATACCTAATACTAACGGTAATCTTTTATTATTAACCTTTGAAATAAACTTAACCAACTCCTTCTTTTCATTTGGTGTAACTGTTACACTTTCTCCTGTAGTGCCACTTATAACTAAGTATTCCGTACCATTCTTAATATTATGTTCTACTAAACGTTCTAAAGCATCAAAATCGATACTTAAATCTTTATTAAATGGTGTTATTAAAGCAACCCCTGTGCCTATAAATTGAGTCATTATAATTTATTTAAAATGTTTAAATATTTTGTGAATTCTGTTTTAAAAATTTTTGTCTCTTTAGGATCAACGTCTATTATTAAATCATAAAGGCGTTCATCAGTTCTGCTCAATCCAACCTTAAGATTTGCTTTAGAGCTGGCAGTAATTAGATCTAATTCTAATACAGAACCTTTATAATAAGCGATAAGAACATCATATTCTTCGTCCATAAAAGATTGTAAGTCGACATTGTTAATTTTTCCTTTCCAACCAAAATCTTTTGGGCTAAAATACGTTTCCCATTGGCTAGCAACAAATTTATCATCGTAAGTAAATGCAATAATTTTATGCTTAGGAGATGTAAGGTTCAATTCTTTAAAAAATTGGTTAAACATCTCAAAATCATCAAATTCGTTAGCATTTAATAATACAGCAACAGTCTTTACTTTATTAGTATTTACCGTAGCTTTACGCAAAGCCAACAAATTGTTTACATATTTTTGATTTGATTTTCCTTTAAATGCCTTTAAAATCATTTATCTTTCGACTTTGTGCAAATTTAATAAAAGCACTCACAAATATTTGTTAACAAGATATAAGTTATTCAATGACTATTAAACACATATTTAAGCTAAGCTTTATTCTTATTATTTTTTCATGCAATAATGATACTCATTTATCTAAAATTGAAGGAAAACGTTTAGATATTAATGAAGAAATAGTTTCAGATTCTTCAATAGAAAACTATATTAGACCTTATCGCGAAAACGTAAATAAAAATCTTGATAGCGTTATTTCTTATGCAATAGAGACCTATTCTAAATCTGATGGAGACCTTAATACAGCCATTGGTAATTTAATGGCAGACGCTGTGCAGAGTGAAAGTGATATAATTTTTAATAAAAGAACCGGTAAACATATTGATTTTGTTCTGCTAAATCATGGCGGTATTCGTTCTATAATTTCAAAAGGTAATATTACTACTAGGACAGCATATGAAGTTATGCCGTTTGAAAACTCAGTTGTCGTAGTTAAATTAAAAGGTACACAGGTACAGAAACTAGCAGAATATTTAGCCGCTGCGAAGCGTGCACACCCCATTTCTAAGCAGTTTCAATTGACAGTAAGCAATAATGACGCCGTAAAATCTGTGACAGTAAATAACAAAGAAATTAAGAACAATGAATATTATTACGTCGCCACTAATGACTACTTATATAATGGTGGAGACAGAATGACTTTTTTCCACCCTAATGACAGTTTATATGTGTTAGATTATAAGATTAGAAATGTACTTATAGATTATTTTAAAAAGAAAGACACACTTAATCCAAAGCGTGACAATCGTTTTATTAAATTAAATAATTAGTAAAATATAATTTTAATGAAAAGAAGAAATTTTATACAACAATCAACGGCAGCCACAGCGTTATTAGGTTTAAGTGGCATAGGACTACAATCCTTTTCTTCTAGTACAAAAAAAATAACTATTCTGCATACTAATGATGTGCATAGCCATATAGACCCGTTTGGACCAGAAGATGGAAGAAATGCAAATAAAGGTGGTGTAGCTAGACGTGCTACACTTGTTAATTCGATAAGAAAAGAAAATCCAAACACACTTTTATTAGATGCTGGTGATATCTTTCAAGGAACACCATATTTTAATTATTATGGAGGTGAGCTAGAATTTAAACTTATGAGTATGCTTAATTATGATTTAGCCACCATTGGAAATCATGATTTTGATAACGGAATTGATGGATTGTTTGCACAACTGCCACATGCCAAATTTGAATTTGTTTCTGCCAACTACGATTTTTCAAATACCGTAATGGATACTCATGTAAAACCTTACAAGACCTTTATTAAAGATGGTATTAAAATCGGAATCTTTGGACTAGGAGTGCAATTAGACGGACTGGTAGACAAAAATATGTTTAAAGAAACCGTATACAACTATCCTATTGAGATTGCACAAGACATGTCTCGAATTTTAAAAGAAGATGAACAATGTGATTTGGTCATTTGCTTATCACATATTGGGTATTATTATAAAAATAAACCCGACAGAGTTTGCGATTTAAGCTTAGCTAAAGCCACAAAGGATATAGATTTAATAATAGGAGGGCACACTCATACGTTTTTACCAAAACCCACTATAGAAAAGAATAGTATTGGGAAAAATGTACTAGTAAATCAAGTTGGTGCATATGGTTTATATCTTGGCAAGATTGACTTTTATTTTGAAGCGGGTAAAGAAACAAAATCTGAAGGTACTACTATTATCGTCTAATTGATTTGTAAGTAATTTGGTCATTTACGTCTAACCATTAGAACAAAGCCAAACAAAATGAATTCTAATAAAACTATTTTAGCTCTTCGTGTTATCGTTGCGATAATACTTATACAAACACTTCGTTTTAAGTTTACAGCACATCCCGACAGTGTTTACATTTTTGAAACTGTTGGCTTAGAACCCTTTGGAAGGATTGGTATTGGTGTTTTAGAACTTATAGCCGGTATTCTTTTATTAATACCAAAAACAATATGGGCTGGTGCGGCATTAACTTTAGGTCTAATTGGTGGTGCAATAATGATGCATCTTACACAACTTGGTATTGAAGTAAAAGAAGATGGTGGCGTACTATTTTACACAGCTATTCTAACTTTTGTTTTAAGTGGAATAATTCTTTACTCGCAGCGAAAAAACATACCTTTTTTAAACAAAAGAACTTAGACTTCTTCTAATTGTTCATCTAAATAAGACGGAATCGGTCCTGTAAATTGCAACTGTGATTGCGCATAAAAGAATGAAAAAGCTACAACTAAAAAGAAAGAGTAAATTAAACCTAAATTTTGATCATCCAATAATATGTAGTAATAAGCGAGTTGAATTATTTCTGAAAATACGATACAGATAGAACCTATTAAAAATTGCATTGATTTATTATCATTTCTGTACATGTAATTTATTAAGGCTGAAGACAATAAAGCCATAATAACGCTGTTATAAATAAACTCGAGTATATATTGCGAAAATGACAATGCACCTTCAGCAGTATCAGTTACAACTACAACACAAAAAACATCCAAAATTAAGAGTATTATTATGGGTATTGAGAGTTCTGCAAATACCTCTCTAAACTTAAGGTTGACGAGTACTTTTACAATCAGGAAAATGTAAGAAATAATGTAAAGTATATTAGCGCCGTAATAATGGTAATCAATTTTACTTGCGGGAATTTCGGGCAAATACCATGACAAAAGACTCCAAAAATGGGCCGTCGTAAAAATAATTAAGAACCAAAGGAAATATTTAGTTTTATTTTCTGTGAATCGATGATAAAGTATGGTGAGTAACACCAGCATTATAGTACTTACGATTGCACCTTCCGCTTCGAGTGCAAAACCCTGAAACAAAATAAAAATACCACCAAGTAGAAGTAATACTACTTTTAAAAATTTATTTACTAACATTAATTAATCCCTTATTAACATCAAACATATAATAATTTTACAATTAAACGATAAAAAAAAGCATTTTATCGATGAAATACATGTTTTTCTGTAGGAATTTATTTCAATAAATTTAAAAAGTCTTGTTCAGATAGAATTTCAACATTTAATTTCTCTGCCTTTTCGCGTTTACTAGGACCCATTTTATCTCCAGCAACGAGATAAGTTGTTTTAGATGAAATGGATGAAGACACTTTTCCACCATTATCCTCGATAAGTTTCTTAAGTTCAGTTCTAGAAAGCGTTTCAAATACTCCAGAAACCACAATTGACATTCCTTTTAATATTTCAGTCTGATTTGCTAGTTTATCTGCCGAAATTTCTAATTGTAACCCAAAAGTTTTTAAACGTTCAACAATTTTTCTATTCTGTTCAGATGAAAAGAAATCGACAACACTTTCAGCAATACGTTCACCAATCTCATCAACAGTGACTAGATCTAAAATCGAAGCAAACATTAAAGCATCAATAGATTTATAATGCTTTGCAAGTTTCTTAGCCACAGTTTCTCCAACGTATCTAATACCTAATGCAAATAGAACACGCTCAAAAGGAATTTGCCTAGAAGCTTCGACTCCATTTATTAAGTTTTCAGCACTCTTTTTTGCCATTCTCTCGAGCGGAATAACTTGCTCAACTGTTAACTCATACAAATCAGAATAATCTTTAATCAAGCCTTCTTTAACTAATAGCGCTACGGTTTCCCCTCCCAAACCTTCAATATCCATAGCCTTTCGAGATATGTAATGCTGAATTCTTCCAACAACTTGCGGTGGACAGCCATTATAATTGGGACAATAATGTTTAGCCTCACCGTCTAAGCGTTCTAGGTGAGTTTCACATTCTGGACAAAACTGTATATAACTAGTAGAAACAGAATTTTCTGGGCGTTTCGTTAAATCAACAGCGATGATTTTTGGAATGATCTCTCCCCCTTTCTCAACAAAGACCTCATCACCTTCTCTAATATCTAACTTTTCAATCTGATCTGCATTGTGTAATGAAGCACGTTTTACAGTTGTACCAGCCAACTCTACAGGTTCTAAGTTTGCTACAGGAGTAATTGCCCCTGTACGCCCAACTTGGTACGTAATTTCATTAAGTCTTGTTGAAACTTGCTCTGCTTTAAATTTATAAGCCATTGCCCAACGTGGTGCTTTAGCTGTAAATCCTAATTCATCTTGCTGAAACAAACTATTAACCTTTACAACAACACCGTCTATTTCATAAGGTAAATTATGACGTTCTTTATCCCAATATTCTACATATTCTAAAACTTCATCAATAGAATTAACCAATTTAGCTTCTTTTGGGACTTTAAATCCCCAAGCTCTTGCTTTTTCTAATCCCTCATATTGAGTAGATATATTTAGATTATTACCTTTGATACTATACAACAAACATTCTAATGGTCGTTTAGCAACCTCAGAACTATCTTGTAATTTCAAGCTTCCAGAAGCGGTATTTCTTGGATTTCTATAAGGCTCTTCTTCATTTGCAATACGTTCTTCATTCATTTTAAGAAAACCTTGTATTGGTAAAATGATTTCTCCTCTTATATCAAAACGATCTGGAAAATCCCCTTTTAGCTGAAGAGGTACTGTATTTATAGTCTTAATATTAGCCGTAACTTCGTCCCCTTGTACTCCATCGCCGCGTGTTACTGCTCTAAGTAATTTTCCGTTTTCGTAAGTAAGGTTCATGGAAGCTCCATCATACTTTAATTCGCAAGTATATTGCACTTTGCCATCTACCATTTTTTTAATTCTGGTTTCCCAATCGAGTAGATCCTCTTTAGAATACGAATTGTCTAAAGAGTACATTCTAAAATCGTGAACCGTTGTTTTAAAATTCTTAGTTATTGCACCTCCTACGCGTTGTGTAGGTGAATTAGCATCGAAAAACTCAGGATTTGCATCTTCTAAAGCCTGAAGTTCTTTAAGTTTTATATCGAACTCGTAATCACTAATACTTGCATTGTCTAAAATGTAGTAGTTATAGTTGTGGCGACGTAGTTCGTTTCTTAAATCAATTATGTTTTGCTCAATACTCATTCTAAAGTCCGTCTTTATTTAACCATTGCGGTGCTGGTAATGGTATATAATTATTCATTTTTTCTATTAATCCATCTATAGTTGTGTCAATAACTACAGCTTCTAAATTTTCTTGCTTTAGGAAACCACGCTTTACCATCATTTTACATTGTGCGATCAATGCATCATAGTACCCATTGGTATTTAAAATCCCAATTGGTTTTGTATGCAAGCCCAGTTGTCCCCAAGTTGTAATTTCGAAAAACTCGTCCATGGTTCCGAAACCTCCTGGTATAATTATAAACCCATCGCTTTTTTCGTACATTAATATCTTACGGTCATGCATATTTTCGGTAACAATTAATTCTGTTAGTCCTTTGTGTACAATTTCTTTTGTTTTTAAAAAGACAGGTATAATACCAATGACCTTTCCGTCATCATCTATTGCGCCTTGAGCAACCTTTCCCATAATACCAATTTTAGCCGCACCATAAACTAAAGCGATGTTTTGTTTTGCCAAAGTTGCTCCGAGAGAATAGGCTTCAGAAATAATTTTGGAATCATTACCTTCACTACTGCCACAAAATACTGATATACTTTTCATATGCCTTATTAATTACTTACCATTTAAGGAAACTATTAATATAAAGTTATTTATAATTTAATGCCTCTTAACATTCTATCATTGCCATTTAAATCTTTAAGTAATTCAACACCTTCAAAAAAGGGTTTTGTTAATAAAGACTTTGTTTCTTCACCAAGATACTGGTTAATTTCAAAATAAAGTTCGCCGTGTTTTTTTAAATTATTAACCGCAAATTCTGTAATTGCTTTATAAAACTGAAGTGGGTTATTATCCTCTACAAATAATGCTAGATGCGGTTCGTTGTCTAAAACGTTTGGTTTAATTTCCTTTTTTTCTAGATGCCTCACGTAAGGTGGATTAGATACTATGATATCAAATAAAAATCCTTTATGACGTAGAGAAATATCTTCCCAGGTAGAAAAATTAACATCTATTAAAATATCGGCTTCAATAACATGTATATCCACGTTATTTAATTTTGCATTCTGTTCTACAATTTTTAAAGCATCCTTACTTATATCTAATGCATAAACCTCTGCATTTGGGAGATGCTTTGCAAGTGAAATAGCTATGCAACCAGAGCCAGAGCCAATATCTAAAATTTTCATAGCGCTGCTTTCAATATCACTGCGACCACGCTCTGTTTGACTTTTAATTATTAAGTCTACCAACTCTTCTGTTTCGGGTCTAGGAATTAAAACATTTTTATTTACTTTAAAAGTTAATCCATAAAATTCAGTTTCACCTATTATATATTGTATAGGTTTCTGTTGATGCAAATCTTCTAATACCTTAAAAAAAGTATCAGTTTCTGATTTGTTAATTGTGAATTCTGGTTGTAAAGCCAGCTGAAATCGAGGTAAATCTAAATAGTACTCTACACATATAAAAAAGAGGCTATTAACTTCATCTTCACCGTAATTAACATCTAATTCTTTATGAAATATATTTTGAATTTCTTTTAATAACACCTTATAAATCTTTAAGCATCCATTCCGTACATGAATAATGTCCTGTATTACCCAATGGCTTATCTAAACTTTTAAAACCAACTTTTCCATACAACTTTCTTGCATCTTTCATATAGGGCAAAGTCTCTAAATAACATTGATCAAATCCTGAAGCTTTTGCGAACGCTAAACACTTAGACATCATATCACTGCCAATACCTTTACCTCGGGCTTCTGCCATAAAATACATCTTCTGAAGTTCGCAGACGTTACCTTCATAGTTATCTAATGGTGCTATTCCTGCACCACCTAAAACAGTCTCACCGTATTGCACCACAAAATATGCTTTACGAGGTTGGTCATAGGTCTCCGTCATACAATCTAATGCGGCATCTTCGTAAGCTGTACCAACTTTTGGTACACCCATTTCTATTAAAACTGAACGAATTGCCTCTGCAATTTTAGCGTTGTCTTTGAGTTCAATTTCTCGAATAACAATGGTATCTTTACGCACTTAAATTTTGTTTTAATACTGAATTTATTTCGGTTTCAAGATAGTTATAATTCCTATTTTATGATGAAGAGATTACTATTCATTTCGATATTTTTTACACTAGTTTTCAACTGTACGTATAATGAACAACCAGAATTCCTTGGCCTTGAAAACATTAAAGTGATAAACTCTAATTTAAAGTCAATTACCTTAAAAGCAGATGCTCTATTTATTAACCCAAATGATGTTGGCGGAGTATTAAAAACAGATGAATTGAAAGTTTATATTAACGAGACAGAAGTTGCGACTATAGTTTCAGATGAATTTAAAGTACCTTCTAAAAAAGATTTTAAAATTCCTTTAGTAGTAGCAGTAGCAACTGATAGTATAATAGACAAAAAAAGTTTAGGTGGTTTATTAGGAAGCCTCATTTCACAAAATCTAAAAGTTCATTATAAAGGAGTTATTAAGTATAAAGTGCTCGGCTACTCATCTACTTATAAAGTGAACGATACTCAAGACCTTAAAATAAAGTTATAATTGACCATCCACGAGACACACATACAACGTTGTATACAGATTGCAAAAAATGGTTTAGGTGCTACAAGACCTAACCCAATGGTTGGTGCCATTTTAGTTTATAACGATACTATTATAGGTGAAGGTTTTACGAGTACTTACGGAGGTCATCATGCAGAAGTCAATGCCATTAAATCTGTTAAAGACAAATCACTTTTACAAAAAAGTACACTATATGTAACACTAGAACCCTGCAGTCATCTCGGTAAAACTCCACCATGTAGTGACTTAATTATAAAACACAAAATCCCTAAAGTTGTTATAGGCTGTGTAGACGATAATCCTAAAGTAGCTGGTAAAGGAATTGCCAAATTAAAAGCTGCAGGTTGCAAAGTAACCATTGGTGTTTTAGAGCAAGAATGCAAAATACACCACAAACGATTTTTTACATTTTATACTAAAAAACGCCCTTATATTATTTTAAAATGGGCAGAAACTAAAGATGGATTTATCGCACCTATTACAAAAGACGAACAAAAACCTGTTTGGATAACAAATAGATACTCTAGACAATTAGTTCATAAATGGCGTGCTGAAGAACAGTCTATTTTAGTAGGAACAAATACCATTGTAGAAGATAACCCGAGTTTAACAGTTAGAGACTGGAAAGGGAACAATCCTACTCGAGTTGTAATTGATAGAACTTCAAAATTGAATCTTACTTTTAATGTTTTTAACACTGAAGTCGAAACTTTTATTATAAATGAACAAAACGTAGATTTTAATGAGCCTATAGCATTTCAGATTGCTAAATTATTTTACGATAACAATATAAATTCTATCATCATTGAAGGCGGCGCAAAAACACTACAAACGTTTATAAATGAAGAACTTTGGGATGAGGCTCGTATTTTCACCGGTAATATTGAATTTAAGGATGGTGTAAAAGCACCAAAAATAAATGGAAAACTTATTTCGGAAACAATCATTAAAAATGATCTATTAAGTATTTATGTCAAAGATTAAAACATTAATATTCGATTTTGGTGATGTATTTATCAATTTAGATAAAGTTGGTGCTATGGAAAATGCATTAGATCTTTTTGGATTAGATACATTTGAAGGTGAAATGATAGATACGAATACACAGTATGAAATCGGAAGAATTTCCACTTCAGAATTTATACAATTCTATTTATCAAAATTCCCGAATTTAAATAAAGCTGAAGTAGTCAAAGCTTGGAATTATATTATAAAAGATTTCCCTAAATATCGCTTGGATTTTATTAAAACCTTAGCTCAAAACAAAGACTATCAATTAATACTATTAAGCAACACTAATGACATGCATATCGACTTCATAAAACAGAAAGTTCCGTTTTATGAGGAGTTTAAATCTTATTTTGATGTTTTTTATTTGTCACAACAGATACATTTAAGAAAACCTAATGCGGATATTTTTGAATTTGTTCTACGAGAAAACAAGATTATAGCTAAGGAATGCTTATTTATTGACGATACTAAAGATAATACTGACATGGCAAAAAAATTAGGCTTTTCTATTTGGAATATTGATGAAACAAAAGAAGACGTCGTTAATTTATTTTCAATCAAAAAAGATTTATTTTGATATACCTTTTACTGAGTGTTCTTTCTTCAACTGCAATATTTGTGCTTTTCAAGCTTTTTAAAAAGTATAGGGTTAATACTCTACAAGCAATTGTTTTCAATTACATCACAGCATGCACTTTTGGGTACCTTCTTTATGATGGAAAAATCAATAGCACAACAATTATACAGACCAATTGGTTTTATGCCGCAATAGCACTCGGCTTTTTATTTATTACAATTTTTAATGTCATGGCTTTAACAGCACAGAGAAATGGTCTTTCTGTTGCCTCTGTAGCCAGTAAAATGAGTGTGATAATCCCAATATTATTTGGTATTTACATATATAATGAAGGTGTAGGGTTTCAAAAAATCACAGGTATAATTCTGGCTTTAATTGCTGTTTACTTAACATCGGTAAAAGAAAAGGAAAATTCTGATATGAGTAAGTCTATTTACTTACCTATTTTATTATTTCTAGGATCTGGTATTATAGATACAAGTGTTAACCACTTTGCACCTGAAGGTAATATGCCTTTATTTTTGTCCATAATATTCGGTATTGCTGGCCTTTTGGGAATGCTAATTATCGGTATTAATTATACAAGAGCAAAATCTCAATTTAACTTTAAAAGTCTCCCTTTCGGTTTTGCGCTAGGTCTTGTTAATTATTGCTCAATGTACTTTTTATTAAAAGCCTTACGTGCAGGTAGTTTTGAAAGTTCTTCTGTCTTTACTATCAATAATGTATCTATTGTGGCACTTTCTACACTAATAGGCTTACTATTATTTAAGGAGTCTATTTCTAAGAAAAATTGGATAGGAATTAGTGTAGCTATTACATCAATAATACTAGTTACCTTAACATAAATGGATTCAAAAGATACTTACAAAACAATTCTTAAAACCTCTAAGGGTGATTTATTTAAGGACAAGAATAGTAAGTTTTACGGCTATGCTTTTCATGTAAAGGAAGAAGAAGACATAAAAACCCATTTAGAAAATTTAAAAAAAGAACATTATGCTGCAAGACATTGGTGCTATGCTTATCAACTAGGAACAGATAACATCCGTTACAGAGCAAATGATGATGGAGAACCTAATAATTCAGCCGGCATGCCAATATACGGTCAAATTCAATCTTTTGGTGTTACAAACATCCTAGTCGTAGTCATCAGGTATTATGGTGGTATAAAATTAGGTGTTGGAGGTCTAATTAATGCGTATAGAACAGGTGCTCAATTGGCTTTAGCAGCTTCAGAAATAGTTGAAAAAACTATTAATATAGATTTTGAGCTAAAATTTGAATATAAAAATATGAGTAAAGTAATGAGAATTCTAAAAGAAAATCAGGTAGAAATAAACAAACAGACGTTAGAGTTAAATTGTTTGTTGGAAATATCTGTCAGAAAAGGTAACAGTTCTAGAATCTTTGATCTTTTTAATCAATTTTTCGGTATAGAAATTAATGAATTATAACGAGTAATCTTGCAGTTTATCTAAAAGATATTTCGGACAGCGAGTTGGTCTATTTTTTTTGACGTCTATAAATGCAAGAATTGTGTTACCAGTAGCAAGTAAAATATCAGATTCATTCCATAATTCATAATTAAACTCTATTGATGCAGTAGGCATTTTTTTTAGCATAGTTTTTACTTTAACAACATCATCGTAACGTGCTGAATTTTTGTAATTTACGCATAGCGAAATAACCGGCAACATAATCCCTTCTTCTTCCATATCCCTGTAACTCAGGCCGTACTGGCGTAACCATTCAGTTCTACCAACTTCAAAATAAACAGCATAATTCGCATGGTAAACCACACCCATCTGATCTGTCTCACCATATCTCACCCTAATTTTAGTTTCGTTAAAATTCATATATTTAAAGTTCGCTTTTAGAAAAAAGTTGTAATTTTAATTTCGAATTAAACATGGTGAAAAAATTCTTAAAATTCGATAAAAAATGATTTTTTTATTAAGAATTTTGTTCACATATTTGTCTTGTTAAAACGAATAGAAACTACTATTCTTTTTTCTTTTGCTAACTAACTAACAATAATAACTTAACTTAACGTATGGAGGTAACAGCGCAATCTGTTTGGGGAAATTGTCTAGCTTTTATTAAAGATAATATACAACCACAAGCTTATAAAACATGGTTTGAACCTATCGTTGCTGTTAAACTATCTACTAACGCACTAAGCATCCAAGTTCCTAGTAAATTTTTCTACGAATGGCTAGAGGAGCACTATGTAAAGATCTTAAAAGTAGCTCTGACCAAGGAATTAGGTGAAGATGCTAAATTGGTTTACGTCATTAAGATGGAAAACACTTATGGCAACAAACAACCTTTCACAGAAAAAATACCAAGTTCTAATAGATCACCTGTAAAGTCACAAGATGTTGATGTTCCTTTTAATAATAAAAGTCCAGAGTTAAGAAACCCTTTTATTATTCCTGGTATTAGAAATGTGAAAATTGAATCTCAATTAAATCCAAGTTATAGTTTTGAAAACTTCTTAGAAGGAGATTCAAATAGATTAGCAAGAAACGCTGGTATTGCCGTTGCAAATAAACCTGGCGGCACCTCATTTAATCCACTTTTAATTTTCGGTGGAGTTGGCCTAGGTAAAACACATTTGGCCCATGCGATAGGTGTAGATATTAAAGATAAATATCCTGAGAAAACAGTACTATATATCTCTGCTGAAAAATTTACACAACAATATATAGATTCAGTAAAGAAAAATAATAGAAATGATTTTATTCACTTCTATCAAATCATAGATGTTCTTATTATTGATGATGTACAATTCTTGTCTGGCAAGTCTGGTACACAAGACGTATTCTTCCATATTTTCAATCATTTACATCAAAATGGAAAACAAGTTGTCTTAACGAGTGACAAAGCTCCTGTAGATATGCAAGATATTGAACAACGCTTATTATCGCGTTTTAAATGGGGATTGTCTGCAGAATTACAAACACCAGACTTTGAAACAAGAGTTTCAATATTAAAGAATAAACTTTATCGAGATGGTGTTGAAATGCCTGAAGAAATTATTGAATATGTAGCAAAACATATCAAAACAAATGTTAGAGAATTAGAAGGTGCTATTATTTCTTTAATAGCTCAGTCATCTTTTAATAAGAAAGAAATTACCATAAATCTAGCAAAAGACATAGTAGAAAAGTTTGTTAAGAATACAAAACGTGAAGTATCAATAGATTACATACAAAAAGTAGTTTCTGATTATTTCCAAATGGATGTAAGTACATTACAGTCTAAAACTCGTAAGCGTCATATTGTACAAGCGCGTCAATTGGCCATGTTTTTTGCCAAAAAATATACTAAAGCCTCATTAGCTAGTATTGGTTCTCAAATTGGTCAACGTGATCATGCGACTGTTTTACACGCATGTAAGACGGTAGATAATTTATCTTCAACAGATAAGCAATTCAGAAAATATGTTGAAGATTTAGCTAAAAAATTAGCCCTATAAATTTTAAAATTCATGATTAATATTCTAATGGTGTGTTTAGGCAATATTTGTCGATCGCCGTTAGCTCATGGTATCTTGCAATCAAAACTTCCAGAGATTAATTTTTTTGTAGATTCTGCCGGTACTGCAGCTTATCATATTGGAAATAAACCTGACTATAGGTCAATAATTGTTGCTAAAGAAAAAGGTATTGATATTAGTTCTCAAAACGCTAGACAATTTAAGGTCGAAGACTTTGATAAATTTGACTATATCTATGCTATGGATCACTCTAACTACACAAACATAATTAGCCTAGCAAGACACAATAAAGACATTGGTAAGGTCTATTTATATCTCGAAGAAAATAGGTTTAACACTAACAAAAATGTACCTGATCCATATTATGGTGAACTAGAAGATTTTAAAAAGGTTTTTAACTTAATTGAAGAGACTTCTGAGTTAATTTCAAAAAAACTAAAAGCAACTCATTTATAACACATTTAAACTGTTGGGTAATTATTTCTTATTTTTACAATAGAACGTCCTCAAATTTATTGTTATGAAAGATATAGTTGCACTTCTATTTTTATTATTTATTTCATTTTCTTTTGCTCAAGATTTAGACACAGAATTATTCGCATCTGGACTAAACAGACCTGTGAATATAAAACATGCTGGTGATGATCGTTTATTTATAGCCGAACAAAATACTGGACGCATTAAAATCATTAACGCTAATGGTACTGTACAAAGCACTCCTTTCCTAGATATTGATGCTATAGTAAGTGATTCTGGTGGTGAAAGAGGTCTACTTGGTTTGGCATTTCATCCTAATTATGCTTCAAATGGTTATTTATTTGTTAATTATATTAATAATTCTGGAGATACCGTAATTTCTAGATTTTCTAGAAATGCAACTAATCCATCAATTGCAGATTCTAATTCAGAATTAAAAATCCTTGAGTATGCTCAGCCATTTAGCAATCACAATGGTGGAGAACTACAATTTGGACCCGATGGCTATCTTTACATTTCCTCTGGTGACGGTGGCTCTGGTGGTGACCCTCTAAATAACTCTCAAAACTTAACTAATCTACTAGGTAAGTTGTTAAGAATTGATGTTAATAATTCTACAGTTGCGAATCCTTATGCAATTCCTGCTGATAACCCGTTTGTCGGCAATGCTTCAGCTAGTGATGAAATATGGTCATATGGTCTAAGAAACCCATGGAAGTTTTCATTTGATAGAACCACTGGAGATGTTTGGATTGCTGACGTTGGTCAAAATGAAATTGAAGAAATTAATAGTGCTCCATCTACCTCAGCTGGTCTAAATTATGGCTGGAGATGCTACGAAGGTAATAGTGAATATAACGGTAACGCCTCAGAATGTAACGGAGATACGACACTAACCTTTCCTGTGGCACAATACACTCATAACACTACAGGAGGATGTTCTATCACTGGAGGATATAGATATAGAGGCACTGAACATCCAGGTTTGGAAGGATTATATTTCTTTTCAGATATATGCAATCAAGATATTGGATATTTAAGATTCGAAAACGGAAGTTGGAATATGACAATAGAACCTTTTTCTTTAGGTGGTCCTGTAGCTTTTGGTGAAGATGTAAATGGAGAAATTTATTTTTCTACTTTAGGTGGAAATATCTACAAAATTATAGATAACGATAGTTTAGGATTAGATGATAATAATATCAATACATTTTCTATCTACCCAAATCCTTCTATAAATGAAGTTAATTTAGATTTTTCTTCATTTCAGACTTTAGGATCTGTAGAAATATTCATTTTTGATATTCAAGGTAAAGTTATACAAACTATAAGCAGAAATACTGAAACTATTCAAAGCATCAGTACTGCAAATCTAAAAAGTGGAATCTATATAATTAAGGTTACCTCTAATAATGGCGAGGAAGCGGTAAAAAAACTAGTAGTTAATTAACATAAATGACCAAAGGTTCTCTATATCTAATACCAACACGACTAGGTGATAATCCACCATTAGAAGTTTTACCTATTTCAATAAAGAAAGTAATTGAGCAGATAGATATATATATTGTAGAGAACGAAAAAACTGCGCGAAGATTTATAAAACGTGTTTCCGCAAATAAATCTCAGCCAAAACTAATTATGAAAGTATTGAATAAATACACCACTGAAGCTGAGAGAAACACATATTTAAATGCATGTTTAGAAGGTAAATCTATCGGTTTACTTTCAGAAGCTGGTTGCCCTGCAATTGCAGATCCTGGATCAGATATTGTTCGACTCGCTCATCATATGGAGATAAAGGTTATTCCTCTTGTTGGTCCCTCTTCAATTATACTTGCCCTTATGGGTTCGGGTATGAACGGTCAGAGCTTTACCTTTAATGGTTACTTACCTATAGATAAAGGTGAGCGAAAATCTAAGCTTAAGGCATTAGAGCGTATATCTTTTGAGCATAACCAATCGCAAATATTTATTGAAACACCTTACAGGAATATGAAAATGCTAGATGATTTAGCTTCTGTATTACAACCTAACACACGCGTATGTATTGCATGTGACCTTACTCTACCTTCAGAGTTTATACGAACCAAACCAGCAAAAGAGTGGAAACATAATAAAGAAGATTTACATAAACGACCAACAATATTTATTATCCAAAAAGATTAAGGGGTTGCCTTAGCTTTTTTGTTAGGAGTTACAATAGATGTATCATACCCAGAAAACTTTTTCATGTAATATTTTACTGAAGAGCCATAAGCATCAGAGAAATTACTACTCCCATAACTTCTTAAAAACTTCTTAACGCTTCCTGGACCAGCCAAATGTGCAGCTGCTAATATACCAGATTCAGTAACTTTAACACCACCAATACTTTTCCCTTCGAAACGCTTAATATCTTTTCTCAACACCCATTTATTACGTTTTGTATTTGCAAAAAAGGCCTTTTCCTGTAATTCAGGATTCTTTAAAAACTGATTTGGCGAATAAATACCAATCATTTTTAAAGTTTCTTTTCCAAATTGATATTTACCCAAATACCCTAAAGTATTTACAGTAAAATAATTCCCTCTAGATTCTTTAAAAGCTAGTGCTTCTTTAAAACCTTCAAAAGATTTCCCTAAGTGAGGTGTGAATATGTTTTTCTGAATATTAATGGGCTCCGGAGCCATTGCTAATTCTTCTGAAATATGATAGTTAAGCTCTAATCCTTCGGTAGAATATTGATCGAGATTAACAGTTGAATCTGGGTATAATGCTAAAGCAATTAATAAACAGATTGCAAAGGGTAATAAAAAATTCTTAACACTATTTTTATTCATAATAGCTAAATTTTTATAGTAAAATATTCCCCCAAATAACTTTACTAAATTCGCGTGCAAATATACAACATATATTTAATTATTGATAATCAAGATGTTAAGCTTTGTTAAAAGTTATTAAAAGTAGATATAATGGGCCTTTAAACGACCATTGCTTCTAAGCTCTATTGTTGGAAATGGGATCTTTATCACGTTAAAAACGTCAAATATAGTTTTTAAGACTTGAGATTTTGTCTTAATTCGGGTTAAATCAATATCTAAACTTAGGTAATATTGTCGCGTTCTATTTTGATTTAAAAATAAAGGATCGTTGGCATCTCCAGTTAACATCCCATCAGCACCATAACCGAATGCTAGATTTATCCAATTAGGTATATAATCCGTTTTTAAAAATGAATTAATGTTAGCACTCAACCAATAGGTTTGGCCGTTATAATCTTTTAAAAATTCTTCTGTAAAACCATTACCTAACTTATCTGGTCGTTTTCTGGCAAATTCTGTCCTTTGAAAGGAATATTTTAAAACAATGCGTTGCTCTTTCCAAAGTAATTCTTGGCCTACATACAATCCTGTACCAGCAACATTAGCCGCCATATCTGTCCAAGAAAACCCCCATTCTTCCGAAAAACCATCCATAACTTCTACTGCGGTTAAAAAACCAAGACCTAAAGTAGATCCATAAATTAATTGATTCTTTGCATCAACACCTGCCCAATTTAATGCACTAGCTCCTATACGTCCAAGTTGATAAGATGAAAATACATGGCCAATTTTATCCATCTGAAGCCATTCACTACTATCGTCTATGGTTTTAAATTTTGAACGCGGATAATCCACATACCATAATTGATCTAGACCTAATAATGTAAGTGATGCTAATGAGGCCTCAGTAATAACTACAGTATTTCTTCTAAATTTATTTAAGGTATCACTTGGTTTTAAAAAATTGTCCAGTTTAGATTGCGAAAAAACTGAATTAGATATAATTAGTACTAAGACTACG
This sequence comes from Winogradskyella sp. PE311, assembly GCF_046545555.1. Taxonomy (NCBI): domain Bacteria; kingdom Pseudomonadati; phylum Bacteroidota; class Flavobacteriia; order Flavobacteriales; family Flavobacteriaceae; genus Winogradskyella; species Winogradskyella sp. PE311. Next base: position 1,903,002 of record NZ_JBHZTH010000001.1, on the reverse strand, counting down.
CAGTAAGGAGAGCACTTCAACATTTATTGATTAATACCTTGAGACGACAAATAGCTGTGATATGATCTCGCATTAGCATTGTGTTGTGCGAGCGTTTTAGCAAACTTGTGGTAACCAATGCGCTTTGCGTCTGCAACCATATAAAGGTATTTATGACGTTCATAATCTAGTACTGCGTTGATAGCAGAAAGATCTGGCATAGCAATTAATCCTGGCGGTAAACCTAAGTTTTTATAAGTGTTGTATGGAGATTCTATTTCCATATGTATATTCAAAACACGTCTAATGATAGTGTTTTTATACTTTGGTAATTGGTAAGCTGCAAATTTTAAAGTGGGATCCGCTTGCAATGGCATACCTATTCGCAATCTATTTAAATATAATCCTGCTACTATTGGTTGTTCTTCTTTTTGTTTAGATTCCTCATAAACTATAGAAGCCAAAGTCATAACCTCATTTGGTGTGAGCTTTAACTTTTTTGCTTTAATTCTGCGAGCCTCTGTCCAAAACCGATTATATTCTTTTAACATTTTATCTCTAAATCCTTCAGCAGATGTGTTCCAAAAAAACTCATAACTATTAGGAAGGTACATACCTAAAGCTGTAGCCTCCGTAAATTTATTTTTTCTTAAAAACGCTGCGTTTGTCATGGCAGCATGTAAAGCAACGCTATCTGCTTCAATTTGAGTACTTATTCTTCCTGCTAAATCAGCTAAACTATTCTGATTATTAAAAGAAATTTTAATTGGTAAGTTTTTACTTCTTATAGAATTAATAATGTCGTTATTATTCATTCCCTTTGAGATAGCAAAACGGCCTGCCTTTATATTACTTGTATACTTTTTCTGGCTTGCCAGAGCATCGAACGAATTAATGTCATCTAAAAGCGGCTCTAACTGCTTCCTTACATCATCATAATTCGCATTTGATTGCACATATATATGCGCAGTATCGTTACTAAATGCGGTATTGGGTTGAAACATAGCACCATAAATGTAGTAGGCTATAATCCCAAAGATAACAAGACCAATAAGGGCTATTGCCCAAAGAATTTTTTTTATATACATAAGCTAGTCCTTTATACGTTGTAGTAAATATTCGTTTTGAAATCCTTCTCCATCGAAACTCCAATCCTTTTTTATTCCTATTTTTTTGAAACCGTTACCCTCAAAAAGCTCTAAACTTGCTTTATTTTTTTCTCCAATATTAGCATATACCTGATGTAAATGAAGTGTTTTAAAGCAATAATTAATCAAAAGTTCTAAAGCCTCTTTCCCATAACCTTTAAACCTGTCTGAATCTTTTTGAATTAAAATCCCAACACCAGCTCGTCTATTCTTTACATTAAAATCAAAAACATCAATAAGACCAATACTCTTGTCATTTTTATTACAAATAACTAATCGTAGCTGTTTTGCTTCAAAAATATCTTGATGGGAGTTATCTAAATATTGTTTTATTAAAAATCTCGAATATGGTGTCTGCGTATCACTTAGTTCCCAGAGTGATGTATCATTTTCTATAGCATAAATAAACTCTAAATCATCGGGCTCTAAAGCCCTTAAATAAATATGATCACCTTGCAAATTTACCATTCCAATTCTCCTTTAAATACTAACTCCGCAGGACCAATGAGCCAAATATCTTCATATCCATTTTTAGTGTTTTCAAAAGAAACATTAAGCTTTCCTCCAAGCGTGTCTAATGTCACCTCATTAGCCATTGTTTTACCACTGTAATGCATTGCTAAAGCTACTGCCGTAACACCTGTACCGCAAGATAGTGTCTCATCCTCTACTCCACGTTCATAAGTTCTAACAGCAAAATTACTCTCAGAAATTTTTTCCACAAAATTGATATTACTACCAGCTTCACCGTATGGTTCGTCATATCTAATTTTAGATCCAATTGATTTCACATCAAACTTAGATAGAATTGACACTAATTGGACATGATGCGGAGAACCTGTGTCTAAAAATAAATGATCTTGATGCGTCTCAACATCATCAACATTTTGCATTTTGAGATGGACAATACCCTTTTCAATTTTCACATTATGAAGTCCATCGATAGCATTAAATATTGCAGTATCTTTTATAATATCAAGGTATTTAGCAAAGGCCGTAATACAACGCCCTCCATTACCACACATACTACTTTCATTACCATCGGCATTATAATAAACCATTTTAAAATCTGAAGATGTGTCGTTCTCTAGAAGTATGAAACCATCTGCACCAATGCCAAAACGTCGGTCACATAATTCAGCTATTCTTTTGGTATCATTTTTGTCTATTAATTGCAAACGATTATCAACAATAATAAAATCGTTACCTGTGCCTTGATATTTATAAAATGTCATTGTCATAATTACAGACAAATATAAGAATATTAGCAATTAATTCTAGGTGTTAACACGTAGTTAAAGTTGTAGTTAAATAGTCGTTAAAATTGAAAAAGAAATTCAATAAATATCTAATTTTATTCGTTACTGAAGTTAAACTTAAATCTAAATTATTATGAAGAAGATCTTAACACTAGTATTTGTTTCTGCATTAGGCGGTATTTTAGCCTTAAGCGGATATAAAGTTTTTGTTGAAGAAGACAAAGAACAATTGGGTACAGAACAAATTTCTAATTTACCAATTTACGTACCAACAAATAATACAAATACACTAAACAATGCCTCCGTAATAGCACCAAATTTTGTTGAGGCTGCCGAAAAATCTATAGATGCTGTAGTCCACGTAAAAAATACAGCAAATGTATCTAAAAGTATGACGATGCAAGACTATATTTTTGGTCGTAGCTCTCAACAACCTCAAGTGGGTACAGGTAGTGGAGTAATTATTTCGCCAACAGGATATATTGTAACTAATAACCATGTTATTAAAAGTGCAGATAAAATAAGCATTACATTAAATAACAATAAATCTTATCTAGCAGAACTTATTGGCACCGATGAAGCTACTGATATAGCCTTATTAAAAATTGAGCCTGAAGAAGATCTTCCATTTATGGCTTTTGGAGATTCTGATGAAGCTAAAATTGGCGAATGGGTGCTTGCAGTTGGTAATCCATTTAACTTAAACTCTACCGTTACAGCTGGTATAATTAGTGCTAAATCTAGAGATTTAAGCGGACAAAATACGCAATCGTTTCTACAGACAGATGCTGCCGTTAACCCAGGAAATTCTGGTGGTGCTTTAGTAAATACAAACGGTGATTTAATAGGTATCAACACTGCAATATCTTCTCGTACAGGATCTTATATAGGTTATTCATTTGCCGTACCAAGTAATATTGCTCGTAAAATTGTTAACGATATTATGGAATATGGTAATGTTCAAAACGGAATTCTGGGTGTTGTTGGTGGTGCATTAAATAGCAGATATGCCGAAGAATTAGGAACAGACATAACCGAAGGCTTTTTTGTTAGTGACGTCACTGAAGATACTGGCGCAGAAAAAGCAGGTATTAAAAGTGGCGATATTATTAAAAAAATCGACGATGTTGAGATTAATAAGTTTTCAGATTTGGCTGGATACTTAAAAACTAAAAGTCCTGATGATATAGTAAAAGTAACATTAATAAGAGATGGTGATGAAGAAATTTTACCTGTAACTTTATTAAAGAATACAATGTTTAAACTTCCTACAATAGGTATTGTGAAAAATCCAACACTAGCTGATTTAAAAGAATTTAAAATTGACTATGGTTTAAAGATAACTAGCCTAAGTGATAGTAATTACGAATCGTATTGGAGAAAAAACGGGGTTGAAGAAGGAAGTATAATAACAAGTATTAATGGCAAAAAACTTTACTCAGTTGATGATGCAATGAGCGTCATGAAAAATCTAGATTATAGAAAAGCACTACAAATTGAAGTGATTAATAAAGAAGGTGAAAAAGTTGTCTATAACTTTAGATAATGTCACTCTAAATTAAATAAAATAACCCTTCAAGGATAAATTCTTTGAAGGGTTTTTATTTTCGATGAAAAGTGTTACGAAAACGTTTGAAATATGTATTTTTGCGCCAAATTCAACATAACTAAATCAAAATAAAATGGGTTTTAACGACACTTACGAAAAAGAGTTAGCGTTTCAAGCAGATCGTCGCAGAGCAACGGTCGAATTCATTAAAACTGTTAGTGATTTATGGTACGATAATTCTATAGAGCTCGTACTATTCAGAAATCAATTAATTGACAGAAAAGTGAGCGAAATTTTAAACTTGCATGAGTATGCAGGTGAATTTGTTCAGAAACCAATTTCGATTTTCGACTCTGTTGAAATTGCACAAGCAATTAAAGCACTCAATCTACCACCAGCAAAATTAGACATCGGTAAACTTACTTATGAATTTCATTTAGAAGATCAAAAATATGCAAATGCGACTGCTTTTGTTGCTGCTAAACTAGGTGAGGCTAAAAAAACTAAAAATATAGAACCTAAGGATGTTGTTCTTTATGGTTTTGGTCGAATTGGAAGACTAGTTGCTCGTGAGTTAATGACACGAACTGGTAAAGGAAATCAATTGCGGTTAAGAGCCATTGTTACACGTGGCGAAATTAACGCAACGGTTTTAGAAAAAAGAGCATCGTTATTAAGAAACGATTCTGTACACGGTGATTTTTCGGGTATGGTAAGTATTGATTCAAAAAACAGTGCCTTAATAATAAATGGTACAACAGTCAAAGTAATATCAGCAAAAGGGCCAGAAGATATTGATTATACAAAGCATGGTATCAACAATGCACTAATTATCGATAATACAGGTGCGTTTAGAGATGACCAAGCTTTAGCTAGACATTTAAAATCTAAAGGCGCAAGTAAAGTTTTATTAACTGCTCCTGGTAAAGGCATACCAAATATTGTTCATGGCGTTAACCATTTGGAGCATAACCCAAATAAAGTCGATATTTTCTCCGCCGCTTCTTGTACTACAAATGCAATAACTCCTGTTTTAAAAGCTATTGAAGATTCTTTTGGTGTAAAGTCTGGTCATTTAGAAACTATTCATGCGTATACTAATGATCAAAATTTAGTAGATAACTTTCATGGCAAATACAGAAGAGGTCGTGCTGCAGCACTTAATATGGTAATTACCGAAACTGGCGCTGGGAAAGCTGTCAGTAAAGCATTACCATCATTTGAAGGAAAACTAACTTCTAATGCAATTAGAGTTCCTGTACCAAACGGTTCTTTAGCTATTCTAAACTTAGAATTAAAAAGTAAAACGTCTGTTGAAAGCATAAATACAATAATGAAGAAATATGCTTTAGAAGGTAATTTGGTAGAGCAGATTAAATACGAAATGAGTGATGAATTAGTGTCAAGTGATATTGTCGGTAGTTCGGCACCATCGATTTACGATAGCAAAGCAACAATTGTCCGAAAAGACGGTAAGAATGCCATTTTGTACATCTGGTATGATAATGAATATGGTTATAGTCATCAGGTTATTCGTTTAGCAAAATATATATCTAATGTAAGACGCTATGCTTACTATTAGAATTCTTGAAGAAGAAAAGTGAAAAATCTTGCCAATAGGCAAGATTTTTTTGTTTAAGACGCAACCATTTTACAGTTATGTCATCTAAATAAAAACTTATCTAATCAATCATGAAAAAATCTTTTCTATTACTTACACTAATAGTGACCTTTCTATTGCAGAGTTGCATTGGTTGGGGCACAAGTGGTGGCGATGATATTGGTCAATTCTCAATATATGAGCCTGTTATAATGCAACGCTCTAACTTTGAAACCACAACAACACTAGACACCAACTCAAGACCTATTGAAAATACAGGGAAAATTTATGTCAAGGACGATTACATTTTTATAAACGAAGTTAACAAAGGGTTCTACATAATAAATAACACTAATCCTTCTAACCCAATAAATGTTGGTTTTATTAATGTCTTAGGAGCTTCTGACCTAAGTATCAAAGGAGATGTTTTTTATGTAAATAATGCAACAGACTTACTAGCATTTACAATAGATCAATCTATAGGAGCGCTTAATATTACCAAACGGCTAGAAAATGTATTTCCGCAAATATGGTCACCAGAAGGCGAAATCTACTATGCAATAGAAGAAAATGAAATAATAATCGACTGGCAACTAACAAACAACGAGTAATGAAAAAAATATATACAATATTAATTGTTACAATAATACTATTAGCATGCGATGCTGATAGTGATTCTGCTAACACGTCAGCTTCGGACGGAACAGGTCTTGGTGGCTCTCTAGCAAGATTTGCTCTTTACTTAGACTATCTATACGTAGTAGACGACACCAATCTAAATGTATTTAGTATTATAGATACGGAAGAACCTGTACAAGTAAATACCGTGCCTATTGGCTTCAATATAGAGACACTTTTCAATTATAAAAACTACCTATATATAGGATCTAGAAATGGTATGTTTATTTATAATATAGATAATCCCGAAGAACCAACTTATGCCTCAGACGTCCAACATTTTACAGCTTGTGACCCAGTTGTAGCTAATGACACGCATGCATTTGTCACTTTGCACACCAATATAGGTTGTGGCACAAACATTAATGTGTTAGAGATTTATGACGTCACAGATGTAACAACACCGATACAAGTATCTTCTAGAAATTTAATACGTCCTATTGGCTTAGGACTTTATGGTAATTACTTATTTGTCTGTGATGACGAGGTAAAAGTATTTGATATTTCAAATCCTGAAAATTCTGAATTAGTAACAGCTATAGATGTAGACAGTTTTGATGTTATTATTAACAACGGAAACTTAGTGTTAATTGGCGATAGTGGCTTATATCAATACAGTTTAGATAGTAATGACATAACCAACATAAATCTACTTAGCACCATAAACATCTAAAATATTATTACTTGCGTATATAGAATAGCCTCTGGTAATCTAGAGGCTATTTGCTTAGAAATTTATTAATAATTCTTATCTTGGCAGTAATTATAATAACCAAACCAAAAGTATATCTTAAATGAAATTCTTATCCAAAGCCGCTGTAATTCTTGTAGTTACATTTTTAAGTCTACAAACACTAACTGCGCAAAACCAAAAAGCAGATGCAGAAGATCAATTATCTCTTAATAGTGGCACAATAGATAATCAATTTGAATATATATTTAGAAAATCAGGAAATTTTAAAGGCACCAATGGTCAAAAATATGAAGCTGTAAAGTTTTCATCGCTTTTAACATTAAAAGCTCATGTGCTAGATTCGTTAAAAACGACTTATGCTTCTTTAGCTAATTCTAAAAAAACAGTAGAAAACCAAGCCAAACAAATTGAAGAACTAAAAGCGAAACTCACCAATACACAAAGTACTTTAGATACAACTAATGACGAAAAAAACAATATGGCTTTATTAGGTATGCAAACCAGTAAAACTAATTACAACGTTATTATGTGGTCTATCGTTGCTGCTTTATTAGCGTTTTTATTATTCTTTATTTATAAGTTTAAAGGAAGTAACTCCTCTACACGTCAGGCAAAACTTAAACTAGAAGAAGTAGAAACTGAATTTGAAGATCACAGACGCACAGCCTTAGAACGAGAGCAAAAAGTAAGACGTCAATTGCAAGATGAGATTAATAAGAATAAAGCATAAAATCTATTACTTTTAGATAAAGCTAGCTATTAATGCTATGAAACGTTCCGAATTTTTAAAAGCAAGTGCTGCACTTGGCACCCTAAGTTTGTTACCTTATTCTTGTTTACATAATTCAACTTCTTCGAAATTTAAATTAGGTTACCAACTTTACTCAATTAGAGATGAAATGGCTAAAGATCCTATTTCAACTATAAAAGCCCTAAAAAGCATGGGGTATGAAGACTTTGAGCATTATGGATTTAGTGCTAAAAATGGAAATTACTATGGATTCAAAGTTTCTGAGTTTAAAAGTAGGCTAGATGATCTTAACCTTACTGTTAGCAGTGGTCATTACCCATTTGCTAATTTTATTGATAAGCCCATAGCAGAACTTTCAAAATATGCTGATAAGACTATTAAAGGTGCTTTAGCTATGAAGAGCAAATATATTGTGTGGCCATGGATAGCACCAGAGGATAGAAATACTGATGGTTATAAGAAGCTAAGTGAAAAACTAAACTTTTTAGGTGAAAAAATTACTCAAGCTGGATTGGGATTTGCATACCATAATCAAGGATATGAATTTGATGATTCACAAGGAATTATGGGTTACGATATTATATGTAAGGAAACTGATGCTAATCTGGTTAAATTACAGTTAGATATGTATTGGATAATGCATGAAGCCAAAACCACACCAGTAGCGGTAATTGCCAAAGATCCTGAAAGATTTGTGATGTGGCACATTAAAGACATGCATAAAGAATCTCGAGATTATACTGAATTGGGTAATGGTTCTATTGATTATGTAAATCTAATGCCAAAGCCTAAAGATTCTGGTCTTGAATACTTTTATATTGAACAAGGCGGAAATTTTAAAGAAAACTCAATAAATAGTGCTGCCTTTAGTGCCAAATATTTTAAAGATAATTTGCAAAAGTATTTTTAAAATCAAATATCGATTAACTACGAAATTATTTTCGCCTAATTAGACAAAATCAAAGCTCATAAGGGTAAATCCAACTAAAAGAGTATCTTTGCAAATTGAAACTCGGACATTAAGACGCTTAAAATAAATTTAAGGTTAGTTCAACAGATAATTTGCAAGGCAAATTTAGAGTTTCACTAAATTCCTCAGAGTGAGGATGTGTTGCCTAGAAGTTTAAGTGTTTAGTATGTCGATTCGCTTCTTTTGTAACACCAAAAGCACATAATCGAATACATAAACTCAAGAATGAGCACATTCCAAGAACTCGGTCTTAATGAAGACCTTTTGCGCGCTATTACGGATTTAGGTTTTGAAAAACCATCTGAAGTCCAAGAAAAAGCAATCCCGTTATTATTAGAAGAAGACAAAGATCTAGTCGCTTTGGCTCAAACTGGAACTGGTAAAACAGCAGCTTTCGGTTTTCCGATGTTGCAAAAAATAGATATTGATAGCAGAACGACTCAAGGTCTTATCCTATCTCCTACTCGTGAGCTTTGTTTGCAAATAACAAACGAACTTAAACTTTATGGTAAGTACTGCAAAGGTTTAAACGTTACCGCTATTTATGGTGGAGCAAGTATATCTGACCAAGCGAGATCTGTAAAACGTGGTGCGCAAATAATTGTTGCAACACCTGGTCGTATGAAAGATATGATCAGCCGAAATATGGTAGATATTTCTAAAATACAGTACAGCGTATTAGATGAAGCCGATGAGATGCTAAATATGGGCTTTAAGGAAGATATTACAGATATCTTATCGCATACACCTGATGATAAAAGTACATGGCTTTTCTCAGCAACGATGCCAAGAGAGGTCGCTACAATTGCAAGAAACTTTATGTACGATCCTATTGAGATTACAGTAGGTAATAAGAATGAAAGTACAAAGAATGTTTCTCACGAATACTATTTAGTAAATGCAAGAGACCGTTACCAGGCCTTAAAACGTTTATCAGATGCAAATCCTGAAATATTCTCGGTTGTATTCTGCCGTACAAAACGCGATACACAAAAAGTCGCCGAAAACTTAATTGAAGATGGTTATTCCGCAGGTGCTTTGCATGGTGATTTAAGCCAGAATCAACGTGATATGGTGATGAAGTCTTTTAGAAACCGACAGATACAAACTTTAGTTGCTACAGATGTTGCAGCTCGAGGTATTGATGTAGATGACATAACTCACGTAATTCATTACCAATTACCAGATGAACCAGAAATATATACGCATAGATCTGGTAGAACAGGACGTGCCGGTAAAACAGGTATTTCTATGGCTATTGTTTCTAAAAGCGAAGTTAGAAAGATAAAAAGTATAGAACGCATTATAAAAAAGCAGTTTGAGAAGAAAGAAATTCCTTCTGGTAGCGACATAGTCGAAGTACAGTTAATGGCTTTAGCTAATAAAATTCATACAACTGAAACTAATCATGAAATTGATAAGCACCTCGAAAGTATTAATGAATTATTTGCGGATACCGACAAAGATGAATTAATCAAAAAATTCTTCTCTGTTGAGTTTAATCGCTTTTTCAACTATTATCAAAAATCAAAAGACTTAACCGTTTCAGATTCTAGAGGTTCTGATAGAGATGGTGGTGGACGCAATTACGGAAAATCATCAAATGATTCACGCTACTTTATTAATGTCGGTCGTAAAGATGGTTTTGATTGGATGAAATTGAAAGATTTCCTAAAAGAACAATTAGAACTTGGAAGAGATGATGTCTTTAAAGTTGACGTAAAAGAAAGCTTCTCCTTTTTTAATACCGAAAAAGAATTGCAAGAAAAGGTATTAGCCTTCTTTACAGACTTTAAGCACGATGGTCGTTTTGTTAATGTAGAAGTTAGCGAAAACAAAGGCCGTGGAGGCGGAGGTCGCAATAGAGATAGAGGCCGCGGAAGAAGTGAAAGAAGATCTGGTAGCGGAAACCGAAGACGCGACGATAAATCAAGAGGAGATAGACGCTCTAATGACAGAGGGGATAGACGTTCTTCTGGTGGATCTGGTAACAGAGGCGACAGAAGGTCTAGTGAAAGAAGATCAGATAGAGGAGAAAGAAAATTTGATGATTCTAAAGGGGATAGACGTTCAGAATCTAGTGGTTCTAGGTCTGATAGACCAAGACGTTCTCGTAGACGCGACTAAATAATATTGTTAAAAGCCTCTTAATTGAGGCTTTTTTTATGGGTTTCATGTTAATATTTAGTCAAATCGTAATTGCCATATGTTAAAATGCGTTTTGTTTAGTACCTTTACTTCGTAAACGATATTAATGCGCTATTTACTCATTTTATTTTTATGTTTTTCTACAGTTAGCAGCTTTAGCCAAGACAGTACATCTGCTAAGACACCAAAGACAGTTAAAGGTACTATTATTAGTTCTTCTACTGATGGTTCATTGAGTGAAGTAAATATTGTAAATATTAATCAAGTAGTGGGTACTGCAACTGACGATAATGGTGAGTTTGAGATAAAAGCAAATGCAAACGATACCTTACATCTCTCATATCTAGGTTATAAATCTATTAAGGTTAGAGTAACAAATGATTGGTTAAAATTCGGTAATACAGAAATTGCAATGACCGAATTGGCACTTGCGCTAGAAGAAGTAACTGTTAAACAACTACAACTAACTGGTTACCTGGCAGTTGATATGAAGCAAGTACCTATTCAATCAAATAATCGTTACAGAATTTCTGGTTTATATGGTAAGGCTTACGAAGGTGGACAACCAAATATAGCTACCAAAGTATTAGGAGCTATCTTTAATCCTGCTGACTTCTTGTATAATATGTTTGGTAAGAAACCTAATGAAATGCAAAAGTTGAAAAAAATGAAAGAGGATGATGAAATTAGAAATCAGCTTGCTAAACGTTTCGATAGAGAAATGCTTATGGTATTACTTCAAATCTCTAAGTTCGATTTAGATGAAATTGTTAATCAATGTGATTATTCTAAAGACTTTATAAACACGGCTAATGATCTTCAGGTGTTAGATGCTATAAGTGAGTGTTATGAAGAATACAAAGTAATTCAGAGAAGTAAAGACCGAAAAAAGCGTAAAAAGAATAAGGCCTAATTGTTGGTATTGTTTTCAAAACGTTCTACAATCGCATCGTAATCCTTTATAGTTTTTTTAATCCAATCAAAACGTTTTTCTATTAGCTCCTTCTCCGTTAATTGCCATTTTATATCCGATTTTCTTAATTGAGCCGTAACGTGTTGTAATATAATTGCTGCCGAAACTGAAATATTTAAGCTCTCCGTAAACCCAACCATAGGTATTTTAAGAAAACAGTCTGCCTGATCCAAAACTTGCTGTGACAATCCCTCTGTTTCACGTCCAAAGAAAAAGCAGGATTTTTTAGTGCTATCAAAATCGATTAAATCACAACCACTTGCATGTGGAGTTGTAGCAACGATTTGATAACCTTTAGCTTTTAAATCTTGGATGCATGCTTTCGTCGTATGGTAACGATTTAAATCTACCCATTTTTGTGCACCCATTGCAATTTCTCTATCAATTTGTTTAGAATTTACTTCTTCAACAATATTTAATTCTTGTATACCAAACACATCACAAGAACGCATTACTGCGCTCGTATTATGCAATTGATAAACATCTTCTGTCGCCACTGTAAAATGTTTAGTACGCTGAGCTAGCACCTCTAAAAATCGTTTTCTTCTATGGGATGTGAGAAAAGTTTCTAGATATTCGAGAAGTTTTAAGTCTAACATATCTCAAAAATACGGAATGTGATTATATTTTTTATTTTTAAACTATGAAACACATTGTAGTATTAACTGGCGCAGGTATGAGTGCCGAAAGTGGCATAAAAACTTTTAGAGATGCCGATGGACTTTGGGAAGGCCATGATGTTATGGAAGTAGCGTCTCCCGAGGGTTTTGCCCGTAATCCAAAATTAGTCTTAGATTTCTATAATCAAAGAAGAGCACAGTTAAAAGAAGTAGAACCTAACCAAGCTCATAAGGATTTAGCTTTACTAGAAAAGGATTATAAAGTTACAATTGTTACTCAAAATGTAGATGATTTACATGAACGCGCGGGAAGTAGCGATGTATTGCATTTACACGGTGAATTAAGAAAAATACGTAGCACAGGAAATGAGAATGATATAAAAATTTGGAAAGAAGATATAAAAATAGGTGATACCTGCGAAAAAGGCTATCAACTGAGACCACACATTGTTTGGTTTGGAGAAGCAGTACCGATGATAGATACCGCTATTAAAATATGTTATGCCGCAGATATCCTTGTTATAATTGGCACTAGTATGCAGGTCTATCCTGCTGCAAGTCTTATAGATTACGTACAACCAAATACACCTATTTTCTATATAGACCCTAAACCTGCCATTACTAATTCAGATAAAGTCACAGTAATTACAAAATCAGCAACTATAGGCTTAAAAGATTTAGTAACATTATTAAAAGAATCTCAATAACGATAATCACCACGCTAATCATCTGTACTTAATTTAAAAAAATCGTTTACAGGTTTATTGAAAACTTGAGAAAGCTTTAAAGCTAAAACAGTTGATGGCACATAACGATTAGCTTCAATAGAATTTATAGTTTGTCTAGACACTCCAATTTGTTTTGCTAAGTCATCTTGGGTTAAACTTAATATAGCGCGTTCAACTTTTATTGTGTTTTCCATTATCTGTAGCTTTTTAAGGTATGATAACACATCAATTGAACCATAAGCATAAAAAGAAGCACCTGAAAATCTCCTAAATCTTTGTAAGCTTCACCGCCAGAATGGACAGCATTAGAGACACCAAACTCTACATAAGGCATAACTAAAGCATAAACAACTCCAACTATAAAAGCCCAACCATAAGATTGCATTCTTAATTTTATAGTAAGTTCATCCTCTTCTTTATCTCTAGAAACAGACATAAGCAACATACCCACTAGCAGTGTTTTTTGTAATACTACTTTTAACCATTCTGTATCACCGTCCATAGCAAAGGCTCTCACAAACATCATTATAATAGATAATCCTGCTATCGCTACACCTACATTCATAAACTTATGAGGTAATCTAAATTTTGTGATTTTTTCTAATCGGTTTCGTTCACAATCTATAACACTTTCCTTATTCATAATTGACAAATATATTTTATATTAAGTAAAATTATTTTTACTATATGACAAATATACTTTACATTTTAAAATTATGCAAATGTATTTTACAAAAATTGACTTTGTGAAAATATTCGGGTAACTTTATTAAGGTCTGATATAAGTCGTTAGAGAAGATTAATATAAGTGAAAAGTTAACGAACCAAACTCAACCATTCTTAGCCTCAATCCACTTACTCATATACTTAGTACTCTGCAGTGTTTGATGCTGTAATATATTACCAATAAAATTATTCTGGCGATGTGCTTTCAGGTTAGCTAGAAGTTCACTTATTCTTATGGCAAAATCTGTTTCAAAATTAGCGCTATTAAAACGTTCTTTCAAAACTTTAAAACCGTTTGCTTCACTTTTATTCCAAATATCAAAATTAGAATAAAGCTCAACAGCATTATTAGAAAATGCTTCAGTATTATCTTCTACAAAACCATTTGGCTCAAAAGCACCAAACATACCTTCTGCTGCAATGGATGACATTGCACAAGGTGTTCCGTTTTGCATTGCGTCAACTAGTTTACCTTTAAGTCCGGCTCCAAAACGCAAAGGTGCTAAGCAAACTTTTGCATTTTGCATCACTTTATTTACATCTTCTGCAAAACCTTTTACTAAAAACCCTTCCCTTACATTATTTAATTGTGATACTTTTTGAGAGATATAAGCACCATAAATATGCAATTCTGCCTGAGGTAATTGCTTTCTAATTAGTGGCCAAATCGTTTGTTTTAGATACAAAACTGCATCATAATTTGGTGCGTGTAGAAAATTACCAATGGTTATAAAATGTTGTCGTAATTGAAAGGTTGGAAGAGTTTCTTTGTCTTCTTCAAAAATTGGTTTTAATAAAAATGGCAAATAATATAATAAGCTTTCATCTACCTTAAACTGGGTGGTAAGAAGCTCTATCTCAGCTTCAGAAATAATTAAACTTAAATCACATCTATAAATACTAGCAATTTCGCGTTTTGTAGTATCATTTTGTAAATGTATTATTGAAACTTCTGCATTTTCTTTTAAAGCAAGTTCTCTCCCTTTTCTTAAGCCATGAAAATCTTCTGTATCTATTATTCGTAACGCACTGGGACATTGTTCTACCACACGCCAACCGTATTGCTCTTCGATCATAAACCGATCGAACAATACAACTTGTGGTTGTAGTTCTGATATAAACGCATCAAAAGACACATCGTTTAAAACAATGTCTGCTGTCTTAACATCGATTAATGATAAATCGAAGGTGTTATCTGAAGTCTTCGCCGCACAGGCAAATGTTATATCATAACCTTGTTTCTGAAATTGCTTTATCAGTTGTAGTATTCTACTGCCTGCAGCAGAACTTTTGGGCTCAGGCCAAACAAAACCAATAACTAAAAGGTTGTTATACGCCATAACAACCTTTTAATTTAAAACTAATATATCCTTGATAATGATAAATAAGATACATGTTTTTATTCAGTTTTTAAATATACTAAACGCTCTAAACGCTTAAGCTCCTTATCATTTACGTATTTCCCTATTTCTTTTCTAAATTGAGCAAGATTTGCATAAGGTCTGTATTCTTCAAACTCGTGTGTCATACGCTTTCCTACACCTGGTAAAGCCTTAATATCTTCTTCTGAGGCAGTATTTAATTCTACTGGTACAAATACGTAGTTTAAATAACGGTTTACTTCATCATCATCGACATACTTACCTATTTCTCTTTTAAACTGTTTTACACTTATATAAGGCCTGTACTCATCAAACTCATGTGCCATCTTATCGCCTACACCAGGAATCATCTTAAAATCGGCTTCAGCAGTGGTATTTAAATTAAAAGGTACAAACATTTTTTTATAAAGCGCTTCTTTGTTTGTGTTTTGAAGTATCGCATCTAGATCGTTCATTACTAGAAACGGTCGTTGTTCTAAAATGCTCGAAACGATAGCTTCTGAAAGACCAAGTCCTTTTAAATCTTCTTCACTAGCTAAATTTGCATTGATGACAGTTTCAACTGCAGTTTTCTGCTCAGTTTTAACCTCTTTCTCTTCTGTTTCTACTATAGTATTTGTCTCTTTATTATCTTCTTTAGAATTTTTACAAGATGTAAGGCTAAAGCCAATTAAAACGATTACTACTAATAACTTTGATATATTTTTCATTGTTTTTGATTTATAAGTATTAAATATGAATATCCAATTAATGCCAAAACGACCATACTGAAAGGTGCCAACGCTGGTAAAGCACCAGAAAAACTTTCAGAAATCAAATCCCAAGTATCTGCGCTTGGTCTAATTTCTAATTCAAATTCATAATTAGCATAGAGATGTAAATAAACACCATAAACACCACTTAAAGCTGTAACTAGTAATATGAACTTAAAACTATTTTTTACAAATATGGTCCTTAAAAAAACTAAAGCTATTACCGATACCACAATCAATGCAATACAGAGAATTGGTATAAGCTGATAAATAGATTCGTAATGGTGAAGCAAATAAAGCTCTAACACTGTACCTACTGTTATTAGTGCAAAAGCCAATAAAATAACTCTCTTTAGACGCAAACGATTTTTCTTAATTTTTTAATATGAAGTAGCAAATTTACATATGAAACTTTGGATATAAAAATTATTTAGAAAAATTCTAAATAATTTTAAGGCGCTTTAAGTATTCCTTAAAGTCACATTAATTATTTTAGTATTTTAGACCTAAAATGCAAATAACACAGCCCTTAACTAAGTAAGTTTCACCTTGACAAAAGATCAACTTTATAAAGAATTAAATTACGTAAATCATTCGCGAGAAAAACGTTTACACTATGCCAATTTGGTAATTGATAATCCAGAACTAGTTCAGCCTCTTCTCACAATTCTTTTTAGCGTTGATGATAAGATTTCTTGCAGAGCAGCATGGGTTTTTGAATTTATGTGTGGTGAAAACCTAGATAAAATAATACCTCATCTTACTTTTTTTACTAAAAATATATCTAAAGTTCATTTAGATTCTGCCGTAAGACCAGTAGCAAAAGTTTGTGAATACTTAATCAAAGCCTACTATGACAAAACGGAGAATAAAATTAAAAATGCTTTAACCCAAACGCATATCGATACTATTGTTGAAGCTTGTTTTGACTGGATGATTAATGATGAAAAAATTGCTCCAAAGGCTTATGCTATGAATAGTCTCTACTTATTAGGTAACGATATTGATTGGATTCACCCAGAATTAGCATTAATATTAGAACGTGACTTTCAGATGCAAAGTTCTGGCTTTAAGGCTAGAGCTAGGCACATACTAAGAAAGATTAATAAAAATAATTTGTAATTAATATAAAGTACCTTAACTCTATTAAAACCTAATTTACTTTACACTCTATACTTTATACTTACAACATACTTTACTATCTTTGCCACTTCTTAAAAAACACTAAAAATGGCACTCTCAGCATTAAGCGCAATTTCTCCAATCGATGGTAGATATAGATCTAAAGTAGAAGCTTTAGGCAACTATTTTTCTGAAGAAGCATTGATTAAATATCGTGTATTAGTTGAAATAGAATACTTTATCGCCTTATGCGAATTGCCATTACCACAACTCGAATCAATATCTAGTTCTGTATTTGATGATCTCCGTTATATCTATAAAAATTTTACATCTGTAGATGCATCAGCAATAAAAGAGATTGAAAAGGTTACTAATCACGATGTAAAAGCTGTAGAATACTATATTAAAGAAAAATTTGATGCTTTAGACCTATCAGATTATAAGGAGTTTATTCATTTTGGTTTAACCTCACAAGACATAAATAATACAGCAATTCCCTTAAGTATTAAGGATGCTATGAATGAAGTTTATGTTCCTGAATATATTATTTTACTTGAAAAAATTGAAAGTCTTGCCAAAGAATGGGCACATATCCCTATGCTTGCAAGAACTCACGGTCAACCTGCTTCTCCTACACGTCTTGGTAAAGAAATTGAAGTCTTTGCAGTACGTTTAAAAGAACAGTTTAACTTATTAAATGACGTACCAAGCGCTGCTAAATTTGGTGGTGCAACAGGGAATTTTAATGCACATAAAGTGGCTTATCCTAACATAGATTGGAAAGCCTTTGGAAGCGAATTTGTACAAGGAAAATTAGGATTACAACATTCGTTCCCTACAACACAAATTGAGCATTACGACCATGCTGCTGCATTATTTGATGGTTTAAAACGAATTAATACCATAATCATAGATTTAGACCGAGATATTTGGACTTACGTATCTATGGATTATTTTAAACAAAAAATTAAGAAAGGTGAAGTTGGTAGTTCTGCCATGCCGCACAAAGTAAACCCAATTGACTTTGAAAACAGTGAAGGTAACTTAGGCATTGCAAATGCCATTTTTGAGCATCTTTCTGCCAAATTACCAATCTCTAGATTACAACGTGATCTTACGGATAGTACGGTGTTAAGAAATGTTGGAGTTCCTTTTGGACACACATTGATTGCATTTAAATCTACTCTAAAAGGTTTAGGTAAACTGTTATTAAATGAATCTAAATTCAAACAAGATTTAGAAAATAATTGGGCGGTAGTTGCCGAAGCAATTCAGACCATATTAAGACGTGAAGCTTACCCTAACCCATATGAAGCATTAAAAGGTTTAACTAGGACAAATGAAGCAATAACACAAAGCTCAATATCTAATTTTATTGATACCTTAGAAATTTCAGATTTAATTAAAGTAGAGCTTAAAGCAATTACACCAAGTAATTATACTGGAATATGAATATATTACCAATTACTAAAAACGCATTAGTTCTCAGTCTTGTTTGCATTGTCACCATGGGCTTTTTTATTGGTGGTATGCTAGAGGTATTGGATTATTTTATTATTAAAGTTTTACTTTTTGGTAGTTATGGAGTTTTATTATTTTTAGCTATTAAGTATGCTTTAAAAAATGACATAAAAAAAAATCGCCCTGAAGATAAATTTCAAGACGATTCACATTAACATTTAAATAATTTGTCAGTTTTATTTAAATAAGTTTATTTAAAAAAGTCTGTTAATCCACTAAGATTTGTGTCTTCAAAATTTGCATCCTTTAATACAGATTGCAATGACATTAATTCGCCGGCATTCATATTGTCTCCTAAAATTCTAGCAATCATAAAGCCTTTATTGTTGGCATTACCAAAAATGATAAGTTCATCTATACTATCTACATCACCTAAAAATTTCACAACAAATTTTCCATCTTTAGAATTTCCTCCACGCATTAACTCATCATACTTCGGGTTTTTTAGAATCGTTTTTACATTTTCTAGCTCTATTTTATATTCTGCTAAATCTGTATTTTCCTCGATGTATGTTAATACATTTAACTTATCGACAGAATTGTAAGCTTCGCGCTGCTCATCTGTCATTTCAACATGTTCTACATCTATAAAACTGGTTGGTACATCAAAGGATGCAAAACCTGGTTTTAATTCATTGTCAACATAATACGTTTGCAATGTTGGTCCTTGGTTACAGCTTATAAAAGCCGCAACCAAGAACAACACTACCATTGATTTTTTGATTGATTGTATCATTAATTTAGTTTTTCTTTTCTCCAGCTTTCTTTAACTGCTCACCACCTGGAATATCCATTTGGTTCGTAATTTTAGACACTTGTCTTAAATCGATATCTCCTGTTAACGATAATAAAACAGTTTCTATTTCGCGCTTCTTACCATTAATTTCAATGTTTTGTCCTTTAGTCATTTCCTTAAGTCCACTTACATACATTAATAATTCTTTTACATGGTTTTCATCTTTACCTTCTTTAACATAAAACTTTACCGTTTGATCACCATCTTTAATACGCATTAGCTCTTCAAGATCAGAAGATTTTAAATACTTTGTTACAGTAGCTTTCATATCAGCAGATATTTTTTCGTTCCCTGTGGTAAAAACTTTAAGACCTGTAATCTTTTTTACCATATTCATATACTCTTGAGCTTCTGGGTCATCCATATCAATGTCAATACTGGCAATCATGCTAAACATTTTCTGATTAACTATAACTGAAGCAACATCTGGCATATCTTCAAACTTATCAAATATACTTTGAGCTCCTGATATCATTGGCGCTACAATAAGTGCGATTATTACTATTACTTTTTTCATAATTTCTTAATTTTTGTGTTTTAATTGTTTTTAAAAATTTTGTTTGTTGTTTTAGAAAATTCACTTAATCTTCCAGCTTCTTCAATCCCTTGATTTAAATTATCCGAGACCATAGCCAAAGAATTAAGTTGCTGCTTTCCTTCATTCATACCTATTGAAACTAACTTAAAAGCTTCTTTAGTTTGGTTATAGACTATTAAAGCTTCTTCTTGCTGCTTTAATTCAGCCTCAGTTGGCCCAAACATATTAGGAACTAGGAAACCAAGCATAAGAACGGCTACAGCTGCGACAGAAATCCATTGATACAATTTTGTTCTATTAGTTTTTAATGGAACGTCTTTTGTATACTGTTCTTTTTGCGATACAGAAAAATACTGAAACATTGGCTTATAATGTTCTAAGTGTGATGCAACATTATCACTTGCAAAATAAGCTCTTAACTGTGCTTCTTCTTTAAGCGATGTTTCTGCATCGTCGTACTTTTCTAATAATTTTTCTATTTTATTTAATACCATATTTATGTGTACTAGTCAATTTTTCTCTTATTGTTTTTCGTGCTCTAGATAAATTTACACGTATTGCTGTTTCGTTCATATCTAGCATTTTAGCTATCTCAGCAAACTCGTATTGTTCTATATCTCTTAGTTGCACTATTATTTTTTGTTGTTCTGGTAAATCTTCCATAATCCTAGAAACCCAGTCCATACTATCTCTAGCTTCAACTTGTTTTTGTAATGACGAATCGTTATTAGTATAATTACTATGTACAATCTTTAAATTCTGCGCTTGTTTCGATTTTAATCGATCCAAACAAAAATTCTTTGTCATCGTCATTGAGAAAGCTTCTACATTTTTATACTCACTTATCTTCGCTTTATTTCTCCACAACTTCAAAAGTATTTCTTGCGTAGCATCTTCCGCTTCTTCACGAGAAACTAGTAATCGTTTTGCTAAACGAAATACTTTATCCTTAAACGGCATTACTAAGCTTACAAAATCTGTTTGCTCCATTACTATTTTGATTGGTGGTAGAATGCTTTTTTACTAGCCTTCATTATTACGACGATACACTTTACATTTTGTTACAAAGTTTTTTTATTTATAATAATGTAAGTAAATTTAGAGTTTTACAGACATAAGTAAAAAGATTGCTATTTATTATTAAATAAAGAAAAAGATGAAAAATATTAAAATTCTGCTACTTATGTTTATAGTAGCATTTTCCCTAGTTAGCTGTTTTGAGGATTTAGATGATAACTTAATTGCTACCTCCGACATTAAGGACTTTGTTTGGAAGGGTATGAATGCTGTATACTTATATAAGTCTGAAATTCCTAACCTTGCAAATGATAGATTTGCTACTAACGCAGAATACGCTACATATCTAAATAGCTTTGAAACGCCCGAGGTTTTATTTGAATCTTTAAAATATCTACCAGAATCAGTAGATAGATTTAGTAGAATTACAGATAATTATTTCGATTTACAAAATCAGCAACAAGGCACTAGCCTTAGTAATGGTCTTGAATTTAATCTTTATAGAGTTACTGAAGGCAGTCCTGAAGTTTTTGGAGCAATTACCTTAGTGTTAAATAATAGTTTTGCAGCTAATTTAGGGTTAGAACGTGGTCAAATTTTTAAAGCAGTGAATGGAGTTAACTTAACCGACTCAAACTTTGTTGATTTACTCGTTGGACAAGATGATTATACTTTAAATTTCGCAAATTATGATGATAATGGTACATCAGAAATAGATGATGATGTTATTACATTAAATGGAGAAAGTGCGGATTTAAGCAAGGTTCAGTACACAGAGAACCCTGTACATATAGCGCAAACACTAACTTTAAATGATAATACTAAAGTTGGTTATTTAATGTACAATGGTTTTAATAATAATTTTGACGACGCCTTAAACACAGCATTTGGAGGTTTTCAGGCAGATGGTGTAACAGAACTGATATTAGACTTAAGATATAATGGTGGTGGCTCTGTACAGACAGCTGCTTATATGGGAAGCATGATTACTGGTCAGTTTACTGGTCAGGTATATTCGAAATTATTTTATAATGAAAACTTACAAAACAATAATACAGATTTTCTTTTCACAAATTCAATTGAGGGAAGTGGATCTATTAATAGCTTAAACTTGTCTAAGGTCTATATCCTAACTACAAATGGGAGAACGGCTTCTGCGAGTGAACTTGTAATTAATAGTTTGGCATCTTATATTGACGTTGTAGTAATTGGTGAAAATACGGTTGGTAAAACACAAGCCTCTATAACTGTATATGATTCTCCTAATCTAACTTTCGAAAATGTTAACCCAAACCATACATATGCCATGCAGCCACTCGTTGCAAATTCTACAAATGTTAATGATGAACTCGTACCCTCTGATGGTTTAGTGCCAGATATACAACTTGGAGAAATACGAAATTCGTTAGGTATTCTGGGTGACATTAACGAAACGTTATTAGCTGCGGCCATATCTGATATTTTAGGAACTGGACGTCCTAGTTACACAAATAACAACCAGTCTCAAGTAAAAATAAATAGTAAATATCTAGAGCAAGAGATGTTTATAGACTAGAAAAAGCCGCTCAAAGAGCGGCTTTTTTTTATAAATACTAGGACCTATAAATTAATATTAAAACCTAGATTGACTCCTCTGCCTCTAGTCGCAAATCCAAATAATTCTTGGTAATCTTCATTAAAAATATTAGTAACATTTGCAAAAATGGTCATCTTATTATTTATAATCCTATGGCTAATATAAAAATCTAACAACCCATAAGATTCTAAAGTCACAACGTTATTTGCAAACGTTATATTATTAAATACTAAGTCTTCTCTATCATCATTAAACTGATATGCTAATCCTAATTGTGTTTTTTCATTTAAACTATAGTCTAGCCTAGCGTTAACTTTTAATTCTGGTATTCTTAAATTTAAATCTTCATCTAAAGATGTATAGGTTGCATTTACATTAATATCTAAGCCATCAGTCAGTTTTGCCTGAGCTACAAATTCTAAACCACTTGCTGTAAATGACTGATCAATGTTTTGATACTGAAAAACAAATCCACCAGTATCTATAAAATCAATAAAATTATCTTCGTTTCTATTAAAATAAACTATACTAAAAGTTGCGTTATCTCTTATAGACAGCTCCGCACCTACCTCTATAGTTTGATTTTCTTCAGGTTGTAAATCTACATTTCCAAAAGTAGGCTCAAATAACTGAAATAATGATGGTGTAATAAACGCTGTACTATAACTCGCTAATCCTTTTATATAACCAAAATCTAAATCTACCTTATAAGAAGGATTTAAACTATACACTAAATGACTTCCATATTCACTATGATTATTTAAGCGTAAACCAGCGTTTACATTCAGACCAAAATCTGAAACATAGACTACATTCGCATAAGGATCTGTTATGGTAAATTGTGCAACTTCAGGATCAATAGCTTGGCTGAAGTCTGATGCTCCAAAAGGAATTGAAAAGCTTTCCATCGTGTTATCCTGAAAATTAACTCCCAAAACCGTGTAAAACGTATCACTAAAATTATAGCGATTAAACGCATCTATTATAATACTTTGTGCGTTAAACATTGAAGGAAAACCAGATTCAATCTCACGTTCTACATCATTGTAGGCTGCGTTTATAGTAATACTTCCTTTGTTATATTTAAATTCTGGCGAAACACCTATTCTATATTGTTTAGAAATTGAACGGTTATCAGCATCCATCATCCCAAAACTATCATCAAAATCGGCTTTAAATCTATCAAAGCTTGCATACGTATTTAATTTAAACGTATTACTAAAAGTATATCCTAATTTTAAATTTCCGTTATAGCTATTAAAGGCATCAGACTCTGTACCACTTTCTATTGCAGATAAGCCATCCGTAAATTGCTGACCAAAACTTGCTAAATAATTAAATTTACTTGCACTACCATTAACAGATACACTATTTCTAAAATCTTCAATAGCATAATTATTTTCATCTGAAGACTGATTTGTACCGAGTGTACTTCTTAAATTTAAATTAAATGCTTTTTTAGAAGCTTCCTTTAACTTAATATTAATAATAGCTGTAGCTGCGCCAGTACCATAAAGTGTGCTCGATGCCCCTTTAAGAATCTCAATTGACTCTACTTGGTCTGCATTTAATAAACGTAAATCATAATCATTAGCAATTTGAGATGGATCTGTAACTTGCACTCCATCAACTAGAATTAAAACTTGGCGATTACGACCACCACGTATAAAATAATTAAGATTCTGACCTGCATTACTGCGTACTCCATTAACTTCTACACCAACCGTTCTACCAATTATTTCTGCAACAGATTGGCCTTGTAATTTTTCCAAATCTTTTGATGTGATTTTGGTAATCACCTTACCAGAATTTTCACGTTTTAGATTAAAGCGTGAGTCCGTAACTACGACTTCTTCTAATTTTTCAACATTTTTTGAGTCGGTCTGCGTTTGTGCTGCACCAATGGATAGCATACCTAAACCTAGGATGCTACAAAACAATTTTGTTTTGTTCATTTTAATTTTTAATTACTCGAGAGAACACACGTAAATTTGTATGTAAACTTTTATCCCGAAAGTTTGACTTCTATGTTGAAATTGGCAGGTCTCCTGACTTGCGTCTTGTTATTGGTCTTCCCAGATAAACATCCAGTGACATTGAAGGTAATAACAAGCGTTATAGCTTACAGTTGCGGGAACAGTTTTGGATTTACACCAAATTCCCTTTTAATCCATTCGGTGAAACGAATGAAACCTAATTTCGCCGCGAAAGTAAACATTATGTTTAATGTTTCACTCAAAACTTTAATTAATATTACTTTTGAATCTATAATAGACATTGAAAACAAAATGAAACTATCAGTCTTCCTTTTTCTTCTACTAGCTTTTTGTTCTTGTAAGAATGAATCAAATAGGGAATTAATAGATACTCATATTACAGAAGTAAAAACGTTAGAGTTAAAATACGCTAAAGGTTTTACCTTAAAAAATTATGGAACTCATAAGGTCTTAGAAATATTAAAACCATGGCCTGAATCAAAAATAAGTTATAGATACGGAATAGTTGATAATGAGGCGCACGTTGACTTTAAATCCGCAGCATTTGATGCAACAATTGATCATAAAATAAATAAGATTGTTGTTACATCCACAACACACATTCCTGCTTTAGAATTATTAGATGTAGAGCAAACTCTAGTTGGGTTTCCTGGCACGGATTACATTTCTTCAAATAAAACACGCCAGTTAGTAGATGATGGAAAGATTAGAGAACTCGGAAAAAACGAAGGCATTAATACCGAAGTATTATTAGAACTCAACCCTGATTTAGTCATAGGATTTGGTGTTGACGGTGTAAACAAAACCTTTGAAACTATTAAAAAAGCAGGAATTCCTGTAATATATAATGGGGATTGGGTAGAATCCTCTGCATTAGCCAAAGCAGAATGGATAAAGTTTTTTGGAATCTTATTTAATAAAGAAAAGGAAGCAGACTCCATTTTCAATACTATCGAAACAGCGTATTTAGAAGCAAAAACAATAGCACAACACTCTAAAAAAAAGCCAACTGTTTTAAGTGGAGCAATGCATAAGGAAGTATGGTATCTGCCACATGGCTCTAGTCCTGAAGCGCAATTTTTAAAAGATGCTAATGTCAATTACTTATGGAGCGAAACAACAGGAAATGGCAGTTTAGCATTAAGCTTCGAAGTTGTTTTAGATAAGGCCAAAGAAGCTGATATATGGTTAAGCCCATCATATTACTCGAGCTACGATCAGTTAGAAAGTGCTAATACTTTATATACTAACTTTACTGCTTTCAAAAATAAGGAGATATATAGTTTTTCTGATACTACAGGAGCTACAGGTGGAGTTTTATATTATGAGTTAGGCACTGCAAGACCAGATTTAATACTAAAAGATATTATTAAAATCTGTCATCCAGAACTTTTAGAAGATTATAAACCCTATTTCTTTAAGTCACTTAATTAATTGGATAATCAAAAAACATACAAAATTGAATTTCTATTGTTAATAGCAGTTTTAGCCCTATGCCTTGTTATTAATATAAGTCTAGGTTCTGTAAATATTCCAATTGACAGTATTTTTGGTAGCATTTTTAGTACTATTGAAAATACAACCTGGCAAATAATAGTTACCGATTTTAGATTACCAAAAGCAGTAACGGCAATTCTTGTAGGTTCTGGATTAGGTATTTCTGGTTTATTAATGCAGACACTTTTTAGAAACCCATTAGCTGGTCCTTTTGTTTTGGGTATAACTTCTGGTGCTAGCTTAGGAGTTGCACTCGTCATTTTGGGATCTGGATTATTTGGTGGATTGTTTGCTACTGCATTAATATCTAAATGGAGCGTTGTTATCGCTGCAAGTTTAGGAAGCTTTATTGTTTTACTAGCAGTTTTAACTGTTTCTAGTAAAGTTAGAGACACAATGGCTATTCTTATCATTGGCTTAATGTTTGGGAGTATTACAGCTGCTGTGGTCAGTGTACTATCATATTTTAGCTCAGCTGAGCAGCTACAACAATATATTTTTTGGGGATTCGGTAGTTTAAGTAACCTCTCTTGGAATGAGATTTTAATTTTCTTCATAATTTATATGATTGGGATGCTATTAAGTATAGCTTCTTTAAAGGTGCTAAATAGTCTACTACTTGGAGATAATTATGCTAAAAGTTTAGGTCTAAATCTAAAACAAAGCAGACTCATTATAATTTTAGCCACCAGCTTAATTGCGGGCACTATAACAGCTTTCACAGGACCTATTGCGTTTATAGGTCTAGCAATTCCGCATTTAACACGTCAAATTTTCAAAACTTCAAATCATAAAATATTAGTGCCAGCAGTTTTACTGTTTGGTGCAATTGTAATGCTCATTTGCGACAGCATTGCTCAAATTCCAGGTAGTGATTATACATTACCAATTAACGCAATAACAGCTTTAGTTGGCGCACCTGTTGTTATTTGGCTTCTAGTTAAACAACGTAAAATGATGTTTTAATGAAAAAAGGAACATCACATATCGTCCTTAAAGCAGAGCAACTTTCTATAGGTTACAAAACTAAAAAGAATGAAACTGTAATCACATCTAACATAGATTTTGAATTAAAAAAAGGAGAACTTATTGGTTTAGTTGGTGCTAATGGTATTGGCAAATCGACTCTTCTAAGAACATTGATTAAAGTACAGCCACGATTATCTGGCCACATAATATTAAATGAAAATGACTTAAATGAAATATCGAATATAGAATTGGCAAAACAATTAAGTATTGTTTTAACTGAGCCTTTAATTTCAAAAAATCTTTCAGTTTTTGAGTTAGTTACCTTAGGAAGACAGCCTTATACAAATTGGATTGGGAATCTTACAGAAGAAGACTATACAGTTGTAAATAATGCATTAAGTCTTGTAAATATTACTAATTTAAAAAACAAAAAATGTTATGAGCTTAGTGATGGTCAACTTCAAAAGGTGATGATTGCTAGAGCATTAGCTCAAGATACTAATGTTATAGTTTTAGACGAGCCAACCACACATCTCGATATGTATCACAAAGCTTACATTTTAAAGTTACTTAAAAAGTTAACAAAAGAAACCGGTAAAACTATCTTGTTTTCTTCACACGAGATTGATTTAGCAATTCAATTATGTGATACGATGATTGTTATGAATAGTACCGAAGTTATTTGCGACAAGCCTTTTCACTTAATATCAGAAGGTGTGTTTGAATCACTTTTTCCAAAAGACTTAATTGCTTTTGATAATTCTACTGGTAGTTTTAGAATTATTAAATAACTTTCGAGATTAATTTTAAGTTCACTTTCAACATTAAAATTTATCTTTGATAAATTTCTAATTTTACATGAACGATACACTCATTCTGCTCATAGCAATTATAGTTTCTGCAGGTATTGGCGCTTTTATTGGACTTAAATTTGCAGAACTAAAAAGCAAAAGTGATAAAAGCACGCTCCAAGAACGTCAACACCAACTCAATAACTCGATTAATGATTTAAAAAATAATGTTGAAAAAATTGAAACCGAGCGAGAAGCAATTAGGAGAGAAAAAGATTTTCTAAATACAGAACTCTCAAGACGCAATACGGAGTTTGAAAACCTTCAGCAACAGAATCTAAAACGTGATGAAGAGCTAGAACAGCAACAAATTCAACTTAGAAAAGATTTTGAATTAATGGCATCTAAAATTTTAGATGAAAAATCAGAAAAATTCACCCTTCAGAATAAAGAAAACATAAAAAATATTTTAAATCCACTTGAAGAAAAAATCAGAACGTTTGAAAAGAAAGTTGAGGATACTCAGAAAGAAAGCATAAGTATGCACTCTGCCCTTAAGGAACAGTTACTAGGCTTAAAAGACCTAAACCAAAAAATGGCAAAAGAGGCTACTAACTTAACAAAAGCATTAAAAGGAGATAGTAAAACACAAGGAAATTGGGGCGAATTAGTCTTGGAGCGTGTTTTAGAAAAATCTGGTTTAGAAAAAGATAGAGAGTATTTTGTACAACAAAACTTTCAACGCGAAGACGGCTCTCGTGTTATGCCAGATGTAGTTTTACATCTACCAGATTCTAAAAAAATGATTATAGATTCTAAAGTATCGTTAACTGACTATGAACGTATGGTCAACTCAGATGACGGAGAAAGAAGCATGCATTTAAAAGCCCATGTCAATTCCATAAAGAAACATGTAGATCAGTTATCTGCTAAAAACTATCAAGACTTATACGACATTGAATCACCAGACTTTGTGCTGATGTTTATACCTATTGAACCTGCATTTGCAGTTGCAATCAATGAAGACAATTCTCTTTATAACAAAGCCTTTGAGCAGAATATAGTAATTGTTACTCCATCTACTCTATTAGCAACTTTACGTACTATTGATACTATGTGGAATAATGAAAAACAACAACAAAATGCTATTGAAATTGCCAAACAAGCAGGTGCTTTATACGATAAATTTGAAGGTTTAGTAACAGACTTGACTGGTGTTGGTAAAAAAATTGATGCCGCTAAAAATGATTATTCATCTGCAATGAATAAGTTAGTTGAAGGCAAGGGTAACTTAATATCTCGTGTTGAAAAAATAAAAAAAATGGGAGCGAAAGCTAAAAAAGCACTTCCTGAGAGTATAATAAAACGTGCTTCAGAAGACGATTTTTAAAGACTCAAACATATGTATAAAACAATAGATTCATCTCGAATTAGTATTTCAGAATTAATGTTACCATCGCATTCTAATTTTAGCGGTAAAATTCATGGTGGTTATATCCTAAACCTCATGGATCAAATTGCTTTTGCTTGTGCATCTAAACACTCTGGTACCTACTGCGTTACTGCATCTGTAGATACTGTTGATTTTATAAATCCAATTGAAGTGGGCGAGTTAGTAACTATGAAAGCTTCAGTAAACTATGTGGGTAAAACCTCAATGGTAATAGGCATTAGAGTTGAAGCAGAACATATACAAACTGGTGAAATAAAACATTGTAACTCATCTTACTTTACAATGGTTGCAAGATATAAAGATGACACATCAAAGCAAGTACCTGGTCTTATAATTAATGATAAAACTGAGCTAAAGCGCTTCTTAAAATCCTTAAAACGTATTGAAACCAAGAAGCACAGGCAAAAAGAATTTAATAGTATTAACTTTTCTCCTGAAGATTATTTAGAGGAGTTAAAGAATTATCGCATTAAGATTGAATTACCAGAGAGTTAAACATAAAAAAGCCATTTCTCATTGAAATGGCTTTTTTTATTATAGTTAAATTTATTTATTGTTTAATAAATCGTTTTGTTTGAGTTGATTTACTATCTGAAACACGCACTAAGTAAATTCCACTTTTCCAATTAGAAACATTTATAGAAGAGGTAATACCTGTCAATAAACCTTTATGAACTCTTTTACCTAAAACATCAAAAACTTCGAATACCATGTCCTCATCCGATTTTGGTAAGGTAATGTTTAACTTATTTTTTGAAGGGTTTGGAGAAATTACAAACTCGGTGTTTTGTAAATCAAATTCAGATGTACTTAAGATAGTCGTAGCCGTAATATTATCTGTTTGTAATATAGAGGCCACTGAATCAGCTCCTGTCCAAGTTGGTGCACTACTACTCAAAAGTCTTAGCGTAGCAACGTTAGCTAATGCCGATGAGGCATCACCTGTTCCACTTAGATAAGTAAAATCAGAAGCACTAACAGGAATACTAATTACTGTCCATGTGCCACTAGCCGATACAGCTACCGCATTTGTAGAACATATTCTTGTTCCATCATTACCTTGTATAGCTACTCTTAGGTTTAAATCATTGGTTTGTACTCTAACATCCATGTCAATACTAACAACACCTTCTGAAGTAAAGTCTCCACTCCATTGAAAATTTTGAGTATAAATTACCATCTTACTGGCTACACCACCACCACCTACAGATGTATATTGTAAGCAATTATCGCCAACTCCACTTGGACCTGCATCGGCAATATTCATTGGTACCTGAGTAGGACCAGCAGCATTACCAATTCGCCAATTTTGAGTTGTACCATCTTGGAAGTCATCTACCTGATTCGCAACTACTTGAGAGAACCCAATGAAGCCAATTGATAAACACATTAATAGTAAAATTCTTTTCATAGATTTGAGTCTTAATAAAGCTAAGTTAATGATTTATATCGAATATAGTTAACCGTTTATCGAAAACTGTGCCATTATTTACTTAAATACATTTTTCGCCTAGAATATAAATCGTAAAATTCATCGTCCTTTAAGCTATCTATAAATAATATGCTTTCTCCTGTACTCTTCATCTCTGGTCCTAGTTTTTTGTTTACATTAGGAAATTTATTAAATGAAAATACTGGCTGCTTAATCGCGTAACCTTCCAATTGTGGATTAAAGTCAAAATCTGTCACTTTGTTCTCACCCAACATCACTTTTGTAGCATAGTTTACGTAAGGTTCCTTGTAAGCTTTTGCTATAAATGGCACTGTACGCGATGCTCTAGGATTAGCTTCAATGATATATACAATATCATCCTTAATAGCAAACTGAATATTTATTAAACCTACTGTATTTAAAGCCCTTGCTATTGTATGTGTATGATCAATAATTTGCTGCTTAACTAAATCACCTAAATTAAAAGCTGGTAACAAAGCATTACTATCACCAGAGTGAATACCGCAAGGCTCTATATGTTCCATTATACCAATGATATAAACATTACCATCTGCATCACATATAGCATCTGCTTCAGCCTCTATTGCTCCATCTAAATAATGATCTAGCAATAATTTGTTCCCTGGTATAGATTTTAGCAAGTCTATGACATGTGCTTCTAGCTCTTGTTTATTTATTACAATCTTCATTCCTTGACCACCTAATACATAAGAAGGTCTTACCAATATTGGAAAGTCTAACACGTCTGCAATTGCTAAAGCTTCATCAGCAGATTCTGCCACATCAAATTCTGGATAAGGAATATTATTTTCTTTTAAAATATTTGAAAAACTCCCTCTATCCTCGGCTAAATCAAGAGATTTAAAACTAGTACCCATTATCTTAACTCCCCATTTCTCTAACTTTTCAGCAAGTTTTAATGCAGTTTGTCCACCTAACTGTACAATGACCCCTTCAGGTTTTTCATGCTGAATAATATCATAAATATGTTCCCAAAAAACAGGTTCAAAATAGAGTTTATCGGCAATATCAAAATCCGTCGAAACAGTTTCTGGATTACAGTTAATCATTATAGTTTCATAACCACATTCAGAGGCAGCTAATACACCATGCACACAACAATAGTCAAATTCAATTCCTTGTCCAATTCTATTTGGTCCAGAGCCTAGAACTATAATTTTCTTCTTGTCGGTTACTATACTTTCATTATCAACAAATACTTTTCCATCTGCTGTTTCCACTTCACTTTCAAAAGTTGAATAGTAGTATGGTGTTTGTGCTTTAAACTCGGCAGCACATGTATCTACTAACTTAAAGACTCTATTGATATTAAAATCTCTTCTTTTATTATAAACTTCACTTTCTAAGCAACCTAGCATATGGGCTATTTGTCTGTCGCCATAACCTTTTTGCTTAGCTTCTAGAAGCAATTCACGATCTAAAGATTCAATAGTGTAAGTAGAAATCTCTTTTTGAAGTTGAAATAACTCTTCATACTGCTTTAAGAACCACATATCAATTTTTGTGATTTCGAAAATACGACTCAACGGAATACCTATTTCAATAGCGTCATATATGGCAAAAACACGATCCCAACTTGCATACTTTAATTTGCTAATTATAGTCTCATAATCTTTATAACCCTTGCCATCAGCTCCTAAACCATTTCTTTTAATCTCTAATGATTGTGTTGCTTTATGAAGAGCTTCCTGAAAAGAACGCCCAATAGCCATTACCTCACCAACAGCTTTCATTTGCAATCCTAAAGTTCTATCAGATCCTTCAAATTTATCAAAATTCCAACGTGGGATTTTAACGATAACGTAATCTAATGTAGGCTCAAATAAAGCAGATGTTGATTTTGTAATTTGGTTGCTTAATTCATCTAATGAGTATCCTAATGCCAATTTAGCAGCTATTTTTGCAATTGGATATCCTGTAGCTTTACTTGCTAATGCAGAAGAACGAGA
Source organism: Winogradskyella sp. PE311 (assembly GCF_046545555.1). Taxonomy (NCBI): domain Bacteria; kingdom Pseudomonadati; phylum Bacteroidota; class Flavobacteriia; order Flavobacteriales; family Flavobacteriaceae; genus Winogradskyella; species Winogradskyella sp. PE311. Next base: position 1,870,345 of record NZ_JBHZTH010000001.1, on the reverse strand, counting down.
TACACGTGGGTTAATTTCAATAGCAATAATTTCTTCTTCTTCATCCGGACTCACTGCGAATTGCACATTACAACCACCAGCAAAATCACCAATACTGCGCATCATATGGATTGCCATATCTCGCATTTTTTGTTGCACCTTGTCAGATAAGGTCATTGCAGGCGCGACTGTAATAGAATCACCTGTATGGATTCCCATCGGATCCATATTCTCAATAGTACATATAATTACGACATTGTCATTACAATCTCGCAACAACTCAAGCTCATATTCTTTCCAACCCAATAGCGCTTTGTCGATCATTACCTCATGGATAGGTGAAATTTCTAATCCCCTGGTTAAGTTCTCATCAAATTCCTTTTCGTCATAGACAATAGAAGCACCAGCACCTCCAAGAGTAAATGATGCTCTAATACATAAAGGAAATCCAAACTCTTGAGCTATTTCTTTTCCTCTTAAAAACGAAGTTGCTGTTGCTTGAGGTGCCATACCAACACCAATTTTAAGCATTAACTCTCTAAATTTTTCTCTATCTTCAGTAATATTAATAGCATCAATATCTACACCAATAATCTCTACATCAAAATCTTTCCATATACCTTTTTCATCTGCTTCTATACAAAGATTTAAGGCAGTTTGTCCTCCCATAGTTGGCAGTACAGCATCAATTTGCGGATGCTCTTTCAAAATCTTAATAATAGATTTTGTATTTAACGGTAATAAATAAACATGATCCGCCATTGTAGGATCTGTCATTATAGTTGCTGGGTTAGAATTTATAAGAATCGTTTCTATTCCGTCCTCTCGTAAAGACCTTAATGCTTGAGAACCTGAATAATCGAATTCACAGGCCTGACCTATAACTATAGGGCCAGAACCGATAAGTAAAATAGACTTGATGTTTTTGTTTTTTGGCATGAGAATATGTTTTGGTTTGCAAAAATAGTTATCAATAGGATACAAAAAAAGGCGTTACACCTAAGTAACACCTTTAAAATATTAACAATTGTTAATCATTATCTCTTATGTCTTGTTTCAGATGACACAGACAAACGCTTTCTTCCTTTAGCTCTTCTACGTGCTAATACTTTTCTTCCGTTAACAGAAGCCATTCTTTCTCTGAAACCATGTTTGTTTCTTCTCTTTCTTTTTGATGGTTGAAACGTTCTTTTTGGCATGTCTTATGAATTTAAAATCTGAATATCTTTTTTAATAGTCTTAAGCTATCTCAAAACTGCGTGCAAATATACAACAAGTTTTTACTTTTACAAGTAGCTAAATAAAATTATTTTTAATTGTTTTTATTACCTTTGCGCACTGCAAAAATACTATAAAACATGTTCAATAAAAATATAAAATTAGTTATCACCGCCTTAATTATTGCCTTCGCAGTATATCAATTTACAGAAGGAGAAATAGGCAATGGCATAATGTACCTCTTATTATCTACCATTTTTATTTTCTTGTATTTTAAAAATGAAATGATTTTACTAGCGTTTTTAAAACTTAGAAAACAAGATTTTCCTGGTGCAAAAAAATGGTTGGATAAAATTAAAAACCCAGAAGGAGCATTGGTAAAGAAACAACAAGGCTATTTAAATTATTTAAATGGTGTTATGGTTTCGCAGACTAACATGAATGAAGCCGAAAAGTACTTTAAAAAAGCTATTGATTTGGGGCTATCGATGGATCATGATTTAGCTATGGCAAAATTAAACCTAGCTGGTATCGCTTTTTCTAAACGTCGTAAACCTGAAGCACAAAAATTATTAGCTGAAGCACAAAAGCTCGACAAAAGAGATATGTTAGCAGAACAAATTAAAATGATGAAGCAACAAATGAAAAAAGCCTCTATACCAAAACAACAATATGGACAGCCTACTTCAGCTAGACAAAATCGCAGAAGTAGACGCTAAATTCTATTATATATTATAAAAGTAAAAGGCTTAAACACAATATGTATTTAAGCCTTTTACTTTTATAAATTTATTTTACTACTTGTAAAATCCTTCTTTAGGAATTTCAATAATGTAAGACTTACGAGATTTATTATTTAAATGTGGTTCTCTTAACCATGGGTTATGAATCTTTAAAATTTTATAATTTATACCAAAACGCTTCGCGAATTTTGAGAAGTCTGCCACAGCTGTATCAACCTCTACCTTATAAGTCGGTACACCTTTATACAAATCGCTCTTATTAAAATTGAAACCGTATTTAGATGGACTACTTAAAATTTCTTTTAGCGCTACTATTCTAAACATATATCGTCCAGTTTCTTCACCTAATAACAAATCATAATAATCATTTACACCTTGTTCTTTTAGCCGTCTAGACACACCTGCATTACCAGCATTATAAGCTGCAGCTGCTAAAGTCCATGACCCTAAATTATTCTTTGCATTTTTTAAATATTTACAAGCTACTTCTGTTGCTAATTCTAAGTTATAACGCTCATCTACATTAGAGTTTACTTCTAATCCGTTTTCTCTACCTGTAACTTTCATTATTTGCCAAAAACCTCTAGCACCGGCTGGAGAAACTGCATTTGTTAGTCCACTTTCAATAACTGCTAAGTATTTAAAATCCTCAGGAATCCCATTTTTTTTCAGAATTGGCTCAATAATAGGAAAATATTTCTGAGCTCGCTTAAACATCAGCAAACCATTAGATTGCCAATAGGTGTTTACCAAAAGCTCTCTATCCATACGCTCATATATATCTGGGCTTTCAATTGGAACTGCTTCGCCTGCAAAATTTAATCCTTCTGGCATTTCTAAAGCATAAACATTATAATCATTAACTATCGGTTGCTCTTTACCAAAGTTTTGATCCGATGGTGCTTTTTGCATTGAGAATATAAAAAAGCCTGATAAACAGACTAATCCGATTGCGGCTAAAATATTTTTAAAGATTTGCATGGCTTCGTTTTTTTTACAATGTAAGTAATCTATTTAATTCTTTCAAATTCATGACTCTATAAGTTTTGGTAAATTTTCGTTAAACCATTTATATTTGTTTATCACCATTATATGAGTTCCACCTTTAATAATAATACAATTACCTTCGCATGAATGTGGAAAAACAATATCCTTATCACCATGAATATATATTGCTTCTTCATTTGGTTTCTCTTGGTCCCAACATACAATTTGCTTAATCGACCAATCCAAATATACTTTATCACTTACTGATAAATATTTTTTATAAAGATCAACACGCTTCTTAATAGTCTCACCAAAAGCATACTTTGCAAGTAAATCTATATTGCTAAACAGTTGCGTTGGTAAAATTTTATAAGCTTTAGTTACCTTTAGAAGCTTTAACCGTTTAGGTAACTCGTGGTGCGATTTCACGCTAGATACCACAAACAGTTTCTTTAGCTTTAAGAATTTACTCATTTCTTGCACTAACATACCACCAAAAGATACACCTAGTAAAACTGAATTATCGTATTCTATAAGCTGAGACATCCGTTTAGCATATGCTTGCAGTGTATCCTGTTTATTTGGTATTTGCCATTCTAACCAATGAATTTTATATTGTTCTTTTGGCAATTGAATATGCTCAAATATTGTAGGATTCGCAGCCATTCCTGGCATTAAATAGACGTGCGTTATTTGATTATTCATTTACAAATTTTGTATTAAATAAAGTCTTGATAATTATGTGTGATTTAAGGTTTTAACAAGGTTAAACCAAAACTTACGTTGAAATTTTGTACCTTTGCACTGCAAATCTATATAAAATATAGTTTCTACTTGCCAACCGCTAATTTTAAAACGAAGAAAATTATGACTGAAATTGCTGAATTGATTGACAATGACTTTTTGCGTCAGTATGAATTAAAGGTTGAAGATGAGATGGCCGTGATAGAATATTCTTTGCAAGAGCGTAAAATATTCCTAACGAAAATGATTATACCAGATACAATTAAGACTACTGAATTTGAAAAAGATTTTTTAGCAATGGTTTTTGCGGATATCAAAGAAAGAAATATAAGTGTTGTTCCAACTAGTCCAGAAATAGCGAAATTTGTAAGAAGTAACAGAAAGTATAAGCGTATGCTTCCAGTAGGCATCCGAATCTAACTTGAAAAAGAGATTTTATATAAAACCCGAAACTCATTTAGTTTCGGGTTTTTAATTTTGTTAAACACAGGTTTTAGCAAACTGAAATCGCAACAACCCGTCTTCATCTATCTTAGTGAGATGTACATTATGTATAGTATTTATTAATTCTGGATTCCATGGTGCCTTTACTTTTACATAATTTTCTGTAAATCCATGGATATAACCTGCTTTGTTTTCACTTTCAAATAAAACAATTCTATCCGTATTTAATTGCTTTTCGTAAAAAGCTCTGCGTTTTTTAGCAGATAAACCTCTTAGCATCTTACTCCTCTTGGCACGCAAATTCTTAGGCACAACTCCATTAAATTCAGCGGCTTCTGTATTATCGCGTTCAGAATAGGTAAAAACATGCAGATAAGAGATATCTAATTCATTAAGAAAATTATAGGTTTCTAAAAAGTGTTCCTCTGTTTCACCCGGAAAACCAACAATAACGTCAACTCCAATGCAAGCATGAGGCATCACTTCTTTAATTTTTGAAACGCGATCTACATATAATTCTCGCATGTAACGACGTTTCATTTTCTTCAGAATTTCATTACTACCACTCTGCAATGGGATATGAAAATGCGGCACAAATGCTCTCGACTTAGATACCAAGTCTATCGTTTCATTTTTTAATAGATTAGGTTCTATTGAAGAAATTCTAAGTCGTTCTATTCCTTCTACTTTATCTAGCTCTGTAACTAAATCTAAAAACGTATGTTCGTGTTTTTTATTACCAAATTCGCCCTTTCCGTAGTCTCCGATATTAACACCAGTTAGTACAATTTCTTTTATGCCTTGTTTAGAAATGGCCTTGGCATTATTCAAAACGTTATCCATAGTATCGCTGCGAGAGATCCCTCGAGCTAATGGTATTGTACAGTAGGTACATTTATAATCACAGCCATCCTGTACCTTTAAAAATGCTCTAGTTCTGTCACCAATAGAATAACTACCAACATAAAAATCAGCCTCTTCTATTTCACAAGAATATACTTCTCCAAAGTCATTTTTTGTTAAATCATTTAAGTAATCGGTAATCTTAAATTTCTCAGTTGCACCTAGAACTAAATCCACACCTTCAACATCCGCTAATTCTTCTGGTTTTAATTGCGCATAGCATCCTATCGCAGCAACAAATGCATCTGGATTAACCTTTTGGGCTTGTTTTACAATAGTCTTAAAACGTTTATCTGCATTCTCGGTAACTGAACATGTATTTATAACATAAATATCCGCTTTTTCCTTAAAGTCCACACGGTAAAAACCCTCTTCAGTAAAATTTCTAGCTATCGTAGAAGTTTCAGAGAAATTAAGTTTACAGCCTAAGGTATAAAATGCGACTTTTTTAGTTGGATTCATTCTTGTATTTTTACCAAGTTGGCAAATTTACAACATATTAGTTATATGCTAAAACTCGCAAGATTCTTAATACTAACTTTGATTATTGTAGGTGTTTCTTCGTGTAGTTCAAAAGAAAAACCTATTGATGATGCGCTGGTATTTAGATACAACGAACATAAGAACATTGGATCTTTAGATCCTGCATTTTCAAAAGACTTAGCTGATATTTGGGGAACGCATCAATTGTTTAATGGTTTGGTACAAATGGATGACCAACTTACTGTACAACCTTGTATAGCCAAAACTTGGTCAGTTTCTGATAGTGCAAGAACTTATACATTTAACCTTAGAAAAGATGTATTTTATCATAAGGACAATTTATTTGGAAAAGACTCTACCAGAACTGTAAATGCGTCAGATTTTGAATACAGTTTTAATCGCTTAAAAGATGAATCCTTAGCTTCACCAGGTAGTTGGGTTTTAAATAAAGTTGAAGGATTTTCAGCTATTAACGATTCTACTTTTCAAATAAAGTTAGGACAACCTTTTCCTGCTTTTTTAGGTTTGCTAACTATGAAATATTGTTCTGTAGTGCCGAAGGAAATTGTAGAACATTACGGCAGCGACTTTAGATCTCATCCAATAGGAACTGGTCCTTTTAAGTTTAAGCGATGGGAAGAAAATATCAAACTCGTTTTCAGGAAAAATAACAACTATTTTGAAACTGACAAAGACAATAAGAGCCTACCTTATCTTGAAGCTATCGCTATAACATTCTTACCAGATAAACAGAGTGAATTTTTACAATTTGCTCAAGGAAATATCGATTTTGTATCTGGTTTAGATGGTTCTTATAAAGATGAAATTTTAACCACGGATGGCAAGTTACGACCTAATTATGCTGATAGAGTAAACATGATTCGAGGTCCATATTTAAATACTGAATATTTAGCCTTTTTTATGGAAACTGATGTTTCTGAGTTACAATCTATAAAACTTAGAAAAGCAATTAACTTAGGTTTTGATAGATCTAAAATGATGACCTATCTAAGAAATGGAATTGGGATACCAGCTTCTGGTGGATTTATACCAAAAGGCTTGCCTGGTTATAATGCTTCTATAGGTTTTACTTATCAACCTGAACAGGCAAAACAGCTTATTTCCAAATTTAAATCTGAAACTGGAATTAAAAACCCTGAAGTAACTTTAACTACAACCAGTAACTATTTAAGCTTTTGTGAATTTATACAACGTGAACTTCAAAAAATAGGACTACAAGTTAACGTCGATGTTATACCTGCATCAAGCCTAAAGGATGCTAAAGCTAATGGACAATTAGATTTCTTTAGAGCCAGTTGGATTGCAGATTATCCTGATGCTGAAAACTACTTATCATTGTATTACAGTAACAATTTTGCGCCAAATGGCCCAAACTATACACATTTTAAAAATGTTAAATTTGATGCTATGTATGAAGCTGCCTATTTAGAAACCAGCCCAGAGATAAGAGCTAAACTTTATACTTCAATGGATTCTTTGATTATGGAGAATGCACCGATTGTTCCTTTATTTTATGATGAAGTAATTCGTTTTACTAGAAAAGACGTTAATGGACTTGGTATTAATGCTACTAATTTGTTAGAATTGAAGGGTGTTAAAAAACTAAATAGTTCTCGCTAAGACAAAGTCATTATATTAATAAAGTCACTAAATTCTAATGCCTAAAACTTAGAAAAATAATACAAATCATCACCACCTTCACCTCTAGAACGTCTAGATGATAAATAGCCCGTTGTTAAGTCGTCATTTAAGAAAAAAGAAAAATCATCTCCTCTACTGTTTATAGGTGCTTCTAAAGAAACGGGTAACTGCTCAGTATTCTTAGAATTTAAATCGTAACTATAAATATCTAAACCACCTTTACCACCTCTTCTATTTGAAGTGAAATACAATATATTATCTGCACTCACGAATGGAAAAATCTCTGTACGAGATGAATTAATCTTGTCATTCAACTTTACCATATCACCATAAGTTTTATGACTAGAAACCGATACTTTATATAAATCCGATTTTCCTTTGGTACCTTTCTCATCTGCTATAAAGTAAAGTGTATTTCCATCTGGACTTAAAGCAGGATGTGCATAGTTATGGTCTGGATTACAAAATGGAAGTGTTTCAAAATTCGTCCAACCTTTGCCATCAATATATTCAGCTCGTCTTATCTGTAAATTGTAGGTTTCAATCCCTTTTAATTTATTTGTGCCTTTACCAAGTTGGTTTGTCGTAAAATATATAGTTTTTCCATCTTTAGAAAAAGTAGCTGCAGACATATTAAAACGTCCTAATTCTGTTTTATCAATAAGTTTAGGTTCTTTTATTTCGCCATCAGTACTTAATGGTGCTTCATACATTGTATAAATAAAGCCATCAAATTTATCCTTTATGGCACGCCCTCTTTTAGTGGTAAGGTTATGACTGAAATAAATTTTGTCACCAACCACTCTAGCAGCAAAATGATCTAGTTCTGTATTAATCTTAAGTTTTTTCACATTTACATCAGTACTTTGTGAAAATCCGTAGGTAAAGGCTAAAATAAGTAGTATTGTAAATTTGGTATTTCTCATAATTTATTCTCTTCTGTATTGTTTTGTTTCTTCAAAAATATGCTCTAAAATGGCTTTATCCTTATCTGTAAATTCTTCCTTACGCCTTGCCATAACAACCTCTGCAACTTCAAAGGCCTTATTGGTTTTATAGGTTACAAAACCTTTATGTCCACCCCAAGAAAAGCTTGGAACAAAATTTCTAGGAAAGCCACTTCCAAAGATATTAGCACTAACACCAACAACTGTACCAGTATTAAACATGGTGTTAATTCCGCATTTACTATGGTCACCCATCATTAGTCCGCAAAATTGTAAACCCGTTTTTGCAAAACCACTCGTTTGGTAATCCCAAAGTCTAACTTCTGCATAATTGTTTTTTAGGTTAGAATTATTTGTATCAGCACCAAGATTGCACCACTCTCCTAAGACAGAATTACCCAAAAACCCATCGTGCCCTTTATTAGAATATGCGAATAACACTGAATTGTTAACTTCTCCACCTACTTTACTATAAGGACCAATTGTTGTTGGTCCGTAAATTTTTGTTCCCAATTTTAGCACTGCGTTATTACATAATGCTAAAGGACCTCTAACAATTGAGCCCTCCATAACTTCTGCGTTTTTACCAATATAAATTGGTCCTGAACTTGCATTAAGTGTAGCAAAATTTAAAAGAGCTCCTTCCTCAATAAATATATGCTCAGGATTAATTGTATTAATTGTAGATGGTATAGGTTGAGATATTCTGTCCTTAGTGATAAGTCTAAAATCTTCTTCAATAGCTTCTCCATTTTTTGAAAAAATATCCCAAGTATTTTCAATTTTTAAAATATCTCCTTCAAACTCAATTGCTTCAAATTGCGAAAAACCTACTACTTCTTCTCCCTCTTTTGCAAAAAAAGCAATAACATCCTCATCCTTAAACAAGGCTTGGTTATGCTTTATATTTTTGACAAACTCAATAACTTCTGCATTTGGCAAAAAAGATGCATTAATCATTATATTACTTTCCATTTCTACCATCGGAAATTTATCAGTAAGATAATCTTCAGTTACAGTAGTTGTGGTATATTCTAAATAAGACTCCCACTTCTGGCGTATAGTTAAAATACCTACCCTTATATCTGCTACTGGTCTTGTGTAGGTAAATGGTAAGAGATTGTTTCGGTAAGGTCCATCAAAAAGTATGTAATTCATTATGATTTTTAAAATTTGAGGTTTATCCTAAAACCCTGATTAGCATATCAAAAGTAGCCTAATTATAGAAAACAAAAAAGCCTTTCTGTTTATAGAAAGGCTTTTTCGATTATCGGTAAGCTATATTTATTTCTTAAACTTAGCGTATTTGTTTTTAAACTTATCAATACGTCCTGCTGTATCTACTAATTTAGATTTACCAGTGTAATAAGGATGTGAAGTTCTAGAAATTTCCAATTTAACTAATGGATATTCAACACCATCAACTTCAATAGTCTCACTTGTATTTGCTGTAGATTTTGTTAAAAACACGTCTTCGTTAGACATATCTTTAAAGGCAACTACTCTATAATTTTCTGGATGTATTCCTGCTTTCATCACTAAATGCTTTAAATAAATTCGATTTTTTCGAGGTGCAAATTTAAATATTTTTTATAAATCTACAATCTTTTTTGATAATTTTATTTCACTAAATTAGTGTAACATTTCGTTATCTTTGGTTACTAACTATTCAATTAACTATAAAATCAACAAAATTATGGAACATCAAACTGCACCTATTAAACCAATCGCATATACATGGGGTTTATATTCTGCTCTTATTAGCATAACAGGACTAATAATAATGTACATCGCAAATATAGATAAAAGCTGGATTTTGTCTGGTGCTAGTCTAATTCTTGGAATTCTTGTTTACGTTTATGGAATCAGAGCTTATAAATTATCAAACGCTAATGTCTTATCTGTAGGGCAAGCGATAAAAGTTGGACTTGCCATAGCAGTAATCGGTGGTTTAATCACGGCAATTTATTCTTATGTACATTATGAATTTATCTACCCTGAATTCATTGAAATGCAAAAAGAAACAGCTTACAATCAGATGATAGAGAACAACCCTAGTATGACTCAAGATCAAATAGATCAGGCAATGGGCATGAGCAGTATGTTTATGACTCCCGGTTTCTTCAGTATTATGTCAATAATTGGAGCATTAGTCTTTGGATTAATTGTCTCTTTAATTACGGGATTGATTATGCGAAGTAATGATTAACTGCTTAAATAATTTCTATTATTTTTGGAGTCTCGAAAACTAGACAACATCAATATGAATATATCAGTAGTTATACCACTACTTAACGAAGATGAATCTTTAAAAGAATTACACAATTGGATTGTATCAGTGATGCAGTCCAATTCGTTTTCTTATGAAATTCTATTTATTGATGATGGTAGTACCGACAATTCTTGGAGCGTCATATCAGAACTTTCTAAGATCAATACCGATGTAAAAGGTATTCGTTTTATAAAAAACTTTGGGAAGTCGCAAGCCTTGCATGCTGGTTTTGCAAAAGCACAAGGTGATGTTGTTATTACTATGGATGCCGATTTACAAGATAATCCTGAGGAAATCCCTGAACTTTACGAAATGATTACCAAACAAAATTTTGATTTGGTATCGGGATGGAAAAAGAAACGTTACGATTCTATTATTTCAAAAAACTTACCATCAAAGCTATTTAATTGGGCTGCAAGACGCACATCTGGCGTTAAGCTGAATGATTTTAATTGTGGTTTAAAAGCTTATTCTAATCAAGTGATAAAGCACATAGATGTTTATGGCGAAATGCATCGTTACATCCCTGTACTCGCAAAAAATGCTGGTTTTTTAAATATTGGTGAAAAAGTAGTACAGCACCAAGCACGCAAATATGGTAAAACTAAATTTGGCATGAATCGTTTTATAAATGGTTTTTTAGACCTTTTAACCATTTGGTTTATATCTCGTTTTGGTAGACGACCAATGCACCTCTTTGGATCCCTCGGCGTCATTATGTTTATTATTGGTTTTGGTTTTTCTTTTTATCTTGGAGTAGACAAACTTTTTTTAAACCCAACTGGCAGATTAATAACCGATAGACCACAATTTCACATAGCGTTAGCAACTATGATTATTGGTTCTCAATTCTTTATTGCTGGTTTTCTAGGAGAACTTATTCTCAGATCTAAGCGTCAACAACAACGTTATTTTATTAAAGAATATTTAGACGTATCCTAAGGTCTAAAATTTAGAATTTATTACATTTACATTAAACTTATTTATTTATGATTCATATCAAACCTGAAATTTTAGAACGTGTTAACTCTTGGTTAACAGATACTTTCGATGAAGACACTCAAAATGACATTAAAAATCTAATAGCTTCAAACCCAAAGGAAATAGAAGAAAGTTTTTATAAAGATTTAGAGTTTGGTACTGGAGGTATGCGCGGCGTTATGGGATTGGGTACAAATCGTATTAATAAATATACACTAGGAAAAAATACGCAAGGATTAAGTAATTTCCTAAACGCATCTTTCTCTGGAGAAACAATTAAGGTAGCAATTGCTTATGACTGCAGGCATAATAGTAAAACGTTTGGTAAAGTAGTTGCAGATGTGTTTTCTGCAAATGGTATACAAGTCTATTTATTTGAAGATTTAAGAGCTACACCAGAATTATCGTTTGCTTTAAAACATTTAAACTGCCATTGTGGTATTGTATTGACAGCCTCACATAATCCACCAGAATATAATGGATATAAGGTATATTGGCAAGATGGCGGTCAACTAGTACCACCTCAGGATGGTAAAATTATTGCTGAAATTAATCGTTTGGATTATTCTGAAATAAAATTCAACTCTAATTCAGATTTAATTCAATATATAGGAAAAGATATAGATGATGTCTTTATTGATGCATCTATTAAAAACGGCAGTTTTAATACATCTGCAGAAGCAAAACAAAATTTAAATATTGTATTTACTCCGTTGCATGGTACTTCTATTACAGCAATACCAGAAACTCTAAAAAGAGCAGGTTATAGCAATGTGAGTATTGTAGAAGAGCAACGAGAACCTAATGGCGATTTTCCAACTGTAGTTTCCCCAAACCCTGAAGAACCAGAAGCATTAAAAATGGCAATGGCTCTTGCAGAAAAAGTAGATGGAGATATTGTTATTGGTACAGACCCAGACTGTGACCGTTTAGGTGTTGTGGTAAGAAATTTGGAGAACGAATTGGTTATTCTTAATGGTAACCAAACTATGATTCTTATGACTGATTTCTTATTAAAACAATGGAAAAATCAGAATAAAATTAATGGGAATCAATTCGTAGGATCAACTATAGTTTCTACACCTATGATGACAGTTTTAGCAAATGCATACGGTGTAGAATGTAAAATTGGCTTAACTGGTTTTAAATGGATTGCAAAAATGATAGAAGATTTCCCAACCATGGATTTTATAGGTGGTGGTGAAGAAAGTTTTGGTTTTATGGTTGGTGATTTTGTGCGCGATAAAGATGCTGTTACCTCTACTCTTTTGGCTTGCGAAATTGCAGCACAGGCAAAAGCAAACAAACAAACCTTATACCAAGCACTAATAGATTTATATGTAGAGCATGGTTTCTTTAAAGAGCGCTTAGTCTCTTTAACCAAAAAAGGAATAGAAGGAGCGCAAGAAATTAAACAAATGATGATTGATGCTAGAGAAAATCCTTTAAAAGATGTTAATGGCTCTAAAGTAATCCGTATTGAAGATTACCAACTTTCTCAAGCAAAAGATATAGCTAATAATACTGAATCAACACTAGATATACCAAAATCTAACGTGCTTATCTATTATACAGAAGACGGTAGTAAAATTGCGTTAAGACCAAGTGGTACGGAACCAAAAATAAAGTTCTACATAAGTGTAAATACAAAATTAGACAATGTGTCTGCTTTTAAAGAAACGGAGCAGTTGTTGGAAAATAGAATTGATGCTATCCTAAAGGACATGAAGCTTTAAATGAACTATTTTAAACAAGTACTCGGTTTTGCCAGACCTTATAAAGGCTACGCGATTTTAAATATAGCCTGTAATATATTTTATGCCTTATTTGGCACATTATCCATGGTATCCTTATTTCCGATGCTTAATGTACTATTCGGAAAAACAGAACCACTTAAGGTTAAACCTGAGTGGACGGGATTAGGTAATGTTAAAGACTATGGCGAAAATTATCTAAATTATTTTGTAACTCAAAAATCCATCGAAGGGCACGATGATGTACTTATTTTTATGGTAGGTCTTGTAATATCAATGTTCTTACTCAAAAATATTTTTGCATATTTAGCAATGTATTTTATTACATTTCTCAGAAACGGAGTGCTAAGAGATATTAGAAACGCCCTTTACAATAAAATAATGTTGTTGCCAATTTCATACTATTCTGAAAAGAGAAAAGGCGACACTATAGCTAGAATATCTAGTGATGTACAAGAAATTCAAACGTCATTTTTATCTATCTTAGAATTAATTGTTAGAGAACCCTTAATGATCTTATTTACAATAATAATGATGCTTCTTATTAGTGTTAAACTTACCATTTTTGTATTTATTTTTATTCCTGTCAGTGGTTTTATTATTTCCTTGATAGGAAAATCATTAAAACGTAAATCGGGATATGTTCAAAAAGAGCAAGGTCAATTTTTGTCTGTTGTAGAAGAAACTCTAGGTGGTTTAAAAGTTATTAAAGGTTTTAATTCTGAAGACAATTTTAATAAACGTTTTCAAAACTCAACAAACCGATTTTTTAATTTTTCAAATAAATTACTTCATCGTCAGAATTTGGCATCACCAACTAGCGAGTTTTTAGGAATTTCAGTTATCGCTATTCTTTTGTGGTATGGAGGTCGAATGGTTTTAAATGAAAACGCCTTAGATCCTGGGTTATTTATTGTTTACATGGGGTTAGCGTACAATATACTTACGCCAGCTAAAGCGATCAGCAAAGCTAGTTACAGTGTTAAAAAAGGAAATGCAGCTGCCGAAAGGGTCTTAGAAATATTAAATACAGTTTCACCTTTAGAAGACATTCCAAATGCTAAGGTTAAAAGTGATTTTAGAACAGAAGTAAAACTTGATAATATTTCCTTTAAATACGAAGACGAACTTGTTTTAAAAAACTTTTCATTACATGTTCCTAAAGGAAAAACTGTTGCCTTAGTTGGTCAATCTGGAAGCGGAAAATCTACAATAGCAAACTTAGTAACACGTTTTTATGATGTTAATGAAGGTGAGATAAACATCGACGGAGATAATATTAAAAATCTTACAAAGCATTCATTGAGAAATCTAATGGGTTTAGTAACTCAAGATTCTATTTTATTTAATGATACGATAAGAAATAATATTCTTTTAGGAAAAGAAAACGCTACAGATGAGGCTATTATTGAAGCCTTAAAAATTGCTAATGCATGGGAATTTGTTAAGGACTTAAAAGGCGCATTAGATTATAATATTGGTGATTCAGGCGGAAAAATATCTGGTGGACAGAAACAGCGTTTAAGTATTGCTAGAGCTGTACTAAAGAACCCACCAATTATGATTTTAGATGAAGCGACCTCTGCTTTAGATACCGAAAGCGAACGTTTAGTGCAAGATGCCTTAGAGAATATGATGAGAAATAGAACGTCTATTGTAATTGCGCATAGACTCTCTACAATTCAGAATGCTGATGTAATTGTGGTAATGCAAAAAGGCGAAATTGCAGAACAAGGCACGCATAACGAACTTCTAGAAAAAAATGGTGTTTATAAAAAACTTGTAGAAATGCAGAGTTTCGAATAAAACAAATTAAGACTAAAAAATCAAAAAGGATGCATTAAAAATGCATCCTTTTCTTTTTTGTTACCAGATTTGGGGAAACTGATAACGAGTAATAGGTTAAGCTGTGTCAAACATAAAATAAATCTTGATAGCAAACAAGAAAAAAATGCTTTTTATCGTGTTTTATTGCTTTTTATCGATTTAATTAAATATAACTACTTGATTATCAATAATTATGTTCAAAAAAATAAATAAGAAAAATAATCCGTTAAACTTTTAGTATTTTAAGAGGTCTAAATACCAAAGTAAATTACTTGACTGACGAATCAGAATTTATATTACGCCTTAAAGACCCAAAATCTAAAGAAGCCGCTTTTAGAGAATTATTAAAACTCTATAAAGAACGCTTGTATTGGCATATACGTAAAATAGTTATTAGTCACGACGATGCAGATGACGTATTGCAAAACACCTTTATAAAAATATACCGAAGCATTGATAAATTTAAAGGAGAAAGTCAGCTTTTTTCTTGGATGTATCGCATTGCTACAAATGAATCTATTACACATATTAATAAAAATGCTAAGCGTTTACAGATTTCTAATGAAGAACATAAGGCAAGAGCTATTAATAATTTGACCGCAGATGTTTACTTTGAGGGAGATGACATACAGCTTCAATTACAAAAAGCTATCGCAACTTTGCCAGAAAAACAACAATTAGTTTTCAATATGAAATATTTTGATGATTTAAAATACAAGGAAATGTCAAAAATACTAGATACTAGTGAAGGAGCTCTTAAAGCATCTTATCATATCGCAGCAAAAAAAATAGAGGCCTATTTAAGGTCTGATTAAACCATTTTAGTAATTTGAAGTCATATAAATAGAAAATAAAAAGGTTTCCGGTGTTTCGGGAAGTGAAAATGAAAAACGATAAATTACATAATATTAAATCTACAGGTTTTAAAACACCTGATAACTACTTTGAGAATTTTGAAGTTACTCTGCTTGAGCAACTAAAAGAGAATAAATTAATTAAAGATATTGACACTTCGGGTTTTTCAGTACCAGATACATATTTTGATACTTTTGAGACTAATATAATTACTAAATTAAGTGAAACTAATAAACCAGTAATAGTTTTTAAGCGAAGTTCTAAACTTTATTATATAAGTGGCATTGCTGCAAGTTGTGTTTTATTTTTTGGTTTGGTGTTTAGCCAACAAAAAGCTGTAGATATAGACGCAATAGATACAGTGGCTATTGAAAGTTATTTGTATCAAGAAGATTATTCTAATGACGATTTAGCATCACTCTTTCAAACGAATGAAATTTCAGACACTGATTTTATCGATGTTAACATTAGTGAAGAAACACTAAATCAATACTTAGAAAGTATAGATACAGAAGATTTTATATTAGATTAGAATTTATGAACTTTACAAATAGATATCACCAATTGAATATACAAAATAGAAATCCTATGAGTAAGACACTAAAATTATTACTTATTACGCTTTTAATTTCTGCTAGTGTTTTTGGGCAACGGCCAGATAGAGAAAAAATTAAAGCCTTAAAAATTGCTCATATTACCGAACAATTAGATTTAACAAAAGAAGAGGCTCAAAAATTTTGGCCAGTTTATAACGCCAATGAAGACGCTGAAAATAAATTAAGAACTAAATCTAACGAAAGGGGTAATAGAAAAAATAAAGAGTTAAATGAGAGTGAAGCAAAAGCATTACTCTTAAATATGGTTAGTATAGAAAAGCAACGTGTAGGATTAAGATCTAAAATGATTAATGACTTACTTCAAATTTTGCCTGCTAAAAAGATAGTCTCACTATTACAAGCCGAGCGCTCTTTTAAACGAAAAATGATTGAAGAGTTCAAACAACGCCATTCTGGGGATAGAGGAAGTCGTAAAAGAAATTAGATAAAAAAAAGGAGCCAAATGGCTCTTTTTTATTATCTAAATGTTAGTTTACTAATTCGTCCACGACCACCTGCATAAGCAACAGAGTCGTTCAAAAATCGTAAAGTATAAAACCCTTCGTCGCTTAAATGCTTCCAAGTTTCGCCAGCATCATTACTATAATCAATTCCGTTAAAACCTACAACTACTAGCTCTTTACCATTTCTGTTTGGGATATATTGCACACAACTTCTATAACCTAGTCCACTTACATCTGCAACAATTTGCCAAGTTTTACCACCATCTTTAGTTCTAATTTTATTTGCTAATATCTCGTTAGGTTTAGTATAATCACCACCTATTGCAAATCCGTTATTTTGGTCATAAAAGTCTATTGAATACATGCCAGTGGTCTCCTTACCTTGAATTATTGGTGTATTATAAACTTCCCACGTTTGCCCTTTATCTGGTGAATAAAAAACTCGACTTGCTTTACCACCTGTGGCGACCCAAGTATGCTCTCCAACTATTGCTATGTTAGTATCACTTGCTGAAAAAGCGGCTTCACCTTCTTCAGCCGTTGGTAAATTGTTACAAGATAGTTTAGTCCAAGAATTGCCGCCATCTCTTGTTATAATAATACTTATACAATTATCTGTAGGATCACCAATGGCAATACCTTCTTGGTCATTCCAAAAGTCTAAAGCGTCATAAAACACTTTTTCGTGTCTTTCCTCATATACTAAATTAGCACCTTTTCCTTTTCTACTAAGTTTATAAAGTCGTGCTGGATTAGAAATAGAGAGCGCAAAAAAGTTACCATTAACCTCAGCGATAGCTCTAAAGTGAAGTGGCAAACTATCACCTTTATGTATATACTTAAAATGATTTTTACCGTTACTTACATTTAAATCAATAATATTGATTTTTAGTTCTTTGTTCAAAGCTCTTTTTCCGAAATGGTCTGCACTTCCATAAAACACATATTCTTCATTAAAATCTAAAGCTCTAACACTTAATAAGCTATCTTCGGCAATAGGTTCTATAAAAACTTCTGAAACATTAATTGGTCTAACGTAACCTTCCTTGCACGAATAAAAACCAATAAAAACTAAGAAAATAAATAAAATGCGCATTACTCCAATTTTCTTTAAAAATAGAAAAGCTTTACGATATAATCGTAAAGCTTTCAAGGTAAAATTCAACTATCAATCAGTCCAAATAATTCGTTTACAATTAATTCTCTTTTTTTAAAGCCTTAACATCTGTTATTAATTGTTGCATGGATGCTCTATTCAATCCATTATAAATACCTCTAATATGTCTATTTTTATCAATCAATAAAAAATTCTCAGTATGCAGAAAATCATTAATATCCTTTGGTTCACCTAAATCGTTTTCAACAAAATACTGCTTTCTTCCTAAATTATAAATAGCTAATTTATCACCCGTTACCAGATGCCACTTATTATCTATTACACCATTTCTCTCTGCATATTTTTTTAAAACAGGTACTGAGTCCTTTGTTGGCGTTACCGTATGGGAGAGAAACAAAATTTCATCATCTTGTTTAAATTCTTCTTGTAATTTAAACATATTACCAGTCATTTGAGGACAAATCCCTGGACAGCTAGCAAAAAAGAAATCTGTTATATAAATCTTATCATCAAAGGTTTTTTGTGTTACCAATTCCCCTAACTGATTTGTTAATTCAAAATCTTCTATTTTATGAAACTCTTTTTCTTTTTCAGTGCCTGGTGTTATCCAATTTGGAGTAAATGATTCTTCATTATAATAAGGCAGGTAATCTACTCTGCTAGTCTCTTCAGCTCTTATTTCTTCTTTCTTTGTGTTTTCGCTACAACTCAAATTTATTAAGAAGATGAAAACAAAAATAATTCTGAATTTAATCTTTTCTAACAACTTTTTCATCCTCTAATTTATAACATGAGTTAGCACGTAACATACCGAAAATTCGCCCGTTTTTAGCTTCATAATTAACATAAAGTTTACCATTTTCTAACCAAGCTTGCTGCAAACCCTCTTCAACCCCTTTATTTAAAATTCTTTTTTTTGCTAACTGACCATTTGGAAACCACGTTTTTTGAACTCCTTGTGGTATACCATCCACGTAATTAAATTCTGTTACAACAGTACCATTCTCATAATAATTCATTTTTTTACCATTGAGTTTATTATTAGAATAATAGGCTACTTTTTTTTTATTTCCGTTACTGTAATAAGCAAAGGACTCACCTTCTCTTTTACCATTGAAATAGCCTGTTTTTTCAGCCAAATCATTGTTTCTAAAATATTTTAGAGCATATCCATTAAAGGGTTTACCCTTATAAAACCACTGGCCTTTCGATGCATTTAAAATGAGCTGACTTTTTTCAATATTAACATCTTCTATTCTTTTATAGGTCTGTATTTGTATCTCTTTTTTAGAGGATACATTACAACTACTAAAAAGTAGTATAAAAACTAATATGTTTATATACTTAATTGATGGCATTAGGTGTACCTTGGTAAGGTCCTGCAAAAACTAAATATCTACCTAGTGAACCATATACTTCATTAATAATATGGTAATGATACTCAGATTCATCGGTATGCTGTGTTGTACTTGTATGTCCACCGGATGCATCTAAATCTGTAGGGTAAGTTCCTGTAGAGTTACATTGTCTTCCATAAATAAAAAACCCATCTGAAATAATACCTACTAAATTTTCATCATCATCTGTAAAAGGAAGTGGCTCTAAATGATAATGGTAGTTTGAAGGCCCAATATGCGCACCAGCATAATCTAAACTTCCTGCTGCTGAATCTAAAGGTCCATTACCTTCTTGGTCATTATATATAAAGGCACCGCTTACTGCAATACCAATAGAACCAAGTTGAGTGGCTGATGTAGTATTGGCAAGTTGTGGATTAGACGACACTGTTAAAGCGGCTTCGTAATCGCGATTTGCCGTATCAATTCGTGTAGGCGTCATTTGGGCCTGACTTGTCACTGTTGGCGCAGTATACAATGGATGACTTGTACTGTAATATGGTGTTAAATGATTTGGCTCGCCTATCGTTTCAATAATTACATCAGAACCATCCAAATAGATATCTGTATAGTCTACGTCAAAAGCAGCAAATGCTGCATGTAAAGTAGGTGCTTCGGCCAACGTTGTGAAATTAAAATCTACTGTTACACTTCCACCATTACCATCACTTGCAGTTACATCACCAGAATACAGCGTATCTAAATTTAAAGCTGTAAGTGAAATTAATAAATCTGAGGAGTTAGAAACTACTTCCGTGCCATTTAAAGTAACTGTGTATGTTACAACATCTCCATCTGTGTCAGTGGAGCTTGTCCAGTTAACAACCGCAGAAGATTCAGTTACAGAACTAACTGTGACATTAAATACTGAGGGGTTTGAATTCTCGTTATTGTCATTACCTGTATCATCTGAGGAGCACGCAACACTTAGTGTAAACACGGCTACTATAAGTAACATAAGTTTAAATAAATTCTTCATTTTCTTTGATTTATGTTTGTATATATTATTTAGATGCGATTAACTAAAAAAAATTGCTCTCTAATCTGTTTTATTTAAAAATTCATTCAAAACAACTATTACATTATGTTTTAGACTTTATAATTTTTATAAGGTTTAATGAGCTGCCAAGGAATCAATTTCTTGGTCTTCTACCTTCAGGCTCTTTTTTACTAGATCTTGCTCCTGTTTGTATTTCTTCCTCTGATAAAAAACCATCTTTATTTTTATCAATTTTATCAAAATCTTCACTCAAAGGTCCTTTAGCTTCTTTTTTACTAATCCTTTTATCATTATTAGTATCCATCATCTTTAATAATTCTGAAAAGCTTGGTCGACCTCCCTGTCTATGATTAGGCTCAGTGCTATTTCTACTATTTAATCCTTGACCTGGACCTTGTGGTCTGGCTTCTTCATAGGAACCCATTAGACATCGGCTTACATAGGGAAATTCGGCAGTAACCAAATACATATATTTACCATTAATTGTAATACCGTTGCACTCATCTAAATCACCCGAACCTTCAATAAATTCAAAATCTGAAGTGAACGTTCCATCATGATGACCTCCCACAGAAAGGTTCATAGATTGATGTGGATTTTCATAAGAACAATCCTCCCCTTCTCTATTACCTGATAGCGCTTTATAACTTGGCTTATATTTACCACTTTTTGAATAATACATAGGAAAACCATCATGAGCAAAACCTACATGGACCAAATCGTTACCTGCGTCGAAATTCTCTATAACAGATGTTGGTGTTCCATGATAATGGTAAGCACCTGTTGGTTGCACGTGTGCATGATTAAAATCTAACCCTAAATCAATAACCTCTTGTAATGCCTCTACTCTATAGTTTTCACCTGTATCACAAACTACAACCTCAGCTGTTCCAGGCTCGAACTTTATTCCGTTTAAAGCAATACCAGGCTCTCTAGCCCATTTGGCTATCCCTGTGTAAACAGGATTTAACGGAAAATCAAAAGTACGTTCTTGAGCAGATATAGAATTAGGATTACCTTGATTTGGAAATTGACCTGTTTTATGATTTGGTAATGAATTAGTAGTCATAATTCGCTTATCCCCTTTAATCTTAACACTAGTTTTTGTTCCGTAGGTTTTATCGTTTAAAGTATACTCATTAAAATAAGATGTTACTTCTTGCGCATCATTATGCGCGTGAGCAATATCATCATGGCTATGTACTTCTGTTGTCTTATGACTATTACATGCCATAACTAGTAATAATAAAATTGAATAGCGCATTTGTATAATTTTAAAAGGTTGTTATAATTAAGATGAGTTTTTGAGAAAATACTTGTGTCTAAACACAAAAAAAGCTTCTCAATCTCTTGAGAAACTTTTTCAAACCAACAAATCAATCAAACTAAAATTTATTTTTGGACTAACTCAAATAAGTTCTTCTATTTAATTATTTCTTTCTCTGCGCTTTGGTTTCGGAGCTTTTTTAAACTCTTCTGCAGTAATTAATCCATCTTCATCAAGATCAATTTTCTCAAAATCTTCCTTTAAAGGCCCTTTAATCTCTTTCTTAGATAACTTACCATCTTCATCTTTATCCATCTCTTTTAAAAGTTGCTTAAATGTTGGAGGGGATTTCCGTTCTTCATTTCTTTGATTCTGGCCATATACTATATTAGATATAAGTGCAATTCCAAATACCATTACTAAAGTTTTAAACGCATTACTTTTCATGTTTAGAGTTTTTAAGTTTATATATATTTAGATGTTGGAGTTATTTTAAACTTGTGTGCATTATTGTTAAAAAAAGTATAAAAGAATGCGTTTTATTTGAGTAATAAAATTTTACTAACATTAATAAAAAAAGACCTTCATTTTGTGAGAGATCTTTTTTATTAAAAGCTATTATTATCGAGGTGGCGGTGGTGGTCTTTGACCATTGTTGTTGCCCCTTGGTGGTCTTTGCCTACGCTCTCCTTGGCGCATAGCATCCTTTATGATAACTTTAAATTTTTCCTTTTGTTTATTATTACAGATTTCTTGTATCATTTTAAAATGATTAAAGACTTCTCGATCTTTTTGCCTTTCTTTTTCACCGATTAATAATGTAATCGAATCAATCACTGAATCGTTGACCAATTCATTAGATAGGTGGCTAAAAAGCTCGTCTTTAAGGCGCTTAATATCATCCGAATAAAGTATCATAATTTCGCGATGATCTTTACTTTTTTCTCTAAACTCAGCGAGTTGAGCATCATTAAAATTAAGTTCTTTAACAAGAAACTCTTTATCTCTACCCTCAGTCTCAGGGCCTTTATGATTATTGTTTCCTATATAATTGAATAAGAAAAACCCATTAGCTATTATTAAGAAAATTATCAGAACGTATAAAACTGTATTTCTTTTCATATTTAGTATAAAATAGAGGATTCTATATTAGTTGAAAGTCCGTAAGACTCGGCAAAATCGTTAACATCTTCATCATAAGTACTTGTTCTCATTTCATTAAATGCAACAATATTTAAAATAATTACACAAGCCAAAGTTGCCAATTGTAATTTAGGCGTAAACCAAGACCGATTTAAATCAGTTACCACTTCTGACTCATTACGAATTCGATGCATAACGCTTTCTTTAAAAAAGGGAGACACCTCAACTTCTCCAATAAATTCGCCAGATTCTAGAGTATTCTGTACTTTGTTATTCATTTCATTATCTACTTTCATAACTATTACTTTTGATGCACAATTTGCATAAAACTTGCGCTATACTTCATTTTTATAATAATATTCTAAAATATTTTGCAAATTCTTTTTTGCTCTAAACATTATAGATTCTACTGAGGATAAACTACGTTGAGTAATCTCAGTTATTTCTTGGTAACTTTTTCCATCAACCTTATGAAGTGTAAAAACTACACGTTGACTATCTGGCAAACTGTCAATAGCCTTAAATAGGGTTATGCTGAGTTCTTTATTTTCTAATAATATGCCTGGGTGCTTTATATCTGTAAAATAATTTGTTTTATCAAAAGGGATTGCGTTTCCTGTTATTGATTGTAAAAAAGCGAAACGCTTTTTTGTGCTTTTCTTTCTAATAAACTCCAAGCATTTATTAGTAGTAATTCTATAAATCCATGTTGATAATTTAGAATCACCTTTAAATTTAATAATCGATCTAAAAACCTCTACAAAAACCTCTTGTGCGATATCCTCTGCATCCTCTTTATTAGGAACAAAAGAAATGCAAGTCGCAAATACTTTTTGCTGAAAGTCATTTAACAATTTACTGTACGCACTAGTGCTTTTCAGTTTTAATTCTTTTATAAACTCAGCTTCCGTCAACAATATTTTTAAGGCTTAATATAATTTAGATGTTCTTTAGCATAAAAACTTGCGTTGTTTTTATTTATTTTAAAAGATAACACTTTTCAATAAAGTCTCACATTTTTAAACTTTTACCTTACCTTTGCACGCTTAGATTTTTTTGAAATGCGACTACACAGAAACTTATGTTTTGCCGTTATAGACGGTCTACACCTCATCTTTAATGAAGGTGAATATGCTGATAAAGTAATTCAGCAATTATTAAAACGCGATAAGCGTTGGGGAAGTCGCGACAGAGGTTTTGTTGCAGAAACCGTTTATAGTATAGTACGTTATCAACGACTTTATGCAGAAATTGCAAATGTAAAAGCCCCATATCATAGAGATGATTTGTGGAGATTGTTCGCTGTTTGGGCCACGCTTAAGGGAATTAAATTACCAGACTGGAAATATTTTTCTGATACTCCTAGTCGTAAAATAAAAGGACGATTTGATGAACTTTCTAAAATCAGAAAATTTAAAGAGTCGATACCAGACTGGATCGATGAATTGGGTGTAAAAGAATTGGGTGAATCTGAATGGTCCAAAGAAATGGCCAAGCAAAATGAACAAGCTGATGTTATTCTAAGAGTAAATACTTTAAAAACAACTAAAAAAGATTTACAACTTAAATTACAATCTGAAGACATAGAAACTGAATTTTTACCAAATCATCCTTCAGCCTTAAAATTATTAGAACGAACTAATGTTTTTAGAACTGAAGCATTTAAGAACGGTTGGTTTGAAGTACAAGATGCTTCATCTCAATTAGTTGCAGATTATTTAGATGTAAAACCAGGGATGAAAGTAGTTGATGTATGCGCTGGTGCTGGTGGTAAAACATTACACCTTGCATCATTAATGGAAAATAAAGGTCAAATAATTGCAATGGACATTTACGAAAGTAAATTAAAAAAACTCAAGATTAGGGCACGACGCAATGGTGTGCATAATATTGAAATGAAAGTTATTGAGTCTACAAAACCAATAAAAAAATTACATGGCAAAGCAGATCGTTTATTAATAGATGCGCCATGCTCAGGACTTGGCGTTTTAAGACGAAACCCTGATGCTAAATGGAAATTACAACCAAAATTCATAGAAAGTATTAAACAAACCCAATTAGAAGTTTTAGAACAGTATTCTAAAATGGTTAAATCTGGCGGAAAAATGGTATACGCTACATGTTCTGTATTGCCATCGGAAAATCAGAAACAAGTTGACAAATTCTTAACATCAGATGCAGGAAAAGAGTTTACCTTTGTAAAAGATAAAAAAGTATTAGCCTATAAATCTGGTTTTGACGGATTTTATATGGCATTATTAGAAAAAAAATAGCCCGAATTTATATTAAATGAAATTTATGAAACAAATTTACTTAGGATTTTTATTACTAATTACCCTAACATCTTACTCACAACAAGCATATTATACTAATGGCCAAAACAATGTAGATTTTACGCTAACAGGTCAAAATATGTATAATGCATTACAATTAAAAATAAGTAATAATACAAACACTGATACTTATACTTACGGAGATGTAAGAGATGATTTTAAAATAATGGATTTAGATCCAACGAATTCAAGCAACGTACTTCTTATTTATGGTTTTAATAATACTTTAAGCTGTACTAGTGGTCAAACTGATAGAAGAATAAGAGACAAAGACGATTTTGGTGGTAATAACTGCGATTATAATAGAGAGCACATATTTGCTAGATCCAATGCCAATCCAGGTATGGGTTCCGCAAGTAATTCTTTTACAGGTATAGTTGCTGATCCTCATAACCTAAGAGCCAGTGACGTGCAACGTAATGGAGCTCGAGGAAGTAAAAAATTTGGAGCAGGAACAGGGAATTCTGGTGATGTAGGAAGTGGCGATTGGTATCCTGGTGATGAATGGCGCGGAGATGTAGCTCGCACCATGATGTATATGTACGTAAGATATGGCGACAGATGTCTACCGAATCTAAATGGATCTGGCGCTACAGAACCTTTTACTGATATGCTTCAGATTTATCTAGAATGGAATGCGGATGATCCTGTTTCAGACATAGAAAATAACAGAAATAATCATTTAGAAGGTGTTTATGGTAATCGTAATCCTTTTGTTGATAATCCTTATTTAGCTAAAACAATTTGGGGTGGTACGCCAGAGCCTGAAGATACTTGGAATATTCTTAATGTCAATGTACTCGATTTTAAATCAGTATTTAATATTTCACCTAATCCTGCAAGAAACAGAGTTAATGTAACTATTTCTAATAATCAGGAAACAAGAATTGAAATTTATGATGTATTGGGTAAGCGTGTATTTATTAGAAAAGTAAATGAGTCTTTACCTATTGATATCAGTTCGCTCAAAACAGGTCTGTATATTTTTAAATTTATACAGAAAGATAAATCTCAAATAAAACGTCTTATTATTAAATAATTAAAAAGCAGCTTATAAGCTGCTTTTTTTTGTTTAAAACATGTTGAATACTTAACTATATGCTCTTTAAATTTTCTCGAGAGTATCACAAAATAAATTAACTTTACATTTTAATTTTCACATCAAAAACAAGACATAAATGATTCATTTCTTTGGAAACCAAAACAGCAAAGTTTTTGCCGTTCAAGCCACAAAAGAATTATCAACTGAAACTATATCAAAACTGACATGGTTATTTGGCGACCAACCAAAAATAGAACAAGCATCAATTGATGCTTTTTTTGTTGGGCCGAGAGCTGCTATGATCACTCCATGGAGTACCAATGCTGTGGAGATCACACAAAACATGGGTATTTCTGGTCTTATTAGAATTGAAGAATTTGTTCAGATAAATGAAGATTTCAAGAGCTATGATCCAATGATTTCTGAAAAATTCAACAGCCTAAATCAAGATATATTCACAATTGATATAAAACCAGAAGCTATTCAAAATATTGAAGATATTTCTGCATATAATCAACAAGAAGGTCTATCCTTAAGTGAAGAAGAAGTCGATTATTTAGAAGGTGTTTCAAAACGAATAGAACGGCCATTAACCGATTCTGAAGTTTTTGGGTTTTCTCAAGTAAATTCAGAACATTGTCGTCATAAAATTTTTAACGGTACGTTTGTAATTGATGGTGAAGAAAAAGAAACCTCTCTTTTTAAACTAATAAAAGAAACGTCTAAGCAAAATCCAAATGATATTGTTTCAGCATATAAAGATAATGTTGCCTTTATTAAAGGACCAGTTGTAGAGCAATTTGCACCAAAACGTGCTGATATTCCAGATTTTTATGCCATTCAAGATTTTGAATCTGTTATTTCTTTAAAAGCAGAAACGCATAATTTCCCAACAACTGTTGAGCCATTTAATGGAGCTGCTACTGGATCTGGAGGTGAAATTAGAGATAGACTCGCAGGTGGTAAAGGCTCCTTACCATTAGCAGGAACTGCAGTTTATATGACCTCATATTCTAGACTTAACGATGAACGACCTTGGGAAAAAGAATTTCCCGAACGCAAGTGGTTGTACCAAACACCAATGGATATATTAATTAAAGCAAGTAATGGAGCATCTGATTTTGGAAACAAGTTTGGTCAACCCTTAATTTGCGGTTCTGTCTTAACCTTTGAGCATCAAGAACAAAATAACAAAATTGGTTATGATAAAGTGATAATGCAAGCCGGAGGTATTGGTTATGGAAAAGCAGAACAAGCTTTAAAAGACATACCACAAGAAGGTGATAAAATTGTAATTCTTGGTGGTGATAACTACCGAATTGGTATGGGAGGAGCTGCAGTTTCGTCTGCAGACACTGGCGCTTTTGATTCTGGTATAGAATTAAATGCTGTGCAACGCTCTAATCCAGAAATGCAAAAACGTGCAGCAAATGCTGTACGTGGTATGGTAGAAAGTGAAGAAAACTTTATAGTTTCTATTCACGATCATGGAGCTGGAGGGCATTTAAATTGTTTGTCTGAATTGGTAGAAGATACAGGTGGACATATAGATTTAGATAAACTACCTGTTGGTGATCCAACCTTATCATCAAAAGAAATTATTGGCAACGAATCTCAGGAGCGTATGGGATTAGTGATTGCTGATAAGCATTTAGAGACGCTACATAAAATAGCAGATAGAGAACGTTCACCAATTTATGATGTTGGAGAGGTTACAGGAAAGCATCGTTTTACATTTGAATCCAAAACCAATGGAGCTAAACCGATGGATTTAGCTCTTGAAGATATGTTTGGAAGTTCCCCAAAAACTATAATGACTGATGAAACTGTATACAAACAGTATTCAGAGATTGCTTATAATACAGATAATTTTTACGATTATTTAGATCAGGTTTTACAACTGGAAGCAGTCGCTTGCAAAGATTGGTTAACAAATAAAGTAGACCGTTGTGTAGGTGGAAAAGTGGCTAAACAGCAATGCGTAGGTCCTTTACAAATACCTCTAAATAATGTTGGTGTAATAGCGCTAGATTTTAAAGGTAAAGAAGGTATTGCGACGTCTATCGGACACTCACCTATTTCGGGATTAATTAATCCTGTCTCTGGAAGTAGAAATTCTATTACCGAAGCCTTAACAAATATTATTTGGGCACCACTAAAAGATGGATTAAAAAGTGTATCCTTATCTGCAAATTGGATGTGGCCTTGTAAAAATGAAGGGGAAGATGCAAGACTCTATGAAGCCGTAAAAGCAATTTCAGAATTTTCTATTGATTTAGGAATCAATATTCCTACTGGAAAGGATTCATTATCAATGAAGCAAAAATATCCTGATGGTGATGTTATTTCACCAGGTACTGTAATTATTTCAGCTGCTGCAAATTGTAATGACATTACAAATGTCGTTGAGCCCGTTTTTCAAAAAAATAAAGGCGCTATTTACTACATCAATATATCTCAAGATTCGTTTGAGCTAGGTGGTAGTTCTTTTGCACAGATCAATAATAAAATTGGAAATACAACACCATCTGTAAAAAGTGCAGAATATGTGAAAAACGTATTTAATACGATACAAAAACTAATAAAAAATAATCAGATCGTAGCTGGCCATGATGTAGCTTCAGGTGGATTAATCACAACACTTTTAGAACTTTGTTTTGCAGATAATAATTTAGGCGCAGAACTGGATATTACTAGTATTGGTGAAAAAGATGCTTTCAAAATTTTATTTGCTGAAAATGCAGGAATCGTAATTCAGTCTGTAGATGATTCTATTGAGTCTGAATTATCTAGTGCTAATATTGATTTCCATAAAATAGGACATGTCACAAATTCAGATGTTTTAGGTATTATTAATGGCAACCAAGTTTTTACAATGACAGTTTCAAGGTTAAGAGACATGTGGTACAAAACCTCGCTTCTACTCGACCACAAACAAACAGCAAACAAATTAGCTGATGCTCGTTTTGAGAACTACAAAAATCAAGCTCTTAACTACAAGTTTCCTGAGCATTTTACTGGAAAATTACCGAAATTTAATGCATCAAGACCAAAAGCTGCAATTTTAAGAGAAAAAGGAAGTAACTCAGAACGAGAGATGGCAAATGCTATGTATCTAGCTGGTTTTGATGTTAAAGACGTACATATGACAGATTTAATATCTGGTCGCGAAACTTTAGAGGATATTCAATTTTTAGGTGCTGTTGGCGGCTTCAGTAATTCTGATGTTTTAGGTTCTGCTAAAGGCTGGGCTGGAGCAATTAAATACAATGAAAAGGCTAATAAAGTTATCAATAACTTCTTTAAAAGAAATGATACATTATCAGTTGGTATTTGCAATGGTTGTCAATTATGGATGGAATTAGACCTTATTAATCCAGATCATGAAATACATGGTAAAATGATTCATAACGATTCTAAAAAACATGAAAGTGCCTTTACATCCGTAAAAATACAAAATAACAATTCTGTTATGTTATCAACGCTAGCGGGTACAACTTTAGGTGTTTGGATTTCGCATGGTGAAGGTAAATTTAATTTACCTTACAGTGAAGACAAATATGATATTGTAGCTAAATATAGTTACGAAGATTATCCTCATAATCCTAATGGGTCGGATTTTAATACTGCAATGCTTTGTGATGCATCGGGAAGACATTTAGTAACCATGCCACATATAGAGCGATCTACATTTCAATGGAACTGGGCAAATTATCCTGATGGTAGAAAAGATGAAGTCTCACCTTGGTTAGAAGCTTTCGTTAATGCAAGAATTTGGATAGAAAAGCAATAATAAAAACCATTTCAATTAAGACTATTGTAAATTTATTAGGACTAATTTTCTTATTTTCGTAAAATCCTAATAACTTTTTTGCTAATTTGATTATGACAGACATAAAGCGCCTTTTTGATTTTCCTTATTATCAGCTTAAACATAAACCCAATTCTTCTGCCTTAGTCACAAAATATAACGGTAAATGGACTCCAATGTCTACGCAAGAATATGTAGATAAAGCAAACGCAATAAGCCGAGCACTTCTTAAGTTAGGAATTCAAAAAAACGATAAAATTGCCTTAATATGTTCTACAAATAGAACAGAGTGGAATATCATGGATATTGGTATTCTTCAAACAGGAGCTCAAAACATACCTATTTACCCAACAATCTGCGCTGAAGATTATGAATATGTATTAAATCATAGCGAATCCATTTATTGCTTCGTTTCTGATGCCGAAGTGCTCGAAAAAGTGCGCAAAGTTCAAAAAAACACGCAACTTAAAGACGTCTATTCCTTTGATCATATAGAAGGTTGTAAGCACTATTCAGAATTATTTGAACTTGGTGAAGATAAAAATAACCAACCAGATGTTGAAGCAAGAAAAGATGCTGTAAAACCTGAAGATCTTGCTACAATAATATACACTTCAGGTACAACAGGTAAGCCAAAAGGTGTAATGCTAAGCCATTGGAATATTACTAGTAATGCATTAGACAGTGGTGATAGAGTGCCACTTCCTCCTGCGGGTGAAACAAGAATCTTAAGTTTTTTACCAATATGTCATATTTTCGAACGTGTACTTATTTATGTTTACCAGTATTCTGGGACTTCAATTTACTTCGCAGAAGCCTTAGACAAAATTGGTGATAATGCGAAAGAGATTCACCCAAATTTAATGAGTGTTGTTCCACGATTATTAGAAAAGGTATTTGATAAAATCATACTCAAAGGTGAAGAATTGACAGGTATCAAAAAGGCTTTATTCTTTTGGGCTGTAGGATTAGGTGAAAAATGGGAACCTTATGGTGCAAATGGTGCTTGGTACGAGTTTAAACTTAAAATTGCTAATAAACTTATTTTTAGTAAATGGAGAGATGCATTAGGGGGTAAATTAACAACTATGGTTTCGGGTAGTGCCGCATTGCAACCTCGCCTTGCAAGAATATTTGGTGCAGCAGGAATGAAAGTTATGGAAGGCTACGGACTTACAGAAACTTCTCCAGTAGTTTCCGTAGGAATGTATAATGATAGTTATTACAAAGTCGGCACAGTAGGTAAGCCTATTGCTAATGTAGAGGTTAAGATTGCAGAAGATGGTGAATTACTAATTAAAGGCCCAAATGTAATGATGGGTTATTATAAAGATCCTGAAAAAACTGCGAGTGTTATGACTGGTGATTATTTTCATACGGGTGATAAAGGCATGATTGATGATGATGGTTTTTTAAAAATTACAGGTCGAAAGAAAGAGATGTTTAAGACTTCTGGAGGCAAATATGTAATCCCACCACTATTAGAAAATGACATGAAACAGTCCATGTTTATAGAACAAATTATGGTTGTTGGTGAAGGTGAAAAAATGCCTGCCGCTTTAATACAACTAAACTTCGAATTTGTTAGAGATTGGATTGAATTAAAAGGTCATAATATTGGATCTTCTGAAGCTGAAATTTCTGGTTCTGAAATAGTCATTAAACGTATTCAAAAAGAAATAGACAAATACAACACCAATTTTGGAAAGTGGGAGCAAATTAAACGCTTTGAGCTAACACCAGATGTTTGGTCCATAGATGAAGGTCACCTCACTCCTACTATGAAAATGAAGCGAAGTATTATACGTAAAAAGTATGACGTACTTTATGAAAAAATCTATAGACCATAGTTATTTAGCTAGATTAGGACGTTTTTAAAACTTTTTTAGACCCTTTTTCCTACTTTGAAAATTTCTAAAAAACTGTGATGTAAGGTAATTTTGTGATAATTATTTTAAAAACAAATATTATGAAATCTACATTGAATCTTTTCTTATTATTCTTACCACTCTTATTAATTTCTCAGAATACGACTTTCAGTAACACAAATCATCTCAACTTTAAAAACAGCACGGAAGAGAGAATTGTAAAAATAAATGTTACTGAAGATATATTTCAGATCGACATTAGAATACACAGTATGGTGCAACAAGGGGAATTATCTCTAGAAATTTATAAACCAATTAATTCAAGTGCTGATTCTTCATTACCTGGTATAATAAGAAAAGAAATGCTTGGCGAATTTTCAATTGGTGGCTCAGAAGCTATTGTTACGGACAACGAGTCTAACACTAAAGAAAATGTTGTAAGTGAATTGAATAAAATCTTAAGTGACCCAAGCCCTGGACTTTACATTGTTAAATTCACTTCAAAAAAAGCTTCTGGTGATGTAAACATAAGTATCGTACAATATTCAAAATAACGCTTTTGTTTATGAGAAAATGTTTCTTAATTTCTATATTTTACATTTTGAATGTTAATGTTTCATTAAGCCAATCAAAAGGTTTTATTACAGGTGAAATCGATCTTAGTGAGCAATGGAGTCCAAATATATATTTATCTGAAATATCGTCTTTTGACAATATCTACAAAATGTCAAACTCAATGATAATTTCAGAATCAAAAATTGACAGTGCTGGCAGATTCAAATTTGATTTAAAAAATCTTTCAACCCAAGACGTATTTTACAGATTGCATGTTTCAAAAAAAAATGCCCCTAAAGCATCTTTAATTATTGGTGGTAAAGATGAAAATCATTTTTTTATTGTTGCTAACAATAGCTCTAAAATTGACATAACCATTGATTCAAAGTCAGGGGTTTTTAATAAAATTGATTTTTCAGATACCAATAATAGAACAATTCAATATATAGACGCAGTGTTAAAAAATATTGATAGTATTGATTTTGGAAAGACTCAAATTAAACGCTCATTTATTGTAAAAGCAGCTGAAGAAAAATTAAGATTTATCGCAGATACGACATCACATCCTTTAGTTTCTTTACACGCTTTATATAAATCTAATTTTAAAAATAATGTAATTGATCATAAAGAATACTATTACAATTACATAAACAAATGGAAAAATGAAAACACATCTTATTTTGAAAAATTTAAGTCAGAATTAAGCCTAGAAAAATTTACGAATAAATCTTACTTTGTTTTTTATTTAATTGGCTCTTTTCTTCTAGGCCTAATCATTAGAAGCTACTTCTATTACCTTAAAAGAGATAAAGGAAATGACCTAATAAAATTATTGAGCATACAAGAAAGAAAAGTATACCAATTATTAAAAGAAGGAAAGTCTAATAAAGAAATTTCAGAAAAACTTAATATTGGTATTAGTACAGTAAAATCTCATGTAAGTTCTATTTATAGTAAACTCAATGTGAAATCGAGAAAAGAAATTATTAATATTTATTAGTTCTAGACTGAATACTTAACGAATTCGCAAAAATCAATATTAAATATTTAGAGTGTTTCAATATGAAGCACTCTTTTTTATGATATCAATAAATAAAAAATAAAAAAATACTATGCATGCATAGTATTTTTAATTATATTTGCATTCAGTTTCAAAATATATGAAAGATAAAACTATAGATTATATACTTAGAACGACTTGGTTAGCTGTTAATAAAATGTATAACGAAGAAGCTTCAAAGTTCGACACAACAATGGCAACTGGTTTCGCATTATTGAGTATAGATCCTGAAAAAGGAACACCTTCAACTTCACTCGGACCAAAAATGGGAATGGAGGCGACAAGCTTATCAAGAACATTAAAAATGATGGAAGAAAAAGGTTTAATTACACGCAAACCTAACCCTGAAGATGGTCGCGGAGTTCTCATTTTTTTAACGGATTTTGGAAGAGAAAAAAGAGAATATTCTAGAGACCGTGTTTTAACCTTTAATGACGCTATAAAAGATAATGTTTCTGTTGAAGAGCTTACCAGTTTTTATAAAGTTGCAGAGGTTATAAATAATATGATTTCAAATAAAAAAATATACAATCAAAAAGAACACATTTTAAAGTAAGATGAGTAAACGTAGAATAAAAAAAATAGCCATTATTGGTTCTGGTATTATGGGAAGCGGAATTGCTTGTCATTTTGCAAATATTGGTGTCGATGTCTTATTATTAGATATAGTACCGAGAGACTTAACGGATAAAGAGAAAGCTAAAGGCTTAACTTTAGAAGATAAGATTGTTAGAAACAGATTAGTAAACGATGCACTTACCGCATCGATAAAGTCTAAACCTGCACCACTTTACCATAATTCATTTAAAAGTAGAATAACAACTGGTAACCTTGAAGATGATATCGCAAAGGTTAAAGATGTAGATTGGATTATGGAAGTTGTTGTTGAACGTCTAGATATAAAACAACAGGTTTTTGAAAAACTAGAACAGCACAGAACACCTGGCACGCTAATTACATCAAATACGTCTGGTATTCCAATTAAATTTATGAGCGAAGGACGCAGTGAAGATTTCCAAAAACATTTCTGTGGAACACACTTTTTTAACCCTGCGCGTTACTTAAAACTATTTGAAATCATACCAGGGCCAAAAACGGATGCTTCGGTACTTGAGTTTCTAAATGGATATGGTGAGCAATTTCTAGGAAAGACGTCAGTTGTGGCAAAAGACACACCTGCTTTTATTGGAAACCGTATTGGTATTTTCAGTATTATGAATGTCTTTCATGTAGTACAAGAACTAGGAATGACGATCGAAGAAGTAGATAAATTATCTGGGCCTGTAATTGGTCGTCCAAAATCTGCAACTTTCAGAACTGTAGATGTAGTCGGACTAGATACACTAGTGCATGTTGCAAATGGCATTAAAGATAATTGTCCTAATGACGAGCAATTAGACTTATTTACAATACCAAATTTCATCAAGACAATGATGGAAAATAAATGGTTAGGCAGTAAAACTGGGCAAGGTTTTTACAAAAAAAATGTATCTGCCGAAGGTAAAAAGGAAATACTCTCATTAGACTTAAACACTCTAGATTATAGAACTAAAATGCGTGCAAAATTTGCTACGCTAGAAATGACTAAAACTATTGACATTGTTGCAGATCGTTTTAAAGTATTAGTAAAAGGAAAAGATAAGGCAGGCGAATTTTACAGAAAGCACTTTGCTGCACTTTTTGCATATGTCTCTAATAGAATTCCGGAAATAACAGAAGATTTATATAAAATTGATGACGCTATGAAAGCCGGTTTTGGTTGGGGACACGGTCCTTTCCAGATTTGGGATGCTATCGGTGTTGAAAAGGGTATTGAAATGATGAAAGCAGAAGGTTTGGAGCCTAATGCTTGGGTAACTGAAATGTTAGCGTCTGGTAGCACTTCATTTTATACCGTAAAAGAAGGAGCAACATATGCTTACGATATTCCGAAGAAATCACAAGAAAAAATTCCTGGCCAAGATAGTTTCATCATATTAGATAACATCAGGAAAACAACAGAAGTATTCAAAAACTCAGGTGTTGTTGTTGAAGATTTAGGAGATGGTATTTTAAATGTAGAATTTCAATCTAAAATGAACACCATTGGTGGTGACGTTCTAAACGGATTAAATAAAGCCATTGATATTGCAGAAAAAGATTTTGCTGGATTAGTTGTAGGTAACCAAGCTGATAATTTTTCGGTTGGAGCAAACATCGGTATGATTTTTATGATGGCTGCCGAGCAAGAATATGATGAGCTTAATATGGCCATTAAATTCTTTCAAGATTCAATGATGCGCATGCGTTACTCATCTATTCCAACAGTAGCAGCGCCTCATGGCATGTCTCTTGGAGGAGCTTGTGAATTGTCAATGCATGCAGACAAAGTTGTTGCAGCAGCAGAAACTTATATTGGACTTGTAGAGTTTGGAGTCGGTGTTATTCCTGGCGGTGGAGGTTCTAAAGAAATGGCTTTACGAGCATCTGATACATTTAGAAAAGGAGACGTACAATTAAATACATTACAGGATTACTTCTTAACAATTGGTATGGCCAAAGTAGCAACTTCTGCCTATGAAGCTTTTGATTTAGGAATACTTCAAAAAGGAAAAGACGTTGTAGTAGTTAATAAAGATCGTCAAATAGCAGTTGCAAAACAACATGCTAAGTTAATGGCTGATATGGGTTATACACAACCTGTGAAGCGTACAGATGTAAAAGTATTGGGAAAACAAGCTTTAGGTATGTTTTTAGTAGGAACAGATTCTATGAAAGACTCTAAATATATTAGTGAACATGATATGAAGATTGCAAATAAACTAGCATATGTTATGGCTGGTGGTGATTTGTCTGAACCAACACTTGTAAGCGAACAATACTTGTTGGATTTAGAGCGTGAAGCTTTCCTAAGTTTATGTACAGAGCGTAAAACTTTAGAACGTATTCAGCATATGTTAACCAAAGGTAAACCTTTAAGAAACTAAAAAAATGAAAACAGCATATATAGTAAAAGCATATAGAACGGCAGTTGGTAAAGCGCCAAAAGGTGTATTCCGTTTTAAAAGAACAGATGAATTGGCAGCAGAGACCATCAAACATATGATGAAAGAATTGCCAAATTTAGATCCTAAACGAATCGATGATGTCATCGTTGGTAATGCCATGCCAGAAGGTTCACAAGGACTAAATATGGCGCGTTTAATCTCTTTAATGGGATTAGAGGTCATTGATGTTCCTGGTGTAACTGTAAATCGTTTTTGCTCATCAGGAGTAGAAACTATTGGTATGGCAACAGCAAAGATACAAGCTGGTATGGCCGATTGTATCATTGCAGGTGGTGCAGAAAGTATGAGTAGCGTACCAATGACTGGTTTTAAGCCAGAGTTAAATTACGATGCTATTGTAAAAGCAGGTCATGAAGATTATTATTGGGGAATGGGTAATACAGCAGAAGCAGTTGCCAATCAATTTAATGTATCTCGAGAGGATCAAGACGAGTTTGCGTATAACTCACATATGAAAGCATTGAGAGCTTTAGCTGAAGATCGTTTCCAAGACCAAATCGTTCCGATTGATGTAGAACAAACTTATATCGATACAAATGGAAAAAAAGCAACAAAATCTTATACTGTAACTAAAGATGAAGGTCCTCGTGCTGGAACTAATAAAGCCGCTTTAGCAAAACTTAGAGCTGTATTTGCAGCTGGAGGGAGTGTTACAGCTGGTAATTCGTCTCAAATGAGTGATGGTGCAGCTTTTGTAATGGTAATGAGCGAAGATATGGTTAAAGAATTAAATCTAGAACCGGTTGCACGTATGGTCAATTATGCAGCTGCAGGTGTAGAACCACGCATTATGGGTATTGGTCCAGTAAAGGCCATTCCAAAAGCATTAAAACAAGCAGGCTTAAAACAAGATGATTTATCGTTAATTGAATTAAATGAAGCATTTGCTTCTCAATCTTTAGCTGTTATTAGAGAATTAGACCTAAATCCTGATATTATTAATGTTAATGGAGGTGCAATTGCGTTAGGTCATCCATTAGGTTGCACTGGAGCTAAACTATCTGTGCAGTTATTTGATGAGATGCGTAAACAAAATATGCAAGGCAAATATGGTGCAGTAACAATGTGTGTTGGAACAGGTCAAGGGGCTTGTGGTGTATTTGAATTTTTAAATTAGAAAAAAGAACATTTTAGATTATATAGTTATGGAAACTAAAGAAAAAGAATTATTAAGAGGTGGACAATTCCTAGTAAAGGAAACATCTTGCGAAGACATTTTTACGCCTGAAGATTTTTCAGAAGAGCAACAAATGATGAAAGAGTCCGTAATGGAGTTCAATGAACGCGAAATCATTGCTCATAAAGCAAGATTTGAAGCTAAAGATTATGCTTTAACTGAAGAAGTAATGGTTAAAGCAGGTGAAATGGGATTTTTAGGAGTTGCTGTTCCAGAAGCTTATGATGGTTTAGGTATGGGATTTGTTTCTACATGCCTAACATGCGATTATATTTCTTCTGGCACTGGTTCTTTTAGTACTGCTTTCGGTGCGCATACAGGTATTGGTACTATGCCAATTACATTATATGGAACTGAAGAACAAAAACAGAAATATGTTCCAAAACTAGCTACGGGAGAATGGTTTGGCGCGTATTGCTTAACTGAGCCTGGTGCAGGATCTGATGCAAATTCAGGTAAAACTACCGCAGTCCTCTCAGCAGATGGAAAATCATATAAAATTAATGGGCAAAAGATGTGGATATCGAACGCAGGCTTTTGTAGTTTGATGATTGTTTTTGCGCGTATTGAAGATGATAAAAATATAACTGGCTTTATTGTAGAATATGATGGTAAAAATCCAAACGGTATAGTATTAGGTGAAGAAGAGCATAAATTAGGTATCCGTGCTTCCTCTACGCGTCAAGTATTCTTTAATGATACTGAAGTTCCTGTTGAAAATATGCTAGCAGGTCGCGGAGAAGGATTCAAAATTGCTATGAACGCGCTTAATGTTGGACGTATTAAATTAGCTGCAGCTTGTTTAGATTCTCAAAGGCGAATTTTAACTACTGCTGTTAACTACGCCAACGAACGTAAACAATTCAAAACACGTATATCAGATTTTGGTGCAATTAAAACCAAAATAGCCGAAATGGCTGCTAGTGCTTATGCTGGTGAATCAGCAACGTATAGGGCTGCAAAAAATATTGAAGATAGAATCGAATTAAGAGTTAATGGAGGTAATACACACCAAGAAGCAGAGTTAAAAGGTGTTGAAGAATATGCCATTGAATGTTCTATTTTAAAAGTAGCTGTTTCAGAAGATGTAC
The DNA here is from genome assembly GCF_046545555.1 of Winogradskyella sp. PE311. Taxonomy (NCBI): domain Bacteria; kingdom Pseudomonadati; phylum Bacteroidota; class Flavobacteriia; order Flavobacteriales; family Flavobacteriaceae; genus Winogradskyella; species Winogradskyella sp. PE311. The sequence goes on along the minus strand of NZ_JBHZTH010000001.1, from coordinate 1,831,578 downwards.
AGAACTGTGCAGATGAAGGCATTCAAATTTTTGGTGGAATGGGATTCTCAGAAGAAACTCCTATGGAAGCAGCTTGGAGAGATGCTCGTATTGCTAGAATTTATGAAGGTACCAATGAAATTAATAGAATGTTATCTGTTGGTATGTTGGTAAAGAAAGCTATGAAAGGTCACGTAGATTTATTAGGACCTGCTCAAAAAGTACAAGAAGAATTAATGGGAATTCCTTCTTTTGAAACACCAGACTATTCTGAGTTATTTTCTGAAGAAAAGGAAATGATTAAAAAATTGAAAAAGACATTCTTAATGGTTGCTGGTGGTGCAGTTCAAAAATTTGGTCCTCAGTTAGAAGAGCATCAACAGCTACTAATTGCTGCTGCCGATATTTTGATTGAGATTTATATGGCAGAATCTGCAATATTAAGAACAGAGAAAAATGCAAAACGTTTTGGAGAAGATGCACAGTCTGCTCAAATCGCTATGGCAAAATTATATTTATATCATGCAGTTGACATCGTTGAAGAAAAAGGGAAAGAAAGTATTATTTCTTTTGCAGAAGGAGACGAACAACGTATGATGCTAATGGGTCTTAAACGTTTTACAAAATATCAAAACTATCCTGATATTGTAGACTTACGTATTGAAATAGCAGAAAAAGTAAAAGCAGAAAATAAGTACTGCTTTTAGATTAAGTTTAGGTTAGAAGATAAAAGAGCCAATTCAAATTAATGAATTGGCTCTTTTTTTTGAATTAAAAAAGTCTCAAAAATGAATATTCTTGAGACCTTTTACTAACTAACTAAAAATTTTAAGAAAAAAATATAATCTTTTTACACTGCTAATATATAAAAAATAATCGATAAAACACATTTTTTAACGATAAAGTGTAAGTTTCTAATATTTTGGTTGGTTTAAGAGGATATTTTAAGACGGTTAACAACAAAAACATAGATAATGATTATATTTATAGGCATAACGCTATTAATCAATGAGATACCTATTTTTAATGACCATGTTGACCTCTTTTGGTCTAACAATGGCTCAGACGAACACTGAAATTTACTTATTTGACTTAAGTAAAGAAAAAAACAAAATCACTCTTAACAACTCCAAAAATATTTCTAATAATGATGGTTACGATAACCAACCCTCATTTTTTGATGATCGTTACATTCTTTTTGCCTCAACTCGTAACGAACAAACCGATATAGCCAAATACGATATGCGCTATAATACAAAGTCGTGGCTTAATTATACTGACGGTGGAGAATATACACCTTTAAAAGTACCAGAACGAAACGCAATTTCTGCCGTGAGATTAGATAAGGATGGTAAACAGCGCTTATACCGCTACATGTGGAGTAATGGCGAGTATGAAGAACTAATCAAAGACCTCGTTGTTGCCTATTATACTTGGTATGATGAAAACACCATAGTTTCTGCAATTATTGAAGGTGAAAATTTAAACTTATATGTTACTAACATTAAAAGTGGCGAAAGTAAAAAGTATGATTCTAATGTTGGGCGTTCATTTCATAGAATTCCTAATACTAATCTCGTAAGTTTTGTTTCAAAAAGCAATACTAACGAATGGCAAATAAAATCCTTAAATCCAGTAACAGGTGCAATTAGACTGCTCGCTAACACGATTCAGGGCATTGAAGATATCTGCTGGTTAGATAATAAAACAATTTTATCTGGTAAAGAAAATACACTTTATAAATTGACTTTGAAAAAAGATAATAATTGGAAAAAAGTAGCAGACTTATCTATTAATGGTATAACTAATATAACACGACTTTCAACAAATACGTCAGGAACTAAACTATTAATAGCAGGTGATATGTCACAAAACTTAACCAACGTTAATAATGAAACAGATGATACTAAAAGCACTAATACAACTACCACTTCCTTAACCGAATTTGAAACTATTGTTCAGAAACAACTAAATGCCTACAATGCTAAAGACGTCGATGCCTTTATGTCTAGTTATTCTGAAGACGTAAAATTATTCAATTACCCAAATGAAATCTTGTCTGAAGGCAAAGACCAAATGCGTAAGGACTATATCTCATGGTTTAATCGTACACCAGATCTTAAAGCAACTGTAAAAAAACGTATTGTTATCGGTAATAAAGTAATTGACGAAGAACAAGTTACTGCTAATGGTAGAATTTTTAATACTGTTGCTATATACGAAGTCGTAAATGGCCTAATAAATAAAGTAACCTTTATGCAGTAGTGCATATTTTACAAAAGTTTGTCTGTAAATAGACTGCAACAATATCTATGAATAATACTTTTTCATATTGTTCAAATTAAAACAAATACTATTTTATTAATGCAAGACTTAAAATCTAACCCCAAAAATGCTCATACAGACGATCTAGTAGACCATTATTGGGGCACAATAAATTATGTTACCAGCCTTATAAAATCGTCCGAGTTAAAAGCTGGTTTAATTTTGTCTTTTTATGGGATTCTTTTAAACTTAATTTATCAAAGCATAGAAAGTATATCAATTAGACTAGAGAATGATCTTATACTAACTTTTCTTGTTGGGGCTTGGGTAATATGTACTACTATTTCTATATTTTTTTGCATTCGATGCTTTATACCAAAAATTGAAGATAGATTTTCCGTAAACATGTTTTTCTTTAAAGACATAATCACAAAATTTGGTGATATAAAAGAATTTTCGACAACGTTTTTTAAAATGAGTAAAGATGAAGATATACTGTTTCAGCAATTAGGTGAGCAAATATTTATAATGTCTAAAATATCAGATTGGAAATTTAAAAATGTAAAGCGAGCTATTAGCTTACTAGCTATTGGCTTGATTATATTTTTTATTGCTGGTCTTTACTATTTTCTTTCGACATGAAACTAACTTATCAATAAACTATAAATATTACTAACCAAAAAACCAACTAAAAATGGGACTATTCTGGGATCTTATCCAACAAAGCGAAATCGAGGAACAAAAGGGCAAAGCGGAATCCTTAGAAGGACGCGTAAAACAATTAGAAGACGAACTTAATAAAACTAAAGCGCTACTTCTTAAAACTTTAAAAGTTTTAGAGGAGCGTTCTGGAGAAGACATAAATGACGATGGTCAGATAGGATAACTATGATTAAATTCTTCCGAAGAATAAGATACAAACTCATGAGCGAAAATAAAACAGGGCGCTATTTCAAATACGCCATTGGCGAAATTATTTTAGTAATGATTGGTATTCTGCTGGCACTACAAGTAAACAACTGGAACCAAAACCGTATAGAACAAAGCGAAGAAAAGGAAGTAATTGTTAAACTGAATGCCGACTTTAATGAAAATAAAAAGGTCTTAAATGATTATTTGATTGACATTAAAAGCATGCGGAATTCTGAAGAAACACTAATGCGTTTAATTGGAGCTTCAAAAGAAGAGCTACATGAACATAATCTAGATAGCCTATTTTATGTTACTTTTTCAACTAGTGAATTTGCTTTTGCAGATAATACCATTAAAAATATAATGCAAAGTGGTAAGCTAAACCTTTTAAAAAATGAAAAAATTACTGACTTACTTTATAAATGGAATTCACTATCTGAAATTAGAACAATACGCGTGGCAAAACTAGATAGTTGGGCAAATAATCAGTTTATACCTTACTTATTAGACAAAATATCCTTTAAGCAAATAGATATAACTAGTAATTATTCTTGGTCTGGAAAATCTAAAGTAAAACCAGATTACTATCCTTTGTTTCAAGAAATAGCCTTCGAAAACTATTTAGATAATCATCTTTGGTATAATCAACAAGTAATTGAACGCTGTGAAGAAACAGATCAACTTATAGATAAGATTATTGAAGCTACAAAACAGTAGTAATTCTATTCTATAAGATTTAAATATTCCGTATCTTTTCATCTCAATTTTTTAAGATGAAATTACTGACTACATTATTACTTTGCCTTATTACATTAAGTATCACTTCGCAAAATAATATTTTAGAACCTAAACTAGAAAATATCGCTTGGATAGCTGGTAAATGGCATGGTGAAGCCTTTGGTGGACAAGCTGAAGAAATTTGGAGCGAACCTTCTAACGGTTCCATGATGGCAACCTTTAAATTTACGAGTGATAATAGAGTATCATTCTACGAAATAGAAATTATCAGAGAAGTAGAAAACACATTAGTCCTTCAATTAAAACACTTTAGAGCGGACCTAAAAGGTTGGGAAACCAAAGATGAAACTGTAGATTTTCCACTAAAAGAAATCACTGAAAATAAAGTGGTATTCGAGGGCATGTATTTCGAAAAAGTATCTAAAAACCAAATGAATGTTTATGTAGACATTGAGAATGATAAAGGAGCTGTTGAAACTGCAAAATTCACTTACAGAAAAGCTGTAACACAGAAGAAAACCATTAAACAACTTATTAAGGTTAAGCATACCGATACTGCTCCTACTCTAGATGGTATTGCAAATGAAGCGATTTGGCAAAATACACAATGGCAACCTTTAGATCAAACATGGTTAGGAAATCAACCGACCGAAGACGATTTTAAGGGTAAATACAAATTAGCATGGACAGAAGATGCCTTATACTTATTAGCAGAAATACAAGATGATAAACTCATTGATATCTATGAAGATCCTCTAACAACCTGGTGGGATGATGATTGTTTAGAAGTTTTTATAGACGAAGATAACAGCGGTGGAGAACATCAATATAATCACAATGCTTTTGCCTATCACATCGCTTTAGATGGCAATGTTGTTGATATGTCTACTAAAGAGGAAGGGAAACTTTATAATTCACATGTCGCATCAAAAGTAGTTACTAATGGTAATATCTCTATTTGGGAAGTTAAAATTTCGCTTTATGACGATACTTACTCTGATGATGGTACAAACATACCTTTAAAACTAAATGCCAATAGAAATGTCGGTTTTGCCCTAGCCTATTGCGATAATGATAATAGTAAAACAAGAGAAAACTTTATAGGGTCAGTTGAAGTACAAGGAGATGATAAAAATCGAGGTTGGATTGATGCTGGTATATTTGGAACCCTATTACTTGTCAACTAATAAAAATTTTAAAAAATGAAAAATACACTTCTTTTATTTTCAATACTCTTTTCAATATCTATTTCATCACAAACGGACACTAAAATCTATGACATCATAGACGCAGTTTCAGAAGAACGTTTGCGTAATGATGTAAAAAAATTAGCCGATTTTGGTACAAGGCACACTTTAAGTGATACTGTTTCAGAAACCAGAGGAATTGGAGCTGCAAGACGCTGGATAAAAGGACAGTTTGAAACGATCTCAAAAAATTGTAGTGACTGTTTAGAAGTCTTCTTTCAAAAAGATTTAGTAGAAAAAGGACGAAATCAACGTATTGTAAAGGACGTAATGGTGGTTAATGTTGTTGCCATACAACGTGGTACAAAATACCCTAATCGTTTTATTATAATGAGCGGAGATATAGATTCTAGAGTTTCAGATCCTGCTGATTTTACTTCAGATTCACCTGGTGCAAATGATAATGCAACTGGTATGGCTGGTGCTATTGAAGCCGCAAGAGTATTGTCTAAATATAAATTTGAAAGTAGTATTGTTTATTTAGGATTGTCTGGTGAAGAGCAAGGTTTATTCGGTGGCCAAGGGATGGCAAAATACGCCCAAGACAACAATTGGGAAATTATTGGTGTGCTAAATAATGATATGATAGGTAATATCTCTGGAGTTGATGGTGTTATTGATAACCGTACTTTCAGAATTTTTTCTGAACCAACCACAACTGGAGAAAAAGATGCAGAAAAATTGAAAAGACAAGCCAGAGCACGTCGCTTTTATGGTGGTGAAGTCGATGGAATTTCACGTCAATTAGCCCGTTACGTTCATAAAACAACAGAAACCTATATGCCGGAGATGAATCCGATGATGGTTTACAGATTAGACCGTTTTGGGCGTGGAGGTCATCACAGACCATTTAACGATGTTGGTTTTGCTGGTATACGTATTATGGAAGCTCATGAAAATTACACGCAACAGCACCAAGATATTAGAACAGAAAACGGTATTAATTATGGTGATACATTTGAACACGTAGATTTCCCATATTGCAAAAAACTAACTGCTGTAAACGCTATTACTATGGCTAGCCTCGCCTCTGCTCCACCTTCGCCAAGTGATGTAGGAATCGGAGGTATTGTAGAACCTTCTGCAAAACTAAAATGGAATAAAGTAGATGGTGCTGCAGGTTATAAAATTTATTGGAGAGACACTACGTCGCCAACTTGGGATAATAGTCGTTTTGTTGGGGATGTGACTGAATTTACTTTAGATGGCATAGTCATTGACAACTCGTTATTCGGAGTTGCTGCCGTTGGTAAATATGGGCATGAGAGTACTGTAGTATTTCCTAATAAAATAATTAGATAATTAGAACCGTTATTCAATAAAATTTAGGGATGAATTATAAAACTCTAAAACATTTACTTCCGGAAATAATAATACTAGGTTCGCTTGTGTATTATTGGATGGCCACTTCCTGGCACAATCCAATTGCCATAATTCTTCTTGTTATTATTGGATTTCAGATAATGAAACAAAAAATTATTCCTGGGTTAATTATCTCATTAATTTTTACAACCCTTAATTTTTATATGGCCCTTGCATTAATTTCTGAATTATCAGAATTTGAAAGTGTAACCTCTAATTTTAAAATAATGCTAACATTTGGAAGTATTTACCTTGGTCTTAATATAATTACAGGAATTGCTATGTTTATCAAATACTTAAAAAAAGCGAATGCAAAACAAATACAACAAACTAAAATTTCATAAATGCTATGTGTTTATTGTAACACTCTTATTATTTACAAAAGTAGATGCACAATTAGCTTCAAACAAAGATGAATTTACAAAACAAGATACTTTAAGAGGCAGTATAACGCCCGAGCGCGCTTGGTGGGATTTAAGTTATTATAATTTAAATATTAAAGTTCAACCAGACAAAAAATACATTTCGGGTTATAATATTATACATTACAAGGTTTTAGAATCACATAATGTCATACAAATAGATCTTCAAGATCCCTTAAAAGTAACCGCATTTTCTCAAGATGATGTACAACTCAACTATGACAAAATTGGACCTGCTTATTTTGTATATCTCAAAAAGAAACAAGTACCTGGAACATATAATAAAATATATGTTCAATATGCAGGAGAACCAATTGAAGCCAAAAATGCACCTTGGGACGGTGGTTTTTCATGGAAAAAAGACACAAATGACAACCATTTTATTGCAACCTCTTGTCAAGGTTTAGGAGCCAGTGCATGGTGGCCAAATAAAGATCATATGTACGACGAAGTTGACAGTATGCGTATAGCTATAGATGTTCCAAAAGATTTAATTGCTGTTTCAAATGGAAGGTTAAGAGAAACTTATGAATACGAATATGGAGGTTATAAATTGTATGAATGGTTCGTATCAAATCCTATTAACAACTACGGTGTAAACGTAAACATTGGCGATTATGTCAATTTCTCTGAAGTTTATACTGGTGAAAAAGGGAATTTAGATATGGATTATTGGGTGCTTAAGGATAATTTAATTAAAGCAAAAGAACACTTTAAAGATGCTCCTAAAATGATGAAAGCATTTGAGCATTGGTTCGGACCTTATCCATTTTATGAAGATAGTTTTAAATTGGTAGAGGTACCTTATTTAGGTATGGAACACCAAAGTTCAGTGACCTATGGTAATCAATATAAAAAAGGGTATTTAGGTACAGACTTATCTCGATCTGGTTGGGGATTAAAATGGGATTTTATAATTGTACACGAAGCTGGCCATGAGTGGTTTGCTAATAATATTACAAATAAAGATGTTGCAGACATGTGGATACATGAAAGCTTCACAGCGTATTCCGAAAATCTATTTTTAGATTATTATTATGGTAGTGAAGCTTCCGCTGATTATGTAATTGGTACTAGATTTAGAATACAAAATAAGATACCCATGATAGGTCCTTATGGTGTAAATAAAACCGGTGGTGATATCTATTATAAAGGATCAAATATGTTGCATACCTTAAGACAATTAATTAATGATGATGAGAAATGGAGAGAAATTTTAAGAGGCTTAAATTCAGAATTTTATCATCAAACAGTTACTACGGAGCAAATTGAAGATTACATTAGTAAGATGACTAAAAAAGATTTAACCGCTTTTTTTAATCAATATTTGAGAGATGTGCGTATTCCTACATTAGAATATAAAATTAAAAATCGTAAACTATCATATAGATATGTTGATATTGTCGAAGACTTTGATATGCCAGTTGAGGTAGAAATTGATGGAAAAACGGAATGGCTATTTCCAAATTCTGAATGGAAAACAAAACCTATTAAAAATAAGGATTTTAAAGTCGATAGAGATTATTATATCTATTCGAAAGAGATAAATTAACAACTTTCTGTCATTCCTACGAAGGCAAGAACTCAAAAAACACAGATAAACTTAATATAGATTCCTGCCTTCGCAGGAATGACAAATATTAGGGATTAACTAATTTAATGGAACACCCAGAATTATACTTTGAACGAGATATCGAATGGTATGATTGGTTATTAACCAATCACGATAAATACAAAGCCGTATATCTGGTATTCTACAAAATAGAGACTAAATTGCCCACAATGCGTTGGGAAGAAGCTGTTAAAGTAGCATTATGTTTTGGTTGGATAGATTCTACAGTAAAAAGTTTAGGTGGAGGGAAACGTATTCAATACTTCTCACCTAGAAATCGAAAAAGTACTTGGAGTGCTCTAAATAAAAAATACATCGTAGAACTTGAAAAAGCTGGTTTAATTCAAGAATCTGGATGGAAACTCATAAATCTTGCAAAAAGTAGTGGTAAGTGGACCGAAATGGATGATGTTGAAAATGGTGTTATTCCCAAAGAATTAAAAGATGCATTTGACAAAAATAAACATGCTTTTGAGAACTATCAAAATTTCTCTAAAGGTTATCGAAAAAGTTACTTATCATGGCTACATAACGCAAAAAGAGCTGTAACTCGCCAAAAAAGAATTGCAGAGATTATAAAGCTCTGCGATGCTAATATTAAAAGTCGTGATACTTGGTGATTAGAATATTAGTTTTTTCGTATTATACAAATAGCCTATACTAAATCACTATTTCTCATTGTATAGTCCTAACTCTTTAACACCAGAAGTTATAATATTTTTTTTTAGATTCGTGAACTAATTAATAGAATGAATAAAGAGAATCTATCATTAGCAAAATCTACACGATGGTACCGCAAGGCTCATCGCTTTATAGCTATACCACTATTGCTGTTTGTTATTATAATGAGTGTCACTGGGCTACTACTAGCATGGAAAGACCAATTGCAATTAAAGCCATATACCACTTCAATTAGGGCTGAAGGCAGAAAACTGCTTTCACTATCTCAAATTGAGAAATATGCAGTAAGCTACATTGACAGCTTAAAGCTTTCAACTGATATAAATAGAATTGATTATAGACCACGAAAAGGTATAGCTAAAGTAAGATTTGAAAAACATTTTACCGAATTACAAATTGATTGTTACACAGGAAAAGTAGTATCTCAAAAAACAAGAACCGCAGATATCATTGAAATGATACATGACGGTTCTATTGTTGATTATTTATTTGACTCAAATGGTAAAGCAACAAAATTGTTTTATTCTAGCTTAATTTCCTTAGGTCTTTTATTCCTATCATTTAGCGGATTTTGGTTATGGTTAAAACCCAGACAAATAAAGAAGAACAAGCTCAATTAGTTAGACAAATTTTACAATCCACTGATATAACTTCCATAAGGATCTTGAAACTTAAGTCCTTCCGAATAGCGATACTTACTTAATTTCTTAAACTGGGTTAGTCCCCAAAGAATAAATTCTTTTTCAAAATATACATCTCTTGGGTCTATTTCTGGCTGATAATCCGCAATCAATGCATCTAAAGGTTTTACCTCATCTAATTTAGCTTTGTATTTAGTATCATCAAAATCATCTAATAACTCAAAACCATCCCCATTAAAGAACCAGGAAATTAAATCATCATAAGGTGTTTCGTCTCCTTGCTTCTCTAGTTTTTCAACCTTAGGAAAATAATCTGGGAATAAAGTTTTAATCGCACTATTTAATAATTCATTAGCAACAAAATCTGCTCCTTCTTGTTCTCCTTCGTAAACCAATTCTACTTTTCCTGTTATTGCTGGTATGATGCCAATAAAATCTGATAATCGTACTGATGTATGTTCATCTCCAGTTAATAATGCACGTCGTTCTGCTGTGCTCAACAAGTTCTCAAAAGCCGTAATACTCATTCTTGCGCTAATTCCACTTTTCACATCAACATATTCACTTTCACGTGCTTCAAAACTGATTTGCTCGAGCAAATCTTTGGCTAAGTCCGGGACATAAACTGATTCAGCTTGACTTTCAACTAACTTGGCTTCTTGACTTGTAATCGTTCTTGCAATTTCTACAGTCTCAGGATAATGCGTTAAAATCTGTGAACCAATTCTATCTTTTAATGGAGTAACAATACTACCTCTATTGGTATAATCCTCCGGATTTGCTGTAAACAAGAATTGCATATCTAAAGGCAGTCTTAGTTTAAATCCTCTAATTTGAATATCTCCTTCTTGTAATATATTAAATAACGCGACTTGAATTCGTGCTTGTAAATCAGGTAACTCATTAATAACAAAAATGCATCGGTTTGCACGTGGAATCATTCCATAATGTATCACGCGATCATCTGCATAACTCAATTTTAGATTTGCAGCTTTAATAGGATCTACATCACCTATGATATCTGCAACAGTTACATCTGGTGTCGCTAGCTTTTCAGCGAAACGGTCATCTCTGTGCAACCAGGCAATAGGTGTATTGTCTCCTTGTTCTTTTATCAGCTCAATAGCAAATCTAGAAATAGGTTGTAGTGGATCATCATTAATTTCCGAACCTTCAACTACAGGAATATATTCATCCAATAAATTAACCATCATACGTGCCAAACGTGTTTTGGCTTGTCCACGTAATCCTAATAAATTGATATTGTGCCGCGATAAAATCGCACGTTCTAACTCAGGTATCACAGTATTTTCATAACCATGGATACCTTCAAAGGTTATAACTTTATTCTTAATATTTTCAATAAGATTATCTCTCAATTCATCTTTTATAGATTTGGGTTGATAACCTGCTTTCTTTAACTCACCTAAGGTTTTTATATTTTCAATATTCATCTTTATCCTTTAATTCTTTTTTTTCTGTTGTTTTCGTAATCTTCAAAAATCATTTCTCCAAGTCCTTTTAATCCTGTGTAAAATGCTTTACCTCTATTGGCTTGAGTGAATTCTCTAATAAATTGCATCAAATATGGATCTTCTGCAATCATAAATGTAGTAATAGGAATATGCAAACGTCTTGCTTGCTGTGCCATTGCATAACACTTATTGGTAATAAATGGATCTAAACCATTACTGTTCTTATAATATTGGCCATCTGGCATACGCAAACAACTTGGCTTACCATCTGTGATCATAAAAATTTGTTTGTTGGTATTTCGCTTTCTTCGCAACATATCCATGGCTAGCTGCAATCCTGCAACCGTATTAGTATGGTATGGTCCAACTTTTAAATATGGCAATTCTTTTATTTTAATAGGCCACGCATCATTTCCAAAGACTAAAATTTCTAAAGTATCCTTTGGGTAACGCGTAGTAATCAATTCTGCCAAAGCCATTGCTACTTTTTTTGCAGGAGTAATGCGGTCTTCACCATATAAAATCATACTGTGACTTATATCTATCATTAGTACAGTACTCATTTGGCTTTTATGGAGCGTTTCTTCAACTACCAAGTCATCTTCGGTTAAACTAAAATCACCAATACCATTATTTATTTGAGCATTTCTAATACTTTCTGTCATTGAGACTTTATCTAAGCTATCACCAAATTGATACGCTCTAAAATCACCTGTATGCTCATCACCAAGACCGATACCTTTACTTTTATGATTTCCTGAACCACTGCGCTTAATTTTACCAAAAATATGATCTAAAGCTTGTTGTCTAATGGCGCGCTCAGTTTTTGCTGTAATGGTAAGACCACCTTCACCACTGCCATTAGGATCAATTTCTTCTCTTATGTAACCTTTGTTTTTAAGATCTTCTATAAAATCATCAATAGTGTACTCTGGTGTAGTCAACTTATATTCTGTATCGAGTTGTCTAAGCCAATCAATAGCTTCATCAAAATCACCGGAGGTATAGGTTATAAGTTCTTTAAAAATCTCAAAGAGTTTTTCGAAAGGAGATTGGTTCGGAGCTTCGTAAGTTTTAAATACGAAACCCGATTTATTTGGTTTTTCTTTCATATTCATAGCTATGTAAAAATAATGCTTTTTCGATTCAAAAAAGAGCGTTACAAATAACTTAACAACTCATTAAGAAATCAATCATTTCTTTTCGTTAATTTTAAGCATTAGTTAACCAACCTTAATAAAATGAAACGATTTTTCTCAATTGTTATGCTATTCTGCGTAACACTAATTTCCGCACAAGAATTCTCAATGGACATGGTCAAAAATATGACACCTCGTAATATTGGTCCGGGTGGCATGTCTGGTCGAGTTACAGCTATAGATGTTGTCAATAGTAACCCTGATATTATGTATGTAGGTACTGCCTCTGGTGGTTTATGGAAGTCTACTTCTGGTGGTATAAGATGGGAACCTATTTTTGAAAAAGAATTAACAGCTTCTATTGGTGCTGTTGAAATTCAGCAATCTAATCCAAGTGTTATTTGGGTTGGTACAGGAGAAGGGAATCCTCGTAACTCATTAAACGGAGGCTTCGGAGTTTACAAATCTCTCGATGGTGGAAAAACATGGATGGCTATGGGTCTTGAAAAAACAAGACACATTCATCGTATCATAGTGGATCCAACAAACCCAGATGTGGTTTATGTTGGTGCTATTGGTTCGCCTTGGGGAGAACACCCAGAACGTGGTGTTTTTAAAACTACTGATGGTGGTAAAACATGGAATAAAATTCTATTCGCTAATAATAAAACTGGTGTTGCTGATTTAGTAATGGATCCAACAAATCCTAACAAATTAATTGCTGCAATGTGGGAACATAAACGTGATCCTTGGTTCTTCAATTCTGGTGGCGAAGGTTCTGGTCTTCATATCACTCACGATGGTGGAAAAACTTGGAAAAAAGTCACAGAAGATGACGGTTTCCCAAAAGGAAATCTAGGGCGTATTGGAGTCGCAATTGCACCTAACAAGCCAAATGTTATTTATGCTTTAGTTGAAGCCAAAAAGAATGCACTCTATAAAAGTGAAGATGGCGGCTTTAAATGGAAAATGATTAATGACAAAAGTGATATTGGAAATAGACCGTTTTACTATTCTGAAATCTATGTAGATCCACAAAATGAAAATCGTGTCTATTCAGTCTTTACTTATGTAAATGTTTCTGAAGATGGTGGTAAAAACTTTTCACAATTGATGCCTGCTTATGGCGCAAATAATGGAGTTCATCCCGATCATCATGCCTGGTGGATTCATCCAGAAAATGGCAACTTTATGATTGATGGTAATGATGGTGGAATGAATATTACAAAAGATGGTGGTAAGTCTTGGCGTTTTATTGGTAACTTACCTGTTGCTCAATTCTATCATATCAGTGTAGATAACGAATACCCATATAATGTATATGGCGGTATGCAAGATAATGGATCTTGGAGAGGTCCTGCTTATGTATGGCGTGCTCAAGGCATTAGAAATAGCTATTGGCAAGAGATTAGTTTTGGTGATGGCTTTGATGTTGTGCCAGATAGAGACGATTCGCGTTATGGTTGGTCTATGAGTCAACAAGGTTATGTAAGCAGATACGATTGGCAAACAGGAAATAACTATGGTGTGCGTCCAACACATCCCGATCCAGATGTAAGATTACGTTTTAACTGGAATTCTGCTATTAATATTGATCCTTTTGATAATAGCACCCTTTACTTTGGAAGTCAATTTGTACATAAGTCTACTGACAAAGGGGAAACTTGGACAGTGATATCTCCTGATTTATCTACCAACGATCCAGAGAAACAAAAACAATCTGAAAGTGGTGGACTAAGCATGGATGCTACTGGTGCAGAGAATCATACCACCATTTTAGTCATTGAGCCTTCTGTGTTAGAAAAAGATATGCTTTGGGCTGGTACTGATGATGGTCGTGTACACTACACAACCGACGGAGGAAATAATTGGACAGATGTTTCTAGAAACTTAAAAGGATTACCTGATGGCAGTTGGATAGCTCAAATTAAAGCGTCTAACAAAAATAAAGGAGAAGCGCTTTTAATCGCCAATGATTATAGACGTTTTAATTATACTCCTTATGCCTATAGAACAAAAAACTATGGTAAGACTTGGGAACGTATTGTAGATGAAAACGATGTGCAAAGTTATACATTAGCCATCGTTGAAGACTTAGTAGAACCAAATCTACTATTCTTAGGAACAGATGATGGTTTATATATTTCTGTAAATGCTGGTGACAAATGGACTAAATGGACAGAAGGATTCCCAACCACATCAGTAAAGGACTTAGTTATTCACCCAAGAGAACACGATTTAGTAATCGGAACATTTGGAAGAGCTGCGTGGGTTTTAGATGATATTAGACCTTTAAGAGCAATGGCTAAAAACAAGTCTGTTATGACTTCAAATATTGAATTATTTGAGCCACCAACGGCATATCAGGCTGCTTACCAACAACCAACAGGTAGTCGTTTTGGAGCAGATGCTATGTATCATGGTGAAAATCGTGGCGGTGGTGCTCGTTTTAATTACTTATTTAATAAGAAAGAACAACCAAAAACTGAAGATAAAGACAGCGATGATGAATCAAAGATGGATTCAGAAAAAGATGAAACAAAAGTAAAATGGGATTCTTTAACACTTAAGTTATATGATGGTTCACGCTTAATTAGAACTTTAAAGACTAAGGCACCTAAGGAAAACGGTATCCACAAATGGACTTGGTATATGAGTGAGGCTGGTGTAAGCAGACCATCACGTCGTATTAGAAAACAAACCAGAGAACCAGGTGGAGTCTCGGTAAAGCCAGGAACATATAAAGCTGTTTTACATTATGGAGATCAAATGTCTGAGACCACTATCAAAGTTGAATCAGATCCGCGATTAGAGGTATCTCAAAAAAATATAAATGAAGTTTATACTGCAGCAAAGCAATTAGAAAAAATCCAAAAAACACTGGCAGATGCGTCTAAGCAACTAATAGAAAGTAAAACAATAGCTTCAAATTATCAAAAAGAATTAGCGAAGTTGGATAAAGAAAAATATAAAAAAGAAATAGAAGCCTCTAAAGCTATTGTAAAATCGATTGATGGTTTAATGGACCAGTACTTCGGGAAAATTGATAAACGTCAAGGTATAACTAGAAATCCAGAAGTAACAGCATTACAAAGGTTAAGAACTGCGACTGGATACATTTATGGCAGTCAAAACGGTTTAACTTCAACTGAAACTACTTTGATGAAACAAGCAAAAGATGCGGTAAATAAGTTGTTAATGGAAACAAATAATTTCTTTAACAAAGATTGGCCAACTTATGAAAGTAGCATGAAAGAAATAAAAATAGACCCATTTAAAGACGTAAAGATATTTGGAATTGATTAAAAGTTTAAATAAAAAAACGCTCTAGAATTCTAGAGCGTTTTTTTATTCTATTCGTTTTAGCTTAATAGTATCTACTATTTTAATCCGCTTCCCAGAAGTAGAGATAAAACCTTCTTTCTTAAAGGTAGATAATATCCTAATAGCCGATTCAGTTGCCGTGCCAACAATACTGGCATAATCTTCTCTAGACAATACAATACTCAGATAGCCTTCTTTATCAGTTCCGAAGTTATCGTTGACGTATAATAAAGTTTCTGCCATTCTCTGCTTTACAGATTTCTGTGCCATATCTACTAAAGCATCATCAGAACCCTTTAGATCTTCCGCCATTTCTCTCAAAACATCCAAAGTAAACTTTGGATTTTTAGACAGATCATTCATAATCTCTCGCTTTGGTATAAAACACATTTCCATATCGTTAAGAGCCACTGCACTAAGATTAGTTTTTTGTTCAGAAACTAAAGAGCGCTTACCTAATAGACCTCCTTTAACTACTAACTTTACAACCTGATCTTTTCCGTTTTCACTCAACTTAATAAGTTTACAGACCCCATCTCTTACACAGTATACTCCATTTAGAGTTTCTCCTTCTTCAAAAATCACTTGCCCTTTTTTGTAGTGTTTTCCTGTTTTACAAGCAGATACTCTCATTAACTCATCTCTTGTTAAAGATTTTAGTGAGTTAAATTCCTTAACTATACAAGATTCACATTTGCTCATAGCGTTTGGTTTTGGCTAGTATCTCAAAGATACTAATAACATGACAAATATCATATTTTAAAACCTAAGCTTGTGTGACCTTTGTTACAGGTATAAATGAGCAAATAAAATGACAAAAGACATATGTTTTCATTGTGGTGATAAATGCGATAATAATGTCATATCCTTTTTGGACAAAACATTTTGTTGCAATGGGTGCAAAACTGTTTTCGAGATATTTAATGAGAATGATTTAAGCTGTTATTATGATTTACAGAATTCCCCAGGTGCTATTCCAAAAGAAGTTGAGAGGAAATACGATTTTTTAAGTAATGAAAGTATTATTGAAAAACTTACTGAGTTTAGAAGTGAATCAATTGAAATAGCTACTTTATATATTCCTCATATTCATTGTAGCTCTTGTATTTGGATTCTCGAAAATCTCAATAAACTAAATCCAAACATCTCTGATTCTCAAGTTAATTTCGGTAAGAAAACCGTTAGAGTTACTTATAGCACATCAACTTCAGATTTAAAATCTGTTGTTCTATTATTAAACTCTATCGGATATGAACCGTACATAAGTTTAGAGGATTTTAACTCTGGTAAGCAGCATATTAATCGTACACTAATTTATAAGCTAGGAGTTGCAGGGTTTGGCTTCGGAAACATAATGTTTTTGTCCTTTCCTGAATATTTTGAAGTCAATGAATTTTGGTTGGAGCAATATAAACCTCTATTTCGTTGGTTGATGTTTTCACTTTCACTTCCCGTAGTCCTCTACTCTGCTAAAGACTATTTCATTTCGGCATTTAAAGGCTTAAAATCAAAACTTTTAAATATTGACGTGCCAATTGCCTTAGGTATTTCTGTGCTTTTTTTAAGGAGCACCATTGAAATCATTTTTGACTTAGGCTCAGGCTTTTTTGATAGTTTGGCTGGTTTAGTCTTCTTTCTTTTAGTGGGCAAGTTTTTTCAACAAAAAACTTATGAATATCTCTCTTTTGAACGCGATTATAAATCCTACTTCCCAATTGCTATAACTAAAATTAATAAAGAATATCAAGAAGAAACCATCCAAGTTTTTGATATAGAAAAAGGTTCTCGAATTCTAATTCGGAATGAAGAATTAATTCCTGTGGACGGTATTTTAATAAATGGGAATGCACAAATCGATTATAGTTTTGTTACTGGCGAATCTCAAACCGTTTCAAAACAATCTGGAGATAAACTCTTTGCTGGAGGCAAGCAGACATCTGGCGTCATTGAGGTTGAAGCCTTAAAATCTGTTGAACAAAGTTACCTTACTCAACTATGGAGCAACGATGTTTTTAATAAAAATAAAGAAGATAGTTTTACTAATATCACAAACACTATAAGTAAACACTTTACAATTGCCATATTAAGTATTGCAATAATAGCAACAACCTTTTGGTTATTTAAAGATGCAAGTAAAGCGATAAACGTATTTACAGCAGTGCTCATTATTGCTTGTCCATGTGCAATAGCTTTATCTGCACCTTTTACCTTCGGCAATTTATTACGCATTTTCGGTAAACTAAAGTTCTATGTTAAAAACGCCAGTGTTCTTGAGCAATTAGCACAAATCAATACTGTGATTTTTGATAAAACCGGAACTATTACATCTAATAAAAGTAGTAGCGCTGAATATGATGGCAATTTATTATCAGATTCAGAAAATTTAGTACTAAAAAACTCATTGCGTGGTTCTAATCATCCACTTAGCAGATCCTTGTATAATATTCTAGATGAGCACAACATAATCGCTCTCGATACTTTTGAAGAATTTGTAGGTAAAGGCATTGAAGCAAAACATGAAGACATAAATCTTAAAATTGGATCTGCAACTTTTGTTGGAAATCTTGAACGAAATTTAGCACTTAATACATCCGTTCATGTGAGTAGTAATGATGTATACAAAGGCAAATTCACGTTTTATAACAGTTATAGAAAAGGGGTGTCAAAATTATTTAATCAGCTTAGAAAACATTTCGATTTAGTCATTCTCTCTGGTGATAATGAAGGTGAACTTGAAAATTTAAAGAAACTACTTCCTGTTAAAACTAAATTAATTTTCAACCAGAAACCAGAAGATAAACTTGAGTTTATTAAACACCATCAATCCGAAGGTGCTAAAGTACTTATGATTGGAGATGGACTAAACGATGCTGGTGCATTAGCACAAAGTAATTTTGGTATTGCTATATCGGAAGATGTAAACGTCTTTTCACCTGCTTGTGATGCCATTTTAGACGCTTCAAAATTTAAGCAATTATATCAGTACATAATAGCTTCTAAATCAGCTATAAAAATTATTAAATGGAGCTTCTTGCTTTCATTTATATACAATGTTATAGGACTCTATTTTGCTGTCACAGGTCAACTTTCACCTGTGATAGCTGCTATTTTAATGCCTTTGAGTTCAATTAGCATAGTGGTGTTTACAACAATTTGCACCAACATCTTAGCTCTAAAACTTAAATAAATTATGCAACATGATAAATGTCATGTTTTGAGAACAAGTTCAGTAGTAATTTTGAATTATAACTTCTAATAGGTATGAGTGTTATATACATTTTATTGAGCGTAAGTGTTGTTGTGGGAGTCGCCTTCTTCTTCATTTTTATTGTAGCTGTTAAGTCCGGTCAATATGATGACAATTATACACCTTCTGTTCGTATGCTTTTTGAAGATGAACTAGTGAAAACCAAAAAATCAACAAACTCAAAAACTGACTAATTTTTTCAATATGGAAATGCAACAATTCTACTACGATAACAACATCGTCAAAAAATTCCTTTACGCAACCATACTATGGGGAGTAGTTGGGATGCTTGTAGGCTTGCTTCTCGCCTTTATGTTTTTATTCCCAAATCTTACGGACGGAATCTCTTGGCTAAGTTTTGGTCGTTTAAGACCCTTACATACTAATGCTGTAATATTTGCTTTTGTTGGTAACGCTATTTTTGCTGGTGTTTATTACTCGTTACAGCGTTTACTAAAAGCTAGAATGTTCAGCGATATGCTGAGTAATTTTAATTTCTGGGCTTGGCAATTAATTATAGTTGGCGCCGCAATTACTTTACCATTAGGCTATACAACTTCTAAAGAATATGCTGAACTAGAATGGCCTTTTGATATTGCTATTGCTTTAGTTTGGGTTGCCTTTGGTGTAAATATGATAGCTACTATATTAAAACGTCGACAGCGCCATTTATATGTTGCTATTTGGTTTTATCTGGCCACTTTCATCACCGTTGCTGTACTTCATATTTTTAATAGTTTAGAATTACCTGTTAGTGGATTAAAAAGCTATTCTGTTTACGCTGGTGTGCAAGATGCTTTAGTACAATGGTGGTACGGTCATAATGCGGTTGCATTCTTTTTAACAACCCCTTTCCTAGGATTGATGTATTATTTCGTTCCAAAAGCGGCAAACAGACCTGTTTACTCGTATCGTTTATCAATAGTTCATTTTTGGTCATTAATATTTATCTATATCTGGGCAGGACCGCATCATTTATTATATACTGCTCTACCAGAATGGGCTCAACATTTAGGTGTTGCATTTTCTATTATGCTACTCGCTCCATCTTGGGGAGGAATGATAAACGGTCTCTTAACTTTACGCGGAGCTTGGGACAAAGTTCGTACAGATCCTGTTCTAAAGTTTATGGTAGTAGCAATTACTGGGTATGGTATGGCAACTTTTGAAGGTCCAATGCTTTCACTCAAAAATGTAAATGCTATTGCACACTTTACGGATTGGATCATTGCTCACGTGCATGTTGGCGCACTTGCTTGGAACGGTTTCCTAGCCTTTGGTATGATTTATTGGCTGATTCCACGATTATTCAAAACAAAATTATATTCTATTGGCTTAGCCAATGTACATTTTTGGGTCGGTACTTTAGGTATCATTTTATATGCCTTACCAATGTATGTAGCTGGATTTACACAAGCCAGTATGTGGAAACAATTTAATCCAGACGGCACCTTAGTTTACGGTAATTTTTTAGAAACTGTTACTGAAATTATGCCAATGTATTGGATGCGTGCTATTGGTGGTACCCTCTATATTACTGGTATGCTAATACTGGTTTACAATGTGATTATGACCGTTGTAAAATCTGAGAATAAAGTAGCAGATGAGCTAGCGGAAGCACCTGCTCTGCAGCGTGTTTCTAAGAAACGTGTCGCAGGTGAAGGTTGGCATACTTGGCTAGAGCGTAAGCCTGTAATGTTAACTATATATGCTACTGTAGCCATCTTAATTGGTGGTATTGTTCAGATTATACCAACAATCGTAGTTAAATCTAATATTCCCACTATAAGTAGTGTTAAGCCTTATTCGCCACTTGAGTTAGAAGGTAGAGATCTTTATATAAGAGAAGGTTGTGTAGGTTGTCACTCACAAATGATACGACCATTTAGATCGGAAGTAGAGCGCTATGGTGAATATTCTAAGGCAGGCGAATTTGTTTATGACCATCCATTTTTATGGGGAAGTAAACGTACAGGACCAGATTTACATCGCATTGGCGGTAAGTATTCAGATAACTGGCACCTCAACCATATGTATGATCCGCAAAGTACGTCGAGTGGTTCTATTATGCCTGCGTACCAATGGCTAATTAGAAATGAGCTCGATAAATCTATGACAGAAAAGAAAATGAAAGCCATGGTAAGCTTAGGTGTACCTTATACAAAAGATGATATTTCTAACGCTAAAGCTTCTATGCTTGAGCAAGGCATTAAGATTGAAAAAAACTTATATAGTGATCCTGATTTTGTAAAAACATACGAAGCCGATAAAATAGCTGCTGGAGATAAATTTATAGAGATGCGTAATAGAGAAATCGTAGCTATGATAGCCTATTTACAGCGCTTAGGAACTGATATTAAAGTAAAAGATATAATAAACGAAACTTCTCAAAACTAAGAAACTATGCTGAAATTCGTAAAAAATCATATGGAAAGCATCACAGGTATAGAAATATACCCAATGATATCCCTTCTCATATTCTTTATATTCTTTGTAGTCTTATTCTATTGGGTATTTACTGCAAAAAAAGAATACATAACAATAGTTAGCAACATACCATTAGACACAAAAAACGATAGTACATTATGAGAAATTTAATACCATCATACATTAGAATACCCGTACTGTTTTTAGGTATCGTTGCTTTGGTAGAATATATCATAGAATCTGGTAACCAACCAGCATTTATAGAGCAACCTTTAATACTAATCTTCTTACTATTAGTTCTTATTGTAATCATAGCTATAGAAGGAACTGTAAGCGCCTTAGATAATATTTTATATCAAAGTCTTGATAAGGAAGGTAAAGCTAGATATGATACCCAAAGAAATGCTCCTTCAAAATTATGGGTATGGCTCAAAAAAGTTTATAAAAGCCTTATTGGTACTAAACCTATTGAAGAGGAAGGTGAAATCATATTAGATCATAATTATGATGGCATAAAAGAGCTCGATAATAATTTACCGCCATGGTGGGTTTACAGTTTTTATCTTTCTATCATTTTTGGAGTAATATACATGATTAGATACCACGTTTTTAATGCTGATGATCAATTTGTTGAATATGAAATTGAGTATGCAGAAGCAAATAAAGCTATTGAAGAATATAAAAGAACAGCTAAGAATCTAGTGGATATTAATACGGTTGAAATTTTAACCGAGACTGGAGATTTAAATGCTGGTAAGAAAATTTTTGAGACCAACTGTGTTGCTTGCCATAAAAAAGATGGTGGAGGTGGAATTGGACCAAATTTAACAGACAAACATTGGATTCTGGGTGGCGGAATTAAAAATGTATTTAAAACTATTTCTGAAGGTGGACGAGACGGTAAGGGAATGGTGTCATGGAAAACAGAGTTAAAACCACTAGAAATGGCTCAAGTTGCGAGCTATGTTTTACAATTTCAAGGTACAATACCAGCAGAACCAAAAGCTGCTGAAGGCGAAATTTGGGCTGATGCCTCTTCTAAAAATAATGAATCTCAGATAGAAATCGAAAAAGAGAACTATTCTATTGAAGGTGCAGATATGGAAACAATTGAATCAAAAAATTAAGCGCTAAAGTTATCCAAAATGGAAACACCAAAAAATGAAGTCTTTAGAGATTCAATCGGAACTATCAATGAAGATGGTAAGCGGAACTGGATATTTCCTAAAAAGCCTTCTGGTTATTACTATGAAAAAAGAAAAATTGTAAGCTATATTCTATTGGCATTCTTATTTGCGGCTCCTTTTGTAAAAATTAACGGCAACCAGTTTTTACTATTCAATATACTAGAACGCCGTTTTAATATTTTTGGATATCCTTTTTGGCCGCAAGATTTTCATTTGTTTGTCATTTCCATGATAATTGGTGTTGTTTTTATAACCTTATTTACGGTTGGATTTGGTCGTATATTTTGTGGTTGGATATGCCCTCAGACTATTTTTATGGAAATGGTATTTAGACGCATTGAGTATTGGATAGATGGAGACCGCAATAAGCAAAAGCGTCTAAAACGTCAAAAATGGAATTCCGAAAAAATAAGAAAACGTCTTTTAAAATGGTTTATATTTTTAGTTGTTTCTTTTTTAATTGCTAATGTATTTTTAGCCTATTTAATTGGTAGTAACAAATTATTAAAATATATGATTGATGGGCCTTTTGAGCATGTAAACACTTTAATTCCATTAATCATATTTACTGGAGTATTCTATTTCATATTCGCATGGTTTAGAGAACAAGTTTGCATTATTGCTTGCCCATATGGACGCTTACAAGGAGTTCTCTTAGACACAAAATCTATTGTAGTGGCTTATGATCATAAGCGTGGCGAAGCAGAAAATGGAAGAAAAACCTTTAGAAAAAATGAAGATAGAAAAGCTTTAGGTCATGGAGATTGCATTGATTGTTCGCAATGTGTCAATGTTTGTCCCACTGGCATAGACATAAGAAATGGTACACAACTAGAATGCGTTAATTGTACGGCATGTATAGACGAATGCGACCATATCATGGCAAGTATAAATCTTCCTAAAGGGCTAATTCGTTATACAAGTGAAGAAAATATAGAGAAGAAAACATCTTTTAAATTAACAAATAGAATGAAAGGTTACATAGCCGTCCTCATTATATTATTTGGTGTCTTAGCAGGAATGCTAGCCCTAAGAAATGATGTTGAAGCTGTTATACTAAGACTACCTGGTCAATTATACGAACATAAAGACAACGGTATTATAAGTAATGTTTTTACTTATAAATTAGTAAATAAAACTACCGATACCATTGATAATATAAGCTTTAAACTAAGAGGTATCGATGGAGATATAAAAATGGTATCAACTACAGAAACGTTTAAAGTTAATGCACAAGGGATCGCAGAAGGCACCTTATTTATAGAATTAAATCAGAATGATTTATCTGGTGATAAAAATAAATTGAGAATTGATGTATTTAGCAATGAAGAAATAATTGAAACAACTAAAGTTAGTTTCTTAGGTCCTCGTAGCTATAATTAAAATCTAGAATTATGAAAATAAATTGGGGAAAAGCTATAGTAATTGCATTTGTGTGCTTCATTTCGTTCATTATGTATTTTGTTATTAGTATGAGCACTAATTCTAAGTACAACCACGATTTAGTTATAGAAGACTATTATCAGCAAGAACTAAAGTTTCAAAGAGATATTGATAAAGAAGAAAATTCAAACTCGCTTGTAACAAATCTGACTTGGAAAAAAACATCTGAGGGCATTGCTATTAAATTTCCAAAAGACCTAAAAATTAATAATATAAAAGGTACAGTGTTCCTATATAGACCGTCTAATAAACATTTAGATTTTGAAACAAGTATTTCTCTATCTAATTACACTTTGCTCATACCTGACAAACGTTTGCTAGATGGTCGTTGGAACATTAAAATTGATTGGACTTATAACGGGAAACCTTATTTATTTAAAAAAGAAATTCTTTATTAAGATGCTAACGTCAGCCCTTATTTTAGGATTATTAGGAAGTCTTCACTGTGTTGGCATGTGCGGTCCAATTGCGTTTATGCTTCCTGTAGATCGTACTAACTCTTTTAAAAAAGTTAGTCAAATTGGTATATATCATTTTGGCAGATTATTAGCCTATAGTATCATAGGTGTGGTGTTTGGCATGATTGGCAAAAGTTTTTACATTTTCGACTTACAGCAACAGCTTTCTATTGTTATTGGTACTATTATGATTGTTTTAGTTATTATTCCATATAAAACTGTTGGCCAATACAATCTATCTAAACCTTTAAATAAATTGATTTTTAAAGTAAAATCTAATTTAGGGAAGGCACTAAAAAAGAAAACTGCAGATACATTTTTAACTATTGGATTTCTCAACGGATTTTTGCCTTGTGGTCTTGTGTATATGGCCGTATTTGGGTCTATTGCAACTGGCAGTTTGTTAAATGGTAGTTTATATATGGTATTATTTGGTATAGGAACTATTCCTTTAATGACAACGGCAATCTATTTAGGTAAATTTCTGAATAGTACAATAAAGCAACGGATTCAAAAAGTAATTCCAGTTTTTGTGGCCATTATTGGTTTTTTGTTTATTCTCCGTGGTTTAGGGTTAGGAATTCCTTACCTCTCACCTGCTCCAATTGTTGATTTAGTCTCTAGCAGTACACAATGTCATTAAACCAATTTAATATCAAACATAATTATGATAAAGTCCTTAAAAGAAAAAGAATGTAAACGTATTCTATCTCAAAACTATATTGGTCATTTAGGTTATATATACCAAGACAAACCTTTTGTAATACCTATCACCTATTTTTATAAAGAGAACCAAATTATTTGTTATTCTGGTGAAGGGCATAAAATACAAGCATTAAGAAAACAGAGCAATGTCGCTCTCGAAGTGTCCGAAATAGAATCTTCCAACCATTGGCAATCGGCAATTGTACATGGTTTCTACCAAGAGCTCGAAGGCAGTAATGCTAAAGCACAACTACATGAATTTTCATTAGGAGTAAAAGATGTCATTATGCGCAAAGAATTACGAGATCTCGATTTTATTTCTGAATTTTCCGCAAGAATTAATACTAATGATTTACCTATTGTTTTTGTAATTAATATTAATGAAATCACCGGGAAAATGAGACGCAATTAAATTTAATAACAGAAATCTCGTGGTTTTTTATATTTTAGTTGTTCAACTTTATACAAATGGATACTACTCATAAGCAACAGACAACAAAGAGTATTATAAAAACCTTGACTATATTTCATTACGCGTATTGTATTGCGATTTTAGTCTTTGGAATAGTAGCGCTTTATATAACAGAAAATGCTGTAATCAATTTCTCAGATTCTGAAGATATTTTCTTTTTTCTTGTACCTGTTTTTGCCATTACATTAGCATTTTTAAGTCATTTTATATTTCAGCAAAACTTAAAGAGAGTAAGAGAAAAAACAACGCTACAAGAAAAGTTAGTCCATTATCAAACAAGTAGAATTATTAAATATGCAATGCTAGAAGCGCCTGCTCTATTTGGTGTCGTAATTTTTATAATAACTAGTAATCAATACTATTTAATAATTGCAGCTGTATTATTGGCTTATTTATTTTTACAACGACCAACTAAAGAGATTGTTAAACAAGATTTAGATTTAAACGCTGAACAAAAACAACAATTTAGAGAAGCTTTAAAATAAAAAACGCCAAAATCTCTAGGACTTGGCGTTTTAACTTGATTTTAAAAAACTACTAACTAATAAACATCAAGAATTATATTTTAAAGGTCATTACTGGCAATGTAGAATGATTGGCAATATCTTCAGAAACACTACCTTCAAAGAAATGTGCTAAACCTTTTCTACCATGTGTAGCAACAGCTATAACATCTGCGCCAATAACATTAGCAAAATTTAAAATTCCTTTTTCCACTGTGTAATCTGAAACTATATTTACTTGGCCTAGGTTTTCTAAATCCCCATCTGCTCTTTTTAGAAAATCAGCAATACGTTTGTCAATTTCAGTTGAGCTTTTAAAATTACCATCAGGAGAGTTTACATAAACCAAATGCATATTTGCACCAAGTTTACCAATAGCTTTTTTAGCATTTAAATAAGATGTAATAGCTTCTTCAGAAAAATCACTAGCAAAAACAACATTTTCAAAATCAAGTAATATTGGATTGTGCTTAATAACTAACACTGGGATATCTGAGTTACGAACTACTTTCTCTGTATTTGAACCAATTAGTACTTCTTTTATGCCACTAGCACCGTGCGAACCCATTACAATTAAGTTAGCATTATGCGCAGTTGCAACCTCATTAACTTCGCCCCAAACTTTAAAATGCTTAACAATTGGTATAACTTCAATCCCTTTTAAATAAGGTTTATTTAAAAAGGTTTCAAACTTTTGCTCTGCTAATTTTAAATAAAAAACAGCTTCTTCTTGTAAAGAATCATTGCCAGCTGATATAATAGCATTAGATAACTCTAACATATGTAATACTATAAGTTCTGATTTATATTTCTTAGCAATATGAGATGCTGCTTCTAATGCATATTCTGAATGCACTGAAAAGTCTACAGGTACAATTATTCGTTTCATAATTATGATTTTTAAATGGTCATTGAAAATAACTTTGTGTTTGGCTTTTTGCGTTGCAATAACAAATCAAAAGCCATACATATATTTCTAATAAAAGGTTTACCCTTTTTGGTTACACTAATTTGCTTTATGCCAAACTCTAGCAAACCGTCTTGTTCAAACTCCTTAAGCTTAATTAAGACCTCAGGTAATTCAGTAAAATTCATTTCATCAGTTAGCCAAGAAGTCCCAAAACCACACATAAGATTTAGCACATGCTTTCTTATAATTAAATCTTCAGCGTTTAGAATATGACCTTTAAAAACCGGAATAATACTTCTATTAATTAATTGGAAATACGCTTCTATGGATTTTACATTCTGAGCAAAGCCATACCAACTATCACTAATCGAAGATACACCTAAACCAATCATACTTTGTGTTTTAGAAGCTGTGTAACCCATAAAATTTCGATGTAACTTTTTATCCTTCACAGCCTCATAAAGCGTGTCACTTTTTAAAGCAAAATGATCCATCCCTATTTCTAAATATTCCGCCTTTTCTAAAAGTTGCTTTCCGGTTTCATACTGCTTACGTTTAGAATTTCCTGTTGGTAAATCATTGTCATTAAATCCTCGTTGCCCATTCCCTTTTAGCCATGGTACATGTGCATAACTATAAAAAGCAATGCGGTCTGGCATTAAAGTCTTAGTTTTTTTAATTGTCTCAATTACATCTGCCTCAGTTTGAAATGGTAATCCAAAAATGATATCATGTCCGATTGAAGTATAACCTATCTTTCTTGCTAGTTCTGTTACGCGCTTAACATTTTCAAATGGTTGAATGCGGTTTATGGCCTTTTGTACTTTTAAATTATAATCTTGAACTCCAAAACTCACGCGTCTAAACCCTAGATTAAACAAGGTTTGTAAATGTGTTTCAGTAGTATTGTTTGGATGACCTTCAAAACTAAATTCATAATTATCTGCTAATTCTGAAACTTTGAATAACTGAGTAATTAAGTATTCTAAATTCTCTGATGAGAAAAATGTCGGAGTACCTCCACCAAGATGTAATTCTTTAATTTTTGGCTTTTCACTAAATAAGTCGATATATAAATTCCATTCTTTTAAAAGAGCATTAATGTATGGTAGTTCAACTTCGTGTCGTTTTGTAATCCGTTTATGGCAGCCACAAAACGTACATAAACTTTCGCAAAATGGCAGATGAAGGTACAAACTTAGGCCTTCCTTATCATTACTTTCTTTAAAAGATTGTTTAATTGAGTCTTTCCATTTTTGCAAAGAAAAAGTATTTACATTCCAATACGGAACTGTAGGGTAGCTAGTGTATCTAGGACCTGAAACATTATATTTATTAACTAAAGCTTGAAACATACTTTTTATATATAATTCAAAATTAATATTACTAAGGATCTTAAAACATGATATTTGTCATATCCCATAAAAATGAATCCTTCCAAATAATTTCGTGCTTGCATTAAAGCATTTATCTACTTAACTTTACTTCAAACTAATATAACTAGCCATGAAAAACTTAAAACTAATAGCACTCGCTTTTTCTATTGTATTTGTAATGTCCTGTAAAGAAAATAAGACAGAAACTGATGTGACTATAGAAACTGAAGTTGAAGAAGTAAAAGCAGAAACACCTATTGAGAAAAAATTATCTGTAGAACTATCTCCAAAGAGTGATAGTAATGTGGAAGGCACAATAAATTTTACAGAAAAAGATGGAATGGTTATTATGGTCGGCACCATCACTGGCTTAGAAGAAGGAGAACACGCTATACATATACACGAAAAAGCAGATTGTTCTTCTGCAGATGGCAAATCTTCTGGTGGGCATTGGAACCCTACGGCACAACCACATGGTGCATGGGGAGATGCTACAGGATATCATAAAGGTGATATAGGAAACTTTAAAACTAATGCAGATGGCAGAGCTACTGTTACTAAAACTACAGATGAGTGGTGTATTGGTTGTGGTGACGACACAAAAGATATTTTAGGAAAAGCTGTTATTGTGCATATTGGTGTAGATGATTTAACATCTCAACCATCTGGTGCTGCTGGAGCACGTGTTGGCTGCGCAGGCATTATTGAATAATAAATTAATAATCATTAAGGAATTTCAGTTTTAATCTTCCCCAAGCTGTGATGACCTGGAAATAAAACCTTATGACAGATTTAGAAACGTTAGTTCAACAGTTTCAAGATAAGAATCAAGTTGCATTTGAAAAACTCTATAATATGTATAGTAAAAGTATACATGGTATTGTGTACAACATTGTAAAAGATTCTGATATTGCAGATGAGTTAATGCAAGATGTGTTTATAAAAGCATGGAAAAAAGCAGATTCCTACTCGTCTAAAAAGGGACGGTTTTTTACGTGGATATTAAATATAGCAAGAAATACGGCTATAGATAAAACACGTTCTAAAGCATTTAAACAATCTAAGCAAAACCTTAATTCTGATTTTTTCGTAGATATAATAAGAAGCAATGATAATTTAGACACGAGCACAGATGCAATCGGCATTAAAAAGTTTGTTGCCAACCTTGGACAGAAATGTATAGAAGTTATTGAGCTCCTCTATTTTAAAGGTTACACTCAAAAGGAAACATCAGAAGAGTTAAAGATGCCAATTGGCACTGTAAAAACAAGGAATAGAAACTGTATACAGCAGTTAAGAGAAATGGTTTTGTAATATGGATATAAACGCATACATAGAATCTGGTATTTTAGAGCTTTACGTTGCTGGCCAACTTTCTGAAAAAGAAAATGAGGACATCTATGAGCTTTTGCAACAACATCCAACATTGCTTAAAGAAGTCTTAGAAATAGAAGCATCTATAATAAAACTGACTGCTTCGGTCTCTCCACACGCCATAAATTTTGATTCCATTAAAGGACAGTTAGATGATACCAATACTAAAGTTGTAGATCTAAAGCCAAATAAACCAAATTGGATTTCATATACTGGTTGGGCTGCTTCTATTTTATTAGCTGGTGGTTTACTGTGGACACTTAATAATAAAACTCAGATAGAAGAGCAACTGCAGGCCGCTGAGACAGAAAGACAGTATTTAGAAATACAGATAGAAGATGCTAAAACAGACCTAGCCGCGACTAAAAATCTTCTTGATGTTATTAGAGATAAAGATATTTTAGCTATACCATTAGGTGGCCAAGGAGATTATGCCTCTAGTTATGCTAAAGTCTATTGGAACAAAAATGACAATACCATTTACTTAGATGCAGAAGGATTACCAAATGCACCCGAAGGCAAGGTTTGGCAAGTATGGTCTTTAACTTTAAACCCATTAACACCAACAAGTTTGGGTACTATAAAAGATTTTAATACAGATTCTAATAAAATATTTACTATTGCAAATGCAAACGAGAGTCAAGCATTTGGTATTACTTTAGAACCAGCAGGTGGCAGCGAAACCCCAACTATGGAACAATTGTATACACTTGGAGTGGTTAATACGACTCCTTAAATTAATATTCTAAAAATAAAAACTGATAATGAATAGGAGTTTTTAGCTTTAGTTAAGACCTATTTGTATCTAACCTCTTAGCAATAAACTACATAAAATAAAAAGTAATAGAAGCACATTCTTTTTAGTAGAATTAAATCAATAAATCAAAATGATTTTTGCTTAAATTACTTTGTAATTGAAAGATAAAAAAAGGTCTAATTCATTTCTAATAGATATCTATTTACAACAACTCTTTAAAGCTCTTTTTTTGGTTTAAATATTTTTATTAAGAGAAAATGAATCAACTTTAAAGAAAGAGATAGCCAACAGCTAATAAGCTTAATCCCTGAATTGCCTGATTTTTAAGGGAATATTTAAGCCTAAATTACTATCTTTCAATTACGACAGTAAATCAAAACCTATTATATTGTTACAATAGAAAAATCACGCGTTAGTATTTATTATGAAACAAAACATCTCAATTTTATTAATATTGGTATTTTCAATAAGTTTTAGTTTTGCTCAAATACCAGTTAATGAGTATCGTAAAGAAATTAATAAATTAAAATCTGGTAGCCAACTAAGTGATTACTGGAGTAAGCTTTATAAAATTGATCAAGAAATTTTAGTTCATACATCAGATATTAAAATGGCTGATAGTATTTCAATATCAAACATGATACGTACTGCTTTAGTTCTAGAAATTCATGGCATTAAAGCTTACAATCCAAATGGATTTGTACCAATTCTTAATCTTTCTCATAATTACATAGGTCAAAGTCAGTTGGCTTATTGGCCAATAATTGAGAGATGCGCAGAAGTTGGTGGTGCAATTGAAAGTTTTGGAGGAAAATATCCTGCATATCAACTTGAAAGTGTATCCTTAACATTTTACAATTATTCACTCTTTCAGCAAGAAGAAAAGTATTCAAAATTATTAAATAAGTTAGGTGAAATAAAAACCGAGAGTGTTGTTGATGCACTTTTAAAAGCTTTTAACAATCAAAACAAATTACGCGAACTAAGTGAAACTGAAGTTTTGCATTATTGGTATTTACAATCATCTAAAGACAGAATTGATAAAAAAACATTTTCCTTTGTAAAAATGTCTGATGGTAATATTTATAAAAAAAGTTACGACCGAATTCAAAAACTTAAACTCATAAAAACTAATTCGGAATCAAAAATATACCAAATCGAAAACGAACCTTTTGATTGGAAATATATTTACAGACAAAATGGAGATTTAACTTTAGTTGATGATTATAAAAATGAGTTAATTAAATATACTATCGCTAAATAAAAAAAAGTTAATTCGCCAAATCCAAAATTTTATTAAGTATGAAAAAAATATTATTAAACTTAATTGCGATTGGATTTTTGTTTTCTTGCACTAACAACGATACAGAAAATCCTGATAATGAATTAATTGGGAATTGGAAATTAATTGAAGTTTTAATAGACGAAGGTGGCGGAAATGGAACTTTCGCTTCAGTTGATAGTCAGAAAATTATAACTTTTGAAAGTGACGGCACTTTAACTTCTAATGGGTCTCTATGCAATTTATCGATAAGCTCTGATGGGCAGACCTCAGGAAGTTATTCTGCGTCTGAGTTGACCTTTAATTCTCCTGATTGTATTAATGCCGATTTTAATTATACATTTCAACAGAATGGAAATATTTTAATTATTTTTTATCCTTGTATAGAACCATGCCAAGCAAAATATATAAAAGAATAGAATTGCTAAAAGCACAACTATCAATTAGTGTTAGTCGTTTAAGAATCCAATAACATGTCATTATATTTTATACTGATTAAATATAAAATAGATACATTAGGACGATGATCTATTGTAAAATTGACAACCTAAAATAGGGTAAAACTATATAAATGTGACATTTTAAAACTACAAAAGCATGGAAAAAAATTTACTAATAGGCCTCTTAATCTTCATAGTAGTTACTTTTCTTGTTCGTAGATTTTTTAAAGAATTTTACAAAAAGGAAACTAGCGAAAAGGTTCGAAAAACTTGGGGTGCTAAAATGTATTATTGGCATTTTATAATCATGATTAGTGGGCTAGCCACAACGATGATAATAGTCCTTTTAAAATGGTGCAATGTTTTAAACTTTTAAAAACTTAAGAAGAGTAGAGTGAAAATAAACGAAAATGGAAACTAGTTTCCAAGTATTAAAATCTAATAGACTTATTCCAAGACAGATTGTTTCATCTGGTTTAGAAAATATTTTTAGTGTGCTGTCTTATCAAAAAATTATTAAATATTGCGGAGTTAGCTTTGATCGTATTGGTATCTTTTAAAATTGAAAATTAAATAGAATGAAAACAACAACATGTTTAACCTTTGTTGGTAAACAATACGGTAAGAGGGAAAGACGCGTTAAACTTTTATACCTCTATATTTCTAAATTCGGAAATTAAGAGCATAACTAAATACGAAAAAGGTGAACCAGGTGGAGCTATGGAACTTATAAAACATGGAATATTTACACTAAATGGTGTAGAATATATGGTTTCTGAGAATAATT
The DNA here is from genome assembly GCF_046545555.1 of Winogradskyella sp. PE311. Lineage (NCBI taxonomy): Bacteria > Pseudomonadati > Bacteroidota > Flavobacteriia > Flavobacteriales > Flavobacteriaceae > Winogradskyella > Winogradskyella sp. PE311. The sequence goes on along the minus strand of NZ_JBHZTH010000001.1, from coordinate 1,798,413 downwards.
ATAAACACGCATGGTCATTTTCGTCAGGTGTATCAATTTTTATTACATGCACGTCAGATATTGAAATAAAAGCTCTGTTCTCATCACTTTCTTCTAATGGAGGCCAAGTCATAGTGCCGCTTAAGAATTATGAGTCTGGCGATTATGGATTTGGTAAAAAATTTGGATGGTGCGAAGATAAATATGGTATCTCATGGCAACTTAATCTTGCAGAGTAAATTTTAATAATAAGTATTAGAAATTGTAATATTTAATTTTAAGATTTGGTTTTATAAGCATCGACGTATTCTTTTGCGCGCTTATTACCATTATTAAACTTTAATGAATTTTTATAATTTATATAGGCTTGTAAACTATCACCACTCACTAAATAAGCCTGTCCTAAGCTATCATAGACATTTGCGCTTGTTGGATGTAACGCTACATTAATTTTGAAAACTTCAATAGCCTTTTCTAATTCTTGCTCTCTAAAGTACTTATAACCTAACTTATTAAAGTCCCACTCATTGATATAACTACTTGTTGAGTCTTGTTTTTTAATTTCTAAATAACCTGCTAAAGCTTTTTTAAACTTACCCTCTTCCAATAGAGTACTTGGAGTTTTATAACCTTTAGGAGCCTTCAAATAATCATATGTAATAGTACTTGCTTCATCTTCATTAATCGCAGATAAATATCTTTTCTTAGTTTCTGGGTGGATAACGAAATGATACTTTTTATACATATCTGGCACAAAAAACTCATTTTCGGCTATAGCAACAGGTTTAACCTTTCCTCCTCTCCAATTTAGATACAGTGTATTATCGTCATAATACACCTCTATAAGATCATCTAAATTATAGAGATAACTGCCAGATGTTTCTTTTTTAAATTCGTCTGAATAGTCTACAGAATTAGAACAACTAAGAACAATAGTTGTTAGTAGCACTAGGAATACTCTTATTTTCATATCGCTTGTTTTGATTGGTTAACTATTAAAATAAAAAAAGTCTCACTATAAGTGAGACGATTCTTTTTATATTTTGTTACTGTTTTATATAATGAAATCCCAAAATAAATCTGGGATAAGCTATTCACACATCACAACCAAAAAAGTTGTGGTGGTTCTCTGCTTACTTAATACCCATTAGTTCAACATCGAATACTAAGGTTGCACCTGGAGGAATTACTCCACCTGCTCCTGCAGATCCATACCCTAAATCACTAGGTATTACTAACCGTGCTTTATCACCAACATTTAATAAACAAATGCCTTCATCCCAACCTGGTATCACTTGTCCGACACCAACCTGAAAATCTAAAGGTGAATTTCTCTTGTATGAAGAATCAAAAACAGTACCGTCAGCCAGCTGACCTTTATAATGCACGGAAACCATGTTTCCTTTTTCAGCCTTTTGTCCATCACCTTTTTGAATCACTTTATAACGTAATCCAGATTCAGTTTCATCGAAGCCAACTGCTAATTTATCTAGTTCTGCTTTTGCAGCCTCGCGTTCTGCTGCTATTCGCTTTTCTCTAGATCCTTCAAAAGTTCTAAAGGCTTCAATAGCATTAAATTTTTCAGCCGCATCACCTACTTTAACTATATCTAAACTATCAATAGTATCTCCTTGTGCAATTGTATCTACAATATCTTGCCCTTCTACAACATTACCAAAAACAGTATGCTTATTATCTAACCAATCTGTAGCAATATGTGTAATATAGAACTGGCTCCCATTTGTACCTGGACCAGAATTAGCCATAGCTAATACACCAGGACCACTGTGTTTTAAATCAGGATGAAATTCGTCATCAAATTTATAACCAGGATTACCTGTTCCTGTTCCTTGAGGACATCCTCCCTGAATCATAAAATCTGGTATTACTCTATGAAATTTTAAGCCATTATAATATGGATTCCCTTGTGGTTTAGCCGAATTTTCCATGTTTCCTTCTGCTAATGCCACAAAATTACCAACTGTACCAGGAGTCTTTTCAAACTCTAAATTCACTAATATCTCACCTTTTGAGGTATTGAATTTTGCGTATAAACCGTCTTGCATTTTGTTTTCTTTTGTTTAAGTCTGCAAAGATAAGGAAGTTACTTTGAAATTGAAATTGAAAGCACATTATAACATCTATTCAATTTAGATATCTGTTTCGAGTTATTTTTTTAGCTTTGAAAAAAAATAATATGGCATTTTCGTTCACTAAACTTTTTGGCAAAGCTGAAACAGCTCAAACAAATGATACTGTTGAGGCAATTATAGAAACCGTTGAAAATAATCCATATGGTGTTTCTGACACTAATGTGCTCTTTGCTGGTTTAAATGAGTTAGGAGGTTATTTCTTTTTTCAGACCGTCATTGTTGGTCAGTTAAGTGTAAAAGTTAAAAACGGGGCAGTATTAACTTTTATCGGAAAAGATTTTGAACTACAACTCAATTCGGACATGCCAGAGTTTGAGTCTGATCGTTCTGATGTAAAAGGCCGCTATATTACTAAAATTGACTTTCAAGTTGAAGAGTCGGATATTAAAAAATTAGAAAAAGCTAAACTTAAGACGATAGGTTTAAAAGTTAAAAAGCATAATATTGTTTTTAGTAAATATTCTGGTGTTTAACGAGTTTGTGTGTGGTTAAGGAACTAAGTTAGTAAACAAAAACGAACGAGATAAAATTCCGAAAGAATTTTCCAAATAAGCACTTGCCAAAGCAATTAATTATACACGGTGTTGGCGGTAGTTATTCATTCTTTATTTTTTAATTCTTCGGAAGGCATATATTCTTGAAGAAAATCATGCATTTGCCAGAGTGTTCTTTCTCCAATTGGCGAGAAAAAATCCATCACATGAGGCCATCCTTCAATTCTGTCATAGACATATGGGACTTTTTTTGATTCTAGTACTTGTGCCAAATTATCAGAATTTTTTACAGATACAGAACCATCAAGCGAACCATGTATTAATAAAATCGGTGGGTCATTTTGGTCTACATGTTGAGTTGTTGAAGCGTCAATATAATTGGTAGTGTCTAAATCATAAGATGTTCCAATGTATAATTCAGTAAAGGGGTGCTCCCTTTGAATTGTCAAACTCATATCATGTATTCCATACAATGAAATTGCGCCTTTAAATGAAGATGAATTTAAACCTTTTACATATTCTCTATCAGAGTTAGCCGCTAGTGCCATAAAAGCCGCTAGATGACCACCAGCAGAAATCCCATAAGTCATAATTTGACTAGGGTCTATATTATACTCCTCTGCATGTTCGATTAAGAATAAAAGGCCATCTCTTAAGTCTTCGATGTTTGCTGGAAATTTGTGATTTGTTGATAACCGATAATTTATTGATGCAACGGTGTAACCCATTTCAACAAATTCTATTGCACGCTGCGTATAGAACTCTCCTTTATCACCTGCTTTCCAATAACCACCATGAATTATTAGTATTAGTGGGTTCGATGATTTATCAGTTTTATTTGAGTATATATCCAAACCGAGTGATAATCCATCAGTTTCTTTATAAATAACATCTGTTGATTTTTTGATGTTTTCAGGAAGAGAGAGTTTTGTGTCATATACCATTGGTACGTTTTGCGTTGCTACTCCAAATAAAAAAGCTCCATACATTGGAAAAGGCTCGTAAGCTGGCGGTTCTTCCAAATGATATAAACTATCATAATTAATTGCATTAATTCTGGGACCATAGGTTTCTTTAGAATCTTTCAATTCCTTCTCTTGATGCTGAACACAAGAACTTAATGATAACGCCAATATGGTGATTAATGCCAGGCATAGTTGTTTCATTGTTTCATTTTTCTTAATTACAGCCAACTTATATTATAACATCAAAAATTGTCTATATCCATTAAAAAGAAAGGGATATCACAAGTAGTTTGTAAAGTCAATTATTTTTAAAATTATCAGTTTATTACCTTCTACTTCGTAATAATTAGTTTGGGCTTAAAGAAATAACATGTACTAAAGATAAAGCCCTAATTAGCCACTTCACTCATAAATTTAATGCGATAGAGACGCAGTTCTTCATCTTCATAATCACCATCAAACTCTTCTACAGCATCATCTATTTTATCACTCTCAGATTCCATAAAATAATCATGGATTTCTTCTTGTTGGTCTTCGTCCAAAATTTCATCTATCCAATAACTGATGTTTAATTTTGTACCCGAAAAAACAATAGATTCCATTTCCTTTATAAAAGCAGGCATTTCCATACCTTTTGAAGATGCTATATCCGAAAGCGGTAGTTTTCTATCTACATTTTGTATAATGTACAGTTTAATAGCAGAGTTGGTACCTGTAGATTTAACAACCATATCATCTGGTCGCATAATATCATTTTCCTCTACATAATCTGCAATAAGACCAATAAAATCTTTACCATATTTTTTGGCTTTACTTTCTCCTACTCCATGCACATTAGATAACTCTTCTACAGAAATAGGATATTTTAAGGCCATGTCTTCTAAAGATGGGTCTTGAAAAATAACGAATGGCGGAACTCCTAGACGCTTTGCATTACGCTTACGTAAATCTTTTAGCATTGTCATAAGCTTTTCGTCAGCTGCAACTCCACCGCCTTTTGCGTTGGTTATAATGCCGTCATTAGCGTCTACATCATAAATATGGTCTTCTGCCATCATAAATGATAATGGTGCAGAAATATAGTCGATACCTTCGTTACTTAGACGGAGCACTCCATAGGTTTCTATGTCTTTTTTTAAATAACCTGCTACAATAACTTGTCTTATTAAGGCGGTCCAGTACCTCACATCTTTAGCTTTACCTACACCAAAAAAGGGTTGTAAATCTGTTTTATGCGAAGAAATTAAGGCATTAGCCTTACCAACTATTACTTGTACTAAATCTTTAGATTTATATTTTTCATTCGTTTTTTGAACTGTATCTAAAAGCACTTGTACGTCATCTTTAGCCTCTACCTGTTTTTTAGGATTACGTACATTATCGTCCATATCTCCACCTTCACCAGTGGCATTGTCAAACTCTTCACCAAAATAATGTAAGATAAATTTTCGCCTAGAGATTGATGTTTCAGAAAACGCGACAACTTCTTGGAGTAGCGCATGACCAATTTCTTGCTCAGCTACTGGCTTACCAGACATAAATTTTTCTAACTTCTCTATATCTTTATAAGCATAGTATGCCAAACAATGACCTTCACCACCATCTCTGCCAGCACGGCCGGTTTCTTGGTAATAACTTTCTATACTTTTTGGAATATCGTGGTGAATTACAAAACGTACATCTGGCTTATCTATTCCCATACCAAAAGCAATAGTTGCTACAACGACATCTGTATCTTCCATTAAAAACATATCTTGATGCTTTACTCTAGTCTTAGCATCTAAGCCTGCGTGATAAGGAACAGCTTTAACTCCATTAACTTGAAGTACTTGAGATAATTCCTCTACGCGCTTACGACTTAAGCAATATACAATCCCAGACTTACCTTCGTTTTGTTTTACAAACCGAATAATATCTGCATCAACATTTTTAGTTTTTGGTCGTACTTCATAATACAAATTTGGTCTATTAAAAGATGCCTTAAACGTAACCGCTTTAGGCATACCGAGACTCTTTAATATATCTTCTTGTACTTTTGGAGTTGCTGTTGCTGTTAAACCAACAATAGGAATATTGTCTCCAATCCGTTTTATTATAGTTTTTAAATTTCTATATTCTGGTCTAAAATCGTGTCCCCATTCACTGATACAGTGTGCTTCGTCCACAGCCATAAAAGAGATTTTTACAGTTCTTAAAAACTCTACATACTCTTCTTTAGTCAATGATTCGGGCGCAACATAAAGTAATTTAGTAACTCCATTAACGATATCGTCCTTTACGCGCTTCACCTCAGTTTTATTCAATGAAGAATTTAGAACATGTGCGACACCTTCGTGCTCTGACACGGCTCTTATGGCATCTACCTGATTCTTCATTAAAGCGATAAGTGGAGAAACTACAATGGCAGTTCCTTCCTTTATTAAAGCTGGTAGTTGATAACAAAGTGATTTGCCTCCTCCTGTTGGCATAATAACAAAAGTATTGTTACCTGCTACTACATTTTTTATAACTTCTTCTTGGAGGCCTTTAAACGCTGAAAAACCAAAGTGTTTTTTTAGCGCGATATGTAAGTCAATTTCTGCAATACTCATTAATCCCTATTAGTATTTTGTATACATTTGCAATAAGCTTAAAGATAACAATTTCTTTAAACCTAAGAAAACAATAAAAAATTAGTTTTGAACACCGCTCCAACCATCATAAATACTGCAAAAAGTACAATACAATTAGAAAGCGAAGCTATTGCACATTTGTCTCAATTACTAACAGATGACTTCTCGAATGCTGTAGAATTGATTTATAATTCTAAAGGAAGAGTTATTATTACAGGAATTGGAAAAAGTGCCATTATTGCAAATAAAATTGTAGCCACATTAAACTCAACAGGCACACCTGCTATTTTTATGCATGCCGCAGATGCCATACATGGAGATTTAGGATTAATACTAGAGGATGATGTTGTCATTTGTATTTCTAAAAGTGGCAACACTCCAGAAATTAAAGTATTAGTACCGCTTATAAAGAATGCAAAAAACAAGATGATAGCGCTAACTGGTAATAAGGACTCATTTTTGGGTCAACAGGCCGATTATATTTTAAATACTTATGTAGCGCAAGAAGCTTGTCCCAATAATTTAGCACCAACAACAAGCACCACAGCACAACTGGTAATGGGAGATGCATTGGCTGTTTGTTTACTAGAATTAAGAGGGTTTTCGAGCAAAGATTTTGCTAAATATCATCCTGGTGGTGCCTTAGGAAAGCGCCTGTATTTGCGAGTAAATGATTTATCATCCCAAAATTTAAAACCTCAGGTAGGCTTAGAAGCTAGCTTAAAAGAAGTTATTGTTGAAATTACTGAAAAAATGTTAGGCGTTACTGCTGTTATTGAAAATGATAAAATAATAGGCATAATTACCGATGGAGATTTAAGACGTATGCTAAGTAAGAGTAATACTATTGCTAATTTGAAGGCAAAAGATATAATGAGCTCTAATCCGAGACGCATAGCAGAAGATGCTATGGCTGTTGATGCTAAAGAAGTTATGGAAGCACATGGGATTTCGCAATTACTAGTAGAACACAAGGGTAATTATGCTGGCGTAGTTCATCTTCATGATTTAATAAAAGAAGGTATTATATAATGGCAGAAAAGAACATTGATGAAATGTCATTTTTAGATCATCTTGAAGATTTAAGATGGCATTTAATAAGAGCAACTGCAGGTATTGTAATTGCGGGTACAATTGCTGCGATTTTTTACAAATTCGTTTTTGATGTTATTATTTTTGGGCCAACACGTATGGATTTCCCAACCTATGAAGGACTCTGTAGAGTTTCAGAATTCTTAGGTATTAATGACACAACGTTTTGTGCTGATGAATTTCCTTTTAAGATTCAAAACAGAACCGTTGCAGGGCAATTTTCCGCGCATGTATGGACTTCTATTTATGCTGGTTTCATTATTGCTTTCCCATATGTTATTTATCAATTATGGAGTTTTATAAGTCCTGGTCTAAAATCAACTGAGCGCAAAAGTTCAAGAGGATTTCTAATTATCGCTTCTCTACTATTTTTTATTGGAGTTGCTTTTGGTTATTATATAGTCACACCTCTATCCATAAACTTTTTAGCTAATTATAATATTAGCGAACAAATTTCTAATGAGTTTGATGTTAGTTCCGTTATAGCAATTGTGCGTTCTTCTGCAATAGCCTCTGGTTTTGTTTTTGAATTACCAATTGTCATATACTTTTTAACTAAAATTGGTTTAGTTACTCCAGATTTTTTAAGAAAATATAGAAAATATGCTTTAGTAATTGTGTTGATTCTTTCTGCTGTTATAACACCACCAGATATTGCGAGTCAGGTCATAGTTGCTATACCAATTTTAATATTATACCAAGTAAGTATCTATATTTCTGCCGCTGTTGTGAGAAATCAAAAAAGAAAATTAAAAAATGTCTGATATAATCCAAGAGTTTAATGACTATCGTGCTAAAATGAATGATAAGATTTTAGCTGATAATAATAAAGTAATAAAACGAATTTTTAATTTAGATACTAATGCATTTCAAGAAGGTGCATTAGACAAAAAAACAAAAGAGCTCCTTGGCTTAGTAGCTTCTGCTGTGCTTCGTTGTGATGACTGTGTGAAATATCATCTAGAATCTTCTTATAATGAAGGCTTATCGAAAGCAGAAGTTAGCGAAGCTTTGGGTATCGCAACACTTATTGGAGGTACTATTGTAATTCCGCATTTAAGAAGAGCACATGAGTACTGGGAAGCACTTGAAAATCAAGGTTAAACTTTTAATAAAAGAAGCTTTAGAATAATCGAATATATATGATTTTGTTATTTTTAGCGTTCTAAGCAGTATTATGAAACTACGAGCAGAACATTTGATGAAGTCCTACAGCGGACGAAAAGTAGTAAAGGATGTTTCTTTGGAAGTTAACCAAGGGGAGATTGTTGGTTTATTAGGACCTAATGGTGCTGGTAAAACGACCTCTTTTTATATGATTGTTGGTATTATTAAACCCAATGGCGGCAATATCTATTTAGACGACACTAATATTACTAAATATCCGATGTATAAGCGTGCTCAAAACGGTATTGGCTATTTAGCACAAGAAGCTTCAGTTTTTAGAAAATTGAGTATAGAAGATAACATTTTAAGTGTTTTACAGCTTACAAAACTAAGTAAGAAAGAACAACAGGCTAAAATGGAATCTCTTATTGAAGAATTTGGTTTGGGCCATATTAGAACAAATAGAGGCGATTTATTATCTGGTGGTGAAAGACGTAGAACTGAAATCGCAAGAGCACTTGCTACAGATCCAAATTTCATTCTATTAGATGAGCCTTTTGCTGGCGTAGATCCGGTTGCGGTCGAAGATATTCAGCGCATTATCGCAAAACTTACAAAGAAAAATATCGGAATTTTAATTACCGATCATAACGTACAAGAAACTTTAGCCATTACCGATAGAACATACTTAATGTTTGAAGGTGGTATTCTTAAAGCCGGCAAACCTGAAGAATTAGCCAGCGATGAGATGGTACGTAAAGTATATCTAGGTCAAAATTTTGAGCTTCGTAAAAAGAAGTTAGAATTCTAAGCTAGTCTTCAACTTTATTATTTCAATCTTTTAAACATTCTTAAGCATACATAAAATGCTGCGGATTGTATTGCCACATTAAGTCCCCAAAACAATAGAGATATATGTAGGCCTTCCCCAGAATAAAATGGCAAACTTGGACTTATTAAGTTTATAGGAAAACTAATTAAAGTAATTAGCGGTTCTGTAATAGACGAAAAAAGTTCATTACCATTAGCTAAAAAATGATCTACTAAAACGATAATCAACTGAATTACTAGAAGAATTAAGAATATTCTAAAAAATGGTTTACGTTTTCTTTTAATCATTTTAATTAATTTTATCTTCTGAATTATCTATTAATTCTTCTTTTATTATTTTCTTTTGGTAACGTCCTTGTACAACGTCGACAATAACTAGAACAACAATTACAAAATAGAACGTCGTCTTACTCATTGGAACAATTTCATTTCCAAAAATCTTCAAATGTGCTAAATGACCACCTTCTGTCACTAACATTATGCCCACAATAAACAAAATAAAAAGTCCTAAAACCTCATACATCCTGTTTTTTGCCAAAAAAGTCGATATCCTGTCAGCTAAAAGCAACATTAATAAACCACTTACCACAATCGCAATAGCCATAACAATAAATGCAGTTGTAGAATTTTCTATCTCACTAGTTAGACCAATTGCCGCTAAAATAGAGTCAAATGAAAATACTAAATTCATTATAACAATACTTACAATTGCTGCATTTGCAGATTTATTTCGTTTAGAAACTTCTCCTCCTTCAACATCGTGATTTAAATCACTAATTGAAATCATATGCCATATTTCTTTAAGTGCTGTATAAATTATGAACCCACCACCAATCAAAACGATTATACTATGACCATTAAAAGCAAAATCTAAAACGTCATCGATATGACCTGTTAAAAAAGAAAATGGTTCTTGAAAATATTCAATCACAGATACTAGTACAAAAAGCAATACTATCCTAAGTCCTATGGCTATTAAAATACCTACTTTTCTAACACGTTTTTGGTCTTCTAAAGGTGCCTTCTTGGACTCTAGAGATATGTAAAGTAAGTTATCAAAACCTAAAACAGCTTGCAGCATTACAAGCATTAAAAGTGTAAAAATAGCTTCAGCCATAATTTTTATTCAATTAATTTAATTAATATTCTTTTTATCCAAAAGTGATAATGTAATATATAATGCAATTATAATTGGTATTGCAGTAAAACGCGAAACAATAAGTAATACAATAGTTAGAACTAAAAATACATAGCGGACTGCATTGTTCTTAAAACTCCAATCTTTAAATTTTAGAGCAAATAATTTAATATTAGAATTAAGCAAGTAGCAACTTATTAAAGTTAGAGCAATTAAAAACCACGTATTAATAATAAGAGCGTTTATATAATCATTGTTCTGATAAGCCATAATTAAAGGCAGCGACAAAATAAGTAAGGTATTGGCAGGAACAGGCAGTCCTTTAAAATAAGTTTGCTGGTCTTCATCTAAGTTAAATTTAGCTAAACGGTATGCTGATGCTAACGGAATAAATAATCCTATTAATGGTATAAAACTCTCGATACTACCAAATGACCATTTCTCTACAGAACTCCATCCTTCATTTATAGTTAAAAAATCAGTAGTGCGAATAGACATCGCTAACAATTTATACATTATAATACCAGGAACTACTCCACTAGTAACTAAATCTGCCAAAGAATCTAACTGAATACCTAAAGGACTCTGTACATTAAGTTTACGAGCTAATAACCCATCAAAGAAATCGAAAAATATACCTAAGAAGACAAAAAAAGCAGCTACTAAAAAATTGCCATAAACCGCAAATATAACCGCGATACAGCCACAAAATAAATTAAGTAGCGTGACTATATTTGGAATATGTCGCTTTAAACTCATGGTTAGTTAGTTTCTGTAAAAATATAAAAGTATTTGAGCAATTGTTAATATTTTATCAATTAGGTGCTAAAGAAAACAATAAGAACATTTTTTTGCAGTTAACTATATAGAAAAATATTGTGCATCTTTGTAAAAAAATTGTTGTTGAAAAATTACATTGTAATTCTCTTAACACTCGCTACGCTTTCTGTTACAGCTCAGACTACGAGAAAATATTCGAATGAATTTATGAATATTGGTGTTGATGCTGCTGCTTTAGGTATGAGTAATGCTGTTGTATCACAAACAAGTGATGTTAACTCAGGATATTGGAATCCTGCTGGACTTGTGCATCTTGAAGATAATCAGTTAGCCTTAATGCATTCTAGTTATTTTGCTAATATCGCCAACTACAATTATATTGCTTATGGCATGCCTTTAGATGACAGAAGTGCTGTAGGTATTTCTCTAATAAGATTTGGTGTTGATGACATTTTAGATACTACACAATTAATTGATGATCAAGGAAATATTAATTATGACAGAATTAGTACCTTCTCAACAGCTGACTATGGCCTCACCTTCTCCTACGCTCGTAAATTACCATTAGATGGATTAAATTTTGGGGTTAATGCAAAAATCATAAGACGAATTATTGGAGATTTTGCTTCATCTTGGGGTTTTGGTTTAGACGCAGGTATTCAATTTGAAAACAATTCTGGTTGGAAGTTTGGCTTAATGGCAAGAGATATATCCACAACATATAACGCATGGGCAATTGACGAAGAAAAGTTTGAACAAATTAGTGGTGCTATTGAAGGCCAGAATCAAGAATTACCCGAAACTACAGAAATTACGATACCTAAATTACAAATAGGTATGTCAAAAAAGTGGATTTTTAATTATGACTATTCATTCTTAGCTGCTGCAAATCTTAACTTTAGATTTGAACAAAACAACGACCTTATTTCAACCTCATTTGCAAGTATTAATCCTGCTTTAGGTTTTGAATTTGGTTATACTGACTTAGTATTTCTTAGAGCTGGTGCTGGTAATTTTCAGAATGAAATTCAAATAGATAATTCTGAAGATTTAACTTTTCAACCAAATTTTGGAGTCGGTTTTAAATATAAAGGTATTCAGATAGATTACGCATTTACCGATATCGGTGATCAAAGTGCCGCATTATATTCTAATGTTTTTTCGTTAAAAATAGATTTTAGTGTATTTAGATAATATTTATGAAACTAAAACTACCATTACTTTTTATACTCTTCGTGTCTTTTCTAACCTTTGGTCAGCAAAAGTTAGTTTCAGATAATACAGAAATTTCTGTTCTTACCTTTGGCCCTGGAAATTCGTTAAATGATGCATTTGGTCATAACGCGTTTAGAGTAAACGATAAAAGCCTAGGTATAGATATAGTTTATGGTTACGGAGAATATGATTTTGATGCTCCTAACTTTTATTTAAAATTTGCTCAAGGTAAATTGAATTATCTTATCAGTAGACATAAATTTTCTGATATTTATTACCACTACAGTAGTTATAACCGATCTATAAGCGAACAAGTCTTAAACTTAACTACTGAAGAAAAACAAAAATTATTCTCCTTTCTAGAGCACAATTACAAACCTAAAAATAGACGATATCTTTACGATTTCTTCTATAATAATTGTGCAACTAAAATTAGAGATATTACTCAAATATCTACTTCATCTAAAATTTCTTACAATACTCCTAACGATTTTGAAGTGAGAACTTTTAGAAATTTAATTCATGAGCATGTTAATCAGAATTCATGGGGAAGTCTTGGTATTGATATTGCCTTAGGCTCCATTATTGATACAGATGTGAAGTCGTATGAGTATATGTTTTTACCAAAATATATAAATTCATTTTTTGCTAGTGCTAAAATTGGTAAAGAAAAGAATTTAGTAAAACAGAGCTCAATTCTTTATAAAAAAAAACCAGAAAATGCTAAGTTAGATTTTATATTGAGCCCCTTAGTTGTGTTTAGTTTAATTACTGTTTTAATCCTTTTTATCACTTATAAAGATTATGGAAACGGACGAAGAAGTAGATGGTTAGATATAATATTGTTTGGCTTAACGGGTATTATAGGTTTACTACTTTTATTATTATGGTTTGCCACTGACCACACAACAACGGGTTACAATTACAATCTTCTATGGGCTTTTCCCTTAAACCTTATTGTAATTAACCAACTCAGTAAAAAGAAGGTGAAAAATTGGGTTAAAGGCTATCTTAAGTTTCTAATAATATTACTTTGTTTAATGACCTTACATTGGCTCATTGGTGTACAGAATTTTGCAATAGGGTTAATACCATTATTAATCGCTTTCTTTCTTAGATATATTTTTATACTTAGGCATTTCAGCAAAAATTAAGATATTACTGTCCTCTATAATATAAAATTGTACTTAATGTTTTTATTGAAATACTAAAATCTAAAAATACACTTCTGTGTTTTATGTAGTATAAATCGTATTGTAGCTTTATTAAACTATCATCAACCGAAGATCCATATCGTGTATTTACCTGAGCCCATCCTGTTAGACCAGGTTTAATAATATGTCTTGTTTCATAAAAAGGAATTATACGAGACAATTCGTTAACAAAAAAAGGGCGCTCTGGTCTTGGTCCTATTACACTCATATCACCTTTTAAAACATTATAAAATTGAGGTATTTCATCTATACGCGAACGTCTTAAAAATTTACCGAATGATGTAACACGATTATCATCTTTTTTTGCCCATTTAACACCGTCTTTTTCAGCATTTCTAATCATCGTTCTAAGCTTAAAAATGTTGAATGTCTCACTGTTTCTCCCAACACGTTCTTGGGTATAAAATAATGGACCTCTATTTCCTATGGTATTTCCTATTAATAAAAAGGGTAATAAAATTATACCGACAAGTAAGCCTAAAGTCGCAATAATAACATCGAACGCTCTTTGAAAAAATATATAAAGTTTATTTTCATTACTTCTACTAAAAGGAAAATATTTGTAGAAATCCTTACCTACAAACTGAATCGGTACTTTATGCAATAACTCCTCATAAACCTGTGTATAATCTCTTATTTTAAAACCGCGTTCCATTAATAAAATTAAATCATGATACACCTCTGAAACCATGGCATCGATATTAAAATTGGCGACCAATACTTCAGATATATTTTCTCGAGTCAAAATTTCAAGAAAATCTTCAGGTTGGTATTCTTTAAGTCCTTTATATTTTACTGATAAATCACTTGTGCTTTCACTATTTATAAACCCAACGATTTTATAATTTGGATCTGAATTATCTAAGGCGTCAATTAAACTTTCTAAATTAGAAACTTCAGCTACTAAAAGTACACGTTTGTAAAAGCGCGGTGATTCAATGAGTTTAACATATACTATTCTCCATAATAATAACGATGTAATAATTATTAAATAGAAATATAATATTTGCATCCGCTCTTCGGGCAGAATTGGAGCAAGAAAAGGAGTTAACAGATAAAATAATACTACAATAGAGGCCGTTAAAACTATATTTCTAAAAGTGATATCTAACTTACTGGCTTTTTGAAGATCGTAGAGTTCAAAAACTGTCCCAAAAACTGTAATGTATAATAGAAGAAGTATTAGCTCTACTGTATTTTCTTGATTAACTGAAACATAATCAAATGTAAAAAATAGATTTAAACAGTAAACACCAGCAAAAACCATGACTAAATCCATGAGACGGAGAAGTACCTTTCTTTCTGATACTTCAAAGTGTATACCTTTCTTATGCTTCATTCTTTAGGGGAACGGCTTTTGGTAAAGATAACAAGTCTTTAGTGTAATTTAATATTTTCATTGCAAAAGCTTCTGCCAATTAGGCTTTACTGCATTCCAATCAAATTTTTCAACCTTATGACGAGCATTCTTTATTAAACTTAACCGAATATTATCATCCGATTGTAATCTAATAATTTCATTTACCATAGCTTCAACATTCTCTTTAGGTACTAACAAACCGTTTTTCTCATGAGAAATTAAAAAAGGCATACCACCAACATCTGTCGAAACAACAGGCAAACCAAGAGCCATTGCCTCAATTACACTGACAGGAGTATTATCAAAATTTGTAGTATTTATGAATATGTTGTGGTTTTTAGATAACTCAATCCACTCTTTTTTTGATAGTTTACCCGTAAAAGAAATATCTAAATTATCTCTATTTGCTAGTTTTTTCACTTCGTCTAATGAACCATCTACCTCCGGACCAACCATAGTTAAAGACGCATTATACCCATCTTTACACAATTTTTCTAGTACTAAAACTGCTAAAGCTGGATTATATATTGCCGAAAAGGATCGGACCCAAAGCAATCTTAGGTCATCCATTTTATGATCTAAGAATTTATAATCTTCTATATCTATACTATTAGGAATAAATTCGACAGCCTTAAATCCGTGTGACAAAATAATTGAAACCAAAAAATTTGATGGAGCAACTAATTTATAAGCATTTTTAAATATTAAAGCACTCAATGTTGGGTTATGTATTAATCTGTTTTCAAGATTTCCACCGTGTAAAATAGGTATATATGGTATTCTAAGAATTCTACATAATTGACTAATAATTAAAGCAAAATAGAAGTTTGAAGTACTATAAGTATCAATTAAAACATAATCTGTTTTAGAACTATTTCTTAACACTAATAGAATCATATCTAATAAGCGAAGAACTTTATTAGATTTACTCGAGGCTATTTTTATAGAACAAATCTCTTTTAAATTACCACCAAGCGTATCTATAGTTGTTCTAGTCTTTCCTTTGCTGGATAATGCGTTGCCTATGTACAGGACGTTTTTCATAAGTTACATTTAAAAGCGCCAAAGCATAAATAAAACCTGGCGCGGCAATTCTCATAGCAGAGTGATTTATTGTGGCAAACCAAAAAACTAAAAAGGCATAAAAAAAATAATTCCTCTTGTTATTTACTCTATAGGTCAATGGCACAATTATTAAAATTAAAAGCATTATTATACCTAACATACCATGCTCAGATAGCATTCTACTTAGTTCATTATGTGTCGCTACTACATATCCTAAACTTTGTAAACGCCTTTCTTTCATACCACTCGCACCTACACCAAAAAATGGTTCGCTTATAAAACCTTCTAATTCCCCTAAGAAAAGATCTACTCTACCAGCAGAAACATCTTCTTTTAATTTTCCGCTTGCATCTTGGTTAGAATAGCGTTTATCAATTAAACCACTTGTTTGATTTGAACTTACAACCCAAATTACTGCCGAAGCTAAAATTACGGCTAAAAATGAAGAACCTATAATACGCTTATTTCTAATACTAGATTTATAATAGATTATAATTAAAAAAGAAAATATCATCAGTATAGCTGTAATTACACCTCCACGACTAAATGTTATAATTCCTCTAAAACTTATAATACCAAACAGAATAATATTAATTGCTTTTACTAATGTCTCTTTAGAGTTAAGAAAGAAGTTAACACAGAAAACAAACATTCCTAAACCTAAAACAGTCGCAACTTGGTTTGGCCCAAAACCGCCTGAAGCTGCAAAATTAGATTGAGTTCCTCTAAAAATATCCTCTAAACTTACTGTGTACAAAAATAAATATGTAATTAAACTAACTAAGGGAAGTCCTAAAAACAGTAAAACATTAATTAAATCTTTTAAACTTATTTTCTTATCGAAACTATACAACGCAGCAATCCCTAAACATACCGGACCACTTAAAACAAAAGCAATATTTGTTCTTAAATTAGAATCTAAACCTATGTTCATTGAAGCTACAAGAATAGATGGGATTAATAGAAATAGAAATAACAAATACGGATAAGATCTATTAGAGAGACCTCTATAATACATACCAATAAGCATAAAAAAAATAACCAAATATTTAGATGATTCATAAAAAACACCTGCCTTTGTCATTCTAAATAATACCTCAGCACCAACAATATAAGCACAAGCTTTTAATACTTCGACCGTCTTTTTCTCTTTAGATGATGAAAAAATATTAACCAAAAAATAAATAATCACTCCAAAAAAGAATATTTTAGAAAAGAACGCTACAAAATACAAGAGTATCCCAATTACGATATGCAAAATAATTTTAGAAGGATAGTTAAGATTCAAAATTCTAAGATTATAAAATTGTTTTATAGATACCTACAACATCTGAAAGTATACTTTCTTGTGAATATAACTCAGAAACTTTTTTACTGAAATTATTAGCGCAAGATAATCTATAATCTTCATTACCAATAAATTCTAAGATTGACTTTGCAAATGCATTTACATCTCCGTTTTCAATCAAATATCCATTATCAGCATCGTTAATTAATAAACCACAACTACCAACATTTGTTACCACTACAGGTAACTTAGCCATACCATATTCTAACAAGGCTAAGGGTAAACCTTCAGACTTTGATGAAAGTACACCAATCTCACATTGTTTCATGATATTTAAAATATCTGACTTACTATCATAAAAATGAACCCCATCTTTAAGATTTAATTCTTCAATTTTTTTGAAAAAACTATTAGAATAATCATCGTTAAAATCTTTTCCCACACAATGCAAGGACCAATCTTTATACTTTACTTTTACAATACTAAAAGCCTCCAAAAGCATGGAATGATTCTTTTGTTCGCGAAGGTTAGCAAGGCATAGTATGCGTTTTCCATCTATACCTTTTAGCTTAGTGAGGTTTGAATGTTGTTCTTTTAAAACAGGGAAATTCTTAATACACTCTACATTGTTACACAAAAGATTCATTTTTGACCATTCTTTTAATTTAGAGTTAACACTAAAAATGTATGAAAATAACCTAGAACAAAAGCGTAAAACTTTTTTAGGCCTATTCTGACTATTTTCGCTATTACCATAATGGTCATGCCAAATTATTTTTACTTTAGGTATAATAATTTTAACTAAGGTCGCCAAAAAAAAAGAAGACGAGTGTGCATGAATAATATTAATTTCATTACGTCTTATATAATTCTTAAGTCTAAAAACTGCACTAATGTCTAAAGTAGATTTTCGATTTAAAAACAAATAATCTACCTCATCACTGATAGTATCTTTTAGCACACCTTCAAAACGAGTTGCACAAAGATGTGATGCAACACCGAGCTTACAAAGTCCATTAGCATAATTTACTGACAAACGTTCTGCACCTCCCGCTTCTAAAGTATCTATAATTTGAATTACTGTTATCACTAACTTTCTAAAATAGTTTTAATATCTCCTTGAAAACGCTCTATTGTGAACCCTTCGGACCATTTTTGCGCTTGCTGAGACATTGCATTTAAATAAGTATTACCCTTCTCTAATTCATCTATTATAACCTTTGCAGCTCTACTCTGGTTTGGTTCTATTAAAATACCTCTATTTCCATTATCTAACATCCAAGAAATGCACGAGACGTTAGTTGATATTGGTATAACACCATAAAACATACCCTCGGCAAGTGCTTTTGGCCAGCCTTCACTTTTTGAAGGTAATATTGAAAAATGTGAGTCTTTGATATACGCTTTTACAATATCCATACTTTTATTACCGTGCAAAACTATATGATCTTTTAGTGAATTATTACTAATGTAGTTTTTCAATTCTACTTCAAGTATTCCATCACCAAACATATGCAACTCTAGGTTTATTCCTTTTTCAATTAATTCTTCTATGATTTTAATAACAAGAAATGGTCGTTTACCTTTAACTAAAGCACCTAAGAATATAAACTTAAGCTTTTTTGAATACTCGCGTTTACTAAAATCTATTTTATCTAATTCGCTAAAAGTAGCCGTATAAAATGGAACGACATATTTAGATTGATTATCCCATTTACCATAAACTAAAATTTTATTATTCTTTGTAAAGAATGAATTACTTAAAAGCCATTTTTGAAATCTGTACCCAAAAGGCTGTCTGCTATCGGGACTCCAATTACCAGCATATTTAACAGTTTTAGACTTGCTCGGAAAAAACACTTGTGCAATAGCTGCTAATGCAGCAATATTGCTAGGACACCTAAAATGCAAATGATCAGATTTTTGCATTACACGAAATATCTTAATCATAATAACTGGCAATTTTATAAGCAGGCTCAAAACATTTACAAACGATTTAATATTAAAACTAGTTACTTTAACTAAGTTTATATTTGGATGCTCATAAGGTAAATCGATAGCATTTAATTCTTCAGATTCTGTAAAGGGTGCAACAATTAATATATTATCAAAATTCTTAACCCAAATATTCATCTCTCTAATATAAGGTCCATAACCATAAAAATGGTTGTCTACTTGCTTATGTTCTACAAGCGTAAAAATTGCTAATGTTTTTTTCCTTATTGCCAAAACTCAATCAATTTAGTACAGACTTGTAATAATCAATATTCAATTTAGTTATTCTTTTCGGGTTAAATTCTTTTAAAACAAATGCTCTACCTGAGTTAGCAATTGTTTTAGATTCCTCTTTATAACTTAACGCCCAAATTATTTTATCTGAGATATCATTAACATCGTAAGGATCGCATAGCAGTCCTGTTTTATTATGGATTATTGTTTCTGGTCCTGGTCCACATTCTGAAAAAATCACTAACTTATTCATTGCCATAGCTTCGGGAGCAACTAAACCCTGTGTTTCCATTAATGAAGGGAATACGCAGCATTCTGCGGACGCATACTTTTTTGCTAATTCACTCAAAGGTAATGTTCCCATAAAATGAATTCTATTTTCATTTATATTCAAATTAGGAATAATATCTTTTTTAAGGAATTCTATATAAGACCGTCCGTCTTTAAAAAACCAATCTCTGCCATAGATATAAAGCTCTATATCAGGATTATGTTTTAAAACTTTTGGCATCGCTTTAATCAGTTGAGTAATCCCTTTTTTTTCGCATACTGTACCTGCAAATAGTAGTGTGCTTTCTTTAACTCTAATAGAAGTAATTGGACTAAAAATCTCTAAATCAATAGCATTTTTTATAATCTTAATAGGCTTGTTATAATAACTTAAGTATTTAGCTGTATGCGATTTTACATATTTTGAAACGGCTATAAACCCATCAGATTTTTTAAATGAACGCTTTTCTTGAAAGCCTTTCCATTTATTAATACCTCTCTTTTCTGACTCAGCAAAAAAATGATGTCCACCATGTAATCTAATTATATACTTTATCGATTTTAGTTTAGAAAGAAATGCTAATCCTAATTCTGTAGTTTCAACAATATCAATTGGAGTATTTGCATCAATTTCATTTATTTTATTAGTTATTGTTTTGCTATTAAAGAACCAAGTTAATCCTTTTACTTTCCTAGGTTTTAGTCTATAAACTGTAATACCGCAATGTGTTTCTTCTTCATTTTGATTTGTATAATTATTTATGCCTATAACAGATACTTTATGTCCTCCCTCTACTAAATTTTTAGCAAATGTTGCTACAAACGTACCAATGCCTCCATGAGAAAAGCCTTGTTTTGGATATTCATTTGTTATAAAGCAAATATGCATTATTGTATAGCTTTGGCTATGTTAATTGAACTTTGATCTAAAGGATGCATTACTACTTTTTTCATCCAGTTTAATTTATCTTTTCCTATAGTTTCTGGCTCTTCTATTGTCTTAGATACAAGAGTGTATATATCTTCTTTCTTGTTAATCCAACCTACAGCATCTAAACCCGTCATACTTCTAAAGTGTTGAAATTTATAAATAATATCAGTACTCCAACTAGAATCTTGAGAAGGGTTATAATTAAGATATAAACAAGGCTTGCCATGTGTTGTAAAATCATGCGCCATAGTACTACCCAAATTAATTACTAAAGTACAATGCGCTACTAAATTAACCTGTAAATTAATATCGTCATACATAGGAAAATAACCAACCCAACCTGTTTTAGATTCAGCATTCCATTTAGGGTCTATAGGTTTAACAAAATCTTTATACGTATCTAAAGTAGTATTATATCTTGAAGAAAAATCAACAGGACATCTTCTAAAAATAATTTGAACACTATCTTTTAATGGATATAATGCTTCTACAACATCTTTAAAAAATAGCTCATCGTGTGGAGATGTTATATAATCATCACCACTAAAACAAATCCATATTTTATTTATATCTAAATTATATTTAGTTGCAAATTCCTCACGAGATGACACGCGCTTTTTATCTAAATAAAATTCAAACTGTGGAGTACCAACTAGTTTTATTTGGTCTTTTAGAATTTCTGGGTAATAGGTTTCCATTTCCTCTTTCATCCATTTAGACCATACTAAATAATTGTCTGTTTTTACACATAATCGTGCCTTCGGCAAATTGTCCCAAGAAAAAATAGCAGTTGTTGACTTAATTCCTAATTGTTTAGCGGCTATGCATATAGGCATTAAACCTGCCACACGTTGATGAGTTATAAAAATTGAAGTGAGTTGTAAATTTTCTAAATCAGAAACGTATTTACCTATTAAGTTTTTGGAAATACTCTCTCTACTTTTCTCTTCTGTTCTTAATATATTTTTATAATTCTTGGAAATAGAATGACCTAAAACTTCTGCCAGACGGTATAATAGTTTTACTTTAAAACTGTATGTTGGACGTCTCCAATTTGTTAATATAGTTGCATTTTTTTGTAATGTAGCATTATATTTTAATCGCGCGTAAGACGCTGCCTCTCGATATAAACGAGTTTTTAAATTTTCTGGTTGTAAATTAATATTCTCAAAGTGAAAATCAATATTGTGAAGTTTTCTTACATGATCAAAAGCATCTTTTGGCAATGGAGACCATATTGTAATTTTAGTGTCCTTTTTTAAATGAGAAATAATATTAGAATAGAGGTAATTTTTAATCCCTACACCATCTGGTACTAAAAACAAAATGTGCTTTTTAAAAGGCATCCTTAAATTGTTTCTGATGATTTATATTCCAGATATTATTAGACTCTAAACTATCAATAAATAATTTAGCGCTGTTACCTTTTCCAAAGGAATCACTTTTATCTAAATTAATTTTTCTAGCGCTATTAACTGCTTGGATAATTGCTAGTTTTTCACTCTTGATATTTACTATTTCTGAAGAACTCGCCCTGTTCATTTGTCTATTTCCTATATTTATGGTTGGCACACCATAATATGGAGCCTCTCTTACACCTGCACTACTATTACCAATCATAAAGCTCGCATTCTTAAGTAAGGTCAAAAAATACTCAAATCTTACTGATGGATAAACTTTAAATCTTGGGTGATCTTTAAGCTTCTCATAAGCTTTTAGAATATGCTTACTACCTAAATCATTATTCGGATATATGACTACATAATTCTTTTCACTTTCAATTAATCCGTCAACAAACTTTAATGCTTTGTCATAGATAGAATCAATTTCGGTAGTTACAGGATGATACATAGCCAAGCCATAATTTTCGAAATTAATTTGATAATATCTCTTTACCTCTTGTAATTCTGGTAGATTATCTGAAAACATAATATCGACATCTGGAGAACCAATTGTATAAATTGTGTTTTCTAATTCTCCCATTTGGATTAAGCGTTTTTTAGCATCATCATTGGAAGTATAATGGATATGACATAATTTAGATACCGAATGCCTTATCAATTCGTCTATAGTACCAGATAATTCTCCTCCTTCTATATGTGCAACCAAGATGTTATTTAAGCTACCTACAATTGCACCAGCTAAGGCTTCTACTCTATCGCCATGTACTACAATTAAATCTGGATTAATCCTCTTTATATATTCAGAAAAACCATTAATAGTTTTAGCTAAGGTTAAATCCATCGTAGCCTCATCCGTGTGGTTATTAAATGTTTCAATAGTATCAAAACCACAACGTTCAACTTCTATTAAAGTATAACCATATTCGTGCATAAGGTGCATGCCTGTAACGAAGATATGAGGCTCAAAATCTCGATGATTTTCTATACTTTGAATCAGCGCTTTTATTTTACCAAAATCTGCTCGTGTACCTGTAAGAAAAACTATTTTACGCATATTCAGTTTTTAAGCTCCTATTTTTCGAAATCTTTATAATCTAAGTGTTCTCCTTCTTCTATATCTCGGACACTGGTTTTACCTAGAACATCATTAAAATATTCTGCTAAAATTTTACCAGTACCAGGTCGCTTTACCCAAATATTATCTTTTGTAAGTTTATCACCTACTTTAATCGGCTTAATAGTACATACGGTTGCAAAGGCAAAGTCTATGGTTACTTTTTCTTCTTTCGCTGGTTCTTTTGTACCGCCTCGCATCGTCCAAATTTCTTGACTTGATTTAATAAGTTCTGCACAAGAATTTTCGTCCATACTACAAACAATATCGGGCCCTTTACGACTCATATGATCTGTAAAATGGCGTTCTAAAATAGATGCACCTAAAGCTACTGAACCTAAGCATGCATTATTATTTAATGTATGGTCACTAAGCCCAAAGACTTGGTCGGGAAAGGCTTGATGCAATTCCATCATAGCGCCATAACGTACTAAATGTGTTGGTGTTGGATACAAATTTGTAGTATGTAAAAGTGCGACTGGTGTGTTGTGTGATTTAAATACTGCTACTGCTTTACGAACACTTTCAATAGTATTCATACCAGTACTCATAATAACAGGTTTTCCAAACTTAGCAATATGGTCTAATAAAGGGTAATTATTACACTCACCTGAACCAATCTTATAGGCTGGCACATTAAAGCGCTCTAAACGCTCTGAGGCTGCCCTAGAAAATGGAGTAGAAATAAAGATCATACCCTTACTTTCTACATAAGTTTTTAGTTCTAACTCATCAGCTTCATCCAAAGCACAACGCTCCATTATATCATAGATAGATATATCTGCATTACCAGGTATTACTTCTTTGGCAGCTTTACTCATTTCGTCTTCAACAATATGCGTTTGGTGTTTTACTATTTCCGCACCTGCTCTATGCGCCGCATCTACCATTTCTTTAGCTACTTCAATGGAGCCTTCGTGATTAATACCTATTTCTGCAATTACTATGGGCGGAAAATCTCTACCAATTTTTCTTCCAGATATTTCTATGTAAGGATTACTACTCATTATAATTTTTTAAAATGTATTCTGCATAATCAAAATCTTCTTGAGTATCGATATCAATTCCTGCAAATTTATGATTTACTATAAAGGGATGTGACATTTCATTAAATATAACATCCTTTTTTATTAACGACACTGATGTAATATATATAAGGCCGTTTTCAAAATATAAGGGCTCTAAATCTTGGCTTCTTTGCCCTATATTATAATTGAAAGGAATAAACTTATTATTACTAATCTTCCCTAATTTTTTATGATCTCTACTAACGGTAAATAAGCTATCTGTATCACTAGTATTGTAAGCTTTAAAAGCCTCACATAGTAAATTTTCTGGTCTTAGTGGATTCGTAGCTTGCAATAAAACTATTGTCTCAACAGTTTTATCTAAAAAAGATAAGGCATGTTTTAGAGCCGTAACTGTAGGTTCTGAGTCACCACTCAATTTATCTGGTCTATTAATAACCTTTGCGCCATAATTATTTGCTATTTTTTTTATAATATCACTATCGGTTGATACGTAAACGTCGTCTATAATATGAGAATTTGATAATGCATAATTTATGGAATGCGCTATGAGAGGTATGCCATTAAAAATCTTAATATTTTTATTTGGTAATCGCTTAGATCCTCCTCGTGCTGGTATTATAGCTATAGTCTTACCCATTAGTTTTGTGGATGTAACATGTTGAATAATCTATGAACAATTCGCTTCTTTAATCTATACCAAGCCTTATTTGGAACCTTTGGAATAAAAACAGGTACGTTTGTAATCATAAAACCTTCATTACTAATTTCTGAATTAGATATATTGTTTTTTTGAACATCTCTCATCCATTTCTCAACAGTATTCCCCATATGAAACGCATAATTATTATAAGTTGCTAAACGCATACCACCCGAATAATTAATTGGCTGGTCACAGTATAAAAATTCTGAATTATTACCAACTAAAATTAATGAAGGTTCTTCTGGCACTGTTGAAAAAAATAATTCACGTCGCATACTCAAAATCTGATGTCCACTTCCAACTAAAGCTTTAACACCATCATACTCTATAACTGGCCATTTAATCTGTTCATCTGTTTCTAACTTCCAATGAAAACTATCTAAGAATTTATTATGAGCATCAAAATTTTCTGGAATGGGCTGATATTGAAACTTTACATTACCAACCAAGATTTTATTTAATGTTGATGACGTTTCATAATTTTTGAAATTTCTACAAGGTATTGGTGATACTGAGGCTACATTTTTTATATGAGCAAATATGTTTTCGGTTTCGTTTTGCCAACCTTGTTTAAATAATATATCGACATCAGCAATTGTAATAATTGGCTCTCTACTAGCCCTCGCAGCACCAATAAGTGCATCGATTTTACCGATATTTTTATGATGATGAATTACTGTGTCTACAACAGCACTATTTAATTTATCTTCTAAATACTCAGAAACCTCATTACAAGATGCATTATTGACCACTGTAATAGCACAATTAGAATTTGTTGTTGTTATAGCAGAATCTAAGCATAATTTAAAAACTTCTAAGACATTTGTATAGTAGCCTTCTAGTGACGGTATAAAAACAACAATAATTAGCCTGTGCTGACATTGCAATTTTATCTTCTTAGATTGTTTCTGAGGGTTCATTCCTACGCGCATCTGTCCTATTTTTTAAGCCAATTTTTAGCCTCAATAATAACATTATTTATATCAGAACACCAGTTTTCTAGACTGTAAAGCCCTTTAGGTAGATTCTCTATATAAGGGTTTCCGTCCTCTTTGCAGGTTTGTATAGCTATATGCATGGCATCTACCCAATACTTAACAATATTTGGATACTCTATAAGCGTGCCATATAATCCATTACCTACGACTTCCTTTATACCTCCTTGATCTGAAGCAATAATATAACAACCACAATGCATAGCTTCTGCCAAAACAATACCAAATCCTTCTTTCCACAAGGAAGGAAATAGATATACATCAGACATTTGATAATATTTAGGTAAAAGATGATTTTCAACGCGCCCTATTACAATAACCCCTTCTTGATTTATTTCTCTATTAACTCCAACAATAATTAGTTTGGCGTTTTTATTGGTTTTATAAACTTTAGCAAAAGCATCTAAAACAACATGTAGCCCTTTTTTAGGTCGATCTTGTGAACACCACATAAAAACAAAATCTCCTTCTAATAAACCTATTTCATTTCTAAATTGGTTTTTTTGCTGTTCTGTAATTCTTTTAAATTTATTTAAATCTATGGCATTATTCATAACCCTTACTTTAAAAGGGCAGTCATCATAGAAATTTAAATATTCCTTATAAGATGCATGTGTTAAAAAGAAAAACTCATTAATAGCATACAAGAACTGTTTACCTCTTTTACGCGATACTATTGGTGCGAAACCTTGAAAATAATATTGAATATAAAAATCCTCTCTTTTATACTTTTCACTTATGTAATTATGGATTGGTACCACAACACCGCTATTGTCGACAATTTGCAGTATATATTTTCTATTAGGTTTTATTATTTTTTCTAGTGCTTCTAAATAATTTACATGTATACTTTTAGATGGTAATTTATTCTTTACACGGTCTACCATAGAGACTTTTCTTAAGAATGCATATGAAACATTCTTAGCTTCAGTTTTAACTTCTGGACATATTATGTAATCAAATTGGTGCTTATCTTTATTTAATAAATGATTATACATATTGGTCCAACTTGCAATTTTAGAGAATGGCAAGGGTAACTCTGATATTAAAATTACTTCTACTTTCATTAATTATTTTGATAGACTTCTTAAGATTAAGTAAACAAAACTAAGAATTTAATGCTTAATTAATCAGGTTAAAAATAGCCTTTTTATACTGACTTCTAATTTCTTTCTGCTGATAATTTCTCATATAGATCGCTCTATTTTGCTTAGTGATTTTTAAAATGGTATCTGTTTCCATTTTTATTATTCTATCTATAATTTGCCTAAATGAAGCTTCGTCATTTATATTAAACCAAAATTGATTTAATCCGTCTTTTAATCTATCTTCCATTGCCCCAACTTTAGTAGAAATAATTAAGCGAGCAGAAGCCATTGCTTCTAAAGCTACCAATGGCCCAGATTCTTCATATGATGGTATTATTATAGTATCTACTAAACTTATTTGTTCAACTATTTTAACTTGATCTAAATATCCTAATAATTGAATATTGTCATAGCCTAAAATCTTCTTTTCAATAACATCTCTTAATTCGCCATCACCAATAATGGTTAATTTTAAATTATGGTGCTGTCTTGTAAAAACATCAATCAATTCATTTATCCCTTTTTCTGGAGCAAGTCTACCTATATACAACAGCGATTTAAATATTTTTGCTGGTTCAATATTAAGCATTTCTGACTCCCTAAATGTACATTGATCTATTAACTGATAGTTATGATTATTGAGTGTAGATAATCGCTTAGCATTAGATGAAGAGTGATGTATAAACAAATCAATGTAGCTTAACCAAGCTCTAACTAAAACCTCATTTTCGTTTATTGTGGTGGACGTTCTTAAAACAATTTTCTTATGTTTAGAATAAGCGTACTCTGCGATCTCCTTAACGTAATTACTACTTATCTGAGCACATAAAACCACAATATCAACTTTATCTAATTCATTAATAATTTGTGTTATAGCAAATTTTCTATAGCCTGTTTTTTTTGCGAGATTGTTACTTACATAATTAATAAAAGGCTCTTTTCTACATGCCTTTATATAACTAAAAAAGGCTAGAGTTTTAAACCAAATACTTTCTTTAGCAATTTTTTCATTTAGTGTTATAACTTCTTTGGCAGAAACAAAATCAAAAATTTGAGAATTAGATGTTAGATTTCCTGTTGATAGTATTTTAACATCATAATCATCTGAAAGCGTTTCAGCAATAAAACCCGTTTCTAATTCCCTACCTCCAATATCGCTTAAAGGTCCAATGATTAACAATCTCTTCCTCATTCTTTTGAGCTAAAAAAACGTATTAATCTTGCACTTATACCTAATTGAAGTGTTGCTAATTTTCTAAAAAATGGAGAAGAATCAATAACTTTCAAATATTTAAATCGCTTGTTTTTACTTATAAACTTATTAAAAACATAAGTATCATTCTCATTATTAAATATCCTTGGAAAATAAGATTCTAAGACTAAATGACGTTCCTTATATACCTCACTAAAGTTTTCTTCTCTTGATGAAACACCTTTGGTATCAAAAATGGAAATTGTTAAGGGTAACCTAAAATAGGTTTCATTATTAAGACCTAAAACTTTTAAAAAGAAAGCCCAATCAGATACAATCTTAAGATTTTCATTATAATTACCATATGTATTAAAAAGTGAATTTTTTATAAATGTAGATGGATGGGATATTGCATTACCTACAAGATATGAGAAATACAATTGCTCTGGGTGCTCTCGTAAACGCATGCCTTCGTCTTCATTAAAAATTATATCACCTGCCAATACAGAATAGTCCTTGCTTAAATATGGTATAACATTAGATATAACATTATTATTTTCTAAAATATCACCACTATTCAAAAACAATAAAAACTTTCCCTTAGCTTTTGCAATACCCTTGTTCATAGCATTATAAATACCAGAATCAGGCTCACTGATATAGTTAAGATTATCGTAATTAAAAGATTTAATGACCTCTAGACTATTATCGTTTGAATCACCATCAATTATAACATGCTCAAAATCACGATAAGATTGCAACTGAACACTCTCCATAGTCTTCATTAAACCAACTGAATCGTTATAATTAATAGTAATAATGGACAATAAAAAAGTTTGCATGTGTGTCTAAAAAATTATCAAATTCTGAATCTATTATAAGGGGTCCTGACCTTTATATTTTTCTATAAAGGCGTCAATATTGTAAAAATAGGTGTTAACATTTTTAAGGTCTATATCACTAAAATTCCACCACTCTATTTTCTTTAAGTCCTTACGCTGACGCTCTGTAAATCTATATTTTTTAATTTCAATTGGACTTCCATAAGCTATAGCAAAATCAGGAATATCCTTTGAAACAATGGAACCAGCACCAATAACAACACCATTGCCAATTTTAACACCATCTAATATCGTTACATTGGCTCCAATAAAAGTATCATTACCTATATAAATGTTCTTTCTTTCCTCAAAAAGGTTTTCTTTAGAAATAGTTGACCCGTTCTGCTTTGATGTACTATAAAAATAAGGACTAGTAGATATTCCATTTGTTGGATGTAAACCCCATCCGCAAAGAAAATTAGGACCAATTGAGCAAAATTTACCTATTTCTGTTTTAGAAATTTTAGAATTGGAAGACAAATAAGTTCCTTTTCCTATTTTGGTCTCAATAATTCTAAATGGTGCATATATTTTAGAAAATTCATCAATTTCACTTCTTAAAGCTTCGTTCTCTAAACTTTTAAGTTCAACTTTATGAGATAATATAGGTTTTAACTCTGGTACACAAAACCCAAGAACTCTTTTGATAATTTTTCTAAAAAACATTGTTTTGATTAATTAGTTTGTAAAAATTAATTAGACTTTATCATATCATTCTTTTTCTCAAATGAAAACACATCGAAATGAGAGAAAGGATCATAATTATATATTTTTAAACCTAGTCGTTCCGATTCTCTTTTTAACAATTCGTACTGCTGATATAACTCGTATTCCCTATAAAGACGCTCTTTGGGAAATGGTTGCTTTTGTTTTTCGTAAGAAATCTCAATACCTGCTCTATGCAAGTAGTACTCTAGTGACGGTTTATTATGGTCATAAAAATGCGTGTAAGGTTGCAGGCATTGCCAATCGTGATTAACTCCCAATATTCCTGTTTTAGGAACTTCACAATAAATAGCCAACTGCAATGCCACGATGGTTACACTCCATGGCGACATAATAGGTTTTGTAAAATCTACAGGAACGTTGCCTCCATAGGAATAATAATAAATTTTTCTATCTGTAAAAACTGACTCGGCTACCAACTTGTCTCTCTTCTCAATTAATAGTGGTGTTTCTTTTGGCAGAATCTTATCACACCTTTGCCACCATGATTCTAAAACTTCTCTGGTAATTGGAGCGTGTGATGCTGCAAAAACATGAATCTTAGGTTTTATATTATCAATATTTGGATGCTCAAAAAAATTTCCAACAGAAATGACTAAATCATCAGAAAATAAAGAAACATTTAATTTATTAATAGACGAAGATGAACCTAAAACAACGGCTTGTTTATAACCAGACAAAGTTCTTTTTAACTCAACATTACTTTGATAAAGCTTATTTGGGTTTTTAATAACTCTTTTAATTCGTCTTTTTATTTTAGTTATCATGACTCATGCTTTTTTTGTGTAAGACCTAAAATCAAACTGAGGGTAGTAAAAAAAACGATATCCCTTTTTGAAAAACAATAATATAAATACCCCTAAAAATAAACGTAATTTTAATATCAGATTAGTTTTAGATGTAAAACTATATTTAAATACATAAAGGCCATAATTAAATATTACCTTCAACCTTGATGTCCAGTCAGTAATTAAAAGGCTCAACGCATAGTAATTGGCTGCTTGTCGGTAAAAAATATATTGCTTTAATTTTTCTTTATTATTAAGATCACTCGCTGCAACAAAATTAAAGGCATTATTAAAAAATTTAAATATGGACTTCTGCGCTTTTATAGATTTTTTAGCATTTTTAGTTATGCTTTCATTTCCACGTCTTAAATAAAATAAAACATCTTTTAAATAGATATATTTCGGATTATGAGTAAGCATTCTAAAATGAAAATCCCACTCTTGTGCTCTAAACATGCCCTCATCAAAAAGAGTTTTATCATCTAAAAATTTCCTTTTCCATACTACTGAGTCGGTTATAAAAGATAAGCCATTTAGCAAATAATCTTCGATATAATTATGAGACTGATAAATTAAAGGATGAATTGCCTTGTTACCTAGATTGGCTCTATCAGAATGATCAGTAAAGGTTGAATAAACACAGCAACAAAAATCTAAAGTAGCATCTTTGACTAATGTTTTAATTCTTAGTTTTAAAAAATCTGGATGCATTATATCATCACTGTCAAACCAATTAACAAACTCGCCATTAGATTTCTCAAAACCATAGTTACGACATGCATTTGCACCTTTTTGCTTCTCTTTAGGCCTTTTATAAAACCTAAATCGGTTATCTCTTTGAGTGTATTTTGCCACGAGTAACTCTAAATCGTCAGTACTACCATCATCGATAATTAAACATTCCCATCTCTCATAGGTTTGAGCAATTAGACTATCTAACGTCTCCCTAATAATAGCAGCACGATTAAAAGTCGGTATAATTACAGAAACTAGTCCTTTGCTCATTACCTTTAATTATAGAGTTCTATTAATTTTTCACTTTGCTTTTCGCTATTAAAATGCTCCTTTACAAAACACATAGCATCGTAACCCATTTGATTTATTAATTCTGAGTTAAGTATAAATTTCTCTAAAAATTCAGCAATTTGTTGGGTATTCTTTTCTTCTGCTAAAAAACCAGTTTTATTGTGTATAAAAGTATCCTTAACTCCACCAGAATCAAAAGCCACAATTGGTAATCCTGTTGCCTGAGCTTCGGCAATCACCAATCCCTGTCCTTCAGCTCGGCCAGTTTTATCCGTTATAGAAGTCATTAAAAAAACATGATTATTTTGCAATAATTTACAAACTTTAGTCTGTGTACCACCTGCAACAATTTTAATGTTATCTTGTAATTCTAGTTTTATTATTTTTTCTTTTAAACTTTTTTCTTCTTCGCCATCTCCAACGATAGTGTAATTAATATTATATCCTTTTTTTAATAATATATGTATTGCTTCAATACCAAAATGTTGTCCCTTCAGTTCTATTAACCGACCTACAGTTATAATATTTAGAATATTTTTATAATCACGTTTCTTATAACCAAATCGATTCAAATCAACACCAACAGGGTTAACTATTAATTTTTGCTTTGGAACATCAAATTTTTCTAAGTTAGCATATAAGTAATTAGAGCTCGTTATTAATTTATCTGAAGCAAAAAAAACAGATTCATAATAGTCTTTTAAAACAACTCTATTTGCCAAAGTAGAGAAAGTGTCATAACCATAAAAGGAGGTTACTATTCTACCTTTTAAAGCACCAATAGCTCTCATATCGGCCAATAGTTTACCGTTAACACCGAAATGGGCATGAAGTATAGAACAATTCTTATACTCAATAAAAACTGCAGCTTGAAACCACATTTTTAAGGTTTTAGACTTCAGCCCAAATTTTTTATCGTTTAATGTTCTAAAAAAGACTTTATAGTTGCTTAAATTTTGAAGTAATAGTATTAATGCCTTAAAAATTCTTAAAATTTTATTTTTAGGTAGTTTTTGATTATAACTTTTTGCACCAATATTTAAACCATATTCTGTAATTAGATCTTCTTGTGACCCTTCATTAAGAGGCTTTAATTTGTTAGCTAAAATGATTGACTTAAATCCTTTACGTTCACACTCTATAATATGATTTATAATAAATGTTTCAGACTTTGAAGGAAATGTATCGAGAACGTGAACTATAGTTTTAGGCATCTTATTTTAACTTAAATAATGACTACCAGGTTCTTTATTTATCATCCTACTCATATCACATTCTTTGGATAAACTGTTATAACTAACATATTCCTTGTAAGCGCCTTTGGCATTTTTAAACTTAAAAGAGGCTAATGATAAAATAACAGTTTTTAAAACCTGTCGTTTATTATAATTTAACTTAGTTTTCCAATTATCAAGGTTTATGTCAGCATACTTTACCTTATTACGATAGTTGATCTTATAATAATAGTCTTTTGAATACGGCTCAATTTTGATTGACTTTCTATCCTTTGTATCGTGATGTACCTTTATATCGGGCAGTACACCAATTTTATAACCGTAATAAGAAAGTCTTTGTGCATAATTAACGTCTTCTCCAAGGTGAAAAAATATAGGATCAAAACCACCAATAGTTTCAAACACTTTTTTTGGTATAAACCAACAAGCGGCAGCTACAAAAGGCAAATCATAAACTGGCTTAATGCTCCTGTTTAATACAAAATCTGAATAAAATTCTTTGTTATGAACATAACTGACATATGATGAAAAAGAAGACTCTAAATAATTACCCGACCAGTCACAATGAACAGGACTCAATATCCCATAATCAGAATTTACTTTTGCAAAATTAAATAGCTTATCTATTGAACCTTCTATCATTTTCGCATCCTGATTTAACAACAAAATATAATCAGCACCATTACTAAGAGCATGACTAATACCTAAGTTATTAGCTTTGCCAAAGCCAAGATTTTCATCTTGTTTTAAAACCAAAACATCTTCGTAGTTTTTTGTAATAAAACTTATTGTGTTATCTGAAGAGCAATTATCTACTAAAATCACCGTACTGTTTAAATATACAGAATCTAAACATTCCTTTATCCAGTGCATACCGTTATAAGTAACTATTACCGTGAAAATATTTCCCTTAACACTATTTGATTTTGAAGACAACATCATTAAAATTATACTATATCATCAACGTATTTAATACTTTTTAAATTAATTAAACTTGTATTATTAATTAAGTCGTTATAAGTTAATTCGTTCACTCTATTAAAAATATCTTCATCAATCTTAAAATCAATAATGGGTTCATTAACTGTAATATAACCTAATCCATAATCTGTATCTAAAACACAAAGGTTAATATTATCGTCATACTTTTCTTTTAGGTAAACTACTGTTTTCCAAACATCACCAGTCCACTCACCAGTCCAACCTTCTAATTTCATATCAATAGCTTCCTTAAAGGAATTAGCAAAAGTAGACGCGGCTTTATTTGGAGGTAAGCAATCGTGCATAACAATAACTCCATTTTCAGATAGATACTCTAGAGAATTTAAAACATCTAATAAACTTGCCTTAAAGGTATGTAGACCATCTACAAATACAATTTGCGGTTTATATCTTTTGACAAAGTTCGCCTTTAGTTTAAAAAAATCGTCACTAGTTAACTCGATATAGGTATTAAAGATATTATGATAATCTTTATATATCCATTTCAATTTTCTTTTTAAAGGAATATTAAATTGCGGATCTATAGCAACTTTTTTATTACATACAACAGGAAAAAATGACTCACCTTTATATGTACCAATTTCTAGATAGCGCTCAAAATTCTTTGAATCTATAATCTTTTGTATCAATTGTACTCTAGTCATAAAACTCTTATTTCGTATGATTTTTTATAAATAACTCAATGTTATTAGACATTATTAATTGATAATTTTCTGAGATTTTTTGTTTCGTCCAATTCCACCATGCAATTTTTTTTAGTGCATTAATATGTTCATCAGAAAACCTATATCTAATATGCTTAGAGGGATTACCAGCTACAATTTCATAATCTTTAACATCTTTTGTAACTACACTTCCAGCTCCAATAATTGCTCCATTACCAATAGTGACCCCTGATAATATTATAACATTATTTGCAACCCAAACATCGTTTCCTATGTTAACACTTCCTTTCGATTTTTTATCGCTTATATCTAAATCATTTTCCAAAAATGTAGTAAAAGGATAAGTAGACACATAATCGCTATGATGTTCTCCTCCCAAAAATATTTGAATATTATCGGCAAAAGAGCTGTATTTACCGACCTTTAAATTGGTGTTGTCATTGTAGTCATAAACACGGGGAAATCCATAAGTCATCTCACCAATACTATACTTTTGGTAAGCTTTATTTTCATTCATAAAACGACTTACCTTAGCTTTTGCCCCTGATTGATTCTTTTTCAAGAGCTTATTTATTATCTTTTTAAAACGCCCTTTCATAAACTGGTACTATTTTCAATATCCCACTGCAAAATTGGTCTTATTAGGCCTGGCCATTTACCACCAACCTGAATTCTATCTTTTTCATAATCAGGCTTATCAATGACTCTAAAGGTCAAAGCATTGTCAATCTTTACATGTATCATATTTGGATTGTAGTTACCTATCGCAACTAATATTCTGTAACGACCTTCTGCTAAAAAACTTCCAGGAATAGTGCAAGACGCTTTAATTACACTTTCATTATTTTTGTGAAACGATTTCCAATCTGGATTATCGAATTCATTAGATGCAAATAAAACTACGTCCTTTTCATCAATAATATGAATTATTGCTGTATTTGTATAATCAGTATTTGTATCTAAATATTCAATATTTATCTTAATCTTTTCTGTTAGATCAAAATTAAAATTAAATTCATTTTGAGAATTAGTAACTGATATAGATTTCAATTTAGCATAACTATTACCTAATTCTTGCCCTTGTGCCCAAATTCTTGAAGATTTTGCTTGGGTTTCTCCAATTATATACTCATCAATAATTTCTTTTGGACTACCTATATTTTTTACTGTACCATGCTCTAACAAAACGACTTTAGTTGTTAGCTTTAATATGGCATTCATATCATGACTCACAAATAAAACCGTACGTCCATCGCTATTAGAAATATCTTTCATTTTACCAATAGCCTTTTTCTGAAACTCGGCGTCACCTACGGCTAATACCTCATCGACTATTAAGATATCAGGTTCTAAGTGAGCGGCAACTGCAAAAGCCAGACGTACTTTCATACCAGAACTATAACGCTTAACAGGTGTGTCTATATACCGTAAACAACCAGAAAAATCAACTATCTCATCGATCTTCATAGCTATTTCTGCTTTAGTCATTCCAAGAATTGCACCATTTAAATAGATGTTTTCTCTTCCAGTCATCTCTGGATGAAATCCAGTTCCAACTTCTAAAAGTGAAGCTATTCTTCCCTTCGTTTTTATACTACCAACAGTTGGCGAAGTTACGCGGGATAAAATCTTTAACAATGTAGATTTACCAGCGCCATTTTTTCCAATGATTCCTAACACCTCGCCTCGTTTAACATTAAAAGAAATATCCTTTAATGCCCAAACATATGAGGACCTGCCTTTGTCACTCCTATCATTAGCCTCACCTACTTTTAAATAAGGATCTTCTTTACCTCTTAATCTACTCCACCACCTATTAAGATCATGACTAATAGTACCTGTGCCTACTAAGCCCAAACGATATTGCTTACCTACTTTTTCTACGTTTAAAATTACTTCAGAATTCATTAAATCGTATCAATAAAGTTTTTTTCAGTTTTATTAAAAATAACGAGACCTATTAAGAATGTTATAACGCTAAAAGCAATAGCATAAATTATCTTATTTATATCTAAATCACCAACACCAAAAACCATTGTTCTAAACGACTCTATAATTATAGCAATTGGATTGTACTCTATTAACCAATAATAATCTGGTACTTCCTTCTTAAAATAAGACATTGGATACATTACTGCAGAACCATACATAAGCAACTGCACACCGAACTGTACCAAAAACGAAAGGTCCCTATATTTAGTTGTCATAGACGAAATTATCATTCCTAACCCTAATCCTAATAATGCCATTATCACTACTAAAACAGGAAAGAAAATCATATTTGTTTGTAGTGAAATATCGTAATTAGGATCAGCAAACCAAACGTAATATATATAGAAACTTGTTAAAACCAATAGTTGAATACCAAACTTTAACAGGTTAGAAACCACTACAGACATTGGCATTATTACACGCGGAAAATAAACTTTACCAAAAATATTTTCGTTTTTTTTAAAGGTATCACTTGTACCCACTAAACATTCTTTAAAGTAGTTCCAAGAGGTAATACCTGCAAGATTGAATAAAAAATTTGGAACACCACTAGTAACAGGTATATTGGCTAGGTTATTAAATATTAAGGTGAAAATTAAAGACGTAAATAAAGGCTGTATTAAATACCACAAAGGCCCAAGTATAGTTTGCTTATAAAGCGTTATAATATCCCTCTTTACAAATAAAAAGAGCAAATCTCTATAACGCCATATCTCTGAAAAATTAAAGTCTATTAATTTCTTTTTCGCAGATATTACATAAAGCCACTTATCTTCAGCTGTTTTCAATTTTTCTAGTTTGCTAAGGCGAATATAATAAATGAATTATTGGAATATAAGGCATACCACATGCTTTTTATTAAATTGATTTTAACAATTATTTGAATTTAATATATAACGCCAAAAAAAACGTAAAAAACCACTTCAGAGAAGTGGTTTTATTATATTGTGTACGAAGATTATACTTTAACTAAAATAATCCCAAGTTATTTTCAAACCTTCTCTAACAGTATATCGTGGTTTATAACCTAATAAAGTTTCTGCCTTAGATATATTGGCTAAAGAATCTCTAACATCTCCTTGTCTCGGCGGTCCATAAATTGCTTTTAATTGCGATTTAGCAGCAATTCTCAATGATTCCCATAAATAGTTTATGGTAATACGCTCTCCACATGCTACATTAAAAACTTCGTTTTTAGCATCTTTTGAGGCAAAAAATCCTTTAACATTAGCTTGCACAACATTATCTATAAATGTAAAGTCTCTTGTTTGTTCACCGTCTCCATTAATTTTAGACGCCTCATTATCCTTTAGCGCTTGCATAAATAAAGGAATTACAGCAGCGTAAGCACCGCTTGGACTTTGCTTAGGTCCAAATACATTAAAATATCGTAAGCCAATTACATCAGTGTCGTAAGTGGTTCCAAACACATCCGCATAGAGTTCGTTAACAAATTTTGTAACTGCATAAGGCGATAAGGGCTTACCAATTTTATCTTCTACTTTTGGCAAACTTTTACTATCACCATACGTAGAACTAGATGCTGCATAAACCATACGTTTTACCGTTGGGCTATCTTTTAAAGCAATCATCATATTTAAAAAGCCAGAAATATTGACTTCATTAGTTGTTGCCGGATCATTAATAGATCGAGGCACTGAACCAAGAGCTGCTTGATGGGATACGTAATCAATTCCTTCCATTGCCTTTTTACAAGTCTCAAGATCTCTTATATCACCTTCTATTAATTCAAAAGATGGGTTATTCTTAAACTCAGTCAAATTTTCACGGTGGCCATTAGAAAAATTATCTAATACTCGTACCTTCTTAGCATTATATTTTAAGAGGTACTCTACAAGATTAGAACCTATAAAACCTCCTCCTCCGGTAATTAAAAAATTTAACTCAGAAAGGTCTTTTGTATGATGTGGTTTTGAATACATAAATTGGTTGATTTGGGTTGGGTATATAATTAATAGTTACAGACGAGCATCTACAGAATCATTTGGTAAAAGCGATTTTACATCGAATACTACGCATTTTTCAGATTTGAGATTGCCTAATGATAACTCTATAAATTCGTTATGAGATACGGCTAAAATTATAGCATCGTAATCAGATTTTAAATCTGTCATTGACGATTTTAAATCTAAGTCATACTCATGTTTCACCTCTTCTTTTGAAGCCCAAGGATCATAAACATCTACATTGACATGATATGACTGGAACTCTCTAATAATATCTATAACTCTAGAGTTTCTAATATCTGGACAATTTTCCTTAAAAGTTATTCCTAATACTAACGCATTTGAACCTTTAATAGTTGCTCCTTTTTTAATCATCATCTTTACAGTCTCAGTTGCTACATAAGCACCCATACTGTCATTCATTTTACGACCTGCTAAGATAATTTCAGGATTATATCCAGACTCGATAGCCTTTTGAGCCAAATAATAAGGATCAACACCAATACAATGGCCACCAACTAAACCGGGAGAAAATTTCAAAAAGTTCCACTTAGTTCCTGCTGCTTCTAGAACTGATTTGGTATCAATATCTAATAGTCTAAAAATCTTAGATAACTCATTAACAAAGGCAATATTGATATCTCTTTGAGAATTCTCAATAACCTTGGCAGCCTCAGCAACTTTTATTGATGGCGCCATATGAGTACCTGCAGTAATAACACTTTTATATAAATTATCGATTCTAACAGCAATCTCTGGTGTAGAACCTGAAGTTACTTTTAAAATTTTAGTTACAGTATGATGCTTATCGCCTGGATTAATTCTTTCTGGAGAATAACCAGCATAAAAATCTTTATTATATGTTAAACCTGAATTTTTTTCTAAAACAGGGATACAAATATCTTCGGTTGCACCAGGGTATACTGTCGATTCGTAAATAACTATGTCATCAGTTTTTAATACTTTACCTACACTTTCACTCGCTTTTATTAGAGGTGTAAAAACTGGCTTATTCAAAGCATCAGTCGGAGTTGGTACTGTAATAATGTATACGTTACAAACTGATAAGGCTTGTATATCATCTGTAATATATAATCCTTTGCTAGCGTTTAAATCTGTAGTCAACACAGATTTTAGATTTTCATTATCAACTTCTAAGGTTTTATCTAAACCAGAGTTTAACTCATTAATTCGCTGCTTGTTGATATCAAAACCAACAACAAAAAATTGTTTTGCAAATTCTACAGCTAGGGGCAAGCCGACATAACCTAATCCAATAACAGCAATTTTATCTTCTAAATGTTTCATTTGTTTAAAGTAGATTGTAAAATGAGGTTCAAATCTAAAGAAAAACTGTAATTCCGTACATACTTTTTATTTATTTCTACTTTATCTACCCAAATAATCGTTCTATTGTAGTGTTCTGGGTCTTTTTCTCGTTCTAATACACGCTCTTCATGCTTGTATTTTAATGTTGCTGCACCAGTTATTCCAGGTTTTACAATTAAAATAACTCTATCATCTCCTTTTAATTCATCTGCAAAGCCCTGTAGATCAGGTCTTGGACCAACAAAACTCATATCACCAATTAAAACATTGTATAGCTGTGGCAGCTCATCTAATTTTGTTCTTCTCAAGAATTTACCAAATCTAGTTGCACTTTTATCTAGACTACCTAATTTATGTAAACCTTCTCTTAAGGTTCTGATTTTATAAATTTTAAATAATCTTGCATGCTGTCCCACACGTATCTGAGAAAATACACCAAACTTATTAGTATCGGCTGTAGAAATAACAACTAAAATTAAAATGGGTAAAGATAATATAGGCAAAATTATAAATACTAAAATGAGATCAAAAATACGTTTGATTCTGAGTTGAGTTTTAGTTATCACAGTTAAGCAGTAAAGTGTTATTTGCGCTTAAAGAAGCGTTTTATTTTTTCCCAACGAGAATAGGTGTCTCTTTCATGATAAGCGTTCCCATAAACGCCATAACCGTATCCATAACCATAGCCATAGCCGTAACTATAATTGTGACTGTTTTTATATCTATAGAAATTTAGTAAATAACTGATATTTTTAAGTTCGCCTCGTTTATATTTGGAGTCTACCAATTGCAACATTCCTTTTTTTGTATAATCTAATCTTACCATAAAAATGGAAGCATCTGCATATTCTACTAATTCTAACGCATCTGCAACCAAGCCTAATGGTGGAGTATCTAATATAATCATATCATACTCATCCTTTAGTGTTGCTATAAGTTCCTTTAGCCTCTGACCCATTAATAATTCTGAAGGATTAGGTGGAATAGGACCCGATATAATTAAATCGAGATTTTCTATATGTGTACTAGTTTTTATCTCATCTAAAGTACTATCACCAATAAGATAGTTAACAATACCTTCCTCATTGGCAATTTTAAAATCACCAAAGATTTTTGGTTTTCGAAGATCTAGCCCTAATAATATGGTTTTTTTACCAGACATGGCATAGACAGTTGCGATATTAATTGATGCATATGTTTTACCTTCCCCACTTACAGAGGAAGTAACTAATAAAGTATTAGCTCTTGTAGTTGACACACTGTTTTTAAATATAAACTGAAGACTAGAACGTACAGCTCTAAATGACTCTGCAACGGCTGATTTGGGTTTTTCATATGCCACCAAATTATTCTCGTAACTATATTTACCTATTAAGCCTAGAATCGGAATTTTAGACATTTTTGTCACCTCATCAGCACTGTGAATTTTATTATCAGATAAATAGAAAATAAATATTAAAAAAACTGGAGCGAAAAATCCCACTAACAAAGCCATCATATAATTGAGTGATGTTTTTGGACCTATTGGACCATCACCAATGTCTTTAGCTTCATCTATGACTGTAATATCAGATACATTAGCGGCTTTAACTATTGCCGCCTCTCCTCGCTTTGCCTTGTATATTTCAAAGGCTTCACTACTTAAATCGAGTTTTCGTTGAATCTTTAAATACTCTTGTTGATCCTTTGGCAGCCCAATTAATTTAGATTCTAATTCAGATATTTTCCTGTTTAAAGTGTTTAATTGCCTAGATATACTGCCTTTAGTCACGGATATTGACTCTAGTAAAACACTTTTTTCAGTATCTATTCTTCTATCTAACTCATCAAATAATATAGAGCCTTCCTTTGTTGAATACTCTAAATTTCTTCGCTCTATGGATAGAGCTATAATTTTTGTTACTCCACTTAGAATATTAGCTTCTTCGATTCCAACAGAAGTCGGAGCAGCAATTTGAGAATAATCTGTTTTAGTTCTTAAATAATCTTCTAGACTATTTAAATAATTTAATTTCGATTCTTCAATTAGTTTTTCTTGATCATATTCTTTTAGTTGCTCTGAGTATTGAGTAATTTCTTCTTTAACGTCATAAACCTTGTTAGTCTTTATGAAATTATTCATTTCGTTCGTAACATTCTTCAAAGAATCGTTAACAACTCTAAGACTACTATCAATAAACTTTATTGTGTTTGTAGCATAAAGATTCTTACGATTAAGTTCTGTTTTTCTCAAAATAGCAGAAGTTGCATTAAGAAAATCAACAATTTTAGACTTGTTTAATCCTACTAAAGACAAACGTAAAACAGAAGATGCATCTCTAGATGATGGCACTATAACAATACCATTTTTATAAGTATTTACAACAGAGTCAAAATTTAAAAACCTTACATAAAAATCATCTGTACTCGGAACTGTAGCGCCAGATTTTAAGATAACTATTCCATTAAAAAACGGAAGGTTAACAATTTCCCCAAACCTGTAAGTTTGAGAAAATTTACCTACTTTAACTCTTACTGTTGTTTTCTCTTTAGTTTTATAAATTTGACTACCGACACTTTCAGATTCAAATTCATAGGACAGCTCGTACTTTGATTCGTCAATAATTTTAATTTGAATTGGCCTTCCTAGCATTTGAGGCCTAGACTTATCGAGATTAATTTCAAAAGGAGCCTTGGTGTATATATCTTCTAAGTGATATTCACCTTGCTTTAAGTATTCTTTATAATATTCTAAAGAATCAATAACTAACTCATTATGAGACCTTGTTTTTACTTCAGTAATTATACTACCTACTTTACCTGACACTCCGCCCCAATTAAATGATATACTAGTATTTGCGGTAAAGAATGGATTTTGATCGTTATTTATGGTAATTAATGAATCTAACCTGTAAATATTTTGCTTTCTAACGTTAATATAATAAGCGACAGATAAAGCTGCAAGGATAGAAATTACAATAATTGGCCATAACCCAAGTATTTTAAACAGTAAGCCTTTAAAATCAAAACTAATGCGTTGCACTTCA
Source organism: Winogradskyella sp. PE311 (assembly GCF_046545555.1). Classification (NCBI taxonomy): domain Bacteria; kingdom Pseudomonadati; phylum Bacteroidota; class Flavobacteriia; order Flavobacteriales; family Flavobacteriaceae; genus Winogradskyella; species Winogradskyella sp. PE311. The sequence continues at coordinate 1,755,530 of NZ_JBHZTH010000001.1, read as the reverse complement.
TTAATTTCTGTTTCGTCTAAATCATTATAATTCATAATACACTATCGTCTTGAAAAAATCAATATTCCAGATGTAATTAAAGAGATTACAGTAGCAATTGTTGTAAGACTCGACACTGCTGTTTCTCCTGTACCAATCGATTTTTGTTTAAGAGGCTTTACATAAATAATATCATTAGGTTGAATAAAATAGTACGGAGATTTCATAACATTTATATCTGTTAAATCTAAATGGTGGATTTTCTGACCTTGAGGATATTGTCGTATAACCATCACATCTTTTTTATCGCCAGTAACTGGAATTTCACCAACATTCGCTATGGCTTCAAAAATATTTACACGTTCCCTAAAAAGGGTTACTGTACCAGGGGAAGCAACCTCACCATTTGCAGTATATCGCAAACCTGCTAATTTCACAGTTATGAAAATATTAGATGTTTCTTTAAATTGTTCATCTAATAATTTTGCTTTTATCTTTTCTTCTATTTCTGAAGCTGTAAACCCTAAAACATTCATATCACCCAAAACAGGAATTCTCACATTACCATGAATATCTACGGTAAATCCATCAAAATAAGCACGTTCGGCACTACTTGCATTAAGATTCCCTTCACCAATTGGATTAAAAATTTGAACATTGTCTTGATCCAAAACCTTAATTCTTATATTTAAAATATCATCAATCTGAATTCTATAGGGTTTCTGTACCTCTGTTAAATTGTTAGAAATTGTATCGTTAACAGAATTTTCTTTATTCTGTAAATAAATGGTGTCTTTGTGCGGAATACAAGAAGAGACTATTACACAACTGAAGATAATAATCAAAAGCCTGATGCTTCTCATAAATAAAATTAGGTGTTTACAGACAAATATAATGTATCAATAGCAATAACAAAACTATTAGGTTTCTTTTTGGTTTATTTCGTTCTTTGTAAAAATTTAACTGTGAATTATCTTAACGTAGAAAATATTTCAAAGTCTTATGGAGAATTAATCCTCTTCAAAGATTTATCATTTAGCATCCATAAAGACCAAAAAATAGCTTTTGTAGCTAAGAATGGAAGTGGAAAGACTTCAATTCTAAATATTTTGTCAGGAAAAGATTCTCCAGATAATGGGCAAATTGTAATTAGAAAAGGTTTAAGATTAGCATTTTTAGATCAAGAGCCAGATTTAGATGTTCAGTTAAGTATCGAAGAAACTATTTTTGCCTCAGAAATTCCTATACTTAAGATTATTGAAGCTTACGAAAATGCATTAAAAAATCCTGAAGATACAGAGGCTTATCAATTGGCCTTCGAAGCTATGGATAGAAATAATGCGTGGGAATTTGAAACACAATATCAACAAACTTTATCACAATTAAAACTAGATGATTTGTCTATTAAGGTTAAGACGCTTTCTGGTGGTCAGAAAAAACGTTTAGCACTTGCGCAAGCCTTATTAAGTAAACCAGATATACTAATTTTAGATGAACCAACAAATCATCTCGACTTAGAAATGATTGAGTGGTTAGAAGATTATTTTTCAAAAACACAACAAACTCTTTTTATGGTAACGCACGACCGTTATTTTTTAGAACGTGTTTGTAACGAAATAATAGAATTAGATCAAGGGCAACTTTACACTTATAAAGGAAATTATTCTTACTATTTAGAAAAAAAAGAAGCCAGAATAGAAAATGAAGCTACTGAGGTAGGAAAAGCTAAACAACTCTTTAAAAAAGAGCTAGAATGGATGCGTCGGCAACCTAAAGCGCGTACTACAAAATCTAAAAGTAGAATAGATGATTTTTCTGAAATAAAATCTAAAGCCCATAAGCGACGTAATGACCATCAGGTGCAGCTAGAAATTAATATGGAGCGTCTTGGTAGTAAAATAATTGAGTTTCATAGTGTAACTAAAGCATTTAAAGATAAAGCCATTTTAAACGGATTTGACTACACATTTAAAAAAGGAGAACGCATTGGTATTATTGGAAAAAATGGCACAGGAAAATCCACATTTTTAAACCTACTAACCCAAAGTCTACAACCCGATGGCGGTAAAATTATTATTGGTGAAACTGTTAAAATAGGTTACTACACACAAGGCGGTATAACAGTAAAACCCAACCAAAAAGTTATCGATGTAATTAAAGAGTTTGGTGATTATATTCCTTTAGCCAAAGGAAGGCAAATTAGTGCGCAACAACTTTTAGAACGCTTTCTATTTGATCGTAAAAAGCAATGGGACTTTGTTGAAAAACTAAGTGGTGGAGAACAAAAACGATTGTACTTGTGTACTGTATTAATTCAAAATCCAAATGTTTTAATCTTAGATGAGCCAACGAATGATTTAGATATTGTTACACTAAACGTTCTTGAAGATTTTTTAATGGATTTCCCAGGAGTTTTACTAGTCGTATCTCACGACCGCTACTTTATGGACAAGATTGTAGATCACTTATTTGTGTTTAGAGGAGAAGGTGTTGTAGATGATTTTCCTGGTAATTATTCAGATTTTAGAGCTTATGACGCAAGCCTACCTAAACAAATTGTAACTACCGTAAAAGATGATAACACAAAGGCTGTAAAGCAAAATGAAGCCAATAAACTTTCGTATAACGAGCAAAAGGAATATAAAAACTTAGAATCTAAAATAAGATCATTAGAATTTGATAAAACAGCTCTAGAGACTAAATTTAATAACCCAGAACTATCGCAAGACGAGATAAATAAACTATCTAATAAACTACAGGTGATTATTAATACTATCGAAGAAAAAGAAATGCGTTGGTTTGAGCTGTCAGAAAAAATAGAAGGATAAAATGTACCAACTTATTTCTTATATAAAATTCTTATTTCACGCTACCAATCAACATGGAGTGCATTCACCATTTATATATGATTTTGTTACAAAATGTCTTTATGACAAAGGAAAATACAAGGCTTACGAAAAATTAAAAGTTTATCGCAATAATTTAAAACACTCAAATAAAACTTTACAAGTTAATGATTTAGGGGAAGGCTCTAAAGTTTTACACGCTACAAAACGTAGTGTAAAAAAAATGATTAACACATCTAGTAGCTCTAAAAAGGAATCTCAACTTATTTATAAAACAGCAAGATACTTCAACTCAAAGGCAATATTAGAACTAGGTACTTCTTTAGGCATGGGAGCGTATGCTTTAGCACTTTCAAATAATGAATCTAAGGTAACTACTATAGAAGGCTGTCCAAACACTTCTAACTTCACTAAAAAACAGTTTAAAACTCTAAATATACATAACACGACTTTTTTAACAGGTGATTTTACAACCATTATCCCAAGATTAAAAGATGAAAGTTTTGATGTTATTTTTTTTGATGGCCATCATAATAAAGCAGCTACAATACAATATTTCGAATCTCTATTAACTAAAGCTAATAATGAAACAGTTTTTATTTTTGATGACATGTATTGGTCTAAAGGCATGACAGAAGCATGGCATTATATAAAGAATCATATAGCTGTAACTGTAACTGTAGATTGTTTTCATTTAGGATTTGTTTTTTTTAGAAAAGAACAAGCCAAAGAACATTTTAAAATTAGAGTGTAACAACCTTCTAATTTTAACGTCTTATTTGGTGAACTGACTTTTAAATTCTTTTATATTGCAGAGGATTTATACAACCAAGACTATTTAATTATGAGCGGCAACGTCATTGAAATTAGAAACATTATTAGAGATTTTAAATTAGGACAAGAAATTGTTCATGTTTTAAAAGGTATTGATTTAGATATTAAAACAGGAGAATATGTTGCCATAATGGGCCCATCTGGATCTGGTAAATCTACACTCATGAATTTATTAGGATGTTTAGATACACCTACAGCTGGCTCGTATAATTTAAATGGTAATGATGTAAGCCAAATGACTGATGATGAACTTGCTGAAATAAGAAATAAAGAAATTGGCTTTGTCTTTCAAACATTTAATTTATTGCCGAGAACAACTGCATTAGAAAATGTAGCTTTACCTATGATCTATGCAGGTGCTTCAAAAAAGCAACGTAGCGATAGAGCATCAGAAGTATTAACTGATGTTGGTTTAGCGGATCGTATGGATCATAAACCAAATCAACTTTCAGGTGGGCAGAGACAACGTGTCGCAGTAGGTAGAGCTTTAGTTAACAAACCTTCAATTATTTTAGCAGATGAGCCGACTGGTAATCTAGACTCTAAAACAGGAACCGAAATAATGGCTCTTTTTGACGAAATTCATGCTGCAGGAAATACAGTAATTATGGTAACTCACGAAGAAGAAATCGCTGCACACGCTAAACGTGTTATTCGTTTACGCGATGGTGTTATTGAGAGTGATACTTTTAACGAACAATAAGCCCCTGGATTTATTATTAGCCATCCAGTAATTGGTGCAGATTCCCCAGAGGGGAAAAGATTATATTTACTACAGCCTATAAATAGTTGATATTTTGCTTTAGGACTATGTTCCTAAGCAAGAAACTTCAAGCTTCATACTTCAAACTTCAAGCCATATTCATTAACTTTGTTAGCATGAAAGTATATACAAAAACAGGAGATAAAGGTACAACTGCACTTTTCGGAGGCACAAGAGTACCGAAACATCACATAAGAATAGAAAGTTATGGTACCATCGACGAACTTAACTCACATATTGGCTTAATAAGAGATCAAGATATTGACCAATTATACAAAAACACATTAATGGATATTCAGGATCGTTTGTTTACTGTTGGTGCAATTTTGGCTACGGACCCAGAAAAAGCCACGTTAAAAAATGGAAAAGACCGATTAAATATTCCTAAAATATCAAACGAAGATATTGAACGTTTAGAAAAAGGAATGGATCTTATGGAAGAAAGCTTACCACCAATGACGCACTTTGTATTACCTGGAGGTCATACAACAGTGTCATTCTGTCATATTGCACGTACTGTTTGCCGCAGAGCAGAGCGCTTAGCATCGCATCTTAATGACTTAGAACCGTTTCAACCCGAAACTTTGATGTACATTAATCGCCTTTCTGACTACCTTTTTGTATTGGCACGGAAGTTGTCATTAGATTTACAAGCAGAAGAGATAAAGTGGATTCCTAAAAAAGAATCGTAATTATTTTTCTCTTTGCGATTAGATCTTAGTAATGCAATATTTAGATCTAATTTGGTTAGAAGAGTACACGTTCTTTATATTAATGAATAATTAATTTAATTTTTTCTTGAATTTTTCAACTAAAAAATTATTTTTGCAAAAATTAAATTACACAAAGCAAATGTATTGGACATTAGAATTAGCATCTTATTTAAGTGATGCACCTTGGCCAGCAACAAAAGACGAGCTTATTGACTACGCAATTAGAACAGGAGCTCCCTTAGAAGTTGTTGAAAACTTACAAGCAATAGAAGACGAAGGAGATTCTTACGATTCTATTGAAGAAATTTGGCCAGATTATCCAACTGATGAAGATTACCTCTGGAATGAGGATGAATATTAACATATAATATAATCATAAATAAAGTCTCTTGTGTTATCGTAACTGAGAGACTTTTTTTATTTTCGAATACTTGCAATTCGAAACACAACCTAGACCTTAAAACCTAGGATTTATTACTAAAATTAAAATACAGGTTAATACTAAATAACCTTATCAAAACATAAAACATGGGCATATTAGATAAAGTACTGAAAGTTTTTGTTGGAGATAAATCTAAACAAGATGTCAGCGCTATAACACCAATTGTAGATCAAATAAAAACATTTGAGCAGGCGCTTGAAGCATTATCTCACGATGAACTTAGAGCTAAAACTACAGAATTTAAAAGTATAATAGCAGAAGCTAGAAAGCCACTTCTTGAAAGAAAGAATGAACTTTTAGCTAAAGCTGAGAATACAGAAGATATAGACGAGCGCGAAGATATCTATGTAGAGGCTGATAAGATTGAAGATGAAATCTATACAGTTACAGAAGATGTATTAAACACAATTTTACCTGAAGCTTTTGCTGTGGTTAAAGAAACGGCAAAACGTTTTGTGCATAATACCGAGATTCCGGTAACGGCTAGCGCGTTTGATAGAGAAGTATCTGGAGCTAAAGATTATGTAACCTTAAACGGTGACCAAGCCGTTTGGGCAAATTCTTGGGATGCTGCTGGTAAGCCAATTACTTGGGACATGATTCATTATGATGTGCAATTAATAGGTGGTATCGCGATGCACCAAGGTAAAATTGCTGAGATGCAAACTGGTGAAGGTAAAACTTTAGTAGCAACATTACCTGTATATTTAAATGCATTAGCAGGTAAAGGAGTACACTTAGTAACCGTAAATGACTACTTAGCTAAAAGAGATAGCGCATGGATGGCTCCAATTTTCGAATTCCATGGTATGAGCATCGATTGTATAGATTATCATACACCAAACTCAGATGCACGTCGCAAAGCTTACAACGCAGATATTACATACGGAACAAATAACGAATTTGGTTTCGATTACTTAAGAGATAATATGGCGCATTCGCCAGATGATTTAGTACAACGTCCTCACCATTATGCAATTGTAGATGAGATTGATTCTGTACTTGTCGATGATGCACGTACACCATTAATTATTTCTGGTCCTGTACCTAAAGGTGATGAGCACGAGTTTGATGCTTTAAAACCTAAGGTACAACAAATTGAAGATGTGCAGCGTAAGTATTTAGTTGGTGTTTTAGCTGAAGCTAAAAAACTAATTGCCGCGGGAGACACTAAAGAAGGTGGTTTTCAATTATTAAGAGCTTACAGAGGTATTCCAAAGAATAAAGCTTTAATTAAGTTCTTATCAGAAGAAGGTATAAAGCAACTACTTCAGAAAACCGAAAACTTCTACATGCAAGATAACAATAGAGAAATGCCTAAAGTAGATGCAGAACTTTATTATGTTATTGACGAAAAAAACAATCAAGTGGAATTATCTGATAAAGGAGTAGAATTCTTATCGGGTAAGGATAATCCAGACTTTTTTGTAATGCCAGAAATGGGTATGGAAATCGCTAAAATTGAAGCAAAGGGTTTGTCTTCTGAAGAAGAAGCAGAACTTAAAGAGATTTTATTTAGAGATTTTAATATTAAATCAGAGCGTATTCATACGCTTAACCAATTATTAAAAGCTTACGCCTTATTCGAAAAAGACAATCAATATGTTGTTATGGACAACAAAGTTATGATTGTAGATGAGCAAACGGGTCGTATTATGGATGGTCGTCGTTATTCAGATGGACTACACCAAGCTATTGAAGCTAAAGAAAATGTAAAGATTGAGGCTGCTACGCAAACTTTTGCAACAGTTACATTACAAAATTACTTTAGGATGTATCGTAAACTGTCTGGTATGACAGGTACAGCAGTTACGGAAGCAGGTGAATTCTGGGAAATCTACAAATTAGATGTCGTCGAGATACCAACCAACAGACCAATAGCCAGAGATGATAGAGATGATCTAGTTTATAAAACAAAGCGCGAAAAATACAATGCTGTAATTGACGAAGTAACAGCGCTCTCTGAAGCGGGAAGACCTGTTTTAATTGGTACAACTAATGTAGAGATTTCTGAGCTATTAGGAAAAATGTTGAGTATTCGCAAAATAGACCACAATGTATTAAATGCAAAACAACATAAAAAAGAAGCAGATATTGTAGCACAAGCTGGTAATGCTGGGCAGGTTACGATTGCTACTAACATGGCAGGTCGAGGAACAGATATTAAACTAAGTGATGGAGTTAAGGCTGCAGGTGGTTTAGCCATCGTTGGCACAGAGCGCCACGATTCGCGTCGTGTCGATAGACAATTACGTGGTAGAGCAGGTCGACAAGGTGATCCAGGAAGTTCACAATTCTATGTGTCTTTAGAAGATAACCTGATGCGTTTATTTGGTTCTGAGCGTATTGCAAAGATGATGGACAAAATGGGCTTAAAAGAAGGAGAAGTGATTCAACACGGAATGATTTCTAAATCGATTGAGCGAGCACAGAAAAAAGTAGAAGAAAATCAATTTGGTGTTCGTAAACGTTTATTAGAGTATGATGATGTAATGAACGCACAACGTGAAGTCGTTTATAAACGTCGTCGTAATGCCTTACAAGGAGAACGTCTTCGTGTAGATTTAGCAAACATGATATTCGATACCTCTGAAGGTATTGCAATAAATAACAAAGATGCTAACGATTATAAAAACTTTGAGTTTGAACTTATTCGTTATTTCTCAATGTCTTCGCCTATTTCTGAAGCTGAATTCGGAAAAATGGGAGAGCAAGAAATTGCAGGAGTCATTTATAAAGCAGCTTTTAAAAACTATCGGGAAAAAATGCAACGTGCTGCAGATTTAGCATTCCCTGTTATTGAAAATGTATACAACACACAACGCGATAAATTTAAGCGTATCGTTGTGCCATTTACGGATGGAGTAAAGAATCTTCAAGTTGTTACCGACTTAGAAAAAGCGTACGAAACTAAAGGCACACAACTGATTAATGATTTTGAAAAGAACATTACTCTTGCCATCGTAGATGATGCTTGGAAAGTACATTTGCGTAAAATGGACGAATTAAAGCAGTCTGTGCAGTTAGCTGTGCACGAGCAAAAAGATCCTTTATTAATTTATAAGTTTGAGTCTTTTGAGCTTTTTAAAGCAATGATTGACCAAGTTAATAAAGATGTAATATCCTTCTTATTTAAGGGTGAAATTCCACAGGAAACAACAAATAATATACAAGAAGCAAAACGTCGTAAACAAGAGAAGTTACAAACTCAAAAAGACGAAATTCCTAATATGGATGAGCGTGCTGCGCAAAACAGAGCAGCAGGCGAAGGAGCTTCTCGTCATCAACAAGTTGTAGAAACTATTGTTAGAGAACAACCTAAAATTGGTCGTAATGACAGAGTAACTATTAAGCATGTAATGAGTGGTGAAGCTAAAGAAGTGAAATATAAGCAGGCTATTCCATTAATACAAAAAGGAGAATGGGTACTTGTTGAGTAGTGCAACTCCTGTAAAGACAGTAAATTAAATATTCAGAGCTACTTACCTGAAAAATAAATCTAAAAATTCCTGATAGAACTAGTCAGGATTTTTTATATATAATTGCGAAGGAAAAGATCAAATCTCTTGATCCCAAATTTTAAAAAATAAAGTAACTAGTTTTTAGTAACTTTAAATCTATAAATTCAAATTCATGAAACATATTATCACAGCATTTGTTTTTGCAGGACTATTAATATCGTGTAATTCATCTGACAAAACCAAAACGATAATTGAAACATCTACTGAAACAGAAATTGTAGCCGAACTTGCGTCAGATAATAGCGATATACAATTACAACCTATTGACACAGATAAAGCTCTAATTACAACAGCTTTAATGTCTGCACCAGAAGCAAATAGAGCTGGCTGTAAAGTCATTGGCTATAATATGGCAGGTGAATTTGTAACACTTAGAGAAGGAAATAACGAATTTATTGTACTAGCAGATGACCCTAAGAAAGACGGTTTTAGTGCAGCATGTTACCATAAAGATTTAGATCCTTTTATGGCAAGAGGGCGCGCTTTAAAAGCAGAAGGAAAAAAGCATCAAGAAATATTTGATATTCGCGAAGCTGAAGTAAAATCAGGTAAATTAAAAATACCTACAGGTGCAACCTTACATATTTATTATGGACAAAATACACTATACAATCCAGAAACCTTAAAAGTAGAAGGAGCAAAACTACGTTATGTAGTTTATATGCCTTTTGCAACATCAGAATCTACAGGTTTACCATCAGCTCCTTATGCTTCTAACCACCCTTGGATAATGAATCCTGGAACGCACAGAGCCCATATAATGATTTCGCCTTTGGCAGAGGATGATAAATAGTTTATAATTCAAACTAGCTAAAGTAAATCCTGATGAATATCATCAGGCTTTTTTTTTAATGAATTGATTATGAGAGGTTAAATTAAGATAATTTCTAATTCAAACAATTTCATTTTAAAATTTCCGTTCCATATAAACACTTTTAAACCAACCACATGCGACTATTTATCACCCTCTTCTATCTATGTTTATCATTATCAATGTTTGCTCAAAGACCACCTATTAAAGATTTACCTGCTATTAGTCTAGAGGAGGCTGGTTTTAATAATGACTCCATCAGTGCGTTAGCTAGAGCTATGGATAATTTTAAACACAAGGACTTTAGAGGTATGATGGTCATTAAAGATCATAAAGCTGTAATGGAATGGTATTACAGTAGTACACAAAGAAAGACAATTAACGATATACGCTCTGCAGGTAAAAGTATTACGGCATTACTATTAGGTGTTGCTATGGAAAAAGGCCTAGTGGATAGTTTAGAACAAGATGTGCATTCCTTTTTCTCAAAAGAAAAGTATCCTTCTTTAAATGACGATTATAAAAAAGTAAAGCTAAAGCACCTACTCGATATGGCATCTGGTTTAGATGCTGACTCAGACGATTGGAATACTAAAGGTAATGCTGGTAAATGGATAGGAAAAGACAACTGGATAGATTTTATTTTAAGTGTGCCATTAGCTTATAGACCAGGCGAAAAATGGATTTACGCAGATATAAATGCTGTACTAATTGGTGCTATTATAGAAGAAACCTCTGGTATGAGTCTACGGGATTTTGCTATAAAACACGTTTTTAAACCTTTAAGAGTTACAGAATATTATTGGTTTACTAACGCTTCAAACCAAACTGGTGCGGCAGGCAACTTGTATTTGAGCACTTTAGATTTGGCTAAACTTGGAGTTTTAGTTGCCAACAAAGGCAAATGGCTTAATAAACAAATAGTAAAAGAAGATTATATTACAAAGCTTATAGAACACAAAGTGTATGATTTCCCAGATTGGAAAAGTGTCAATTCTTATGGTATGTTTTGGTATAAAAACCAACTCACTGTTAACGGCAAAGAATTTGATTATCTCTTTGCATCTGGTTACGGTGGAAATCACTTGGTCGTTGTACCAGAAAAAAAATTAGTTATTTCATTAATTTCAACAGCATACGGACAGCCCTACATGCACTCAAGATCTTTCTTTATCTTAAAAAAGTTACTTGGTGCTTTAGAATAATTTTCTAACCTGAAATCTATAAATCAAAAAGGACAAAAATTGGTATTTAAAAACGCCTATATTTTAGTAATTTTAGATTGATGAAAATAAAAGAAATAACAATTTTATTCTTTCTTAGTTTAAGTATTATAAACTGTTATCAGAATGAAAAAAAAATCCCTAAAGAAGAAGCAAAAGACAACCAAATAATCTGCACAAACAAAGAATGCAAAGGCACCTACGTAGGCAAAGAATTTATTGACAGCTCAGACATAGCACACCAATTCTCTAATACTATGTCTGCAAAAGTTGGAGACCAATTAAAAGAACTGTATAGATCTGGTGATTACTCTAGAGTAGATTTTAAAAGTATTAGAATGCGCACAGAAGGTATGGGAAGTGGTAATGTGTCTTATACGCTATCAATTCCATTTATAGCTGTTAAAGAAAAATGCGAGGCTTACACAGCGTTTGATCATGTTGGTGGTTGGAACCACGCTCCTGCTCTTTCGCAACGAAAAGTTCAATTACAAAGTGTCTTGTTGCCAAATCAGCAATTAGATATTAGTAACTTAAAAACTACAAAAGAAGGTTTGCAAGAATATTGGATACAATGGCGACATAAATTTTTACAGGCAGAATGTGAGTAAATCCTTTAATTGTAAAATTCTAAACTAAAATTAAATGCCAAAAAAGAAATCCAAGAAAAAGAGAGAACGTCTTAATTATAAACTAATGGCATCATTAGGCGGCTTATTTCATGTGGCCGTTTACTTATTAATCGATAAAACCTTTTATAATCATACTCTTTTTTGGGGAAGTATTTTTGTTTGTGGCTTAATTTTCGGGGTTTACTTCATTATTAAACTTAAATTAAATAAAAATGAAACTTATCATAAACTTGAAGGCTCCAAACTACAGTTATATATAGCCTCTATGAGTTTAATTATGATACTTGGTGCTACTCTTATTTTTGGAAACATAATTAATGGTAGTATATTGGTAATTAATTATATAGGGAAGAATAAATTATCATATACTGAAGAATATAAAATTGAAAAATTAGTACGTTATAAAAGTGGTGGAAATAAAAAAATTAGACGTAATAATCCAAAAGTATATATACAGAAAGATAACAGTGAAAGAAACTTTCTATTACCTGAGCGCTATAATACAATAATAGATTATTCGGAATATAGATCTATTGACTTAATGTTAACCAACGGTTTATTTGGTTTTGAAATTATTCAAGATTACAAATTAAAAAAATGAAGTCAATAGTTCTTTCTGCTCCTAACTATTCTTATCAATAAAAAAATATATAAAAACCAAAATCTAATAGCATGGTTGCAAGACTATTACATTTTATTCTATTATTTATGTAATAAATTTTCAGGATATCTTAAATCATAATTGTTATATAATAAACTCTTTAAATTAACACTTATGAAAAAACCACTAATAATTCTATTACTAGTCATCTCATTTATGAGTTGCGAAAAAGATGAAGTTACACCAATAGAACAGAATACTCTAGAAGCAAAAGTGATTGGAACTTGGGAACTATATCGCAATGAAAATTTAGAATCAATTATAGATGAATGGACAGGAACAGAATGGACATATAGGGATCAATGGTTTCAAAATACTAGAGAAAATTCTGATATTCTTTTAGAATTTAAAGAAGACAACACATTTAAAAATCTTTATGGCGAAGTAGAAGTTGCTTCTGGGATTTGGGGACTATTAGATGATGGCCGTTTCTATTTTGATTACATTCAAGAAGACAATATAAATGAAGCATTAACCCAACGCAGATTCATAACTATACATTGCGAAAACACCTATTCTATCGAAATCGAAGGTAATGATAGAGCTGTATATTACTATAGAATAATTGGAACTTCAGAGTGCTTTGATTTAATTAATTATAACGTTATTGACTAAAACTAAAATTGCTATGAAAAAGAAATTTAGTAAATAAGTTAGTTAGATAAGCCGTCTAGTCACTTAGACGGTTTTTTTATTTTCATCTTTTAAGTCTTGCTTTTACAAATTATATCGGACGCATAGATTATCGTAAAGATTCTTCTTAAATTAGTCTGTCTAAAATTGCTGCCGATGTATTCTTATTTAAAAAGACTTTTACTTATTATTTGCATAACAGTAACCTTCAATAGTTCGGCACAGCAAAATGCGTACTCCGAATATTTTGATGATGGGAGTATTAAAGCTACTGGTTTTAAAACCGATTCGAATAAAAACGTTGGGAAATGGATTTACTATAGAAAAGATGGTTCTATCGATTCTAAAATTACGTTTAATATAGAAGGTAAACCACAAGGTCCTTTTACGCTGTATTATCGTAATGGACAGCTACAAACAAAATGTAATTACTCTGGTACAGGATTCTATGATATGGATGGCCCGTTTGAAGATTACCATAGTAACGGGCAACTGCGCTCTAAAGGCATTTATAAAAATAGTGTAACCATTGGTAAATGGGTAAGTTATTTTGAGAATGGTCAACTTGAATCTGACACAGCATATACCAAAAAGGGTGTCATTATAAAAAATATAGCATATTATAAAAATGGGCAGTTGCGCTTAAATTCTAAATTTAATTCTAATGGTGATTTTGTAGGTCATTTAATTGTCTATTATGATAATGGACAAATATTATCTGACCAAAATTATGATGCAAATGGTAACAAAATTGGCACGTATAAATCCTTTTACAAAAACGGAAATTTAATGCAAACAGGCAATTATGCCGGTATAGATTATTTTAAAAAGAGAGGTGTTTGGTTGAGCTATCATAAAAATGGTAGTCTTAAATCTAAAATCGTTTATGATGAAAAAGGTAAACGTATTGGTTCTATTTTAAGGTATGATAGCGATGGTGTTTTAATGCCTTCAAAAACAAAAAATTAAAAAGTTATCATCTTTACTAAAACGTAAATCCAATTCTAATGCCTCCCCATTTTGCACTAGAGCCGGTTTTAAATTCTCTGGTAATGTCACTTCTGGTATATTCAAAATAAAGCGTCTTTGTTTTTATAATTAATCCGTAATTAAATTGTGCTGTAAATCGCTCTAAACTATCTGATGAAATAGTATAAGGACTTTCTTTATTAAACAAACCCCCTTGTAGTGACGCATCATAACCAATAATATTAATTTGTGGTTGTCCATAGGCATACACTTGAAACTTTCGTTCGCTTTTAGATGTTATAAAGGCTGTATTTAATTTTCCAATCGTAATATTAGAACCTATAGAAGCATTTGTAAATAAGGTGCCTAATTGCAATGCACTATTCGCATTTATAGCTATGAGATTGTTATATTGGTACAGTTGTTTTTCAAAAGCGATTCTGTAATTAAGTACCACATCATTTTTTATCTGATTATCCCAACCTATCGGTGTTTTATTACCTGTAGCTTCATGTATACCAACTTGCATTTCTTTACCAAATGCACCTGGACCAATTATACCTAAACTTAAGGATTGAGATAAACGTGTTTGTTTTTCTTTATTAAACGCAATAGCAAAACTTTTGAGCATTATGGCTGCTGCAAAAGGACGGTCTCCAAACTGAATTTCTTCAAGCTCATAATTGTTAGGTGTAAAACCAATATGCTCAATAGACAACCCGTATTTAGTAACCATGTTTTTAGGTTGTAAAAACAGTGTATTTACAGGATTCTTTTCCAAGCTTGGTGAGACGAATTCAAAATTATAACCCTGTGTATAATTTTCGTCTGTAGCAGCGAAATAATCATTATCGTAGTGAAATCTAAAATAGCTATCTGACCCTATTGATCTGAATGAAACCGTCTGATCTATTTTTTGAGGCCATAAAATCAGAGGTAACAGAACAAGCAAAATCACTGTTTTTATTCTCATATATATACTTACGAGAATATTGACTAATTGGTTTTACTATAAATTTAAAAGCCAATTTGGGTCTGGACAATTTCTTTTATAAAATTCTAAATCTAAATTATTACTTACACCAGGATAATCACCTTTATAGTCTTTAATGTCCTTTATAATCTGAAAATGTAAATGTGGTGGATAATCTCCATTAACTTCCGATGTAGCTAAAACAGCTATTTGTTGCCCGCTTTTAATTTGTTCATCTAATCGTTTTCCTTTTAACGAATCTAAACTTAAATGACCGTAAAGTGTGTAAAATTCTATTGCGTCAAAACTATGTTTTAGAATCAATGTAGGTCCATAATCTCCATAATTGGTATTATTATTAAAACTATGAACCGTAGCATCTAATGGTGCATAAATTGGTGTACCTGCTTCGACCCATAAATCTAAACCTAAATGAATGTTGCGCTCTTCGTCGGGATTCAATTTATTAAAATAATCGCTTCGATTATAAATACCGCGCTTCTCTAAGTAACCACCATAGGCTACTTTAGCATTTTTAATTCGCATAAAATTCCATATATAATTCTCAAGATCAGTCGAAGATGAAACATTTACAGTTATTAAGTCTCGATTATCTATTGATAAATCTAAAGAGACATAAGAATTATTTGCAATTGAAACATCGATTAAAGGCTTAGTATTTAGAGATTCTAAAAACGTTTTAAAAGAAAAATTAGACATGCATTTTAATTTCAATAAAAATATAAAATCCTTTAAAGTGCTGCAATAACTTCATTAGGATTTGCTCTTAACTTATAATCTTCACTCAAAAAGTCATAAGATATGGTACCATCTTGTTCTATAATATAAGTTGCGGCTATTGGTAATTCTTGATCTTTATTGTCTTGACTTTGGCTTAAATCAATTCCGAAAGATGTATACAAAGCTTGCAATGACTCCGGTAATTTAAAAACTAAGCCTAAAGCCTTTGATACTTTATTATTAGTATCTGAAAGTACTTCAAATGATAAGTTATTTTTTTCAGTTGTTGATAATGAATTATCTGGAGTCTCCGGACTTATAGCTATTAACTTAGCTCCTTTTGCTTCAATCTCTGATAACACATTTTGAAAAGCTCTTAATTCTAAATTACAATAAGGACACCAACCACCTCTATAAAATGTAAGTACTACTCTATTTTGCTTTAATATTTCACTAAAATTAATTTGTTTGCCTGTTGCATTTGGTAAGCTTATATCTGGGAATTGGTCTCCTGTCTTAGAAGCAGTATCTAATATTGAAGATGATACTAATTCGTTTATTGCAGATTGCATTGTATCTAATGCCTCCTTAGGTAGTTTAGATTTACTGGTATTAGCGTGCTCTTGTAGTTGTTTTGTGAGATTCATAAATATTTTTTTTAAATACTTTAAGTCTCTAGTTAGCACTAAAACTTACGGATGCATTTACACTATTTAGTAACAGTTATATTAAAATAAAAAATCCCATAAAATAGAAACATCTATTTAATGGAAAAATGTGAATATAATTAAAGAGACTGAAAGTAATCGATTCTCTAATAAGTAATGTTTTTGGTTTAACTGTAAAAGTTAATATTAATTCATTATAACACTACTATACTTAGCATTTACAATAATATTCCGGTTAGTACTTTGACCTTCCGGATAATTTCTAATCGTCTTTTGTGATTCATTTTTATTATTAAATTTAGAACGATTGCCTTTATAATACATGTTGTAATCGATGTTCTTAGGCAGATTAACTAAAGCATCACTATTTTCTAATACCAAGTTTAAATTTTTAAAAGACTCTAATAGATTAGAAATCGTAAGATCCCCAAAACTTCCATCGATAATGCCTGTTTCACTTAAATTTTCTATGTTAATATTAGAAGACTTAGAGTTTAAAACCAAATTATTTGCATTCTTAATCTGTGCCTTATCAACATAGTTTAAATTTAAAGTTCCCAAATTCCATGTGTTTATCAAAACTGGTGAATATGATACATTGATGGAAGTATCGCTTCCATCAATGTTATCTGCTACTAAAAATGCATGAGATATGTCTCCTGTTAAATTATATATAACTGAAGATAATTTAATTTCACCATGTCTAATATTGGTTTTAAGCTTGGCTTTTTTAGGGATTTTAATTTTAATCACCTTTTTTACTTTACTATTTCTACCAGACTCCAAACGTTTTACTAATATAGACTCGCGTTGATTGCGCATAGCGTTTCTGCGTTCTTCCATTTCTTCTTTGCGCTCTGATTGACGCGCTTTTAATTCAGCCTTACGTTCTTTTAGTTGGGCTTGACGCTCTACTAATGCCGTTTGACGTTTAGCCATAGCATCACCACGCTTTTCCATAGACTCACCAAAACGTTCTCCCCAAGCTTCCATTTTCTCTTCCCATTCTTTTCCAAATTGTTCTCCAAATTCCTTACCCCATTTCTCCATATCCTTGGCATATTTTTGTTCGAATTCTTTCCCGAATTTTTCTCCCCATTTTTCCATATCCTTAGCCCATTTACCTTCAAAACGCTTACCGTAATCTTCTCCCCATTTCGCCATTTTTTCTTGGTAATTAGACTCACCAAACTTTCGTGCCCATTCTTCCATACTTTTCTGTAATTTTTTACCGCCTTTTTTCTCGTACTTTTTGCTCCATTCAGAGAGGTACTTTTCACCTTCTTTTTGGTACTTGTCATAATCAAAAGTTATGGTTTTAATACCATCAGGTAATTCTGGTAGCTCAGGAAATTCAGGCATCTCTGGCATCTCTGGCATTTCTGGTATTTCTAGCATCTCAGGCATTTCTGGCATCTCAGGCATTTCTGGCATTTCGGGTAAATCCGCTAACTCAAATTCTAAATCTCTTAATATACCTGCATAATCACCATCACCAAATAAGCTAACGGCTCTACCACCGCTTGATGAAATCGTAACTTTATCGTTAGATCCGTCTACCGTTAAACCCCAAGCTTTTAAAGCCAATTCTAATTCTTCAGGAGATAATTTATCGCTTTCTATATAGGCATCTACTTCAACAATATCCTTATTCCATGTACTAATTTCTATTTCAACATAGCTCGTATTTAAGTCAACTACAACGTCTTTATTAACTTTAATTGACTGTGATGTTTTAATTAATTTTTTCTGTGCATAACCAAATGAAGTTATAAGGCAAAGCATTAAGATTTTGATTGTTTTCTTCATGATTTTTTTGATTTTAAGAGATACCCAGCCGAGCTGAGTAAAATCTGTTCGTTTTTTGATTTATTGATTTTGATTGTGATTATATACTCGATTCTGTAAAAGTGTCATCATTAAACTCTAGAAGTTTGTCTTTTAAACGTGTAACAAGATTTAATCTAAATTTTAAATTGTCTATTAAAGCATCTAAAGTCTCTGCATTAGGTCCATTTTCATTAAGTTCAATGGTTAGTTTCTCATATTCTTCATTTAATTCTTTCAGCCGAAGGACGTAGCCATCAAACAACTCCTTATTTTCAGGTGTTAATTGTACTTTAGATAATTCTAAATTAATACTTGCTAAATAATAGTCTTCTACTTTTTTTAACTCTGGTGAAAAATCTCCTATGGTTTTTAACTCCGTAGTATCAACAAGTTCTTGTGTTTCTGGCACGACCTTAGATGGTGTTTTAAAAAACTGAAATGCTCCATAACTTAACCCTAACAATACAACTACGCTTGCTGCAATATTTAAGAAACTAAATTGGCGCGATTTTTTCTGTATTGGTAATTGTTCTTCAAGCTTATCGAAAAAGCGCGCGTCGTGACCATCAGACATTTTCATATCCTGTCCTTTTTCATCTTCTTCAAATAAATTTCTAAGATCTTGTGCCATTTTTCCTTGTTTTTAATACTAACTGTAATTTTTGCTTTCCTCTAGATAATTGCGTTCTTGATGCCACTTCAGAAATATTTAAAATATCTGATATTTCTTTATGATCATAGCCTTCAATCAAATAAAGCATTACCACATATTTATATTTTTCTGGTAATTGTGCTATCGCTTCTTTTACATTATCGATAGTAATGCCATCATCGACTAACCATTCACTCTCATAATCAGCATCTATCACATTCAAATGATGGTCTTCTAATTCAATTAAACGTTGTCGCTTAGCTTTTAAAACGTCGATGCATTTATTAATAACTATCCGTTTTAACCATGCCCCAAAACTTACTTCCGCTTTATACTGCTCTAGTTTTGAGAATGCCTTTATAAAGGCTTCTTGCACAACATCTTCAGCTTCCATTGTGTCTTTCATAAACCGCATTGCTACTATTAACATACCATTACAGTACTGATTATAAAGCTGCATTTGAGCTTGTCGATCATTCTGTTTGCATTTTTCAACGATATGAATTTGAAACGCAGTGATTGTTTAATTGGTTTTGGTTGATTACACTTTAAAGACGATACAAAATTTTAAGTGTTGCAAAAAATCCTAAAAAACTTTCAATTTTATAAGATTTGCTTAAAATTCAGCGTTCTATTCTATAAATTTAGGGATTTGATTTATCTTTAAACTCCTTAAATTAGATTAACAAGACATAAACTGCTTAATAAATTACTATGTTAAAACGCCTTCTTATCCTATTATCTATAATAGCTTTAGGATTACTTTTATATTCTGTATTGGTAGAAAATATTTTTTCACCACGTTTAAGCCCAAAAGACACTGCTAAAATTTCACTTAATGATTTAGATATTAAGGTTGAATACAATAGACCTGCTAAACGCGAACGTGATATTTTTGGGGCATTAGTGCCTTTTAATAAAGTATGGCGAACTGGCGCTAATGAAGCTACAACCTTCCAAACCAATAAAGATTTAATGATAGATGGTATGCTGCTTAAAAAAGGTAAGTATACGCTTTGGAGTGTACCAATGAAAGATAGTTGGAAAGTAATGTTCAACTCAAGGCAATATGAATGGGGAGTCAATGAGAAAATGGAACCAATGTGGGATCCTAATTACGACGTTATGGAAACCGAAGTGGATATTCAAAAAATAGATGAGACTGTAGAACAATTTACAATAGCGTTTGATAATAAAACGGGGAATCTTAAGCTCACAATGGCTTGGGATAATACTTTGGTAGAAATACCTATGAAAGTATACAATGCTACCAATCCATAAATACAGAGTGTAAAGTGGCCAAAAAAGATAAAACATATTCGTCTGCTTTACACGAACAAGATGGTATTACACCGCCTGAAATATTAAGTACCAATTCTGCAAATACGATAAAAGCAAATCGTAAAAATCAGCCCTCTGTAAAAGATCTAGTGACGGGAATAATTGCCGGAAATATAACGTCACTCAGTAGAGCAATTACTCTGATCGAAAGCACCCATCCGAAGCACTCAAAAAAAGCAAACGATATAATTACAGCATGTTTACCATACGCCAATAAATCCGTTAGAATTGGTATTACTGGAGTGCCTGGTGTTGGTAAGAGTACGTTTATTGAAGCTTTTGGCACTTACATTACTTCTATCGGTAAAAAGGTTGCTGTATTAGCAGTAGACCCAAGTAGTACTTTAAGTAAAGGAAGTATTCTTGGTGATAAAACACGTATGGAGGATTTAGTTAAAGATAAAAACGCTTTTATTAGGCCATCAGCTTCTGGGGACTCATTAGGAGGAGTCGCAAGAAAAACTAGAGAAAGTATAATTCTTTGTGAAGCTGCCGGATTTGATACTATTATAATTGAAACTGTTGGTGTCGGACAAAGTGAAACTGCTGTACATAGTATGGTTGATTTCTTTTTACTACTAAAACTTGCAGGCGCTGGTGACGAACTGCAAGGAATTAAACGCGGTATTATAGAAATGGCCGATGCTATTGTCATTAATAAAGCAGATGGCGATAACGTAAAAGCCGCTAAATTGGCTAAAGTTGAATTTAATAGAGCTCTGCATTTGTATCCTCAAAAAGCATCAGGTTGGTCACCCAAAGTAGCGCTAAGTAGTGCTCTAAAACGAGAAGGAATTTCTGAAGTTTGGGATCTTATACAAGATTACTTAAAAGCAACAACTTCTAACAATTATTTTTCTGAGAATAGAACACATCAAAATAAGTTTTGGTTATTACAAACTATTGAAGAGCGTCTAAAATCTAATTTTTATAATGCTTCAAAAATTAAAAGTACTTTAAAGTCTCAAATTGAACTAGTTGAAACCGGAAAAACAACTCCTTTTGCAGCTGCCGAATACTTGCTTTCGTTGTGATAAAAAAACAATACTTTTGCACTTACTAAGCCATCAAACGCATGAAGTATAAGTTTACAATTGTTGTTCCTGTTTTTAATGAGGAAGAAAATTTAGAACGTGTAGAAACAGAACTTTCTAAATACCTAGAGATTGCTTCAGTATCAACTTCAATTTTATTTGTTAATGATGGATCTAAAGACAATAGTCAGGCATTAATTGAGGCTATCTGTAAACGCAACAGTGCTTTTGAATATATTTTATTTAGAGAAAATCGAGGTCTCAGTGCTGCTATAAAAGCGGGCTTTGATCATGTAAATTCAGAATTAGTAGGTTACATAGATTCTGATTTACAAACAGCACCAGAAGATTTTAATGTGCTATTAGAACATATTGGCTCCTATGAATTAGTTACAGGAGTAAGGTCTAACCGAAAAGATTCTTTCGTAAAGAATATGTCATCTAAAATTGCAAATGGTATTAGACGTGCCTTTACTCATGATGGAATGGACGATACAGGTTGCCCACTAAAAGTGATAAAGACAGATTATGCAAAACGCATCCCAATGTTTAGAGGTTTGCATCGCTTTTTACCTGCTATGATTATGTTGCAAAATGGCAGAGTAACACAAATAACTGTTCAGCATTTTCCTCGTATTGCAGGCACTGCCAAATTTGGTTTATGGAATAGACTTTTGGGTCCTTTAATGGATTGCTTTGCCTATCTGTGGATGAAGAAAAAGTATATCAATTACGAAATTGAAAAAGCAAGTAAATGAAAGATTGGATCATTTACAGCATCGGATTTTTAGCACAGATTTTATTTTCATCTCGACTTTTAATTCAGTGGATTACATCAGAGAAACAGCGTAAGGTTATTACACCAAGTACTTTCTGGACCTTAAGTTTAATTGCTTCTTTTCTTCTTTTTATTTATGGTTATTTACGACTAGATTTTGCGATTATGCTTGGGCAAAGTTTAACCTATTTTATTTATATCAGGAACCTTCAGTTACAAGGACAATGGCAAAAATTCCCTAAACTCATACGCTATTTTCTATTTATCGCTCCTATTCTAATTGTTATCTTCTATTACAACAATAATAAAATTGATATAGAACTTTTGTTTAAAAATGAAGCCATTCCACTATGGTTATTAATCCTTGGTATTTTTGCTCAAATTATATTCACTTTGCGTTTTGTATATCAATGGATTCATGCTGAACGTCATAAAGAATCAACTTTACCAATGGGATTTTGGGTGCTAAGTTTAATTGGTGCTGGTTTAATTTTAACCTATGCCATAATAAGAAAAGATCCAGTGTTATTAGTCGGTCATTTATTCGGGCTTATCATTTATATCCGTAATGCTTATTTAATAAGACGTTCTAATGATTAAGCATTTAGAAAAATATCCAATTCTCAGTCTTTTACTTTTTGTAATTGTAATGTTGGGCTTCACTATAGATGCTATACCAGTGACGATTATGGAAGCTAGGAATTTTATATCGGCCAGAGAAATGCTTACTGACGATAATTGGATTTTAACCACAATGAATGGAGAACCACGTTATCAAAAACCACCTTTACCTACATGGATTACTGCTATTTTCGGTTATTTATTTGGTATTAAATCTGTATTGGCCTTACGCTGGCCACCACTATTGTTTTTAGCGAGCATTGGCATATCTACATTCCTATTGTCAAAAAAAATAAAGCTTACACAATCACATAGTTTAATCAATGGGTTTATTGTGCTATCCTCATTTTATTGCATAGGTATTACTATTGAAGCGCCTTGGGATATTTATACGCATGGCTTTATGTTGATGGCAATATTTCAACTTTTTCAACTGTTTCAGAAAGCAAAGACACCAATCTTAAACAGTCTATTATGTGTATTATTCTTAGCAGGTTCTGTTTTATCTAAAGGGCCTGTTTCCTTATATGTCTTATTCTTACCCTTTGTAATTGCTTATGGCATCGCTTTTAAATTTAAGGGAGGAACACTTCATTTTTTAAAACTCATAAGTCTTTTAGTTTTCGGGATTGTATTAGGTGGCTGGTGGTATTTTCATGTACGCGTAGCCGATCCTGAAACGTTTACAAGAATAGCAACCAAGGAAACCTCAAATTGGAGCAGTTATAATGTGAGACCTTTTTATTACTACTGGAGTTTCTTTGTACAGAGTGGCTTATGGACAATTTGTGCGTTTGTAAGTTTACTATATCCATATATGAAATCTCGTGTTTCAAATTTAAAGGCCTATCGATTTAGTTTCTTTTGGACAATAATCGCCGTAATTCTCCTTTCAATTATTCCTGAAAAGAAATCGCGTTACCTCATGCCAGTGCTAATCCCGTTAGCTTTCAATATTGGATTTTATATTGACTATTTAATTCGAGAATTTAAAAACTTAAAGGATAAAAGAGAGACTTTTCCTGTTTATTTTCAGTTTGGGTTAATTGGAGCAATTGCAATTCTATTTTCGGTTTTAGGTTTCTTTTTTGGACCATTCTTATCTGGCTCTGTTCTAATTAGATTTATTGTTCTTACTATAATTTTAATTGTAGTTGGGTTTTTAGTCATTAAAAATCTTAAAAATCAAAATATTAAAAACCTCTTCTATTTAACTATTACTTTTATGTTATGTATTGGTTTTTTAGGCCTTCCCCTAGCTAGAATTCAAGCCCAAACAGATTACAAACCAGTTTCAGAATTACAACAATCCGATTTTAAATTATACCATTTAGATTATGTAGCGCCCGAAGTGATTTATAATTATGGAAATAAAATCCCGAGTATAAAAACTGATGAAGGGTATGTGTTGCCAAGTGAAACTAAATTTGGTTTATTAGCTAATAACGTAAATCCTGAAACTATAGCATCACTTTCAAATATTTATACGATTGAATATATTGAAACTTATGATTTAAATTTCTCTAAAAATGATTATAAGAATCGACTGACTAATAAGTTGTATCTGCTTACTCGGAGATAAACCTTTTCAGAAGAAAGGTATTAAGCTTATAGAATCCAGAACCAGCAAGCGCGCCAAAGAGCATTCCGCATAAAATATCAACAGGAAAATGTACACCAACGTATATTCTACTATAAGCTACAATAAACGCCCAAAATAAGAGAATGAAAATTAGGTTTTTGTAATACGGTCGTAATACTAAACCACCAAAAACAGCTGCTGCCATAGAGTTAGAAGCGTGCCCTGAAAAGAAACTTCTATTGCTGCTGCAACGTTCTGCAATGTATCTTATAGTATCCATAATTTCCTCACAGGCACAAGGTCTAAAACGCAGAACAGAACGCTTTACAATATTTGTAGTTTGGTCTGTGAATGTAATCATAGCTGCTATAACCAAAACCATTATCAACAATGGTTTAAGTCCATACTTTGTATAAATTAAAAATAGAAGAATTGCATATAGTGGAACAAATGTAAGCTCATCAGTTATGAGAAGCCACATGGCATCCCATGTTTCTGAGCCCAAGCTATTGAGATATAAAAAAAGTTCTGTATCTAATTCTAAAAGTCTATCTAGCATTAGTCATCGTAACGCGCCACTTCTCTATCGTAAAATTCAGTGGCCAATTTTATATAGTTTTCTGTTTCAGTTTCTAATTCTTTCTCATCGTGTTGGTCAAATTCTTCAAACCACTCGACCTCGTCGTCCTTAAGATCAATAATAAATCTAGGAAATTCTGTATGAATAATGAATATTGAATCTGGATAATCCGTATTATCGCCTAATATAAACTTTGGTAATTCCATTTCTAATTTTTGTCTTGTTGCAAAATTAAACGCTTTGTGAGATAATTAAACCGAATATACAATAAAATTGCAGCAGCACTCAAACCTGCTAACAATCCAAGCCATATTCCAAGACTTCCGTAAGCCTCTTCTTTGCCTAGAAAGTAACTGACCGGAAACCCAATTACCCAATACGAAATAAAAGTGATGATCGTTGGTATCTTAACATCTTGAAGTCCACGTAAAGCACCTAGTGTAATGACTTGCAAACTATCACTTATCTGAAACACAGCAGCTGCTAACAGTAAAGTTGCTGCAATTTTAACCACCTCAGCAGTATCTACAGCATTGGTAGGGTCATCTAAATCCACATACAAATCTGGAAGCATCGTATGGAATATAACAAAGAATAATGCAAACACTACAGCAAACATAAAACCGACTAAAAAGATAGACTCTGCAATACGCTTTAATGCTCTAAAATCTTTTAACCCTTTTTGATTGCCAACACGTATCATAGCCGCAACACTCAATCCCATTGCTACCATAAAAGTCATAGAAGATAAGTTTAAAGCGATCTGGTTAGCGGCTTGAGCATTTTTACCCAAAGTACCACTGAGCCATATGGCAGCAGTAAATATGGCAACCTCAAAGAACATTTGCATAGCGCTTGGCAATCCTAAATTGGTGAGCTTTTTTAAGGGTTGCTTACTAAGTTTAAAGAATTTGATATTAGTAACAAAAGCCTTAGATTTTTCCTTTTTTGCCAATAACCACCATAAGTAAAACAGCATAACGAAACGCGATACCAAAGTACCAACTGCAGCACCAACAATACCCATTTCTGGAAAACCAAACTTTCCAAAGATTAAAACATAATTAATAGCCACATTTAGAACATTAGCTATAATAGTCGCATACATTGGGTACTTCGTTAAAGATAAACCATCACTAAATTGTTTAAACGCCTGAAATACAATTAAAGGCACCAAAGAAAATGCCACTAAATCTAAATACGGCATCGCTAGTTTCACCACCTCTTCTGGTTGATCCATAACATACATTAAGGGCTTAGCGGCAACGGTCATTAAAAACAAAACAATACCTAAAACTGTACAGAGAAAAAAACCATGTTTAAAAACGGACTTACCTTTAGTAAAATTCTGCTCAGTATCTGCTTCTGCAACCAAAGGTGTAATGGCTGTAGAAAAACCTATACCCAAAGACATGGCAATAAAAATAAAGCTATTACCCAAAGACACCGCGGCTAATTCTGCAGCACCCAATTGCCCAACCATCACATTATCTACAAAGCTCACAAAAGTATGCCCAAGCATACCTAAAATCACGGGAGACGCGAGTTTAAGGTTGTATTTAAATTCTTTGGTATAGTTGCTTAAAACCATGACGTAAAAGTAGCGGTTTTAGTCTGAGGAGTTTGAATAAAAAGAGTGAACTTTTTAGGAAGTTATGAGTTCCAAAAGTTATAATGAACTCCTAGGTTTAATTCTAGTTTCCATTCTTACTTTATCGCGTATGTCTATTAAACTAAAAATCATAAGACCTATTCTCTCTAATTTAAAACGATTTCACCAGTAACAATAACTGTTTTAGAAGTCACAGATTTATTCTCTATTCGTTTAGTATTTGGTTGCGCACCACCAATAGATATGGTTACTGGTCCAGCTGACACAACTTGCTTTAAGGTACCATTTACGTCATTTACTAAACTCAATTGTTCTTTTCTAATCACAAAGTTTACTGTTTTTTCCTCTCCTGCTTTAAGCATAAGACGATCAAACCCTGATAGGGTAATGTTTGGATTATTTTCATCAGCGGATGGATTAACAACATATACTTGAGGCACTTCTTCTCCTGCAAGATTACCTGTGTTTTTAATAGTTACCGATACTTTTACATCCTCACCTGCGTTAATTTTTGAAGGAATCTTCAGATTAGAATATTCGAAATTAGTATAACTCAATCCATATCCAAATTCATACAACGGAGTTCCTGTAAAATAACGATAGGTTTTTCCTTTCATGTTATAATCATCAAAAGCAGGTATATCATTAATATCTTTGTAGAATGTTAAAGGTAAGCGACCTGCTGGATTATAATCTCCGAAGATAACATCAGCGATAGCAGTACCTCCTTCTTGCCCTGGATACCAACCTTCTATAATTGCTGGTATATTATCATTTTCCCAATTTATTGAAAGTGCACTACCATTAAGCAAAACTAAAACGATTGGTTTGCCTAATTTTTTCAATTTTTTAAGCAATGCTATTTGTGTAGATGGCAATTTTGTATGTATTCGATCACCACCATGAAAGCCATCAACTTTCACTTTCATTTCTTCACCTTCAAGCAATGGACTAATTCCTCCATAGAAAATGATAACATCTGCCCCTTTAGCAATAGCTAAAGCCTCATTTTCTAAATCCACTCTAGGTGCTTCCCACAACAAACGCGCTATACTATATGTAGAATCTTCGTTACGATATTCTATTTTTATAGGATATGTTTTACCTGCTTCTAACGTTACGTATTCGTAATGCTTTTTAGGTTTGTGGACATCATTTCTTTCAATCAATAATTCATCATTGAAAAAAATTTGCATCCTAAACGCTTCTCCTGCAATAGCGTATTTTCCTGTTTTAGCAACAGAGACAACACCACTCCAACGCACCGAGTAATTGTCGTAACTCATATCAGCAAATGGTTTATTAGTCCACCATACGTTGTCTACATTACTATCTATTTGTGTGTGCTTTGGTATACCTTCAAAGTTGATATTATCAAAGTATTCCGCTTTCAAACCTTGCTCTTTTTTAGTCGTATCTGTGAATAATACAGAAGTTGGCATGGCTTCAAATACAGGAAGTCCTTCTGCTAGTTTACAACCAATAGCATAATTTACTTTAGCATTTGGTAATTTACGACGAATACCTTCTATAGGAGAGACCGGTTTTTCTGGATAACCGTTATAATTGGCTAATAACAATTCCATATCATCAGCACTAGAACCTATAACTGCAACATGTTTTAAATCTTTGGATAATGGCAATATGTTTTTTTCATTTTTTAACAATACCATAGATTTGCGAGCTGCTTCCAATGCAAATAAGCGGTGCTTTTCAGACCCTACGACATCGTAAGATATACTTTCATATTTTACATCTCCTTCAGGAGCAAAAAGCCCTAATTTAAGACGTGCTACTACCAATCGTTCTAATGACACATCTAATTCTTTTTCTTGTATTAAACCAAGTTTTACGGCTTCTACAAGGGCAGGATATGAATTTCCACAATTCAAATCTGTACCTGCTTTTACAGCCATAGCAGCAGCTTCTTTTTTATCTGTTACTACTTGATGTGTTTTCACATTTTTATCATAAAAGTCGCGTATTGCCCAACAATCTGAAACAATATATCCTTTAAAACCCCAATCATTACGAATTAAATCACTTAAATCTTTATTACCACAACATGGTTTACCTGCATAGGCATTATATGCACACATTACAGAATACACGTCAGCTTCTACAATTGCTTTTTTAAAATGAGGACTGTAAGTGTTGAGAAAATCTTGTGTGCTTGGTAAGACATCGAAGTGATGACGTGTTTCCTCTGGTCCACT
Source organism: Winogradskyella sp. PE311 (assembly GCF_046545555.1). Classification (NCBI taxonomy): domain Bacteria; kingdom Pseudomonadati; phylum Bacteroidota; class Flavobacteriia; order Flavobacteriales; family Flavobacteriaceae; genus Winogradskyella; species Winogradskyella sp. PE311. Next base: position 1,726,875 of record NZ_JBHZTH010000001.1, on the reverse strand, counting down.
ATGTACGGCAAAATGTTTTGCTGTAGCTACAAGTTTTAAATATTTTGGGTCATCACCTTGTAAACCTTTAATAAAAGGTACAGCTAATTCTCCCGAGAGATATGGATCTTCTCCGTAGGTCTCCATGCCTCGTCCCCATCGTGGATCTCTAAAAATATTTATATTTGGCGTCCAAAAAGTTAACCCTTGATAGATATTTCGTTTGCCTCTAGATACAGCTTCATGGTGTTTGGCTCTAGCTTCATCAGAAATTGCATCTGCAATAACACCCATATGTTCTCTATCAAACATGGCAGCCATACCAATGGCTTGAGGAAAAACCGTAGCTTTCCCTGCTCTAGCGACGCCATGTAGACATTCGTTCCACCAGTTATATTCTGGAATATCAAGATGTGCTATTGTTGGAGATTCGTAATGCATTTGACCTACTTTTTCTTCTAAAGTCATTAGAGAAACTAAATGTTTCGCACGTTCTTCAAAAGATTTAGAAATATCTTTGTATACTGCAAGATCTTCCTTTTGTATAGTTTCCTCACAAGCGATAAATACTAATGCTGTTAATAGAAATAAATATTTTAACTTATACCTCATATCTTTACATGTAGCTTTTATGTTATTGTATTTAGAATTGGAGTAAATTTCTCAAAACAGAACTATTTTAATGCTAAATAATTTTTGGAGTCTATTGAGATTATCTATTATAACCTAGAGTTGTTTCAATAACTTAAATAAGACCCTAAACGAAGATAATTTTTATAATTTTAAAATTCAGCAGGTTAAAATTATATGCTCTAAAATAAAATTAACATTTGTTAATAAATGTATTTATAAGGAATTTATATTTTTCTTAGCATCTTCATACTCTTTAACCATATCAGCCACAATCTCAGCAACTGGTTTTACATCATGAATTAAACCCGCAATTTGTCCGATTTCTAATTCTCCATCGTCTAAATCACCTTCAAACATACCACGCTTGGCTCTCGCTCTTCCTAATAATTCTTTAAGTTGCTCTGGTGTTGGTGCAGTTTTATAGAGTTCTTGTAACTCGTTGTAAAATTTATTTTTAATTAATCTTACTGGTGCTAATTCTTTTAAGGTGAGTTGTGTATCACCTTCTTTCGCATCGACTACCACTTGCTTAAAAGCTTGGTGGGCAGAAGATTCTTCACTAGCTACAAAGCGGCTACCCACTTGCACTCCATCGGCTCCTAAAACCATACAGGCCAACATGGCTTTTCCTGTGGAAATTCCACCTGCTGCTATAAGTGGAATTTGCAAATGCTCCTTAACCATAGGTATTAAGGTTAATGTTGTGGTTTCATCACGTCCATTATGCCCACCTGCTTCAAATCCTTCGGCTACAATGGCATCGACTCCTGCATCTTGCGCTTTTAGTGCAAACTTTACACTACTTACTACATGTATAACAGTAATTCCTTTACCTTGCAACCAAGTGGTCCAAGTTTTAGGATTTCCGGCAGAAGTAAAAACAATCTTTACACCTTCTTCAACTATAATATCCATTATCTCTTGGATGTTGGGATATAGCATGGGTACATTTACACCAAAAGGTCGATCTGTCGCAGCTTTACATTTTTGAATATGTTCTCGTAACACATCTGGATACATAGATCCTGCACCAACTAAACCTAGAATACCAGAATTACTTGCAGCTGAAGCTAATCTCCAACCACTATTCCATATCATACCAGCTTGAATGATTGGATATTTAATATTGAAAAGTGTTGTTATTCTGTTTGGCATACAATTTATATTAACAAGTTTTTTTAACCCATCCTGAGCTCTTCCAAAGAATAAAATTAGAAGTGATTAATTTATTGCTTGATAAATTTAAATGTTTCGGACGTATTTTTTGCAGAAAACTTTATAATATAAATTCCTGCTGCAAAATCCGATACATTTATAGTCTGCATACCCTCATTAATAGATTGTTGTAGCACTTCTTGACCAAGTTGATTGAAAACTGAAAGCTCCGCAGAACTTATTGTCAGTGGCATTTTAATATTTAATGTATGCTTTGTTGGACTCGGATAAAACCTAAAATTTTGTTCTAAATTTTCATCTAATGATAACGCTAAACTTCTTGCAAGAGCAAAATCTGGTATTCCATAACCTAAAAAATCATCTGGAACATTGAACTGAGACGAAGATTGTATTACAAAATCTATAATTTCTGATGGAGATGCTTCAGGAATAGCTTGCCAAAGTGAGGCAATACTGCCACATATAATTGGACCACTAAATGACGTTCCATCATTTTGAGTAATACTATTATCTTGTCCTACTACATAAGTATTACCAGCTCTGGCAACAACATCTGGCTTTTGATAACCCACTTGCGCTGAGCTACCGCGAGAGCTAAAAGACACATAGTTTCCATTCGCATCTACTCCACCTACAGATAATACGTCAGGTGAATCTGCAGGAGCGCCAACGGTCTCCCATGTCGAATTTCCATAATTCCCCGCACTTACTACCACAACAATACCCTTTTCTTTAGCAATAGATGCACCTTTAGATATGTAGGCGATTTGACCATTCATTTCTGCTGGTGTATAATCATAATTAGGATTATCGAAAACGCGATAAGCTAAAGATGTATTAATTAAATCTACACCTAAACTATCCGCACGTTCTGCTGCCTCTACCCAGTAACTTTCTTCAACTGGGTTTTCAGTCGCCACTGGTTCTGTTCTAAATAAATAATACGATGCGTCTGGCGCAGTACCAACAAATTCATCTTGCATATATCCTGCCATAGTACTTAATACTCGTGTGCCGTGAGAACTATCCGTATTTGCATAGACGTCTGCAGTTCTATCTACAAAATCATAACCACCTAACAAATCACCATTGTCTCTTAAGCGCTGAAATGCACCCATTGTATTAACATTTTGAAACCCAGAATCCATAACAGCAATAGTTAATCCTTCTCCAGTAAAATCATCTAAATGCAGATTGTCTACATTAACCATTTCTACTTGGTTTTGAGTGTCTCCATAATCAAAAACAATTGATTCGTCTTCAACATCAACAAAATCTTCTATTGCTGCCGTTCTTGACGCTGCATCTAAATTATTATTTGCGAAGTCAATAAAATCTACAAAAGATAGTGCGTCAAGAGCATTAATATCTATTTCGTTACCTCTAACATGTACAGCATTAAACCATTTAGATTTTGCCATTACTGTAATACCAGATTGCGTTTTTAAATCTGCAATATAGACCTCATTGACTGGCACATCTCTCACATCAATTGTAATGTTATGATTCTGTTTTCTGTCAATTGCTTTTTGTGTAAGAATTGTTATGGGATTTGCCAAAGCCGCTGACACATTTGGTTTATCTATGAAATAGACCCAAGCATCTTCTTGAGCGTAGCTATTTATTGAGAGGAAGAGCAATAAAAGCATGGTTAATTTTCTAATCATGACTTTTTTTTTGCAATCTACATAATTAATCCTAAATGTATTTGCTTTACCGATATTCAGCTTTTAACTAGGATTAGCCTCATTAAAACATCCTTTTTTACAAGAATATTAAGAAATAACACCAGAACCTATCAATTCATCTTCAAGATACCAAGCTACAAATTGACCTTCGGTAATTGCAGATTGTTTATTTTTAAACTCAACATACAAGCCACAATCGACTTTATGTAATATTGCTTTTTCTAAGTTTTGTCTGTATCTAATTCTTGCCATAACCGATAAAGTCTCACCATCTTTTAAAGCTAAATCTTCTCTAACCCAATGCAATTCTTCATCAGTCACAAATAATACATTTCTATATAAACCTGGGTGATTTTTTCCTTGACCTGTATAAATCACATTTTCTTTTACATCTGTATCTATAACAAAAAGAGGTTCTACAGTACCTCCAACAGCTAAACCTTTTCGCTGTCCTTTAGTAAAATAATGCGCTCCTTGATGTTTTCCAACTACATTCCCATCAATGACTGAGTACTTTGGCTTTTCTGATAAAAATTGAAGTTCTTTCTCTTTTGAATTGAATTCTGGAACTGCTTTATGATACGTCTCAAAAGAATCCGCAACCTCTACAATAACTCCTTCTTTAGGTTTTAGTTGTTGTTGAAGAAATTCTGGTAGTCTAACCTTACCTATAAAACACAAGCCTTGAGAATCTTTCTTCTCTGCTGTAATTAAATCTTGTGCCTTTGCAATTTCTCTAACTTCTGGTTTAGTTAACTCACCAATAGGAAATAAAGCTTTTGCTAACTGCGTTTGAGATAACTGACATAAAAAGTAAGACTGATCTTTATTGGTATCTACACCAGATAAAAGTTGATGCACTTCTTTTCCATCCTTTTCAATAGTAGCTTTTCTGCAGTAATGACCAGTTGCCACGTAATCTGCCCCTAATTCCATCGCGATATCCATAAAAACATCGAATTTTATTTCGCGATTACACAAAACATCTGGGTTTGGTGTACGTCCTTTTTCATACTCATTAAACATGTAGTCCACGATGCGCTCCTTGTATTGAACACTTAAATCTACCGTCTGAAATGGAATACCCAACTTATCAGCTACTAACATAGCATCGTTACTATCTTCTAACCATGGACATTCGTCTGAAATGGTAACGGAATCATCGTGCCAGTTCTTCATAAATAGGCCAATAACCTCATAGCCTTGTTCTTTTAAAAGAAAGGCTGCCACACTAGAATCTACGCCACCAGAAAGACCTACTATAACACGTTTCACTGTAAATAATTTTATTAATATTTAGTTCGTAAACCGATGCAAAATTACAAAATAAAAAAGGCAATCTAGAACAGATTGCCATACTGAAAAACTATTTCTACAATAGGCTAAAACTATTTATACTTTTTAAGAACTACATTGTTTGTATGATCGATTTCTTTTTTAATTTTACCGTCTTGGTAGTATTTCCATGTACCAGCTTTTTTATCGTTTAGATAATCACCTTGAGAGGTTACATTGCCTTTAGAATCATAATTTATAGTTAATCCATTGAGTTCATCTTTTTTATATTTTGAATGTCTTAAGAGGATGCTAGTTTCTGAAAACCATTTAGATTCACCTTCTAATTTTCCATTTTCATAAAATGCGCTTTCTGCTATTTTCCCTTCTTTATAAAACACAGTACGATCCCCTTCTAGATTGCCTTGTTGATTATAATTTTCGATAATCATTTTATCTGAGGAATTCTTATGATAATATACCCATTTACCTATGTAGTGTTTCCCATTCATATTACCCTCACTGATGACAATCTTTCTAGATGTATAGAATTTTACTTCGGCAACACTATCCTTTCTATTAAAGACTTTTGTTGCACTTAGAACACTTTTACCTTTAGATAATGTGTAATAGCTAAAGGTATCTACCTCTTTTCCATGATCAAATTGGCCTTCATAACGTTTTTGGTTAGTCTCAAAGTAATTTTTCGTCCATAAACCGTGGCGTTTACCCTTTTTATCGAACTGATTGACGGATTTTTGTGCACTTACAGTTGTTAAAATTATTGTAAAAATTAAAGTGAAAATTAATTTTTGTTTAATCATTTTATATTTTTGTTAAACAAACAGAGTGTTTGTATGATGAACAATTTTAAAAACTCAAAAAAATGAAAATTATTTCAAAAACTTTCAAATTACTTACAGTATTTCTATTGGTTATAGGATTAACTGGATGTGACGATGATGACAACGGCTCAAACATGCAAACAACTACTGTTGTGGATATTGCTTTAGCTAACAATTTAACGTCTCTAGCTGCGGCATTAGAAGCTACAGATTTAGTATCAACATTGCAAGGCGATGGACCTTTTACAGTGTTCGCACCAAGTAATGATGCTTTTACAGCTTTACTAACCGCAACAGGTTTAGATTTAGATAACTTATCTACGTCAGAAGAAGCTTTAGTTAGAAATATATTATTAAACCATGTTATTATTGGTACAAGTGTAACAGCGACGGATTTAGTTGGTTTAGGTTCGGGTTATACCAATACTGCTGCAACTGGTCCTAATAATGAAAATTTAAGTTTATACTTCGATACTACAAATGGAGTTGTATTAAATGGTGCTTCTACTGTGACGAGCGCGGATAACTTTGCAACTAATGGTGTAGTACACATTGTTGATACGGTAATTGATTTGCCTACTATAGCAACATTTGCAACAACTAATCCAGCTTTATCCTTATTAGTAGATGCTCTAGCTTATGCAGATACAGGAAGCCCAACAGTTCCTTTCATTGCAACTGTTTCTGACGCATCTGCAGGTCCATTCACTGTTTTCGCGCCAACTAATACTGCATTCGCTAATGTTTTAGCTGAATTAGAACTGTCAGGATTTGGTGAAGGAGAAGGCGAGTTAAATGCTGCTACAACAGATGCAGTTTTATTAAGCCATATTGTAAGTGGCAACATACAATCATCTGGTTTACCAAACGGACCGGTTATGACTTTAGGTGCTGAGCTTACTGCTGATAATGTAAACTTTACTCTTACTGATCCAAATGACAGAGTAAGTAATATTGTTACTACTTTAGTAAACATCCAAGGAATTAATGGTGTTGTTCATGTAATAGATACGGTTATACTACCTGCTTTATAAGAGAAAGATCGAGGCTGATTACCTCATTTTTATATTGATTGATTTAGTTAGTAGAAAGCTCGTTGTTTAGTCAACGGGCTTTCTCTTTATATATGATTTTTTACAACTTAATTATAGAATATCGCTGACACTAAAGTAATGATTTGGTAAAGCCCAGTAAAATTAAGCTCTTTAAAAAAATAATCTAATGAAAAGCTTATAAATAATTTTAAGGGAGATTTACTTGGGTAATAAGAACTCACAACTAATTATTTGATAAAACCTTAGCATCTGTTCTTAAATAAAACTTTTTAATGTTTATAATACTTATGCTACAGTATTTTTCTATAAATAGTCTCAATACTAAAATATTTTAAATAAGGACATTAAAAAAGCCTTAGTATAAACTAAGGCTTTAATTATAGTAACAACTTAATTACTTCTTTTTATTTTTTTGTTGTGCTTGTTTCTGCTGCTCTGCTTGCGCCATCATATCCGCCATCTTCTTTTGAAACTTGTTCTGTTTCTTAGGTTTTGTTTTACTTACCTCAATTTTAGCTAATACTTTATCTTCATCGATAATGTAGTTTTTAATAACCAACATAATACCAATGCTAATTAAGTTAGAAATGAAATAATATAAACTTAATCCTGATGCATAATTATTAAAGAACACTAACATTAATAGTGGTGAGAAATAAATCATGTACTTCATCATTTTACCCATGTCTGGCATGCCTTCTTGAGTAGGTTGCTGTGCCATTTGTTGACCTGTTGTCATTTTCATATAAAAGAAAATTGCAATAGCGGCTAAAATTGGAAATAATGCAACGTGATCTCCATATAGTGGTATTGGAAATGGTAAATCTAAAATAGAATCATATGAACTTAAATCGTCTGCCCAAAGGAAACTTTTTTGCCTTAACTCAAATGCTGTTGGAAAAAACATAAACAAAGCATAAAACACAGGTATTTGCATTAAACCTGGCAAGCACCCACTTAAAGGGCTCGCACCAGCTTTACTTTGCAAGGCCATAGTTTCTTGCTGTGCCTTCATTTTATTATCCTTGTACTTTGCTTTTATTGCTTCTAACTCTGGCTTTAGAATTTTCATCTTAGCCTGAGACAAAAACTGCTTATACTGTACAAAAGACAATACTATTTTAACCATAATTGTCATTACAATAATTGCAAAACCGTATGGTAAGAATCCACTTAAAAATCCAAATAGTGGTATAAAAATCATTTTATTAATCCAACCAAAAATACCCCAACCAAATGGTATACTTTCCTCTAAACCTTTTTCATAGGTTTTTAATGTCTTTGCATCTGTTGGACCGTAGTACAAACCAAAGTTTTTATTAACCTCTCCACCGTTATAAGCAAGTGGTAACTTTGCTGTGTACAGTTTTAAAAATGATGTATCGATTTCTTCATCTTCAACTAAATCTTTCGATGATATAGCAACATTTTTTAGTGCACCATCATTAGGGACCAAAATACTACTAAAGAAATGTTGTCTGTAAGAAAACCATTCTACATCATCAACTGTTTCTTCATCATCACCTGCTTGCGCCAATTTATCAATCTTATCTCCATCATGTCGATAAGTTAATCTTGTGTAACGGTTTTCGTAACTTATACTTTTTGCGTGCCTAATACTTTTTTGTTTCCAATCTAAAGATATGGGTTGTGAAGTGTTAAATACACCACTTAAACCTTGTGATTTGATTGAAAAATCAATCATATAATCATTTGGTTTTAACTCGTATCTATACTCTAAAAAAGAAGATTCTGAAACTTTAAGTTTCATAGAAACTATGGTATTTTCGCCATTTTTAGAAACACTTGGTTGAAATGGAAAGTCTTGTGTATTTAGTGTACGATTATCAGAAGTTCCGAAAGTAATATTAAATGCACTGTTTTGGTCTTTAACTAAATAAATAGGTACAGAATCATAATCTACAAAATTCCTTAGCTTAACCTCTGCTAAATGACCACCCTTCTTATTAAACTTTAACTCAAAAACATCTGTCTCAACAATAGTTTGATCTTCACCAGATAAGCCCAATGCATAAGCAAATGAACCAACTTTATTTTGAAGTGCTACTTGCCGCGTAGAATCTAAGGCTGACGTATTTGTATAATCTTCCCCTTTAGTTACTAAAGCTTCGTTCTGTTTACTTTCTTTTTTTTCAGCCTCTACTAATTCTTGCTTTGCTTTTTGTTGTGCCTCAACCTCTTCTGGACTGGGACTATTCTGATACATTATATAAATTAATATCCCAAAAATGAGAATGAATCCTATAATAGAATTAATGTCGAATTTCTTTTCTTCCATATTTATTTACCACACAAAGTGGTCATTGATTAGTTCTTTTTATAACCCAAAAAGTTATCCAAAATTCACTTTACGCCAAAGTGACATATTATTTTTTCTTTTTATACTTAAGTGCTGCGCCCACAAATGCAACAAATAATGGATGAGGATTTGCTACTGTACTTTTATACTCTGGGTGGTATTGCACACCAACAAACCAATTGTGACTTGGTATTTCAATGATTTCTACAAGCCCAGTTTCAGGATTTAATCCTGTAGCTTTCATTCCTGCAGCCTCAATCTGACTTTTATAATAATCATTAAACTCAAAACGATGTCTATGGCGTTCTTTTATACTAGAAGTGCCATAAACCTTATGAGCTATACTCTCTTCACCAATCGAACATTCCCAAGCACCCAATCGCATTGTCCCACCCATATTAATGACATCCTTTTGCGATTCCATTAAATTAATAACAGGGTTTTTTGTTTTATCATCCATTTCAATGGAGTTCGCATCTTTAAGATTCAGTACATTCCTGGCATATTCTATAACTGCCATTTGCATACCTAGACAAATTCCTAGGAATGGAATATTATGCTCTCTCACGTATCTAACAGCTTCTATTTTCCCTTCCACTCCGCGCTCTCCAAATCCTGGAGCTACCAACACACCATCGAGATGTTTTAATTTAAATTCGACATTATCTTCATTTAAATATTCGGAATGTATAGACTCAATATTCACTTTTACTTCATTCTCTGCACCAGCATGAATAAAGGCTTCTAAAATAGATTTATAAGAATCTTGAAGTTCTACATACTTACCAATAAGACCTATTGTCACTTCACTTTTTGGATTTTTATGACGCTTTAAAAATTCATTCCATCGTCCTAAATCTGGTTCATCACTTTTTAAATCGAGCATATCTAACACGACTTTATCTAAACCCTCATCTAGCATAAGGTTAGGTACGTCATAAATAGTAGACGCATCTATAGATTGTATTACAGCTTCTTGCTTTACATTACAAAAACGCGCTAATTTAGCCTTTAAACCCTCATTAAGCTCATGTTCCGTTCTGCAAACCAAAATATCAGCGTGCACACCACTTTCCATCAACGTTTTTATACTATGTTGCGTTGGCTTAGTTTTCAATTCTCCAGCAGCTGATAAATAAGGGATCAAAGTGAGATGAATAACCAAAGCATTGTTATCGCCTAAATCCCACTGCAACTGACGTACTGCCTCTATATATGGTAACGATTCAATATCACCAACTGTTCCACCAATTTCTGTAAGAACAATATCATAATCCCCAGAATTACCTAAAATCTGTATTCTATGTTTAATTTCATCTGTAATATGAGGAATAACTTGTACAGTCTTGCCTAAAAATTCTCCTCGTCTCTCTTTATCTATAACACTTTGGTAAATTCTGCCAGTAGTTACATTATTGGCTTGAGAAGTAGGCACATTTAAAAAACGCTCATAGTGCCCCAAATCTAAATCTGTTTCTGCACCATCATCTGTTACATAACATTCTCCATGTTCGTAAGGATTTAAGGTGCCGGGATCAATATTAATATATGGATCTAGTTTTTGAATAGTTGTTCTGTAACCTTGAGCTTGTAGTAATTTAGCCAAAGAAGCTGCTATTATGCCTTTTCCCAGTGAAGAAGACACGCCGCCTGTTACGAAAATATATTTAGGATTTGTGGTCATGTTGCGTTGTTAAACGCAGGCAAATTTACGAAATAAAACGAGTAATTTAAGAATTGTTAATGGTTTGTTTATATGTTATAAAATGCTTCAATATTCCTTCATAAATCAATCTATTACAAATATTATATGTTTTGGTAAATAGAAAAAAAAGACGAACTTACATTACCAAAAGACTTGTACTTCTAATTTCCGTTTCATTTTAATAACCCTATTTTTCACGTTTTGTTCTTGTGAAAAACTAGAAGTTTTATTTAAACCTTTAAAAAATACTTGAGACTATTTAGATAAGAACTAGAATAAAATTGAGAAATTTGATTTAGAAACAAAAGAAGAAAAAAATTAAGAATTTACGGAAATACTTTTTCAAAAAAATTATAAAGGTGATACGTTTAAAATGTCATTAGATAATTCTTGAAAATTCAGTAAGTAAAAAGAAAGAAATGAAACAGAATCAGCCAATCTTTAATACTATAAAATGGATTCTATTTGGTTATGCTCTAATAAGCGGAGTTAATCTTCTAATAAAAATTTTATTACATTCTTACTTACATTATGGACTATCTGATGGTTTTGTAGAAATTCACTTTAAATATTATCTGCCTTTTTTCTGCTTTATCATAACAATTGTTTTTAGCATCATACTTTATATATTTTTAAAAAAAATCTTCAAAAGATGGGAAGAAAAATCTCTGCAATTTTACTTTATAAGGCTTTTATTAATTATTACTTTAGGTTTAATTATTGAACCTTTTATAGAATTATATTCAGATCATAAATTATTAACTCTTCACAATGATCTTTCTAAATCGGCATATTTATCTCGACTAAATTTTGATGTTATTTTTCAGTCATTAAATTATTGTATCGGCGCATCAAAGTGGACTTTACCACTTTTTACACTTATATTTTTGTTTATAGATAACCAAAAGAAAAAAATTAAAATGCACTAGATTAACATACCTAACTTAGTACAACACCTTTAATTTTATAAATTATTAAGTAAAACATGAAGAATGATTTTTTACTAAATGGAGATGATACCATGACAAGATCCATAAATGAAATTGGAATTTCAACCCTAAATGCTTTATGCTTGTTTATTAAATATTTACCGTATGGCAGAAATTCTAATCGTTTAGATTTAAGCCTAGTTTGGAAAGAACGAAAGGGAACCTGTAGTTCTAAGCATGCCTTTTTAAAACGTGTTGCAGATTTAAATAACATAAGTGTTGATTTAATTCTGGGAATGTATAAAATGAATTATAGTAATACGCCAAAAATAGGTGACACATTAAAAACTACCAACCTCAAATATATCCCTGAAGCGCATTGTTATTTGAAAATAAATAACAACCGTTTTGATTACACATCATCTACTTCAAATTTTAATAGAATAAAAAAAGATATTTTACTCGAAAGGCAAATTCTACCGGAGCAAGTATCTGAATTTAAGGTCCATTTCCATAAAATTTACTTGAGAGACTGGATTAAAAAAAACAACATTTTATATAGTTTTGAAGATATTTGGAAGCTTAGAGAACAATGCATAAAAAAATTAAGTAACTAACTTTAGTATTCATTTCTTAAAATCTCGCTTAATTGTATAAATTAATTCTTCTAAGCCATTAATTTTAATGTCGTGCATCTGTATCATCATACGACCAAGTTTTCCTTCTGGAAATCCTTTTTGCTTAAACCATACGAAATAATATTCTGGTATATCGACAAGATAATCCCCTTTGTATTTTCCAAAAGGCATTTTGTAATGTGAAAGTTCAATAAGTGCTTCTTTACTGCCTTCCAATCTATTGCGACTTAAAATTATCTAACTTTTTAAGCTCTTCTGTAATAAAAGATCTCCATTGTTTTTGCATCTCTACATTAATTGAATGATTACTTTGCGCATCATAACGTTTCTGAGTTTCATCAACGGCTTCATTGATAGCTGCATGTAATCTCCCAAGCTGGTCCTTTACATTTTGATTAACCACCAAGCGTTCTAGTTGTTGTCTAAATTTACGAGCATATAATTCAGTAATATCAAAATGTAACTGCTCATGTGCTAAAATATAAGTATCACTTCTATTCTTAAAGTACCATGATTTATTCGGATAAAAGTGCGCCTCTACAGATGTAGTAAAATCTACTACCCTTTTTCCAGATGTTTTAAGAGAATATCCAAAGGTTATACCTGAGGCCGTTAATGCAGCAGCATCAGAGTTTTTGTTAGGACTTGCTTTAAAATCGGCCCAAGTTAATTTACGGGTTTCACTCCAAGTCATTGTTTCTTCGTTTGACTTTAAAACGAGAACTGATAACAGAACACAAAAAATAAATGATTTAATCTGCATTAATAGTTAAGCAATAAATAATAGAAATTTGGTGAAATACTCTTGTTAAAAAACGCAAATACTTAAGAATTATTGCAGACTAATTAGCCTCAACGATTCTTAGATCATCGAACTTTACAATATAGACGGCTTCATTAACATAGCCGCCAAATAACGTTTTACTGTATCTAAACTTGTTTTCTACATACTCAGTTTCAATAGCATCCATTGAAGCTTCATATAGATTATCTTCCGATGCCAGACGTAATAAAACATCTAAAGTAATATCGAAACCACGTGCTGCATATTTACTAGGCGAAACACCGTATTCTTTTCTGTAAGCTCTTGCGAAACCATTTGTTTTAGTTTCGTCAAAATCTTTATTAACTGATGGATAATGAAACTTTAGGTTAGACAAACTATTATTATCAATATCCTTACCGTCAAATGCTTTATTCTTATCGAGTGTTACTAAAATAATTTCAGTCTTCTCTACCATTAACCCGTTGAGCATACTAATAACACTTGACACAAATGTATCATTGTTTGTTTCTAAAAATACGATGGTTTTACCTGGTTGAAAAACATTTTCTAACTGTACTGGATAAATAAAATGATTATCCTTCTTAGTTTTTTTATCTTTTTGCGAATATATTAACTTGGCAGAAGGAAATTCTTTCTTTAAAATTTGGCTTTCTGTGCGGTGTGATTGATCAGTAATGACTACAACCTTAGTTTTTAAACTGTCTGATTTAACAAAATCAATCATTGCCTTTTGGAGTAACTTATTTTCTGGGATTGTCTGAAAAACATTACTGTAAACTTCTTTAGGCTTATTTAGCGCAGCAATTACCGGCACCCTATCTCTTTTTAAAGCTGTTGCAACTCTATCAAAAGATTCTTCTTTTATTGGCCCAATAACAGCATCGTACTCAGAAAAATCGTTATCTTTTAATAACTGACTCGTAACACCTGGTTGATACTGCGTATCTAATACTTTTAAATCTGTAGAGATACCTAGTTGCTTTGCTGAATCTAAAGCCATTGTCACACCAATATGAAAATCTAAAACCAAAGACAATAAACCTCTATTTTTAATCATGTCCTTAGTTTCTTCGATAGCATCAACATCAATTTTATCTAGTTGATAAGGCAACATCAACGCTAGTTTTTTTGTCTTAAAATTTTTTAAATTACTTTTTAAGTTTGTAGTCTCTACATCAGAAAGGTTACCAGATACATCTATAGAGACAGGAATCTTTAAAACCATACCTGGCTGAAGTCCGCTTTCTTTTAATTCTGGATTTAAGTTTTCAAGTTCTTCTTGCGTTAAACCTGTTTTTACTTTCAATCTAAAAAAACCTTCTTTTGGTAAAACCTCATAGTAATTATAAGCTGCTTCTACTTGCTTCTCTTCTTGATCCTTAATATTTGGGACATTAAGCTTATCACCTGGCTGTATAACTTCATTCATAAAGGGATTTAAAGCCTCTAATTCTGCAACTGTAATACCAAATTTATAGGCAATCCGCCATTTACCTTCCTTAGGAAGAACCGTATATTTTTTGACTGTATTCTTTAAAGTCTGCTTTGAAATAAAGGTTTTAAATTTAGGAATTCTAATGCGATCCCCTTTTTTTAGATTTTCAGAATAAAGCGATCTGTTCGCTTTTTTTATATCTTCTTCAGAGATATTATATTTTTCAGACAAACCATAAAGTGTCTCTTTACGCTTAACTTTATGGTTTTTATAACCGATAAGCTCACGTGTTTCTTCTTCAATAGCTTCGTTTTTGATTTTAGAATTAGGAATTATTAAAACCGTGTTAGGCTGAAATTTTGTCCTTGCATCAGGATTTAAAGCGAAAATATCAAATGGTGTTACCAGATATTGCTTTGCAATACTTTCAATAGTCTCACCAGTTTTCACCTTATGCTCTTTATACTTTTGAGCACTCAGACTAAGTGTAAAAACAATTAATAACGATGTTACAAAATTCTTCATGTAAATATATTTGTCAAGCTTTAACTTTAGAAAACAAAACTTGTGAAAAGTCACATATTTATTCCCATTCAATAGTTGCTGGCGGTTTAGAACTAATGTCATATACTACTCTATTAACGCCTTTCACCTTATTTATTATTTCATTCGAGGTTTTTTGTAAAAATTCATATGGAAGATTTACCCAATCTGCCGTCATTCCATCAGTGCTTTCTACTGCTCTTAATGCAACACACTTTTCGTAAGTTCTCTCGTCACCCATAACTCCTACGCTATTCACAGGAAGTAAAATTGCACCTGCTTGCCACACTTTATCGTATAGGTTCCAAGATCTTAAGTTATTAATAAAAACAGCATCAACCTCTTGTAATATACGTACTTTCTCGCGAGTTAGATCTCCTAGAATTCGAATCGCTAATCCTGGTCCTGGAAAAGGATGCCTTCCTAACAGTTCTTTATCCATATGCATAGATGCTCCAACACGCCTAACTTCGTCTTTAAATAATGTCTTTAATGGTTCTACAACTTTAAGCTTCATAAAATCGGGTAATCCACCAACATTATGATGACTTTTTATTGTTGCACTTGGTCCGCCTGTTGCAGAGACGCTTTCTATTACATCAGGATAGATAGTGCCTTGCGCCAACCATTTTACATCTTTTATTCTTGTAGCTTCATCATCAAAAACCTCAATAAATACACGGCCTATAGTTTTTCGTTTTTCTTCAGGATCGCTCTTCCCTGCTAAAGCATCCAAAAAGCGTGCCGAAGCATCAACACCCTTTACGTTTAAGCCCATGCCTTCGTATTGCTTTAGTACATCTGTGAATTCGTTTTTACGCAAAAGACCGTTATTAACAAATACACAATACAAATTTTTTCCGATTGCTTTATGCAATAACATGGCTGCAACAGAAGAATCTACGCCACCAGACAAACCTAAAACAACTTTATCATTTCCTAATTGATCTTTGAGGTTTGCAACGGTTTCATCAACAAAGGAATCTGGTGTCCAATCTTGTTCTACTCTGGCTATATGTACTAAAAAATTCTCCAGTAGTTGCCTACCATCCGTAGTGTGATAAACTTCTGGATGAAATTGAATAGCATATGTAGTTTCGCCTTTTATTTTGTACGCTGCATTCTCCACATCGTGAGTACTTGCCAAAAGTAAGCCGTTAGTTGGTAATTCTTTTATAGTATCACTATGACTCATCCAAACTTGACTTCCTTTAGAAATACCAGTAAAAAAATCTTCATCGTCTTTTACAAAACTAAGATGCGCTCGACCATATTCTCTAGTATTCGATTCTGCAACTTTTCCACCAGAAAAGTGGGCTAAATATTGTGCCCCATAACAAACGGCCAACAGAGGTTTCTTTCCTCTTATTTCTGAAAGATCTGGATGCAAGACGTCTTCTCCTCTTACAGAATTTGGGCTACCAGATAAAATAACAGCTTTAAAGCTTTCTGAATCTGCAGGTATTTTATTGAATGGGTGTATTTCGCAATAGATGTTTAACTCTCTAACTCGCCGCGCAATTAATTGCGTGTATTGCGATCCGAAATCTAAAATAAGGACTTTATTGTTTTGCATGTGCAAAAATAACGATTGCAACTAAAACTAAAACCACCAGAAAATAAATTTTTTTGAAAATTGTTAACACAAAAATCTATAAAAACTCTCACTAAAAAAGTGTTCAATTCCTATAAAAAAATCTAATTTATTATGTTAAAAGTCAAACCAAAAGCCAGAGATGAAATTTCATTACTATCACTTAATGATTAGCTTTTTGGTTTTGCTCTGACTATCATTAAAAACTTTAGCAATATATACGCCATTTCCTAACATTGAAACATCAATAGTATTTAAAACTTTTAAATGATCAATTTTTCTAGTGAGTACTAATCGCCCTTGGACATCGTACAAGTGTAAATTAGTTTGAGAATTTAATTCGCCACTTATGACCAAAACTTTAGGGTCTGAAGTTGCATAAATTTCTAAATAATCAAAACTATTTTCGTTAGTTGATAATACTGATGATGCAAAACGGAGATAAAATCTACCTGTTCCATTTAAATTAGTAGAAGGCACCAAACTATAGTTAGTGTTATTTAAAAGTGTAATACTATTAGTAAAGTTATCTTCTAAATATACTTCAACATTCAATGGTATTGTGCTTTCTTCAATACTAAATACAATTTCTTCACCTTGATTAGCATTAACACCTAAAGGAATTACTGTATCTGCTAAATCATTTGGATTTAAAGCCTGTAAGGCAATCGGAAGTCCGTCGTTATCTTCAACTAGATGTGAGTAAATTGCAAAACTCGGAACGTAATTGCCCAAAAATTTACCATCATATCCAGGGTTAAGTCCTAAACTTGCGTTTTCATTAAAATAAAATTCCGTTGTGAACTCTTCATTATGATTACTTATATTAAGATTTAAGAACGTGAGTTGTTGCGCAATACGTCCTTCTACAAAATCATCATTCGCTCCTATTGCTCTCATAGAATCATCAAAAACAATATCGTAGTCATTTACATACGTATCGTTTGCTGCTACAAAAAACCCTTGACCTGGCGTCATTAAATTTTGTGAAGCATTAGCGAGTGTAATTATACTCCATCTATTTGCTGACCCATTACCTCCATAGCCATAAATACCAGAAATATCTTGTAATATACTTATGTTAGTTGTAACTGGGTTTGTATTTGAATCAAGAACATAATTTAAAAATAAATTCATATCTAGATATGATGGGTATGGATTACCGATTAAGTTCCAGTCCGGAAAATTAGAACCAGCGTCTATAATATTAACATTAATTTGTCCACTTGGTACCGAACCTGTAAAGGTTAAATTTGAACCAGCTATTGTACCTGCTCTATAACCTTTTCCACTTATTAGAACTGATGTTGCAGCATCAGTATAATTGATAAAATCGTCCTGATCTTTATCAAATGGACCAAATAAATAAGTTACAGGATTGTTATTCCCATCATTCAATAAATCCGAAGCATTAGAGCCAGATTGTATAAAACTCTGCCATGTTTCTCCTTGTAATGGTGGTGAAATTAAATCATTACCACCATTGTTTGCGTTTACGTAGCGTTGATATTTAAGCGAGCCTTCAATGTTTCCATCTGCTATTAAACTAGAATATAACTGAGATGTCGAAGTTAAAGTTGTCTCTTCAGTAGTTAAAGTAACACCTGCATTAATAGTTAAAGCGGCTCCAGGATTAACAGTTATATTACGACATGTTGTATTCATAGAAAACACAGCTTCTCCATCCTGGATTATAATATCATCATTAAAATTTGATTGATTATTAGGATCACTAGGTAACCAACCATCAATAGAATTAAAGGTATAATTAGTTTCTGTATCTACACTAATCTGAATGGTTTTTACACACGCCGTCGGGACTGTTCTAATTAGACTTATTTCTGCTGCCGACGCCCAAGCGTTTCCATTTACTTCTGATAAAGCAACCAAACGCACATATCGCCCAATGGCATTTGTAAAATTAGCTGTTTTTAATTGGTTATCACTAGCCCATGTACCTGAGTTAACTGCTGATCCCCAAACAGAAGTAGAATTACTAATATATATTTCATAATCTGCAATAGTTCCATTTAATCCTGATGTCCTTGGTAAATATTCTAGGCCAGTAATGTTTGATTCAATCCCCAAATCAATTTGTATTTCATGTGGGTGTGGCGTATCAGGATTAATATCACTATACTGGGTATGCCAAATTGTATTTGTATTACCATCTACAGCATTTGAAGCAACGTTATTCTGAGCTGCCGTTTCCTCACTATTGGTAAATATTACAGTTGGCTGTGGTAATGGTGGACTGTGCTGTGCATTAGAATCACGGTCTAAAATACTTGTTATTGTATATAATCCGGATTGACTTAAAGCAATATTATTAATTGTATTACTGCCAAGCACAATACCATTAGGATCAGTAATTATGAAACTTGTTATATCTTCTAAATTAAGACTCAAACTAACATTATCTCCAACAGAAACATTAATCTCTGTTTCATTAGAATCTGTTTCACCATTAACATTAGAAATAATTTCTACATTTTCACATATTATTGGTGTACCTGCGCAACTGCATTCTCCGCTTTCTACGTCATTACTTGTATTAGGATTTCCATCATCGCAAGAAGTCCCTTCTGCAGGACAATTTGTAAGCTCACCAAAAACTTGTACTTCAGCCAAGCTAATAATACCGTTTTGACGGATCATTACATACCTAGCAACATCTAAATTCTGAGTTAAAATTTGAACTGAATTTTGTGTCAGTGTGCCAACTAATGTATAGTCAGATGGATCCGTACTATCAATATTTCCAATATAAACGCTAGCATCTTCTAAACGCTCAACACAACAATCCGTTCTATTATATATGCGAATAGCTGTTAAATCATAATCATAATCGTCACCCAAATCTACTCTCCACCATGCATCAGTATCACCTGATGTAGTATGTGTAACTGAATTAGGATTCGCACCAAAGTTCCCATCAGTGTTACCATCTACAGCTTTGGACGATTCTCCATTTGTAAATAAACTAGATTGAGATGTAGGTTGATTTAACGCTAAATTATTCTCTAATTCTAATTGAACATCACCAACCTCCTCGTTATATATATTTTGAATATCTTGGCTCGTAAGGGCAATATTGTACAGTTTAAACTTGTCCATACTACCATCTAATTCATCTGTTATACCACTTCCATTTGCATAACCTGGTAGCTGACCTATTGTTTGAGTATCATAAAAACCACTTAACGTAAAAGTATCGTCGCCAGCAACCTCCGTATTAATCTTCATATTACCTGTTATAGGCGTACTACAAATTTCTTGACCATTTACATAAAGTCTTAGATTTACTCCATCATAAGTTCCTGCTACATGCTCCCATTCACCTGGTACATACTCACCTACCACACAATTAGCAAGGCTATTAGAATCTGTTAATATTCTAAACTGATATTGGTCTTGTACATAACCAAAATATAATGACGGAAACTCGTGAGCAAATATTGTAGCATTAGGAATATTACCATTGGCAGGTATAACGCTGCCAGTATTTCTGTTAACCCAAGCCATGACAGAAATTTGATTAGTCAAAGTTTCGAGAGATGTCGATGTAGGAATTTCTACAATTGAATTACTTAAATAGTCTAGACCATCCATCTCTAGAGATGTTCCTAGAAAACCATCTTCATTCCAGAAATTATCAGTTAGTGTAATCTCATTACCGTTATCGTCGCGCTGTTTAATTGTTCCGCTATTACTATTACCTGATAAATCGTTAATTAGGGATCCAATACCTTCAAAAAAATCATAAGCAACAATTAAATTATCTTTCATAATAATACTATCGTCATCTTTAACTAATACCGTTTTTGATAGACTCGGTACTCCATCTGCATTCATTGCAAATAACATGTAATAACCTGGAGGCATTATATTAGCATTGGGCATGTTCAGTTGAAAATCACCGTTACTACCTGTAAATGTTACAGGCACTCTTCGTTGCTCATTATTAACACTATGAGTCGCTGATGACAATCTTACAAATGAAAATTCCGTAACATCTGTTGATGTTAAAACGGGTAAAACACCATCATAGTAAGCTGTGTCTGGCGCACTTAAAGTTGGGCGAACCGCTAAATCACCATTGATGTCAAACAAATAAGGTGGGCTGTATATTTCTGCATTAGCGTGATTAGTATTACAACCACCACAGAGACCTCCACCTCCCATTAAAACACGTCCATCATTTAATAATAATCCTGCGCTGTGATATGTTCTAGCTTCATCCATATCAACTACAGTCCTAATAGAATTATCATCAGGATTAAATATTTCTAATGATAAGTGAGCACCATTATCTGAAAAAGGAACGGAGGTTTCCATCCCACCAATAAGCAACACTTCGCCATTTGGTAATACTACCGAAGTTGGAAATATTCTTCCCTCTTCTGGAGTATTTGCAGTCAGAGTTACGGTAACATTGTTTTCATCATTTATATCTATTATATAAGCATTCTTATTACTTGGTGTACCTTGAGAATAAGACGTACTTCCTCCAAATTTTAAAATTTTTCCGATATCATACATTACTGTAGTACCATTCATGGAATATACATCACTACCTCTTTGTCCTACCACTGTGGAAGATCCATTGCCTGTAACGTCAATCCAATGCATAGTTTCACCAGGACCTGCATGAAAAATTTTTCCATTTGGTGCTGCCCATAGCCATGCATGGTTATCTAATCTATAAGATCCCTCAGCGGTAATCTCGCCAACGGCGTCATTTGCATTCCAAAGTATTTCTTTTGGTAAACCTGTTAGCACTGTCCAACCCGTATCATCCGTCCAAATCTCCGCATCTTTATTGCCACGTCCTCCGCTCCAAGAGCCACCTATTGTAAAAACAGAACCATCAGAAAGTGTTACTGCGCCTTGATAGCCTCTGGCACGATTCATATTATCAGTTGCCTCCCAAGCACCTAAAACAGGATCATAAATAGTGGCTTTACCACTAGAGCTTCCTCCTGTTGCCATAATACGTCCGTCAGCCAAATTATTTATACCTGGACAAAACATATCATGATTTGTATTAGTTAGAGTTTCTGGTAATACATCTCCTTCTATACCTATAGTGGGATCAAATATTTGGGTGTATGTAAAACCATCGGCACCACCAAAACTAAATTTAGATTTTGCTGACCATGTAATTACACGACCATCTGGTAAATTTGCCATTGCCACTGGTACAATATCAAACGGTATTACATTGCCCCACTGTCCGTCAGTTTGTGGTGTTTGAGAAAAACTAAAATGACCAGAGAAGATCATTAGCATTAAAATACAAGTACGTAGGAATAATTTCATAATAGCAGGAAAATTCGATAAGAATTTTAGATTTGTTCTTTAAATAATATAGATTTCACAGCCCTTTATCCATGAATCTATTCACAAAAAAACTACTAAACGTTTACATAAAACAATTAGCAAGTTAAACTGCTCTTTTTTTCGACAAACTATTTGATTTATAAAATATTACACTGGAAATGTTTGCCATGGATTACATCTATTTTAAACTAATAGAATTGACTACTAATAAACATCTAACAATTAGAAATATAACATTAAAGAAAACATCAATTGATTATTATTTTTCCTTTATCTCTTTAAAATACTTTAATTTAATAATTTTGTCAGATATCTAGTTAATTTTGAATATGTTAAAACGAAGTGTAAAGTTTTTAATTAAGAATAAAATTCTTGCACTTATCGCGGTAATTTTAATAATTTCCATTGGGCATACAACACTACCATTTAATCTTGGCCTAGATTTCCTTCCTAAGCGTTCGGTTTCAGTAGATGCGATGCCTAATATGGGTGAAAACCAACAAATAGTATATACAAAATGGGAGGGTCAATCTCCCGAAGATATTGAAGATCAAATAACGTATCCGTTAACTTCCAATTTACTAGGTATCGCAGGTGTAAAATCCATACGCAGCAATTCTATGTTTGGGTTTTCAAATATCTATATCATTTTTGAGGATGACATAGACTTTTATTGGTCTCGATCTAGAGTTTTAGAAAAGCTCAATTCATTACCTAACTCATTATTACCTCAAAATGTTAAACCAAAGCTTGGTCCTGACGCAACAGCACTTGGGCAAGTATTTTGGTATACCCTAGAAGGCAGAGACGAAAATGGTAATGTCACTGGCGGATGGAATCTTCAAGAATTACGTTCTATCCAAGACTTCTATATTAAAAATGCTTTGACATCAACAAAAGGTGTCTCGGAAGTTGCATCTATTGGTGGTTTCGTTAAAGAATATCAAATTGATATTAAACCCGAACTAATGAAGCAATATAATATTTCTTTAGCTGATGTAATTAAAGCTGTTGAAAAAAGTAACAGAAATATTGGGGCTCAAACATTAGAAATAAACAAAGTAGAATACTTTGTGCGCGGTTTAGGATATATAAAATCTGATTTAGATATTGAAAATACAGTTATAAAATCTATTGACTTTACACCTGTTTTTATTAAGGATATTGCAAATGTAACTATTGGGCCTGATGAAAGAAGAGGTATTTTAGATAAAGGTGGTGCGGAAGTTGTTGGAGGCGTTATTGCTTCTCGTTTTGGAGAAAACCCGATGCAAGTAATAGATGCATTAAAAGAAAAAATTGATGCTATTAGCTTGAGTTTACCAAGTAAAATACTGTCTGATGGTAAAAAATCACAACTTACTATTATACCCTTTTATGATCGATCAGAGTTAATCGAATCTTCTTTAACCACATTGAGTAATGCTTTAATTTATGAAATAATGATAGCTATTTTGGTAATAGTAATCATGCTTATGAATTTAAGAGTTTCTATAGTAATATCTGCAATGTTACCACTTGCGGTTTTTACAATTTTCATTATCATGAAAATTTTTGATGTAGAAGCTAATATTGTTGCATTATCGGGTATAGCAATTGCGATCGGAACCATTGTAGATATGGGTATCATTGTTACAGAAAATATAATAAGACATTTAAAGAACTCTAAAGAACCGCTTACTAAAGTTATCATAAAGGCAACAAATGAAGTTTCGAGTGCTATATTAACAGCAGGACTAACGACTATTGTCAGTTTTATTCCAATATTTCTGCTCACGGGAGCTGAAGGCAAATTATTTTGGCCATTAGCTTTTACAAAAACTGTAGTGTTATCGGCAGCAATTATAATAGCTCTTTTTATAATACCATCTCTTTCAGTTTACTTTTTAAAAGAAAATAAGAGTAATAAATTTATCTTATCAATTGTAATAATAGTTTCAGGTTTAGTAGCAATTTTTTACGGTCACTATTTAGGTTTATTAATCCTTAGTTATGGCATTATAGAGATTTTAGAAAGCACAAAGCAACTAAAAGAAAATAAAGTTAAGCGTTTGAGGTTTGCTTATATAATATTGGCTATAATACTCTTATTAGCCATCTATTGGAGACCTTTAGGATATACTCACAACCTAACGTATAATTTCATATTTGTAATTTCCTTAGTGGCATTGGTTCTTATTCCGATATATTATATTAGAAGGAATTATGAAAAAATTCTTAGTTGGGTTTTAGAGCATAAACAGATTAGTATCTCAATCCCATTATTAGCAATCTTACTGGGCGTTTTAGCCCTTATTAACTCTGGTGAAGAGTTTATGCCATCTCTTAATGAAGGTGACTTTTTATTAATGCCTTCTTCGATGCCACACTCAGGTATTGAAGAAAATAATAAGATCTTAAAAATGTTAGATATTGCTGTGGCATCTCTTCCTGAAATTGAATATGTTGTTGGTAAAGCTGGTAGAGTTGAGTCAGCATTAGATCCAGCGCCAATTTCTATGTATGAAAATCTTATCGCATACAAGCCAGAATATATTTTAGGTACTAATGGAAAGCCAAAAAGATTTAAGACAAATAGCAAAGGACGTTTTGAGACCAAATCTGGTAAATTTATAGATTTCGGTAGTGGTATTTCTAGTGAAGAGCTTATTGAAGACAACAATGGAGAATACTACAGAAACTGGAGAACTCACATTAAATCCGAAGAAGATATTTGGAAAGAAATAACTAAAGTCACAGAATTACCTGGAGTTACAAATTCGCCGCAACTGCAACCTATAGAAACGAGACAAATCATGCTTCAAACTGGTATGCGAGCACCAATGGGAATTAAAATAAAAGGATCTAACTTAAAAGATGTAGAGGCATTTAGTCTAAAGCTCGAAAATGAACTTAAGTCAATTAGTTCAATAGATTCAAAATCGGTTTTCGCAGATAGATCGGTCGGCAAACCATATATTCTCATTCATATTAATAGAGAAAAAATTGCACGTTATGGTCTATCTATTGAAACTATTCAAGAATCTTTAGAAGCCAGTATTGGCGGCAAATTAATAACACAAACAATAGAAGGTCGAGAACGTTATGACATAAGAGTTAGATATCCTAAAGAACTAAGAGAAACTCCCGAAGACTTAGAGTCTATTTATATTACATTACCAAGTGGAACTTCTTTACCCTTAAATGAATTTGTTACAATAACCTATAAAAAAGGACCACAGACTATAAAAAGTGAAGATGGATTTTTAGTTAATTACTTGATTTTTGATAAAAATGATAGTTTATCAGAGATCGAAGCCATTAACCAAGCTAAAGACCAATTAATTTCTAAAATTGAAGAAGGTTCTTTAATTATTCCTAATGGTGTAAGCTATGAGTTTAGCGGAACTTATAAAAACTTTATTCATTCACAAAAAACACTGCGCTTAATACTACCAATTGTGTTAGCTATAATCTTTTTAATCTTATATTTTCAATTCCGATCGGTTACGCTTTCATTAATGATTTTTACTAGTGTAGCAGTAGCCTTCGCAGGTGGATTTATCTTTATGTGGCTCTACAGTCAACCTTGGTTCTTTAATATTAATTTAGGATTTAATAACTTAAGAGATCTATTTAATATGGAAACAATTAATCTAAGCGTGGCTATTTGGGTAGGTTTTATTGCACTTTTTGGTATAGCAACAGATGATGGCGTCGTTATGGGAACTTATCTTAATCAGAATTTTAAAAATAAAGAGTTAGCTAACATTAATAGTATAAGAATGTTAGTAATAGAAGCTGGTAAAAAAAGAATTACACCATGTCTAATGACTTCAGCAACCACAATTTTAGCGCTATTTCCTATATTAACTTCATCAGGAAAAGGAAGTGATATTATGATTCCTATGGCCATACCTATTTTAGGTGGTATGCTAATGTCTATAATAACCTTATTTGTTGTTCCTTTATTATTCTGTTGGCAAAAAGAAAGGCAGCTACTCAAAACTCAAAGGAACTAAAATAGTTTAGTTATGAAAAAAAAGATTGTTATATATATAAGTTTAATTGTTTTTGGTTTTGCAATTAGTTATTTAATTTTTGGTAATAAAAGCGTTGAATACGACTCATCAATTGAAATTTGGATGTGTTCTATGCATCCACAAGTTAAAAAAGAGGAAGGTGGAAAATGTCCATTATGCGCAATGGATTTGGTTTTAAAAATTACTGATGAAGAACAAACGGAATTAACACAGAATCAGTTTAAAATGTCCGCCAAGGCATTAGCTTTAGCAAATATTGAAACTTCTAAAGTTATGCCTAGTAATAATTTTGAAAGTTCAGTATTACTCTCTGGCATAATAGAAACGAACAAAGAAACAGATGCAACACAAACATCAATATTTGAGGGTAGAATTGAAGAATTCTATGCCAATTATGTGGGTTCAAAAATTAGTAAAGGGAAAATAATAGGACGTATATATTCACCAGAATTATACTTGGCCCAAAATAAGTTATTAACCTCTGTTTCTTATCGTAACACTCATAGGGAATTATTCGATGAAGTTAGAAATTCTTTAGGTTTATGGAAATTAACCGATCAGCAAATCGAAAATATTATTATAGGACAAAAACCTATGAAATATTTCCCCATCTATGCTGATGTTTCGGGGACAGTAACTGAAGTAATTGCTTCTGAAGGTGATTTTTATAAAGAAGGAGATCCCTTATTAAAAATATCTGATTTAAGAAAAGTTTGGGCTGTCTTCGATGCATACGAAAGTCAATTAGGATTACTAAAAGTTGGACAGAATGTCGAAATAAATACTAATATACCTTTAGAAGAAAATATAACTGGTAAAATCGATTTTATAGAACCTATTTTAGATAAAAACAAACGAACTTCTTCAGTAAGAGTTGTACTAAACAATAGAAATGGGAAACTTAAACCTGGTATGCTATTAGAAGCTAGCGTAAAATCTAAACTTACCAATAAGGGTTTAACTGTTCCAAAAACTGCTGTACTTTGGACAGGAAAACGTTCTATTGTATATCGTAAACCTCATCCTAACAAACTTTTATTTGAAATTACAGAAATTATACTTGGTCGATCTGTCGGCAATAATTACGAGGTTTTAAGCGGTTTAGAATTTGGCGACGTTGTTGTTACAGATGGTGCTTTTACAATTGACGCAGCTGCGCAATTACAAGGCAAAAAATCAATGATGAACTTTATAAATTCTGAAAACACTCAAAACATTAAGAGCCAAAATAATAAAGATTTTAAATCTAAATCAATTCAAATAGCTTGGGATAAGACAGAGAAACCTAAGGTTGATGATTTCATTAAAAATTATCTAGAAATGAAGAACGCTTTTGTCTCTTCAGATGCAATAAAGGTTAAAATAAGTGCTAAGAAATTACTTAATTCTATTGAAAAATTATCTTTAAAAAATACAACGAATAAAAATAGTCTTACTGAAGTTTCAAATCTTATAGAATCTATTATAAGCCAAGAAAACATAAGTAAACAAAGAGAATATCTTAAACCATTATCTGATATAATTATAAAATCTCTATCTGATTCAGCACCCTTAGATTATTCGCTTTTTGTTCAGTATTGTCCAATGGCAGATAATAATAAAGGTGCCAAATGGTTAAGTAAAGAAAATACTATAAAAAACCCCTATTATGGAGACACTATGTTAAATTGTGGTAAGGTAGTCGAAGAAATTAAATAGCAAATTCTATTTAGTCATTCTGCAATAAGCACGAGTTCATTACTATTCATTTTTACGAACTTTTCAACCATTTTATATAATTATAAAATCCTCTAATCTTAAAATTTTAATATTGTAAATTCACCAGCTAATGGCGATAAATTTTTTAATAATTCTGGTATTAGGCTATCTCCATACTCTAAATATAATTCCGAGAAATTAGTATTTCGCTCTTGTAAACTTTTACCAGGAAATAACTGTTCTTGTAAATCCGTGCAACGCTCTATCTGATCTTTTAACCTTAATTTCTGTGCTTTGAGCAAACGTTTCTCTAAATGTTTTAAGCCTTTTATTTGCTTTATTTCTTGAGCTTTCACTGCGCCCAAGAAAGATTTATCAGTTTGTTCTGCAAGTTGATGTAAGTCTTCAAATTGTCGTTTAAGACTTTTTATTTGTTCAGAAAAGTCAATATCTATGTTAGAAATCTTTCTAACTTTTTTGTTTATAAAAGTATTTCTATCTAGAAATAAATCTTTATTGGCTATGGCCAATTTTTCAAGTTTGTTAGCCTGTTTCTTAGATTTTATAAGTGCAGAATTTCTAAGTAGTAACATAGGAAATGTAACGCCTTGATCCTCAAAATTAGATTTAAGCTGAAGCCAATAAATCATTTCACCTCCACCTCCTACATAACAAAGATTAGGTAAAATTACTTCTTGATATAATGGTCGCATTATTACATTAGGCGAGAATCGCTCTGGATAATCAGTGAGATGTTTTAATAATTCACTTTTAGTCCAACGTATATCTGAATCTAAAACAGAAAACTCTCCATCGAGCTCAACAATTCGCTCCCTTAGACCCTCTTTAATGTAGAATAGATTTATTTCTCTTGGGTTAACTTGAACCTTTAAACCTAAATTTTCTAATATCGCATTAGTATCACTTACATTCTGAAAAGCAGTTTGCTCAATAAGTTCCTTCTGCATATTTGGTATAAACAAAGATTTTAAATCTTTATGATCTGAGTCTAAAATAACCAAACCATACTTTCCAAATAATTGGTTTGCCAAATAACGCGTCGCACTGGCCAAATTATCGTGATTTAAATAAGCTTCTTTAAACCATTCTTTTAATTGTTCTGCATTTTTTCCTAATCCAAATTCTGCTGAAATAACTTCTTTAACTGCCTCTAAACCATCCGTATTAAAATGGCCTACAGCACCCGTTTGCTCAGAGTTCCAATGAATTTTTTTACCTCTAAAATTAAAATAATTAATTTCTTCAAAATCATGGTCTTCTGAAGCCATCCAATAGAAAGGGACAAAATTATATTCAGGATAAGTTTCTTTTAATTGCGTCGTTAAATTAATCGTCGAAATGATTTTATAAAGAAAATATAACGGTCCAGTAAATAAATTTAATTGATGACCAGTAGTGATTGTAAAGGTTTTTTCATTTTGTAAACTTTCTATCTGCTGATGTGTCAATTCACTTATTTCTAAATTTGAGTATTGCTTTTTAAGAACATCTACGAGTACAGATCGTCCTTTATTATTAAACGTTTTTGACTTCTCTAAAAACTGAGCTTGAAAGTTTTCTATTGTCGGAAACCGATTGTAAAGTGAACGTAATTCTGGTTTTTGATCTAAGTAATCACAGATAAAATCAGAGAAATAGTTGGTTTCTCTGAATGGAATATAGTCGGTTGGCATATACTAATTTTATAAAAGTATAAATATACGGCAAGTGTAAAATCTAACTGCTAATTTTTAGTTAATTCAAGTCCCAATACTAATATTCTAGAATTCCCTCTTTATATTTACTAGCTTTGAAACAAAACCAACAAACATGCGTCATTTATTTTCTTTTCTATGCATTACTTTATTCGCACTGACTTTCACCTTTGCGCAAAATATTAAATCACCTAGTGAGTTTTTAGGATATGATATTGGTACTCAATTTAGTCGTCATCATCAAGTAGTAGACTATTTTAAGTCTGTTTCAGAAACTCTTCCTAATCAAGTAATACTAGAAACCTATGGGAAAACTAATGAGCGCAGGTCATTATACTTAGCTTATGTGTCTAGTGAAGAAAATTTAAAAAATCTCGAAATCATTCGAGAAAATAATTTAAAAAATGCTGGATTGCTTGAGGGCAGACCAACTTCAACAGAAGTTGCTATCGTTTGGCTAAGTTATAATGTACACGGCAACGAAGCCTCTAGCAGTGAAGCTTCCATGCTAACTTTGTATAAACTTTTAACTGAACGAAAAGAATTACTAAAAAATACTATTGTAATTATCGATCCTTGCATTAATCCAGATGGTCGCGATCGCTATGTCAATTGGTATAATGAAACTGCGAGCCAACCCTACGATATAGACCAACAGGCCTCTGAGCACAAAGAACCTTGGCCAGGCGGAAGACCAAATCACTATTTATTTGATTTAAATAGAGATTGGTTATGGGCCACACAAACAGAAAGTACACTTAGACTAAAAGCCTATAATAAATGGATGCCTCATATCCATGTAGATTTTCATGAGCAAGGTATAAATGAACCTTATTATTTTGCACCTGCGGCAGAACCTTTTCATGAAATCATCAGTGATTGGCAGCGCGATTTTCAAACAGAAATCGGAAAAAATCACACAAAATATTTTGATGCTGAAGGCTGGCTATTTTACACAAGAGAGCGCTATGATTTATTCTATCCAAGCTATGGTGATACATATCCAACTTACATGGGTGCTATTGGCATGACCTACGAACAAGGTGGACATGGTAGAGCAGGTTTAGGAATTTTAAATGATGAAGGACATGTTTTAACTTTAGTAGAACGTTTAACACATCATACAACTACCGGCCTATCTACAATAGAAATGGCTTCGAAAAATGCAACAAAATTAAATTCTGAATTTGCGAAGTTCTTTGATAATTCAGACTTAAAATATAAGAGTTATGTTCTTAAAGGCAATGAAGATAAACTAAACAGCCTTAAAAAATTATTAACTAAACATGAGATAGTTTACGAAAACCCAACAAGTAGTAAAGTCTCAGGATACGATTACAATAGTGGAAAGCAAGGAAGTATGTCCGTAAATCCTAATGCATTAGTTGTTCATACTAGTCAACCTAAAGGTAAAATGGTAAAAGTACTTTTTGAACCTAATGCCAAACTTTCTGATTCATTAACCTATGATATCACAGCTTGGTCTTTACCTTATGCTTATGGCCTAGACGCTATTGCTAGTAACTCTAAAGTAGCGAGTAGCAAACAATTTGAGCGCTCAGAATTTCAAGTAATGTACGAAGCTTATGGCTATGTTAGCAAATGGAATTCTCTTAAGGATGCACAATTTTTAGCAGACTTATTAAAAAATAAGTTTAAAGTACGGTTTACAGAACGATCTTTTAGTTCTAATGGCAAAAAGTTTGAACGCGGTTCTTTAATAATTACAAAAGGTGATAATGCTCATCTAAGCGATTTTTTAGGCAACCTAAATAACCTAGTGAGTAAACATTCTCAACCTTTAACTAAGATTAATTCTGGATTTTCTCAAACCACCCCAGATATTGGTTCACCAGATATTAAGCTTATAAATAATCAAAAGGTAGCCATACTTTCTGGAGATGGCACATCTTCTTTAAGTTATGGTGCTATCTGGCACTTTTTTGAACAGCAATTACATTACCCATTAACATCAATAAATACAGATAATTTTAGCAGTACTAATTTAAGTAAATACAATGTTTTAATTCTACCTAATGGCTATTATGGAAGTGTTTTAAATGATGCTAACATGAAGAAACTTAAAAACTGGGTACGTTCTGGCGGAAAGGTTATTGCTATTGATGGTGCTTTAAGAAGTTTTGCTGGTAAGGAAGGATTTAGCTTAAAGTACAAATCATCAGATACTGATACTTCTAATAATAACGTCGAAAATAATAATTTAACGCCATATGCAGATAGAGAACGTGAGTACACTAACAACCTCATCACAGGTGCTATTTTTAAAACTAAAGTAGATCATACACATCCTATGGCTTTTGGTTATGATAACGATTACTTCTCTTTAAAGTTAGGAAGTTCTGCTTATAACTTATTAGAAAGCGGTTATAACGTGGCACACCTAAAAGACACTAAAGTATACTCCGGCTTTGCAGGAAAAAACGCACTCAAAAACCTAGATAAAACCTTAGTGTTTGGTGAAGAACGTATGGGCAGTGGAAGCTTTATTTATATGGCAGACAATCCAATGTTTAGAAGCTTTTGGGAAAACGGAAAACTATTTTTAGTCAACTCTATTTTCTTTGTTAATAATAATGCTTTTGAATTGTAATTTTCTGTCTCCTCGAGCGCGGTCGAGAGTTTAAAATATTATAAAAATAAAATAGGCCTCGACTGCGATCGACCTGACAGACGAAAAATAAATATCAATCATGAAACACATCAAACCACTAATCCTAGGGCTTTTCGTTTTAGCTACACTTTACACATGCAAACAAGACAATAGCACAGAATCATCACCAGAGTTTAAAGTCGATTATGAAAAATTCACTTTAGATAATGGTTTAAAAGTTATTCTTCATGTTGATAAATCAGATCCAGTAGTTGCTGTATCATTAACGGCGCATGTAGGTTCAGCAAGAGAAATTGAAGGGCGTACAGGATTTGCACACCTATTTGAACATCTCTTATTCTTAGAATCAGAAAATCTTGGCAAAGGAGGATTAGACCAAATGAGTGCGCGTATTGGCGGTTCTGGGGCAAACGGCTCTACCAATAGAGATCGAACCAATTATTTACAAACAGTTCCAAAAGATGCTTTAGAAAAAATGATTTGGGCAGAAGCAGATAAACTGGGCTACTTTATTAACACCGTAACTGATCCAGTTTTAGCCAAAGAAAAACAAGTGGTTAAGAATGAAAAACGTCAGTCTGTAGATAATAGACCTTATGGACATAATCAATATGTAGTTGATAGTAACCTCTACCCAAAAGGGCATCCTTACAGTTGGCAAGTTATTGGCTCTTTAGAAGATTTACAAAATGCAACATTACAAGACGTCAAAGATTTCTTTAATCGCTGGTATGTTCCAAATAATGTGGTACTTACTATTGCAGGAGATTTAGATGTGGAGCAAACTAAAACTTGGGTAAAAAAATATTTTAATGAAATCCCACGAGGTAAAGACATACCTGTTTTGGCAAAGCAACCTGCGGTTTTAGAAAGCTCTAAACATTTGTATTATGAAGATAATTTTGCACGTGCACCACGTCTCACAATGGTTTGGCCAGGTGTGCATCAATATCACGAAGATTCTTATGCTTTAGATGTATTATCTCAATATTTAACACAAGGTAAGAAAGCGCCTTTGTATAAAGTTTTAGTTGAAGATGAACAACTTACAAGTTATGTTGGCATGGGTGGCTACAATTCTGAAGTTTCTGGCCAAATACAACTTAGTGTAACAGCCTTTGATCAAATTAACTTAAATACTGTTGTAAAAGCCATTAATAAAGGTTTTGATTCTTTTGAAGCTAATGGAATTTCTAAACAAGACTTAAATAGAATTAAGGCCGGACAAGAAACTAATTTCTACAACGGGTTATCGAGTGTTTTAGGTAAAGGAGCACAGTTAACACAATATGAAATTTTCGCAGGTGATGCTGGTTTTATTAGTAAAGATGTGGAGAATATTTTAGCTGTAACTCCAGAAGACGTAATGCGTGTTTATAATACTTACATAAAAGATAAGAATTATATAGCGACAAGTTTTGTACCTAAAGGACAACAACAACTTACTCTAGTAAATTCCCAACTAGCAGCAGTAGTAGAAGAAAAAATTATTGATGGTGCAGAAGAGTCTTTTGATGCGTCAATCGCAGCAACCTACGAAAAAACACCTTCTAGTTTCGATAGAAGTATAGAACCAGATTATGGAGAAAGTCCAGATGTAAAAGTTCCTGAAGTTTGGAAACAAAGTTTAGATTCTGGTATAAAAGTTCTAGGTATAGAAAATAGTGAAGTGCCGTTGGTACAGTTCGAAATTCAAATTGACGGTGGGATGTTACTAGAAAACAAGGATAAAATCGGTGTATCTAATCTATTAGCCGATTTATTAACCAAAGGGACTAAAACAAAAACGCCAGAACAATTAGAAAATGAAATTGAAAGTCTAGGTGCTAACATAGGTGCTTATGCAACAAATGACGCTATTTATATAAATGGTAATACGTTATCAAAGAATTTTGAAGCTACTATGACCTTAGTCAGTGAAATATTATTAGAACCGCGTTGGGACGAAAACGAATTTCAGCTTATAAAACAAAGTACAAAAAGTAGTATTCAACGTCGTGAAGCAAATCCTAATGCTATTGCTCAGACTGAATTCAACAAATTACTTTATGGCGAAAATCATATCCTATCTAATAGTAATAGTGGCACTGAAGCTTCTGTAGAAGCGATAACTATAGACGATTTAAAAACATATTACAACAATTATGTTTCTCCTACTTTAGCTAAAGTTCATATTGTTGGTGATATTTCTCAAGATGAAGCTCTATCTACTTTAGAAACATTAAATAAAAATTGGGAAGTAAAAGAAGTTGTTATTCCAGAACTTCCTGAAGTTGCTGCACCAACTGCATCAAAAATTTACTTTTATGATGTACCAGATGCTAAACAATCCGTATTGCGCTTTGGTTATCCTGCTCCTAAAGTAACGGATGATGATTACTTTGCTGCAACGGTTATGAATTACCGCTTAGGTGGTGGTGGTTTTGCGTCACAACTTACGCAACAACTAAGAGAAGGTAAAGGCTACACCTATGGTATTAGATCAGGCTTTCGTGGAAATGATAAAGTGGGTAGTTTTAGCATTTCTAGTGGTGTAAGAAGTAATGTTACTTCAGAATCTACTGCTTTAGTTAAATCTATTTTAGAAAACTACGGTGATAATTATGATAGTAACGACTTAGAAGTCACAAAAGGTTACACCTTAAAAAGTGGTGCACGTGCTTTTGAAACTCTCGGAGCTAAATTAAATATGCTCTCTAATATCAGCAATTATGGCTTCCCAGATGATTACGCAAAACAACGCGAAACCATTGTTAAAAATTTAACCGTTAGCGATATAAAGGGGCTTGCAAATAAATTTATTAAACCCGACCAAATGATTTATCTCGTTGTTGGTGATGCCAAAACACAATTAGATAAATTAGAAGGACTAGGATTTGGAAAGCCTATTTTGATAAATGGTAAGGATCCTAATTTAAAACAGTAATTAGGACATATATACGGCTGTGTACGTTGTATTGAATTTAGAGGCAATTAATTACAAAATATGATTTCACTATATTTAACTACTAACTAAATCAATACATTATGAAACTAGGAGCATTCTCAATAAGCCTTGCTGTAAAGGACATTAAGGCGTCAAAAGTATTCTATGAATCTTTAGGTTTTTCAGTTTTTGCTGGAGATCTTGAAAAGAACTATCTCATAATGAAAAATGAGTCTTCTTTAGTTGGGTTATTTCAAGGCATGTTTGAAAACAATATCCTAACCTTTAATCCTGGTTGGGACCAAGACGCAAATACATTTGAAAATTTTGATGATGTTAGAGCTATACAAAAACATTTAAAATCTAAGGATATCACTTTTGCCAGTGAGATAGACGAAACTTCTGAATCTGGACCAGCAAGTTTTGTGGTTCTAGATCCAGATGGTAACGCTATTTTAGTAGATCAGCATGTATGAGTTGTAAAGCGCAAACTTTTATTAGATTATTCTAATACATAGAATTGCTGCACACCTGATTCGGAAGAGTTTCCTTCCGCATCCTTAGTAACTACGTTCCAATAATAAATATTTCCTGGTGCTACAGATACATTTAATTGACTTGAAGAAATATTATTAGCATTCACAATAGGTGGATTAGCAGTGCCAAAATACACATCATAAGCCACAATATCATTGTCAACATCACTTCCGCTCCATTGCAATGTTACCGAATTGGTTGAAGCAATAGACTGGGACATACTAGGCGCGATTATATTCGCAGGAAAGGGAGGATATGTTTGTATTCCAGGACCAGCATTATAAAAATTCCATACTGCGCTTGTTTTTACTTCATTTTGAATATTATAGTCTACAAACCATCTAAAAGCAACCGCACGCTCTATAGTTACAGGAAAAATAAAATCTTCTGTTTCATAGACATTAACATCACCCGACGCTAAATTTTCAATGCTTAGTATATAATTATCCGCATTATTATTAGGTTCCCACTCAAAAAAGACTGTACTCTCCGTTGGTGTAGGATTTGTTCCTTCATTACATAACTCATCTTCATACGGAAAAACCAAAAAGACTGGAGTCTGAGGATCCAAGTTTGGATTTACAATTGGTCCATCATCCGTAGTATCCTTACATCCAAGAAGGAGTAGTACCAAATAAAATATATTAATTACCTTTTTCATAATTTTAGTTCTTTAATATCTTATAAGTCAATTTTTCTAATGACGTCTCTAATGTCATAAAAAATATTCCTGAGGATAATTCACTGGTATCCAATGTCATAATTCGACCTCTATTTTCTATTTCGTTACTTAATACTAACTGACCAACGGATGAATAAACATGAATCTTAATGACCCCCCCTTCCTTACCATCAAAAATATTAATACGATGATTAAACGGATTTGGAAAGACTTGAAATCCAATTCCACTAAATATTTTTTCTTCAAAAATACCTTGACAATCTAAGTCTGTACTTACTTTTAAATTGTTTATTCCTGGTTGTAAGTCTAAAACAATAGACGAATTGTGGGTCGTAAAAATTGAGCTATTAAAATGAATTTTATAACTAGAACTTCCATTCATATCTAACGCAATCTTACTTCCAAATGCTGTTCTACTTGCAAAAACCTCTAGTGGTTCTGGTTGAGTTATAACAATAGTGTAGCAACTTTGATAACTTGGCCATTCTGCAACAGTAATACACATTTCATAAGTATCTGCTAACAGATTTAATATATCTATATCATTTGTAAAATTGTACTGTTGGTTAAACACTTCTCCTGTACCTTCCATTATTTGTGTACCAATTAGTGTGACCGTATAATTATAAAGTTCTAGGGCTTCAATTGTAATTTTTCCATTATTGCTGTTTAAACATGTCTCACCTGTAATTAAAATGGAGAAGTTATTATTTGGTAAATCAATAATCGGACAACCAAATAAATCAACTGGAGCTCCAAATTCTGTATTTGGGCAAAGATCATCTTCATTTGGCACACCATCATTATCTGCATCTTCACATATAACTTGGTAGGTTGCAGAATCGTCTTTAATCCAATCATCAAAGGTACCGTCAACATTATCAATTATTATAACAGGATCATCAACTAAAATACAACCTAATGCAGGATTGTCTGTCGCATTAAATATCTGCAGATTAGCATTATTACCATTTTGTAAATTAAGCTGATCACCAACCAAGTTATTAGATTGACAAAATAACACCTCCAAAATGGGGTTTAAAGAAAAATCTAAACTAGAAATTTGATTTAATGCACAGTTTAAATCTTCTAAGTTTACAAGCCCATTAGTACTTAATTGGCTGAGTAAATTATCAGAAACATCTAAGTCAACAATGTTAATATTATTATCTAAATTTAACTGTTCTATGCTGTTGTTAGATAAATTTAAATCCATCAAATTTGGTAATAATGAAATATCTAACTCTGTAAGCAAATTATTTGAAGCATTTAAATTTACTAGTAGTATATTATTACTTAAATCAACTTCAGTAACAGAATTTTCATTAATATTTAATGATGTTAAGTTTATAAAATCTGCCAAACCTGTTAGGTCTGAAATTTCTAAGCTTGAAATATCTAAAAAATTCACATCTTCAATATTGGCTGTTATTACATAATCATCAAGTGGACCTGCGTCATAACCTAAATCAATTAAAGCTTGTTCAAAATTATTATCTGGTACATAGGTCTCTCCAAAAAAGCAATTTATAGCAAATTGTGCTATTGAATCGACACTCCACATGGCACCCATAGGTACTGCACCATCGTCAGTTTCAATACAAATTAAATCTGGATTATTAACAGCATTGAGGTTCTCTAAAATTAGGTTTTGGCCATTTCTTATATTTAAAACCTGTAATAAATTTGATTCACAACTTATATTAGTTAGAAATTGATTTTGTTGAAAATCGAGCTCTACGATTGTGTTGTTATCAATATTTAATTCTTGTAAGGATAAAATCGTACTAGGAAAAAAAGCTGTCAATATATTATTTGAAATATTCAACTCTGTTAAGTCTGAATTTGATTCTAAGTCAATACTAGCGATGGCATTATTTGAACAATTAAGGGTTGTTATCAAAGAATTATTTGATACGTCCAATATGGTAATTAGATTATTAGAACAATCTACATTTAATAAATTAACATTTGCACTTAAGTCAATATCGTTGATCACATTATTAGAACAATTTAATTCTTCTAATGCATTGAAATCTTCGATTCCGGTAAGGTCTGCAATCGCATTTCCATTGATATCTAAAAATAAAACAGTATCTATATTTGCAGTAGGTACAAAATCATCTAATGGCAGCGAATCGTAGCCCAAATCGATTAATGCTTGTTCAAAATTATCATCTGGCACATAGGTTTCTCCAAAATTACAATCTATGTTATACTCTGTTGTATCGTCTTTAACCCAACCTACACCAATGCTATTTATATCGTCAACTTGTATACAGCTTAAATCACTGTTACCTGTAGAATTGAAATTCAGAATTTCTGTATTTATACCATTTTGAATATTGACAAAACTTAATGTATTATTCGATATATTTATTGAAATAGATTCTGGACAGAATTCGGTCTGATTAGATTGAAACTCGCATGAAGCAATAGCCATAGTGCTTAAATCTAAATCACCGACAAGTTGATTGTTACTTACATTTAAAGTTTTTAAAGTCTCTAAGTTATTTGACAGTGTTAAGGTTAATAATTCATTTGAATTACAATTAATTTCAACTAAATCAACATTATCACTTAAATCTAACTCTGTTAATTCATTACTTCCACAAGATAAAAACTTGAGTAATGCATTAGTATTTAAATCTAATTGATTGATGTCATTAAAATCACAATTTAAGTTTTCTAAAAGTGTGTTGGCAGATACATCTAGTTGCGACAAACTATTTTGAGATACTAAGGCCTCTACTAAATCCAAATTATTTAATAAATTAATATTTGAAATTTGATTAATAGAAATAGAGAGGAAAGTTAAGGCTATGTTGCTAGTTACATTAAGTTGGGTTAACTCATTAGATCCACAATTTAATGTTACCAATCCTTCATAGTTATTAACTAGTAAGTTAGATAAATTATTATTTGCGCAACTTAAACTTGTTAAGGTTGTGTTATTTACTCCAATTGTTGTTAAATCGTTAAGTTCGTTACTATCACAATTTATATCTTCTAAAACTGTATTACTACTTATATCTAAATTTGACAAGTCATTATTGGAACAATTTAATGTTTGTAGAAGTGTGTTATTATTTATATTAAGAATAGTTAAATTATTACTGGCACAATCCAATAGTTCTAAATTAGTATTTTGAGATGTATCTAGATCATTTAAATTATTACCAGCACAATACAACTCTTTTAAATTTATTGTTCCTGCAGTATTAAATAAGCCATTGGGATTATTAATATCGTTTGTAAGAAGATAGTTAGAACTACAGTTTAAACGCTCTAGATAAATCATATTGCTAACATCTAAAGCATCCAAAAAATTACCACTACAATTCAATTCCATAAGTGATTGAAAATCTCTAATTCCTGTTAAGTCAGAAATACTCTTATCACTGACATCTAAATCTGTGATGTGCTCAATATTTGAAGTTAGTACCTGAGCATCTATAACATTGTCATATCCTAAATCAATTAGTGTTTGTTCAAAAAAAGCATCGGGTATTGCCGTAAAACGATTATTGTAACAATCACCATTGTAAGCTGCCAAATCATCTTTTTGCCATGTACCAGGAATATTTCCAATAGTAGCATCATCTATATTAATGCAGAATAAATTTGGGTTATTAACAGCATTAAAATTTATCAATGCAGCATTATTTCCATTTTCAATATTTAGGTTTAATAAGGCATTGTCATTACATAATAATGTAACTAAAGCAGTATTAAATGTCATGTCTAGACTTTCGATTTGATTACTAGAACAATCCAAACTAACTAGTGCTGTATTGGCGTTTAAATCTAAAGCTGATAAATTGTTATTTGAACAATTTAAATCTTGTAAGGCTAAAAAATCTTGAATCCCTGTTAAATCACCTATAGCTAGTCCTGAAATATCTAATGGAGTTGCTAGTGTATTAATATCAGCTGTTGCTACAAAGTTGTTTAGTGTGTTATCCGAATCAATCCCTTGGTCTATTAAAGCTTGTTCAAAATTATCATCTGGTATATATGTACCACAATCTATATTATAGGATGCTGTTGCATCTTTTTGCCAACCCACAGCAGCGTCTGAAAATACTATATCATCTACTTTAATACAGAATAAATTTATATTGTTTGTAGCATTAAAACTGGTAATTAAAGTATTACTTCCGTTGTTGATATTTAGTGAGAATAAGTTATTATTATTACATAATAAATTAACTAATGCTGTATTTGAAGTTGTGTTTAAAGTTTCTATCTGATTAAATGAGCAGTCTAAATCACTTAATAAAACACTATTACTAATATCCAAATTAGTTAATTCATTGTTTGAACTATTTAATAGTGTTAAAGCATTATTATTACTTAAATCTATCGTATTTATTAAATTATTTGAACAATTTAAAATTGTTAAGGCTGTATTAATATCTAAATCTAAAATCGATAAACTATTATTTGAAACATCTAATTGCTCCAACAATGTGTTATTAGAAAGATCTAAACTTTCAATAGTATTTATGCTACAGTTTAAAGTTTCTAAGGCTATAAAATCTTCAATTCCGGTTAAATTAGAAATGGATGTATTAGATACATTCAAATCTGTAAGTGTATCTATGTTTTCAGTTAACACCAAATTATCTAATGTATCATCATGACCCAAATCAATTAAAGCTTGTTCAAAATTATCATCTGGTACATAGGTATAAATATCTACACAGGTATTATCACTATAATAAGCCCAATCATCTTTTATCCATCCTGTTGGCGTAAAACCAGTATCGATTTGTATGCAGAATAAATCAGGGTTTTCAGAAGCGTTAAATAAAAACACTAAATCATTGTAACCATTTGCCATAATTAATGAACTCAATTGATTACGAGAAACATTGACTGTTGCCGAACCTTGACATACTGTTACTGGGTCAGATTGAGGGTTAGGGCAAACTACTGAATTAATACTGCTTAAATCTAAACTTATCAAGGCATTATTTGAAGCATCAAGGTTTTTTAAAACTGTATTTGCTGATAAATTTAATGTAGTAATTTGGTTTGAAGAGCAGAACAAACTCTCCAAGTTCACATTATTGATTACATTTAATTCGCCTGTAATTCTGTTATTTGAAACATTTAATAATTCTAAGTTAAAATTTAAAGACACATCAACGGTCTCAATTCTATTATTATTGCACACCAGTATTTCTAGACTTGTAAAATCCTCTATACCTTCAATATTTACGATCTCTAAATCTATTATACTTAGAGTAGCAACACTATTGACTCTATCTGTAAGAACCAAGTTATTATTTGCAATACCATCACCCATACTATTGGGATCTCCGAGGTTAACTAAAGATCCGTTTGCTGAATGTGTTTCTAAATAATCTTCAAAATTATCATCTGGGACTACTGTAGTTTGTCCATGAGCTAAGGTTGATAGAATGGATATAGCAAAAATTAATATTAGAAAATTACATTTCATAAAATTAATATGTTTTAGACCTTTTATTAATTATTAATTTCCTGCCGCCTTAACAACTTCTTTATGATAGTGTATTTGTTTGTCTAACTTCTTTTTAATTGAATTGACAAACTTCTTTTTAAATACGGTATCCGCCTTTAATTTTTTCCAAATCAAATGTTTAGAAGTATCCACACCTTCATCTTGCATCATTTTCTCTGCGAGTTCTATACCACTCTCTATATCTGCATCAGTAATTTCAAAATAAATAATATCATTTTCAATAGAATAATTACGACCGTCAGCAGAAATACCTTTTGAAGCTATTTCGTCTAAATGCGAATCCAACCCATTAGAAATTAATGTATGTTCCTCCAAAGCAACAATCCTATTTAAGGTTTTCTCTAACACCTCTTTTAATTGATTTATTTCATCTTGTTGATTAGTTATTTGATTTTCAAGTTTTTCAATAAAATGACTTGTATCATTAGAGTTCAGTCCAACGGCAACGTTAACATAGTTGAAACCAAATCTCGCTTCAACCGACTCCCACGCCACACCTACTATATCTTTAATAGTACTAGCGTCAATTTTATTTGGAGAAATTGCAATACCTAAACCATCATTTTTACCACTTGGAATTATATAATCACCAATATTGACTTTTCCATAAACTTTAACAGGAACCTGACCCATAAATGCTACTTTCTCATAGTACTTCTCTAAATGCGGTTGAGGCAGTGCACCCAAAACTGCAGGTTTAAAAGAGATAACCATTTTTCTTTGACCTCCATCTGTATTTTTAGAAATTTTACCTCCAACAACACCTACAATATCGCCATAAGTCATTGTTTCGTTTTTATCAGATCTTAACAAATACTCAGCATAATCACCAGCACCTGATGCATAAGAAACACCTTTAAATCTTCTTTTATGATACTCAAAAACATCAATATTTCTAAATGCAAATGCTTCATTTGAAATTGCAGCCAGTTCTTTAATAACAGCTAATGCTAAACTTGCAATATTTGCAAAAATCATTGCTGGTCCAGGTGAAGTTACGCAAGCACCAAAACCAACACATGGTCTAACATCAGATGAAGATCCTGCAAGTGCTATTCCTTCCATAACAACATCTATAGATTGCCATACCAAGTCTAAAGTACCATCCACCGTATCATAAGTATAAGCCAACTTATCCATATTATAATCAGCGTTGTTTACAAATTCAGCCTCGTTGGTTTCCCCTTCTATTCTTCCCCACATCATTGGTGCACCAGGATAAAATGCTACGGTTTCATAAGAGGTTGTATTTCCTACTGGAAAATCACTAGTCGTTGGGACATCAAGAAATGGAATACCAAAACTACTTAATAAATCAATAATCCCGTCTGATAAAAACCCGCCGTCATAAGCAGGCTCTCTCAAATTTGTACTTGGTGTTGTTTCATCCCAAAATGAAATGAAATTATTTTTATTAGTTGTATTAGTGCCAGCAATTTTTATTGCAATGCCTTGATTTTGCCCTTCAACTAATAAAGGATAAGAATTAATATTTTTATCATTGGTTATTCCTGATTGAAAATTTTGATTCTCTAATGTAGATGTTATTACTACTTGTTCATTAGCTGCAATATTTACTCTACCATTAAGGATTGTTGATTCTGCAACTGTAAGATTAGAAGCGGATAAATCACCAAAAATTGCAAGTCCATTTACAGTTAGATCATTTAATGTTGTTTGACCGATTAACACATCTAAATTTCCATTTAAAGTTGCATTACCATCTACAGTTAAGTCTCCTGAAAGACTTGTTGGACTTCCATTATTTATATTAAGAGGGCTATTTAAATTCGTTTCACCACCAACTGTAAGATCTCCAGATAAATTGGTAGGATTGCCATTATTTACATCTAATGTACTATTTAAATTAGTGGGTAATTCAACTAATAATTCACCATTTAATGTGGTATTTCCATCTACACTTAAAGTACCTGTTGCTGTAATATTTCTATGATATGCATAAGGAAGAAAAGTGAGACGTTCCCTACTCATTTCTTCAAAATCACTACCTGCATTAAAATCAATCTCTACTTTTAAATCTTTAGGTGTACCGTCCCAGTTCATCTCTTTAAAATAATCGTGGTCACCATCACCTATTAGTAAATTGATACGACCAAACTCATCTGTCTCAGT
Source organism: Winogradskyella sp. PE311 (assembly GCF_046545555.1). NCBI lineage: Bacteria > Pseudomonadati > Bacteroidota > Flavobacteriia > Flavobacteriales > Flavobacteriaceae > Winogradskyella > Winogradskyella sp. PE311. The sequence goes on along the minus strand of NZ_JBHZTH010000001.1, from coordinate 1,683,073 downwards.
GACTTGTATTTCTTGAAATTCTAATTGGTTGCCACTATCGTAGATTGTAAACCTTATAGCAATAGTTGTATTTGGTAGATAATTACCTTCCGAGTCCACACCTGGTAATTCTAGATTATCTGGACCAACAATTACCGCTTGATAGGTTATACCATCAGTCTGGGCAAAAACTGATGTAAGTGAAAAAATAAAGAAGGCTAGGGTTAGAATTTTTTTCATAATTGGAGGTTTTTATTGTTTTGGTTTTTTTAAATCTTTATCAGTTTTGTATTAAATTGTTTACTTCCTGAGATCACTCTTAAAAAGTAAATCCCGTTCGAAATATTCTGTACATTTATTTCAACTTCTTGTAAGGGCAAAAACTCTTGATCATGTATTATTTTACTATTCACGTCAAAAATCATAACAGATATATTTTTGAGTACAACATCACTAAAAGTAATTGTGACCGCATTAATAAAAGGGTTTGGGTAAACTTTAGCACTAAGACTATAATCAATATTCTTAGTTATTTTAATCTTACTAGTAGGTTGCTGATAACCTTGTCTTAGAAAGTAGCCATTGTTACTATGCGTACCAATAACACTGGACTGTCCAATACTTTGGCTTACCTTGTAAGTTCCATTTGTAGTTAAAACATTTTGTGAGGATCCACCACTTCCGAGATTAGATCTTATTATACGATACTCTGAATGTTCTTGGGCATAAAAAGCATTTGAAAAACTTAGTAGAAATAATGTACACAAAACTCTTTTTAAAATTTTCACTTCTATATTCATATTGTATAATTCATTCATATTGATCAATTTATAACTAAAATATTGTCTATAATAGGTTTCTGTTTAATGTCCACCTTTTGTCCACTATAATTAAAATCTATAATAGTCACAGTTACATCTTGGTAGATTTACAATAAAACCAATACCGAATTGATGTGCATTAAAGGTTAGTGTTTCACCTACTTCTGGGCTATCAATTAAAACAGATTTTCCATAAGTATATTCGGCGAAAATTGCAGTGTTTCTAGACAATGGATATTGCATTTGTAGTCCGCCTCTAAAAAATAATATACTGTTGTTAAACTCTTCTTCACCAACAAGGTTAAAAACATCATTATTTATAGTTTGATTGCCACGTATTAAAAACTCCGTGGCTACAGATGCTTTTGCAAAGAATGATAGATCTTGTAGTTCAAAAAGTTTTATATCTAATCCTACTTTTAATCCTAAATAACTTATGTCCCACTCAAAGAAATTGTCAACACTATTCTCACTGCCAATAGCACCATAATTATTGTAAGTGGCACCAAGTGATAAAAAGAAAGTATTATTTCTATTAATACTCTGTCTATAACCCATACCAAAATACGCCTTGGATTTTGAAAGTAAATTATCTAGTGGTTCTCCTTGGGTGTTCTTATAATCAAATGATGAAATTGTATTTCCTAACTCAAAATAGAGTTGCTGACTATAAGATGAAACACTAATCAACAAAGCAATTGTGATTATTGTATATTTTTTTAGCATGTAACCAGTTTTTATTGACAGCTAATTTAGGAGCGAAATATGATGAAAAAAAGAAAAAAAAGCGATGTCCACCTTTTGTCCACTGCATTTAAAAGTAACTTTTTTAAATTTTATTGATATTTATAACAGGTAGACAATCACAAATTAATCAGATTTAATTAATTGATTTTCAGTATTTTAAAATTAAAAAATAAATAACATTATCTTAGATAACCTAACAACCTTAAACCATGAGTATTTCAAAAGCGTCACTTAATGTCCCTTTTTTTAAAAAAAATATAAATGTCTACCTAAAAGTGGACAATTTAATTTACTTCATCGTTTTAATATTTCTGCTGTATGCTAATAGTGGACATAGTCAAAATAAAAAAAAGGTAGACAGTTTATTAAAAGTCGTACAAACACAAAAGGACACTACACAGATTATTTCTTATGCAATGATTTGGGTAGAGTATCTTTATACAGATCCATTAGCTTCGAAACCGTATTTAGACAGTACAATAGTTTTGGCAAAGCGACTAAAAAATGAAGATTTTATCGCAAGGACAACCAATTATTTAGGTGTTTATCATAATATGACTTCGCAGTACGAAAAATCCGATTCGATTTATGATTTGGTTATTGAGATGTATACAAAATTAGGTGATACAACTCAAGTCTCTTATGCACTAAACAATAAAGCAAATTCTTTACGAAGCCTAGGTCGCTTTAAAGAATGCTTAGAAGTCCATATGAAAAGCTTAAAGCTAAAAGAAGAAATTGGAGATACTGAAGAAAGTATTGCAGCAAGTTATTGGAATATAGGGAACATACATGGAGATATTGAGAATTATGAAATATCGAATGAGTATTATAACAAGGCAAAGACCATTTATCAAAAGTTAAATTTATATGATGATGTTGCTACCATAAACGTCAATTTAGCACTTAACCTAAAAGGACAAAAGGAATATGAAGAGGCCAAATCTTTATTATTTGAAGCCGTCCCTTATTATAAAGAGAAAAACTATAACAATGACCTTGCTGGAGCATATGATAATATTGGTTGGATATATGCTCAGCAAGACAGTCTAGACATTGCAGAAGATTTTTATAACAAAGCTTTAGTAATTAGTAAACGATACGGTGAAACTTCACTGATTGGCTTAAACCTTCGTCATCTTGGTGAACTCTACAATAAAAAAGGTGATTTCAGAAAGGCATTAAACTATATGAAGGACGCTATAGAAAATGCAGATGAAACAGGAACACGAAAAAAGAAAATAGGTGATCTTTTAGAAATTTCAAAGGCATACGCAGGACTTGGCCGTTTTAAAAAAGCATACGAATATCATACTGAATATCATGAGCTACACGATGAAATATTAGGTGAAGAAAACATTGAAAAAATGAACGAATTAGAAGTTCAGTATCAATCTGAGAAGAAAGAAAAAGAGCTTATCATTAAACAAAATAAAATAAAACTTCTTGAAGAACGGAAACAAAAAGCAGAAAACCAAAAGGTATTTCTAATCATTTCATTACTTGGTTTAATTGCTTTAGCCACAGCAATAGTCTATGCACTGCGCCAAAAAATGAAACGCAACAAAGTTGAGCGCGAAAAACTAGACAACTCATTACAATTTAAAGAAAAAGAACTGACAACCCACGCTTTACATTTAGCACATAAAAACGAAGTTCTATTAGATTTAAAATCACAATTAAAAGAGCTTAAATCTGGTAATCCGAATGCTCGGAGCTACCAAAAAGTCATTAATACTATAAATCTAGATATTAATAATGATAGTAATTGGGAACAGTTTAGAAACTACTTCGAAGATGTGCACAAAGACTTTAACTCCAAGGTAATGCGCAATTATCCCGAAGTGAGTAACAATGATTTGCGCTTAATGTCACTTTTAAAAATGAATTTATCTAGTAAAGAGATTGCAAACATTCTCAATATCTCAATAGAGGGTGTTAAAAAAGCAAGATATAGGCTTAGAAAAAAACTTAATCTCAGTACCGAGGAGTCATTACAAGAATTGGTCATAGAACTATAAAATAATAAACAATGATTTTGAAATTTAGATTATCCAAAAGGAAATTTAACAACCTATTGGTCTTTACATTATTATTTACAGCAATTTTCTCATTAAAAAGTAACGCCCAAAAAAGTAAAAAAGTTGATAGTCTTATACAAATAATTGAAAATTCTAATACAGATAGCCTTAAGCTAAGAGCTTTAAATAGAATTACATCACATTACCTGTATAGAGATATAGATAAAGCCAAACACTATGCAAAAAGACAATTAAAATTTGCCCAAGATATAAGTGATACTCCTGGTGAGACTCTTGCATCGCATCACTATGCTATTATTTATAGTAATATAGATAAATATGATTCTTCAAAATATTATCATAATAATACTATAAAACTTGCTAAATTAAATAATGATTTAAAACAAGTATCACTATCTACACATGGCTTAGTTATCCTTGAAATTTCTAAAGGAAATTATAATGAAGCTCAAATACTAAATAAAAAGAATTTAGAACTAAATATAAAACGTAAGGATACGTTTGGCATAGCACTGTCTTATGATGTCGAAAGCTCTATATACACTGAACGTGGACAACTTCTAATGGCATTAAAAACAGTCTTAAAAAGTTTAAAAGAATTTGAATCACTTAATAATACTGTAAGAATTGCTGATGCCCAGAATAAATTAGCAATTATAGAAAATGGGTTAGGAAACTATAAGAAGTCATTAGAGTATAGCGCTAAGGCACTTAAAGTTTATGAAGAAACTGAAGATATCGATTATCAGTCACAATTACTTAATGTAATTGGTGTGTCACATAAATCTAAAAAGGATTTTGATTTAGCCATAACAAATTTCGAAAAAAGCTTAAATCTGTCTAAAAAAGCAGGATATAAGTCTGTAATACTAGTAAGTTTTTCGCATTTAGTAGACATCTATCTTGAAAATGAAGATTTTGATAAAGCAAAATCTCTCATCGACGAAGGTCTTAAAATAGCTCATGAAATAAATTATAATTATATGATTAATTATTTCAATTTTAGGTTAGCTACATATTATAAAAAAACAAGTAACTATGAAGCGGCTCTTAAATTATTAAGTGATGAAATTCATTCTGAGAATAAAGAGGAACGAGATGCTTTTATGTCTAGTGTCTATAAATTACGAAGTGAAGTTTATAAACTTCAAAAAAATTACAAAAACGCATTTGTAGATTTAGAAACTCATGGAAAGTTGAAAGATTCTATTTTTAATAAAACTAAAGCTTCAAAAATTGAGGAACTAAGAATAGTGCACGATACCGAACAGAAAGAAAAAGAAATTGCCCTTCAACAAAAGGATATTCAATTATTTCAACAAAAGGAAAAAGTATCAGAATCGAGACAGTTACTAATGGGTATTGGTCTAATCTCATTGTTAATATTAAGTGTATCTATTTTTTATGGTCTTCAGCAAAAAATGAAACGCAACAAAGTTGAGCGCGAAAAACTAGACAACTCATTACAATTTAAAGAAAAAGAACTGACAACCCACGCTTTACATTTAGCACATAAAAACGAAGTTCTATTAGATTTAAAATCACAATTAAAAGAGCTTAAATCTGGTAATCCGAATGCTCGGAGCTACCAAAAAGTCATTAATACTATAAATCTAGATATTAATAATGATAGTAATTGGGAACAATTTAGAAACTACTTTGAAGATGTGCACAAAGATTTTAATTCTAAAGTGATGCGCAATTATCCAGAAGTTAGTAACAATGACCTCCGCTTAATGTCACTTTTAAAAATGAACTTATCTAGTAAAGAAATCGCAAATATTTTAAACATATCTACAGAGGGTGTAAAAAAAGCGAGATATAGACTTAGAAAAAAACTAAATCTCAGTACTGAAGAATCACTACAAGAATTAGTTATTGATATGTAAATCAAAAGTTTAAAAATCGAAGTCCACCATTTGTCCGATATAAAAAATGGGGTGTCCACCTATTGTCTATATCTCTTTTTTTTAATTAACAGATTGATATCATAAGTTTGATTTGTCATTAATATATGACATACCAGTTTTGTGGTGCCTTGCGCTGGGTGCTTTAGCAACATCCAGTTGCAAGTCGCTGCGAAAACTAAAATTATACCACAAAACAAATTAAATTATGGCGTTCATCTTACTTTACAAAGTATTCATTTCACTAAAAAAGAGTAAACACAAGTCTGCTATTTTTTTATATTCAGAAAATCAAGCACACATCTAACTTATTTAGTACTTTTAATTATCAAATTATTTAAAGCCATTTAAATAGAGGTAAGGCGCCTAAGTACTACTATTTCTAAAAAGCAAAATACCATATCACAGCACTAATTATAGTATAAAAAGAAAGTAAAAAGATTTGGAGTCTGTTGTGCCTAATTGGGTTATTCATAATAATGGATTGTATATTTATAAGACACCACAAACTCCTAAAAAGTCACTTAACACCTAGATGATTCTGGACAAAGCACTACAAACCATAATTAATAATATGCTAGAGAATACTGGTAAATCTTTAGAGGAATGGCAAACTATCATAAAAACTAAAGCTTTGGTAAAATATTCTGAAGGTGTCAATTTCTTAAAAAAAGAGCAATGTGTTACTCATCGCTTTGCAAATACCATAGTAACATTATCTAAAAATGAAAACAATTCTGATAAGGACTTAGTTACTAACTAATATAAAGGCAAAGAGAGCTTATCCCAATTTATAAAAGCTCTTATATATTATTAAAGGCTTTGGAAGTGATATAACTATAACTCCAAAAAAATAGTGTTCGCATCATTAGGAAACGTCAATTTATTTTAATTAAAACAGCTACAAAACACGGATAGATTTAGGTTTAAAACTTTTCAATAAACCAACGACAGATCGACTTGGTAATACTGGTCCTTTTGGGATGATGTGCACATATTGAGTGCAACTGACCTCTATTGATGGGATAGATAACTAATTGATTGGATGCGAGAAGCTTACGGAAAGACACAATAAAACTCAACAATAAAATGTATTGATGAGATTGATAGAAAACTTTCTTGTGATGCTTTTTTTGTAAATGATATAAATCAAGCACTAAACTTAATTTATAACCAAAAGTACTATCAACAAATATAGAGCTACTAAAAATAATTCGAGTTTATATTTTTTAAACAATTTAGTCATATAAAAACTTTATAATTACTAGTGTCTTCAGAACTGTTAACTATTTATTCTTTTTATAAATTACTTTTCCGTAACACATAACTTAATATATCAATTATTCTAACGAATAAAACTCTAATCGCTTTTCTGCAAAATGATCAGATTGTGACATATAGGACATGGTACTTAAAATCTCGCCAATACCATCTTCTCTATAGATGTGATCAACAGAATTAGATAAAGTACCATTTGAATCCTTAAAATAATAATGATTGTCATAGCAAGAAAAACTTCCTGCATTGGTTGTTACATTATCTAAAGCTTCAGAAAGGTCTAAATAATAAGCGAAACCACCTGACTCCGTATTATAATCAACAAAATGCTCATCATTACTGGTATGCGTATATTTAATAAGACCTATTTCATCAATTAAATAACCCAGAGAGTCCCTTAATGTAAAGTTCTTTTCACCATTAGAAGGTAACATACCATAGTTACCATCATTACCTGTAACGATGTGTTTAAAATTGTAATAAGTATTATTGTCTATTTCAATTGTTTCTGTAATATCAACAGTTTCAGTTACAGGTGTTGGTAAAAAAACGTTTGTATCCATGTCCTTAAGATAATATTTATAATTCCAAGAATTCCCCAGGGTTAAAGCATAAAAATTATCTGTTTGTAGATCTGAAGTATTGTCTTCTGAGCTACATGAGTAACTCAGAATCAATACTATAATTGGCATTATAAGATTTCTTTTTTTAATCATTATTTTATAAATTAATTTTTAAAGTGATTTATTTTATTAGCACCTTTTTAACCACTATTCCTCTATCAAAATCCAGTTTTAAGATATAAATACCTTTTGAAATGGAAGCCGTAGAAATTTCGCTCTCAGTCCCTGTGGCTATTTTAGCACCAGAAAGACTAAAAATGCTATAATTTTCTAATCTAACACTATCAGATGAAGTCACTTCCAACGCATAAGAAGTTGTAATTACTTTTATATCCATAGCTAACTCAAAATCATCAATACTTAGTGCATCTTCACTGACAGGGTTAAAATCTGTCCACAAAGCACCCGAATCTGTAACATAAACTCCCATAGTACCAGCTGGTATATGTAAATGGATACTACTACGAGATAAATTAAATGTATCTGAATTAAGATTACTACTCGTACTTATCATAGGGGGAACTAAGCCCTCACAATAAACATCAGTGATAATATTTCCTAATCCACCAAAAGCAACAACTCCAATATTAGTAACACTTTCAGGTATAGTTATTGTAGTTAAACCTGTAAAGCGAAAAGCAGCATCACCAATATTTGTTACACTATTTCCTAATACAAGATTTGTCATATTTTGATTTTGTGCAAATGCAATATCATCAATGGTAACTACACTATCTGGTATAGTAACTGAAGATATATTATTTACAAAAAATGCATTTTCACCAATGGTTACTAAAGTGTTTGGCAGAGACACTGATGTTAAGTTCTTACTTTGAAAAGCATTATTTCCAATTTCTGTAACGTCATATGTTATTAAACCGTTTGGTATGGTTGCAGGAATATTAACTACGGTCCCGCCTGCTGTATTATATCCTACTGCTTTTACAGTACTACTTGCTGCAGAAGTAACTTCGTATGTTATAAAATTATCAATATAAGTATCACCTACATTCAAATTCTCAGTAACAGTATTAAAACCTGTCCATAAAGCTCCAGCATCTGTAACATAAGCTCCTGTGGTACCAGCAGGAATTATTAAATCTATTCCACTTCGGTCTCCACCTTGGGCAAATGAATCGTTATTCCCTGCAACAGTTGTAATTGATGGTGGTATTGTAGCCAATGAGGTAATTGTTGACAATGGATTTCCTCTAAAAGCTCCGTTACCAATGCTAGTAAGATTACTAGGAATTGTAAGACCTGATAATTGATTGCCTTGAAAGGTATAGTCACCAATAGTTTCAAGATTACTTGGAAAAACTACAGATGTTAGATTAGTGTTTGAAAAAGCTTGTTGCTCTATGCTAGTTACCGTGTTTGGAATGCTAACACTAGATATAGGCTCACCATCAAAGCTAAACACTCCAATAGCAGTAACATTATATGCTGTACCACCATTTGAAACTGATGATGGTATATTAACATTTGTATTAATTATAGTGCTCCCTGTTATCAAAGAAACTGTAGTAGAAGAGGTTACGGTAAACCGTAGTGTATTATTATTACTATCTTGAACGGTAAACGTTTGCGAATAGCCCATTGTAGCTATAAATAAAGTGAGTAAAATAAGTAGTTGTTTTTTCATGATTTTGATTTTTAAATTAAGGTTATAGTAAATTTGTTTTTAATATTAGTAATCCATTTTTATAAGCTCACCATCTAGCGTGTAGTAAAAACTAAAGGATGTCCCATCACTTTCTGGTACGAGATTTATAGCATATTCTGTTTTAGAGCTATCTCCATTTTTTGGAAACTTTATAAAAGCCATACTCAATATTAAGTTGTTTATATTTTTTTCGGATTTTAATTTTGTGATAGATTCCTCTACTAATCCTCCTAATTTGGTAAGATTAATTTTATCGCTTAACTGAAACATGTAGTCTGCTGCTTGTGTACCTTCAGGAACTTCAAGGGTTACTTCAGAGTGTTGAGTCCAAGTATTTTGAGATAGATTCCACTCTTCCATATTTAAGGATTCTGGTGCTTTGGTAACTGTGGTACTAATGGTATTACCAATATCTTTAATGTATACTACTTTTAAATCTGTGTAATAAGCATTATCACCAAATTTGCTTTTTAGTTCATTTTCTATAGCTGTAAAGCCTTCACCTGTTGCTGGTTGATGACTTGTAGAATTACTGCAAGAGGTTAATTTTATGATTACCATAAATACAAATAGCACACCTATTCTATTTAGTTTTGGGGACAAAGTTTTCATAATATCTATTGGTTAATAGAATAAATGTATATGGTAACAATGACCTATGAAATAGAGAACTTGTATCTAATAGACATAAATAAATAAGCGCGATACTTTAAGGAATATCCGTGATAAAGCGAAATCTAATAGCTTTAAGTAATAAAAAGGTTTCGACTTTAGTTTATCCTGAGCGCAGTCGAAGGGCTCAACCTGACAAGAAAATGATTAAAGAAACTTTAGTGTTTATTCAATAGTCCTATTTAAAAAAGACGCAACAAACTGCTCTTTTTTACGCGTAGAAACCGGAATTTTCTTTCCGTTTTTTAAATGAATGACACCAGATTTGTCGTATTTATCAATGAATTTTAAATTCACCATAAACGATTGGTGTGGTCTTGTGAAATTTGCAGTAACTAATTGTTCTTCGAACGTTTTAAGTGTTTTTGAAACCACATATTTTTTACCATTACGGATGTAAAACGAGGTATAGCCTTTATCCGTTTCACAAAACATAAGCTCGTCTAAATCTATAACCTGAAAACTATCATGAAGTGATAATATAAGTTTAGAGTCGTCAGGATTCCAAACCTGCTTTACAGTTCTTATTTGATCTTTCTGTATTGAAATAGGCAGCGTTTTTACTTTTAATAATGCCGTTTTTAACTCTTCTATATCTACAGGCTTAAGTAGGTAATCTACAGCTCCCATTTTTAAGGCTTTTAAGGCATACTCTTCGTAAGCCGTAATAAAAACAACTCTAAAACTTAAGTCTTTTGTTTGTTCTAAAAAATCAAAGGCATTACCATCGGTAAGATTAATATCTAAAAAAATTAATTCTGGTTTACAGGCATTAGCTACTACGACCGCTTCTTCTACTGATTCACATTCTCCAATAACCTCCAAATCAGTGTCTATTAAATTCAATAGATTCAATAAGCCTTTTCTAATGTATGCTTTGTCTTCAACTAATATGGTTTTCATTATGTAACACTTATTTTATGAGGAATTACCAATGTTACTAGTGTTCCTTGTTCATTGTATTTTTTTCGGTCTTCAATTATTACAGAACCTTCCATATTAAAATCTTTAGATAATACTTTTAAACGCTCTGAAGTTATTGTCGTAGCCAAAGAGTTTTTGTTTCCGTTTTTACTCTCAGACTTAAAGTTAATACCAACACCATTATCTGCAATGGTACATATCAATTTGTTATCAGTATAGATCAAACGAATATCAATTTTTTGATCTTCAATTTTAGTTACAAACGCATGCTCAATAGCATTTTCTACAAAGGGTTGAATGAGCATTGGTGGAATTTTAAAAGCAGGAATATCAATAGAATCTTCAACCAAAATGGTACAGATATAAGCATCGTTTTCTAAATTCTGAAGCGTTAAATACTCTTGAACTGCAGTTAATTCTTGCGATAAAGAAACGGTTTTATCTCTAGAATTTTCTAATGTTAGGCGCAATAATTTTGAGAATTTTGACAAGTAAAGTACAGACTTCTTTTCTTCTTTATTCAATACCATACCTTGCAAAACAGAGAGTGAGTTGAATATAAAATGTGGAGTCATTTGAGAGCGTAATAACTTCTGCTCCATCAAGGCATTTTTAGTTTTTGATTTTGCATTTTTCAATTTCTGGTAAAAAAAGAAAGCACCTAATAGAATTGAAAGCAACAACACACCAATAGCAGCCCACAAATAGTTCTTTTGCGATTTCTCTAAATCTTTAGAAGTAGATTTTATGGTTTTAGTAAGCTTTAACTCATTAATACTTAACGAATCTAGTTGTTGCTTATACTTATATTCAGCTTCTAACTTAGCTATCTTTTCTAAATTTGCTTTATTAAATAAACTATCGCTAAGTATTTTATAATACTCATGATTTTCTAGTGCTTTTTTATAATTTTTATTTTTTTTATAAATTGTTACTAGTAATTCATGAATATGCCTCTCCATTTCTACTAATTTAAAATCTTGAGAAAGGTTTTTACTTTTTAGAGCATAGGTCAATGCTTTATCATTTTCTTTTAGTTTTGCATAAACTCTAGCTAAACCATAATATGTAGTTAATAAAGCTCGCTTATTACCTAAATTTAGATTAATTATTCTTGCTTTTTCATAATATTCAAATGAATTATTATATATTTTTTTATTTAAAAATACATATCCAATATTATTTAAAGTATAACCTTCAATGAATTTATTATTAATATCTTGACATATCTGTAATGCTTCTTTTAAATAATTATAGGCTTCGTCATAATTCTCGATATTAATATATAATGTACCCAAATTATTCAATGTTTCTGCTATGCGCTTTTTATCTCCACTCTTTTTCTGAATTCCTAAAGCTTTTTGAACAAAAGGTATTGCTTTTTCATGATTTCCTAAATTATTGTATATAACTCCCAAATTATTTAAAGACAATGAAATCAACGTAGTATCTTTCCTTTTTTCATTTATTTTTAATGATTTATGTTGATACTCTATAGCGAGAGGAAAATTACCTTTTACGATATATATATTTCCAATGTTAATAAGGCATCTAGATATCCCCTGTTCATTATCTATTTCTTTATTGATTTGTAGAGCTTTTTCATAGTAATTTAACGCTTCAGTATAATCACTTATTTCGAAATATGCTACGCCTATTGATATCAAAGTACTTGAAACATCTTCCTTATTGTCTATTGTTTCATTAGCCAGAACTGATTTTAGGCTATCTATTACAACATTTTGCGATAACATAATCTGAGTTAAAGACCAAAAACAGATTAAAAAAATAAAACGAAAATTAGTATTTCTCATGTATTCAATTGGTAGTTTATAAATACACTACAACATCTACTTATTTTAAAATATGCAGGAATATTTAGGCTTAGTAATGATTACTAAAATAGCATTCATATTTAATTATAAGTGAATTTACGCTTATAAAGTGGGATTAGAGATATGAAATATTTTTTTGAAAGCTTTTAAGCCATAAACGTTGTGTTTGAAGCCATATTCGTTATTTTAAAATAAGTTTTACACTTTTTTCACACTTAATTTAGGGCTATAAATTACAATCAACCTTACATTTGAGCATCATTAATCTCAAAACAATTACAACATGAAAAAGTCATTTATATCTTATAGTACCGGATTAATTCTTTTAAGTTTATTAATTATTGGTTGTTCAAATCGAAATACACATAAAATCAAAACTAAAGATCTAGCATTAGAAACTAAGACTATTGAAAGTAAAAACAAAACAGGCATTCCAGATGTATACTATGGTATTGATACGCGACATGCTGCAGTGACTAAAGCAGAGGTACATAATGCTACAACAATTTATGATTTTCTAAATGAAGGAGAAAAAGCACAAATAGAAAATATTAATTCAGTAAAATTAACTATTATAAAAGATAATCAATTATCACAGATTGAAGCATCAGGTACAACAGATCAACTAACAAATACACAAAAAGATATTTTAAAAGCAACAGAGTACTTCAGTCATTTTACGGTTAGAACAGAATTTAAATCAAAGAACAAAGACACAGGTAAATTAGAAGAGCGGTTTTTTGGCCCTCACATTACTGTAGCTCCAGAGAAAGAAGCAACTTATCTTGATGGAAAGGAGTCATTAATCGAGTACCTTAAAATGAATAGTAAAGATGGTATGTATGTTATAAAAGATAATAAACTTGGCGCTATTAAATTATCTTTTATAGTCTCAAAGGAAGGAACTGTAAAAGACGTAAAACACGACGCTATGACAACTGGTTATCCTTCAATTGATAAAAATTTCATGAATCTTATCAAAAATATACCAGGAAAATGGACACCTGCAGAAAATGCTAAAGGTGAAAAAATGGATTTCGAATTCGTATTTACTTTTGGACCGAGAGATGGTTGCTAAACAATTTAGTTTATAACCTCACCATACAAATCAAAGTCCTCAGCCTCAATAACTTTAATAGTGGCAAATTCACCTGTTTTTAAATACATCTTAGTAGCATCAATACGAACTTCGTTATCCACATCTGGTGAATCAAACTCAGTACGACCAACAAAGTAATTACCCTCTTTTCGGTCGATTACCACTTTAAACTCCTGCCCTATTTTGGCTTGGTTGAGTTCCCAAGATATTTGGGACTGAATTTCCATAATCTCATTAGCACGCTGCATCTTTACGTCTTCTGGTACATCGTCTTCTAAATTGTAGGCGTGTGTGTTTTCTTCGTGTGAATAGGTAAAGCACCCTAAACGCTCAAAACGCATATCTTTTACCCAATCTCTTAGAGTTTCAAAATCTTCTTGCGTCTCACCTGGATAGCCAACAATCAATGTGGTTCTAATAGTCATCTCAGGAACTTTAGCTCTAAATTCTTTCAATAACTTCGTGGTCTTCTCTTTAGTGGTACCGCGACGCATACTCTTTAAAATAGAGTCTGAAATATGTTGTAAAGGAATATCCAAATAATTACAAACTTTAGGCTCACGCTTCATCACATCCAACACATCCATCGGAAAACCTGTTGGGAAAGCATAATGTAATCGAATCCAATCTATACCATCTATTTTTACTAAATGTTCTAGTAATTCTGCAAGGTTGCGTTTTTTGTATAAATCTAATCCGTAATAGGTTAAATCTTGAGCAATAAGAATTAACTCCTTTACTCCATTAGCCGCTAGTTTTTCAGCTTCTATAACAATGTCTTCTATTGGAGTACTCTTATGTTTACCTCGCATTAAAGGAATTGCACAGAAACTGCATGGTCTGTCACAACCTTCAGCTATTTTTAAATAAGCATAGTTTTTTGGAGTTGTCGTTAAGCGTTCACCTATTAATTCATGTTTATAGTCTGCTCCTAAAGCTTTCAATAAACCAGGTAACTCTGTAGTTCCGAAATACTGATCTACATTAGGTATTTCTTTTTGCAAATCTGGTTTATAGCGTTCACTTAAACAACCTGTAACAAAAACTTTATCAACCTCACCATCTTCCTTCTTTTGCATATATTCTAAGATGGTATTTACACTTTCTTCCTTAGCATTATTAATGAAACCACAAGTATTAATAACAACAACGTTTCCCTGCTCTTCGTGTACAACATCTTTTCCACTTGCTTTTAATTGTCCCATTAACACCTCACTATCGTAAACATTTTTACTACAGCCTAAAGTGATAACATTAATTTTATTTTTTTTAATAGTTTTTGTGCGCATGGTTCTATAAATCAGTTTGCAAAGATACAATTAAACCTTTTGTATATTTGAAAGTCTTAATAAAAAACTTAACCATGAAACGTTTAAGGCTGCTCTCAATTTTTATTTTGTTATTTGCAGTTCTATCCTGTACTTCTGAAAATGATGCACAAGAAGAACAAGAACCTGAAAATGATTCAACTTACTTTCCTCCTTTAAATTCTGATATTTGGGAAACCAAATCTATTTCAGACTTAAACTGGAACGAAAGTCAACTTCAACCTTTATTAGACTATTTAGAAGAAAAAAATAGTAAAAGCTTTATGATTTTACATGAGGGCAAAATTGTTGTGGAGCATTATTTTGATGGCCATACAAATACATCACCTTGGTATTGGGCAAGCGCAGGTAAAACTCTCACAACTGCGATAACAGGTATAGCTGAAGAAGAGGGATTAATAAATATAGATGCTAAAGTATCTGATTATATAGGTGTTGGTTGGACGAGTTCACCATTAGATAAAGAAAATCTAATTTATTGCAGAAATTTATTAACTATGACTTCTGGGTTAGATGATGGCTTAGGTGATGACATATCAAGTTCAAATTTGCAATATTTAGCAGATGCTGGTGACCGTTGGGCTTATCACAACGTACATATAAAGCTACAAGACGCAGTGGCTGCTGCTAGTAATCAATCTTGGTCTAATTATTTTAATTCAAAACTAAAAGATAGAATTGGTATGACCGGTGTATGGATTCAGAATGATAATTTCAATGTCTATTGGAGCACAACTCGAAGTATGGCAAGGTTTGGCTTATTAAATTATGCTAATGGTAAATGGCTAAATGAACAAATAATAACTGAAGCTTTTTTTGATGAATCAATAAATACGTCTCAAAACCTAAATGCCGCTTATGGATTTATGTGGTGGTTGAATGGAAAATCCACCTTTAGATTACCTCAATCTCAATTACAATTTAACGGTTCTCTCATACCTAATGCACCTTCAGATCTATATGCCGCTTTAGGAAAGAATGATCAGAAAATTTATATAGCGCCAAGTGAAAAATTAGTGGTGATTAGAATGGGAAATGCCGCAGATAATGAAACCTTTGCCCTATCTAATTTTGATAATCAATTGTGGTTACGAATAAACGCTCTTATTAATTGATATAAATCTTATTTTAGACATAAAATACTATCAATAGCGCTCTAATATAGAATGATCTGAGTTTAACTTAAATAACCACGATCTCAAATCGACGGAGGTTCCAATTTTAAATTCTCAAACTTTTTGTTTTAAACAATTTACTAATTAGCTTAAAACATTAATCTAATTATAATTCTTAGGTAAAACTCTTGCCTTAGATGATTGCTCGTAGACGTAGGCCCATTCTAATAATTGTTTTTCTTGCAGTCGTCTACCTATAAATGTTAAACCTTTAGGTACTCCTTCTCCAGTATAACCCATTGGCACTGTTAATGCAGGATATTCTGCAACAGCAGCAAAAGCCGCATGATAATTATTGATTGACAAGAAGCCATCTAAATTATTAGTATCCATAGGGATATTAAAATACTTTTTTCCATTAGTATGCAAAGTATCTTTAATACGTTCTAAAAATTGTTCGTCCCCTTTATCTTCGGCGATACCTTTAAATAAATTTTGGCCATAAGGCATTGTATTTAACGAGTCTTTTAGATTAAATATCATTACATCAGAAACTGTTCTTAGGTCTATACTCTTATTAGCATAAGTCGTCATATAAGCTGGTAAATCTTTTTTCATATCAAGATTTAGAAGTCTGACAAAATTTGGTAATCCTAATTTTTCTTCTTCAATTTCTACAATTTCCGCACCTTGTTGTTTTAGCACTTCTAAAGCTTTACTATATAATGTATCGCCTAATAGTCGCTTTGGTGCCCCAAACCGCTTACCTTTTAAACTTGCTTCCTTTAAATTTCTATAATAAAAACCCCATTCCCATAGAGCATATATCGATTTTGAATCTGCTTCATCTTCTCCGAATATAGCATCTAAAACAATAGCATTATCCATCACATTCTTAGTAATGGGACCTGCAGTATCTAAAGTAGAGGAAATTGGGACAATACCACTTCGACTTACTAAACCGATAGTAGGTTTTAAACCTACTACAGAATTTTGACTTGCTGGCGATAAAATAGATCCAGCTGTTTCACTTCCTATTGTAGCGGCTGCAAAATTCGCAGATGCTGAAACACCGCTACCTGAGCTAGAACCACCCGTATCAATAATACGTCTACCATAAGGGTTGAGAGTTTGCCCACCAACTGCTGAGTAACCACTAGGGCAATCTCCACAAAAGAAATATGCCCATTCACTTAGATTAGCTTTACCTAAAATTAATGCTCCTTTACTTTTTAGTTGTGCAGTTATAAAGGCATCCTTTGTAATATTATCTTTTAAAACAACTGCACCAGCAGTAGTTGCCATATGAGCAGCGTTGATATTATCTTTTAGTAAGATTGGCATACCAAAAATAGCATGCTTTAATTTTTTATTAAAAAAATCGCGATCTCTTAATTTTGCCTCTTCTAAAATATTAGGGTTAATAGAAATTACTGCATTAAGTGAAAGTTCATTTTCACGATCGTAAGTTTTAATGCGGTAAAGATAGAACTGAGTTAGTTGTACATATGTAAATTTATTTTCTCTTCTATTTTGTTGAAGTGTAGGAATATCTTGTTCTAAAATTAATGGCTTTAGCCTTTGATAATCTTTTTCTGAAAAACCATTTAAAACATCATTAGTGTTTTTCCAGATTTCTGACTTTGATAAATTCCTAGAATCTAACACTTTAAACTCTCTAAAATCTTTAGTAGATATAGCATCTAAGCCTGAAGTCTCTTCTGCAATTGGTTCTTGTTTAATATTAGAATCTTTAGGTGTATCGTTGGAATCAATAGTTTTAGAATTTTTACAAGAAACAATAAAAACTAGAGTTAGTAGAAATAAAATATAACGCATGATTTGTATTTTTTATAAAAATACGAAAACCGAATGATTATAATACGTCTATTTAAAGAATGAATCTACGAACTCATATTTATTAAAAACTTGCAAGTCTTCAATACCTTCACCTACTCCAATATATTTCACTGGGATTTGAAATTGGTCACTTATACCTATCACAACACCTCCTTTGGCAGTGCCATCTAACTTTGTAACTGCTAAAGATGTTACCTCGGTTGCTGCAGTAAACTGCTTCGCTTGTTCAAAAGCATTTTGACCAGTCGAACCATCTAACACCAACAGCACATCATGAGGTGAATTATCAACTACCTTTTGCATAACGCGTTTAACTTTCGTTAACTCATTCATTAAATTAACTTTATTGTGCAATCTCCCTGCTGTATCAATAATAATAACATCCGCCTCTTGATTTACTCCAGATTGTAATGCATCAAAAGCTACTGATGCAGGATCAGATCCCATTTCCTGGCGTATCATTGGCACATCCACGCGATCTGCCCAAACTTGCAATTGATCTATAGCAGCTGCTCTAAATGTATCAGCTGCACCAAGAACTACTTTTAAGCCTTGCTTTTTAAACTGATAGGCTAATTTACCTATTGTTGTGGTCTTGCCTACACCATTAACTCCAACAACCATAAGCACATAGGGTGTTTTGGAACCATCAGCTTGTTTTGGAATATCAGGAATTATATAATCGGTATCTTCTCCAGAATTAGTCTCCGATAATAAGCCAGCTATCTCTTCTCTTAAAATCTTGTTAAGCTCAGAAGTACCTAAATACTTGTCTTTTGACACGCGTTCTTCTATGCGTTCAATAACTTTTAAAGTGGTATTTACCCCAACATCACTGGTCACTAGGATTTCTTCAAGATTATCTAATACATCCTCATCGACTTTAGATTTCCCGGCAACAGCTTTATTTAGTTTATTGAAAAAAGATGACTTAGACTTCTCTAAACCTTTATCTAGTGTTTCTTTCTTTTCAGAAGAAAATATTTTTTTAAAAAAACTCATTTATAATTCCATTTGCTTTGCTAACAGCAACAACCTTGCCTATAGTAGATTACTGCTAAGTTGTCATACATGGTCAAATATAGCCATAAAAAAACTGCTTTCAAATGAAAGCAGTTTTGTAAAGCTATAGATAAATAAATATTATTTTTTATTTAAAAAGTCATTGACAAATTCTGGTGCCATTACTGATTCTACGAACATGTAAGCTCCAGTTTTTGGTGATTTTACCATTTTTATCGCTTTCGTCAAACGCTTAGATCCTGTCTGTAAAGATGCTACTGATTTCTTTGCCATGTCAAATAATTATTTAATTTCTTTATGTACTGTCATACGCTTCAGAATAGGATTAAATTTCTTAATCTCCATACGATCTGGCGTATTCTTTTTATTCTTCGTTGTGATATATCTTGAAGTTCCAGGCTGACCAGAAGCTTTGTGCTCAGTGCACTCTAATATAACTTGTATTCTATTTCCTTTTTTTGCCATTATAAATTGACTTAAGCGCTATGCTATTATTTGTAAAATCCTTTTGCTCTAGCTTCTTTTAACATTGCACTGATACCAATCTTATTGATTGTTTTTAATGCAGATGTAGAAACTTTTAATGTTACCCACTTATCTTCTTCAGGAATAAAAAAACGTTTTTTAACTAAGTTAGCGTTAAACTTGCGTTTCGTTTTATTCATCGCGTGAGAAACATTGTT
Organism: Winogradskyella sp. PE311; assembly: GCF_046545555.1. Taxonomy (NCBI): domain Bacteria; kingdom Pseudomonadati; phylum Bacteroidota; class Flavobacteriia; order Flavobacteriales; family Flavobacteriaceae; genus Winogradskyella; species Winogradskyella sp. PE311. Next base: position 1,663,471 of record NZ_JBHZTH010000001.1, on the reverse strand, counting down.
TCCAACCATCGCTTTTTTCCCAGTAAGTTCACAAACTCTTGACATTGTATTCTTTCTTTAGGTATGTTAATTTTTAACAGGATGCAAATTTATGAAAACTTTACGTTTCAACAAACATAAAAACCTACTTTTTTTAAGGTTTAATTGTTATTTCTTTCTGAAGCATTTCAAAAGCTTTATTCTTAGCCTTATTAATCACCTTTTCTCTTTGATTACTAAAGTTAAAAACTTCAGAGTAAACGTTGGTCTTAGTAGCTATTGCAATCCAGACGGTACCAACATCTGCATCAGATTCGCCTTTTGAAGGACCTGCATTACCTGTGGTGCTAATTGCATAATCCGTATTAAAAAGTTCTCTTACATTTTTTGCCATTGTCATTGCCACTGCTTTACTCACAACCGAATGTGACATTATATCTGCTTGAGAAACTCCTAGTATATTTACTTTAGATTCAGTAGCGTAGCTCACAATACTCCCTTTAAAATATTTTGATGCTCCTGCATTAGCAGTAAAGGCCTGTGCAATTTTTCCACCGGTACAACTTTCTGCAATCGATAATGTTTTACCCATCTCAGTTAATTGCTTCCCTATTAAAGCTTCTAATGACAAGTCTTCTTCAAACCCAACAAAAATATCTTTAATTTGGGGCAATAGTATGTTAATTTGCTTTTCAATCTCTTCATCTACCAAATTCTTATTCATTGACTTAGCAGATAATCGTAATCTTACTTTACCCAAACTAGGTAAGTATGCTAATTTTATGAATTTCGGCAATGCATCTTCCCAAGCTTCTATTCTATTCGCTATAGCACTTTCACCCAATCCATAAGTTAATATGGTTTTGTGTTTTATATAGGGGAATTTAAACTTTGATCTTAAGGCTGGAATTACTTCATTAGTAATTAAAGCTTTCATTTCGTATGGCACACCAGGCAGTGATACAAATACTTTCCCATTTTTTTCTAACCACATACCTGGTGCAGTACCAAAAAGATTCATTAGCACCTTAGCTTTTGAGGGAACAAGTGCTTGTTTGCGATTTAATTCTGAAATAGGCGTATTAATATATTTAGAAAACAAATGCTCTACATGAGCAAGTACTTTTTTATTTTCGACCAAAGAATCATTAAAGTATTCACAAATAGTATGTTTTGTAATATCATCTTTTGTAGGTCCTAGACCACCAGTAACAATAATGATGTCTGCATTTTCTTCTGCTTCCTTTAACGACTTTAAAATATGGGCTTTATCGTCTTGTACAGAAGTAATTTGATAAATAGATATACCAGCCTTATTAAACTCTTTTCCTAAAAATGCAGAATTTGTATCTACAATTTGGCCTATTAGAATTTCGTCGCCAATAGTAATTATTTCAGCTTGCATTTATAATCCGAAGTCGGCTTTAATTTCATTTACTGCATTCTCCACAGCTATTAAGACAACTTTGAGTTGGATAGACACATCTTTGTCTGCTTGCTCGTGTTTTCCCCAATCTTGTACTTCGATTAAAGTATCTAAAACACCTAGCTCAAATAGGTCTATCGTCGGCTTCATTTTGTGAGCAGCTTGGTAGGTTTCGTGAAAATCTCCTGCTGGAACTGATTTTTTTAAACGTTCTGCGTCCTCAGGCACTTCTTCTATGAAAGCTGCTGCTAACGCTGCAACAAAATCTTCGTCGTTCTCTGCCATTTCACGAACGCGATGTAGTTTATAATATTCTGCCATTTATTTAATTTTTATTGAAAATAGTTCTTTATTCCCAATATATCCTTTTAATTGATCGTTTGCAAAAACCTTACCAACTCCTGAAGGTGTGCCGGTAAAGATAATATCTCCAATTTTTAAAGTAAAATATTTTGATACATATTCTATTAGTTCATCAATCTTCCAAAGCATTAATTTGGTATTACCTGATTGTACAATTTCATCATTTTTTTTTAAACTGAAGTCAATAGTATTAATATCATTAAATTGATCCTTAGGCAACCACTTACCTATCACTGCTGCCCCATCGAATGCCTTTGCTTTTTCCCAAGGCAAACCTTTAGCTTTTAATTGTGCTTGTACATCACGTGCGGTAAAGTCTATTCCAAGCCCAATATCATCATAATATTTATGAGCAAATTTCTTATCTATATATTTTCCAACTTTTTTGATTTTCACTAAAACTTCAACCTCATGATGTACATCATTAGAAAAATCTGGTATAAAAAATGGTTGCTTCTTCAACAAAATCGAAGTATCTGGTTTTAAAAACACAACAGGTTCTGCTGGCTTTTCGTTCTCTAATTCTTTTATATGGTCTGTATAATTTCGACCAATACAGATGAGTTTCATTTTTTGACGTTTAAGATTAGAGCCTAACTTAATTTATTATTAAACTGACGTAACTTTATAGCAGTTAATACTTTTTTAGTATATAAAGGAAAGTCTGCATTGAGTAACCAACCAAAATATCCTGGTTCTTTTTCCATAACATCAACTACTCTCTTACTTTTGTGCTTACCAAAAGAAAAACATTCTTCCCCTTCTTTATTAAAGATTATAAAACCTGCAAAATCGGCAAATTTCTTGCGTGAGCTAAACTCAGCCAAAAATTTAGTATCATTTTCTAGAGTGTCGTACCTATCTAATTGTGCTTTTAAAACTTCGTAAGTAGCTTTAGTATCTGCCTCAGCACTATGGGCATCATCTAAACTTTTATCACAATAAAAATTATATGCAGCACTCAGTGTGCGCTGTTCCATTTTATGAAAAATAGTTTGCACATCTACAGATTGCCTACCCTTCATATCAAAATCTATTTCTGCTCTAAGCATTTCTTCTGCTAATAAAGGTATATCGAAACGGTTAGAATTAAAACCACCTAAATCAGAGTCCTTTATTATATTATAAATTTCCTTAGATAATTCCTTAAAAGTAGGTTTATCTACTACATCAGCATCTGAAATACCATGAATAGCTGTTACCTCAGTCGGAATTGGCATCTCTGGATTAACAATCCAAGTTTTAGTATCCTCCTTCCCATCAGGATAGACTTTGAGAATTGAAATTTCTACAATTCTATCTTTAGAAATATTTATTCCTGTAGTTTCTAAATCGAAAAAGCAGATGGGTTTGTTAAGGTTGAGTTGCATATGTTATTGTTTGAAAATCAAAGATAATTAGAATAAGTAGAATAGCCTTGTTAGGACTTAAAAAGCTGACTTGAATTTATGAACTTAGACGGCCAAAATAATTTAAAGGTTCATAAAAAACTAAAAAAAGCACAGTCTAAAACCGTGCTTTTTATTTTGTATTGTAAGACCTCTTTAACCCAAGGAATTTGTTAAATCTCTCTATTAGAGTCCCAAGCTTCCAAGTACTCTTTAACAGCTTTTACAAACTGTCCTCCAAGTGCTCCATTTACTACACGATGATCATAAGAATGTGACATAATCATCTTGTAACGGATACCTATAAAGTCACCCTCTGGTGTTTCTATAACTGCAGGCATTTTACGTATTGCACCTAAGGCCAATATACCAACTTGTGGTTGATTAATAATAGGAGTGCCCATTATACTGCCAAACGTACCAACATTTGTAACTGTATAAGTCCCTCCTTGTATATCGTCTGGATTTAATTGCCCTAACCGTGCTCTATTTGCTAAATCATTTACTTTTTTAGCCATGCCGAAAAGATTTAGCTGATCAGCATCTTTAATAACTGGCACAATTAAGTTCCCATCTGGCAATGCAGCTGCCATACCTAAGTTTATATGCTTCTTTTTAATTATACTATCGCCTTGAACAGAAATATTCATTAATGGGAAGTCGCGTAATGCTCTAGCAACGGCCTCCATAAATATTGGTGTAAACGTTAGGTTTTCACCTTCGCGCTTTTTAAAATTATCTTTATGCTTATTTCTCCAATTCCATATATCCGTTACATCGGCCTCTATAAAAGATTGAACATGTGCAGACGTTTGTACAGAATCCACCATGTATTTGGAAATGAGTTTGCCCATTCTACTCATTTCAATAATTTCATCATCACCTGATGCAATTACTGAAGTAGTTTTAGATTTTTCTATTGGTTTTAATGGTCCTGATTCTTTTACCTCACTTGAATTAGATGATAAGGGCGTTGCACTAACTTCAGTAATCTTAGGTTCAGAAATTGTTGTTTCTCCTCGAGATTGTAAATATGTTTTAATATCATTTTTAGTTACTCTGCCATCTTTTCCTGTTCCAGGAATAGCATCTAATTCTGACTGAGAAACCCCTTCTGCTTTTGCTATATTCTTTACTAATGGCGAGTAAAAACGGTCTTCTGAGGATATAACAGCTGCTGTAGTTTCTTTAGCGGCAACAACAGTTTTAGTAACATCCGCAGCCTCCTTTGGTACTTCTGCCTCAACGACTGGCTGCTCTTCTTGCCCTTTTATCTCAATCGTACCTTCTCCCTCAACTTCTATAACCGCTATGGTCTGACCTACTTGAACAACGTCGTCAACATTAAATAGTTTTTCTACTAAAATTCCATCAACCTCACTAGGTACTTCACTGTCTACTTTATCGGTCGCAATTTCTAAAACGGCTTCATCTGCTTCTATTGTATCGCCTATTTCTTTAAGCCAAGAGGTTATAGTCGCTTCCGCAACACTCTCTCCCATTTTAGGTAACTTAAGTTCAAACTTTGCCATATCTATAATTTGAAGGTCTTTAATTGCTAATTGACTGCAAAATTAATAAAAAAAGAGATATTTCTTTGCTTTTTATTCAAAAAATACATCTATCAAAACTTTACTATTTCGCCTCTATTTATTGCACTATCACTGCCGATGATAAAATTACTGTTTTTTGGAATAAATCTAATAACAATATTTTCTTGTTTAGATTTTTGTTTAATATCATCTATAACATTTGTTATACTCAAATAATTGAAATCATAAATCAACATGCTATCGTTCTTAATTTCATTTGATAAAGAGGTTAATTCATTTACAGGCTCTTTAAAAACTTTACTTAAAGACGAATTAACAACTTCAGAATAAATATAGATGTTATTTAGCTTTATATTCACATTAGCAGGAAAAGTTCGAATACTATAAGCCATTTTAATACCAAGCCAGACTAATCCATTAAATAGGAGATTCCGTTTAAAATGCTTTTTATAGAATATTTGCATCGCTCCATAAAAACGTTTTGCATAATTTGCATCTCTTAATGTACTTTCTCCTTTAAAATGAATAATTGTAGTTTCGCCAAAATAATAGTTGTGATAGCCTGCTTTTAATATTTTATACGATAAGTCAATATCTTCTCCGTACATAAAATAGTCTTCATCAAAACCACCAACCGCGTTATATACCGCCTTTTTTAAAAGCATGAAAGCGCCTACTAAAATTTCAACTCTACCAGTTTCTTCGATTTGTATTTGATTAGCATAATAATCATGTGATCTACCTAGTAGCTTTTTTAAAGCGACTTTAGGCTTTGGTATGTTACGTTTACTTTCTGGCAGAAACTGGCCTTTTCCATCAATTAATTGACAACCAATAATTCCTAAATCATTTTTAGACTTAGCATAAGAAAGAAGTTTTGCAAAAGTATCTTCTGCAACTACCGTATCTGGATTGAGAATACATAAATACTCACCGTTAGCTTCAGCCACACCAATATTATTACCTTTTGAAAAACCCGAGTTCTCTTTGTTTACGATTAGCTTTACGGACGGAAACAGCTCTTTTACCATCTCACAACTTCCGTCCGAAGAGTTATTGTCAACTACTATTATTTCCGCATCAATAGTCTTTATAGCGGCTTCTACACTTTTTAAACTTAATTCTAAAAAGTAGCGCACATTATAATTTAGTATGACAACAGATAATTTCAAATATAACTTACAATTTCAAAGAGGTTTCAAAAGGAATGCGGTCTACTATACTGCGTCCTAGAGTGATTTCATCTGTATACTCCAATTCATTACCTGCGGCTACCCCTCGGGCGATTGTAGAAGTTGCAATATTATGCTCTTGAATCTGTCTAAAAATATAAAAATTAGTTGTATCACCTTCCATTGTAGGACTCATAGCGAATATAAGCTCTTCTACCTTCCCAGACTTTACTTTTTCTACCAAGGAAGCGATATTTAAATCTTGTGGACCAATGCCATCCATTGGAGAAATTTTACCTCCTAAAACATGATACAAACCTTTAAACGAACTCGTATTCTCTACTGCCATTACATCTCTAATATCCTCTACAACACAAATGATTTGACTATTTCTATTAGGGTTTGAACAAATTTCACAAAGCGGTTTATCACTAATATTATGACAAGAATTACAAAAATTAATTTCTGATCTTACTTTAGACAAAGCTTCGGATAATTGAAATGTTTGATGCTCTGGTTGACGCAATAAATGCAACACAAGTCTCAATGCTGTGCGCTTACCTATACTAGGTAATTGCGACATCTCATTTACTGCATTCTCTAAAAGCTTAGATGAAAATTCCATTATTGCGAAGGTACAGATTTTTAGAAATAAAAAGTCCAACTGTAAATGATTTACTGTTGGACTTTTAAACAATTTGGTTGGTTATTATTTTATTATCAACTTTTTGGTCACTTCACCTATTGAGCTGTTTAATTTCACAAAATATACACCAGTACTAAATGAAGATATATCAATTTTAGTCTCATTTAAAAGATTGATATCTTTGCCATAAAACATTAATTTACCTACAGTATTGTAAATTCTAACACTTACTTCTTCTGATTTATTCCACTTAAGATTTACTTCACTATTCGCTGGGTTAGGATACATCTTAAGATCGATAAATTCGAAATTATTGACGCTTAGAGTCGCGTTATAAACATTAGATCTCCATAAACCTCTTCCATAAGTTGCAGCATATATTTTATCATCAGCTGTGTTAATCTCTAATTCGTTAATCCTAACATTGGGTAAACCATTATTAAATGGAACCCATGTATTTCCTAAATTAACATCCGTATAATAGATACCATAATTCATACCTACATAGAGACCATCATCGCCATTATCTTGCCATGCCAAAGCCTGTGAAGAAAAGTTAGGTAAGTCCCATCTTAAAGACGTCCATGATTGTCCGTTATTTGTGCTTAAGTAAACCTTCTCACTATTTGTTGTAGCTATTGCTATTTTATCTGGGTTTGTTGGATGAACAGCGATTGAATTAATACTTCCGCCATTAAGATTTAAAGAAGCTTGTGACCATAATGAACCGCCATTTGTTGTATACCAAAATGCACCATTAATACTTAAATACATTTTATCACTATTAGTAGGTGCTATTTTAAACTGGTCGATATTTATTCCGAAGTCTTGTGAAGCGGTGGTCCAATTATTTCCGCCATCTACAGATTTAAAAACCTGCTTATATGCAGCGTATACTGTATTCTGTACAATTGGATCTTGTTCTATTGGCACAACCCAATTCCAGTTTCCATCTCCAGCAGGATTAGCTATACCAAATCGACTTGCACCTCCGTTTAATGTTTTATTTAGTCCACCAAACTGTGTCGTACCATACATAATCTGCGGATTATTTTTATCTACAAAACCTTCCATACCATCGGCACCTAACCAATCAGTCCAATTTCCATCGGCACCTAACACTGATGTCCCATTATCTTGAGAACCTCCAGTTACAATGACTGGATTTGTTTGACTAATTCCTATTTTATAAAATTGTCTAATACCCATACCCACTGTTAAATCTGTGTAATATTGACTCGTAACATTTGTAGGATCATCTGCCCTAAAAATACCACCATCAGAACCTACAAATAGCTTCGTATCTATACCTGTACCAACAAAAAGTAACAAATCTACATCAGCATGGCAGTAACCAATACCTAATCCTGCAGCATTTCCTGGCACCCATTGTGACGTTATATTAAAATCAACACCTGCATTAGTAGATCTCCATGTATTTATACCTGCTATATGCACATCATCAGCGTTATTAGGATTAACTGCAATATCCATATCTCTAGGAGCTTGGCCACTTGTATCTAATCCATTAGTGTCGTAACCAAAGAAATTTAAATTTGAATGGTTACGTTTTTCAAAAGTAGAGCCACTGTCTGAAGATACATGAAGTCCTCCAAAAATACCACCACTCGATTCAACTACATAAACCACTGAAGGATTTGCAGGAGAAACTCCGATCATTTTTGGACCCGAACTAAATGCATTTGAGGACGTTTCGAAACCATCAGAAAAAATAACACCTGCATTTGTTTCTACTGAGATATCATCTAAAGTTAAGCCTCTTCCGTAGTTTGAAGTTCCTTCAAAAGCCACATAGTAATCCGAAGATACGTTAGGTAAGCTTATTGTAATATCTGACCAGCTTGTTACTTCAGCTGTGTAATTTTCTAACTCTATCCAATTACCTGCGGTTGATGTTTTATATAATACCTTGAGTTCATCTATATCTCCTTCCCAATTTACTTGAGTATAAGAAAACTTGACTTCTGGATTAATTGCACCACTCAAATCCATTGATGGAGTTACTAATCTTGTAGAAGGCGCAGAAAAATTACCTATATAAAATAAACCCAGACCACTGCCAGTTTTAGGCGTAACTGTATTATTTTGATTGGAGCTTGCTGTAGTCCAAGATGTGGTACCAGAAACAAACTCTTGCTCCCAAACATCTAAACCACCATCTGTAGTAAATGTGATACCACCATCAGTTGAAATAAAAAACTTAGAACCAGAAGCATAAACCGTATTTGGATCTCCTGGCTTAAACTCAAAGTCATAACCGGTCGTAGCATCATTATCTATAATTCTCCACGACACTCCACCATTTAGTGATGCATAAAGACCACCACTTTGGGCACTAGCATACATTTTAGAAGTATTTGTAGGGTCAATAAGAATTCTGTTTACAGTGCCACCTGGCAAACTACCATGTAGCGTCCAAGTTGATCCACTATCAATTGATTTAAATATACTACCACCAGTAGAACCCCAATAATAGGTTGAGTTGACCATTGGGTCTATGGCTAATGCATACACATCTATGTTAGCAAGATTGTCTGTAAGTACAGTCCAAGAAGCTCCACCATCTAGACTCTTCCAAACACCACCTGTATTTGCACCGGCTATTATATGATCAGAGTTAGTTTCTTCAACAGCAATGGATGTAATTCGACCAACGCCTGGATTCCAGCCTGCGGTGGCATTCCAATATGTTGGTCCCATCTCCTCCCAAGTACCAACAACAGTTCTTGATGCTAAACCTTCACTATTTATTCTTGCATTATAATCTAATAATTCGTTATAATAAAATTCTGGAGATTTAAGTTTTCCTGTTTCATCCATAGCACGTTCAGCAAAATATTGCCAGCGTCTAAATGGTTTATAGCCTTTACCTCGTTCTCTGCCGACGGAATCGAAATGAAGTTCTGCTATTTCTACAATAGATTCTACTGTATGTGTACCTTCTGCTATTAAGTCTAAATAATTTTGTCCTGAGGCAACAAGAGAAAACGTTAAAAGTAGCGATAGTAGGGTTATCTTTTTCATAAAAAAGGAATATTTAAGTAGGTTGTTTTTGTAAATGTACTATTTTTCATAAAATTTTCTTAAAAAAACTATGTTTTTATGGGTACGTCTTCGATTCTACTTTTAATTATTGGCTACTTTAGTATCCTAATTTTGATTTCTTACTTTACTGGTAAAGACGATAGTAACGATGTATTCTTTAAAGCTAAGCGGCAGTCACCATGGTATGTTGTGGCGTTTGGAATGATTGGTGCCTCACTCTCTGGTGTAACCTTTATTTCTGTACCAGGAATGATTGGCGGCGAACAATTTGCGTACATGCAAGGGGTATTTGGCTTTTTTGTTGGGTATATTTTTATACTTACCGTATTAATACCACTTTATTATAAATTAAATGTAACGTCCATATACCAATACTTAGAGCAACGTTTTGGTTTTGTTAGTTACAAAACTGGAGCTTTTTTCTTTTTACTTTCTCGTGTTACAGGAGCATCTTTTCGGCTTTTCTTAGTAGCACTTGCAATGCAATATATTGTCTTTGAGCAAATGGGTGTTCCGTTTTGGATAACCGTCGTTATTTCAATTTTACTGATTTGGATTTATACAAATCGAGGAGGTATAAAAACGATAGTATGGACTGACACATTACAAACTCTGGCAATGTTAGTCTCAGTAAGTGTTGCTATCTACCTTATTAACCAAAAGTTAGAATGGACTTATTTTGAGTTTTTAAGTTCTGAAGAGTTCAAACAAAAAGGACGAATTTTCTTTTTCGATGATCCAAATGCTAAGGTTTATTTCTGGAAATACTTTATAGGTGGTATTTTTATAGCCATTGCTATGACAGGGTTAGACCAAGATATGATGCAGAAAAATTTGACATGTAAGAACCCATTAGATGCAAAGAAAAACATTTTTAGTATGGCTACTTTATTGGTGATAGTAAACTTTATTTTTCTGTCTTTAGGCGCATTACTTTTTATCTATGCTGAAGCCTTTAACCTAGATATCCCAATTTTAGACGGCCGTCCTCGTACAGATTTGTTATTTCCAGAAATCGCTATGAATCAAGGATTGGGAAAAGGTCTTGCTATTACTTTCTTAATAGGCTTAATAGCTGCAGCATACTCTAGTGCAGATAGTGCATTAACATCACTTACAACATCATTTAGCGTAGATTTTTTAAATATTGAAAACAAACCTATAGAACAACAAAAACCATTACGAAAAAAGGTACATATTGCAGTATCTATACTCTTAGTTCTTGTAGTGATTCTATTTAACATGTTAGAAGGTAACGTAGTCGGTAATCTATTTAAATTCGCCACTTTTACTTATGGACCATTATTAGGTCTTTTTGCTTTTGGAATTTTAACTAAGCACCAAATAAAAGATAAATATGTTTGGATGGTAGCTCTCTTATCTATTACGTTTACTTTTATAATTAGCATCTTACCCGAAAGTATTATTGGTAGTTATGTATTTAATTGGGAAATTTTGCCACTTAATGGTTTAATTACGTTTATTGGTTTGACCTGTCTTATTAAAAGAAAGCCTTAATAAAATGGCACCCTTTTTGATACTTCTTTTATATATCTTAAAAGTTAGGATAACCTAAATTCTAAAACTCTCGATTATGAAAAAAGTTACACTTTTATTATTTGTTTTTATTGGCTCTTTAGCCTTCGGACAAAAAATCAATGACTCTAAAGCTAACAAACTAGAAAACAACAATGTTGTATTTAAAAAAACTAAAGAACTTGTAGAATCTAAAAGTTTTAAGTTTGTAGCACAATGGAAGCGACCAGGTACGGGAACGAGAGAAACCATGGGAAATATACTCAATTATATTATAGTTAAGGATGAATCGATAAGATGTCAATTACAATTATATAATTTTAAAAGTTTAAGTGATCCAGAAAATACTGAAGATATTTATTATGAAGGTGATATTAGTAAATACGATGTAGATATTGATGAGAAAAAGAATACTATAAACGTAAGTTACTTTATTAAATTTAGAGCTAATATTCTCAAAGTGGATATGCTTATTAGAGCTAATGGTTATACAAAAGTGACGTTAGCGCCACGAGATAATACTATTCTTATGACCTATTACGGTAACATAGAATAAATTTACACCTCTATTTATCTAATAAAAAAAGCAGAAAACTTAATCAAGTTTTCTGCTTTTTTGCCTTAGTACTGTCCAATTGAAAGTAATACTAAAGTACAAGCTACTTCAAAATCAATATTATTTTGCCTTAAAAGCGCGTAGAATTCAGGATTCTCAGTGCCTGGATTAAAAATAACTCGGTTAGGATTTAAACCAATGATATAATTGTAATAGGCTTCTTGTCGTTTTGGGTTGAGATATAATGTTACGGTATCAATACTATCATAATTTATTAATTCAGAATCAATCTCTACATCTCTAACACTTCCTTTTCTTAAACCAAATGCTACAACCTCATGATTATAATTACGGAGTTTGTTTATAGCAATATTTGAATAGCGTTCTGGCTTTAACGATGCGCCTAGCACCAAAGTTTTTTTATTCATATGTTAAAAAGATGTTAAGTAATGTTAAATGCGGTAACATAATATAAATGTAGTCGTCTACACATTAAGAAACTATCAAATCAATCAAAAAATCAATCAAAAATGAAGCATTTCTTTCTAATGCTTTTAATGGTCTCATCAACCATTTTAAGTGGACAACCCAATTCAAATTTAGACATTAAAAACGGTTCTATATCAGGACGTGTCTTAGATGCACAATTAAATGAGCCTTTACCATACGTTAATGTAATAGTTAAAGATGCTGCCGATAAAGTAATTACAGGAAGCATTACTGACGCTAATGGAACGTATGAAATAAAAAAGATTCCTGAAGGCACAATAAAAGTGGAAATTACTTTTATTGGTTACAAAACTATTTTGAAGACTATTACTTTAGGAAAAGGTAATTACGACGTTAAGATGGGAGATATTCTACTAGAAGAAGATGCAGAAAGTCTAGATGAAGTTACTGTTGTCGCGGAAACGTCAACAATACAGCAAAAAATTGATCGTAAGGTTATTACTATTGGTAAAGACCTCACTACTTCTGGCCCCACGGCTTCAGATATAATGCAAAACATTCCGTCTGTAAATGTAGATCAGCAAACTGGTGATGTGGCTTTAAGAGGAAATCAGAACGTACAGGTTATGGTAGATGGAAAATTATCCAATATACCAGCTGCTCAGTTACTAAAACAAATTCCGTCAACATCAATTAAGCAGATAGAATTAATCACAAACCCTTCGGCCAAATATAACCCAGAAGGTATGAGTGGTATTATTAATATTATTCTTCATAAAAATGTAAATATCGGTTTTAATGGGAATCTTAATTTTGGATTAGGTTATCAAATAGCCCCAAAATTTAATAGTTCTATTGATATGAATTACCGAAACGGAAAGCTCAACTTTTATGGTAGCTATGGAAATAACATTGCTGATAATGTTAATAGAGGTCAATTAAATCAAACCCAAGCCAATTTATTTCAAACTTTCGATATTACAGATGAGCGTAATTCTCATCTTTATAAAGTAGGTGTAGATTTTTATATCAATGAGAAGAATACGTTTTCTGTCTTTACAAATCAAAACGTATTTGATGGTGGTGCATTAGGTGAGACAGCAGTTATTTTTAATGATAACATGGCTAATAATCAACTTCAAATATTTGATAATAATAACGAAAATTACAGTCAGCAATACAATGTAAACTATAAATTAGATTTTGATAAAGAAGGGCATAATATTGAGCTCGAAGCCGACTTTAACATCTTCGATAATGACATTTTTACAGATAACAATTTCTCTGGTATAGACAGTAGGCCAGACTTTGATGAATTCACAAACACAGATCGCACCAGAACTACAATTAACTTAGACTATGTTAATCCATTAACCGAATCTTCTAAACTAGAATTGGGAGCACAGGCACTATTATTTCAAAACGATATCGTTTATAGTTCTAACGCAAGAGTAAGAAATGAATTTGGTGATTTTATACCAACAGCAACAGACTTTGGTTACACTAGAGATATCTACTCACTTTATGCAACATATGGAAAAACAATTAACGAAAAATGGGCATACCAAGTTGGTGTGAGAGCAGAAACTGTAATGGAAGATGCTTTAGCCATTGATACAGATTTAAACGCCAATACAACTACAGATTTTCCTTTTGACAATGATTATATACAATTTTACCCATCTGGCTTTGTGACTTACAATCCATCAGAAAAAAACTCATACCAAATGAGTTTTAGTAGACGTGTAGATAGACCAGGCGTGGGACAGGTAAACCCTATTCCAGAATTTAATACACCTTTAATTTCACAATTCGGAAATCAAGAATTGCAACCACAATTCACCAATTCGTTAGAAGTTAATTACACGCGTAATTTAGAAAAAGGTAGTATTACAGGTGGTGTGTTTTATAGACTCATAGAAGATGAAATTAACCAAGGTGTTTTTGTAGACCGCTCAGATATTGGATCTGGTCGTGTTATTTTAACCAATGACAATTTCGACAATACCTCAGCCTATGGCATGGAATTATCTAGTAGTTACAGACCAACCAAGTGGTGGAGTTTTAATGCAAGTGTAGATTTATATGTACGTAAACAAACAGGTTTTGCAGAATCATTAGATCCTACGTTAGCAAACCCGACCGAAAGTGATATTACGGTTAGTAGTGTAGAAGTTACTAATGAAATATTCAACTTTAGAGTCTTTAATAACTTTAAAGTGACTAAAAAATTATCACTTTCCGCATTTGCAATGTATCGCGGAAAAGATACAGGTCTTAATTTTGAAATGGAGCCTATGTACTTTGTTAATTTAGGTATGCGTTACAGCTTCTTAGAAGACAACAGAGCAACATTTAGTCTCAACTTTAATAATGTTTTTGACACACAAGAAATAAATATATTAAGTGAGAGACCATTTAACCAAACCGTATTCTTTGAGCCTGAATTTAAAACCATATTCGCTGGTCTCTCATATCGTTTTGGTGGTGGGAAATACAGAGCAAAATCTCGTAAACGAAGAGATAAAAATGAAAAAGAAGGTGGTGGATTTATGTAAAAAAAACATATCAAAAGTGTCACACTTTTATAAATAAAGCGTCTTCATAATAGATATGCTAAGATAATATTTAATAACCTACATAAATAGTTGATGGTTAGTGTTAATGTATAGTTATTAAATAATAAAACCCGAAACGTCTTGTTTCGGGTTTTTGTTAAATACACGTTAAATATGCTAAACCATGAAATAAAATCAACGCAATTACGTCTATAGTAATAGTAATTATAAATTAATTTTTATAATAAGTGTTAGTTAAGTTGGTTAATAGCTGAAAAGCCCAAATACGAATAGTATTTGGGCTTTTCTTTTATGTTAGTATCTTATAAGACAAACACCTTATTCTTTATTTTTATAAAGTTCAATAGCTCTTAGGAATTTTATCCCACCAGCTTCTGTTTGGTCATATATAAATCCGTTTAACTCAGGATGGATATTATCAACCCAACTTAGAAGTGCTTCTTTGTTTTTTTGCCAAGTCAATTCTTTAAAATCTAAATATGTTGTTTCTACTTCAATTATCTTTCTATTCTTAAATTTTAAAGTCTGCTGGGTAATAAAAGGTTCCTCATGAAGAAAAGCAATTCTTTTATCCATCTTTGAAATCCTTGCATTTACAATACCATTAGTTTCTGTAATCTCTAGTATATCATAGTTTGGATCAAAAACAGCATCCCATTTTAAAAATTCTAAATATTCATTTTTAGAATATACCTGTTTATAACCACCTTCGATTGTGGTTAGACTATCTGCAAACCAATTAGACATATTAGAGTAATCAGACTGGTCTAAAATCTCGAAATAATGTTGAGCAATTTTTACGCTGTCAGTTTTATTTTCTGAAGATTTACAAGATGTAAATGTAATTACTAGAATTACTAATAGTACAATAATCCTTTTCACTTTCTACAAGAATATTTTTATATAGATTAAAAACAAGGCGTTGTATTTATTTGATTGGAAAGTATATTTTCATTTTTTCAATTTCCACTTCATCCAAATGTCCCATTTTACGCTTATCATTTGTTATTAAGTGTAAATGAATATTAGAATCATGGTGAGTAAAAACTCCTTTGTGTTCTGTTGAGAAAAAACCAATAATCTCTACATCTTCATTATTTATTTCGTAATTCGTTTGTCCTTGATGTGCCTCTGCTGGTGACGAAACCTTTGTCCCTACCGGTAAATTTTGAATGTGAATTATAGCTCTTGATACTTTTCCTCTTAATTTAAATGCAAAAGGTCTTTTCAAACCAACTGTTTTCTCGTCAACAAGTTTTTCAATATCTCGAATAGTTTTAATATCTGATGGCAATTCAATCTTGTCCCATTCGGTTACGTTGGTATAAACAAAAAACGGTGCCGAAACATTAAAGTTTGTCTCGACTGTCATGGTCGAATCGGTCGTCACTTTTGAAACGTAGCTAACCCCATTATTTATCAATACTTCTCCTGCTAAATAACTTAAAGGCCCAATTCCATACAGTCCTTTTTTATTAGAAATAGTATCAAATCTAATTTTACCACCTAATTCTCCTTTCCACATAACATTTCTCATTGCACTCACAATTTTTATGTTTGGGTAAGAATCGGCAGGAGGGTTTCTATCTTTATTAGAATTACAACTAAATAATCCCAAAAACATAATTGATAATATGATTTTTCTTAATGTCATTTGTTTTATTTTGTAACTAGTGGAACCCATGGAGGCATCATAATTAAAGGGTTTTAAACAACGCATCTAGGCAACATTAAACATCTAGAAAGATAAAGCAGCATTTTTAGTAATCCAAAAACAACTAACTAGAATTAAACATAATATTTAAAATACTTGAGTTTAGTTACCACTTAATTATAACACTTCCCCAAGTAAATCCACTACCAAAGGCTGCAAGTACAACCGTATCTCCTTCTTTTACCTTGCCTTCTTCCCAAGCTTCAGTTAAAGCTATTGGAATAGAAGCAGCAGTTGTATTACCGTATTTCTGAATATTATTAAAAACTTGGTCGTCCTCTAACTTAAATTTGCGCTGTATAAATTGTGCTATACGCAAATTAGCTTGGTGAGGTATTAGCATATCTATAGCATCAACATTAAGGTTGTTTTTTTGTAAGCCTTCCATAATCACCTCACTAAATCGAACAACAGCGTTTTTGAATACAAATTGTCCGTTCATGTAAGGGAAATAACTTTCGTCATTAGGATCATTCTCAGCTAATATATCATTAACCCAACGCTTACCCATTCCTGGCGCTACTAATACTAGCTCTTCTGCATGTTCTCCTTGTGAGTGCAAATGTGTTGATAATACACCTTTAGAGGTGTCCTCTTCTCGAGTTAATATTGCAGCACCTGCTCCATCTCCAAAAATCACAGTTACTCCTCTGCCTCTAGTGGTTTTATCTAACCCGTGAGAATGCAACTCACTTCCTATAACTAGGATATTTTTATACATCCCAGTTTTTATAAAATTATCTGCTACGGAAAGCGCATATACAAAACCAGAACACTGGTTACGTACGTCTAAAGCTCCAACCGTTTTAATATCTAGAGCATGTTGTACTTGTACTCCAGGACCAGGAAAATACATATCTGGACTTAACGTTGCAAAGATTATAAAATCTATATCATCTTTATCGATACCTGCGCGTTCTATGGCAATTTTAGCAGCTTTTACACCCATTGTTGCCGTAGTGTCACCACTACCTTTCTCTACCCAACGTCGTTCTTTAATACCAGTACGTTCTGTTATCCACTCATCATTAGTATCCATTAGTTTAGACAAGTCGTTATTGGTTACAACATTTTCTGGCACATACTTTCCTAAGCCTATTATTTTTGAATTGTACATAGTATTTATTTAGTAGTGCTAAATTAACCTATAAGAAACAATTTACTTTTATTACAATTTGGATTCGTTATGCGTGCATAATAGTTTTTAATTATGCCATCTTGTCATAATTTACGCATTGGTATTTTATTTGACTATAAGAAAGTATTCAAAATAATAATACAAAAAACTATATATCATGACAAAAGGAAGTATTAATGTATCGGTAGAGAATATCTTTCCGTTAATTAAAAAGTTCTTATACAGTGATCACGAAATCTTTTTACGTGAGCTAATTAGTAATGGTACAGATGCCACACTAAAATTAAAACACCTTACTAGCATAGGTGAATCTAAATCTGAATACGGCAATCCGATACTAGAAGTTAAGATTGATAAAGAAGGTAAAAAACTTCATATTATCGATCAAGGATTAGGTATGACTGCTGAAGAAGTCGAAAAATACATTAACCAAGTTGCTTTTTCTGGTGCAGAAGAGTTTTTGAATAAATATGAAGATTCTGCAAAAGATTCTGGTATAATTGGACACTTTGGTTTAGGCTTCTACTCTGCCTTTATGGTTGCAGAGAAAGTAGAAATTATAACAAAATCTCATACTGGTGCTGATGCTGCACATTGGTCTTGTGATGGCTCACCTGAATTTACTTTAGAGAAGTCTGATAAAGACACCAGAGGAACAGAAATTATTCTTCACATTGCAGAAGATTCAACAGAATTTTTAGAAGAATCTCGTATCAGAGAGCTATTAAATAAGTATAACAAGTTTATGCCTATTCCTATTAAATTCGGAACTAAAGAGATAAACGATCCAGAATTTACTCCACAGACTACAACTGATGAAGAAGGTAAAGAAACGACTGAGCCTCATAAACAGATTACAGTAGATGATATCATTAATAATCCTAATCCGGCTTGGACAAAACAACCGACAGAATTAGAAGAGCAAAATTATAAAGATTTTTACAGAGAATTGTATCCAATGCAATTTGAAGAACCTTTATTTAATATCCACCTAAATGTAGATTATCCATTCAACTTAACAGGGATTTTATATTTCCCTAAGATGACGAATGATATGAACATGCAGAAGGATAAAATTCAACTGTATCAAAACCAAGTATTCGTTACAGATAATGTAGAAGGTATTGTACCAGAATTTTTAACGATGTTACGCGGTGTAATTGATTCCCCAGATATTCCTTTAAATGTTTCACGTTCTTACTTACAAGCTGATGGTGCGGTTAAAAAAATCTCATCTTACATTACGCGTAAAGTTGCGGATAAGCTGAAATCACTATTCAATGCGAATCGCGAAGATTTTGAAGCAAAATGGGACGATATTAAAATCGTTATTGAATACGGAATGTTATCTGAAGAGAAATTTTTCGAAAAAGCAGATGCTTTTGCTTTATACCCAACAGTAGATGGCAAATTCTTTACGTACGATGAATTATTCAATAAGATAAAAGCGAATCAAACAGACAAAGATGATAAGCTCGTTATATTATATGCGTCTAACAAAGATCAACAGCACAGTTATATAGAATCTGCTAAAGCTAAAGGATATGAGGTCCTAATGCTAGATTCTCCTATAGTATCTCACCTTATTCAGAAATTAGAATCGACCAAGGAAAACATTTCATTTGCACGTGTAGATGGTGACCATATCGATAACCTAATTAAAAAAGAAGAGACGGCAATATCTAAGTTATCTGATGAGCAAAAAACAGAATTAGATACACTCCTAAAAGACGTTATTCCTTCTGAAAAATTTGCAGTACAATTAGAGGCTATGGATAGTGATGCATCACCATTTATTATTACGCAGCCAGAATTTATGCGTCGTATGAAAGAGATGCAAGCAACAGGTGGTGGCGGAATGAATATGTTTGGTAATATGCCAGAAATGTACAACCTCATCGTTAACACAAATTCTGAATTGGTTGGTGAAATTTTAGGCACTAAAACTAAGAAGAAGCAAGAACGTTTAATTAATCAGAGTTTAGATTTAGCACGTTTATCTCAAGGCCTTTTAAAAGGCGAAGAGTTGACAAACTTTATTAAGCGTAGTTATGATATGATTAAGTAACACATTCCTGCGAAAGAGGAACCTCATGAATAGAAAAACCACTTCGCTAATTCGAGGTGGTTTTTTTGTTATTAGAACCCCTATTTTGACATTAGAATTTAATAGTATATTTGGGTATACCTCATTGTATTATGAAATTAAAACTCACAGCTGTATTTCTATTATTTAGTTTTATCAGATTTTCATTCGCTCAAGATCCATTAATAGTAAACACCTATAACAGAGATGTAACATCCTTAAATGGGCAATGGCATTTCATAGTAGATCCTTATGAAAATGGATTTTATAATTATAGGTATGAGCCTTTTGAAAAACAAGAAAACCCAGGTAACGGAGCCTTCTTTAACAATGCTAAGGCCAAATCTAAAACAGATTTAATAGAATATAATTTTGATAAAAGCGATACGATTGCTGTTCCTAGCGATTGGAATACGCAAAAAGAAAAACTATTCTATTATGAAGGTACTGTTTGGTATAAAAAGTCATTCGACTATTTAGTTTCTAAATCCTCTAATCGTGTTTTTGTATATTTTGAAGCTTCTAATTATGAAACTGATGTATACTTCAACGGTAAAAAACTTGGTAAACATACTGGCGGATTTACTCCTTTTAATTTTGAGGTCACTAACCTACTAAAAGAAAAAAACAACTTCTTAGTAGTTAAGGTTGATAACAAACGAAAAAAAGAAGGTGTACCAACGCTAAATACAGACTGGTGGAACTATGGCGGTTTAACACGAGGCGTTAAAGTTATTGAAACACCAAATACTTTTATTAATGATTATATGATTCAATTAGATCCGAAAAATAATGAATCGATAAAAGGAGAAATTAGTCTTAATGGAAAAAATAATGCTAATCAAAATGTCACGATTGCAATTCCTGAATTAAATATTAATTATAACACAGTAACTGATAATAGTGGATTAGCAACATTTGAAATTTCTCATACTGATATTTTATATTGGTCAACAATTAATCCTAAACTATATAATGTTACCATAGAAACAAACCAAGACAAAACTATAGACCAAATAGGCTTTAGAACGATAGCAACCAAGGGTTCGGATATTTTGTTAAATGGTGAGTCTATTTTCTTAAAAGGTATTTCCATTCACGAGGAAAGTCCAATAAGAGGTGGTCGTGGTCACTCAAAAGAGGATGCTCATCAACTACTACTTTGGGCAAAAGAATTGGGTTGTAACTATGTGCGCTTATCGCATTATCCTCACAATGAGCACATGCTAAGATTAGCTGACCAAATGGGTATTTTAGTTTGGGAAGAAAATCCTGTGTATTGGACCATTCAATGGGAAAATAAAGATACCTATGAAAATGCAAAACAACAGCTCTCAGAAGTTATAGATCGCGATAAAAATAGAGCCAGTGTTATTATTTGGTCTATGGCGAACGAAACGCCTACTAGTGAAGCAAGAAATGAATTTTTATCTAATCTCACCAAATTTACACGAGAAAAGGATCCAACACGTCTTATTAGTGCAGCGCTAGAACAAAGCGACTATAATGGTAACAAATTTGTAAGAACTATTAGTGATGAGTTTGCTAACAAAGTAGATATTCTAAGTTTTAATCAATATATAGGCTGGTATGATGGATTAGTAGAAAAATGTGCTACTATAAGCTGGAAAATTGATCTGGATAAACCCGTTGTAATTTCTGAATTTGGTGCTGGTGCTAAATATGGATTACATGGGGATAAACACACGCGTTGGACAGAGGAATACCAAGAATACCTATATATAGAAACCTTAAAAATGTTATCTAGTATAGAGCAACTTAGAGGTATCTCACCATGGATACTCGTAGATTTTAGATCGCCGAGACGTGTTTTACCAGAAATACAAGACAACTGGAATCGCAAGGGGTTAATTTCTGAAAAAGGTGAAAAGAAAATGGCTTTCTTTATACTTAAATCGTTTTATGAGGCTAAACAATAAAGATCACCTCGTCCTGTTTTAAAGACTTGGTCATCATAATATGTTTTCTACTAATTTAAATTAAAAGCGTTAACTACATCTTCAATTTCATAACCTAACCGCGAACCTTCTATGCCACTCATAGATCATCATTATTTTCTAAACGTGCGACAATACTAACTGTATATACCTCGTTCATTTGCAAAATAAGCAATACCTATACTTTCCTGTACTTTAACTATAAATAATGGCAGAAAGCACAGTAGTGGTTTCTTCAAAAGAAATCACGAGGGTACTTACACTTCCCTGATACGGAAACCAGTCGGGCTAAATATCTGCTCTATATGTGCAAATATTTGAACCTATTAGTTGAGATGCATTAAATAAAAAAAACTTGTAAAACTTTTACAATTCTTCTTTTAATAGAACAAAAATTCGTAACTTCTTCTAAAATTCCCTTAACTCATAGAGTAATCCATTGTTAATTTTTAATCCTAAAAAGGATTTCATTGAAAATTTAAATATTAATTTAATTTTAACAGTCTCAATTAACATATGTTATCGCTTAAAACTGATAGTTGAGTTAAATTAGATAAATTAATAACTTGTTATTATGGGAAAAGTAAAAATACACGAACCAGCATCTGCAATATTTGAAGGGCTCAGTTTTACCCGAGAAGAAATAATACTTATTGAGTCTAAATTTGAGCGAGTTACTGCTAAAAAAGGTGAACGACTTATCGATTTTAATACTATTGTAGATAAACAATATTTTATAGTTTCTGGCTGTTTAAGATCATTTCACATCGATAGCAATGGCAGAGAGCACACTATTCAGTTTGGAATTGAGGATTGGTGGATTAGCGATTATACTGCTTTTTTTAGTGCCGGCAAAGCTCTAATGAGCGTTGAGGTAATACAAGATGCTGAGTTATTTGAAATCACAAAAAAAGACAGGGATCATCTGTACAAACATATTCCTAAAATTGAAGTCTATGTTCGCGGTAAATTAGAGACTGCCTTCGCTTCGTTTCAAAAAAGAATTCTTTCTTATTTGTCTCTTAATGCCAGCGCTAGATACTTAAATTTCGTAAAAAGTTACCCTCAAATAGAGCAATCTGTAAAAAACTATCATATTGCATCATATCTAGGTATTACTACAGAAAGTTTAAGTAGAATTAGAAAAGAAATTGCTCAGGCCTAATTACTTATCATACATCAACTTTTAACACGCGTAAATACCTTAATTTTAACGTATTAACTATTAATTAGTCCTATTTTTTTATAGTTAGTAAGATAATCCCCCTTTTTAGTAGTAAAAAAGCGCAAGTGTTAAGAGCTTGCGCTTTTCATTTGCAATAAATTACCATAAATCATTTTTATCAAAACAACATTTTTTTAATTTTAGTTATTGAAAATTACAAGATAAATTTTTCGAATCCCTAACTTTAAAAGTGCGAGTTTAAGACTTGCACTTTTTTCTTTAACTTTATTGTCTAAAGTTATTCTCAATGAAAACCAAAAATACAAGAAGAGCCTTTATAAAAAAAAGTGCTTTGGCAGGTATGGCAATTCCTATACTTGGCAGTAGTCTAATAGCATGTAAATCTAAAAATGAAAAAGAAATACTAGACGCGTCCTTTAATAAACTAAAAATATTAATCCTTGGAGGCACAAGTTTCTTAGGGCCTCATCAAATTGCTTATGCTCTTAAACGAGGACATTCTGTAACAACTTTTACAAGAGGTAAAACGCTACCATCAGTTCATGCAGAATTATTTGACCAAGTAGAGCAATTAATCGGAGATAGAGAAGATAACCTAAAGGCTCTTGAAAATAGAAAATGGGATGTAGTTATTGATAATTCAGGTCACAAATCTGAATGGACAAAGGCAACAGCCAACTTGTTAAAAGACAATGCTGATATTTATATGTACACCTCTTCAACCGGAGTTTATTATCCCTATTTAACTGATAACATTAAAGAAGATAAAAAATTAGTGCTATCGATGCCAGAAGGCCTAACTGAAGATGAACAGTACGAGCAAAAATACGGAGTAATGAAAGGAAACTCAGAATTAGAAGCTATAAAAGCCTTTGGAGATAAACGTACTATAATAGTTCGCCCAACATATATGATTGGTCCTGCCGATAAGACAGATCGATTTATACATTGGCCTATTAGACTTTCCAAAGGTGGAGAGGTTTTAGTGCCAGGAACACCTGAAGATCTGGTTCAATATATAGATGTTAGAGACGTTGCAGAATGGTTTATTAGACTCGCCGAAAATAATCAATATGGTACATATAATGCGGTTGGTCCGAAAGAAAAACAAAATATGAATGGCTTTATTACTGAAGCAGAAAAAACTTTTAACATCGAGCACAATTTTGTTTGGATTGATAATTATGATTTTTTAGTTGAAAATAAAGTCTATTTTTCAGTTCCTTGGATTCCTTCATTTGGCAAGAATTATGGTACTGCGAGAGTTTCAAATTCTAAAGCTATCAATTCTGGTTTAACATTAAGACCAATTAAAGAAACCGTTAAAGACACTTATGATTGGTGGACGTCTGAGTCTATCTCAGACGAAAGACGTTCAAAATATGAAACGAATCCGGATAACTTAATAGTAAAGGAAGCAGAAATGCTTAAGATTTGGAAATCAGCTAAATTTAATACCAAAGTTGAAAAAAATTAAAATATTATTCTTTGTTATAGGTAGTTTTTTTTGTCGTTGCGCAAAGTCCAATAATATCTAAAAAATCAATAGTAACCATAAACCCGGAGGAGAAAACAAATTTCGTTGAGCATAAGAACCTCATTTCATTTGCAGTAGAACCATTAATAAATATGCTAGAAAAATATAAAAAGTTTATTACCAATTTGGCAAGCTATACAAACTAAATAATGCAAGTTATATCTACCAATATTGCTCAACCCACTACTATTATATGGGATGGTAAAGAAGTTACAACGGGAATCTATAAAAAACCAACGGATGTACCAATACGACTTAATAAAGAAGAAGTAAGAGGCGATGAAGTTTCAGACAGACGTGTACATGGAGGCGAATTTAAGGCTTGTTACTTATTTTCAGCAAATCAATATGAGTATTGGCGTATTCTATATCCAAATCTAGAATGGAATTATGGCATGTTTGGTGAGAATATTACAATAGAAGATTTAGATGAAAAAGAACTCTTTATAGGTGATATTTATAAACTTGGTAAGGCGTTAGTACAAATAACACAGCCAAGAGAACCTTGTTTTAAGTTTGCCCATAAATTTGGATCAGAAAAAGTATTACATCAGTTTATTAATCATGGTTTTTCTGGCATTTATGTTAGAGTGATAAAGGAAGGTGATGTAAAAACGGGAGATCATTTTACATTAGTAGAAAACACAAAGGATAGCGTTTCTATTTTTGATTTTTTCAAATTATTGCATTCTAAAAACAAAAATAAAGATCAAATTCATTTGATGCTAAATAACGAAGCTTTGGCAACACGTATGAAAAAGCGTTTGAAATTTTTTCTAAAATAACGATTAATTATGTCCACTAAATACAATAGAATAGGCATTAATTATAATACAACACGTAAGGCAGACCCTTATTTACTATCACAGCTACTTCATCATCTTAAACCAAATAAGAAAGGTTTGTATCTAGATATTGGTTGTGGAACTGGCAATTACACTTCAGAATTACAAAATAAAGGCTACGAAATTATTGGTATTGATCCCTCCATCGAAATGCTTCAAAAAGCCCGATCATTGAATAAAAATATTAAATGGAAAATTGGTACAGCAGAAAAAACAGGTTTACCTCAACAAAGTATCGATGGGATTATTGCAACATTAACCATACATCATTGGACTAATTTATCAAGAGCATTTTCAGAATTAGAATACATTTTAAAACCTAAAGGTAAAATAGTCCTCTTCACTTCTACTCCAAAACAAATGAAAGGCTATTGGTTAAATCATTACTTTCCTAAAATGCTCGAAGATTCTATTGCCCAAATGCCATCATTAGAAGTTGTTAAACAAGCCATGGCAAATGCTAAAATTATAATTAAAACAACAAAAGCGTATTCGATAAAACCAGATTTACAAGATCAGTTTTTATATTGTGGAAAACAAAATCCAGAATTATATTTTGACGAAAGTATACGATACGGTATCTCTTCTTTTAGTGCTTTAGCCCATAAAGACGAAGTTGAAAAAGGTTTATCTAGTTTGAGAAAAGATATTGATTCCGGCTATATAAAAGAGATTATAAAATCTTACAAAAATGAATCTGGAGATTATCTTTATATTATTGCAGAAAAAGTACACTCATAATCCTATTAGATTACCTTTGCTTCAACTAAGACCCAATAAATTGCAAAAAAAAAGAGAACATCCTAAAGTAAAATCACAACTTCATCCTAGAAGTAAACATAGGGAACGCTATAATTTTGATGCTCTCATAAAAAGTTCGCCAGCATTAACTGCTTATGTAGCACCAAATAAATATGGTGATAATTCAATAGACTTTTTTAATCCAAAAGCTGTTTTGGCATTAAACAAGGCCCTATTAATGCATCATTATGGCATTAAATTTTGGGAAATTCCTGAGCATTATTTATGTCCACCTATTCCTGGCCGTGCAGATTATATTCATAATATTGCAGATCTTTTAAAAGGAAATGGAACTAAAATTCCAAAAGGTAATACCATTAAAGGTTTAGATATTGGTGTTGGTGCCAGTTGTATTTATCCAATTATTGGAAATCATGAATATGGTTGGTCCTTTATCGGAAGTGATACTAACGAAAACGCAATAATATCTGCAAAAGCCATAGAGCAAAAAAATTATAATTTAAAATCCAATGTTGAGATTAGACGACAAGAAAAATCTAACAATTTTTTTTATGAGATATTAAAACCTGAAGAAAAAGTAGATTTTACAATGTGTAATCCACCATTTCATGCCTCATTGAAAGATGCTCAAAAGGCAAGTCTCAAAAAGCTTAAGAACCTAAAAGGCAAACGTCCAAGTAAAGCATTACTTAATTTTGGTGGACAACAAAGTGAATTATGGACTAAAGGTGGTGAAGCACGATTTATAAAAGACATGATTTACGAAAGCAAACACTTTGGAGAACAGTGTCTTTGGTTTACAAGTTTAATCTCAAAAGAAACAACGCTTAAACCTACTTATAAGATTTTAGAAAACGTAAAAGCAACAGCTGTAGAAACTGTTGAAATGGGTCAAGGTCAAAAAGTAAGTCGATTTATTGCCTGGACCTTTTTGTCTGACAAAGAGCGTGAAGAATGGATAAACAAAAGATTTAAATCGTAATTTGAAAATTACGATATCAGATAAAGTTAACTTTAGTATTAGTGCTGTTAAGAAGCACAGTTTTCTACTATTAATGGGACTTACATTTTTAGGGATAGGGTGTTTCTTAATTTATCTTGGTATAACAAGTGATGCTAATATTCCATTACTAGTGGCTGGTGGTTTTGTAACTTTATTTATGGGTTTCTTTTTAGGTTATACTATGCCTTCGAGCTTCATGTATTACTACGAAAAAGAAGTTGTTAAAAAGTACGGAAGTTACACTAAGGCTATCATTACAAAAAAGTATATTGAAGATCAGTCCTACGAAGAGCGCGTAGATAATAGAATTGATAAAGTTGAGCTCTTGCTCTATATAATAGACTATAAATTTACTTATCAGAAAGAATATACTGGTAGTTTTTATGTTGCTGATAAAACTTGTTTTGACGCACTTCAAATTGGATATAATATTCCAATAAAATTTTTAAAACACAAACCTGAGCAAGCCGAACCAAGACGTCAAAAGTTATGCTTGGATTTGGGTTTAGAAAGAAATAGATGTAATTAAATAGCAATACAACATTTATTTTACCTTTGTTGCAAATTCTACTAGATGTCCTTTAAAGACTTAAAACTCATCAAACCAATACAAAAGGCAATTGAAGCTTCTGGCTATGTTGAGCCCACTTTGGTGCAACAAAAAGCAATTCCCTTAGTTTTAAATGGTAAAGATGTAATTGTATCAGCACAGACTGGTACAGGTAAAACAGCAGCATTTGCCTTACCAATTTTACAAAAATTGTATGATAAGCAAGATGCACCTAAAAAGGGAAAAAAAATTAGAGCTTTAATTATAAGTCCAACTCGAGAACTTGCTGTACAGATCCATCAGAATTTTAAAACATATGCTCAGTATACAAATCTGCGTTCATTGGTTGTTTTTGGTGGTGCCTCTATTGAGCCCCAAATCGATACTTTAAAAAAGGGTGTTGATATATTGGTCGCTACGCCAGGTCGTCTACTAGATTTGCATAAGCAAGATTATGTTAATCTAGATTATGTAGAAACTTTTGTTTTAGACGAGGCAGACTTAATGCTAGATATGGGATTTTTAGATGATGTAAAAAAAGTTGAACGTCTATGTCCAGAAGAGAAACAAACCTTATTATTCTCTGCTACAATTCCTTCTAAGATTGAAGAACTCGCCAACACTATTTTAAACAACCCAGAACGTGTAGATGTTACGCCTACCAAATCTGTTGCAAAGGCTGTAACGCAAGTCTTATATTATGTACCTAAACGTAATAAAATTGAATTATGCTTACACCTATTACGTAACAACATTAAAGGAAACATCTTAATTTTTAGACGCACTAAATATGGAGTTGACAAGCTAGAACAGACTTTACTTAAAAATGGATATTCGGTAAATAGTATTCATGGAGATAAAGCCCAAAGCGAAAGGCAAACCGCTTTAAATAAATTTAAGAATGGTTACGTTAAAGTTCTAATTGCAACAGATGTTGCAGCCAGAGGTATTGATATTAATGAATTAGACAATGTCTTTAACTTTGATATGCCCAATGTACCAGAAACATATGTTCATAGAATTGGTAGAACAGGAAGGGCTGGTAACATCGGTAAAGCCTATTCGATGTGTTCGGCTGACGAAAAAAGCTACGTTAAGAAAATTCAAGAATCCCTGAACATTTCTATTCCCATAGAATCAGAACATCCTTATCCTTTAGATCCTAAAGCTAAACCAATCGTCCACAAAAAGAAAGGCAGTAAATATAAAAAAGGTCGCAAAAGTACAGCTTCTAAGAAAAAGAAAAAGCGTTGGTATTAATATGCTTTAGGTAAAATAAAAACTATGGATTACAAGACTTTAATGTTTTTACATTTATACACCGTTGTGCCTTGCTTATTTATTGGTGGGTTTCTTCTGATAATTAAAAAAGGAACGAAAATTCATAAACAACTCGGCAGAATATATATGGTACTAATGTTGTTTACAGCTATAGTAACTTTGTTTATGCCAGCTTATGTTGGCCCAACAGTTTTAGATCATTTTGGTTGGATACATATCTTTAGTTTTTTAACAATCCATGCAGTACCAACCGCTTACCTTGCTATAAAAAAAGGAAATGTAAAAGCGCACAAAAGAAAGATGATCTTACTTTATTTTGGTGCGCTTATTATTGCCGGAGGTTTTACTTTAGTTCCAGGGCGCTATTTGCATGAGGTGTTTTTTGGATAGTCTTAATCAAACTTCATTTCAAAAAGCAGGTAATGTTTTATACTAAATTTTTCACCCCATTTTTCTATATCATCTCCAGAAGTACCAACTTCACACCAAGATTTAGAACCATCTTCTCTCTCATAAGGCAAAATATAAGCTAGAAGATAAAATTCTTCATTGTAACCTATTTTCAAATTACTTTCATCTGCTAAGTTTCTTAAACTGTAATCATCAGATTTAATGGCGTCATATTTTTTTGTCACACTAAATCTTGGAAATTTAAATGTCAATTTCAGTTGATTATCGCTTGTCAATTTAGAAATGACTTTCATATTGAGAACAGAGTCTTTTAAAGTTTCAAACTGCTTTATGCCTAAATTTTTACTATCTAAAACAATAGTTTTCGATTTTACTTCTCCATCCCATATTTCTTTTACACTTAGCTTATAACTTTTACCTTTTAATTTATCATCAGAAAATTTAATTTTTAAGTAATCTATACCTTCAAAACTCAAAATATCTCTTATTTCAGAATTGTCTGACGAATACTCAGTTTCCATTTTCAATCCTTTCGGATTTTCATAATTTACTTGTTTTTCTTGTGCTATTGTTGCTCCGAAGCAAGCTAATGCAACGGCTAAAATTTTAATTTGTTTCATGATTTAATTTTTTATAGTTGTTTCCTCGATCTCTCTATCACCAGTTACTTTAGTTAGCATAAAATCATTTGAATAAATGATACCATGAATAATATCAAAGTATATATTACCAGATACATCATTAGCATTATCAGGTTCATTAGTCATCATAGTATACTTTTCACCTTTGTCATTTGGTTGCATATTGATTACAACATCATTACCTAAAAAACTTTTAGTATTATTACCAATCACCTTTAAACTAAAATCAAGTGTAGGATACCAAAAATGGATTTTAGAGTATTCTGAATACAGATTAAAACGTTCGAACTTATCTGCCCAATTATAAAACCAATACTCACTATTAAAGTCAGTTATGATTGTATTCTTTCCTATTTCTCCAATCTCTACCTTTGAAAATTCAGATTTAATTTTCACATTTTGTGTACTACCAATCTTGCCATTTTTTACGTTTTTAAAATTATAAGTACCGCCTGAAATAGCTTCGGCTTCAAAATTGGCATTATCTATACGTATGACATTATATGTGTTCATTAATGCTTTGGTTTTTAAAGTTCCTTCTTTAGTCGATATGGATAACTCGTTTTGCATGTCATTTCTAAAATGTACACCAGAATTTTGTGCATTAATATTTAGCTTCACAAAGGGCGGAACTTTAATTACAAATTGACTCCTCATAATATCAACATTACCTTTTCTAATATTTGAGAGGTTGCCATCCTTATCTATCTTTTTAAATCTTCCATTAATATACTCAAGAGGGTTTTTAGACCATTTTTTTCTATTATTCTTCCTAATTTGACTGAGTAATGAATCTTTAGATTTTCGTATTACTGAATCTTTTTTCATATCAAAAAAATCACCTTCGATGTATAAACCATGATCAGATTTCAATTCAAAATACGAAAAGGTGATCTGATTTATGCTTTTAGCCGTTAGTGTTACATGGTTATCTGAACTTGAAACCTCAGCTACTAATTCATCAAGCTTTTTCTGTATATTTTTTTTAGAATAACCTTCAAACTCCATGGCGTAATCAAAGTGAATTTTACCGTCCGTTGATTCTTCTATTGCCAAATAGATGTTTTGAAAGTTTAATACTACTGAAGTATTTTTATCTACTTCAACACTTTTCTTTAAGACCTGATGCCTTTGTCCGTAACTCATTGCTGATGTGATGAGCATCAGCGTTAAGATTTTAAATTGATTTTTCATAATGTTCGTTATTTTGATTTAATATTTTGATGTGCTTTTGTATGTCTTTTAATATCTGTAATCTTGTTTGTAGGTTTTCTACCAAAGCTTCTATTACTAATATATTATTAGAGTCAGTCTTAAATTGAATAGAAATCTCCTGATAATCGTTATCTAATTCGGCCAATTTTTTCTTAAATCTAGCTACCAAAACTTCATCATCTGCAATAGCTACAAAACTCTTCCACTCTGCTTCAATATTTTTTAGATACTCTGCTTCTACGGCTTCAATTTGCGCCACCATTGTTGAAACTTCTTCTTTGGGTTGATTAGAAACAACACCATAACTTACTGCTAAAAGAACAAGAAATACGGCTGCTATCTTGAGCAAAAAGAACCTATTCATTTTTTTCTTTGGTTGCTTATTAAGCTTTTGTAAAAACTCAGTTCTATGATTTTCTGGAAGTGTTTTTAATTCTCCTTCCTCTTTAAATAATTTTCTAATATCTCGCTTCATTAAATTTTTGTTTTAGTAGATCTCTCAATTTTGCTTTACCTCTGCTTAAGTGAGTTCTCGATGTCTTAATTGGTATATCAAGTATTTCTGATATTTCTGCATGATCGTAGCCTTCTATTAAATAAAGCGTTACTACAATCTTATGTTTCTCCTTTAGTTTTTCAATAGCATTTACTATGTCAGTTTTTGATATCGTATTATTAAAATTCCAATTTTCATCTTCAACTATTTGTAATGTTTCTAGATCGTCTTCACTAAATTCTATACTTCGCTTTCTTAAAACATCCAAACATTGATTGATAATAATTCGCTTTAGCCAAGCTCCAAAAGTAGAGGTAGGTTGAAATTTTTCGATATTTAAAAAAGCTTTTAAAAACCCTTCTTGCATAGCATCTTTTGCATCTTCTATGTCATATAAATAGCGACAAGCAACCGTAAACATAGCTTGCGAGTAGTTATCGTAAATCTGCATTTGTGCAATCTGATTCCCTTTTTTACAAGCTTCAATTAATGTATGATCTACTTTATGCATTTGATTGGTTAGCGGTTACATATTTAAAAACGAAAGAAATTGAAAAGGGTTTCAATTTTTTACTAAAAAAGTTGAAATTAAATGAATATGCCTAAATTTAAAGGAAATTAAATCAATCTAGAGATGAGTCAAGATTACAATAATCCTGCGTTTAAAAAATTGCTTCAGAAACTACAAGAAGAAAGTTGGCAATTAGAGTTACTAATTTCTGGTTTTGCAATTTTTGGTCTTCTTACTGCTTTTCCAGAAATTAACCTTGCTGGCACAGCCGCAAGAAATGATGATAAACTTTATTTATCTATTGTACTCCTAGTAGCTTCGGTTTCTTGTGCTATACTAATTTTTAATCTTTTGCTTCATGTTATTTTAAGAGGGCTTTGGATTGGTGCATTAGGATTGCGCTACGTTTCTGGTGATATTGATTATGATAAACTTAAATACAGCGAAAAATTTACACGATACTTAAAAAAAAATGTTGGATCTTTTGATCGTTACATTGGAAGATTAGAAAACTATTGCAGTATCATTTTCGCCATATCTTTTTTATTGATTTTCTATGTACTAGCTTTAACGTTTACCATTGTTGCAATCGCAATTACGATAAATACATTCCTAGATAATGACACTATAAGCAATTCTTATGGGCCTTTTATAGGTATTCCTATACTTGTTTTTATTGTATTTGGCATGCTACTTACATTTATTGATTTCATTACTCTTGGTGGTCTAAAGAAAAAGAAGTGGTTAAGTAAATTATACTTTCCTTTTTATTGGGTTTATAGTAAAATAACGTTGGCATTTTTATATCGTCCTTTGGTATATAATTTTCTAGACAACAAGTTTGGTAGGCGCGTAAGCTTTGCTTTAGTGCCTATTTACATTATAATTTTAATTTCTACGAGTTTTAATTACAAAATGTCAAACTATTTTAATGGTAATATATCATCAAACAGTTATATCGCAGACACTAATAATTATGAAGATGCTCTAAATGACGAAAATTTCATCGATAAGGTGGCAATAACATCTAAAGTTATAACCGATAAACACCTAAAAGTGTTTTTGGTAATTTATGAAGATTTTGATGACTATATTTTTGCTTTTAATAAAGGTTTAAAACCAACAAAAGATATTAGAGGTATTGAGTCTGATATTGTAGTTAATTCTAATATTTCTTGGTCTAGACGCGACAGTTTGCATCAGCAGTATATTAAAACGCTCAATGATGTTTTTACAATAAGAATAGATTCTATTGACCATAAAAGCGACTTTATTTTTGGGGAAAGTTTAAAAGGCAAAAAGGGTTTTGAAACCTATATCAATTTAAAAGATGTACCAGAAGGAAAGCACTTACTACAAGTTTTAAGAAAGCGCATTAATAAAGATAATGATACAA
Source organism: Winogradskyella sp. PE311 (assembly GCF_046545555.1). NCBI lineage: Bacteria > Pseudomonadati > Bacteroidota > Flavobacteriia > Flavobacteriales > Flavobacteriaceae > Winogradskyella > Winogradskyella sp. PE311. Next base: position 1,630,027 of record NZ_JBHZTH010000001.1, on the reverse strand, counting down.
TAAAGCAATATCATGACAGAATACCTTTTTGGTATTATCCAAACTAATATGAAAGTCGATTATTAAAATATTGCTTTAATAATGGAATTTGAATACTTACCATAATTGCTAATAATACCGCAGCATACATTATAGTACTTGAAAAATTTACTGAATAATTTTCTAAAAAATTAAATGATACCTGAGGTAAATTATAACGTTCTGATAGACTTACAGTATTTGATGGTTTGCTAAAAAGGACATAGACAACAAATGCAGTAAAACTTAATGCAATAGACCATAATACATATTTAGAGATTAAAGGCTTATAAACTGTTACATCAGAAGTATTCAAAGCTTCCACTTTATATATCACATTCTCCGTAAAATTAAATGAAGGTGTTTCTAGCTGGTCAGCCTCTATTAACTTGTTTACAAAATCTTCTATTCTTTTATCATCCTTTTCCATAATTCATACTGTTTTTGGTTGTAGATACTGCTCTAGTATAACAGTCAATTTTTTTCGAGCTCTAAATAATTTAACTTTAACCGTGTTAGATTCAACATTAATAATCTTAGATATCTCATCTAAAGATAATTCTTCAAAATAAAACAAGGTTAATAATGCGCTGCTATCTTCTGGTAACTTATGGATACAATTTTTAATCAAAGTATGCTTTTCTTCCTTAATAATGTTATCTAGTGCATTGTCTATGCTGTCTAACTTATTAAATGTAAACTCATCTATTGTCACATTATTTAAATACTTCTTATTTTTCTTGATGTTATCTAAACATGTATTGTAAGCAACTCTATAAATCCAAGTTGAAAATTTAGAATCACCTTTAAACCGCTTTAATGATTTAAAAACCTTAATAAAAGTATCTTGTGCTACCTCTTCTGCCTCTTCTTTATGCTTAAGCATGCGTAATGCCAATGTATAGACCAAATCCTTATAGCGATCTACAAGTTGAGCATAAGCTCTAGTGTCGCCATTATTAATTGCTTCTATTAATATTTTTTCTTCGTTGGTGGTCATTTTAATTTAAGACGACTTCTTTACATATAAGGTTACATAAATTGCTGAAAATATTTTTTTTAAAAAAATTGTAACCTCATTTAAAAACATGTCGTCATAAGGTAAGAATTGAGTCAATAAAACATTTTGTAGTGCGCCAAAATTTTAAGACGAAATCGATTTGAATATAACTTTTAAAACAATAAAATTAATCAATTAAAAATCAAACATTATGGATGAAGAAATTTTAATACCACTCAGTTTTTTTGCAGTCATTTTCGGTATGGTTTACCTATACTATTCTACACGTAATAAAGAACGTCTAGCTTTAATAGAAAAAGGTGCTGATGCCAGTATTTTTAATATTGGTAAGCGATCAGGATCTTCCTGGAAGGTAGTTGTTATAAATATCGCTTTTTTATTAATGGGTATAGGCTTAGGCACTTTCTTAGCTGCATTAATCGACACCTATACTAATTTAGAAGAAGGTGCAATGGCAGCCGTGATATTCTTTATGGCAGGAGTTGGCCTTTACCTAGGTTATAGGCAAACTAAAAAAGAATTAGACGATTAAAAATCTAGACTGATCAATCAAAAAACTAAAGCGTCTCTGCCGAAACTTCGGAAATGAGGCGTTTTTTTTTGTGCATAATTGATGTATATTTAGCTATAAAGTATACATATGCCCAAAATCTTTTTATTCGTAGTATTTCTAAGCCAATTTGGGGTTGCCCAAATTAAAGTCTTAGACAGCCTTACCAATTATCCTGTAAGTTATGCTACCATATCCTTTGGTAATGGTCAAGGGATTTTTGCAGATGATGAAGGCGAATTTTTCTTCAGTAAAAAGTTATATCCAGATATTGATTCACTTTATATTTCTGCCTTAGGATATAAAGACTTAAATGTTTCTACCAAAACCCTACCTCAACAACTACTAATGCAACCTCAAGCAGATCAATTAGACGAAGTTTTAATTGGCACTAAACTAAATAGAAAGTTTAAAAAAGAAATATTAAAACCTTACCTCGACGATGATTACTATAATTGTTGGTTGCCAACTATAGAATCCGAGATCGCTGTTTATTTTCCTAAAACAAGTACTAAAGATCAGAAATTGTCCTCGATAACTTTTCCCATTGCTTTAGAATCCAAAGATTGGAAAAAACGAAACCGATCTAACAGTGAAAAGAAAAAGTTTTCTACTCTATTTAAAGTTCAGTTTTATTCAAATAATAAGGGGCTACCTCATAAAACACTAACCTACCAAACAATAGTTTTTAGAGCGACAGAAAAAGATGGAGATTCTCATCAATTAAATGTTGAAGACTATGATATTTATGTACCGAAAGCAGGTTTTTATGTATCTATACAGGTTATGGGTTATTCAGATAAATCAGGTAAATTATTACCTAATAAAAAATACAAAGAGATTAAATCTAAAAATGGAGTGGTAAAGATTCCTACCAATTTTAGACCGCTTTTACCTTTTACAAACGAAATTAAAACTAAAAACACTTACATAAAACGTGTATTTATTAGTGGTAACGAATGGGTTAAGTTTGATAAAGGCAATGGGTTTAAGTCGAGCTTATTAGATAAAAACTTGTTTAACTATGGTGTTGGCATCACTTTTAAAACCTACAAAGATGACTGAACCCATTGGCCTGTATATTATGGCTTGCATATACATCTTTGCTGGTGTTATGCATTTTATAAAGCCTAAAATGTATCTACGTATTATGCCAAGATATTTACCAAGTCATAAAGCCTTAGTCTTTTGGAGTGGTATAGCTGAGATTATTTTAGGGATAGGTTTGTGTATCCCCATATTAAAAATGATATCTATCTATGGTATTATAGCGATGCTTATTGTTTTTCTATCTGTGCACTTCTATATGCTATCGAGTAAAAAAGCATCCGCAGGAATTCCAAAATGGATTTTAGTTTTGCGTATTCCACTTCAATTTGGATTGATGTATTGGGCTTGGATGTATTTATAAATACTCCTACTCAACCTCAAAATCAAAATAAGTATCAGGAAAAGGTTCCCAGCGTAAAGTGAAGTGCCACCATTCTTTAGGATAATTTCTAAAACTGTGCTTCAACATTACAGCTTTTAGCAATTGTCTATTTTCTTTTTGTACTTGAGTAATATTTTGATAATCAACCCATGATTCTTCACCAAAAAAATCAAAAGGGCTACCCATGTCTAAAGGTTCTCCCGTCTCACCGTTTATAATAGTTAAGTCGAGAGTACTACCTCTACTATGACCAGAACGTGATGCTATATAACCCGCTTTAAACAGATTACGTTTATTAACTTCTGGGTAAAATTGAGATTTATTAATAGTATCGTTTAAATCTCTAGCCCAGCGAATAAAATGATTAACTCCACGTTGTGGTCTATAACCATCATAGACCTTTAAACATAAATTTTGTTGTTGCAGTTCTTCTTGAACTAATTTGAGCTTATCAGCAGAGGCTTTGGTAATAATTAATTGGTTAGCGTTATAACCGTCAATTGTATCACCTACAAAATTATTAGAGGTAAAATATCGCAATTCTACATCTAAATCTGGTATTATATGCTTCGCATAAACAAATCCTTCTGGTAATATCTGTTTTTGATTAAAACCAAATACAACTAAAGCTGTAAAAACTATATAAAGAAGTGTTTTATTTTTCATACCGAAATACTAATTTAGAGAAAATTTAGACTATGGACTTGTTTTCAGATAAGAAACAACATTTTAAACTGCCGAATACGGAATTAATCTATATCCCAAATTTCTTTTCAAAGGAAGAGTCCGATATCTACTTTGAATCTATAAAAGCTGAAACCAATTGGCAACACGATGATATAACCATTTTTGGAAAAACCTATAAACAGCCCAGACTAACAGCGTTATATGGAGAAACTAAGCAAACTTATAGCTACTCTAGTATTCTCATGCATCCTGAACCTTTTTCGAAATTATTAAAATCTATAAAAAATAAAGTTGAAACCTTTTCAGAAGAAAAATTTAACACACTATTAATAAATCTTTATCGTGATGGTAATGATAGTAATGGCTGGCATGCAGATAATGAAAAAGAACTAGGTAAAAATCCTGTAATTGCATCAGTAAGTTTTGGTGAAGCACGTCCATTTCATTTTAAACACAGAACAATTAAAGAAGAAAGGCATAAGCTCATATTAGAACACGGAAGCTTATTAATAATGAAAGGTGAAATGCAACACCATTGGCTGCATCAAATAGCAAAAACTAAAAGAAAAATAGATCCAAGAATTAATCTTACATTTAGGAAATTACTAGATATATAAAAACAAAAAGCCGAGATCCCTCAATCTCGGCTTTCGTTTTATTTGCTTTTTAAAATTATGCGTAGATTCAGGGTCTCTAAGTCAACAACATAATGCAAATATTAATTAATTAATCCATTGAACTAAAAACTAAATTTTAGTACACTGTAAATATATAACTCCACTTTAATTATAACGCTTAAAAACATATTTAATCGATGAAATACACATAATTTTAACTTTTATAGGTGAAATAATGTATTTCATCGATGAAATACACTGTTAAAAAAAACAAAAGATTAATTAAATTATACTAAATCGAGATAAAAATTGTTTCAAGAATAAGAATTCATGAGATTATAAATTAACTTTAAGCATCTTAAAAAATTTAAAATGAAGTATTACATATTTATCATTTCAATTTTAGTTTCGTCAATAAATTTCTGTCAAGAAAAAACATTTATTGAAGAAGATATTTCAGTTTCTAAATGGATTGATGGTACATTACTAAGTCCTGCGGCAAATGACAAATCTAATTTAGCCATTATAATTGCTGGTTCTGGTCCAACCAATAGAGATGGAAATCAGAACTTTCTAAAAAACAATTCATTAAAAAAATTAGCTGAAGGTTTAACTAATAATGGTATTGCCACATTTAGGTATGATAAGCGTATTGTTAAACAGATACGTCAAGGTAATGTAGATAAAAATATACTATTTGATGATTTTGTGAACGATGCCTTAGATGTTATAAATTATTTTAAAGAAAAGTCGACTTACAATAAAATCTATATAATAGGCCACAGTCAAGGAAGCTTAGTTGGTATGTTAGCTGCTAAAGATAAAGCTGATGGTTTTATTTCTTTAGCAGGAGCTGGACAAAATATTGGTGATGTCATCGTAGACCAAGTCAAGACTATGGATCCCAAACTAGGTGAGCAAACACAAAAGGTTGTGAATATCTTAAAAGAAGGTAAAACCACATCAGAATATCCCTCGGCTTTAGCATCTGTATTTAATGCCGATATACAACCATTTATGATCAATTGGATGCAATACAATCCTCAAGATATTATAAAAGAATTAGATATACCTATTTTACTTATTAATGGCACAAAAGACCTTCAAGTTTCAGAAAGTGAAGCTGAATTACTAAAAACAGCCAATGAGAAGTCAACTTTAAGTATTATTGAAAATATGAATCATGTCCTTTTTGAAATTAAAGGTGACGATTTAGAAAATTCTAAATCTTATAACGAGTCTTTTAGAGCAATTTCATCGCAACTGAAAGCTAGTATTACTAAGTTTATAAAACTGCAATAAATTTTAATACCCATAATAAATGAATGGTGCCCATATTTGAATATCCTTAAAAGATTCTCCAAAATCACCATTAATAAATTTTCGTTTCATGATATTAATTGCTTCTTGATAGCTTTTTCCTTGTTTTTCGGTTAGTTCGTAAAATCCAGTCATAAAATACATAGTACCAGCATCATTGACTGGCCATAGAGATACCATGGCAGCATTTGCACCACCTTCTAACACAGATTGCGTTAAACCAGCAACTCCTTCACCACCATAGATTTTACCCATTGCTGTTTCGCAGGCAGATAAGACAACCATATCAGCTTTCATATCTAAATTAGCGATTTCAGAGGTTGTTAAATAACCGTCTTCACCGTTTTTTGACTGAGGAAATATAGACATTGCAAGGCCAGAAAGTTCAGGGAATTCTGGTAAAGAAAATCCATGCGTTGCTAAATGTATAATTTTATAATTTTGAAGTGCCTTTGACTTTGAAAGTTGCTTTATAATAGATTCGCTCATCTCTTCGCCAACATAAATCTGAGATTCACTAAAAATCTGACTTAGATTATTGACCTCTTTTAATGTACCAGGCAAATATTTCATTTTCTCGCCAAATAGTTTTGCATACACCTCACGCTGTGATTTACCATTCAATGAATTTGTAATTGCTTGAATCTTTAAATCCGTATAGTTAATACCTCTATTTTTTAATTTATCATATTCGTCCATCTTACCATATGTTGCTCCTCCCATTGCCAAGAAAGGCTTACGAATATTAGAGTAAATTCTATTTCTTAGTAAATTTGAAACACCTGCCGAACGACCATAACGTAAGTCATAAGTTTGGACTAGATAATTATTTGAAGTTATTGGCTTTAATGCTTCAAATGGTAAAAAATTTAAAATACCATCGGCATATACGATTAAACTATTCTTCGAAACGATTTGATTCTCTATTGGTTTTATTAAAAATTTATAATATTGATCAGCCAATGAATTAAGTAAATTTGTTCTTACAGTTTCATTAGGAGCAGCGATGGATTTATCTATAATACCACGATACAATTCCATCATAAGATTCATATCATTATTTTTTAATTGAGATGCAACACGGTCATCTTTGTCTGCAAACTGTTGGGCTTGATCTACGTTAATTGCATTATAGCTGGGCTTCCCTTTATACATCATATCGAGATACTTCTTCTTAATTTTAAGAAATTCTAACTTATTATCAGATATATTAACCTTAGCTGAATTATTTGAAACGGTTGTAATAATTGCAGTACCTGCTTCAAATAAAGAATAAAAAATAGCAGTCTCATTTTCGGCTAGAGTTTTTTGAAATTCTGAAAGCGAAATTTCTTTGTTATTATTTTTTTTAGATAAAATTTCTAGCAATACTCTGGCTCTATCTTTTTGTTGTGCATTAAATACACCTTCAACATTGCCCAATTTAGCCAAAGCATAAATTAAACCTTGATAAGCACTTGTTTTTCCTTGCAAGTAAATAATTCTATCTTTTTTACTTAAACTCAGTCGTGCTTGTTCTGTCAATTCCGTAGCTTCTTCAAAATATTTGGCTGCGTTAGTATAATCTTTATTATATAGGCATAAATACGCTAAGTTATTTGCGGCGATTTCCGCATCCTTAAACTGTTTAGAATCTTTACTTTTGTCAATACTATTTCGATAAAGGTTTATTGCTTTTTCCTTTTGTCCTGACTGCCAATATGCAATTGGTAAATTAGCTTCAATATCTTGTATTATAGGCGTAAATCCATTTTTTTTAGCTAATACCAAAGCTTGCTCGTAGAAATTAAACGATTTTTTTCGTCCTTCTGCAGTACCGCTTTTACCATAGCCCATTCCTAAAAAATTTAAGGCTAAAGCTTCGTAATAATTATCAAAGCCCGTGTTCTTTAGCGCTCTCATTTTATTAGCGTTTATAATCAATTCATTTTGAGAATCTAACTGCTCGAGATATTTACATTCACTATGGTAATATTTTGCTTTTAAATCATTAGCATAAGTGCCTATTGTCTTTAAAAATGGCTTTGCGCTGTTTAAGTACCCTTTTGATTTTTCAAAGTCTAGATTGTTACTAGCGTATTCTGCCGAAACAGTATTTAATAGAAATTTTGAATATGGACCAATAGCGTCCTTATGTTGAATAACGTCGACATAGGCTTGATCAAAATAAGGTTTTGCATCGTCATATAGATTAGCAAAATACAGGCTACCAGCAGCATAGTATGCATTATAAGCCTTTAACCAAGGTTTACTTTTAATCGTGGCGCTTTTTTTAATAGCTGAATTAAAAGCCTGTTTAGCGACACCAACGTTAGTAGTTAAATTTTGTGCTGCGGTGTTCATATCGTTTTGTATAGTGGCATAACTTTGATTTCTAGCACTATAATTTTTGTCTACAAACGATAGCATCTCTGAGCATCCACCAGAATTGAGATTCGCCTCTACCATAGCCTTTAAGCTTTTAGTATATGTCGTTTTGTTATTGTTAGAGTCAAAAAAGAAGGCGTCTAACATAGTGGTCTTTGCTTCTTCCATTTTGTTACTGGCAGTTTTTTCTAAAGCCTTTACGAAATAGCCTGTAAAGTCAGTCTGATTAATATCAATAGCTTGTTGCGCGTATTTAGCAGCATTGTCTAAATCTTGAAGCATTAAATAACAGAACGATGCTTGAACATGATTTATAGAGTTAAATCCTTGTCTATCTATAATTTGAAGTAAAATATAAAGTGCTTTACTGTACTCATTTTTATTCATCAAGTCTGTAGCTTGCTGGTATTGCTTATTAATATCATTGCTCTTTAGATTGACTCCCGTAATAGTAGCTTCTTTAGATGTGGCTGCTTGAGCAGGCGATATTTCTTTTGAACTAACTTCTTGATAATGATAAATCTTTTTGTCACTAGATTTTAAATAATAAGAAATTATCGTTCCATCTACGAGTTCACCATTTACAAATTCACCAAATTCTTTGGTACAGGGATAATAATTTCCGTTTTTGCCATATTTAACTACAGACTTCGTAGTCAGCCTATAGCCTATACCATTCAAAGCTCCATATTCAAAATTACCGACCGCTATATGTCCCCAATAATCAAAAAATAAACCTTGTCCGCTTGGTACATCATTAATATTTTCGCCAAAATAATTTCCCTTTTTTTTAGCTTCAAATTGTTCTATTTCTAACCAAATCCTATCATCATTAATTATTTCACCTAACAAACCATTTTCTGGTATCGTAATTTTTATTTCTTTAATCAATTTTCCGTTTTTCCATAACCCTTCTCTGGTACTATTAGAACTTATAAGCCGTCCGTAACCTTCATATTTACCATTAAAAAAAGTACCCATATAAATATCATCATTTGCTAAGACGAGTTTGCCTATTGTTTTTCTGTTACCTGGTTGAATCCAACCTTCAAACGATTTATATTTATAATCTTTTGCATAGGTTATCATTTGCCGGTTTCTATAACCATTGTAATAGGTTGTAATATGATTTGTGATAGTATCATTCCCTCTCATTAAATAATGCTCAATTCCATCTTTGCCATGACGCTGATAAGTTTTGTTATTTAATTTAAATTCACCCTCGTAATTTAAAAATTTATCCAATTCTGGGTCAGAGCCATCAAGTACTGTAGCAAAATTTGATTCCATTTTTTTCTTCTTATTGTTTTTAAAAAAATAAGGTGTATTGAAACCGAACTCTCTTCCTTTTAATTTTTTACCATCATCAGAGAATTGACCATTAAATACATAAATGGTTACTGTTCTATAGTTGTCAGCGTTACTTCTAGAGGTATAAGATTTTGTTTTTAAGGTCATATAAACACCATTACCATTTGTGCAATTACCAGATACACAGCCTTGAAATGAGTGTTCTCTATTGTCAATTTTTTTAAGGTATGGGTAGAGGTCTTCTGTATTTAGCGATTGTGATAAACAAGCAAAAGATAGTGTTGTAATAAAAAGAGAAAGAATAAATTTCATTACTTTAAATTTAAGAACGAAAATTAAAACTTTAGTTTTTGCTATATATACGCAGTATTGCGTATTTTTTTTAATTCCACTAGTCCTTAAACTAGTTGATAGATTTGCTAAAAATGAAAAGCATCCCAACCACGAGATGCTTTTTCTAACTAACCAACCAAATGTAATGTTACGATTTTGTAGTATGTTACCTAGTGGTAACTATCGTAATTATCATTACACCTTGTATAATACAAATGGCGTGCCAAACTTTATTTTTTACTTTTTTTATAAAAATTGTAACAAAATGATTTAATAACATACTTATATGTTATATCTTTATGATATCATTTTAATATCATAATAAATAAAAATAATTATTAACCAGTTAAATTTTTAAATTATGAAAGAAGAAAAAATCATTGTTCCTGCTAATGGTTACTTAATGTTATTTCTATTTGTACTATTATTCTTTGGTAGTATTGCATTAATACCTATAACTAAAACAGGATGGTCTGTTTTTGGTATTGTAGCATCTCTTGTATTAGCCTTTGGCTTTTTAATGGTGCAACCCAACGGATCTAGAGTATTACTATTATTCGGAAAATATGTCGGCACAGTAAAGAAAAATGGTTTCTATTGGGTAAACCCTTTTTATACCAAAAAGAAAATATCACTAAGAGCTAGTAACTTTGATAGTGAGCGTCTTAAGGTAAATGACAAGCTAGGTAATCCTATAATGATTAGCACCATTTTAGTTTGGCGCGTACATAATACATACAAAGCAGCTTTTGATGTCGATAATTACGAAAACTTTGTACGTGTACAAACAGACGCAGCGGTTCGTAAACTTGCAAGCATGTATCCTTACGATAACTTTGCAGACGAAGGCCATGACGAAGATATAACGCTAAGATCTAGTGTTAATGAAGTTAGTACAGCACTAGAAAAAGAAATAGACGAACGCTTATCTATCGCTGGTATTGAAGTATTAGAAGCTCGTATTGGGTATTTAGCCTATGCACAAGAAATCGCTAATGCGATGTTAAAACGTCAGCAAGCCACAGCAATTGTAGCTGCTAGACATAAAATCGTAGAAGGAGCCGTAAGTATGGTAGAAATGGCGATAGAAGAACTCAACAAGAAACAAGTTGTAGATTTGGATGAAGAACGCAAAGCGGCTATGGTAAGTAATCTCATGGTTGTACTCTGTGGAGATAAAGATGCTTCACCAGTATTGAATACAGGAACATTAAGTCATTAATTATGAATCAGAAACAAATATTTTCAATTGGCGTGGGTTGCGCAATGGGCACAAGTATTGGCACTACAATTGGAGCCGTTAGTGGAGATATTGCGATGAGTATGGTATATGGCTCTATTATTGGGACAATAATCGGTGTAGTAATAGCTCTAGTGGTATTAAAAGACAATAAAACAGAAGAGTAAAATGAAAGAATATAAAGTAATACATCCAAAACTAGGTTTAAGAAATAGAATTCAGAAATATGAAGATTTGTTAAACCAATATGCCAGAGAGGGTTGGGAAGTAAAACATATTGGTCAAAATTCTCCTTTGATAATTCTAGAGCGAGATAAAAACAGATAATGAGAATCTTTAAGGAGGAACAACGATTCAATCAACTATGGCTTATTATACTTATGGTAGTAAGTATAATAATGCCTATTGGTATTATACTAGGTACTTACATAAAAAATCCTAAAAGTTACTCAACTACAGAATTAATTGGTCTTTTAGGCTTGGTGGTATTTGCTGCATGTATTATTTTCTTTTTTAAGCTATCTACAAGAATCGACCAAACTGGTATTTATTATAAATTCTTTCCATTTCATTTAAAGTATAAGCATATTAATTGGAGTGAAATTAACAAAGTGTATGTAAGAACTTATGATGCTATAAACGATTATGGAGGTTGGGGATTAAGAGGTGGCGCGTTATGGAATAAGTCTAAAGGAAAAGCAATAAATATTTCTGGCGATATTGGCATACAACTAGATTTAATCAATGGGAAAAAGCTTCTAATAGGAACACAAAAAAAAGTAGATGCAGAACGTGTTTTGCTAACCTATAAATCAAAAATTAAAAAAAGTAACAATGTCTAAAAAAAAAGCTTTTGCATTACGCATAAATGAAGATATGCTAAAGGCTGTTGAAAAATGGGCTTCTGATGAGTTTCGCAGTACTAACGGACAAATAGAATGGATGCTGATGCAATACTTAAAAGAGCATAATAGGAATCCCAAGAAAAAAGAAAGCACTAAAGATGAAAAGTGATCAGAAATGGTCACTTTTTTTAGTTTTTAATTTTTGTATTTTGCGGAGAATAAAAATCCTAACGATGGACACTTCGCCTATTATTACTGATGACACGATTGTATTTGGAATCTTAATGCTTGCATTGGGTTTTGTTTTTTTTACTGAATCCATAAAAACTGGTTTTTGGCCAAAATTCTACAAAATAGTTCCAGGTTTATTTATGGCCTATATGATTCCCGCGGTTTTAACAACTACTGGATTAATTTCTCCAGAATGGACGTCAGTATCAGAGTCAGGAGTAAAAACTGAAAGTAGTTCGAGCTTATATTACATGGCAAGTCGTTATTTATTGCCAGCCGCTTTAGTCTTAATGACATTAAGTATAGATTTAAAAGCTGTTTTTAATTTGGGCTGGAAAGCTTTGGTTATGTTTTTCACTGGGACTTTAGGTATTGTTATTGGTGGGCCCATTGCTATACTATTAATTGCTGCTGTATCTCCAGAAACTGTTGGAGGTGTTGGACCAGATGCTGTATGGAGAGGACTTTCTACGCTAGCTGGTAGTTGGATAGGTGGTGGAGCTAATCAAACAGCAATGTTAGAGATATACGAGTACAATCAGGCTAGATACGGAGCAATGGTTTTCGTTGACATCGTTGTTGCTAATATATGGATGGCCATTATCCTTATAGGTATAGGTAAACGAAATCGCATTAATAAATGGCTTAAGGCGGATACCTCCTCTATTGAAGACTTAAAAGAAAAAGTATCTACCTTTTCTGAAAAAGTAAAGCGTAATCCATCTCTTACTGATATTATGATTATTTGTGCTATCGCTTTTGGTACGGTAAGTATTGCGCATTTAGGAGCTAATTATTTAGCCCCATTTTTTGATGGCGTTGTCACCAATATAGAATCACCTACAACCCGAAATATTTTTACATTCTTAGGTTCAAAATTCTTTTGGATGATAAGTATAGCAACCTTAATTGCTATACTGCTATCTAATACCAAAGCAAAAAACTATGAAGGTGCTGGAGCAAGTAAATTCGGTAGTGTATTTATCTATATACTAGTAGCTACTATTGGTATGAAAATGGATTTAACACTTATTTTTGATAACCTTGGACTAATAGCAATTGGTGTGGTTTGGATGACTATTCATGCGTTATTATTAATTGTTGTTGCTAAATTAATTAAAGCACCTTATTTCTTTCTAGCTGTAGGAAGTCAAGCCAATGTTGGTGGTGCAGCTTCTGCTCCAATTGTAGCTTCTGCATTTCACCCATCCCTAGCTACTGTAGGAGTGCTACTTGCTGTTTTTGGATACGCAGTTGGTACAATTGCAGCTATCGCCTGTACAATATTAATGGAATTAGCAGCTGTTAGTTAGCAATTTTAAAAGGATTGTAAGATATTTGCACACCTAATTATTAAAAAAACTCATGACAAAGATTTATAAATTTTTAAGCATCACATTATTAGCATTCTTAGCGATTTCTTGCAGCAATGATAATGAAGGAAATTTCACATTAAAAGGAAATATAAAAGGACTTAAAAAAGGGGTGGTTTATCTTCAAAAGAACTTAGATTCAACCGACATTATAAATCTAGATTCATTAGTTATCGCTGGACAATCTGAGTTTACTTTGAAAACTACAATAGATGAACCCGTTTTATTGTATTTAAAATTATTTAAAAATGACGGCGAAGAACATTACATACCGTTTTTTGCCGATGAAGGTATTACAGAAATTAAGACCTCTTTAAAGAATTTTAATTTTGATGCTAAAATAAATGGATCTAGGCAACAGGCACTTTTAAATGAATACACTGATATAATGTCTCAGTTTAATAATCAAAATTTAGATTTAATTGAAGCTAATTTCTTAGCTCAAAAAGCTAATGACACTATAACTTCCGACTCTTTAAATAAACAATCTCAAAAACTTATAAAACGAAAATATGCTTATACTATTCAGTTTGCAATGAATAATAAAGATAGTGAAATTGCACCATATTTAGCTTTATATGAAATTCCGGCCGCTAATCCTATATACATTGATTCTGTTTATAATGGTCTAACAAATGAAATTAAAAATTCTTTATATGGTAGAAAGTTAAAAGAATTTATAGCCGAAAGAAAATTAGCGAATTAAGACTTTAGCGCCATAAAAAGAATTTACGTCTACAACTAAAAAAGCCAATCGCAAATACGATTGGCTTTTTAGTTTATATTTAAAATACTAATACAATTATTTTAGTTTGTTAATGCGTTCAATTAGAGCTTTACCTTTAGATTCTAAATCTGCATTAATTGCTTTAAAATGCACTTTTTTATCTTCTACGCCTCTGTCATTAACTCTCACAATCAATTCATCGAATGTGCTAATTGCGTCATCTATGATGGCGTCACTTTCCTTTGTAGGCTTTTCTGTATTGGTTAATTCCCAAACATATACTGCTTCGATAATATCTCCTAAAACGTAGTTTATATCTTTTTTTAAATCTCTTTTATTTGCCATGTTTATAAATGTTTTGAGCTACAAAAGTAATGAATCTCTCTTACTAATTGATAAAAATTATTTAAGAGATTAATTCTAAAATTATTCGCCTGAATAGGTTACAAAATTACGAGGCGTTTCATAAAGTGTTATCTCAAGATGGAACTTAGAATCTAATTTAGCTTTGACTTTATTGTAAATAACAACTGCAATATTTTCAGCTGTTGGATTTAAATCCTGAAATTCTGGAACTTCTACATTTAAGTTTTTATGATCAAAAGCATTCTCAACCTCAGATTTAATAATATCCTTCAATATTTTTACATCAATAACAAAACCAGTTTCTGGGTCAACTTCTCCCGTTACACTCGCAATAAGCTCGTAATTATGACCATGAAAATTTGGATTATTACATAAACCGAAAACTAAATCATTCTTCTCAAAACTCCAATCTTTACGATAAAGCCTGTGTGCTGCATTAAAATGAGCTTTTCTATGTACAGTTACTTTCATAAGTTATTAACGTTAATAAATTCGTAGAATTTTTCAAATATAATTTTAAACCACTCTGTATAATTTTGAGGATACATACTAATATCCTTTTTCACGTTTTCTAAAGTCATCCATTTCCAGTCTGCAACTTCATCTGCGTTAATAGTTGGCTCACCATTAAATTTACCAATCATAACGTGGTCATATTCATGTTCTGTTAAGCCATTATCAAAAGGAGCTTTATAGACAAAAGATGTAGACTCAGTCAAATCTGTAACAAACCCCATTTCTTCTTGTAATCGTCTTGTACCAGCTTCAATATTACTTTCACCATTTCGTTGATGGCTGCAACAGGTATTAGTCCATAAACCAGGAGAATGATATTTATGCATTGCACGTTGCTGAAGCATTAACTCATTCTTATTATTAAAAATAAAAACTGAAAAAGCACGATGCAAAAGTGCCTTCTCATGCGCTTCCATTTTGGGCATTAAACCTATCTGATTATCATTTTCATCTACTAAGATGACTTGTTCTTCTGTCATAAAGCAAAATTAACATCTAAAGCTTTAAAAATACTAAAGGATTTCATAAAAAATAGCCGTTTAAAAAATTAAACGGCTATTTATATTTTATTTAAATAAATGACTTTTAGTTGTCATCACAAGTCTTACCATTAATACTTGTTATGATAAACTCACTACGTCTATTTAATTGATGCTCTTCTTCAGAACAACTAGATTCGTTTGAAGGCTCACAGCCACAATCGTTAATTAGTCTTGATTCTCCATAACCTTTAGCAGTTAAACGATCTTGGGAAATACCTTTATCAATTAAATACTGTCGCGTCGATTGTGCTCTTCTATCTGATAATTTTTCGTTATAAGTTGCAGGTCCTCTGCAATCTGTATGTGAACGAATATCAATTTTCATAGTAGGATATTTGTTGAGTACCGCAAGTACTTTCTGCAATTCTATTTCGGCATCATATCTAATATTAGACTTATCAAAATCAAAATAAATAATTGGAATATCCAGGATTTTTGCTAAATCATCACAAGGCTCAATCTCTATGACATCTTTTTCTAATAGTAATTGGAGTCTGAGTTCTTGTTTTTTCTTAGGTGTTGTAAAGCGTTTTTCGTCAGAAGCATACGTTTCTTTCTCTGCTCTAATTAGGTATTCTATTTCACAATCTAATTCAAAGCTAAATGCAGCATCTGCACCAACAGTTTTGCGTTGTAGTTCTTTCCCTTCTCCATCAAATAAAATAACGGTAGAATTAGGTATTATAGCATCCGTTTCTTTATCTTTTACTAAACCAGTCACTGATTGCTCACATTCAGGGATAATAAATGTATAAATATCATCACTTCCTTTTCCGCCTTCTCTATTAGAACTAAAGTATACACGTTTAGTAACTAAATTTTCATAATAACCGAAATCATCTGCAGCACTATTAACTGGTTGACTCACATTCTGAATAGGAAAATTTCTATTAGAACCCACTTTTACTTTTTGATCTAAACCTTCTGATTTAAAAACATCTAAACCACCTAATCCAGGAAATCCTGTAGAGGAGTAATATAAATCTCCATTAGTGTTTATAAAAGGAAATGATTCTTGCCCTTCCGTATTAATAGAAGGTCCTAAATTTTCGGGTGTACTTAAAGAACCATCATCATTAACATCGACCACAAATATATCTGATTGACCAAATGTTCCTGGCATATCCGAAGCAAAATAAAGTCTACTACCTGTAAGATTTAATGTTGGATGTGCTACACTATAATCTTCACTATTAAAATGAATCTTATGAATTTCGTCCCAAGTGCCATCTTCACTTTTTGTAGCTCTATAGAGTTGTAATCTATTTATTCCTGTTTCATCTTCCTTATACTTAAGTTTAAAAAAGTTGTTTCTAGTAAAAAACATATACTTACCATTAGGTGAGAATACGGCACTAGACTCATGAAATTTAGTATTAACCTTGCCCTGAATTTCTGTTACTTCACCAAAACTATCATCAGTTCTTTCAACAGCATATAAATCTAAATACGGTTGTTGATTCCATCTATATTTTTTTCCTCCTCCTCTAGATGAAGCGAATACTATACTATTTTCATATTCGGTAGTTCCAAAATCAGAAAATTCAGTATTGATATCTAAATTATTAGGTTGAATATCATCTCTGCTCGATTCTTCGATAGAAGATTTGTAATCAACGTTAGACAAAAATGCTTTACCTCTTAAATCATCTGGTTTAAGTGCATTAAATTTCTTCATCCACTTATCAGATTCTTCATAATTCTTAGTTCCTTTTAGTGCTAAGGCATATCTAAAGTAATACTCTGGCTCAACAACTTCTTCTAAAGCCATTAGTTCTCCATACCATTTTGAAGCGTTCTCCATATCATTAATAAAATAATAGGAGTTAGCTAATTTCTGAAATAGATCTACAGATTTATAACCTTTGTTTGCTACTTCTAGAAGGACCTCACTAGTCTTAACATAAGCAAAATCTTTATAGTCGTCTTGTACGCTTTTAATTTTTCCGTTCTGTGCAACAGCAGATAAAGCAAATATACTTATCAGTACTGTACATATATATCTTGAAATTATTCTCATAATACTATTTTTAGAAGAAACGTGGTGATAAAATTCTACCTAATCTTTTAACTTCAAATCTTAAAGTTATTTCGTGTGTTCCACTGTTATAATTATTTAATCCGGTTGTTGTCATATCATAACCATAACCAATAAACATTCCCGGTGTTGCTTGAAAACCAATTAATGCACTCACAGAGTCATCCCATCTCCACGCTAAACCCGCAGTCAATTTCTTTTGAAACCAGAGGTTTGCTGATACATCTGCAATTAATGGCGCCCCTGCCACTCCTTTTATAAGAAATGCAGGTTTTAATTCTGTTGTTTCACTTAAATTAAAAACATAACCACCTATAGCATAAAAATGCATACGTTCAGTTGCTAATGATTCTTGAAAGTCATCATAATGCTCTGTTTCTAAAAAATTAGGAACTGCTACTCCTAGGTACCATTTTCTAGTATGCATATATAAACCTGCTCCTACCATTGGAGAAATTAGATTAAGATTATTATTAAATACTACATCTGGATTTTGAAAACGTCCTTTGCTCCAATCCGTATCTAACATATGTAACCCTCCCTTAACTCCAAACGAGAGTTTTAAATCGTTAGCATTTAAAGGAATTGTATAAGAGAAATTAGCATCTACAAATGTTTCTCTTGCCGGCCCTAATGCATCGCTGACAATGTTTAATCCCAAACCAACACGCTCATTACGCAAAGGTGAATGTATACCTAAAGATTGTGTCTGCGGAGCACCATCAATACCAACCCATTGTGATCTGTGAAGACCTACAACACTCAATGTTTCTCTTTGACCAGCATATGCTGGATTAACACTGAGGGTATTATACATATAATGCGTATACTGTGGATCTTGTTGTGCATAACTGTTAGCACTAAGTATTGTAAATACTAACACTACTAATCCTTTTATAATTGATGATTTATGTATCATTTTAATATATTTTATAATTCAGTGTTAATTAATTCTATCTATTAATATATAACCATCCTACTCTTGGTTCTGAGCCATCACCTAAATCTAGAACGTAATAGTATGTTCCGACTGGTAATTTATCGGATTGATTAATAACTGCTCTTCCATTTGATGTTCCATCCCAATCATTAAGATATCCTTTCTTAGAATAAACAATGTTACCCCATCTATTATAAACCTCTAATTTATTATTAGTGAACCTTTCTAAACAATCGATTATAAATGTTTCATTAACACCATCTCCATTTGGAGAGAACTCATTATAAATAGTTAAACAAATTGGGTCTACAGCTGCTTCATCATCATCGTTTCCTGGGTTTATATCTATGCCACCTGTAGAACTCTGTACGAATGCAGTATTTAGATAGTCCCCAAATCCTAAGACTTCAACTGTAATCTCAAGAATCTCTACTTGATCTGGGTCTAATTGACCTACTGTCCATTCACCATCGAATTCTGAATAGGTTCCAGCTGTTGTAATTGCAGATACAAATACGTATCCACTTGGTATTTGTTCACTTATAACAACATTTGTAGCAGTTACGTTACCAATATTTGCAACTTCTATAGTAAATGTTACTTCTGCACCTACTATTGGTTGTAATTCATTAACAACCTTATCAACATCTAAATCAAAAATTGAATTAACTTCAGTTACTGTTGGATCATCAGGGTCACCATCACCATTATCATCACCATCATTAGGGTCATTAGGGTCATCACTGGTATCAGTAATATCATCTGTCGGGTCACCTATATCTCCGTCAGGTGATTCACCACTAACAGTAGCAGAATTTGTCACTGTTCCTAAATCTAAGTCTGCTTGAGTTATTAAATATGACGCAGTGTAAGTTGTATCATCTATTTCTCCTGGTATAAGCTGTGCTATTGGTCCACCCATTAAATTCAATCCAGGTAGCACATCTTGTACTTCAACATTTGTTAAAGTAACGTTACCTGTATTCTCTACAATAAATACATATGATATAATATCGTCTAAACTACCTGCAATACCATCACCGTTTGTATCTTCTAGTGGTAAAGTAGTTTTTATTAAACTAATACTCGGCTCTGGTAGTATTGTAGTCTCAGTTGGATCATCTTCTGTGTTACCATCTAAATCATCATCATCATCACTCGTGTCATCTACATTAGTGTCCATTGGACTATCCCCATCAGCTAATACACTATTATTAAAGCCTCCTGCATCTACTGCATCTTGCTCTATTACATAAGTCGCAGTATAAGTCGCTACTTCTCCTACTCGTAATATACCGTCTACACCTCCTGCTTGGTTCGTGTTTACAAACGTTGGGCCTGTTGCTAAAGTTAATGGGTTACCATCAGCATCCTCAAATGTATCTACTATAGCTACTCCATCTAAAGTTACATTACCTGTGTTAGAGACTGTGATCGTATAAGTCATCGTATCACCTAAACTCGCTCCTAATGGTGCTACATCATTGGTAATCGCTACAGTCTTTACGGCTTCTATACTTGGGTCTTCT
>NZ_JBHZTH010000001.1:1518315-1609924 GCF_046545555.1 Winogradskyella sp. PE311 | reverse complement strand
TGCTACATCATTGGTAATCGCTACAGTCTTTACGGCTTCTATACTTGGGTCTTCTACACTTAATGTAACTGTACGTTCTTGACTTAAACAAATATTATCATCATGTGTTATTGTCAATCTATAAACATAACCATCTTGCGCTCCAGTTACTGTCCCCAGACTCAGAGTCTGTGAAGTCTCAGCGGGTATAAAAGGTTGAAAACCTGAACCATCATCAAACTCCCAAACATAATTTAAGCCAGACGAAACATCAGTATTAGTCGTGAAGTCAGGATCAAAAGGTGTTACCGTATCCCAAATTATAGTGCTCTCAGCCGTAGCATTCGAAGTAAAACTAACAGTATCACCTGTTGAAACTGCCAAAGTTCCTGGAACATTAGTATCTGAAGTTATCTGTGTAGCAACAGTTTCATTTCCTGTTGTACCATCGTAACCATCTGTTATAGCACCTCCAGAAGTAACTTGTCCATTTCCATTAAAACCATCACCATCTAATTGGCCATCATCGTTTGCATCTGTTCCACCTGATTCTATTACATCATTACAGCCATCATTATCACTATCGAGATCTAGGTGGTCGGGATCACCATCACCATCTGTATCTTGACTTAGACAATATTCAAACTCATAAAACTGTAATTCAACATCCCCTGCAGTACCATTTTGCTTTCCGACAGTTACAGTAATTTCAGTAACTCCTCCTAATACTTCTATATTAATACTATTTGAAGGGGCATTAGCATTGGCCGAAGCTCCAGAAACTGCACTTTGACCATTAATGGTAAGATTTACACCAACGTTAATATCAGTAATATTAACTGGAACACTTTGAGCTCCATTAACAGCTATAAAGTCTGCTCTATCAGAATCATCTAATCCACCTACTTTAAAGTTTACATTATATACTGGCTCAGAAAATGTTATATAATAATTTACAACTCGACCATCAGGGAAACTAGTTCCATCTGGAACTGTATTGATATACTCCCCATCTGGTAAGATGGCACCATTATTTTGACTAGACACACCACCGCTCCAAGCAGCACCTCCTCTCAGTTCATATCCAAATGTTATATCCGCACCATCATACGCATATACATTATTAATAAATTCTGGATTAAAATTTGAACCAGTATTATCAGAGAAAGTCTGACCTAAAGCTATAGGACCACTAGAACAATTTAACTCATTTTCATCTAAAATACCATCATTATCATCATCTATATCACATATATCTGAAACATTATCACTATCGTTGTTCGCATTACCAGAAGCTGCTGCGTCACAAGGGGTACAACCGGCTGTAATTGCTGAATCAGTAACTGAAGAATTTGTACCTATACCATAATTAACTCCTCCTTCCACTACTAATCCATTAGATGGATTAACGTTTGCTGGATCTGGTTCACCAAACTCGCCATTATCTGTACCAGCAGCACTAGAGTAACCATAAGCTTCATTAGCATCTGCACATCCATCACCATCACTATCTGTATTTTGATAATCAGAACTACCATCACTTCCTGTATCTATTGGTGTAGTAACTTGTGTAGAATCATTTGCTCCATTTCCATCACCATCACCTAAACCCCCTGCATCACCCGAATCTATAAAACCATTACCGTTAGTGTCTAATGAGCCATTACCAGCCTCATCTATATCATAAATCCCATCATTGTCACTGTCTAAATCTACGATATCATTTACACCATCATTGTCGGTATCAAAAGCAACACAATACTCAAACTCATAGAATTGTAATTCAACATCTCCAGCACTACCATTTTGTTTACCTACTGTGACCGTTATTTCTGAAACAGGTCCTGAAACCTGAATATTAATACTATTAAAAGGTGCGTTAGAATTAGCCGAAGCTCCTGTAATGGCACTATTACCAACTAAAGTAAGGTTAGCACCAACATTAATATCAGTAATATTAACAGGCAAATTATCAGAACCATTAATAGCTATAATATCGGCTCTATCAAAATCATCTAAACCACCTATTTTAAAGTTAACATCATATACTGGTTCTGAAAAGGTTATGTAGTAATTTACTACCCTTCCATCTGGAAAACTTGTTCCGTCAGGTACAGTATTAATATATTCACCATCTGGTAAGATTGCTCCATTATTTTGGTTAGAAACACCTCCACTCCATGCTGAACCACCTCGTAATTCATAACCGAATGTAATATCGGCCCCATTAAAAGCATACACATTATTTATAAATTCTGGATTAGAATTTGAACCTGTATTATCAGAGAAAGTCTGACCTAAAGCTAAAGGACCTGGCGCACACTCATAATCGAATGAATCTAAAATACCATCATTATCGTCATCTTCATCACAATAGTCACTTACACCATCATTATCTGTATCTAAGTTACCAGAAGCAACTGCGTCACAGGGATCAGCACAAGCAGAATTAACTCCTGAATCGGTCACTGCAGAATTTGTACCTAAAGTATAATCAACGGCTGTTTCTGTAACTAAACCATTCGTTGAATCAACCGATGCTGGATCAACAGCACCAAATTGACCACCATCTCCACCATCGGCATTCGTATCGTTATAAGCTTCATTTGCATCGCTGCATCCATCCCCATCACTATCTGTATTTTGAAAATCAAAGCTTCCATCACTACCAGTGTCTATTGGAGTTGTTGCTTCTGCAGTATCGTCTGCTCCATTACCATCTCCATCATTAAAACCAGTATCGTTAACATCTATCACACCATCGTTATTAGTATCTAATATGCCATTACCTGCTTCATCTACGTCGTAGATTCCATCATTATCTGCGTCGAGGTCAAGATGATCATCTATACCATCATTATCCGTGTCTAGTGTACATAGCACTTCTATATTATCAAAACCGAGATAACTATCTACACCGTCGATTGATATTAAAATTCTATCATAATCAAAATTAGGAGTAAATGAAATTGAATATCTTTCCCAGTCCGTTGTATTATCTACTAAAACGCTAGTAATAAGTAAATCTACATTCGCAACTGCTTCTAAAGTTGTAACATTAGCTTGGTTTGTAGCATTAAGTATTGGGCTAGTACCAGCTCTAATACCAAAAACCTTAACTCGACCTGGGTTATTAAAAACTCCTCCTGCTGTTGCACCTAAATTCATTTGATAAGCATCAAAAGACAAAATGTAATCTTCGCCAGATATTATATTATTTAATAAAACGTTACTAAACACTTCATTTGTAAAAGAACCTTGAGAATGAAAACCAGCATAACCTATACCATCATTTGCTGGTAAAGGGTTTGTTGATGGAGGTTGACTAGATGTTGTAAAATAGCCTGCTGTACCATTTGAATTTACCCAAGGAGAACTAACTGGAAAATCAGAAGCAAAGGAATCATAACCTGTTGCAGGACTTGGGTTAGAACTTTCAAAACTAGGATCACCTAAAGTACCACATGATTCGTATTCAAAAACATCTAGGATACCATCATTATCATCGTCTACATCACAAATATTATTTATACCATCAGCATCTGGATCGTTAGGTGTTGGTGTACCGACCGTAGCACCATCCGTACATAATAGGTCAGGATTGACTATTAAGTTAGCACATTCAATATTTTCACATAAATTATTAGCGTTTGTAATAACTACACAATATTGATTTCCGCTCAAAGAAGCGTTAGTTATAATTTCTAGTGTTGAAGTTGTTACTCCGGAGTACGTTGCGTCATTGCTTAATGCCACACCAGTTGTGGCTGGATCACCTAAATACCATTGATAAGAAAAACCAGTAGAACCAGTTGTAGCAGAAGGATCTGCAAAATCTGGAGAAGTATTTGGTGTAGTACCTGTATAAACAGTTGTACTAGTTATGGTAGCACTAGAAACTTCGAAAGTTGCTGTATCACCGGCTGTTTCATTTTGGTCTGTAGGTGCTGTATAATTTACTTCTGTTGCAATAATTTCATCACCTGATAACCCATCATATCCATCAGTTATTGCACCACCAGTAGTTACTTGGCCATCTGTATTAAAACCATCACCATCTAATGCACCATCATTATTATTATCTGTTCCACCCGACTCTATAGAATCGAAACAACCATCATTATCACTATCTATATCTTGAAAATCTGGAGTACCATCTCCATCAGTATCATACACATCATTAACGCCATCACCATTTGAATCTACGAAAGGTGGAACTCCCGGATCACTTTGGTCTAAATAATTTGGTATACCATCACCATCTTCATCTTGCGAAGGGTCTACTCCAGATCCACCATCTTCAACAGAGTCTAAAATCCCATCATTATCTGAATCTAAATCACAAAAATCCGAGACACCATCATCAGTCCCTAAATTATCATCCGTATTAATTGTTTCTACTAAATTGTAATATGGTATAATGCCACCATTACTACCAGCCTGAGCGTTATGTGCATTACCGATATTTGGAGCTTGATTGTGTACGCCCGGATTACCTCCAGTTAAAGACACACTAATTCCTCCTGGTAAGGTTGCTAAATTATGCAGAAATACACCGCCACCGCCACCGCCGCCAGGACCGTGAATCGTCCCAGTTTCTAGGCTTTGACCATCACCACCAGTAATATCTATATTTAAATTTCCTGTATAGGATTGGATATCGAAGGCAACTGAACCACCAGCACCTCCACCTCCACCGCCATCTATACCAGTGGACGTAGCTTCAGCATCTAAACCAGAAGCATTTATATTAAAATTATTTCCTACTAAAGTAGTTGCCCTAATAACAACAATACCTCCACCATTAGATGCTGATGCAAAATTACTAGAGGTTACAAAACCTGCACCACCTGCACCACCAAAGAATACTCTATTTTGATTTGAAATAAAAGAAGCTAAATCGTTACCACCTAAGCCGCCCGCAGTTGCACCGTTAACATCACACCAGCGATCTCCTCCAATTCCACCTGATCCAAAATTGGCACCACCTCCACCACCAGAATCACCAGAAACACCAGAACCACCACCATTACCTAATGGCGATCTACCTTTTTGATTATTTATACCTTCCAACGCAACACCACCACCTTTAAACCAACTATCGTTATTAGCTGCTGGTAAATTAAACTGAACATTAGGATTTATGGTACAATTATCTGGCCCACCATTTACATTCATTTCAACACCAATAAAACCTGTACCAGATGCATCTATATCTGCATTTAAAGTAAGTATACCTTCTACAAACAATGCGATTACACCTCCTTCTCCAGTCGCATCATCCCATGGCTGAGCCTGTAATTCTGAAACGATATTAACATCCCCTGGATATACCGGAACTCTAATTAATTGAAGTAGACCAGCAGTATCATAATTGTTTTTTAATGGTGCTACTGGGAATATTGAGCTACCAGTTATAGATCCAATATCAAAAAATTCGTAATTACCCGCATTACCTAAATCAGTAATAGTACCACCTGAAGCTGTATTCGTTTCGTCTATAGTTGCGCCTTTTAACTGAACAATTAATGCTTTGTCCCCTACAGAAAAAGCAGATACATCACCAACTTCAATTTCATTTAAACAAGCGGGATTAGTATCACACTCTGTACATCCTGGATTATTAATTGTAATAATTGATTCATAATCATTTACAACACCACCAATATCCGTCTGCGCATAATGCAGCGAACTGAGTAAAGTGAATAATATAAAAAAGGATGATTTAAGTGAGAATCGAGTAGAGATTTTCATAGTATTATATCGTTGATGTGTTATTCAATTATAAGGCGCTTCGATAAACCAATTTATCGATTAAGCGCAAATATATTCGTTAAAGCGTAAAAAACAAATTAATATGCAGAATTATTCCATATAAATACAGAATATTCTATCACCATTACTAAATGATAAGACACGTTAGGATGTCTTGATGTCACATTTAATAATCTGAATACTTTTATAAAGTTCTAAAATGAAGAGACTTGCTATTAATCAACTTCAAAAACTCGTAAGAAAATAATTAATAATAATTAATAAAATTTTCTAAATTCAAAATTACAAAAAACTTTAATATGTTTTCTTTTAATATACGAATTAACATAAAGAGCAGTTTTTATAAAAGTGGATTATATTTAATCTATTTATACTTCTATATTTGCATCCGCTTATCAATACAACCTTATGAGTTTTTTAAAAGAAATAAATAGACGACGTACTTTTGGGATTATCTCTCATCCTGATGCCGGTAAAACTACCCTTACAGAAAAACTACTATTATTTGGTGGCGCCATACAAGAAGCTGGAGCTGTAAAAAGCAACAAAATTAAAAAAGGTGCTACTAGTGATTTTATGGAGATTGAACGCCAACGTGGAATTTCTGTTGCTACTTCTGTTTTAGCTTTTGAGTATAATGGTATTAAGATTAACATCCTTGATACTCCTGGTCATAAAGACTTTGCTGAAGATACGTTTAGAACTTTAACCGCTGTAGATAGTGTAATAGTAGTTATTGATGTAGCAAAAGGTGTTGAAGAGCAGACTGAAAAGCTTGTTGAAGTTTGTAGAATGCGTAACATCCCAATGATTGTTTTTATTAATAAACTAGATAGGGAAGGTAAAGATGCTTTTGATTTATTAGACGAAGTAGAGCAAAAGCTTGGATTAAAAGTTACACCATTGAGTTTCCCTATAGGTATGGGCTATGATTTTAAAGGGATTTATAATCTATGGGAAAAGAATATTAATTTATTTTCTGGTGATAGTCGAAAAGATATTGAGGAGACTATTGAAATCTCAGATTTATCATCACCAGAATTAGATCAATTAATAGGTGAAAATTCAGCAAATACATTAAGAGAAGAAATAGAACTTGTTGAGGGTATTTATCCCAATTTTAACAAATCAGAATATTTAGAAGGCAATCAACAGCCCGTATTTTTTGGTTCTGCATTAAATAATTTTGGAGTAAGGGAATTATTAGATTGTTTTGTTGAAATTGCTCCAAAACCAAGACCAAAACAAAGTGAAGAACGCTTAGTTAAACCAGACGAAAGGAAATTTACTGGATTCGTGTTCAAAATCCATGCAAATATGGATCCTAACCATCGAAATAGGCTTGCATTTGTTAAAATTGTTTCGGGAGAATTCAAACGCAATGTTCCTTATTTACATGTAAGGCATAATAAGAACGTGAAGTTTTCCAGTCCAAATGCATTTTTCGCTGAAAAAAAAGAAATTGTAGATATTTCATATCCAGGTGATATTGTTGGCCTTCAGGATAGCGGTACTTTTAAGATTGGTGATACTTTAACAGAAGGAGAAATATTAAACTATAAAGGTGTACCTAGTTTTTCACCAGAACATTTTAGATATATTAATAATGCAGACCCGATGAAGGCAAAGCAGTTATATAAAGGTATAGATCAATTAATGGATGAAGGTGTAGCTCAATTATTTACATTAGACCTTAATGGAAGAAAAGTTATTGGAACTGTAGGAGCACTTCAATATGAAGTTATACAATATAGATTAGAACACGAATATGGTGCAAAATGTACATATGAGAACCTAAATGTACATAAGGCATGTTGGGTAGAGACTGAAAATCTAAAGAGCGAAGAATTTAAAGAGTTTTTAAGAGTAAAGCAACGTTTTTTGGCTAGAGACAAACATAATCAATTAGTGTTTTTGGCTGATTCAATGTTTTCACTACAAATGACGCAACAAAAATATCCAAGTATAACCTTTCATATGACCTCAGAGTTTTCATAAAATTTATGCAGTTCATCGAATAAATCTATAAAATTTACTTTTTATCGAATTTTTATAGCATTTTAACGGTAATTTTGATTTCAGGAATATTTACTCTAATTAAATTTAAACAACCCAAATTAACCTACCCATTATGGAGATAAATAAAAACAATTTCAGTAATGATGATATTACTGTGACCTACGATCCTAGTTGTTGTATAAACGCTGGGATTTGTGCAAGGCAATTATCTGACGTTTTTAGAAGTTCCGTAATTCCATGGATTGATTTAAATGGAGCCAAAACAAAAACAATTATTAATCAAATTAACAAATGTCCTTCGGGCGCATTGCAGTATAATATTCATAAGACGGAATATGCCTAATTTGCAGTAATTAAAAAAAGCCATTGAACAATTCAATAGCTTTTTTTAATAGACGAGTTACGTATATAAAATACACTTTAATTATTTAAAATTAAGCTTGCCCTGTTGGCCCAAAATTCAAAGGAATTGGCGGTTGCTCGTAATCTTTAATTTCACCATGTGCTTTTTCAAACCTGGTTACATTATCACCTAAGGCCTTCAGTAAACGTTTTGCATGTTGAGGTGTTAAGATAATTCTAGACTTTACTTTACTTTTTGGTGTACCAGGCATAATACTTACAAAATCTACGACAAATTCTGAAACTGAATGATTTATAATAGCTAAATTAGAATATGTACCTTCAGCCACTTTTTCATCCAATTCTATATTTATTTGCCCTTTTTTAGGATCGTTTTTATTCTCTGCCATTTTATATATTTATTATAATATTACCGTTATTGTTAAATTATAAAAGCCTTCAGGTCTATTAACATGAAGGCTTCTAATCTTTATTAAGTACTTAAAGAAAAAACATGAATTAGTTGAAATTCATTTCCTCTTTAGCTTTCATCATTTCGTTAAACTCTTCTTTAGAACCTACTATAATGTGTTCATACTCTCTAACTCCTGTACCTGCTGGTATTCTATGACCAACAATTACATTTTCTTTAAGTCCTTCAAGTGTATCAACTTTTCCATTAACGGCAGCTTCATTAAGAACCTTAGTTGTTTCCTGGAAAGATGCAGCAGAAATGAATGATTTAGTTTGTAGAGATGCTCTTGTTATACCTTGTAAGATTGGAGTTGCAGTCGCAGGACTTACATCTTTAGCAGTTACAAGATTTTTATCCTCTCTTCTTAAGCTCGAATTTTCATCTCTTAATGTTCTTACGGTTACAATCTGACCAGACTTTAAATTCTCTGAATCACCAGCATCCTCAACAATTTTCATTCCGAACATTTTATCATTCTCTTCTATGAAATCTGATTTATGCACTAATTGATTTTCTAAGAAGATTGTATCACCAGAATCGATAATTCTTACTTTACGCATCATCTGTCTAACAACTACTTCGAAGTGTTTATCATTAATTTTCACCCCTTGTAGACGATATACTTCTTGTACTTCATTCACTAAATATTGCTGAACCGCTGAAGGGCCTTTAATATTTAAGATATCGTTCGGTGTAATAGAACCATCTGATAAAGGCATACCTGCTTTTACATAATCATTCTCTTGTACAAGAATCTGATTAGATAATTTCACTAAGTACTTTTTAACCTCACCCAATTTAGATTCGATTATAATCTCACGGTTACCACGTTTAATTTTACCAAATGATACAACACCATCAATCGCACTTACTACGGCAGGATTAGAAGGGTTACGTGCTTCAAATAATTCAGTCACACGAGGAAGTCCACCAGTAATATCACCAGCTTTTGCTGACTTACGAGGTATTTTAACTAAAATCTTTCCAATATCAATCTTATCACCATCATCAATCATTATGTGAGCGCCTACTGGTAAATTGTATGAACGTATCGTTTCACCTTTAGAATCTTCAATTAATAAAGTTGGAATTAGCTTTTTATTTCTAGATTCTGAAATAACTTTCTCTTGGAAACCAGTTTGTTCATCTATCTCTACTTGGTATGTAATACCTTGTTCGATATTTTCATATCTTACTTTACCAGCAAACTCAGAAATAATAACACCATTATATGGATCCCACTGGCAAATAACATCTCCTTTTTTTACTTTAGCTCCTGGTTTAACAAAGATATCAGAACCATAAGGAATATTATTAGTACTTAAAACAATTCCTGTTTTAGGATCTACTAATTTAAGTTCTGAAGTTCTTGAAATAACAACATCCACTTCATTACCCTCTTTATCCTTACTTTTTACTGTCTTAAGATCTTCTATCTCAGCAATACCATCAAACTTAACAGTTAACTTATTCTCTTCTGAAATGTTACCAGCAATACCACCTACGTGGAATGTACGTAATGTTAATTGTGTACCAGGCTCACCAATTGATTGCGCAGCAACAACGCCAACAGCCTCACCTCTCTGTACCATTTTACCAGTAGCTAGGTTACGACCATAACATTTAACACAGATACCTTTCTTAGCTTCACATGTTAATGGCGAACGTACTTCAATAGATTCTATTGCAGAATCACCTATTTGCTTCGCAATGGCATCATTAATATGACCACCCGCTTCTATAATAAGCTCTTCTGTTAAAGGATCAAAGACATCATTAAGTGATGTTCTACCAACAATTCTAGCTTCTAAGTTTTCAACAATTTCTTCGTTTTTCTTGAGAGCAGAAACCTCAATACCTCTTAATGTACCACAATCTTCTTCATATACAATTACATCTTGAGAAACATCAACCAAACGACGTGTTAAATAACCTGCATCGGCAGTTTTAAGAGCCGTATCTGCAAGTCCTTTACGAGCACCGTGAGTAGATATAAAGTATTCTAAAATTGAAAGTCCTTCTTTAAAGTTAGAAAGAATTGGATTTTCAATAATTTCACCACCACCTGCATTAGATTTTTTAGGCTTTGCCATTAATCCACGCATACCAGT
Organism: Winogradskyella sp. PE311; assembly: GCF_046545555.1. NCBI lineage: Bacteria > Pseudomonadati > Bacteroidota > Flavobacteriia > Flavobacteriales > Flavobacteriaceae > Winogradskyella > Winogradskyella sp. PE311. Next base: position 1,599,223 of record NZ_JBHZTH010000001.1, on the reverse strand, counting down.
TAACTGACGAATCTGTTCTTTAGATCCACGAGCACCAGAGTCTAGCATCATAAACACTGAATTAAATCCTTGCTGATCTTCTCTAATACGCTTCATTGAAAGTTCTGTCAATTCAGCATTTGTAGATGTCCAGATATCAATAACTTGGTTATATCTTTCATTATTAGTAATAAGTCCCATATTATAGTTACCCATAATACCGTCTACTTTCTTATTAGCATCAGCAATCATTGTGTGCTTCTCTTGAGGAATAATAATATCACCTAAACTAAATGATAATCCACCTTGAAATGCAAACTTGTATCCTTGAGTCTTAATTTCATCAAGAAATTCAGCTGTTTCTGGCACACTAGTTTTCTTTAGAATACCGTGTATGATATTTCTTAAAGACTTTTTAGTTAAAACTTCATTGATATATCCTGCTGCTGCTGGTACTTTTTCATTAAAAAGTACACGACCAACAGTTGTTTCTATAATTTGCTGAGTAAGTTCGCCTTCTTCATTGAAATCTATCGTTCTTACCTTAATACCTGCATTTAAGTCAACTTTCTTCTCATTGTAAGCAATAGTAACTTCTTCCGGTGAATAAAAAGTTAAGCCCTCACCAATTATTGGCACTTCTTTAGTCGATTTTCTATGTTTAGTCATGTAATAAAGACCAAGAACCATATCCTGAGAAGGAACGGTAACTGGTGCTCCATTAGCAGGATTCAAAATATTATGTGACGCCAACATTAAAAGTTGTGCTTCTAAAATCGCTTCAGGTCCAAGAGGTAAATGCACAGCCATCTGGTCACCGTCAAAATCCGCATTAAATGCAGTACATACTAATGGGTGCAACTGAATTGCTTTACCTTCAATAAGTTTTGGTTGAAAAGCCTGAATACCAAGTCTGTGTAACGTAGGAGCACGATTTAAAAGAACTGGATGTCCTTTTAAAACATTCTCTAAAATATCCCAAACTACAGGTTCTTTTCTATCTATAATTTTCTTTGCAGATTTTACAGTTTTTACAATTCCTCTTTCGATTAGCTTTCTAATGATAAAAGGCTTGTAAAGTTCTGCTGCCATATCTTTTGGCAATCCACATTCAAATAACTTTAATTCTGGACCTACAACAATTACAGAACGTGCAGAATAATCAACACGCTTACCAAGTAAGTTTTGACGGAAACGTCCTTGCTTACCTTTTAATGAATCTGATAATGATTTTAATGGTCTATTAGAATCTGTTTTAACTGCAGAAGACTTACGCGTGTTATCAAATAATGAATCTACTGATTCTTGTAACATACGCTTTTCATTACGCAAAATTACTTCTGGCGCTTTTATCTCAACTAACCTTTTAAGACGGTTGTTACGGATAATTACACGACGGTAAAGATCATTTAAATCTGAAGTTGCAAAACGACCACCATCTAAAGGTACTAAAGGTCTTAACTCTGGTGGTATTACAGGAACAGCCTTCATGATCATCCATTCTGGCTTATTCTCTCTATGTTCGTTAGACTCTCTGAACGCTTCAACTACTTGTAAACGCTTTAAAGCTTCTGTCTTACGTTGCTTAGATGTTTCGTTGTTTGCTTTGTGTCTTAAGTCATAAGATAATTGATCTAAATCAATTCTTGCTAAAATATCTATTAAACATTCCGCACCCATTTTAGCAATAAACTTATTAGGGTCTGTATCATCTAAATATTGGTTTTCTTGCGGAATAGTTTCGAGAATATTTAAATATTCCTCTTCCGTTAAAAAATCCATTTTCTGCACTGGTTCTCCTTCTGCATTCATAGCAATACCAGCTTGTATAACTACATAACGCTCATAATAGATTATCATATCTAATTTCTTAGATGGTAATCCAAGTAAATAACCTATTTTATTTGGTAAAGATCTAAAATACCAGATATGAGCTACTGGCACAACTAAATTGATGTGACCAACTCTATCTCTACGTACTTTTTTTTCTGTTACTTCTACACCACAACGATCACAAACGATTCCTTTGTAACGTATTCTTTTATATTTACCACAAGCACATTCAAAATCCTTTACAGGACCGAAAATACGCTCACAGAACAAACCATCACGCTCAGGTTTGTGAGTTCGATAATTAATAGTTTCTGGCTTTAATACTTCACCACGAGATGCTCCTAAAACAGATTCAGGTGATGCTAAACCGATAGAAATCTTGTTAAATTTCTGAATTGTATTCTTATCTTGTCTTCTTGCCATGTTCTTTATAGTATTCAGTTTGTAGTAACAGTCTTAAAGGATTAAAACTGCTACCTACTCACCTAAATTTATTCTTCTAATCTTATATCTAATCCTAAACCTTTCAATTCGTGCATAAGTACGTTGAACGATTCTGGTAGTCCTGGTTCTGGCATTGGCTCTCCCTTAACGATTGCTTCGTAAGTTTTAGCTCTACCAATTACATCATCTGATTTTACAGTTAAGATTTCACGTAGTGTACTTGAAGCTCCATAAGCCTCTAGTGCCCATACCTCCATTTCACCAAAACGTTGACCACCAAACTGTGCTTTACCACCTAATGGTTGTTGTGTAATTAACGAGTAAGGTCCTATTGAACGTGCGTGCATCTTATCATCAATCATGTGACCAAGTTTAATCATATAAATCACACCAACGGTTGCTGGTTGATCAAAACGATCACCTGTTCCACCATCATAAAGATAAGTATGTCCAAATCTTGGAATACCAGCTTCATCAGTAAAGGTATTAATCTGATCTAATGTAGCACCATCAAAAATTGGAGTTGCATATGTTCTTCCTAAATCTTGTCCAGCCCAACCTAAAACGGTTTCATAAATCTGTCCAATATTCATACGAGAAGGTACACCAAGTGGATTTAATACAATATCAACTGGCGTTCCATCTTCTAAGAAAGGCATATCTTCTTGACGTACGATACGAGCAACAATACCCTTATTACCATGACGACCAGCCATTTTATCACCAACTTTAAGTTTTCGTTTTTTAGCAATGTAAACTTTGGCTAGTTTAATAATACCTGCTGGTAACTCGTCACCTACAGAAATAGTAAACTTCTCACGTCTAAGTGATCCTTGAAGGTCATTTTCCTTAATTTTATAATTATGGATTAAATCTGCCACCATTTCATTGGTGTGATCATCAGTAGTCCATTTTCCTGAAGTTAAATGCGTATAATCATCTACAGCATTTAACATTTTCAATGTATACTTCTTACCTTTAGGAATGATTTCTTCACCAAGATCATTATAAATACCTTGAGCTGTTTTTCCATTTACGATGGCAAATAATTTTTCAACTAATACTGCTTGTAAATCATCAAAACGATTGTCATAAGCATTTTCTAAAGCTTCAATATCTTCTTTATCTTGAGCTCTCTTGCGCTTATCTTTAACTGCTCTGGCGAATAATTTCTTCTCAATTACCACACCTTTCAATGAAGGTGAAGCTTTTAAAGAAGCATCTTTTACATCACCAGCTTTATCACCAAAAATAGCTCTTAATAACTTTTCTTCTGGAGTTGGATCAGATTCTCCTTTTGGTGTAATCTTACCAATTAGTATATCTCCTGGTTTGATTTCAGCACCAATGCGAATCATACCATTCTCATCTAAATCTTTTGTCGCTTCCTCAGAAACGTTAGGAATATCATTAGTTAACTCTTCGTTACCTAATTTTGTATCTCTAACTTCTAATGAATACTCGTCTATATGAATAGATGTAAATATATCATCACGTACTACTTTCTCTGAAATTACAATAGCATCCTCAAAGTTATACCCTTTCCAAGGCATAAAGGCTACTTTCATATTTCTACCAAGGGCTAATTCACCTTTTTGAGTTGCATAACCTTCGCATAAGACTTGTCCTTTAGCTACCTTATCACCTTTTTGAACAATTGGCTTAAGGTTAATTGAAGTTCCTTGATTTGTTTTTCTAAACTTAACTAAAGGATATTCTTTAGTATCGCTATCGAAACTAACCATTGCAGCTTCTTCAGAACGCTCATACTTTATAATAACTTTATCAGCATCTACATACTCAACAGTACCGGCACCTTCTGCATTAATTAATACTCTAGAATCTGATGCTACTTGACGCTCTAAACCTGTACCTACAATCGGCGCTTCAGGACGTAATAATGGTACAGCCTGACGCATCATGTTAGATCCCATCAGTGCACGGTTGGCATCATCATGTTCCAAGAATGGAATTAATGATGCTGAAATGGATGCAATCTGGTTTGGAGCAACATCTGTATAATTTACATTAGAAGGCTCTATTACTGGGAAATCACCCTCTTGACGAGAAATAATTTTTTCAGGAATAATTTTTCCTTTTTCATCTACCTCTATTGTAGCTTGCGCAATTAACATATCTTCCTCTTCTTCAGCACTTAGATATGTTGGCGCATTTTTAATATCTACAACACCGTTTTCAACTTTTCTATATGGTGTTTCAATGAATCCCATAGGATTTACTTTCGCAAATACAGATAATGAAGAAATTAATCCAATATTTGGACCTTCTGGAGTTTCAATAGGACATAAACGTCCGTAGTGTGTATAGTGAACATCACGTACTTCGAATCCTGCTCTTTCTCTAGATAGACCTCCTGGCCCTAATGCTGAAAGACGACGCTTGTGCGTAATCTCTGCAAGAGGATTGGTTTGATCCATAAATTGAGATAACTGATTTGTTCCAAAGAAAGAATTAATAACAGACGACAAAGTTTTTGCGTTAATTAAATCTATTGGTGTAAAGACTTCGTTGTCACGTACGTTCATACGCTCACGAATCGTACGTGCCATACGCGCTAAACCAACGCCAAACTGAGAAGATAACTGCTCACCTACAGTACGTACACGACGATTAGATAAGTGATCAATATCATCAATCTCTGCCTTTGAGTTGATTAGCTCAATTAAATATTTAATGATAGTTATAATATCTAGTTTGGTCAAAACTTGTTTGTCCATACCAATATCTAACTGTAATTTTTTGTTCATTCTATAACGACCTACTTCACCTAAAGAGTAGCGTTGATCAGAAAAGAATAACTTATCAATAATACCACGTGCTGTCTCCTCATCTGGCGGCTCAGCATTACGTAATTGACGATAGATGTGCTCAACAGCTTCTTTTTCAGAGTTTGTTGGATCTTTCTGTAATGTATTATGAATAATTGCGTAATCCCCTTGCTGAGCACTTTCTTTGTGTAAAAGAATAGTTTTTACGTCAGCTTCAAGAATTTCTTCAATATTTTCTTTATCTATAACAGTATCACGGTCTAACACAATTTCGTTACGCTCAATAGATACAACCTCACCCGTATCTTCATCAACGAAATCTTCATGCCATGTATTTAATACACGTGCAGCAAGTTTACGACCAATAACTTTCTTTAAACCAGATTTAGAAACTTTAACCTCTTCTGCTAGGTCAAAAATCTCTAATATATCTTTATCACGTTCAAATCCAATTGCACGGAAAAGAGTTGTTACTGGTAATTTTTTCTTTCTATCAATATATGCATACATCACACTATTAATGTCTGTAGCAAATTCTATCCAAGATCCTTTAAAAGGAATTACTCTTGCAGAATATAATTTTGTTCCATTTGCATGAAAAGACTGGCTAAAGAAGACACCAGGTGATCTGTGCAACTGCGATACTACTACACGTTCTGCACCATTTATACAGAAAGTACCTGAAGGTGTCATGTAAGGTATAGTACCTAAATATACATCTTGTACTATTGTTTCGAAATCCTCATGTTCTGGATCCGTACAATATAATTTCAATCTTGCTTTTAAAGGCACACTGTATGTTAACCCTCTTTCGATACATTCTTCAATAGAGTATCTAGGTGGATCTATAAAGTAATCTAAAAATTCTAATACGAATTGATTACGTGTGTCTGTAATTGGGAAGTTCTCCATGAAGGTATTGTACAAACCTTCAGCACCTCTTTCTTCTGACTTTGTTTCTAATTGGAAAAAATCCTGGAAGGATTTAATTTGAATATCCAAAAAGTCTGGGTAATCTGTTCTATTTACAATAGAAGAGAAATTAATTCTTTCAGCCTTTTTTGCTAACATTGATGAACGAGATTTTAATAAATAAAAACTAATAAATGTATATAACGTTTATATACACAAAAGGGTTTAGGTCTTAGAGCATCACTCTAGACCTAAACCATATGTTGTAGGTTAGCTTGAGCTTACTTAAGCTCAACCTCAGCTCCTGCTTCCTCTAATTGAGCTTTTAAAGCTTCAGCTTCATCTTTTGGCACACCTTCTTTAATTGGGCTTGGTGCATCATCTACTAAACCTTTAGCATCTTTTAAACCTAAACCAGTTAATTCCTTAACTAATTTTACAACTGCTAATTTAGAACCACCAGCGGCAGTTAAAATCACATCAAATTCTGACTTTTCTTCAGCGGCTTCACCACCTCCAGCACCACCTGCAGCAACTGCAACAGCAGCAGCAGCCGGCTCAATACCGTACTCATCTTTTAATATAGTTGCTAGTTCGTTAACTTCTTTTACAGTTAAGTTAACTAATTGTTCTGCGAAATCTTTTAAATCTGCCATTTTTCTATTGTTTTAATATGTGTGTGTTATTTTAATTTAAATTGTGTTTTAATTGAATTATCCTTCTCTTTCGGATAAAGTTTTTACAATACCTGCGATTGTTCCACCACTAGATTTAAGTGCAGAAATAACATTTTTAGCAGGTGATTGTAATAATCCAATAATATCTCCTAAAAGTTCTTCTTTAGACTTAATGTCTACTAGCGTATCTAATAAATCATCTCCAACATAAATTGCTTCTTCTATAAACGCACCTTTTAATAAAGGCTTTTCCGATTTTTTACGGAACGCTTTTATAACTTTAGCAGGAGCGTTACCAGTTTCAGAATACATTACCGAAGTATTTCCTTTTAAAGTTGATGGTAACTCTCCGAAATTTTTATCCGAAGCTTCCATTGCCTTTTCTAAAAGTGTATTCTTAACAACTGCTAATTTTATGTTAGACTTGAAACATGCTCTTCTTAAATTTGAAGTCGCAACTGCATCTAATCCAGAAATATCTGTTAAATAGATAATCGCATTATCTCCTAATTGAGCAGTTAACTCTTCAATTACTACGGATTTTTCTTCTCTTGTCATAATATTCTAAGTTTAACTACTATCCTATTTTAGTGTCTATTGCTATACTTGGACTCATCGTACTAGACATAAAAATACTCTTTACATATGTCCCTTTAGATGATGTTGGTTTCAATCTCATTATAGTAGTTAACAATTCGTTCGCATTACCCACTAGCTTATCAGCACTAAATGATGCCTTTCCTATTGGAGCATGCACTATACCTGTCTTATCTACCTTAAAATCAATTTTACCAGCCTTAACTTCTGATACCGCTTTAGCAATATCCATTGTCACTGTTCCAGTCTTTGGATTTGGCATAAGGCCTCTTGGCCCTAAAACTCTACCTAATGGTCCTAACTTACCCATAACGCTTGGCATAGTAACAATAACGTCTACGTCTGTCCAACCTTCCTTTATTTTCTGTAAGTATTCATCTAACCCTACATAATCAGCACCAGCTTCTTTAGCCTCGTCTTCTTTATCTGGGGTTACTAATGCAAGAACCTTCATATCTTTACCTGTACCATGTGGTAAAGAAACAACACCACGAACCATTTGATTAGCTTTTCGTGGATCTACACCTAGTCTAATTGCTAAATCTACTGAAGCATCAAACTTTGTATATGTAATTTCTTTTAGTAAAACTGAAGCCTCTTCTACAGAGTAAAGCTTGTTTTTATCAACCTTCGCTACTGCCTCTTTTTGCTTTTTTGTTAATCTTGCCATATCGTAAATTTTAGTTTGGAGCTTCTCCTCCTTTAACAGTGATACCCATAGATCTAGCTGTACCAGCAACCATTTTCATTGCTGATCCGATTTCAAAAGCATTTAAATCTACCATTTTATCTTCAGCTATTGCTTTAACTTGATCCCAAGTTACTTTAGCTACTTTACGTCGGTTCGGTTCACCTGATCCTTTCTTTACTTTGGCCGCTTCTAATAATTGTACTGCTGCTGGCGGAGTCTTGATTACAAATTCAAAAGATTTGTCTTTGTAAACAGAAATTACCACAGGTAATACTTTACCTGGTTTATCTTGAGTTCTAGCATTAAACTGCTTACAAAACTCCATGATATTAACTCCAGCGGCACCTAAAGCGGGTCCTACCGGTGGCGATGGATTCGCTGCACCTCCCCGAACTTGTAACTTAACTACTTTGTCTAGTTCTTTTGCCATTTTCTTTAATTTAATGCGTCTATCTAGTTGGAAGCCTAAATATTCACGCTATCTTTATTGTAACAATTATTATACTTTTTCAACTTGCATATAACTTAGCTCCAATGGCGTTTTTCTTCCGAATATTTTAACCATTACCTCTAGCTTACGCTTTTCTTCATTAATTTTTTCAATAGTTCCATCAAATCCATTGAATGGACCATCAATAACTTTAACAGTTTCTCCTTTTGTAAATGGTATTGCAATGTTAGCATCAGCTTCAATTGCTAATTCATCTACTTTCCCTAACATTCTGTTTACTTCAGATTGTCTTAATGGAACTGGATCACCACCTTTAGTTTCGCCCAAGAAACCTATTACATTTGTAATTGACTTTATAATATGTGGAATCTCACCACTTAGGTTTGCTTGAACCATTATATAGCCAGGAAAATAAACTTTTTCCTTATTTATCTTTTTACCATTACGGATTTGAATAACCTTTTCTGTTGGCACAAGTACTTGATCCACAAAATCATCTAAACCTAATCTTGAAATTTCATTTTCAATGTAAGCCTTGATCTTATTTTCTTGACCACTTACCGCCCTAACAACATACCATTTTTTATCTGACATCCTCTTTTCTTGTATATTGTTAATTAATAAATTCAAAATAAGCTTTTACTGCTCTACTAAAAACAGTATCCACACCCCATATTGCTAATGAGAAAATAATAGAAAACACAGCAACTATAACTGATAACCTTTGAGCTTCTGGCCATGGTGTCCAAGACACATGATTTTTTAGCTCTTCAAACGATTCTTTTATATATGTTGTTAATCCTGCCATTTGATTTCTATTTTTTTTGGCCAAATAATGACCTTTATTCATTTTAGCACGGGTTGAGAGACTCGAACTCACGACACCTGGTTTTGGAGACCAGTGCTCTACCAACTGAGCTAAACCCGTAAACAATAATCAAGGCATCCCGAAATTTCGGGACACCTTAATTAAGTTTATAACTATTTTTTTTTTAGTCTAAAATCTCAGTTACCTGACCTGCACCAACAGTTCTACCACCTTCACGGATAGCGAAACGTAAACCTACATTCATTGCAATTGGTTGGATTAAACTAACTTCTATTGTTAAGTTATCACCTGGCATTACCATTTCAACACCTGAAGGAAGCGCAATGTTTCCTGTTACATCAGTAGTACGTACGTAAAACTGAGGACGGTAGTTGTTATGGAATGGTGTGTGACGCCCACCTTCTTCTTTTTTAAGGATATATACCTCCGCCTTAAATTTAGCATGCGGAGTTACAGAACCAGGCTTAGTAATAACCATACCTCTAGAGATTTGAGACTTCTCAATACCTCTTAATAAGATACCAGCATTATCACCAGCTTCACCTCTATCTAAAATTTGACGGAACATTTCAATACCAGTAATAGTAGATGTCAATTTCTCAGCACCCATACCAATAATTTCTACAGGATCACCCGTATTACCTACTCCTGTCTCAATACGACCAGTCGCAACAGTACCACGACCTGTAATTGAAAATACATCTTCTATAGGCATTAAGAAAGGCTTGTCCATATCACGAACTGGTTCTTCTATCCAAGCATCAACTTCTTTCATCAATTCTAATACAGTATCTACCCACTTTTGTTCACCGTTAAGTGCACCTAAAGCAGAACCCGCTACTACAGGACCATTATCACCATCATATTCATAAAATGATAATAAATCTCTGATTTCCATTTCTACTAATTCTAACAATTCTTCGTCATCTACCATATCCACTTTATTCATGAATACAACGATACGAGGAATTCCTACCTGACGACCAAGTAAGATATGCTCACGTGTTTGAGGCATTGGACCATCCGTTGCAGCAACAACTAAAATAGCACCATCCATCTGTGCAGCACCAGTAACCATATTCTTTACATAATCCGCGTGACCTGGACAGTCAACGTGCGCGTAGTGACGATTATCTGTTGCATATTCTACGTGAGAAGTATTAATTGTTATACCTCTTTCTTTTTCTTCTGGTGCATTATCAATTTGATCAAATGATCTTGCTTCAGAAAAACCTGCATCAGCTAATACTTTAGTAATAGCAGCAGTTAAAGTTGTTTTACCGTGATCTACGTGTCCAATAGTACCTATATTAAGGTGTGGTTTTGAACGATCGAAAGTTGCCTTTGCCATGTTTAATTTATTTTAATCTTAATTATTATTAATGTTCAATTGTAATTTTTAGTTTATCCTTTGTAAACAAAAGAGCCAATGACGAGATTTGAACTCGTGACCTCTTCCTTACCAAGGAAACGCTCTACCCCTGAGCTACACCGGCGTAAAGTGTTTAATCTCTCATTAATAATAATGAGAATCCTGCCTTCGCAGAAATTTTGAGCGAGAGACCGGGTTCGAACCGGCGACATTCAGCTTGGAAGGCTGACGCTCTACCAACTGAGCTACTCTCGCATTCGCAATTAAATCTTCTTAATTACTGGTTTTCAATATTTCAAATTTATTCGACTAACCTTTCTTTCGATTGGTTATCCAAAATTGGTGACCCAATCCCAACAATTTTTAAACTGAGCTCAACAAAAGCTAACTTTTATTAATACCTCATTAAAAATCATTTGTGGGGAGAGCAGGATTCGAACCTGCGAAGTCGAAAGACAACAGAGTTACAGTCTGTCCTCGTTGGCCGCTTGAGTATCTCCCCAAATAACAATAAAATGAACTTTTAAAAGAGCCGATGGAGGGACTCGAACCCACGACCTGCTGATTACAAATCAGCTGCTCTAGCCAGCTGAGCTACATCGGCTTTTTATACTTTTTTATTGCTAAAATTTAACCATAAAAAAGCCCGCTATTTCTAACGGACTGCAAATGTAGTGTTTTATTTAATTATTCAAAACATTTTTGAAAAAAAATTAATCAAGTTCTAGCTCTTAACTTTTCTTTTCTTTTCTTTAACTGTCTTTCTAGTGATGCAACAGCCATGTCGACCCCTTCTTCAAAAGATTTACATTGTTTTTTAACAACAAAACTATCACCTGGGACGCTAACTTTAGCCTCAAAAATTTTGTTTTCTTTATCACTTGTATTTTCTACTTTTAGATAAACATCTGATTGAATTATTTTATCATAGAACATGTCTAATTTATCCATCTTTTTTTGAATGAAATCAATAAGCTTAATATCTGCTGAAAAATTAACGGATTGGGTATTTACTTTCATACTCTATATTTTAAATTAAATGGCACTGAATCAATTTCAATACCTATGTTGGGTTTTAAGGTTAGTATTTAACTGTGATTCCTCGGATGGGATTTAGCATATACTTTTTTCAATTCAGATATACTATTATGAGTATAAACTTGAGTTGCTGCTAAACTGGTATGTCCGAGAAGCTCTTTTACAGCATTTAAATCTGCACCTTCATTTAATAAGTGGGTAGCAAATGAGTGCCTTAATACATGTGGACTGCATTTTGCTTTTGACGATGCATTACTAAAATACTTATTTATTATTCTGTAGACAAGCATTTCATAAATTTTAATACCCTTTTTAGTGAGAAATAAATTTTCTTTATCTTCAATTTTGGTCAAATCTCCTCTATAAATAAGATATTCCTTTAGGGATATAATCAATGTTTCTATTAAAGGAATATATCTTTCTTTATTTCGTTTACCTAAAACCTTTATTTGTTTATTACTAAGATCCAAATCAGTTAATTTGAGATTAACTAATTCTATCCTTCTTATACCAGTTGCATAGAACAGCTCTATAATAACTTTGTTTCTTGCTGTTTCAAAATCAACGACATCAATGGAATTCTCTATAACTATTTTTAATTCTTCTTCCGAAAAAGGTAAATGAATTTTCTTACCCACTTTTAAAGCCTTGTGCTTATTCAATGGATTTACATCTAAGAGTTCAGCTTTTTGTAAAAATTTATAATAGGAACTCAAAGAGGATACTTTCCTATTAATAGTTCTGTTAGATATACCGCTATCTACAAGCTCTACAATCCACTGTCTAATCTCTGAGTAACCAGCATCATTAATAGCTATCTTATTGTGACACTCAACTAAGAAATCCTTAAACATTTCTAAGTCTCTTAAGTATGCTGTAACAGTGTGATTAGAATATTTTTTTTCCAATGATAAATAATCCGAAAAGCGCTTTAAACTCATATTAATCTTACTTTATTAAAGATAACGATTTACATCAGAATTAATAAAATAAAATAAAAAATCCTGCTCGAAGCAGGATTTTATTCATATTGTATATTTCTAAGTAGCTGGTTTATAATCCTTATTATCGATAACCATCTTTGCAATTATTTCTTTAAGTATTTCGGAAGTTCCACCTCCAATTGGTCCTAATCGGCTATCTCTTGCCATACGAGCTAATGGATACTCTTCCATATACCCATAACCACCTAGAAACTGAAGGCATTGGTAAATTACATCGTCTGCCATTTTTGTTGATTGCAACTTAGACATCGTAGCTTCTTTTACAACGTAATCACCCATATCTAAGCGCTTTGTAACATAATAATTAAATTGTTTACAAATCTCCATTTGAGTTTCGCTATCGGCATACGTGTGCCTTAACGCTTGAAATTTATCTATAGTTCTGCCAAATGCTGATCTTTCTGACATATATTGCTTAGCATACTCTAAAGCATATTCTGCCCTTGCATGAGCATTTACGCCCATTATTAATCGTTCTAACGCAAAATGTTGCATGATATATGGAAAACCTTCATTCTCATCACCCATTAAATTTTCTGCTGGTATTACTACATTATCGAATGCAATTTCTCCTGTATCAGATGCTCTCCAACCTAGTTTGTCTAATTTTGTAGCAGAAATACCTGGTGTATCTCTATCCATAACAAAAATACTGATTCCCTTATTTCCAAGTTCTGGTTTAGTTTTGGCAGCAACTATTAAATAATCACTGTAAACCCCATTAGTTATAAATGTTTTTGATCCGTTGACAATATAAGTATCACCTTTTTTAACAGCTGTTGTGCGCATACCAGCAACATCACTACCACCAAAAGGTTCTGTAATACATAAACAACCTATAGCATCACCTAATGCACTTGGCGTTAAGTATTTTGCTTTCTGACTATCATTTCCCTCCTTATTTAAATGTGTCATAGCTAAATAGGCATGTGCCCACATCGCTGCGGCAAAACCTCCTGAGTTTATACGCTGCATTTCTTCGAGAAAAATAATCGTGTAAAATAAATCTAAATCTAAACCACCATATTCCTCTGGAGTTGCCAAACCAAAATAGCCCATGTCACCAAACTTCTTCCAGATAAAACGCTCTATATGGCCTGTTTCTTCCCATTTCTCAATATGAGGAACCACTTCTTTTTGAAGAAAAGACCTAAGACTTTCCCTAAATAAATTATGCTCTTCAGTGAAATATAAATTTGACATATATCAGGTTATTTTACAAGTGCAAATATAACTTAATTATATCGATCTTTTTAACAGGAAAGTCTTCAACTTTTGTTAATTCTTCTAAAGACTTGAAACCATCCCGAAGGGTTCGTTCTTCAATTATATTATTTGCAATCTCATAATCTATGTACTGAATAGTAACCAGTTCATCTCGAGAAGCAGTGTTTAAATTAAACCTTGTTATTTTTCTTGGAGTTTTGACAGTAAAGTCATTTTTAATACGCTCAATAACTTCTGGAGATAAGCCCCAAATTTCAGCCATTTCAACATCAGAAATGAAACCGCCTTTAAATTTATTTCTATAATTGATAATGCGTTCTGATAACTTTTCACCTACTCCATATACTTTTTGAAGTTGAATAGATGACGCTTTATTTAAGTCTAATTTTTGAGCATAGGACTTGCTTGTATTATTGTTTGAATATGAATTTACATAATTACTTTTCGGCTTTGGATTAGTGACCCAATCAGGAAATTTAAAATATGGAGATATCGTTGCTAAAAGTGAATCTGACACTTTAGTAATATTTTGAAATTCTTTAGCCGAATTCACCCATTTATTGGTTCCTCTAAATTTATGAAGTCTATCTATTTCTTCATTACTTAAACCCAAGGTGTAACCTTTATAATCTGTAATATAATTTGGGTTGAAAGGATAGATTTTTGGTTTCTTATTTTCTATCTCAATTAGACGTAATGAATCCAATTCTAAACGAAATTCCTCTAGCTCATTTTCGTTAGTAATTTTTACTTCTTTTGAGAAATCAACAAAAGCATAAATACATTGAGCGATAATAATTAGAATTACTAATAAAAAAATCCCACTTCGTTGTTTATTAGAAAACTGAAAGTGGGATTTCATTATATTTATAATTAATAATGCTTAGGCTTTCCTTGCCTTAATAGCATCCGTATATTTTTTCAATTCTGCCTTTACTTTAGGCGCAAGAATAACTAATCCAATCATATTAGGAACCATCATTGCAAAAATCATGGCATCAGAGAATCCTATTACAGAACCTAAACTTGCTGCCGCACCAATAATTACAAAAACGCAAAAGATGATTTTGTAAGTGTACTCTGCTTTTTTAGTTCTTCCAAATAAATAGGCCCATCCTTGAAATCCGTAATAAGACCAAGATATCATTGTAGAAAATGCAAATAATACAACCGCAACGGTAAGTACATATGGGAACCAACTAATAACACTACCGAAAGCACTAGAAGTTAATAATATTGCTTCTGCATCGTTAGCAGGACCGGTACCAGTTAACGAACCCGTAATTATTAGTACTAATGCAGTCATTGTGCATACTATTACAGTATCGATGAAAGGCTCTAATAATGCAACCATACCTTCAGAAGCCGCATATTTTGTTTTTACAGCTGAATGTGCAATAGAAGACGAGCCAATACCAGCCTCATTTGAAAATGCAGCTCTTCTAAAACCTTGAATTAATACTCCAATCGCACCACCAGCAATTCCTTCCGGACTGAATGCTCCATTAAATATTTGAGCAAATGCATCACCAACCATACTAATATTCGCGAAAATCACAAATAGAGATGCCGCCACATAAATAACTACCATAAACGGTACAATCTTATCAGTAACCTTTGCTATTTTTTTGATTCCTCCAATAATCACAATACCTACTAAAATAGACATTACTAAACCAAAGGCCCAACCATATCCATGAACAAATGATTCTTCACCACCAGTTATACTTTCTACCAATTGGAAAGCTTGATTTACCTGAAACATATTTCCACCACCAAAAGACCCACCAATAACAAAAACTGCAAATAAGCCAGCTAATACTTTACCTAAACCACCTAACCCTTTAGATTTTAATCCTTTGGTTAAATAATACATTGGACCACCATAAACCGTCCCATCCTCCGCAATATCTCTATATTTTACACCTAGCGTGCACTCCACAAATTTGGAAGCCATACCAAGTAAACCAGCAACTATCATCCAGAAAGTTGCGCCAGCACCACCAATAGATACTGCAATGGCAACTCCAGCTATATTACCTAAACCAACGGTTGCAGATAAAGCTGCTGTTAAAGCCTGAAAATGCGAAACCTCTCCTTCATGACCTTCAATTTTAATTGTTTCAATTGCGTCACCACCAGGTGTAGAGTCACCAGCACCTACAAGAGGTTCTTGATGATCTAATTCGTCATACTTTCCTCTAACAATATTTATTGATGTTAAAAAACCACCAAAATTTATAAATTTAAAATATATCGTAAAATAGGTTGCCCCAATAATTAAGGGAAATAACACCCAATACACACTGATTTCGTCAGTAAAAGGAATCTGATAAAATATAAATTGAACAAACCAACCTGTTGCTCCTCCAAAAGCTTCATCTATTTTTTGATCGATCCCAACCTCTTGAGCTTCTTGAGCAAAATTTAACAATGGCAATAAAAGCGCAAAAATTGAGAGAAGATATTTCTTCATGATTTTAATTATTAGTTAGTTAATATAATAAGTGTGACAAGATGATAAAAAAAAATGAGTTTTTAAAGACATAGACGTTAAAATGGACATAGTGACTAAGCAATATTATATTCTGAATTTAGCCGTTTTATCTGTTCTGGTCTGCCCAAAACAATAATTTTTGAACCAGGCACTAACTCAGTATTTGCCTCAGGATTAACAATATATTCTCCTTTTGCATCCTTAAAACCTATAACAGTACATCCTGTTTTTCTTCGAAGATCTAGATCTTTAATTGTTTTTGTTTGCTCGGCATTGTAAAGTTGTTCTATTTTCACTTCTTCAACATTGATATTACTCTCACCTACAATCCCCAAATTGTCTATAAATTCTACTAAATCTGGAATAACAACTAGAGATGCCATATGATCACCGCCTATGCGATCTGGCAGGATAACATTATTAGCACCAGCCAATTTTAATTTATTATAAGAAGTTTCTTGTGACGCTCTGCTAATTATGGTCATTTTATTATTGATCTGTCTAGCTGACAATACAACGAACAAATTATCTGCATCACTAGGTAAAGCACAAATTAAAGTACTTGCCTTTTCTATACCTGCCTCAAACAAAACTTCGTCTTCATTAGCATTACCAAATACGTAAGGAATATCTTCTTCTTGTAACCTTTCTATAATTTCTTTATTACGTTCTATAATGACATAAGGTTTGTCATAATCTTGTAATTTCTTAGCGGCTTGTTTACCGTTTCGTCCGTATCCGCAGATTATAATATGTTCGGACATTGCATCAATCTTCTTCTCCATTTTACGTTGTTTTATATCTTCAAAATTATTTCTACTCAATATGTATTCGGTTATAATTGAAATTGCATAACCGACAATTACAACACTTGCCAAAATTAAAAATATAGTAAATATTTTTGCAGGAACACCAAGAGGTTGCACTTCTCCAAAGCCAACTGTCGTAATCGTTATGACTGTCATATACACAGCATCAATCCAACTTAAACCAGAGATATATCGATACCCAATAATACCAAAACATATTAAGACTATAAGCATTACAAATGCCGTATAAATCTTGGATCTAAAAAGTCTTATTAATGGGTTATTCATATTAAAGGTCAAAAACCGATGAACGTTTTGTATATATAATATCTTTAATTCGCATCCAGAATGCTAAAAATAAATAAACAGCAAAACCAAAGCCAACTGTTACAAAAGTGAGATACATAAATGAAGTTCTTACAATTTTGGCTCTAATGCCCAAACGGTCTGCTATTCGCTGACAAACGTAATACCCTCTTTTTTGAAAATAATGCAATAAAGCATAGAATAAATCCATGACTGCAAGTTACTTAATTTTTAGCTATTAGACTATTACCAACGGAACATTGCAAGCATCTATTTTTATCACAATAATGATTTTTTAACTGCAATAGCGCTTGAGAACTGAGAGCGGTTTTTTCAACCGATTTTAAATCTAAAAATTTAGAGATTATGCTGTTTTTTTCGAGTTTTAACTCATTTATAAGATTAAACAACTCCTTATCTATAGGCTTACCTAATGATTTGGCATAACTGAATTTTAAAGGAATGATTGTATTTATTATTAATAAATCTATAAATGATTTAGTAATTTCCTTTTTTGAAATTTTAGATGTTTTGGCGAATGTATAATGGGTCATCCAAAAATCTGTTACACCTTTTTTAAACAGGATATAAAAATCATCCTTCTTACTGAGGTTTATTAATTTTGAGAATAATTGATGTTCTAATGTGTAAAGATTGGCAAACTGAGATAAACGCACAGTTGGAAAATTTGGAGGTCTTAATCTAAAAAAATGCAAAGGCAATACACCTTCATTACTTAATCCAAATTTTTGTTTTAAAAATTGATAACGCTCTTTTAAATTTAAAAAGTATCTATCCTGCACATCGTCTTCTAATAAATTAGCTTGTCCAAACAATAAGGCCTCCATTTCTATAACATCGCTCTGAATTTTTCTTATTATTGAATAATCAACAGAATTTGCTAAACTTAAAAATGGCTCTCCATTTATTTTTAGTCCGAAATTTTTTAATAGCATTTTGTATAACACAGCTTCCCAATCATTATTGGAGTGTTTTAGCAATTTTGAAATATCATTAGATTTTCGCTCTAAGCGCTCTATAAATAGGCGCTCTAACCAATTATTAAGAAGAAAATCATCAACTTTACCAAAATCAGATTCACAATTAATCCATGATTTCGATGCTATTAAGGTTTTGTAATTATTTAATAATTTAATATTTACATAGCTCTGAAGTTCTAAAGTAGGTATTTCAGAATTATCTTTTCTAAAAATTTCGGTATCATACTCCCAAACGACATGAAGAATTACACTATCATAAGCTTTATCCTTTTCATGATTATGAACATACCAGTCTGATGATTTTAGATGGATTTCAACATTGCCAGCCCATAATTGACCGCCTATATGTAAATGTGAATTAAAAAAATCTGGACCAGCATTATGATTATGATGTCCAAGATTTTTTACTATAATAATCTCACCTTTTGTAGTTCTAAGCTCTGCACCTTTAAAGGCTTTATGTTTCCAGATATAATGAAGAAAGTCTTCTTGCATTTATCGAAAATAATAAAAATTGTTCTGATAAAATTACACTACCTGCTGTTTCTTATTACTGTAAAACTTAAGAAGGGCATGGAGCTCATTAACTTTAAATGGCTTACTCAAATAACCATTCATTTTATAACGTTTTATTTTATCGCTCACTTCCGATTTTGAAAATGCGGTAAGTGCGATAATCGGAATCATTGATTTACCGCTATCATTCAATTTTCTAATACATCTAGTAGTCTCATAACCATCTAAAATTGGCATTTGTAAATCCATTAGAATAAGATTAAAATCATCCTCTGAAAATTTCTCTAAAAGTTCTTCTCCATTTTTTGCAATAACATAGTCTATGTTCCACTTTTTAAACAATTTTTTAAGCAATAAAGCATTAAGACTATTATCCTCAGCCACAAGAACCTTTAAATCAATATGTTCTGTTTTAGAAATATAACTCTGAGTATCTAACAGCTTTAAATCCGAATGCTCAAATAAAATATCAAACCAAAATGTTGAGCCTTCGCCTTTTTTACTGTCTAACTTTAAGTAACTTTCTTGAATTTTCAATAATTCTTTACTTATATATAATCCTAGACCAGATCCTCCATAAAGCATTGATGTATTATCGGTAGCTTGTACAAAACTTTTAAATATATCTTTTTGTTTATTATATGATACACCTATACCAGTGTCTATTACACTAAACCTAATTAATGAAGAGTTTTTATGACCTTCTAACAACTCTACTTTAAAAGTAACACTACCACTATGTGTAAACTTAAATGCATTACTTAATAGATTCTTTAAAACTTGTGAGAGCTTTAGACTATCGCCTTTTAAAATCTCAGGAACACCACTATCAATTATTGTATTAAACTCTAAACCTTTGCTAGCTGCTATTTGCCTAAAATGTAACTGAATATTTTGTGCTAATTCAGAAATGTTAAAATCATCTACTGTTAACCTTATTTCTTGAGATTTATATTTGTTAAAATCTAGTAAATCATTTATCAATGCCAGCAAGTGCTCGCTTGAATATTTTAATACTTGAAGATTTTCTAATTGATCAGGTAAAAACTTCTCCATTAGCAAAATATCAGACATACCAATTACCGCATTTAAAGGAGTTCTAATTTCATGAGACATGGTTGACAAAAATTCATCTTTTGTTTTATTTGCATGATTTAATTCTATCTCCGTTTCCTTAAGTTGTGTAACATCGCTCATTGTGCCAATAGTACCAGTTGCATTACCAACTTTGTCATAAGTAAGAACTAAACGTAGTTGAACCCATATTTTTTGCCCAGATGGCTTAAAATATTTAAAAAGTGTACTATAGTCTGTTTGTTTTGACTTTAAAAATGCATTTATCCGTGCTTGTTCCTTTTTGTTAATACCAAAAAGTAAATCGTTATAATTTTTATGAATAGCTTCCTCTACAGGCATATCAAATAAATCTTCCCAGGCTTTATTTAGATATTTAAAGTTACCTTTCATGTCTGTCTTAAAGATGACACCTTCTATGGTATTCACTATGGTGTTTATCTCATTTTCTACGTTATCTACCTGAGATTTTAACGTTTGATTTAATTTATAGTATTCAGCTGAACTCTCCGAAAGAATTAATTCTATATGCTTAAAATCATTGTCAAAACTTTCATACGTACCGCCTACAGTATCAAAAAAGCTTTTAAACTTTTCCAAGTCTTTTTTATCAAAACCTGCCTTAGCTATTTGTCGCCTAAGTAATCTGTGCATTTGTTGTTTATACTTCTGATAATGTTGTTATAGTCATTGTTTGATTGTGCAGTTCGCATGGCGAAAATTCCTCAAATGGTGCAATCTCTCCATAAGAGTAAAAACCAGTAATTTTAGTTTTTTTACCAATCGTTTCTCTCACAACTTCAACTTCTTCTTCTACCAATTGTTTAAGGACTAATCGTCTCCCGACACAGCTAATTAATATTGCTAACTCTGCATTTTTCTTGGTTGTCGAAAAAGCGTTTATTGCCGAATCTTTTGCTCCATTAATAAGACGATCTACATTTGCCTTCATAAGACGAACATGTGAGCCTTCAGGTATATTACCTGCAAATGTTAAACTTTGTTCCTTTTCATCTACACTTAAAATTGTGCGAACTACTGGAGAATCGTGCTCATTAACACGCATACTTAATGGAAATAATAATCCTGAGCTCGGTAAGTTTTTAGCCTTAGCACCCAAAAAAGATTTATATAACTCCAACGCTGGTAGTCCATCTAGCTCAAACAATACATTATTTTTAGATTTTGTTACCAAACGGTCTATTCCAAAACTATCCCATCCACCTTTTGAGCTGTATCCAATTTTCAATTGGTCTCCATAAAAACCTAAACCAACTATAATTTTATCTGCAATTGAACTATTAGATATAACAAATGTCTCATTAAAATTTGCGCAATCACCAGCTAGACCACCTGTAATACTTGTTGAGGGTAGAACACTTTTTAACCCTGATACTAAATTAGCTCCGTTAACATTAAGCCCATCACTAAACACTAAAATATGTTTAAGATCATTAGAATTTAGTTGCTTCGCTAATTTTTTGCCAGCCATAAAACTTTCGTCCATAGACTTGATATCTACTTTTACTAATTTGTGCTCAGTTTTTTCTAATTGAATCGCTGTAAGAGATACAGATTTATCAGAAACTAAAGTGTCTGAAATTTCACCTGCCGTAGAACAGCCCATAATAGTAGCACCAGGGAACTTTTTCATTAACTCAGCAACCATTACGTGTTTTGGTACAAAGGATGGAGAAACAAATAAGAGAATAATATTGGGTGATATTTCTATTTGAGAAATAGCCTCCCGCCAAGTATTCTCTAAAAGAGAAAATTGTTCTAGTTTCATTATGTTAGGGTTTCAATTTGGACAAAACACACTTTAACGTATAAATATGCATTTTAACGAATATAAAGTTTTTGTATGAGACATAAAGCGATTTTATCTTAAAACATTGATTTTTAGGCGATAAATTGATGTATGATAAAAAAAACGGTACTAATTACATACAGTTAACACTCGTTAACCTAAATAAATAGAATATTTCTGATTTTTATTTCATCTTTGATTCACACATTGTTAAACAACTATTTGATATGAAAAAGATACTTTTATTACTCACACTAATTATTGGCATGAATCTCTTTACTGCCGAGGCTCAAGGCATAAAGATTGATGAAACTACTATTATAAAAGATGTAGAAGGAAACAATATAGATCTAGACTTATTTTCAAAATTAATGTCTTCTGGAGAATGGATGATAGATTCGAAAACTGATGATGGCGGTAATTCTTTTATTCAATTGCGAAAAGCTACAAAACAAGAAAAAGAAATGATTCAAAAAATGATGAAGGATCAAATAAGTAACTCTGACATGATTGGAAAGGAAGCTTCTGAATTTAGTCTAACGGATATGGATGGTAATTCTATAACATCAGAAAATACAAAAGGTAAAGTCCTGGTGTTTAATTTTTGGTTTACTACCTGTAAACCTTGTATAAATGAGATTCCTGAACTCAATAAAATTCATAAAAAATATAAGAATAACGAGAATATCGTATTTGCGTCTATAACTTTTAATCAAAAACCTAAAGTTGAAAATTTTTTAAAAAAATATCCTATAAATTATCCTGTTATAAGTGATGATAAAGATGTTATATCGGCTTTTGGTATTAGCGGTTATCCCACAAATTTAATTATCGGTAAAGACGGTAAAATTGCAGATGCTATTGTAGGTGGGTTCCCTATGATTGGCGATCATATCGAAAGTGCTATAGAAACTGCTTTAAAAGCTAATTAAATATTAATTCTATTGAAAAATCCTGAGTGAATACTCAGGATTTTTTATTTATATATGATTTCTGCTTTGACAGAAATTTGATTATTCTATATAACCCATATCACGCATCCAATCGTCATTAAACATCTTACCTACATAACGACTTCCGTGGTCATGAAATAAAACCACAACAACATCCTCTGGTTTAAAATGTTCTTTTAGCTGCAATACACCTTTTATCGCAGAACCCGCAGAATTACCGAGAAACATACCTTCTTCCTTTGCTAAACGCTGTGTATAAACACAAGCATCCTTATCTGTTACTTTGGTAAAACCATCTATTACACCAAAGTTAACATTAGCAGGCAGAATATCTTCACCAATTCCTTCGGTGACATAAGGGTAAATCTCATTCTCATCAAAAACTCCTGTTTCGTGATATTTTTTAAACACAGAACCATAAGTATCTACTCCCCAAACTTTTACATTTGGATTTTTCATTTTAAGATAACTACCCACTCCAGATATGGTACCACCTGTACCAACTCCAACAACAAAGTGTGTTACTTTCCCATCGGTCTGTTTCCAAATTTCTGGCCCTGTACTTTCAAAATGAGCTTTACAATTACTTGGATTATCATATTGATTAACATACCATGAATTTGGGGTTTCTTCCCCTAAACGCTTAGAAACAGAATAATAACTTCTCGGGTCGTCAGGTTCTACGGCAGTTGGGCAAACAATTACTTTCGCACCTACCGCACGCATAATATCTACCTTTTCCTTAGATTGTTTATCTGCCATCACAAAAATGCATTTATAACCTTTTACAATAGCGGCTAGCGCAAGCCCCATTCCCGTATTACCCGATGTACCTTCGATAATTGTTCCTCCTGGCTTTAAACGTCCATCAGCTTCAGCATCTTCTATCATTTTTAAGGCCATACGATCCTTAACAGAATTACCTGGATTAAAAGTTTCATACTTAGCTAGAACCAAACAAGGTAAACCTTCGACTAACTTATTCATTTTAACCATTGGAGTATTGCCAATAGTTCCTAGTATATTTTCTGCGTAGTCCATAATATAATTTTGCGTTGCAAATTTACGTGAATTGAAAAGATTTGAAAGTTAAAATATGTTTATTCTAAGATTGTCGCAAACTTAGTATTAATCAAACCGTATAGCTTTAACCGGAGAAATCTTAGAAATAATAATAGATGGGATTAAAAGCATTAAAAGACAAGCGACAAATGTCCCTATATTTAAAATTAAAATATAATCTAAGCTTATATAAACAGGAGCTTCACTAACATAATAAGTATCAGGATTTAAAGGAAACAACTTAAAATACTTCTGAGCAAATAACAAGCTTAAACCTATTAAATTTCCCCAAAACAAACCTAAGCCAATGAGGTATGATGCATTATAGAGAAAGACTTTTCTAATGGTCCAATTAGAACTTCCTAATGCTTTTAAAACACCTATCATATTAGTACGTTCTAATATAAGAACCAACAAAGCAGTTATCATGTTTATGCCCGCAACAATTATCATAATAGCAATGATTATACTTGTATTAGAATCAAAAATCTTTATCCATTGAAAAACTGTGTAATACTTTCTATTTACCGGTCTTGCATTTAGATCTGACGATGTTTCTAAATACACATGTTCACTAATAGTCTGAAGCTCTGAAAAATCATTTATAAAAACTTCAAAACTACCTATCTCATCTTTTCCCCATTTATTTAGTCTTTGGATGTGGCGTAAATCTGCCAAGCAAAATTTTTCATCTAATTCTTGAAAACCAGAGCTATATATACCTACAATTTTATAATTGATTATACGAGGCATCTTATCGAGATTCTCACCAAATAAGGTTTGAAATTTGTCACCAACTTTAAAACCTAAACGATTTGCTAAATAACTGGATATTAAAATCTCTTCATTACGCTTTTGCGAAAAATCTGGTAATCTTCCATCAACTAAAAATTCTTTAAAATACTCCCAATTATAATCTGATCCTACACCCTTAATTACAACTCCTTCAAAATCTGTTTCTGTCCTAATAACAGCAAATTTTGATGCCACTCCTTGAATATGCTTAACGCCCTCTACAGAATTAAATTCTGGATAAAAATCTTGGTTTAAAGTAATTGGCACTTGAGATTCATCTGATGCATTAGTATCATAGTTTGTAATCTCGATATGTCCATTAAAAGCTACAACCTTATCTCTTATTTTTTGTTGTAAACCTAAACCTGTTGCTATAGCAATGAGCATTACTATAATACCAATAGCAATAGCAGCAATACCAATTTTAATAATTGGTGCCGAAACACTACTTTTATACGCTTTATTACCAATAATGCGTTTAGCTATAAACAACTCAAAATTCAAACTTCAATATGCATTTTAATATCTTCAAAAATACAGCTTTATTGTTTCTCTTGGTAGCTATTTCTTGTGGTAATCAGATGAAGACGGAAGACAACAAACAAAAGGCAGATGAGTTGTCTTCTAATGAGATACGTAAACAAGTTAAGGATGACAAGGCTATCATTGTTGGTGCTAACCAAACGGAAAAGTATTTGCCATTATTAAAGGGAAAACAAGTTGGTATTGTAGCGAATCAGACATCAGTAATATTTAAGGATTCAATCTATCTAACACTCAAAACAAATCCGAATTTTGCTAATGACAATAATCAAGCATACACCAAAATACAGTCAAGTAAACATTTAGTAGATTCATTATTAGGGTTAAATATTAACATCAAAAAAGTATTCTCACCAGAACATGGTTTTAGAGGTAAAGCTGATGCTGGTGAATTAGTAAAAGATGGTAAAGACACAAAAACAGGTTTAAATATTTACTCATTACACGGAAAACATAAAAAACCAACCACTGTTCAATTAGAAGATATCGATATCATGATTTTTGATATTCAGGATGTTGGTGTTCGTTTCTATACTTATATTTCTACATTACATTATGTGATGGAGGCTTGCGCAGAAAATAATATTCCACTTTTAATATTAGATCGTCCAAATCCTAATGGTAATTATATTGATGGTCCTGTTTTAGAAAAAAAACATAGTAGTTTTTTGGGTATGCATACTATTCCTTTGGTACACGGCACGACCATTGGAGAATATGCGAAAATGATAAATGGTGAAGCTTGGCTTACCAATGGTGTTCGATGTGAAATTACGATAATTGAAAATAAAAATTATTCGCACAGCTCATTTTATAGTTTACCTATTCGACCTTCTCCTAATTTACCAAACGACCTTTCAATAACATTATATCCTAGTTTGGGTTTATTTGAGGGTACAAATATCAATGCTGGTAGAGGTACAGAATTTCAGTTTCAACGTTATGGCTCACCGTTTTTAGATAACAATCATTATCAATTTAGTTATACACCGATTCCTAATTTTGGCTCAAAGTATCCAAAGCATCAGGATAAAGTGTGTTATGGTGTTGACTTGTCTGAGGTAAAAGCAAAAAGACAATTTACTTTAAAATATATCATGGACGCTTATAATAATGCTAAAATTAAGTCGGAAGTATTTAACACTAAAAATTTTACAACGCATGCTGGCACGGAGACCTTACAAAAGCAAATAGAGTCAGGTATGTCTGAATCTGAAATTAGAGCAACATGGCAAGATGATTTGGAAGCTTACAAAGAAATTAGGCAAAACTATTTAATCTACGATTAAACTAGTCTTTATTTGAAACCACAATGCGTTTTGGTTCTGTAGTTATTATTTCTTCGGCTAAAAGGTCTTTTGATTGTTGCTTCGGGATTTCTTTTAAAATGCGAACAACAAACACGATTCGCATCGGAGATTGTACAGCGACTAGTACATGTTTTCCTTTTGGAAGTTTATTTAAAGGTAATCTATAGTATGTAGTATCCACATAAAAATCAAAATCTCGACCATAATCTTTATTAATAGAATATAGATAGTTTATTTTTTTATCGCTTTGAAGAATTAAGGTGTCTTTAGTTGCATTTAATTTATGAATTAAACCTTTAGCTTGAATATTTACATTCTTCTCTAGTTTAGCAAAACGCTCTTGAGCCTTTAAAGTAAAACTTAGTAAAAAAATAAGGATAACGACAAGACAAATACGGATTACATTTTTCAAAAGACCATGACTAAATAGTTATACAAAGCGGTGTTTGTCAATAAGTCATTAATTAATCCGAAGCAAACATAATTGGTTTCGACATTTGAAGACTAAAAACTCTATGAAATGCATATATTTTAGAAGAAATGTTTAATTTAAAAGATTAACGGTCTAAAGCTTATTTTTTCATTAGTTCTAGAAGAAGATCTGGATAATCCGTAATTATACCATCAACTTGCCAATTAATCATTTGTAGCATATCTAGTTTATTATTAATTGTCCATGGAATAATTTGAAAATCTTGAGACTGATAGTTCTTTACAGATTCTCGTGAAAGTAACTTATAATAGGGACTTATAATTTCTGGTTTGTAATTTAGCTTATTGAGCTTTCCTTCTATACTTTCATCTTCATCAACTAACAATGCCACTGGCATCTTTGGTGATTGCTTCTTAATCTCTTGAAGTATTGCCAAATCAAAAGATTGTAAATTAGCTTTATCAAACTTACCATACTTCTCTATTTCACCCAACACAATCTCTACATAGTTAATGGGTTGAGGAGTATAAATACCATAATATTCAGGTTTTGATTTAATTTCTATATTAAATTTTACATCAGCGTTTTTAGCGTTAACTAATTCAAAAAGCTCAGACAATAGAGGCTTATATGTTTTTAATTTTTTTTGATTATTGTATGTAGGATGAAATTTTGAACCACAGTCAAATGTTTTAATCTCTTCATGTGTCATTTGATATAAGTTATAGTGCATTCCCATAGAATCTGGAATCACATCACCTTTAGGATTATAACAAATCAATGGATTCATAAACGGCTCGTGTGAGATTACAACTTTATAGTCTTTTGTTATAGCGATATCCAATTCTAAAGTATGTACACCAAGATCGATTGCTTTCTCAAAAGCCTGTAATGAATTTTCTGGTAATAATCCACGACAGCCTCTATGACCCTGTATATCGATTTGTTTTTCTGAATTACAACTCATAAAGAGTACTACTATTAGAAATTTACTAATCTTTAACATCAGCAGACAATGTTGGCTTCTCGTAATTTTGAAACGGTTGTTTTAATAGCTCACCAATATGACTGTTCTTTTTCTCATCTGGAAAAACATCTACTCCGTACACTAACTTTTCGCGTTCCATATACATGTATGTTCCAAATAATCTATCCCAAACACTAAAAATATTACCATAATTAGAATCTGTATATGGTAATCTATAATGGTGATGAATTTTGTGCATATCTGGTGATACCAAAAAATAACTCAAGGCTTTATCTAAACTTTTAGGTAATTTAATATTAGCATGTGTAAACTGAGTAAAAATTAATGACATGGCCTGATACAACATTACTAATGCAATTGGTGTACCTACTACAAAAACACCTAATAATGTAAAAGAGAAACGAATAACGCTCTCTATAGGGTGATGACGATTAGCGGTTGTTGTATCTACTTTATGGTCTGTATGATGCACTAAATGCACCATCCACAATGGTTTTACTTTATGCTCTACAAAGTGTGCCAAATAAGCTCCAAAAAAATCTAAAAATAACACTCCTAATAACGCGTATAACCAAAGTGATATTTCTGGCAACCAATTAATAATGCCAAAATCATTTGCTTTTACCCAGTCCGCAACACCAAGTAATAAAAAGGCAAGAGTAAAATTTATAATTATGGTGGTTAATGTAAAGAACAAATTTGGCAACGCATGGCTAAGTTTGTTGTAGTTAAATTTAAATAAGGGTAATCCACCTTCTAACAACCAAAAAAAAGTTAGTCCACCTACTAAAATCAGACTTCTATGTGAGGATGGAATGGTCTCAAAATAATTAATAAAGGTTTCCAATAAACTATTTGTTAAGATTAATAATAAACCATGCTTTTTTCAAATTTACTGAAGAAATATTAGATTTCCATAATTCTGCATTCTCAGGTTCATTTAAACTAATGTAAGCTGTAAAATAAAGAAATGAGATAAAAGGCAAATTACTTTTTTCTATAGCTTCCGCCTTTATTTTTTTCAATTGTCTTAAGGCCTTTCTAGACCTTTTTAAAATTAGAGCTTGTTGAATTTTTAATAGATCACAACGTTGTTTTAAAATCACCCTATCAGCCGGTTTTTGTCCTTCTAAAAAAGAAATAGCTTCGTTAAGATAAATATCTGATAAAGCCATAATATTAGGTCTTACATTTTTATTTACATATAAGGCCATATCTAAATATTTAGCGGCTAAATAATAAGAAGTATAGAACGTCTTTTCTTTTTTATAACCTTCTATTTCATTTTCAATTATCCTCGTGTTTATTGAATAACTCTCTATAATTCTTGAAATATTTTGAAACTCTTCAGTATAATAATTAACATTAATAATGTTACCATTTACGTCCATTATTTTTATAGAATCATCATTAAACTTATCTATGTAGGTTTGCTTTCGCTTCCCTCTAATTTCTTCATACAAATCAGCATACTTATTTTCATTAACTATAACTGGTACAAAATGTTTCCATATTAAAGGGCTTACGTTTTGGTCATCAAACAAATTGGTTATTAGAATTGTACGACCACTATCGTCATTAACTAAAACAGGATATTCGTATTGCGTCGTCTCCTCCCACACCATAAGTACCATTTTATTCTGTACTTGCGCTAAACTTTGTGCAATTTTAAGGTCAGTCATCCATTGCTGAGCAAATGAAGCATTAACTGTAAATAAGATAAGTAGTGATTGTATATAAAGTTTTTTCATACTTAATTTTTTACTTTGTGCATCAAAAATTATTCCGAAATTAATATAATTACAATTGAATTTGTTTTTTCATTTCTTCTACGATATTATAAGCGGCAGGGCAAATTGAAACGTTCTTTAAAGTTAGGTTAGAAATTTGCTGGAATTTCTTACGATCTGTATGCGGAAACTCTCTGCATGCCTTTGGTCTAACCTCATAAATAGAGCAATAATTATCTGCACCTAAAAACGTACATGGCACGGATTGTAGAACATAATCATTTTCTTCATCTAATCGCAAATAGGTACTAATAAATTGCTGTTCTTTCATCTTAAAACTCTTAGAAATCCTTTGAATATCCTTATCAGTAAACAAAGGTCCTGTGGTTTTGCAACAATTAGCGCAATCTAAACAATTTGTTTGTTTAAATTCCTCTTCATGCAACTCTTGCATCATATAATCTAATTTCTTTGGTGGCCTCTTCTTAAGTTTTGTGAAAAAGGCTTTATTTTCCTTGTGCTTATCTTTGGCTAACTTCGGCAGATTATCGATTTGGTTTTGCATATCGTAAAGTTAGTTAATAAGATAAGTCAAATCAAGTTCAGCATAAACAAAGATTTCATTTTTATTTATATTTGATAATAAGCTATCAACTAACTCATTATGTTCAAATTTTTTCGTAAAATTCGTAAAGACCTTATTGCCAATAGTAAAACCAGTAAGTATTTTAAATACGCCATTGGTGAAGTTGTATTAGTGGTTATTGGTATTTTGATAGCATTAGGAATAAACAGCTGGAACCAAAATAGGCTAAGCGACAAACAAGAATTAAATTACTTAAGTAATCTAAAAGATGAGTTGATAAACAATATAGACCAATTAAAGGTTATAGATTCTATTTACACATCTATAGAAAGAGATAATACTAAAGGTATTAACTTATTAAAAAATTACTCATCAATATATCAATTTAAAACCATAGATTCTCTATTAGGTACAACATGGATGACCTTCCAAGTTACAAATAGCACCTATAATGAAATGCTAAATAATGGAAGTTTTTATTCACTTAATAATAAAATTCTAAGAAGTCAAATAGATGACCATTATATCCTTTTAAAGCGATTTGAGAGTGCCTTTTTAGAGATTAATAGAAATGGACAAGATATTAGGAACAATAAAGATATATCCTCATTAGATTTACTGATCGATAGATTACGGGAAAAACCAATAAATCTTAAGGGTATTGATACCAATTGGATTCATAATGTCAATTCTAAAATCTATACTGGTTTTTATAGAAAAGCAAAATTTTATAAATCTAGTAGTAAAACGAGAAAACGGCTAGTAAATTTATTCACTGAAAGTTGTAATGAATTAATAGAAGCTATAGATAAGGAATTAAAATAAATATGAAAGACCTCTTAGGAAAAGCCTTATTAGATTACCAAAACGGAAATTACACGGAAGACCTTATCACGTCTACCAACATTTCGGATAATGATGAATTACCACTACCTTATTTGTTTAGAGACTATTCTGAAATGCCAAAACTCGAGCAGAAAGCGCTGCAACTTTGTAAGGGTAATATTTTAGATGTTGGTTGTGGATCTGGTAACCATGCTTTGTGGTTGCAAAATAAAGGTTATAACGTAAAAGCGATTGATAGTTCTAACGGCGCTATTGAAGTGGCTAAAAAACGCGGTGTTAGTAATGCTGAATTAAAACCCCTTTTAGAAGAAACCGACACATTTGATAGCATTTTGTTATTAATGAATGGCACAGGAATCTTTGAAGAATTATCTCAGGTTGCAAAGTACTTGAAGCATTTAAAATCACTTTTAAAACCTAACGGACAAATTCTAATTGACTCATCTGATATTTCTTACATGTACGACACATATTACTCTGAACGTTATTTTGGAGAATTGGATTATTTTATTTCTTATAAAGGAGAAAAAGAAAATCCAATGATGTGGTTGTACTTAGATTTTACAACTCTACAAACAGCTTGTATCTCTGTTGGTTTGAGCTGTGAGAAAATTGCAGATGGTGAACACTATGATTATTTAGCAAAATTAACCGTTCAAATTAAAAATCAAACTGATAAGTAGCACCTGCTATTGCCTGAATGCCTTGTACCGGGAAATTTAAGTAACGTTCATAGTCTTGGTTCAACATATTATTCACTTTGGCAAATACAGAAAGTTGATCATTAATTTTATAGCCTAAATGTGCATTGGCATCAAAATAGCTTTCTAAAGTTATTGGTGATGGGTCTGGGAATACCAATGCGCCAACTAACAATTGTTGATCTTTTCTTTCGCCAACATAAAAAGCACTAGCACCAGCATACCATTTTTCTGAAATCTGAACATCCATAAATATAGAACCTGTAACATCTGGCAAGTTCCATGCTTCAGCTTGGGTGTCTGTTGTGTAATTAAAATATTCACCCTTAAGACCTAAGGTAAAGTTTCTATTCACATCAATATTTAATTCACCTGCCACAGAAAATGTAGTGACATCATCGTAAACGACACCAAATGAATTACCAAATTGATAATCTTGGGTTGCAAAAGTTTGAGCGTCATTAGCTTTATACAATGCTTTTCCCTCTTCAGAAAAATAATTTCCTTTAACGTTATAACTTACATTGTTAGACAGTTTACCTTTTAATCCAATAAAGCCATTATAACGCTGATCAGTTGGAGCAATAAATAAGGTTGGTGATACAAATGGATTCTCGTTAGCAAAATCATAATATGAATTTTGTTGTAACTCCCCTTTTACTCCACCATAAGCAATTAAAATCTCATCAACTAAACGGTAACTAGCTTCAATATTCGGGTAGATAAAGAATTTATTATCATTAAACTCTGTATCATTTAGGTAAACTAATCTCACACCCAAATTAACCGTTAAGTCATCTTGTTTAAGCTGATATGATGGTGATAAACCAAATGTTACATTACCATAGTTAATTTCGGCAGTTCCATTATAATCACTATCAAAACTACCACCTATATAATCAATATAAAATTCGGTATTAATTTCTTCACCTTGGACTGGTATATCAAAACTTGTTTTAGCAATAAATCTATTTTCGCCCGAATCTTGATTATCTCCAAAACGTCTAAAACGTACGCTACCATCGTTTATAATAGCATCATCAAACTTTAATTTACCTCCAACATTAAAACTGTTAAATGAATGGCTTGGGTCAATTACATTTGCTTCTGTCTGACCAAAGAAATTTTGCGGTAAACCATACCAGTTAAAGGTTAACAAATCAAATCCTGCATCAATTTTCCATGCAAAATCTCTTAACTTTTGAGAGTAGTGTGCATTTAAACCTGTCTTAGAAAAATTATCATCTAACAGCAACCCTTCTATACCACCTTGAGATGAATGATGACTAAAATAACCACCTACATTCTCTGTATTACTTAATTCGTGATTGAGGTATATTTCGCCTAAAATAGTGGTGTAAGTACCTACACCTAATGATGCATAATTGTCATATAATTTCACAAACTTTGCTTTGTCCACATTTGCAGCCTTGCCTTTTGCTGGTGTAAATGTTGAAGCCACCGGAATAGAAAATATATTATATTTTACTTGCTTCTTCTTTATCGTATTAGAGTCATTTAATATCGGAGTATCCTTAATCTTAAAGGCATCAGAAATTGTAGGTGTGTATGGTTTTACCACATTAACGACCTGATCATCGATAGTGTCTTTTGTCCGTTCTTGGGCAAAACTTAAAGTTAAGCTTAAGGAGAAAATCATTAAATATATATATCTAATTTTCATATTTACGTGTTTGATTGAACATTGCGTTGATAATTATAAGATCTATTTTTTCAAAGAGATTTTAGTTATCGTCTGTTTCGATTGATGAATTTGTTTTAGCCTCTTCAGCTTTTATTTTATTTAATTCTATTCTAGCTTCTTGCACAACATCGTCAAAATCTGGGAAATTAGAAATAACACTCTCTAAAATATAGGTTGCTTGAAACGCATCTCCTAATGCATAGAAATTCTTGGCCATTACAACCAGACCTTTTGCACTATAATACTTATAACTACTATAATCTTTAGCTAATTTTTGAATTGTAGTATTAGAAGCTTCATACTTTCCTTCCTTATTTTTAAAATAACCATTATAAAATAAAGCTTCTGCAGCCACACTGCCAGTAGCAATTTTTTCCACATCTGCGTAAGCTCCCTTTGCTTTATCTTCATTACCTGTTTTTATGGCTGAACGCGCTATAATAATTTTAGCATCACTCTTTACTTTATTGTCTAAGTTTTTGTTACGTAATACTTTTTCTGCATATGTTTCAGCCTTACCATAATCATCTGTTTGATAGTAAGCATTCATTAAATTAGATTGTGCATATAATACATTCTGTGGATAATCTGCATCGGCTTCTAGCGTTTGTAATACTGGGATCGCTTTTGACCAATCTGCGTTATTAAGGTAAATTTCGCAAAGTCTTACCGTAGCCTGCTCAGTATATTCGCTTTTAGAAGCTTCAACAACATATTTGTAATGTGGTCGTGCATTTTCAAACAAATCTTTTTTGTAGTACAATTGTGCTAAGTAAAAATGCGACTTTAAAGCATGGATACCATTTGGAAATTGATTTAAGTATTTATTAAACTGACGAATCGCCTTATCTGTATCATTATCTAAATAAGGTTTTTCAGCTGCTTCATACATTGTATTATCCAATTCAACATCAGTTACCTCAACATAATCTAAAGATTTTACCCAACGTGCATATTCATCTACCTGTCCCAAATCTATGTAGATTAAACGTGCTGTTGACACAGCTTGCACTGCTTCACCAGAACCAGGAAAATCTTTTGCCACTTTTTTAAACTTCGTTAAAGCGCGCTCGTTATCATTTCCGTTATAGTACACTAACCCTTGTCTCAATAATGCTTTAGAAGTAAATGCACTTCTTCTGTATTCAGAATTTAATCGGTCATACATTTGCATAGCTTTATCTGTATTGCTAGACTTTACATAAGAATTAGCCAACTCATACATGGCATCATCTCTTAATGCTGATTTAGGGTAACCTTCTATAAACGTTTTTAACTCTGAAATTTTTGTTGAACTTTTACCCAAATACCCATGACTCATTGCTTTTTGAAAAGACGCATAATCTGTTTCAATTTCATTAATTTGAATTGCCTTATCATAAGCATTTATAGCATTTTGATAGTTACTAGAAACAAAATAACCATCGGCTAACCTCAGATAAGCATCATTTCTTCGTACGCGATCGCTTGCATTTTTATCTATAAAATTCTTAAAATACTTAGAAGCGTTGTTGTAATCCTTTAGCTTAAAATATGTATATGCAAGATTATAATCTAAATTATCATTCTCTGGTAAACTAGAAGCTTCAGACATACCAGCAAATTGCTTAAAACCAATTAATGCATCGTTATAATTAGTGAGATTATATTCTGTTTCAGATTTCCAAAACGTCGCCTTAGTTACAAAAATAGGATCGCGCGGCTCTTTTAATGAATTAGTAAACAATTCTAAAGCTTCACTATATCTTGTTTCATTATATAATTCAATACCTCTAAAAAAAGCAACTTTTTGATATGCCACTTTATTCTCAAAACTATTTTTTCCTTTAAGAAGTACTAATGCTTCTTTATAGTTTTTTGATGTGATGTAAGAATCTATTAAAAGTGTTTCAATTTCTTCTTTATAAGACGTCTCTGGGTATTTATCTAAATAACCTGCTAATACTTGAGGTACCGATTGGTAAGGGTTACCTATCTCATAACTAATCTTAGCGTAGTTTAACCACGCATCTTCTTGAATTTTTAAATCGTAGTCCATTTCAGATGCATTTCTAAATGCATTTAGTGCCTCCTGTTTCTTTTCGAGGTTTATATAACTTTCACCTAAATGATAATATGCATTTTGTGCTACAGGATTATCTGCATCTATAATTTTATTAAATTCTGAAATTGCCTTTTCAAAATCGTTTTGCTTGTAAAATGCATAACCTAGTTGGTAATAGTCAATATTATTCCATTTACCAGCTTTACCTTTATAGTCTTTTAAATACGGAATTGCTTCAGTATATTTTTCGAGATTAAAATAACTTTCACCAATAATTTTTGATAACTCAGACTTATCTCTCGCATTACTTTTTGGCAGTTGTTCTGATGCCAACTCTATCGCTTTTTCAAACTTTCCTAATTTAAAATTTAAATCTGCCTGATAGTATGAGAGTTTCTCTTTATACTTTTCATTGTCACTGACTTGGTCAAAATATTCATTTGCTGTATCATAGTCATCTCCTTCATAAGCCATATAGCCTATATAATATTTAGCCTGCGAACCATACTCTTTAGAATTAATAACTCGATTTAAATATTTTGTAGCTTGTGTTTTACTGCTAGTAGAATACAGGCTATAACCATAATTAAAGTTATAACGATCACGCTCAGAACGCGCAATACTCAACTCATCGACCTTTTGGTACCATTTACGTGCATAGGAATATTTAGAGTTTTCAAAATAATAGTCAGCAACATCTAAGAAAGCCGTATTACGTTTTGTACTAGTTGGATATTCTTCAACGAATTCTTCAATTAAATCGTCAGCGTTATTCTGATTTAGTCTAACAGCACAGTTGGCAATGTAATATGAACAATCTGATTTTAACACCACATCATCCGTGTTGTATTTTATATCGTCAAATAAAGACTGTGCAGCTTTATATTGCTTATTATTATATAAGGTTAATGCTTTCTGGTAGTCTTTTAAATCACTAGTGTAAACTGCTGATTTCTGAGCAAAACCTAGTAATGAAAAGGTAAGAAAAACGATGATTAATTGTCTTTTTAAAAGTAGCATTAGTTTCGTTTTTTGATTATTATTTATTGATATTCAAATATAAATTAATACAAAACCTATAACGATAGAAATTCTGTATAATTATAAACTGACTTATTAAATGTTAAAATCGTTATAGGTAAAAAGGCCTTCTTACGCGTTAATCTATTCTTAGTTAACTTGATAATTGATTTTATTAATAATACATTTACAGTAATCAAATTTTAAGCCATAATATGTCTGAAACGGTTTTACAACTCAAAGATGCAACAATATACCAAGGGGAAAGTATGGTGCTTTCTAATGTCAATTTTGAAATGGAAAAGGGCGATTTTGTCTATCTCATTGGTAAAACTGGTAGTGGTAAAAGTAGTTTTATGAAAACCCTTTATGGGGACTTAGAATTAAATGAAGGTGAAGGCAGTGTTGTAGATTTTAACCTTCGAACTATGAAAGAAAGTGATATTCCGTTTTTGCGCAGAAAACTGGGTATTGTATTTCAAGATTTTAAATTATTACCAGATAGAACTATAAATGGCAACTTAGAGTTTGTGCTAAAGGCAACAGGTTGGAAAGAAAAAGAAAAGATAAAAGAGCGTATTGAGGCTGTTTTAGACAAAGTAGCTATGAAAACTAAAGGGTTTAAATATCCGCATGAACTTTCTGGCGGCGAACAACAGCGTATTGCTATTGCTCGTGCCTTACTAAATGACCCAGAATTAATATTAGCCGATGAGCCTACTGGTAATTTAGATCCACAAACTAGCATTGAAGTTATGGAAGTATTGCAAGACATTAATAAAAATGGCAATACCATCTTAATGGCAACACATGATTATGCTTTACTTCTTAAATATCCTAGTAAAACATTGAAGTGTGATGAGAATAAAGTTTTTGAAGTGGTACAGCGCAAAGGTTAGACCTTTTTGCAATATTTATATTTGCATCAACAATTATGCTATCTATACTCATACCTGTTTATAATTATAATGTACTTCCTTTACTTGAAGAGGTACACAAACAAGCAGTTGAATGTAATATTAATTTTGAGATTATTGTAATTGATGATGCATCTACCGAGAAACATTACAATGCAGACCAAATACATGCGCTTAGTTATACTAAACTTATTTGTTTAAAACAGAATATTGGAAGAAGTTCTATCAGAAATTTACTAGCCAAAAAGGCTATTTACGACAATTTACTTTTTATTGACTCTGGTACATTCCCTAAATTAAATACTTTTTTAACTAGTTATTTAGAAGAACTAGATAAACCTGTAGTTATTGGTGGAATGATTGAAAAAGAAAATAAACCACAAAAACCATTTATATTAAGGTGGCTTTACACAAAGAAACGAGAAGCAAATACAAATAAAGATGTACTTAGTTCTGCTAATTTTCTAATAAAGAAATCGCACATAGAATCCCATCCATTTAATGAGGACTTAAAAAGTTATGGATACGAGGATTTAATATTCTTTAAAAACCTTAAAACAAATTCAATAAAACTGCATTTTATAAATAACCCAGTAATACACGATGGGCAAGAAAATGCAACCACTTTTATAAAAAAAACAGAAAGTGGATTATTAAATTTAAAGACATTAGTTTTATCTCATAAGCCTCTTGTAGATGATAATAAAATTATTAAATTACACAGAAAATTAAAATCGCTACACTTAGACTATTTAGTAGCTACAATTTTTAAATTGAGTAAACCTCTGCTATTTAAAAACTTTAATTCTTCAAAACCGTCTCTTATATTATTTGATTTTTATAAGTTAGGCTACTTTTGCAACATCAAATGATATCACAATCACCATTTTTTTCGGTTGTTATTACTGTATATAACAAAGCAGCTTTTATTAGAAGCACTATAGCCTCTGTTTTAGCTCAATCGTTTAAAGACTTCGAAGTCATTATTATTAATGATGGATCTACTGATGAAAGTGCTGAAATAATTAATAGTTTTAATGATAATCGTTTGAGATTAATCTCAACTAAAAACCAAGGTGCATCAAAAGCTAGAAATACAGGGATTGAGGAAGCAAAATATCAATACATAGCATTATTGGATGGTGATGATATTTGGCATTCTGATTATTTAAATGCCGTTTATAATGCTATTATAAAGTTTCCAGACGCATACATTTTCTCTGTTGCAATTGCTCAAAAATACAAGCATAAAACAGTACCTGTAAATTATAGTTTCAAACAAAAAGAACTGTACGCAATCTATAATTATTTTAAGGCTAGTCAAAAATATACTATACTAACAAGTTCTAGCATAGTATTCCATAAATCTGTCTTAGATAAAACAGGTTATTTTGACACAACGATAGTTTCAGGTCAGGATACAGATATGTGGATTAGGTTTGGGTTATTTTATGAAGTCGTTTTTATAAACAGAGAACTTGTACTCTATAATTACAATAATGAAAGTTTGTCTAACACAACTTTTAAATTAGATAAAAAACCAAAGTTCGACAAGTATTTTGAAGAAGAAGACCAAGATAATTTGGTTAAGACTTTTCTAGATCGAAATAGGTACTCCATGGCTATTTTAAGCAAACTCCAAAATGACAAAGACAGTTTTAAATTTTACAAATCTCACATAAAACTAAACTCATTAAATAACAAACAGAAAGTTTTAATAAATAGCCCAAAATGGCTAATAAAACTACTGTTGAAAATTAAATCCTTAAAAGGAGAAAAACTTTATTATTCTACAAACTGAGTTTTAAATTCTTTATAATTCCTAACATACTCAGATTCATCGTAAGTGGTAGACGCTAATACTAAACAAACTGCTCCTGATGAGAAGTTATCTATCTCTCGCCAAATATGTGTTGGAATATACAAGCCTTGTGTCGGTTTGTTTAACATTATACGTTTACTAGATTTTCCATCATCAATTATAACCTCAAAACTACCACTTAATGCTATAATTATCGACTCTTGTTCTTTATGAGCATGACCACCGCGATAACTATCACTCGGCACATCGTATAGATAATATACCCTTTTAATTGAGAATGGGATTACCTCTTTTTCTACAACAGCTAAAGAACCACGCTCATCGTGTACTTTTGGTATTTCAATTAATTTAGTGTCTCGTATCGTTGTCATGAATTTAATTTAAAATAGATTTCCAAACCGAGCCAATAGCAGTTCGAGAAAACTTCTCAACACTTCTTTTTGCGTTAGCCTCGCATTGTAAAAATAAATCTTTATCGTCAAACATTCTATTCATTGCATTAGCTAAAGCTTCTGAATTATTATTTTCTACCAATAAACCGTTATACTCATTTTCAATAATTTCATCTGGTCCAGATTTACAATCAACAGAAACAACAGGTGTTCCTGCAGCTAATGATTCTATTAGAACTCTCGGAAACCCTTCGTACTTACTCGTTAAAACTGTAAATTGCGCTGCTTTTACATACGGAATTGGATCAGGTTGAAAATCTAAAAATTCAACGTGACTTTTAAAGTTTTTTGCTTTTTTCTTTAAGAATTCTTCATCAACTCCATTCCCGATTATTTTCAATTTAACATTTAACTGCGAGAGTTTCGATTTAGAATATCCATCTAATAACAAAGAGATATTTTTAACACTATCATTTAATCTTCCATAAAATAAAATATACTGCTCTTCCTTTTTGTCTTTATCTAAATGAGTTTCATTAACTGTATCAATAGGATTATATATAACCTTTAAGTTATTAAAACCATATTCAGTTTTTAATTTGTCTAAAATACCATTTGACACAGTAATAATTTTATTAGCAGAACCATATAAAAATCTTGCAAAAAATCGATTTGAGTTTATATAATTATCCGTCTTATAACTACGAACACAATACAGTGTATCCTTAGGCTTATAAACCCACTTGGAAATCACTAGTTCTTTTAATAAACCAACACGTGTTCTATTATCTATAACAAAATCGAAGTTATGCTGTCTTAGATAATTTCTAAACACTTTTAATCTCTTAAATCTTCCTAATGTAGAATCATCCGCCGATTTTAATTTACCGAGATTAAGTAACTTTCCTCTATAAGGATAGTCTATTTGATCTAGTACCGAAACAATATGAATATCAAAACCCATATCAAATAATAACTCGGACAAAATAGCCGAAGACTTTTCTGCTCCGCCACCACCAAGAGAAGAAACAACAATACATATCTTTTTAGTGGTGGGTTTATTCATTTACAATTATCTTTGAAACAAATGTAACGATATAAATGAAAATTTTATTGGTTGGTGAATATAGTAGACTTCATAATTCTTTAAAAGAAGGATTAACTCACTTAAACCACGACGTTACGATAGTAGCTTCTAAGGACGGCTTTAAAAATTACACTGTAGATATACCAATACATAAACGTTTTCAAAAAGGGTTAAAAAAACTCATTAAAAATACGTTATATAAAATCACTGGTTTCGATCTAGAATCTCAACATGTAAAGAAAAGAATTAAAGAACTGAAACCTAAGCTTAGTAATTATGATATTGTGCAATTTATTAACGAAGGACCTTTTGGTTGTACCGCAAAGGTTGAAAAAGATATTTTCAACCTCATACATAGTTGGAATAAAAAGTTGTTTCTATTGTCTTGTGGAACTGATCATATAAGTGTAAAATACGCCTATAATAATAACCTAAAATACTCTATACTTACGCCTTATAAAAATGGCAAACATCAGTCTATGACGAGCTATGGATTAAAGTTTTTACAACCCGATTTTATAGCACTTCACAATCATATTTATAAAAATATTACTGGTGTTATTGCCTCAGACATTGATTACCACTTACCTCTTAGAAATAACCCAAAGTATTTAGGGTTAATACCTAACCCTATTAATATTGATTTATTAAAATTTAAAAGTTTAAAACAAAGTAATAAGATTATTATTTTTCATGGTATAAATAATAACAACTACTATAAAAAAGGTAATGATATTTTTGAAGATGCCTTAGCTATTATAAATAAGAAATACTCAGATAAAATAGAAATTTTAACCGTTAGAAGTCTTCCATATAGGGAATATATTAACGCTTACGATTCTGCGCATATACTATTAGACCAGATATATGCTTATGATCAAGGTTACAATGCTTTAGAGGCCATGGCAAAAGGTAAAGTTGTCTTTACTGGTGCAGAAACAGAATGGCTAAATCATTATCAGATCGAAGAAGACTCTATAGCAATTAATGCATTACCCAATGCTAAATCAATCGCCGAAAAACTAGAGTGGCTTATTGAAAACCCAAAAAAAATTAGTAATATTTCTGTGAACGCTAGGGCATTTATTGAAAAGCATCACAATTACATAGATTGTGCAAAACATTATCTAGACGTCTGGAAAAAAAATTAAGCCGTAGTAATTCTATTTTTATAGTAGTCTCTAATTACAAAAAGCACTACAATAAAATAAATAACATAACGCACTAAATGAGCTATTACCACACCTTCTGTTCCGTATATCCCAACGAAATATTTAGATAGCACAAAAAATAGGACTAAAGAGACAATTTCTGTAATCACAAAACTTTTAACTAGTCGTTTCGCAAGAAACTGATGCGCCAACACTAAAGCACAAAGCCTTATAAAATCTCCTATTAATTGCCACTTAAATAATGGCTCCATCCCTACAAAGTCTGGGTATATTATTTCTATAATTAGATCTCTCAGCAAATAAACTAAAAGCATACCTAAGCCAAAAATTGGCAAAATAGTTTTATAAATATTTAGTACTTCACCTTTAAAATCAACTTCACTATGAATATTAGCGAATTTTGGTATTACATAAAGTGTAAATAAACCTGTAGCAAAAACCATATAGTTTTTAGAAATAAATGTAATTGCAGTCCAATAACCAGCTTCATTAATGTTTATTTCGTCCGTTAGCAAAGTTCTGATGTAAATTTCAACATAATTTAATAAAAATGCTGATATAAAAGACATTAAAGTAAATGCCAAAAGTTTGTTCTTATAGCCAA
The DNA here is from genome assembly GCF_046545555.1 of Winogradskyella sp. PE311. Taxonomy (NCBI): domain Bacteria; kingdom Pseudomonadati; phylum Bacteroidota; class Flavobacteriia; order Flavobacteriales; family Flavobacteriaceae; genus Winogradskyella; species Winogradskyella sp. PE311. The sequence continues at coordinate 1,556,657 of NZ_JBHZTH010000001.1, read as the reverse complement.
GACTTAGCTTTATATTTTTATAATCAAAATAATCTCTTAAGGTCTTACCAAATACAAAACCCAAAACAATAAGTTGAATAAGTGGTGCAATAGCTATAGCAATAATAACACCTTTTATTTCTGAAGTATACAAACCTATAAGGATTGCTAAAGTTGCTAAGAGGTAACTTATAAGCTCAATCTTAGCATACTTTTTATATTCCGACAAACCACTGACAACACCATTGACTACTCTATTTACAGCTATAAAAGGAACAATTACTGCTAATAGCTTAAAAGCATATATAAAATCTAAGGAGTTAAAAAGATAGTTTGAAAAGTAACTTGAGCCAAAGAACAGAATAGTTGCCGAAAGTAAAGAACCTACAATTATGAACAATGTAACTGTTGAAAATAGTTTTTTCAATTCAGGTTTATTCTCTTTATGCTCCGCTATATATTTAACTACGCCGCTAAAAGTACCTAGTGTAGATGTACTGGTAAGCATTACCATAACATTTCTAAGTTGGCCAATGTTAGCAATACCAGCTTCTCCTACTGTAATAGCTAAAAGACGTTGAATGAAAACAGAAACAATAAGCCTAATGGTAATTACAACTGCATTAAGCGATGTTATCTTAAGTACAATATTATCGCCAAGAAATTTAGGGAGTTTCACGTTATATTAATTAAAAAGTATCTGTATCATCTTCATTAATAACACCAAAAAGGGAACTTCCAAAAATTAATAATGTAATTCCAAAGTGCATAAAATAACTTAAGCAATGGCCCATTACTGCGCCTTCTAAACCAAAAATATCAATAAAATATATACTACTTATATACATAATAACAAATAGAAATACTTCTAGAATAATAAAATGAATAAACATTTTATTAGCTAAGAATTTGTAAGCTATAACCATTGATAATACACGCATAAAGTCTCCTAAAATTTGGTAGGCAAATAAATCTTCAATCGGTCTAAATTCTTCTGTAAATAAAAACGTTACCAATAATGACCTACTCAAATATATAATACCTAATAAAATTGCAAAGACTGGCATAATAGTTTTATAAAAACTAAATACTTCTTGTCTAAACTCTTTACGCGAATTGATTTCTGTAAAACGAGGTAAAATATAAAGTGCCATTAACGCATTTACAAACATCAAGTAGTAATCTGACACTCTTGTAATTGCAGTCCAATATCCAGCCTCTTTAATCCCGATTTCTGAAATTATATAGTTTCTTATAATTATAAAAACAATAGGTAGAGCAATTGAAGAAACCAATGCCATTATCATGTAAGGGCTTAGGTTTTTAAGTACTGATAAATTAATGCTAGTCACTTTTATATGGTGCATCAAATTTTTTCTAAAAGCAACACCAACAACAGAGATTAACAAATTTATAGCAGGAGTTATTATTACTGCGATTAAAGCACCATCTATATTTTCTTGTTTAATTAAAAGTATTGTTATTAAAAGCCCAACAATTTGCCCAATAATATTTATAATTAACAGTATCTTATACTTAGAAAAACCATTCATTATGGCAAACACAAACATGTTTAATGCGTAAAATGGCAAGACCATTGCTAGGACCTCAATAACGTAGGTATAGTTATTATTTAGAAAGATTAAACTATTGATAAACTCAGCATTGTAATAGCATAAAAAAGCTAATAATACTGAGATAAAAAAACCGGAATAAAATACAGTCGATAATGTTTTTGAAAGTTCTAAAACATTAGTTTTAGCTTCATTAATAAATTTAACAACCCCTTTATAAAGACCTCCAATTGCCAAGGACTGAATAGTACTAAAAAAGTTTCTTAAATTCCCAATCAAAGCCATTCCTTCCGGACCTATAAATAATGCAATGAACTTAGAAATAACAATTCCTGAAATAATTTTAATAGTAATATTAGCTGTACTAAGTCCAGCCGCCTTTACTAAAACTTCTCTATTTATATATTGAAAAAATCGTTTCAATTAATAGTCGTTTAAAACTTTAATAAGCATTCTTATTTCTACATCAGATAGCATTACACTTATTGGTAGACTTACAATTCTTTTATGAATATTTTCGGTTATCGGAAGGTTTAAATGTGCATAATTTTTTAAAGCTTTTTGTTGATGCGGAGGAATAGGATAATGAATTAAACTCTCAATACCATTTTTTTCTAAATAACTCATAAATCTATCTCGATTTTCTACCTCTACAACAAATGCATAAAAAACATGATTCATAGACTTATTATAAAACGGCAGTTGAATCTTTGGGTTTATAATATTCTCTAAATAGTAATTTGCAATAAACCTCCTTCTTTCATTATCAGTATCTAAAGTCTTTAATTTAATATTTAAAATAGCAGCTTGTAAATCGTCTAACCTGCTATTAAAGCCAACTATTTCATTAGTATACTTTTCTTTGCTACCATAATTTCTATAAAGTTTAACAACTTCATTTAACTCAGAATCATTAGACGTTATAGCACCTCCATCACCCAATGCACCTAAATTCTTACTAGGATAAAAACTAAAAGCAGCTGCATTACCTAAATTCCCAGCTTTACCTGTATCACACATAGAACCATGGGCTTGTGCTGCATCTTCAATAAGAAGTATATTCTGGGCTTTTGCAATTGCATTTAAACCCTCTACATCTGCTAGTTGACCATATAGATGGACCATTATAATAGCCTTTACATCTTTAGTAATCGCGGCAGATACCTTATGAGCTGAAAGGTTATATGTTTTATGATTAGGTTCCACAAAAACAGGAACTAAATCTGCGTGTAATACTGATAAAATTGTCGCAATAAAGGTATTAGCTGGCACAATGACTTTATCCCCTTTTTTAATTTTACCTAAATGAATATAACCTTTTAAAATTAAGGTAAGCGCGTCAAGACCGTTAGCAGTGCCAACGCAATATTTTGTTCCACAATAGTGAGCAAATTCATTTTCGAACTTTGAAACATTAGGGCCCAAAATATAATTAGAATTATCCAAGCTTTTACCCAACGCTATTTCAAATTCAGCACGAAATCTATTATTAATTTTATGTAGATCTAAAAACTTAATCATATTAGGATATCGTCCAATAATTTAAAGTTACTTGTATCTATTTTATAAAATTCTTGCGTTATGGAACGTGCCCCAAAGCCTTCTTTCCAAAATTGTAAACCTTTATTTATCCTCTGTCCTGATTCTAGATTAGAAGTTCCAAAACTAAAATAAGGCTTATTCATAAAAATAGAATCTAAAAGATGAATATGTAGAAAATCTAAACTACCTAATTCATTCTTTTCAGAATTTCCAGAAATATACTGGCAATGCGTAACATTTTCTGTTTCAAATATCGTGGTTCCGCCAACAATTTCATCGTCATAAAAGACATTAAATTGTCTAATATTTTTTGTAAACTTAGATTTTAATAAATTAATCTCTTCTAAACTATGTACGGGTTGTACACCATGTTTAGACTTTAAGTTTGGGATTAATATTTTATTCCAAAACAAATCAAAACTTTGAGTCTCTTTAACAATCAAATTATGTTTTTGCCCACGTTTTAAGCCTTCCTTTCTACTTTTAGAAAATGACCTCGTATTTAAACCTATAACTGAATGCATATCTACTCTCATCAAATTAGCTTTTGTTTTAAAGCACAAATAAGGTAATGGATTATTTGTTTGATTATGTAAATAAATACTTGGGAGCATCTTTAGATAAAAATTTTTAAAACCATTTTCTTGCAGAAATTCTAACATAACTTTAAAAACCTCAATAATATCTTCTGACTTTAAATCTTTAGCATATATCAATCCTCCATAGCTTAATCCTTGATGAGAAAAAACCTCATCCGATACTCTATTAGCAGGCAGTAAAGAAATAAGCTTATCGTTTTTAAAAATGAGTAATGAGGCATCCTGAAAGCGCTTACTATGATAGTCCATAAAATCGCGCTGAAACAAAAACGAATCCTGATTGCTATTTAGAACAAAATTATCCCAAACAGATTTATCATTAAACTTATATGTTTTAACCTTATAAATAATACTAAAAATTTAATGTTTTACCGACGTGAAAGTACAAATTTTAATGGATTTGCTAGAATTGAAATAAGACTAGACTTTACCATTTATTTTATCATTGAGATTTGTAGAATCTACGATATACAACGGTCGGTTTTTTACGTTATTATTAATTCTACTAATGTATTCACCAATAACTCCAATTGACAAAAGCTGTATACCTCCTATAAAAGCTGAACTTATAAGTAAAGAGGTCCAACCGGTTATTGTTATTTTGAGGACGTAGTGAGAAAATATTGCATAAATTATTAAAAGGAATGAAAATATTGAAATTAAAAATCCCATTCTGCTTACAAATAAAAGAGGCTTATCCGAAAAACCAGTAATACCATCAAAAGCTAAGCGAAACATTTTGCCGTAAGAATAACCACTCTTTCCATGTTTTCTTGTTTTTCTATCAAAGGCAACGTAGGTTTGCCTAAAACCTAACCAGGCTACCTGACCTCGCAAAAATTTATTTTTTTCAGGCATTTTATTTATAGCTTCTACAACTTTTCTTGAGAGCAATCTAAAATCACCAGCATCTAAAGGGATTTCAAAAGACACTATACGCTTTAATAATCTATAGTAAATTTTCGCGGTTAGTTTTTTTAAAATTGATTCACCTTGCCTACTATTGCGTTTTGCGTATACTACGTCATAGCCTTCTTTATGCTTTTGAAAAAGTTGCACTATCAATTCTGGCGGATCTTGTAAATCTGAATCTATAATAACTACACTTTCTGCATCACAATATTCTAAACCAGCTGACACTGCTATTTGATGCCCAAAATTTCTACTTAAATTAAGATAGAATACATTGGCATTCTTTTCTGAAAATTCTAATATTTTCTCTAAAGAGTTGTCGGTACTTCCATCATTAACAAAGATTATTTGGTATTGTTCAGTAATAGATTCTAACGTAATTTTTAATCTATCATAAAGTTCTGAAAGATTTTTGACTTCATTAAAAACAGGAACAATAACTGATATTTTATGTATAGACATTACTTGATTTTACGAATCGTTGCTAAGATAAAAGAAATCAGTTAACTCTATTAGAAGAATTATAAGATTTATAAATGGTAAAGTAACTATCGCTCCAAACCTCTTTATAATTATGTCTTTCTAAAAAAGCATTCATTGCTTTGATTGACTTACTTCCATGTAATATAGCATCGTTTTTTTCTGGAATCATATAATTAGGTAGTGGGTCCGAAAAATCTTTAATTGTCTCAAACTTTTGCAGTAAAACAATCGGTAAATCTGCAATATTATTTTCTGCTTTTTTAATCTTTTTATTAAAAGAGTAATGGTCATAAATTCCAGGCCATGGATTATATGTGTAAGCTTTTGTTTCAGTTAAAAAATGAATCATTGGAATATGATCATAGGCAAATAGATAATCGCCTGGTTTCACATATTTCCCTAGATTTAACAACACGTTATTTACAATATCCGCCCTTTTTTTTGTCGTATAAATGTATCTCGCTTTGATATTATTTATTGCATACGTTTTGTCTAGCCTACTCCCATTATCAAAATATGCCTTTCCAGAAATATTATGGGCTTTAAGCAATAAAAAAGCTAGGGTAATAGTATACACTAGAATTTTTGAAATCGAATATTTATCACTCTCGCTTTTACTATTTGGATAGAATAATCTTAATAAATTATCCTGTCCTTTTAAAATTAATGGTAATGCCAAATAGAATAATGGAAAACCAATCCATATAGCCATATATCCACTATTTTTTACACCACCACCAGAACCTAGTGTCATTGTAAACAACATAACAAATGCCAAAAAAGCAACAATCCTAGCCTCCACTGCAGATTTTTTTGACAACGTAATCCAAATCGCACCAATATATGCCAATGTATAAATTGAAAAAATACCATTTCTTTGAAACCAAAAAACCATTACTAGCATAAAAACAGTAGCAAGAATATACATTAAAGGTTTACTGTTTTTTATAAATCTAAACAAAAGTGTAACTGCAATAAAAATTAAAATGAGAGGAATAAAAGCATAAACTATTGCATAGTAATTATAATATTGAGCCATAAATACCGACTTAAAATTATGCGAACTACCCTCTGTATTACCCACATCCATCATTGTATAAAGCGCATTTTCAATAACCTCAATTTGTCCGCTAAATAACAGTATTAGATACGCAAAAATAAAACCAGAGAATATGCCAAAACTCGATATTATAATTGGTTTTATTGAGGATTTAAAAGAGTTTTTGTTTAAGTAGTGATATAACGGAATTGCAAGAAACAAGGTCCCTAAAATAAAGTTTGGTATTCTTGTTAGTCCATTTAAAACAAAAATAAAACCTGCTAGAAATAATAAATTATACTTTTTTCTAAATAGTGCATTGCTAATACAATATACTATTAACACCGTAAAGAAGGATGTGATTTGATTATGATAAAAGGTTAAAAAACCATAATCATTAACAAAAAGAACCATCACTAAACCTAAAATTAAAAATAAATTTGGGACATATCTTTTTAAAACATGAAAGCTAACAATAAAGGTTCCTGTATTTAAAACAACACCTAATATTCTAAACCAGAGAATACCACCATCTTCATAAATTTGATACCAAATACCGCCTAAAATTCCAGAAAACCAATATAAAAAATTATATTCTACACTTACTGGGTCAGAAAATATTTGTTGATAGAATGTAAGTACAAAGCCGTCATCACAGATATCAAAACCTTGAAACATAAGGACTATTTGCACAAAAACAATTATTACAATTGCCACAGACAATTTGTTCTTAAAAAAGGAACCAATTTTCATTACTACTTTGTTTACCGCTAATATAAGTTTAAGATTCAAAATATAAGATGCATACGTCTCACAATACCTCTTATATTGAATTTTAATAAAAAAATCAATGAAATAACGAATCTGTTTGAGATATTTACATAATTCATAAAAATCAATGGATAAGACGTACGAATTAAAATATCACGAAATTGAAGATTCTCATTTTTGGTTTAAATCAAGACGAAATTATATTTTACAATTACTAAAAGATGAAAATCGAAATAGTAGAATATTAGATATTGGATGCTCGTCGGGTTTATTGCTCAAAGATTTAGAAAATATCGGGTTTAAAAAGGAAAATTTATTTGGTATTGATATTAGTAAAAAAGCCATTGACAATTGCAAAAGCAATGGTCTTAATAATTGCTTTGTAATGTCTGGCGAAAACATAACCATTCAGCAAAATTTTGATATAATAATTGCATCCGATTGCTTAGAACATATTGAAAGAGATACGGATGCAGTAAAAAACTGGAAACAAAGCCTTAAAATTGGAGGAAAAATGTTTGTTTTTGTACCTGCGTTTAAGAGCTTATGGAGTAACCACGATGTTGTTAATATGCATTTTCGTAGATATAAAAAAAAGCAGCTCACCAATATATTAATTGATAACCAATTAGAAATTAAAAAATCTGGGTATTGGAATTTCACTTTGTTTTTACCATTGTACGTTATTAGAGGTCTAAGTAATTTATTTCCAACAAAAAAAAGCAAAAACAACAATGGAGATCTTTACAATATTGGATTATTAAATAAACCGCTTTTATTTCTTTTAAATTCTGAAAACAAAATTTTAAATTATTTGAATTTCCCTTTTGGCATTAGCACTTATGCAATTGCTAAAAAATAAATATTGCAAATTCTTTTCCTACTTTTACGCAGTAAGTCTATAACTCTAAATGTTAAAAATAAATTTTAATAAATCTAATACGCAACTTTATATTTTACTCTTAGCATACCTAAGTGTTTTTGTTTATTGCATCCTATCCGAACCTATTTATTCTCACGACACCTATAGTTATCTCAGAGCAATGCCCTACAGGCAATTAGGCTATGTGATATTTTTAAAAACCTACAGTGCCATATTTGGTTCTTTTTTTGACACCGCTGTTGTTATTACACATACTATATTCAGTCTTGCAGCTGTGCACTTTTTCTTTTATAAAACTTCAAAATTATTTCAACTAAACCTCTACTTAAAAATACCGTATATAGTTATTTTACTTTTACCATTTTTTCCTCCATTAAGTATTGCTAACAATATTTGTTCTGAAGGCTTAAGCTATGGATTATACCTTATATATATTACAATAGGCTTAGATATTCTCTTCAACGCTAAACAAAAAAGTTTAAAACGCTATGTGATCGTTTATTTGGCCTTAGTTTTTATGAGAAGTCAGTTTATTTTCTCAACACTCATATTTGCAGGTACTTATTTCTTAATTTATAGAAAATCAATTATAACTCGTGGTCACTTAATTAGGGTTATGCTTTTTTGCGGAGTCATGTTAGTAGCAAGTTTAACTGAACGCACTTACCATAAACTTAAGGATGGTTTTTTTAAACCAACTCCTTTAGGTTTTACAAGCGCATCTACTGCACCAATTTACGTTTCGGACACAACTGATTACAACTTAATTGAAAATGAACACTACCGTCAAATTCTTAAAATAAGTTATGACACGCTAAATAAAAAAGAACTATTCCCAAAAGCTGATTATTCTGCAAAAGCATCTTATAAATTTTTTCACGATAATTTGCCTAAAATATGCAATCAAACAGTTAGAGTTCAAGGTTTTGATTACTATTACAAAAGACCAACCCCTAAAGATTGGAGCGCAAATCAAATAGCTTCTTATCCCTTTTTTGAAACTGAGGAAGCTTGTAAAGAATTTACCAAGGTTCTAATTATTGATAATTTTCAAAAATGGCTAAAACTTTATTATTCCAATATTAATTATGGATTTCAATCTCCTTTAATTTTATACTTTATAGTTTGTCTATTTTTCTTTAGCTTGATAAAAAGTTACAAAAATGCCAATAAAGACAACATCTCATTATTTTTATTTTCATCTTTAATATTATCTAATGCCATGTTTATAGCTTTTGCTGTACACTCCATTCAACGTTATCTTTTTTATAATTATGGACTTCTATTTTTAATATTAATTATTATAATTAATCTACTTAAACGTGAACGTGCAGCCTGAATTATCAATACTTATGCCCTGTTTAAATGAAGCTGAAACTATTGCTATATGCATAGAAAAAGCTCAGCACTTTATTAATAGTTCTAATATTATAGGTGAAGTTATTATTGCAGATAATGGCAGTACCGACGGCTCTATTACTATTGCAGAATCACTTGGTGCTAAAGTTATAACAGTAGCAAAGAAAGGATATGGCAGCGCACTTAAAGGTGGTATTGAAGGCGCTAGTGGTAAATTTATTATTATGGGTGATGCTGATGATAGCTATGATTTTTCAAATTTAATGCCTTTCCTAGAGAAATTAAGAAATGGTAATGATTTGGTAATGGGAAACCGATTTAAAGGAGGAATTGACAAAGATGCAATGCCTGCTTTACATAAATACCTTGGAAATCCTGTTCTCTCATTTATTGGTAAGCTTTTTTTTAAAATTAATATTAATGATTTTCATTGCGGATTACGAGGCTTTTCTAAAACAGCATACCTTAAAATGAATTTAAAAACTACAGGTATGGAATTTGCCTCAGAGATGGTTGTTAAATCTAAGCTAAGCAATTTGAAAATCGTAGAAGTACCAACTACTTTAAAAAAAGATGGAAGAACACGTAAACCACATCTAAAAACTTGGAGTGATGGTTGGAGACACCTTAGATTTTTAATGCTATATGCACCAAATTGGTTATTTCTATTTCCAGGAATAATACTGACCCTTATTGGTTTAGTATTTTCAACCTTATTAGTCATTAAACCTCTAGAGTTTGATGATTTTAATTTAGATGTACATACACTATTATATGCATCTGCATTTTTATTAGTTGGCTTTCAATTTATTATTTTCTATGGTTTAACAAAGATTTTTGCCGTAGAAAACGAATTACTTCCTAAATCTAATCGCTACAACAAACTTTTTAAAATCTTAAATCTAGAAAAAGGACTTGTTATTGGTTTTTTACTTCTCAGTACAGGCTTAATTTTGAGTTATAAAGGTTATTCTGTTTGGAGTTCTACTGATTTTGGTAATCTAAATGCTAGCACCACCTTACGACTAATAATACCCGCAGTAACAACTATACAATTGGGCATACAGGCCATATTATTTAGTTTATTTTTTAGTATTCTAGGATTAAAAAAATAAACATTACTTCCTATGCTCTTTTAAGGTAATTGCACCTTCAGCGTTGATATACTCATAAATCCCTGTAGAAACATTCTCTCTCAACACCTTATAACTTACATCTGGTTGTAAATGAGCTAAATAACTTTCATCTTCTGATAAATATGAAAATAATAATCTAAATACATTAACTGAAGACTTAAAACTATCATTAAATTTTGGAACTTTATTTTTTGGCCAAAGGATAGATAATTGGCTACCATAAATAGAATAAATTAAATCTCTGTTTTGCGTCATTTCATCACCTTGGCCAGTATATTTCATACCAACATAACCTCCATGATCTGCCATAATTACAATTAGAGCATCAGTATCTTTTTCTTTAATTAATTTGATGGTCTCTGTTAACATATCATTAGATTTCTCTAAATTTTCTAACCATTTTTCTCTTTCAATATTTTTATCGTTACTAGAGTTAGAGGACTTACTTTTAATATGCCATGGTTTTAGCATTTGTATAAAGAAAAACTTTGGTTGATCTATGTTCTCAGAGATGGAGACTGACAATTCAGTTCTTATATCAATAGGATCTGATATGCCTGGTCTTATATAAGGAATGTCATTATAACTAAAGTTACAATAATCATAACCCATTTTAGGCTTATTAAACATCATATATCCTGTTTCTGTAATAAAATAAGTCTTATAATCATTGGACTTAAAAATATCTAAAACTGGGTTATTAGAGACAATCATATTTCGAGCATTATAAAGCTCGTAATTAGAAATACGGTTATTATAGTAATGATGTCTCATCATAAAAAAAGATGAATTCGACGATAAAGTGGTAGAGTAATTACTTCTAAAATTAGGGTATATGGTAAAATTAGATTCTTCTAAAAAAGATTCAAATTGTGAATTATCGTAATTATAAAAACCTTTACTTAATTCAGAAAAATTAACGTAGCCATCTGGTTGAATAACATATACGTTTGGTTTTTTCTTAAACTCTGCGCTTAAAATTGAATCTGGTTGTTGTTGCCAACCATTAGAAATCGTCAAATTAGTATAAATAATAAACAGCAAACTACTAAAACTTAATAAAGCTAATAAGTACTGCAAAACAACCAACTTTTTTAAGTACCTTCTTAAAAACCAAGCGAATAAAAAAGATAAAACAACTACAAGTAATGTTATTTTACGCTGAGCACTAGAATAAGTAATAGTTTTAATTAGAAATAGAAACGTAAATACATTAAGAGTTGCTAGAATAAATAGACTATATTTTTCTAATTCATTTTTTTTTAGAAACCAATAGACAAGATTAAATAGAACTACAGGGATTACAATAAAAACACAAGTGAAATAAATAAAATGACTCACCGAATTTACTAGTGAAAAATTCTTAGAATAACAATAGAGCATTGGGTAAAGACCAGAAGCAATTGCAATTGCAGTTGGGTATTGCTTTTGATCGTTTAGATAATTTATAACTCCCTTTTTAAGCCTCATTCTTTAATTTTAAAAACAGATGAATTATTTCCATCAAAATACTCAAACACACCCTTATCAGATCCATTATTGATACTAATATAGCTTTTATCCTCTTCTCTATTTTCTAATAGAAATGCATTTTTACTCAGATGTGAGAACAAAACTCTAAATAAATTTACATTCGTTTTTATTTCACTATCAATATTTGTCATTTTGTGATTGGACCATTTTATAGCCAATAATGAAGAAAAAATGGACCTTTTAAGATCTGCATCATCGATTTTAGCATAAAGGTCTTCTGCCGATTCTAAACCAACATAGCCACCATGATCTGAAACTAAAATGATAATACCATTAGAATCCTGCTTTATTATAGTTGTAATAGTTTCCTTTAACCAAATATTACTTTGCTCTAAACGCTTTAAATATGATAAGCGCTCACCTTCTACCCCTTTGCTGTTTGCTTTTAAATTTTCAATATGAGTTGGTAATATTTTTTCAATAAAGAAAAAGTTAGAAGTTTCTTTGTTGATTTTAATTAGGTATTCTAATGTATCTAACGGTTCTTTACCTTTCCATTGATTGCCTATATAGCTCATGGTATTGTAATCATAATTAATATAATCTAATACCTGATTAGGTCTATTTATAATTATATAAGGATAATCTAACAGCATAAAGGTCTTATAGCCATTCTTCTTCAGTATATTAATAACATTATTGTCTCCTGCCAAACCTTTACGGTAATCATAATGAGATTTGTCAGGATCTAAGTGATTCATATAGTAATGATGCTTCATGGCAAACATGGAGGCATTGGACGTTAAGGTAGTAAAATAGTTGCTTCTGTTTTGGTCATATACACTAAAGTTATTATCCTCTAAATAAGTTCTAAATAGAGAATTATCATAACCATATGGGTATTTCTCTACTTCTGAGAAATTAACGTATCCATCTGGTTGAATTACATATATGTTGGGTACCTCTTTAAGCACTGTGTCATCTATATCATCAGTGAGTTGCATCCAATGATCTGAATAACTCAAATAACTAATAACCTTTGGGATAAAAAAACCTAAGCTAAGCGCACTTAATATAAGCTGAAGAAGTACAACCTTTTTTATATGCTTATAAAGCAGAATCATTAAAAGGACTGTAATTAACCCAATTATAAGAATACTTTTTTTTGTTAATCCGAGAGTAATAAATAATGATAATATTCCAAAAGTGAAAATATTTAGACCAACTAAAACATAAGGCTTAATAGGTTTAAATACTAATAAAGTTCTCACCAAAAAAGTAGCTATATTGAAAATTAAAATAGGAATAATAATAAATATCGAAAAAAACCATATGAATTGTGGCCATGAGTTAACCATTAAAAAATTACCACTATAGTAATGTAATAATGGATAAAGACCAGAGGCTATTGCTGCAAGCGTAGGAAATTGCTTCTCACTGTTTAAATAACCCGCAATAAACTTTTGCAATCCATTAATCATAGAGCTTTTAATAGATATAAAACACGTTCTGATGACTCAATTACTTCCTTACCTTCTATATTAAAATATTGAGAATAAGCGTCTTCAAAATTTACCTGACTATAAAAATCAAAGTGACTCTTAAAATCAGCTTTATTGTTTAAAAGTCTTTGAACCCAAGAATCTTCACGTTTTGGAAATTCTATAATTAAATACTTAGAAAATGAACTAAAGAACTTAGCCGATTCTCTAAAAGGCACATTACCAGATAAAGACATATGATGAATTACAGCTAAGGCAAAAGTAACATCTGGAGCAAAGTCACCAATTCGGTTTAGAAAAGAATCGCGCTCCTTATTGTTGAGACCGATACTAGCAGAAGGATTTAATACATCTAAAACAAAAGGAAGCATAAAATGCTCCTTATTAATTTTCATCGTCTTATGATTAAAATCTACAGCATTGTTATCGATATCGCAAACTAAAGCTATTTTAGTCTCATCTTTTAGCTTTCTAACAAATGTCCCATCATTACCACCAACGTCAATTAATTTATTGGGCTGTATAGCCTTTACCCAAGTATTAATAATTTGTGATTTTTGTAAAAAAGCATCGTCAGTGTAATTCGTTTTATTGTAATAATTTCCCCATTCAGAGTGCTCTTTTAACTCTAGCTTTTTAATGTAGTCATAAAGACTTTTAATAATGTTAAGTTGACCTTTCTTTGTTAATGAAGCTGTCTTTGCGTCACCTTTATAATCTTCATTATGCTTATCTTCTAATTTTGCTAGCAAATGGATATTAGAATATAACAAAGGACTTAGTTTCGTCTTAGATGGCAACATAGAACTAATGATCTTTACAGGTATCCCATCAATAAAATTACTTAATAATTTTAACTGCTGAGCTCCATGATAATGCGCCAAAAGTAGAGGTCCAAAAAAGTGCGTAATAAATTGTTTGTATGCTCTCCAGGGGGAATTCTCTCTGTAGAAATCAAATGAAAGTGTATCAATAAATATGGCCTTTCCTTTATAAAATGTAATATTAAAAGCAGAAGCATCTTTTAATGAGAAACCATTTTCTAAACTAAATTTTTGAAGTTTTAGGGTTAGTAGAGCAGCTTCTTTGTACATATTGAAACTCCACTCGTAAGGATAAGTTATAAAAGGAATTTTCTCTGCTTTAATTACTATTTCCGATTCATTTTTTTCAAGTTCAATATGAGAAATCAATAATTCGTTTTTAAACAATGTATTGTAAAAACCACTATCTGTAAGTGATTTATATTGTTCAAAATAAATAGGATGTATAACTCTTTTAATGTCTTCATTTTCTACGAACACATAACCTGATGGATCTCTAAATGAAGAAGAATGCGCGTTTTTAGCGTTCACTAGAATTTTTGTTTTCTATTTCAGAATCTTTAACTTCAATATCATCAAAAACATCATCTTCTAAGGGTTTTGTAATCCCTAAAAACACTTTTATTTTATGCATAAGGTTTTTAGAAAACAAAATTACACCAGCTACTGCAGCAATAATTGTTTGAATAATCATAGCACCTAAACCTGGATCGAAATAAAGAAAATGCATTGTCATTGTTTTTGTAAATATAAAACTTCTAAAGTTTATTTATCATAAAAAAAGAGAAACACTTTTCAGTATTTCTCTTTCAATTTTTTTTAAAATATAATTTAATATTATATGTTCTTGTTGCGCTTGCGCTCAACTTCACTTAAAAAGATTTTACGCAACCTTATATGGTTAGGTGTAACTTCTACATACTCATCTTTCTGAATATATTCTAAAGCCTCTTCTAATGAAAACTTAATTGCTGGTATAATTTTAGCTTTATCATCTGCACCAGACGAACGTACATTACTTAACTTTTTAGTTTTAGTAACATTAACAGCCATATCATCTCCACGAGAATTCTCACCAATCACTTGACCACCGTAAATATCTTCACCAGGATTTACAAAAAACTTACCACGATCTTGTAATTTATCAATAGAATAAGGAATTGCTTGCCCGTTTTCCATAGAGACTAAACTACCATTCTGTCTTTCTGGTATTCCACCTTTTAATGGTCTATAATCTACAAAACGATGCGCCATAATAGCTTCACCTGCTGTTGCTGTTAGTAGTTGATTACGTAACCCTATTATACCACGTGATGGCACAATAAACTCACATACCATTCGGTCACCTTTAGCTTCCATACTTACCATTTCACCTTTACGCATAGTAACCATTTCAATCGCTTTACCAGATACATGTTCTGGTAAATCAATCGTCATTTCTTCAAAAGGTTCACATTTAACACCATCAACTTCTTTAATGATAACTTGTGGTTGTCCTATTTGAAGCTCGTAACCTTCGCGTCGCATTGTCTCAATCAAGACAGATAAATGCAGTACACCTCTTCCAAAAACCATAAATTTATCAGCACTGTCAGTTTCTTCAACACGCAGTGCTAAGTTTTTTTCAAGTTCCTTAGTTAAACGGTCTTTAATATGACGAGAAGTTACATATTTTCCATCTTTACCAAAAAATGGAGAATCGTTAATAGTAAATAACATACTCATTGTAGGCTCATCAATAGCTATCGTTTTTAAACCTTCAGGGTTTTCGATATCAGCGACAGTATCACCAATCTCAAATCCTTCTAAACCTACAATAGCACAGATATCACCTGTTTGTACTTCTTCAACTTTTTTACGACCTACACCCTCGAAGGTGTGTAACTCTTTTATTTTACTCTTAACAATAGAACCATCTCTTTTTACCAAAGATATCTGCTGATTTACTTTTAAACCACCTCTTGTTAAACGACCAATAGCAATACGACCCGTAAATGAAGAAAAATCTAAAGATGTAATTAACATCTGTGTAGTACCTTCTTCAATTTTAGGCTCAGGTATATGCTCAATAACCATATCTAATAATGGCTCTACATTATCTGTTTCATTCTGCCAATCATCACTCATCCAGTTGTTTTTTGCAGAACCGTATACTGTAGGAAAATCTAGTTGCCATTCTTCTGCACCTAACTCAAACATTAAGTCAAAAACTTTTTCGTGTACCTCGTCTGGTGTACAGTTTTCTTTATCTACTTTATTTACAACAACACATGGCTTTAAACCTAAATCAATTGCTTTTTGCAAAACAAAACGTGTTTGAGGCATAGGACCTTCAAAGGCATCTACTAAAAGTAAAACACCATCTGCCATATTTAATACACGCTCAACTTCGCCACCAAAATCGGCGTGACCTGGAGTATCTATAACATTAATCTTAGTATCTTTATAAACAACAGAAACATTCTTTGAAGTTATTGTAATACCTCTTTCTCTTTCTAAATCGTTGTTATCTAAAATTAGATCACCAGTATTTTCATTTTCACGAAATAACTGACAGTGATACATAATTTTATCTACTAAAGTTGTCTTCCCATGATCGACGTGTGCAATGATTGCAATATTTTTAATATTAGCCATAATATATGCTGATTTTAAGCGCGCAAAGGTACATCTTATTCTCCGCACTTCGTTAATAATATGTTATATTTTAATTTTCAAACAATTTAGAATTGTATTTTACCGTTTCATAACTTATAAAAAGTAAAAAGCCTAACCCAAAAAAATCAATCGCTAATTGGGCTATTTACGTCTGAACCCTTAAAATAACCCAGATGCAAACAATTAGCAAATACGCAAAATTCATACCTTATCTGTATTTTTTATCAATAATTATTTATTGGTTTACTAATATTAATAGAACTGATGGAGTGTCGGCCTATCCTATCCTATTATTTGGCATTCCTTTTTTGTGGCAATTAATAAAACCAAATAGAAAATTAAACTTCTCTTTAGGTATAATTTTTGTTTGTCTTTCTTCCTATCTTATATTCGCCTATCTTTTTGATTTGCTCAATATTGTAAACTGGTCTGAAGCGCTAAAACGCTTATTATTTTATGGTGGTGTATTAGTTGTAGGAAACTTTATAATGTCACTCTGGATTATTAGAAATAGCATAAAAAAGGTCTTTTAAATTGTTATCTTTGTTGCCTAATACTTAAGCATTTTACTTTGATTACAATTCCGAAATTAAAACACAACGAATCTGATAATTTTTTCTTGCTTTGTGGCCCATGTGCCATTGAAGGTGAAGATATGGCACTTCGTATTGCCGAAAAAGTTATTTCTATAACAGACAAACTTCATATTCCTTATGTTTTTAAAGGTAGTTTTAAGAAAGCTAACAGAAGTAGAATTGATAGTTTTACAGGAATCGGAAATGAAAAAGCTCTAAAAATTCTTAGAAAAGTTTCTGAAACGTTTGATGTACCGACAGTAACAGATATACATGAAGCATCTGATGCTGCTATGGCTGCAGAATATGTTGATGTTTTGCAAATTCCTGCTTTCTTAGTAAGACAAACTGACTTAGTGGTAGCTGCCGCTGAAACAGGCAAAGTGGTGAACTTAAAGAAAGGGCAATTTATGAGTCCTGAAGCCATGAAACATGCTGTGCAGAAGGTTAAAGATGCAGGTAATGACCAAGCATGGATTACAGATAGAGGTACTATGTTTGGTTACCAAGATATGATTGTAGATTTTAGAGGTATTCCAACGATGCGAAAAATTGCACCAACTGTTTTAGACGTCACACATTCTTTACAACAACCTAACCAAAGTATTGGTGTTACTGGTGGACGACCAGACATGATAGAGACTATTGCTAGAGCTGGTGTTGTAAACAGCGTCGATGGGTTATTTATAGAGACTCACTTCGATCCTGCAAATGCGAAGAGCGACGGAGCCAACATGTTACACTTAGATAATTTGGAAGGTTTGTTGAGTAATTTAGTGGCTATTAGAAAACTCGTTTCTACTTTTTAGAAGATTGTTTTTTTAATATTAACTTAAACGGATTGGTATTAACTTCTAACTGTTTTTGAAGAACATAAACAACAACCTCATCTCTAATATCATCTGTAGATTTATAACGTAATGACCTAATTGATTTTCGGTTAGCATCTGTAAAGTATTCAGTAAACTCTTCCATTTTATCAAAATGCCAAAAGGCTAAATCCACATAATCTTTTGTTTGATTAAGATAGCATAGCGGTATTCCATTGTAATAGTAAAATGGGATTTTCCATTTGTATAATAATTCCGCATCTGGAGCAATTGCCACTATAATCGCCTGAAGTTGAAGCAAAATTGACTTATAAGGCTCACTCTGATTTAATATGTAGAGTTCTGCTGGATTCAAAATAAATTAAAACAAACCCCAAAGACCAATAGCAATTAGTCCAATTCCTATGATAGCTTTAAAAGGCATCAATTTAGCCGAGAGCTTTCTAAGGCTTGTTTCTAAAGCGGGCACCTTACCAAAAACATGTGTTAATAATAAAAGCCCTCCTAAAATACTTGCTACACTAAAAAGTATATTTCCCCAAAAGGTTAAAATAGCTAACACAATAAGTGCACAACCAATAATGGTTTGAAAAGGTGCTAAAAAACTAGCTATTTTATTAAAAAAGTTACTTTCTCCATCCCATTTATCGAGAGTTGCTAATCCGAGTAAAATTCCGCCTGAAATATTGGCTATTATTAAAAGTAATCCTATCATAATCTTATAATGGTTTAATTATTAGATCATCAATTTAGTTAAAATCTTCTAAAATAGTTTTGCTTCTTTGAAATAAAATGTTTTACTTTGTATTTCAAAGTACTTTAAATTATGAGTAACGAAGATTATTTAAAAGACATTAGTGAGATAAAAAACTTAATGAATAAGTCCTCTCGTTTTATTTCATTGAGCGGTTTGTCTGGAGTTTTGGCTGGCATCTATGCTTTAATTGGCGCAGCCATTGCTTATTATTTAGTAATTAATTACAGTGGTGGAACATTATTTATATTTTATGGTTGGGTATTTTGGACATGTATGGCAGTTTTATTTGCTATAGCTTTATTAAGCGCAACAACTGGGATTATACTCACCACCAAAAAGGCAAAAAAGAATAATGAAAAAATATGGGATAATTCTTCTCGTAGATTACTCTTTAACTTTTTAGTTCCTTTAGCAGTTGGTGGTATTTATTGTATAATAATTTTGAGTCAAGGAAGATATGGACAAACAGGTGGCTTAATGCTTGTTTTTTACGGACTAGCTTTAGTCAGTGCTTCTAAATATAGTATTGGAGATATACAGTATTTAGGATATATTCAAATAATTCTAGGATTAATTGCAAGCTATTACCCTGGTTATGGATTCTGGTTATGGGTTCTTGGTTTTGGAATTATGCACATTGTTTACGGAACTTGGATGCATTTTAAATATGACACGAAATAGTTAGCAGTTTCAGTCGCAAGTTTCAGTAACTTTGAATATGAATTTTGAACTATTAACGTGAGTATAATAACAAACATAAATAAGCTTTTTGATCATAGAATTAGACTTGGCATTATGTCTGTTCTAATGGTAAATGAATACGCTGATTTTAATATGCTAAAAGAATTATTGGGCGCTACAGATGGAAACCTTGCGAGCCATACAAAAGCCCTTGAAAAAGCTGAATATATAACCGTAGAGAAACAATTTATTGGACGTAAACCTAATACCAGGTATAGTGCATCAAAACTTGGTAAAGCAGAATTTAAAAAACATATTGAAGCTCTAGAAAAATTAATTAATAAAACATAACATATTTTTTTAAACTTTTACTTTGTATTTCAAAGTACTTTTAATAATTCTAATCATGAAGAAAATAATATTATTCATTGGAGCATTTTTATTTAGCAGCTTATTCTTTGACAAAAGTATTGGGCTAAACTTATTTCTGTTTAGCATCCTTACACTCGTAATACTTTTAATAAATAATAAGAAGGACTTTAAGAAACAAAAGACCATACTCTATTCTAGTTTGTATTTAATAACAGGTTTAGCGGTATTCTTTCATGATTCATTGTTAGCTATAATCGCCAACTGTGTTGCCTTTTTTACTTTGATTGGTCTATTATCCGAGCATAATTCATCTATTTACATCCATTGGCTTAACGGACTCTACTCCACCATCGCTGGTCTTTTTCATCGTAATTTCTCTGTTATTGAAACAACTCAAAAAGTAGAATCAAAGCATGATAGAGACTATATACATTTAACAAAACTTGTATTTATACCTATGATAATTGTTATCATTTTTATAGGTCTTTATCAAAATGGAAATCCATTATTTAACGATTTAATTGATCGCGTTGATTTTAGTTTTATCAATATTCAATGGTTACTTTTTGCAGGATTAGGTTATTACTTATTATCTAACATACATAAACCTGTTGAAGTAGAACCTGCAACTACCCAAGACTTAAATACTAATAACCTTTTAGACAAAACAAATGATTTTTCAGAATTAAAACTTAAAAAAGAAAATCAACTAAGCATTATCCTTATAGCTATGCTCAATGTTCTAATTGTTATTTTTCTAATTACCGACGTTACCTTTATACTCACCAATTTGGATATTAGAGCTTCTGTATTTTCAGAACAAGTACATAGCGGCATTAATGCTTTGATTGCTTCAATAATTATTGCCATAATTATTCTTCTCTACTTTTTTAGAGGTGATCTCAATTTTTACAAAGACAATATTATAGTTAAAAGATTAGCCTATACTTGGATTATTCTCAATATTATTTTAGTGCTTAGTATAGGCATTAAAAACGGTCAATACATTTATTACTTTGGTCTTACTTACAAACGTATTGGTGTGTTAATCTATCTACTTCTTTCAGCAACTGGACTCATAACAACACTTCTTAAAATTAATCAGATCAAGAATATTTGGTACCTCATAAGATTAAATACCAAAGCAGCATTTGTTGTTCTGATTTTAGCAAGTACTATCAATTGGGATAACCTAATTACGAACTACAATTTTAATAATGCAAAATCAATGGACTTTAACTACCTCATTGAGCTTTCTAATAACAATACTTTTCTATTAAAAGAACAGGCTAAACTAAAAGAATTAGATCAAAATTCTATACAATTAATTGATAAAAAATATAGGAGATATACTCACGAATTGAAAACAAACTCTTGGCAAGAGTTGCAGTACGATAATTTAAAATTAGATACCAAATAATTATGATAGCAATTATGATATTTGGATTAATTATTGTTTGCTCAATCCTCTTTACAATTATAAGATTGAGTATAGCATTAGTGTTTTGGTGTTCAAAAAAACCAAAGGATAGCTATCATGTTTTCAAGAATTATTTTCCGTATTATATTATTGTCTTTTTTACAATTTGCTTGTCGTTGATTATAATTTATGACTTTAACGAAGTTGTTATATATCTAGTTGTTTCACTCTACACATTAGCACTTTTAATCTGGCGCTATATAATGAAACGATCGACTAACTTAAAGTATAAAAAAAAAAAATACTGTTAAACCAAATCAATCTCATCTGCCATGAACAACCTATTTAAAATCATAAAATCTCTGAGAAAACGACTTATCATTTTCCTTTTTGAGCATTCGCAACGTATATACACTTCATTATTCAAAAGTCAGGAATCTTGGAACGTAACAAAGGCTGATTTATTGAAGCTACCTCAACCCTCTTTTGGCAGACATTTGGGAGAATTCTTGCACAAAAATGATTTTGAACTTATCCCAAAAGTAGAACGCCATGATTGTTACCATGTCCTTTGTGGCTATAGTACAGAAGTTGAAGATGAAATCGCTCTGCAATGTCTATGTTATGGCAACGGTAAGCGAAGTCCTTATTTATATGGCGCTATTATTTTAGGAGTAGCTATCCTGCCAGATTATTACCAGTATTATTATAAATCTTATACAATTGGAAAACTAGCAAACCCTTTTCATCATTTTAATTATAAAAATATTTTAAATATTTCTATTAAAGATTTTAGAGCGATGATTTTTTCTAAGTCAGAATTAAAACAACTTCAATTAAACTACGAATTATGAAAACACTCAAAATCATATTACTAATAACTGTATTGATAGGTTTTGGTATTATAATAACCTATCACTGGATAAGTTTTAGAACAAGTAACCTCGTATATAATGATGTAACTACAATACCAAAAAATAAAGTAGGTGTATTATTGGGAACAGGAAAATATACAGCAAACGGTACTATTAATCTCTTCTATAAAAATAGAATCGATGCCGCTGTAAAACTTTATGAAGCCAATAAAATAGAATACATTTTAGTGAGCGGAGATAATAGTAGAAAAGATTATGACGAACCCTCAGATTTTAAAAACGATTTAATTGCTAAAGGAATTCCTAAAGAAAAAATAATATTAGATTTTGCTGGCTTTAGAACTTTAGATTCTGTTGTAAGAGCTAAAGCAATTTTTGGGCAAACATCAGTGACATTCATTTCACAAAAATTTCATAACCATCGTGCTATTTATATAGCAAATCATTACAAAATTAAAGCTATTGGTTTTAACGCCAAAGACGTATACAACTCCCATTTTAGGGAGTATCTAGCACGCTCAAAAGCAAGTTTAGATTTGGCCTTTAATGTAAAACCCAAATTTCTAGGTGACCCAATTCTAATACCTTAAAATCGTATGAAATTACAATTCCATAAAAACTATTTAGTGCTTGCACATTCTTTATTTCTAGTAGAATTAGCAATTGCTTTTATTATAAAAACAGGGTTTATTCGCTATACACTTGGCGATTATCTATGTGTCGTTTTACTATACGCAATTATAAGAGGATGCTCTAGCTTGAGTGTGAGGGCCTCAGCTATTATCGTCCTCTTTATTGCTTATGGTATAGAGTTTCTTCAACTCACATCTTTCTTAGCCTACTTTAATTTACAGCATAGTTTTACTGCATCTCTCATTTTTGGTAACACCTTTCATATAAGTGATCTCATAGCTTATACACTCGGAATTATAACCATTTTAATAATCGAAAAACAATATGGAAACCTTAAAAACACGTATACAATCAAAGTATAAAACCTTATCATTAATCACTGTAGCACTATCATTTAGCATTGTTGTACTCCTGGTACGAATAAAATTGAACAAATCGTTCTTCTACCTATTTTTATTATGGAATGTATTCTTAGCAATTATTCCTTATGCTATAACCATGTATCTAAACACTAAAGAAAGTATTAGCAACTTAAAGCTAAGTCTATGGTTTTTAGTTTGGTTGGCTTTTTTACCAAATGCACCTTATATTGTTACTGACCTAGTACATATTAGAATTGGTAATGATGCATTATTATGGCTCGATGTTTTGGTTATCTTATCCTTTGCCCTAAGTGGATTACTTTTATTCTACTTATCCATTTTAGATTTTCAAAAATTGATATGTAAAAAACTTAAGAAGTTGCCTACCGAAATATCTACTATTTGCCTGCTATTGCTATGCGGTTTTGGAGTTTATCTTGGTAGATTTCTACGCTATAACTCTTGGGAAATTATTAGCAACCCAAAAATTTTGATATCAGATATATTAAACATAATTATCTCACCACTTCAAAATGCAGATGCTTGGTTATTCACATTGGGTTTTGGTGGTTTTCTGGTCGTTGGATACGGAATATTTAAGAACTTTCACAAACACTAAATCAATTAAAATAATGAAACATTTAACAACAATATTATTAGCACTTATAATTTTAAATAGTTGCAATAAAAGCAATAAAACTTTTGCCACAAGTGATGGAAAAATAAAGGTATTCAAAGAAGACACTAGTCAAATTGAAGGTGCAGATTTACCCATCCATCTAGATAGTACCGAATATCTCATTCATGCAATAGGAAAAATTGACACATACAATAGTCGCTCATTCTTATATTCAGAATCTAATAAAATGAGAAACATGTCGTCTTATAATATCTCTAGAAATAATAACTTTACTATAACTGGTGAGCTAACAAATATTAAATTTCAAAATTTTGGTTCTGAAGAGTTAGTAACATTAACTGAGGATAATCTAAAAATAACTTCGGTAACATATTTAAATAAAATAGCTGACGAAGAAAATAAACTTCTCATTTACACTATTTATGACGCTGATACGAATAAAGATTCGCAACTAGATTATGAAGATATAAAAACACTATACATTAGTAATATAGATGGTAGCAATTTTAAAAAATTAACTCAGAACTTAGATCAACTAATTGATTGGAAATTAGTTTCACCACTAAACCGCATATATTTTAGAAGTATTACGGACAGCAATAAAAATGGTGAATTTGATACTACAGATAAAATTAATTATCAATACGTTAACTTAAAAAATCAACAATTTAAAGTCGAGTCATACCACCCAGTACAATAATTAGCATTGCAAAATTTATAATAGTTCATTGTCAATTTATTACACTAATATTAGCCTTACCACTTTACACTTATTAAATCTGTTATTAGGCATAATTATTGATGCATATAGGCACAGCTATAAATCAACTAAAGAAACTGATTTTCATCCTATTAATTTGGATATTCAGCTAATTTTAATAATTTATTAATATCTGTTGAAGTAGTTAACTCTATCTTTGATAAGGCTATGAATATTAAAGAAATTGACCACTAAAACAACACATAGAGTTTTTATTCTATTAATGACTTTTTTGTTACTGCAATCCATAAGTGCGCAAAACGAAAGAAATCATTGGTACTTTGGTATACTGGCCGGTATGAAGTACAATGGCAATGGCAACTATGGGAGTTTAGATAATAACACAATTGTACGTAATATTGTTTTTGGAGAAATAGAAGGTCCTGACAATATTATTTGCGCCAGCGATGAATTGGGTAATTTAATGTTTTATTCTGATGGACGCGTATTTAAAAATCGTGAACATCAAAATATGCTTAACTCACCAACCGATCAGTACTCCGTGAGATATGCACAAGCCGCTGTTGCTCGCGACCCAGGAAATGCAAATCGATATTATGTTTTTGTTACTGTGCAAGATGGGCTAAAAACTAAACTAACTTATAACGTAGTAGACATGACGTTAGACAATGGTTTAGGTGGTTTAGACCCAAATTACGATCACGAAATAATAGTTAACGCTACAGGAGAACTTATGGTAACAGCACAACATGCCAATGGTAAAGATTTATGGCTCATTTGTGTGCGGAGAGGGCGCTATCATTCCTACCTAATTACAGAAAATGGTATATCTACAACACCTGTTGCATCTACAGAAGGCATTAGCTTTTTTGATGGAAATTCGGCAAATTTTGGGGTTATGGAAATATCACCAGACAATAAATTAATAGCTGCTGGTTTCCCTATTCTGAGAAAACTTTTTTTATTAGAATTTAATAACTTAACAGGTAAAGTCGATTTAATTTATGAGGAAGAAGAGGAAGACCAAGAAATACCTGGTCCATTTACTGGAGTAGAATTTTCAGCAAATAGTAAAGTACTCTACACAACTTATATTACAGAAGGTATTCAGCAATATGACATTTCGGACTTAGAAAACATACCTCCACGTATTAATATTACACCATTGCCTAGCGCTATATATCCTTATCTAAAACGTGGTCCAGATGGTAAAATATTTAGTAGTCAAAGAGGTAGATCTTACATAGGCGCAATTCAAAACCCGAATATTATAGGAGAAGGGTGTAATTACTCTAGCAATGTTTTAACTTTAAGTGGCGCTCATCTTTTAGATTTGCCAACCTTCTTATTACCAAAAAAGCCAAAAGGCATTTCATTTAAAAATATATGCGAACGTGAGACTACAGAATTTAGTTATAATGTTGAAGTAGGTAGAGCTATATATGAATGGGATTTAGGCGATGGAACAATTGCTTTTGGTGAAGAGTTAGAACATACTTACGCATCAGCAGGAACATATACTGTAACGGTAAATGTGTATGATGAATTTACTGGTCAATTACTGCAAACCGAATCCAAAGACATTACAATATATCCTAGTCCAAGTATACCTAGTTTAAATGATCTTTATTTTTGTAATGAGGACACTACTATATTTTTCTCAAATTTAAATGAAGATGTCTTGGGCGGATTAGACCCTTCAGTCTTCAGAGTCTATTATTACTTTTCTGAAAGAGACGCCCTATTAAAAGAGAATAGTATAGAAGAATATATACCAGAAATTGGAACAAAAACTGTTTGGACACGAGTTGAAAATGCCTTGAATCCTACTTGTTATGACATTTCTCAGTTTAATATTGAAACACCAGAATATATAACCATAGACATGCCAAGCGACTACTATATTTGTGATAATACCGGAGTTGTAATTACTGCGCCAGATGGTTTTATTAGCTACGAATGGTCTACAGGAGAAACAACTCAAGAGATTATAGTCTATAATAATGGTCAATACACATTAAAAGTAATTAAGGATTTTGAAACTTTTACATGCGAAGCCCAAACTACTATATTTGTTAGCACAGGTGTACCACCAATAGTAGAAGATATTAAGGTAATAGACTGGAGTCTTAACCATAATTCTATTGAAGTAATTTTAAGTAATCAAGGGGATTTCGAATTCTCTGTAGATGGCGTTAATTACCAATCTTCAGCCCAACTGCTCAACTTGCCCATTGATGACTATCAAGTTTACGTAAGAGAAGCTAACTGTTTGCAAGAGTTCGTTAGCGATACCCTTTTCCTTTTATATTATGATAGATTTTTTACACCAAATGAAGATGGAGTAAATGACTATTGGCAAATCATTAATTCATTGCAAGAGGAAGATCTCGAAGTTTATATTCTAAATCGTTATGGTAGAATTATGGCGAAACTAGATTATGACGATAGAGGTTGGGATGGCACCTATAAAGGTGTAAAATTACCATCTAATGATTATTGGTTTAGAGCTGTACGAAATAATGGAGATGTCCATTATGGTCACTTTACACTAAAGCGGTAATTAAATAAACTTTTAACCAATTTATTTTTTGTTATCAACATAATCCTGAAGATAAAGAAAACGTTCGGTCAATTTTCCATTTTCAGTAATCTTTGCACGTTTAAGCGTTCCATTTTTGTCCCCATTAAAAAATGCTGGTATAACATGCTCAACAAAAGTTTCACCAAAACCTTCACTAGCGTCTTTAGGCAATTCACATGGCAAGTTATCTACAGCCATAACTGTTATGGCATTATTAGCTTTAAACTCAACTTCTTTTTCTGTTTGTACATCATAACCATAAAAAGGTTCAGCGATTGTTGATGGTCTTATGGTACTAGCAACAGGTCCATCTATATCACAAGAAATATCGGCCACTAAATTAATTTTAAAATCAGCAGTTTTTGCATCTTTCCTTGTAAATAAATAAGGGGCATTATTGCCGTAGAAATGGCCAGCAATAAAATAGTCCGTCTCTTTAGCATAAGGCATAAAATTGCTTTCGTAGTCAGAAGGATCCTTATAAAATTCCCACTTATCTCCGACAGTGCCATCTTTTCGTTTAGCATATTCCATAACATCTGCCATTACATAAACAGGCTCGGTGAATTCTGAAGTTAAATATAAAGCATCACTAATTTCTTTTATTCCCAGATGGTCTAATATTTCTTTTGCACCATAGGCTACTTTGCCTGTTCCTGTTAATAGAATTTTTATATTAGGAATAGTGATTTTATCGAGTTCAGATTTTACTTCATCTAAATCCGCAAGCGTCTCAACTTTTGGTAGATTGAATAATTTATCTCTTATACCTAATGCTCTAAACCCATTGTAAGCACCAACTAAACCTGCATAACGGCCAAATCCAATTAGTCGCATACCGTTCTCTCTTACAATGGTCTCATGATCATACATTTCGATATTCCTTTCTAGCATTGTAACTAAAAGTTTTCTATTGTATGGTTGCTTTTTTATGGTATGAGAAAAATAGAAATACTTTTTATTGGGTATAAGATACTCTAGCGGCACTTCTTTAACACCAATCATAACATCAGCATCAGAAATATCATCTGTAACTTCAAATCCCAATTTAGCGTATTCTTCATCAGAAAAGACTCTAATATCAGAAGACTCTACAACAAACTCAGCCTTCGGAAATTTATCTCTAGCCTCAGCCAAAGTTGCTGGTGAAAAGACAACACGTCTATCTGGTGGACTCTTACGTTCTTTTATGATGGCAAATTTCATACGAATAGATTTTAAAAACTGACAAAACTGTCAATCTGCACTATGGAATAATTTTTGCACGAAAATAATTGGATTTAAGAGGTTGCACAACTTTTTTCGTAACTTCGCCATCCTTTTTATTAGAAAAGGAATATAATTGGTTGATGAGTTCCTGAAATCATTTCAGGATTAATTCAATCAAGTAAATTAAAATTTACTGTTTCATTAAGGGGTCGACTGGTTTTGACAGCGAGATTAATTAGATAGTAAGCACGTCGTGTAATGGCATTGAAACACGTAAAAGGCTAGACCAAATTTTAAACGGCGAGAATAACTACGCTTTAGCTGCATAATCTGAATTATAGTAAGATTAAGCCTCGTCCTACTAGGTAGGAGAGCTAAATGTCTCCAGAAAGCCTTGGTTAATGGCGTTCTTACTAGAGGCATCGTAAATATTAACTTAGATTAGGTAGTGCTTTGATGCCTTTTCGAGATTAAGAAGCTAAGCCAAAAGTAGGTTGTCTTTAACCAGCTTTACGTCGAAAATCTAAGAAAAGAATAAACGTGTAGAAAGTTATTTTGTTACTTGTTTGGACGAGAGTTCGATTCTCTCCGACTCCACTTCAAAAGCCTTGTATCGCGATATATAAGGCTTTTTTTTTTAGAATTAAAGCCCATTTTTTTAAAATCGAATTAAAACCAATTTGCTATTTTACTTATGAACTTTTTAAACTTGTAAGATTACTCTTATTGGTGACAAATTTATCTGAAGCGCTTTATTTCATAAAAAAATGTTAACACATTTAATTGCAGTTCATCTATTTTAATTGAAACTTTTCCTATTTTTGAATTAAACCAAGCTAAACTTTCTCTAAGATGGCAAAAGAAGAAAAACAACTGACCGCTAAAAAAATTAATGGTAGTGTTAAGGATCAAAACTCAAAAATTGACGCTATAAAAGAACTCATTTTTGGGGAAAATATTCAAGCTTACGATTCAGAATTTGAAACTTTAAAAGCTGATATTAACGCAAAGAAAAAAGAATTAGAGCATCTAATTGATGATGTAAAATCAGAACTTTTACAAAAAATTGATTCATTAGGTACCGATTTAAATATTAGAATCACCGAAGTGGAAGATAGTCTCAATGAAAAGGTTGAGAACTTAGAAGAGACAAAAGTAAATAGAAAACTATTAGGAGATCTCTTTATTAAATTAGGAGAAAAGATTAGTGATTAATTAAACCTAATTAATGAATCAAGAGGAAAAATTAAGTATAATCAAAGATATTCTGCTTACTGATGAGAGAGAGTTTCTATCTAACATTCAGAATAAAATTACGACTCTTGAAAACACCGTTAATAAAAAGGAATTACTTTCTAATAAAGTTGACCCAATCATTGATGAAAAGTTAAAAATCTTTACAAAAAATATTCCAGATACTTTAGGTCCAACCATTACTAAAACTTTAAAAGAAGAGATTAGAAATTCGCAAGATGCAGTGGTAGAAGCACTCTACCCGATTCTTGGTAAAATGATTAAAAAATATATTCAGCATGAGATGAAAATGCTTTCCGAAAGTATAAACAATCAGCTGAATAAAGCCTTTTCATTTAGACGTTATTTTAAACGTAAAAAATCTAATTTTAAAGGAGTTAAAAATTCAGATTATATCTTACAACAACAATCTAATCCAAAAATTGAGCAGATTATTTTTATTGAAAAAGGATCAGGAATTGTACTGGCTGAATTCTCAAAGGAGATAACCATGGATGAAGATATGGTTGGAGGCATGCTTACAGCAATTAAAAGTTTTACGGAAGATGCGTTTAAAAAAGAAAATCAAAATTTAAACTATATTGAGTATGACCACTACCACATACATTTACAAAATTTCTCTTCCTACTATATAGCTGCAGTTATATCTGGAGCGTATAATATTATTTATAAAGATAAATTAGAAGATCGATTATTAGCATTTACTAGCAAATATGTTAATCAGAATATAATACAGAACAAAACTGAACTCACTCAAAAAATCAAAGCGTATTTTAAGAATGATAGCCTCTAAAAAAATAGTACTATTAGGTCATTTTGGGGTTGGTAAATCTTCTTTAATCCGGCGATTTGTTAAAAATGAATTTTCTGACGATTATAAAGTGACTATTGGTGTACATATTTCTAAAAAAGAAATTCAACTTTCAGATTCAGAATCTATTGCATTAATCATTTGGGACTTAGAAGGGCAAGATGATATACATAAGACGCGCGCTTCTTACCTATTAGGAACAAGTGGATTTATCTATGTTTTTGATTTAACAAGACCAGAAACTTTCAAAAACCTTAAGACTGAACTTCGTTTTATAAAAGAGAATTTTCCAAACATTCCGATAAAAGTTGTGGGTAATAAGATGGATCTAGTTACAAAAGTGTATTTAAAGCAATTTAGCGTCATTTTCGATCAGTTTGTCGATTATTTTGTAAGTGCGAAGTCAGGTAGTAGAGTTGAACTTCTTTTCTCTAAATTAGCTAAAGCACTAATTTAATTCAAAAAAAATGCTTGCTGAGTACAAAAAGAAATATCATAAAACTAATTTTCAGTATGTACTTGTTGATTTATCTGGTTCAATCTTAGAATCAGATAATGTACTTTTTAAACTTACCCCAAAAGCAAAGATTCAAGATATACATCCGTTTTTTGAATCTATGACAGAATTGTTTTTAATGAACAATCAAAGATTCGATTTTACTTGCGTTAATCTAGACAATCTAGATAACCCTCTTATTGTTGATATTATAATACACACAAAAAAAGAAGAACCTGTTTTAATAATTATAGAGGATCTAACAAAACATTATAATGATTACCAATTAACTGCACAAAGAAGAAATGAATCTTTAATTAGTTATGAAGTACTAGAACTAAAAAATGAATATCTCTTAGAGAAAGAACAATTTAAAAATAACTTTATTGCTAACTTTAGTCATCAGCTAAGAAATCCTATTACAGCATCTTCAATTTTTAGTAAATTTTTAAGTAATACAGATCTAAACTCTGAACAAAAAAATTATTTAGACATAATACTCTCTGCCAATACCGACCTAAAAAATAGAATCGAAGATATTTTAGATACAGCTAAGATAGAGTCCGGCAAGCTCATTCTTAACGCATCAATATTTGAGTTAAACAAATTCTTAAAAAATATTAGTGTTGGCTATAAGATATTGGCTAGTAAAAAGGGACTAAAATTTAATGTCAAATTAGGTCACAACCTTCCTGATTTCATTTTTGCTGATGAGTATAGACTAAAACAAATTATTGGGAATCTTTTAAATAATGCAATTACTTATACCTATAAAGGACTAGTGAGTTTAGATGTCTCATTAAATTATATAAGAGCAGGTAAGGCAAATCTGAGATTTGAAATAACAGATACAGGTATTGGTATAGAAGACGAACAACAAGAATTCATTTTTGAAAGATTTAATAAGGTTAATGCTCATAAATCGAATAATAGAAATATAGGACTTGGGCTTTCTATAGTTAAGTATTTAATTAATGAAATGGATGGAAATATTACGATGAAGAGTTCTGTTGAGCAAGGATCTCAATTCACTTTTAATATTAGTCTTAGAATTGCTGAAAAACCAATTCAAGATACTAATGCAATCGCAAATAAACCTCGTAATAAATTCAAGAATAAGAAGAATTTAGTTTTAATAGAAGATTCTGAATTAATACAACTATCTATATTAAAGATTTTATCCTCTGATGGTAATTTCTTTATGAATATTATTTCTAATGGAGAGGATGTCGTTTCATCCATTTTAGAGCAGGACGTAGACATCATTTTAATTTCTAATACGATTCAAAGATATTCTGCTGAAGAATTAGCTTTATCCATACAAAGTGCATCAAAAAGCACTAAAAAGATTCCTATTCTAGCCCTTACTACTGAAGTGTTTAAAGACGACATTAAACGTTATAAAGCTTCTGGCATTAAAGATGTCATAACTAAACCATTTGATGATAATAGTTTATTAAAGCAACTTTATAAATACACAAAAAAATAAGCGGACTTTACGTCCGCTTATTCTGGTTAGAGTTCTAAACTATTAATCAATTCTTAGGGAATTATTAAACTTACAAAGTAAACTCCATAAGATAGAACCTAACCGCAATCAACCTCAACAAACTTAAATTATTTACATTTTCACGATTATAAATTCGCTACGTCTGTTCATTTGATGTTCTGATTCTGAGCAAGGAACTCCGTTAGAACATCTATTTATAAGTTGAGACTCACCAAATCCTTTAGCACTATCAATTCTATCTGCTGAAATACCTTGTGCTATAATATATTCTCTCGTAGATTTTGCTCTACGATCGGACAAGGCCATATTGTAACTGTCAGAATTACGAGTATCTGTATGAGATTCTATCTGAATCACCATATTCGGATACTCATTCATCAACAATACTATTTTGTTAAGTTCTATCGCTGCATCATTTTTACGGATGTAAGATTTATCTAAATCAAAATAAATAATACCAATCTTAATTTTTAAAAGACCACCTTCTTCAACAATAAGTTCGTTTACAGTTTCTATACCTAATGCAACTACTGTTTCTCCAGTTTCATCTAGTGTTTTAAAATCTTTTTGTTTAGGAGCATATCCTGTCTTATTTGCTTTCACTTGGTGAGGTGCATCACAATCCACTATAGTATTAAACTTGTACGCGCCATTTAAATCGCTTGTTGTTTCTTCGATTTGAGTGTTGTTTGCATCAAAAAGTACTAAGGCCACATTCGCAATACGCTCACCTGTAATTGTATTAGACACGTATCCACGAACCTTTTGCTCGCAAATGTCTTCGGGTCTCGGTACTCTTATAAATGAATAAATATCATCATCACCTTTACCACCTGATCTATTAGAACACACAAACCCTGTGTTTAAATCTTCTTTAATTATAAAATTAAAATCATCTAACTTACTATTTAAAGGTGAACCTAAGTTTATAGGGTTACTAAAAACTTCAGATTCTTTGCTACTATGAAAAACGTCTAAACCACCTAAACCCAGATGACCATCCGAAGCAAAATAAAGCTCATTACCTGCTATGTAAGGAAACATTTCTCGGCCAGGAGTATTAACAACTGCACCTAAATTTCTTGGTTGAGAGTATCCAGTAGAATCCATCTCTTTGTCATTATTGTACTCCAAAATATCAACTACAAAAATATCTGTTGCTCCTATTGTACCTGGCATATCTGAAACAAAGTATAACAGTTTTCCATCTTCACTAATTGTTGGATGACCAACTGAATAATTCTCACTATTAAAAGGCAATTCTTTTACATTATACCAATTATAACTACTATCCTTTTCTTTATCATTTCTAACTTGAGCACTGTATAATTTTAGGTGATTAGTACCATCATTATCTCTTCCTAAATCACCATTATAATTATTTCTTGTAAAATAAACTGTTTTGTAATCTGGTGAAAAGGCTAAAGTTGCTTCATGATACCTCGTATTTAATTTATCTGAAAACTCTTCAATTTTAGAAACATTAGATTCTAAAGTGTTCAATTTTCCTAAGTACATATTTAAGAATGGTTGCTCATTCCAATGGTAAATTCTGGTATGAAAATTTGAAGAATCTACAGCTGAAGAATAAACGAGTTGGTCTTTGTAATACTGAACACCAAAATCTGAATATTCAGTATTTACTTTAACATTTTTTAGAGTGAATTCACCTTCTATATTCAAGACATCTTCAATACTTTGATTTTCTTGATTAAAATGTTCTACCCTATTATCTTCAGACTTTGTTCTTTTTGAGAATTCTTTCATCCAACGTTTAGCTTGTCGGTAGTCTCCTATTCCTTGTAAACTGTGAGAATATCTAAAAATATATTCTGATTCAACTTCATCACCATAGTTACTTATAAGGACATCATACCATTTATAAGCATTTTCCATGTCTGTATTAAAGTAGTACGAATCTCCTGCTCTTTTTAAAAGCTCTAGACTATAATTTTTCTCCTTCTTGAGTTCTTTTTCATATAACTCAGCAGCTTCCTTGTACCAAAGTCTATCAAACAGTTTATCTGCCTTAGTGTTTTTAGTTTGTCCGTAAGAGAAACTAACTAATAAAACGATAATTATTTTAGTAATGTTTTTCATTTTTATTAATATTTTAAAAGAAGCGTGGGGATTTTAATTTTCTTTCTTTAGATCTTAATTCGAATCGTAACATAATATCGTGTGTACCAGAATTAAAATCTTGAAGAGGTGTCGTCGTATAATCGTAAGAATAGCTTATAAGTAACTTTGGGCTTATTTGCAGACCTATTAAACCACTAATAGAGTCGTCCCATCTGTATGCTAATCCAAGTCGTAACGCATCATCAAACATAAAATTAGCTGATAAATCCACAATGACTGGTGCACCTACGACAAACTTACCTAATACAGCAGGCATAAACTTTGTAGTGTTACTAAGGTCAAACACCTTTCCTCCAATTAAATGAAAGTGTAAACGTTCTGCTGCAACGGAATTAGCAACTTCATCATAAATTTCATTGGTTAAGAAATTAGGTACTGAAAAACCAATATAACTTTTATCGCCGTGAAGATAAATTCCTGCTCCAACTGTTGGTAAAAATCTATTTCTAATATTGTTTTGAAACACATCTTCTTGACTTTGAAACGTTCCTCTTGTAAAATCAACATTTAACATACGCCCACCACCTTTTACTCCAAACGATAACTTTCTTCCGTTATTCAAATTTAAGGTGTATGAGAAATTACCATCAAAATAAAATTCATCTGATGGTCCTAATCTGTCATTAACAAATGAAAGTCCTAGACCTACGTTTCTCCCAACAGGAGATTCTATAGTAAGTGCCTGCGTGGTTGGTGCACCGTCTAGCCCAACCCATTGCGATCTATGATAACCAGTTAGGGTTAAATGACCTCGAGAACCTGTGTAAGCTGGGTTTACATTCATCGTATTATACATATACTGCGTATATTGAGGATCTTGTTGCGCACTACTTTCGAAGCTTAGAAAGCAAAGCATTACAGCTATAACTAATTGAATTTTTAATTTCATGTTATCATTTTTATGTTTGAGGTATGTTCTATTAATTTTGTTCATAATACTATCTCATTAGATATAACCAACCAGAATATCTGTCAGATCCATCACCTAAGTTAAGTATGTAGTAATATGTACCTACTGGTAATTTTTCATTAACGTTAAATACTGATCTTCCGTTAGAAGTTCCATCAAAGGTATTATCATAACCTTCTTTACTATAGACAAGGTTACCCCATCTATTATAAATTTCTAATGTGTTATTAGGATAATCATTAATACAATCGATAGTAAATGTCTCATTTAGACCATTTCCATTTGGTGAAAATTCATTATAAATCTTTAAACACATTGGATCAATAGTTTCACTTGACTCATCATTAGTTGGATTAGAATCTATCTGATCTAAATATTCTAAAGATGCTGTATTAACATAATCATTAATATCTAATACAGTTACCGTTATACTGAGAGTTTCTGTTGAACCTGCTGCTATAACTGGAATGGTCCATAATCCTGTAAAATTATCATACACGCCTGAGGTTGCATTAAAAGATTCAAACTGATAACCTGTTGGCAAGACATCAATAATTTCTACCGATGTAGCATCTATATTACCTGTATTGGTTGCAGTAATTGTAAACACTACAGTATCTAAAATACCAGGGTTTCCGTTATCTACAGTCTTATTAACAGCAATATCTGTAGTTGGTGTATTTATTGCGACAGCACTTTCGTCGTCCTCACTTTGATCACCATCGTCATTATCTGGATTACTATTTGGATCAAATTGATCACTAGCTGTAATTTGAGCTTCATTTACATACTCACCTTCAGTTAGTGTTGGGATATTTACAGTAGCCTCATATGTTAAAGCTAAGCCTGTCAAAGGAACCGATAAATTGGTCCATTCAATAATGTTTCCTGTTAATATACCACCGTTACTTATATTAGAAATGTTACTATAACCTATAGGTAAAATATCTTCTACTGCCACACCTGTTGCCGTATTTGCACCGCCATTAATAATTTGAAGTGTAAAAGTCACAACATCACCAACGTTAGCATTAACATTACTTACTGATTTGTTTAAACTTAAATCAGCAGTTTCTGTCATTACTAAGACACCATCTTCGTCATTTTCACTTTGATCACCATCATCATTATTAGGGCTACTATTCGGATCTATTACATCACTTCCTGTAACTTGAGCCGTATTAAAATATTCACCAGCCGCTCCAGTAGGTTCGTTAATAAGAACATCAATAAATAGTATTTCTGTATCACCACTGTCAACGGTACCAACATTCCATAAACCTGTTACTTCATTATAAGTTCCAGATGTTGCACTGAAAAGAATAAAGTCAAAACCTGCTGGTAATAAATCCGTCACTTCTACTCCTGTAGCTGCATCTGGTCCAGCGTTACTCACTGCAATTTGGAATGTAATTTCATCACCAACATTTGGCATAATATCATTATCTACAACGGTTTTAGTAAGCGATAAATCTGCCATTGCTTCCACTGGTATAACTAATACGTTGTCTTCATCATTCTCACTTTGATCACCGTCATCATTATTAGGGCTACTATTAGGATCTATAACATCACTTGCTGTAACTTCTGCTATGTTCAAATACTCACCTGCAGCTCCTGTTGGGGCGTTTACTATTACATCAATAAATAATGTTTCAGTGTCACCACTAGCAATTGTACCAAGTGTCCAT
This sequence comes from Winogradskyella sp. PE311, assembly GCF_046545555.1. Taxonomy (NCBI): domain Bacteria; kingdom Pseudomonadati; phylum Bacteroidota; class Flavobacteriia; order Flavobacteriales; family Flavobacteriaceae; genus Winogradskyella; species Winogradskyella sp. PE311. The sequence goes on along the minus strand of NZ_JBHZTH010000001.1, from coordinate 1,519,450 downwards.
AAACCTGTCGTCTCATCATAAATTCCTGACGTAGCACTGAACAATACAAAGTCAAAACCAATTGGAAGTAAGTCTACAACCTCTACTCCTGTGGCAGCATCTGGACCAGCATTAGTGACCGAGATTTGGAATGTAATTTCTTCTCCTACTAAAGGTGTTGTATCGTTATCTACAACGGTTTTAGATAATGAAAGATCTGCCATTGCATCTAATGGTGTTACAAGCACATTATCTTCATCATCTTCACTTTGGTCTCCATCATCGTTGTTAGGATCAGAATCTAAATCTGAAATATCCGAAGCTGTAACCTCTGCAATATTTAAATAGTCACCTGTTCCATTAACTAATACATCTATTAGAAGTGTTTCTGAAGAACCGTTATCAATAGTTCCTATAGACCATACGCCCGTTATTTCATCATAAGTACCTGCTGTAGAACTAAATAAGATAAAATCAAACCCTGATGGTAATAAATCCGTTACCTCTACTCCAGTTGCGTCCTCAGGACCACTATTCGTAATCGTTATAATAAATGTAATTTCTTCTCCTACTAGTGGTGAAGTGTCATTATCTACAACCTCCTTAGTTAAAGATAGATCAGCTATTGATTCAATCGGTGTCACTATCGCATTATCTTCATCATCTTCACTTTGATCTCCGTCATCGTTATTAGGTATAGAATCGATATCTAATACATCTGAGTCAGTTACTTCTGCAACATTTAAATAATCACCTGTTCCATTTACTAATACATCTATTAATAAGGTTTCTGAATCACCTGAAAGAATAGAACCTACAGTCCATAATCCTGTTGTCTCATCGTAAGCACCTGTTGTTGAACTGAACAGTACAAAATCATATCCTGATGGTAATAAATCCGTAACAGTAACTCCTGTTGCGTCTTGTGGTCCATCATTAAATACTGTGATCTGAAACGTTATTTCTGTCCCTACTAAAGGTGTTAAATCGCCATCGACAACTATTTTAGTTAATGATAAATCTGCTTGAGCTGGCACAATTGTTACTGTATCCTCATCATCATCATCTCCGTTACCATCTCCATCTTCATCTGTCCCGGCACCTGTTGTTGGATCACTATCTGGATCGTATTGATCACTTGCTGTAATCTCCGCTG
>NZ_JBHZTH010000001.1:1511922-1518215 GCF_046545555.1 Winogradskyella sp. PE311 | reverse complement strand
CTTCCTGTAATCTCTACTGCATTTAAATACTCCCCTGATACTCCAGTTGGTGCATCTACTGTTGCATCAAATGTTAATATCAATGTATCTGAACCTACTGGCACAGTTAATCCTGTCCAGTCTACTTGGTTACCAGTTAATACATTGGTTCCTCCTGTAATGTTAACTATGTTACTATAACCGTCTGGTACTATATCTTGTACTGAAACACCTGTTGCCTCATCATTTCCTCTATTACTTAAAGTAACCGTAAAAGTCACTACATCGCCAACGTTTGGCGTGCTATCACTTACTGTTTTTACTATTGATAAATCTGCTGTTTCAACTGTAACCTCAGCATTATCTTCATCATCCTCATCTTGATCACCATCGTCATTATCTGGATCACTATCTGGATCAGCTTGATCACTTGCTGTAACTTCTGCAATATTGTTGTATTCACCTGATGAACCTGAAGGTTCATTTATTGTTGCCGTAATATTTAATGTTGCTGCTGCTCCATTAGCTATACTAGCAATAGTCCATAATCCTGTTGCATCATCATAATCACCTCCTGCATCATCACTCACATAAGTGAAGCCTGAAGGTAACTCATCTGTTACCTCTACATTAGTTGCTGCGTCGGCGCCACTATTATTAACGACAATAGTAAATACCACTGTATCTCCTACAGTTCCATCTGTAGGTGTAACACCCTTACTTAGGGATAAATCTGCTGATTGGATTGTAACTTCGGCATTATCTTCATCATCTTCACTTTGATCTCCATCGTCATTATCTGGATCACTATCTGGATCAATACTATCACTTCCTGTAACCTCCGCAATATTAACATACGGACCTGTAGCATTAACAGTAGCGTTAAATGTTAAAGCTAAAGTTGTTCCATTAGGAATATCTAAATTGGACCACGTAATTGTTTGTGTACCCAAATCAAATGTTCCACTATTAGAAACTGTACCTGATACTAAAGTATAACCAAGTGGTAAAATATCTTGAACAATTACATTTTCAGCATCTGAATTAGTAGAACTTGCATCATTATTAAATACTGAAACAGTAAATGTTACTATATCTCCGACATTTACAGAAGATGAAGAAACTGTTTTTGTTAATTCTAAATCTGACACTGGTAATATGACTAGTGTCATTTGATCTGTAGCTATACTACAAGGTCCATTTTCTACAGTCCATTCGAAAACGTAAGTTCCTACTGCAGTACCTGTTACTTGTGTAATAGGATCATTAATATCTATAAAGTTAGCGGTTGTTGGACCTGATACTTGAGACCAAGTACCTTGACCAGCACTTGCTGGATCAGCACCTAAAGTAACCGTATCAAATTCAGGTATCGATTGATTAGGACCTGCTTCCGAAGTAATTGGATCTGAAAAGATAATTATTTCTACCGTATCTTCTAAGGTACAACCTCCACCTACAGCAGTCCATGTAAATTCATATACACCAGCACTTAAACCAGTAACTAAACTATTTGGATTATTTGGTGATGCTATATTTATACCTGTTGGATCACCGCCTGTTTGCGACCAAGTACCTATACCCTCAACTAAGTCAGTGGCACCTAAAAATATGTTAGATTCATCACAAAATTCTTGATCAGGACCTGCAATTGCCTCAGAAGGAGGTGGTCCTGTAAACGTTATAGTTACTGTATCTGCCTGAGGGGAACATAATGATGGTGGTAAAAACGGATCTGTTGGACTTGGTGGATCTGACGGAGGGGGATTATTGGATACGGTCCAAGTTAGAATATATACATCATCAAGACCATCATTTCCTACATCATCAGGGATATTTGACAACGTAGTTTGTGGATTATTTGGGCTATCTATAACAACTAATCCACCTGATGGATCGTCACCTGGATTTTCAAAAGTCCAAATACCAATACCTACTGTTGGTAGAGTTGCATCCAACTGCGCATCTAATTGACATGCATTTGGTTGATCAGCCCCAGCTTCAACAGGTGTTGGACCTTCAAATACCTCAACACGTACAATATCTGATTTATCTGTACAATTATTTGTAGCAAAATTTAATTCGAAAATATATAATCCTGGAACTGAAAGTCCGGTTACATCTGTAGTTGGACTATTCAAAGCTGATGTGAATGCAATGGTTGCTCCTCCTGGTTGAGATAATAATCTCCATTCGGAAGTTACATCACCTGGAATTTCTGGAAAACTCATTGTCGCATCCAGATTTCCAGTTGTTAATGTTGCAGTTGTTGTATCTAAAATACATATATCTTGATCTTCTCCTGCTTCAGGATCTTCAGATGGACCATCGCTTACACTTATTGTGACTTGATCTGAATTATTACAAACGTCTCCTGGAGCTGTATAATCAGTTTCATATTGAAAGACATAATCAAAACCAGGCTCTACAGTTGCGTTTGCTACATTACTATTCGCTGGAGATTGCGAAGGAGCAAATCCTCCGATACCAGCTGGATTTGTTGTAGAAACAATTGTCCAAGTACCTGTTGTACCTGCTGTAGCTTCAAGAAAAACGCTTGTAGCTTCACATAAATTTTGATCATTACCTGCGCTCGCAGGTGCAAAAACGTCTACAATAACATCATCAGTTGAGTCAGAACATAAAGGAGAACCACTAACTGTAGTCCATCTAAACACATAAGAACCAGTAGTAAGTCCAGTAACATTTATTGAGTTATTACCTGGATTATCTATATTTGGAGAATTAGGGCCAGAAACTATCGACCAAGCTCCAGTTTCAGCATTAGGATTTAGAAGAGGATCTGCTGTAATTGTTGTGTTGGTTTGTGCACAAACTACTTGATCACCACCTTGTATATTTGCTGTAGTTGGCGGAATGCCCACCTCAATCTCTACTTGATCAGCAGCTCCTGCTGTTGTACAATTACCATAAGCAATAACCCATTCAAACACATACGTTCCGTCTAATAAATTTGAAAACGTCGCAGTTGGACTATTTTCGTCGTCAACCGTATAACCCGATAGACCTGAGACTAAAGTCCAAGTACCTACACCTCCAAAAGGAGTTGGGTCTTGTGCATTCATAGAAAATGATAAAGCAACAGGATCTAAACATAGACTTTGATCTAAACCAGCATCTACGGTTGTACCTGTGTCGGCAATGACAACTTCAACCTCGTCAAATGTTTCTGGACATCCGTTTGGAGCTGGGGCAGTGTACCCGATAGACCATCTAAAGATATATTGACCATTTATTAAATTATCTACGGAAGTAGTTGGATCTTCATCATCAATAAAATTGGCTGCTGAAGGTCCTGAAATTTGCGTCCATGTACCTGTTTCATCTGCTTCCGGTGTATTACCTGCTAAATTTGGAATTGAAATCGTGCCATCTGGTAAACAAAAATCTGCACCAGCATCTGCTATGGTAGGTGACTCGTCAGCTAATGTTGTTATCTCTACAGTGTCAACTTCAGCTGGTGCACAATCTGGAAAACCTGCAGCTTCGTCCACAGACCAAGATAAAGTATATACCGTAGATGGTAATGAAAAACCAGTTGCAATTGTATTTGGATCTGAATCATCTTCAAAAACAACACTTGGATCTGAAGCTGTCCAAATACCTACTTGACTATCTAATAATGGTGCCGCAGCTAATTGTACTGGAGCATTAAAACATATCGTTTGAGCAGCTCCTGCGTCTGTTGGTAAATTAGAAAGTGGTGTAATGGTAACTGTAGTTGTTGAAACAGCAGGAGGTGTACATTCCGGGCCAGCCGATACTGTATAGCTGAATGTATAAAGCCCTGGAATCATTGCCTGAGATGGAGCTTGACCAATGGTTGTTGTCTGTGCGTAACGATCACCAATAACGTCATTTGTCATTCCATCAGGTCCATCAACGAGAGACCAGATAGAGGTCTCACCTGGTAATAAAGTATTACCAGCCAAATTACCATCAATTTGTCCACAAATAAATTCTTGAGGTGAACCAGCATTAGATCCCGAAATAGGAGTTGAGACATAGATACTAATAGTACTATTAGCTTCGTCACAACCTTGTAATTGATTTCCTGTTCTTCTTCTTCTAAAGTTTACAGTATAAGTACCTGAAACATCGAATGAATTTATTGTTGTTGGACTATTACCCGCACCAACATAATTTGTTGGGAATGATAAAGCTGAATCAGCTGGACCATTAATAATACTATATTGTGTTTCGTTTCCACTACTAAAAATAAATGGAACATTAAATGATGTTTGTCCGCAATTACCAGTAATATTATCACCGCCGTTAACTAAAATACTTATAGGGTCTACGTTATATCGTATAGTTACATTTGCTGATGATGTACACATAGTGTCATCGTTTGTAATCGTATAGCTAAAAGTATATGTGTTAGGAGAACTTAAACCGGTTACTTGAGTCGTACTATTGTCTTCGTCAACTATTGTAGCGGCAGGTCCGCCAGTTTGCACCCATAAAACAGACTCATTTGTAAAGGCACCAAGGGAACCTACGAGTGTAGCTTGATCTGTAGAAGGATCACAAAACGTAATTGTTGGGTCTTGTACTGTAGCGGGTGAAACATCTTGAGTTGCAGGAGGTACAGTTATAGTAACGGTATCACTACCTGAAACACATGGCCCAAGAACATCCCATCTAAAAGTATACTCACCTTCAGTTAATCCACTAACACCTGTATTATTATTATTAGGATTTGCAATTGATGGTGTATTAGGACCACTCACAAAAGTCCATGTTCCTTGTTGTCCGTTTATGTTATTACCAGCAAAAGAACCATTAAGGTTTGTACTTTGACTTACTGTATAACAATTTGGTAACTCATCGTCTGGACCAGCATCAACTGGATCCACTCCACCAATATTAGTTATAGTAACTGGATCTGAAAATGATTGACATGACTGACCAGGCGCATATTCTGGACCTGTTATTACCCATTGTAAAGTTGTACTTCCTGCAGAACCTTCTGGTAAAGTTATGGTTGTAACTTCTGAAGCTGAATCACCTATTGACACTCCAGCAGGATTACCACCAACAATGACCCATTCTCCTGTTTCTCCCGGATTAAGTGGTGCATTACCATTAATTATAAGAGACCCTGACGAATCTGGACAAGACTCAATATCTGGACCTGCAGTTGCTTGCGTTATTGGTTCTACCGTTATAGTAACAGTTTGAGACGGAGTACTACCATTAAAACATACAGCTGCCAACTCAAATACGTAAGTATTACCGCCAACATAACCCGTAATTGTTGGGTCAGGATCAGACGGATCACTTATTAATACAGATGGACCAGAGATTTGCGTCCATGTTGGACCTTCTGCATATGTATCTGGAGTCGTTCCATCTAACTGCAAAGTATCGTTCGCACAAATTATTTGATCTATACCCGCATTTACGGTACAAGATTGTGCGTTAATTTTAAAACAGAACAGTAAAAAAAGAACAAAAAATATCAAATATTTGTTAGCTCCTTTTGACAATTGTTTTCCAATGTTTAAGTAGAAATTGCTCATGTAATTTTAGTTTAATAGGCTTTAATTTTCGAATATACCTTTATTGTATTTTTTCTTAATTTTTTCTAAATAAAAAACAATAATATCGACAATATACATATTTTATCGATAAAAAGTATTTTTATTGTAGTATTTTACTTTAATTGTATAAAATAAATTTGAATTTCAGTTATAACACCAACTCATAATTTATAAATCCTATACAAAATAATAGTGCATTTCGCGACCGTTTAAATAATTAAATTAGTTAACAATGTACCGCTTAAGGAGGCGACATCCGTAATTTATATAATGTAAAAAATAGGATTTAGACTTAGCTACGGAACTATTAACATCGTTTAAGGAAACTATGCGTCTTTAAACCTTATATCTAATTAATACTATTCAATTAGGAATAGACTAATTAAAAACTCTTTTTGATATTCAACTAATTTAAATAAAAAAATCAGTAACACATTATAAAATCTAACTAACTTATAATTAACATTTTAACATCATTAAATTGTACTAATTATTTTCAGGCAATATTAATCGGTATACTTGCACTCTATTATAAAATTAGATAGATCAACGTTTTACAACGTTCACATAACAGAATCTCACGTTAAATGGTTTTAAACAATCTTTAGCGCTTAAACTTCTGCACTATAATAGACCATCAACCAAAATCCAAAGTTAGGGGACATTAGCATTTAGCATTTAGCATTTAGCATTTAGCATTTAGCATTTAGCATTTAGCATTTAGCATTTAGCATTTAGCATTTAGCA
>NZ_JBHZTH010000001.1:1398343-1511822 GCF_046545555.1 Winogradskyella sp. PE311 | reverse complement strand
TTAGCATTTAGCATTTAGCATTTAGCATTTAGCATTTAGCATTTAGCATTTAGCAAAATATTTTAAAGTGTAGCGCTTTAATAGCAACTGGATAAAAAAATGAATATCATTATTTTAACATTCTTTAATATAAAATAATATTGTTTTGTTAAAGCATTTCAATTGTTCTTAAAAGCATTAATATATCCTTATATTAATGAGAATCAAACAAATAAAACATGAAGTTTATAAAAGAAGAAGATGACACAAGACGAGATTATATCTTTCAAAAAGATGCAAAGACAAAGTTTACCGCCGCATTAGTTTCAAGCGTTTTAGTAATTTTAATTTTAGCTGTAACAGCAACTTACTTTACTCTAGGTTCATAATATACACGGCAAATAAATAGATAAAAGATCAGAAAATTATTTAAGTAATTTTCTGATCTTTTTTTCGACTATATTTACAATAACCATGTTAAATATAAAAGAAAGGACATAAAAGTATGCTAACTTGGAAAGACGTTATCCAATTTTCCGTTAAAGGAAATCCAACGCCCGATAGACGCGTTGAAAAAACACAAGAGGAATGGGGAAATCAATTAACTGTAGAACAATTTAGAATCACAAGGCAAAAAGGCACAGAACGCCCTGGAAGTGGAGAACTATGCAGTATTTACGACGAAGGTCAGTACAATTGTGTTTGTTGTGATACACCATTGTTTGACTCAACAATAAAGTTTGAATCTGGCACTGGATGGCCAAGTTTTACACAACCAATTAAAGAAAACGCTATTAAATACCATAAAGATTCTTCTTTCGGTATGGTGCGTGTCGAAGTAATGTGTAATACCTGTGATGGTCATTTAGGACATGTCTTTCCTGATGGACCAGAACCTAGTGGACTACGCTATTGTATTAATTCTGAATCAATGATTTTAGATAAGGAGATTTCATAATGACAACTACAAATTTACAAATTGCCACAATTGGTGGAGGTTGCTTTTGGTGTACTGAAGCTGTATTCCAAGAAGTAAAAGGTGTGAAAGAAGTCGTGTCTGGTTACTCAGGAGGAACTGTGCCTGGACGACCTACATATAGAGAAATATGCTCTGGTTTAACTGGCCATGCTGAAGTTATTAAAGTAAAGTTTGATGCCAATATGATTACTTATGAAGATATTTTAATCATTTTTATGACCACTCACAATCCTACGACTCTTAACCGACAAGGTGCTGATCGTGGTACGCAATACCGCTCCGTTATTTATTACCATAATGACAAACAAAAAGAAATAGCAGAACTGGTAATCAATGAATTGTCACAATATTACGAAAACCCGATAGTTACAGAAATATCTGAAGCTGTTACTTTTTATGAAGCTGAAAAAGAACATCAGGACTTCTATAAAAATAATCCAGACTATGGTTATTGTAGCTTTGTTATTGACCCAAAATTGTCTAAGCTACGTAAGCTTCATTCAGATAAGTTAAAAAGTGCCTAATTACAAATATCAAAAGTGATCATTATAGTTACTTTGGGTATTCTAAACAAGACAGTTGTTAAAAAATGGCATATCAAAATATAAAATTATTCGGCGCAGAGCGTTGTCACAAGACAGGATATTACAAAAGCTTTTTAGAAAATTTAAATCTTGAATACACTTTTTTAGATGTTGAATTAAATGACTTATTTGCAGACGAATTAAGAAGTTTATATAAGAGTAGAAAACTTAATTTCCCCACTATTACCATTAATTCTAAGACCTTAAGAAATCCATCAGATAAAGACCTTTTAAAATGTCTAGACAAACTAAAATAGGACTGGGTTTGGCCGCTTTAGGTAGGCCAGATTATATTAACATAAGAACTCAAAAGCAAATAGACAAATCAATTGAGGCCTTTAACGAAAACGCTCTAAAAGTTTTAGATAATAGCTATGCTCTTGGTATTAGAGCTTTTGACGTCGCTCCTTCTTATGGTTTAGGTGAAAAATTTTTATTGGATTGGAATAACTCGCGAAAACATAATGATGTAAACCTCTCCACAAAATTCGGTTATACTTACGTTGCAAATTGGGAAATAGGATTTGATGGTAAACATGAAATTAAAGAACATTCTATTACTAAACTCAATGAGCAATGGGAAATTTCTAAAGCGTTACTACCTAATTTAAAAATTTATCAAATTCATTCTGCAACCTTAGATAGTGGTGTTTTATCTAATAAGGCTGTCTTATCTAGACTAAACCAATTGAAGAAAAATCATAATCTAAAAATAGGAATATCATCAAGCGGAACAGAACAAATTAAAATAATTGAAAAAGCCCGAGATATAATTTTTGATAATGAGGCTTTATTTGATAGTTACCAAGTAACTTTTAATCTTTTTGACCAATCGTGTTATTTGGTTTTAAAGGAGTTGTTAGCAAACGGAAAGACCGTTATAATTAAAGAAGCATTAGCAAATGGCCGCATATTTAGAAATAAATCATTTCAAAACTATAAAACCATCTATGACTATCTCGATCTACTTGCTACAAAATATAGTGTTGGTGCAGACGCTATTGGCTTACGTTTTATAATAGACTATTTAGAACCTACGATACTATTAAGTGGTGCATCTAATTGTAAGCAAATCGAACAGAATTTAAAAGCTTTGAATTTTGAATTGGACCAAACCGAAATCGAAAAACTAAAATCATTTAGTGTTTCTCCGAAAAGTTATTGGGAAGAACGAGGTAAATTAAAATGGAATTAATTTACACGCCTCTGTAATAGTCTAAAACCTTTACACGCAATAAATACTCATATTTAGCATTTGCTAAGTTAACCTTAGCATTATCTAAATTATTTTTACTTGTCACATAATTTAAGAAGTTAGAAACACCACTATTAAACCTAATTTCGTTAATGCGATAGGACTCTTCATAAGCATCAACTTGTTTCTGCAAACTTTGATAGCGTTCATAAACAGCTTGCATATCAAAGTGAACCTGTGCAATGGTATTTTTTATATCTAAATGTGTTCGCTCTAATTCTAGCATAGACTCCTCTACCCTAATCTTCTCTAAAGCTACATTATTCTTAGCTCTAAAGCCATTAAAAAGTGGCACATTAACGGCCACACCAATAACCGTATTTAGATTATTATCTAACTGATCTTCATAGCCGATAGACGCAGCTTCAAAATTTGTCTGCTCCGTCACTACAGGTAAATCTTGCCCATCGACGGTTACAAATTCTCCTGTATCTACAATACTTGTACCTGTTGCATTGAAAAGTTGCGCTGCACTAGAATAGTTGGTATTTATGCCACCAAAAACAGATATTTCTGGTGTAAACTGAGATTTCGCTACACTAACTCCTTTTTTAGCCGCTTCAATACGCAATTCATTAGCTTTAAATGTCGCTAAGTTTTCTAGTGCTTGTGTATACACCTCATCAGCGGATAGACTATATTTTTCGAAATCTAATAGTATAGACTCTGCATTAATAAGCACATCCTCTGGCAAATTTAGTAAGCGTACAAGATTCAGTTTGGTACTATTCAAATTAGATTCTGAAACTAAAATACTCGTTTCATCATTAGCGATTTGCCCCAAAATATCTGCATAATCAGCTGGGTTACCAGATTCGTTATCATAAAAGTCTTTTTGAATCTTTAACTGCTTTTTAGTGGTTTCATATCTTGCTTTAGTTAAATCTAAAACTGCGTTACTATTTAAAACCTGAAGATAAGCCAGAGTAACATTTAAAACTAAATCTTGCTGAGCAGCTTCTTTTTCTAACTCAGAAGCTTTTCTATTTAATAAGTCTTGTTTAGCAGAATTTAATAATCTAAATCCGTTAAAAATAGTCATGTCTAGACTTAATCCCATATTAGAGAAGGTTAATTCTTGATTTATAAAATCATTGGTAAAAGGATCAATACTTCTACCATCGTTAACTCCTAAATTAAAATTACCATTAAGACTTGGCAACATATTAGCTTTTGATTGTTGATGATTCACTTTTGCCGTATTGGCTCTTAAATTTGCTGATTTTAAATCAAGATTATTTTCTAACGCAATAGTTATACATTCTTCTAAAGCATAACTTTTTTGAGATAATTCTTGAGTATATCCTACCAAACCCAATACAATTGTGAGGGCGAAAATTAATTTTCTATTTGTCATGATTTCTATGTTGTTGCTAAACGATTTTACCGTCCAATAGATTAACTACTCTGGTGCCATAAGAAGCATTATCTTCTGAGTGTGTGGCTTGTATAATCGTCACACCTTCTTTATTCAATTGAGAAAAAAGTTCCATAATTTCTGTACTCTGCTTCGAATTTAGATTTCCTGTTGGTTCATCCGCTAATATCAATTTTGGTTTACCGATTAAAGCTCTTGCAATTCCAACTAATTGTTGTTGTCCTCCACTTAATTGAACTGGGAATAAATCCTTTTTTCCAACAATATTAAAACGATCTAGCATATCAGCAACTAATGCTTTGCGCTCTGACGACTTAACATTTTTATATAATAATGGAGTTTCAATATTTTCCCAAACAGTTAACTCGTCAATAAGATGATAGGCCTGAAATACAAATCCTATATACTCTTTATATAATTTAGATCTGTTTCGCTCTTTCATACTGTGTACTGGTTCTCCTAAAAAGGTATAACCACCACCTGTAAAACTATCTAACATTCCGATACAATTCAATAAGGTAGATTTACCAGAACCAGAAGGTCCCATTAATGAAATAAACTCCCCTTCTTTTACTTGTAAATCAATGTTATCTAATAACGTGACTTTATTGCTACCTGAGTTAACTGTTCTAATTGCTTCGTTTAAACTTAGTAATGAATTTGACATAATGATTAATTAGTTAATTTGATCGATGGTTGATGCGCCAACACCAAAACCTCTATCTATTTCAGGATTTCCTTTATAGTACAATTCAGCCTCACCAAACGCGGTAAATTTTATGTGCTCAGAAGTATTTACTCTAAATATAGCTTCTCCTAAAGCTCTATATTTTCCTTTTCTATTCTTAACGTCTACCACGTTAATCTCTCCTTCTCCATAAGCCGTTATTCTTTGGTAATCAATAACTCCTTTCTTTATTACCAATTGACTTTCACCATAAATATCTGCACTTAAATTTTTAACATTCATAGCGTTAAATGTAACCTCAGACTCGCCATATATTTTAAGCCTAAATTCATCTACCTCAATTGAGCTATCACAAACTATGCTTTGCTCACCACGTAATGATAAATCATCAATAGTTTTATAAGTAACTTTTACAGTCAATACTTTTCCTTTATAAATCGGCACTTTCATCTTCATTCCGTTCTCAACTCTTTTCTCTTGTTTTGTTGTCATTTTCGCATCATCTAAATACACTCTGAGTGTTCCATTATTGACTTCAATATTTACAATATCATTAGACAAAGTATTTTCTAAAATAGTAACAGATTCTTCGTCACCTTGCACAAAAGTTGTTTCGATATGTGGACTAATGATGACCTTATTAAAAGCATCAACGGTCTTTTTTGATTGTGCTTTTAAACTTTGACCCAAAATAACCAAAGTTATAATTAAGATGTGTTTTAAATTTTTCATGATTTTTGATTTTTGATTTTTTGATGAATTTTATTCTGTCTTTAAACTCTTTATTGGATTTGCAATTGCAGCTCTAATTGCATGAAAGCTCACGGTAAACATTGCTATTCCTATGGCACAAATTGCTGTAAAAACGAATGGATACCAGCTGATATCAATTCTATATGCAAAATCTTGCAACCAGTTATTCATAACATAATAAGCTAATGGAAATGACACTATTAAAGCTACAACAACCAATTTTATAAAATCGACAGACAATAACTGAACAATACCAGATACTGATGCACCTAATACTTTACGAATACTTATTTCTTTGTCGCGTTGCTCTGACGTAAATGCTGCTAAACCAAAAAGACCTAAGCAGGCTACAAATACCGCTAAAATTGAAAATATCATACTGATAGATGCTGTTCGTTTTTCTTGTAGATACAGTTTTTCTAAATTTTCATCCAAAAAACTATAATCAAAAGGAACATTAGGAGCTACTGTTTTAAAACTTCTTTCAATACTACTAATACTTTGTTCTAAATCGCTAAAATTAATTTTAGCCAACATATATTCCTTACGTTCTGTGGACATATTATGAAATGCATAAGCACCAATAGGCTCTCGCAAGGATGCGTAGTTAAAGTCCTCGACTACACCAACGATATATTCATTATTACCTGGAAGCATTTGAATAGATTTACCAATCGCTTCTTCCGGAGTGAAACCTAAATACCTAGCAATTTTTTTGTTTATTACCACCTCGACTAAGGTATCTCCTTGTACTTTGTTTTCGGGTAAATTTTTACCTGCAATAAATCTTAATCCCATGACTTCTATTGCTCTTGCTTCAGATCTGTTGGTTTGTACAGCCAAACCTCCGTCATCTTGTAATGGATTTTGTACCATTCTACCACTCACTGATTTCCCTGGATAACCTTGTGCAGCACCAACACTAGATACTATAGGTAATTCACTTAATTTTTGTTGAAATAATTGAACATCATTTTCATCATTTATACCATTAATTGAAATGGCCATAACTTGCTCCTTATTAAAACCCAAATCCTTATTTTGTATAAAATCGAGTTGTTTATAAATTACATAAACACCTATTATAAGTACAGTCGATGCTCCAAATTGCAAGACCACAAGCCCCTTTCTAATTGTCGTTGCCCAATATGAACCTACTTTACCACCACTCAATATTTTTTTTGCTGACAGACTAGACATATATAGCGCAGGATAAGAACCTGCAAGTAAAGTTGAAACACTCCAAATTGCCAATAGAGACACAATGAATGTTCCTGACCATATTAACGTATTAGGAATCTCTTTTCCCGAAATTTGATTGAACATAGGTAAACAGATTAACGCCAAACACACACCGAGCAAAATTGAAATAGCCGTAATTAAACCTGTTTCGGTATAAAATCTTGTAACCAAATTTAAAAATGATGCTCCTAGTGTTTTGCTAACACCTACTTCTCGCGATCTTTTTTGAGAACGTGCCGTTGTAAGATTCATGTAATTAATACAAGCAATAACAAGAATAAGTAGGGCTAACCATGTTAAGCTTTTCACTTGTTCGATAGATCCTTTTCTAGAACTATATCCATTCTCTATGTTGCCAGAATACAAATGTACTCTATCTAAAGATTGCACACCAATAGTGTACCACTGCTCTTCTGTTTTTACATTTTTATCTAACATGTCTTTTAGCTTAGACTTCAGTACTATTTCGTCGGTACTTTTTGACGTTAGGATGTAAGTTTCTAAACTGGCATTTGACCATGTTGGGCGCTTAGCAAAAAAACTTGTTGCAAAAGAGACATAAAGATTGCCATCTAATGTTGTGTTTTTTGGTAAGTCCTCAAAAACACCGGTAATTTCTATTTCTAGTCGATCATCTATTTTTAAAATTTTTCCGATCACTTGGTCTGTACCAAAATAACGTTTTGCAGTACTCGTCGAAACAATTGCTGTATTTGGCTTCTCAAGAGCACTCTTCGCGAAACCATGTTTCAGTTTTAAATCGAATATTTTAAATAAACTTGGATCTGCATAATATAATGAGGATTCAATAAATTCTGAGTTTTCTGTACTTACATAAGCTGGCTCGCCAAAGCCATGTTTTAAAAAACGTGTAGCATCTAAAATTTCTGGAATTTCATCAATACTCGTTGGCGCGACCATTGCAGGTGCATTAGCATAAACTTTATTATCATAGCTTTCTGAGGTTTCAGTTAATATTCTATAAATCTGATCCTTTTGAGAAAACATAGTATTAAAGCTGTTTTCATGGTGAACAAACATAAATAATAAGGTTGCAATGGCAAGACTCAATGTTAAGCCTAATATATTTATAGAAGAAAAAAGAGGACTTCCGATTATATTTCTCCACGCAATTTTTAAATAACTTTTAATCATGACTCTTATGTTTTATTCTGTTTTTAAACTATCTGCAGGATTAGCTACCGCAGCTCTTACTGCCTGAAAACTAACCGTTAACATGGCTATTACAATTGCACTAAGACCAGCAATTACAAAAACCCACCAATTAATCTCTATACGATAAGCATATTCTTGAAGCCAATCGTGCATAAAATACCACGCTATCGGAATTGCTATTACAATCGAGATTGCTACTAGCTTTAAAAAGTCTTTTGATAGTAGTTTTACGATACCAGACACACTTGCCCCAAGCACTTTACGAACCCCAATTTCTTTTCGTCTTTGCTCTGCGGTGTATGCTGCTAAACCAAATAATCCTAAGCATGAAATAAGTATAGCAAGTATTCCAAAAACTTGGGATAACTCACCAATAAGCTGTTCGTCTTTAAATTTGGCATCAAAAACATCATCCACAAATTTGTAGTCAAAAGGATAGGCTGGCAAGTGCTTTTTCAAGACCATTTCAATATCTGCCAAAGCTTCGTTTACAGCACTATTTTTTTTAATCTTTATATACATATGTTGTGTATTATTTGGATAATTAAAAAACAACACCGGGTCGCTAGAACCAAACATGCTACCATGAAGATAATCTTCAACAACACCAACAACCTCAATATTTACATCATCCCCTCGTGTAATCTTCTTACCTATTGCACTATCACTACCCATCATTTTGGCAAGTGATTTTGAAATCAATGTAGAACTACTATCAGCTTCGATGTTATTACTAAAACCACGACCTTCAATAATTTCTAAACCTGTGGTTTCAAAAAAGCTTTGGGTTACATATCTAAAAGAAATTAAAACATCTTCAGTATTTGTTCCACCTTTCCACTGAAAACCTGAGCCATTAAATCCGTCGGATAGTATTTCAGAATTACTTAAAGTAGCATTAGACACAGCACCTGAATTAATTAAATCTTGCTGAATAACATTAAATTTATCAATAGCTTCTTCATTGATACGCATCGACAATAATTGGTCTTTATCGAAACCTAATTCTCTATTTTTAGCAAATTGAATTTGTTGATAGACTATAATTGTTGCTATTATAAATACTATTGAAATAGTAAACTGCCCAACAACTAAACCTTTTCTGATAAATGATACTGAACCTTCAGTAACTTTTAATCCTTTTAAAACGGCAACAGGTTTAAAAGATGATAAATAAAATGCTGGATATAAACCTGCTAGTAAACCACAAACGATAGCAATACTCAATAAAAGAAATAAATGTGTTGGGTTTGTTAAGCCTAAAACTAAATCCTTATCTATTATTAAATTAAACTCTGGTAATAATACGACCAAAAGCAAAATACTCACTAACATTGCGATAAACGATAAAATCAAAGCCTCTGAAATAAATTGTGCAATCAATCGACCACGACTAGAGCCCATGGCTTTACGTACGCCAACTTCATTAGCACGTTTTTCGCTTCGTGCTGTAGATAAATTCATAAAATTAATACATGCTATAAAAAGAATGATAAACGCAATGATTGTGAATAAAGTCACATATTTTATGCGACCACCAACTTTAACACCATTCTCAAACTTTGACCTTAAATGCCAATCTTTCATAGCATGTAAAATGGCGTAATCGCTTGTTTCTTCTTCCTTTGAAGCTATTAAACCCCTTACTTTTTTATCAACAGATTCAAAATTAGATTCTGGTGATAATTCTACAAAAGTGTCTGAAAAATTATTTCCATAAAAGGTCATCCATTCTTGACCATCTGCGTAGCGCTCAAAAGGTGCTATCCAATTGAAAGGAAATGAGGTATTCTTTGGCAAATTTTCAATAATACCTGTAACTAAATAATTATCTTTATTACTTACTCTTACAACCTTGCCTACTATCTTTTCGCCAACACCAAAAAGTTTTTCGGCAGTTCGTTGCGTCAATACAATAGCTTCAGGATTAGTAAACGCATCTTTACGATTACCTTCAATAAATTTTAAACTAAAAATATCTAAAAAATCCTGGTCAACAAAGCGTCCACGGCTGTTTATTGCATTGTCGCCAACTGTAAACAAACGTTCTTGACTACTAGAGCGTGTTGCTCTTAAAACCTCAGGAATATCATTTTTCATATCTTGAGCTAAAGGTCCAGGTGATGCATAAATTGTGTACCACTTACCTTCGTACTCTTGATTGGTTGGTACGTAGTATACATTTTCAGCACGGTCAAAAGATTGGTCAAAACTCAACTCATCTTCTACCCAAAGAAAGATTAAACTTGCACATGTGATTCCGATAGCTAATCCGAAAATATTTAGGAAACTATAGCCTTTATTTTTCAGTAAACTTCTGAATGCTATTTTAATGAAGTTAAGAATCATGATTATTCATTTTTTGATTGATGCTATTTATATAGAGAAGATGATGCCAAATATATAATAATCTGAATTACAGTATTTTACATTTTTATTCAAAAACAAAAGTGTCCGATTTCGATACAATTTTTGTTCGTAATCGGACGGTTTGTGTATCACTTCATTGAGCGTTTGAGTAACTTTTTCTGTAAGTAAAAATTGAATATAAAAATCCAAAAGGACTTTTGTAAGAAGTTGATAACCAATAATTAATTTGTCAAAACTTCAAACTTACCCGTAGCTATTTTTTGTTATCGTTATTCTTCAATATATCGCGTATAATCTTAAGGTGATGTTCTGTATGAATAGCAAGAAACTTAATAGTCTCGTCTCTATTCATAGTACCGAGTATAGGATGATTAAAGTGCTTCTTTTCTGCAAGCATAGGCAACTTTTCGACTGTAGCAAGCGCTTCATCATAATGCATTTTTAACGTATTGATAGTTAAATTTTCTGCTGGTCTTACAGACTCTGGCGCAGTAACTTTTCCTCTAGGTAACGTATTAGAAGTAAAGACATAGTCACGTACCTTATTAGATTCCGCTTTGTAATTACTTTCATCAGAATACTTGAGCGCTTTATGTAACTGATTTACCATTAAATAAATGTGATCCATATGCCATGCAACAGAAGCTTCCGACACTTCAAGGTTTATTGTATCCCGAACAGAAATATAGGATGCCACCTCATTAAGTTTTAAATTGAGATCAGAAGTTGCTTTGTCTGATTTCATACTTGCAGCACTGCTTAATACTAAGATGGTTGCCATAAAGATTAAGATGATGTGAATTCGATTTTTCATTTTTTAGATTTTTATTGATTTTGTTTAATTAGCTATAACTGTCTTGTGTAAATGCAGTAGCGGCATATGGACGCTATTGCGGTTTTGCACTTTGTTCGCTTTAGTTTTCTTTTTTCAGAATTTCTAACCCTTTATTGATTAAATGATTCTCGTCTATTACTTTTTTAACTTCTATCTGAGGTGCAATGCCATAACCAACAAACTCTTTTCCATTAGCTAGATAATCTCTTTTTGAGCAAATTTGAACGCCTCCTTCTCCTGGTAATGAAAATCCAATTGGGTTTCCGGTAGACCCTGCTGTAGTTCGCCCAATCACGATGCCTCTTTCTGTATTAAGAAATGCCGAAACAAAATCTTCACCTGCCGAATACGTCTTTTCGCTAATTAAGACTACAACTGGTTTGGTGTATCTTTTTGATTCTTCTTTGGGTTCAACAATGTTCCCTTCATTATCTTGCCATTGCGCACTAGATCCCCAAGAGACCCAAGCTGGCATATACATTAGTGTCTTCCAACGGGATGTTTCAAATGGCTTATCGACAAAATGACTCAGTACATAGTTTGCATAACCGTTATTTCCTCCAGTATTTTCTGATACGTCAATTATTAGTTTCGGCATGCTTTGGATATCTTGGAAAATACTATCAAACTTAGCATCCAGATTTCTTCCCCAGAATCTATTTAATTTAAGATAACCTGTCTCATCATTAAGTTTTCTAAATTCATAAGCAGAAGTTATAGACTTTGTACTAGTTAATTTTCGACTAATCGAATACACCTTACCAGTATTAGTTTTCAATTTTACTTTTTCCTCAATATGTCCTTTCAGCAAATGATAATCATACACTTGAACATTCATGTCTTGTTCTGTTGAATAAGAAACATAAGGCTTCACTCTTGATGATGCATACTCATGAATATTAATTCCGTTGATTTCTATAATATCCATTCCTTTTTTAAGTCCTTGATTTTTGATGGTATCATTTAATATTGCAGTAATGATGACCTTATTCTTAATTAACTCCGTCTTTATCGGAGGGGCAATTTCTTTAACCTCTCTTAACTGCCAAGGAACTACTACTTTCGTATGACCGTCATTTAGTAAAGCGCAAAACTCCTGAAGTTTTTTGTAGTAATCATAAGTAGAATTTGTTTCTAATACTTTTGGAATATACGCTTGATACGTTTTATCCCAATCTAATGCCGGAACTTGATCAAAGAAAACAAAGTTCTTATCTGCTTCTTTCCATACTTTGGACAATCCATAGATTTTCTCTTCGTCGGTAAGATTTTCTGGTACTTGAGAGTAAGCATTTCCAATAATTGCTACTAATCCGAATAGTAAGATGATTTTTTTCATTTTTGATTGATTTTAGTTAATGTCTTATTTGTTACCAATTATATAGTGAAGATGATGCCAAAAACATAACTATTTGATTATTAATTTTTTAACTTAAATATTGAAACTAAAAATGTCCGATTTCAGTACACTTTTTGTACGTAATCGGACACTTTAAAAATTCTAATAATTATAACTATTATTCTGAGCGTAACGAATTAACTGGATTTGCATTTGCCGCTTGAAGGGTTTTTGCACTAATCACTAATAATGCAAATAAAATCATTGCGCATCCGCTTAACAAAAACACCCAAAAACTAATACTTGTTTTATAAGCAAAATCTTGGAGCCAACTGTCAATTCCATAATAGGCAACAGGTATCGCGATTACGAAGGCAATAGCAACAAGAATTAAAAACTCTTTGCACAATAATGTGTTAATTTGCAATAACGAGGCACCTAAAACTTTACGCACACCTATTTCTTTTACACGTCTATTAGTGGTATAAATCACAAGACCCAAAAGTCCCAAACAGCTTATTAAAATGGAAAGTCCAGTTGACCAATTAAGTAGCTTAGATATTTTTTGTTCGCGATTGTAAAATTTAGCAATAGTCTCGTCCATAAATTCCACACGATAATCATCAGTTTCGGTATACACCTGTTGGTAGGCATTTTCGATTTTTGACAATGTAGATTTCAAATTTTCTGACGATTCATTATAAAACGATACATGCACAGCTTGGTATAAGCTAAAATTTGGTCGGTACCAATCACCAGTTAATGCCATTGGTTTTATTTTAGATTTTAAAGAACGTTGGTTAAAATCTGCCATTACACCAACAATGGGAATAAGCTTATTATTTGTTTCAACTTGTTTCCCAATAGCTTCGGCTGGATTGGAAAATCCTAAGCTGCGCAATAAAGTTTCATTGATTACTAATTCTCTGATAGTATCGTTTCTGTAAAGGCGTCCAGCTATAAGTTGAAGCTCAAACAATTTGGGATAATTAAGATCCCCATTAATATATTCCATTTCAGATTTTGCGATGTTCTCGCCATCGGTATAAGTAACATTTGTTGAATTTACCGCATTTGAAGCTGGTCCTTTTCCGCCAATACTCACTTGTTTTATTTCTGGAATTGTTTTCAACTTTTCTGCAAACAGCAACTTTTTAGAAAACTCTTCCTCGGCTCTTGGCTGAAATACCGAAACAATAGCATCAGTTTTAAAACCCATATCCTTAGTTAACAAGTAGTTGATTTGCTTACCAACCAATAATGTGGCAATGATAAAAACTTGCGCAATTGTAAATTGAAATACGGTTAAAAACTTACGTAAACCTACTTTATGTTCGCCCGCAGAAATTTGATTTTTCATTACAGAAACCGGGTTATATTTTGAAAGTACCAAAGCAGGATAAAATCCAGATAAAAAAGTAACCAATACAAGTAAAATAACTACACCAAAAATAACAACTGGCGATTTAAAAAGCTGGTAACTTAAATCATCTGGTACAAAATCTGAAAACACATTGATTAACCATTTTGAAAGTAACAAGGACAACACTGCAGAGATTAAGACTAAAATAAAAGCTTCTCCTATAAACTGCCCGATAAGTTGTTTTCTGCTGCTGCCCAAGGTTTTTCTGATACCAATTTCTTTAGCTCTTTGCGAGGCTTGTGCTGTATTTAAATTAATAAAATTAATACAACCTAAGAGCAATAAAAAGAGTGCGACAAGTGCTAAATTTCTTAATAGTGGTTTGCTGGCTTGTGCTTTTTCCCAATCATAAGTACCGTAATCCTCGTTAAAGTGAATATCGTTAAGTGACTGTAACTTAAACTTACGAAATTCGCCATATTTAATATCATCTTCGTCCGTGTGTTCTAACGCCAAATCATCCAAAAGTTTTTGTACACTTGCTACATCTGCATTTTCTTTAAACTTCACATACAATTGTGAATTAGAGTTTGTATTAAACCAATAGCGCTTAGTAATATCTATTTTTCTATTAGTTTGAAGTAAGGTAGCGTGTGATATAAATTCTTTAAAAACGATATCCGTTCGTTGTTTGTAATTCTCTACTACACCAGTGACCTTTACATTTATAGAGTCATTGTAAACTAATGTTTTACCAACAACTTCGGATGGCGAAAGCTTTGGGAAATATTCTTTAGCACGTGTCTGTGTTAAAACAACTTGGTTGGGGTTTTTTAATGCTTCCGTTTTATTGCCTGCCAAAAAATTATATTGAAAAATATCTAAATAATTTTGGTCAGCAAAAATCACAAATTTTGGCCATTTTAAAGTAAAGTCGTTTTCTTTGTTAACTGCTTTTGATGGTCTTTCGATGTAAAATTCACTTACAGTTTCAAAATTAGAATTATCTTCTACGGCACCTTTTAGTGCCAGTGTTATACCTGAATTATAGTATTTTTCTTCTGGGTCTGTAAATTCAGTTACTACTCTATAAATTTTATCTCCATCTTTATGAAAATCATCAAAAGTATAATCGTAATATATAATTAGACCTATAACGAAAGAAGCACTTAAACCTATGGTGAGTCCAATAATGTTAATTAATGAAAATACTTTATTCTTTGAGATATTTCTCCATGCTATTTTAAAATAATTTTTAATCATGATTTTTTGATTTTGATTTTGATACTGAAACAAGTTCAGCACAGATTGATGATGATTATTCTGTTTTTAGTGAGTTTATTGGGTTTGCTCTAGCGGCTTTGACAGCTTGAAAGATTATTGTAAATAACGCTATTGAACCTGCAATTAAACCTGCACTAGCAAAAACCCACCATCTTATTTCAATTCGATACATATAATCTTGGAGCCAATTACTCATTAAATAATAAGTAATAGGAATTGCAATAAGCAGAGAAATAAAAACTAGTTTCAGAAATTCTTTTGATATCAACTTAACAATACCATAGACTGAAGACCCTAACACTTTTCGAATACCAATTTCTTTTGTACGCTGAAATACATGAAATGACACCAAGCCAAATAAACCCATCCCAGCAATAAATAAAGCTAAAAATGCAAATACATTAAATGCATCACCTAGTCTTTTTTCCCCTTCATATAGCATTAAGTAGGTATCATCCATAAACTTTGCTTCAAAGGGCTCCAAAGGCGCTATTGATTTCATTTTTTTCTCAACAAAAGCTTTAGTGTTTTCAATATCATCAAGACTAACTTTCAATATCACATGTCCATGATTTTTAGACCAAGACTCTCTTCTTATTCTCATATACAGAGGTTCTATTGACAGATCAAATGTTTGTAAATGAAAATCTTCAACAACACCTATTACAGTTCCATTATCAAACTTCTTACCTACAGCAGTTTCCCAACCTAACTTTTTAATAGCCGCCTCATTTAGTATAAATGCTTCTGTAGAATCTGAAGCTATGTCTTTAGAAAAACTTCGCCCTTCAATAATTTTCATTTCAAAGAGATCCAAAAACTCATAATCAACAAATGTTCTATAGATATAAAGCTGTTGTTTATTCAAATTTCCCTCCCAACTATCTATTGGTCCTTGACTTGTTACATTAATAGGTAATTGCGTACTTACTGATACTTTATTGATATTTGGGTGGCTTAATAGCTCACTTCTCAAAACGGATTCTTTTTGATGTATGTCTTTATTGAAATAAGGTACATGAACGATATGTTCTTTGTTATAACCTAGTTTTTTCTCCTGAATAAATTTTAATTGCTGGGTAATAATCATACTCCCTGTAATTAATCCAATAGCAGCAACAAACTGCATAACAACTAACGCATTCCTGAGTATAGACTTACCTTTATGTCTCTTAACAAAGTTCCCTTTAAGCGCTTTTACTGGGTTTAGATTAGATAAAAATACCGCTGGATATAAGCCAGATAAACAACCGACTAATATCGCCATGGATAACATCCCTACGAGAATCCAGCTATTTCCAACAATATCTAACGGAATACTTTTACCTAAAAGTTTATTGAACTCTGGTAATAATAAAACGACTAAAAACAAGGCAATAACAAAACTAAAGAATGTAAGTAATATAGATTCGCTGAGATATTGAAAAACTAAATTTCGTTTACCAGCTCCTAAGGCTTTAAAAACTCCGACCTCTTTGGTTCTATGAACTGATCTAGATGTAGCTAGGTTCATATAATTTATAGAAGCTAGAAGAAGTATAATTATGGCGAGTAATGCAAAGAAATACACATACGCCAAATCACCATTAGGCTCTATTTCCGCATTCATTTTTGAATTCAGATGAATATCTTCAATTGGCTGTAATTCATATTGAGGATAAAATTGAAATCCATTGGCTTTATACGCCGGCTTTGTAACAGCATCATAACGGGACATTTTCTCCTGTAAAACTCTATAATCTTGGCCTTCTTTTAAGAGAATATAACCATAAGAATTATTGCTAACCCAATCATTAATCTCATAAATATGATTAGTGTTTTTTTCAATTGAGGCAATGAAATTATATGTGAAATGTTGGTTTTTTGGAGGATCTGCAATAACACCTTTAACAGTCATTATATCTTTATTGTTATATAAAATGGTTTTTCCTATTGAAGATGCACTACCAAAGATTTTTTCTGCCAAAGACTCTGTCAATAATATGGTATTAGGGTCGTCTATGGCGTCTTTACCTATACCTTCCAATACTTTAGTATTATAAATATCAAAAAAAGACTGATTAGTAAATAGTCCGCGCTCTAAAAAAGAATCATTACCATTAACAAGTAAGACATTCCATACATTTAAATTTGTGATAGATTCTACTTCAGGGAAATCTTGTTTTATAGCAGTACTTAAAGGCAATGGTGCTAATGCAAAATAATCTGTTCCTCTATAGTCATTTCCTTTTTGCTGTTGTACAATTCTATATATGCGATCTGAGTTTTCAATATGCTTATCAAAACTTAATTCAAACTGAATGTAAAAGGCTATTAAAATAAAACAAGTCATTCCGATAGTCAATCCTGATAAATTGATAAATGAGTACACCTTATTTTTAATAAGATTCCTCCATGCTATTTTGAAATAATTTTTAAACATAACTATTCAATTTAGAATTGATTTATTCTGTTTTAAGAGCATGTATTGGATTGGCTGTAGCTGCTCTAAAACATTGCCAACCAACTGTAATCATTGCAAATAATAAAGTTGCTAATCCTGCTACTCCAAAAAACCACCACTTTAATTCAATAGCATAGCCAAAATTATTTAACCAACTAGAGCATAGCCAATAGCCAATAGGAAAAGCAATTAATGAAGCAAAAACGACCATTTTACCAAATTCACTTGAAAGCATTTTTACAATACCAAAAACACTAGATCCTAATATTTTACGAATACCTATTTCTTTTGCTCTTCGTTCTGCTGTAAAAGTTGCTAGTCCAAAAAGGCCAAGACATGAAATAATCACAGCTAAGGCTGCAAAAAAATCTGAAAGATCAGCAACTTTGGTTTCTGCTGCATACAGATCATTATAATCACTATCTAAAAAAGAATAATCGAATGCATAGCCAGGATTAAATTTCATATAAATGGCCTCCATTTTTGAGAGTGTTTCCTTCTCTGTACCAGGAGCAATTCTAACCATTACATTATTTCCATAAGGTCTAAATCGCATAATAAGCGGTTCCACTTTTTTATGTAAAGAACCATATTGAAAGTCTTTTACAATTCCCACTACCTCTTGCTTACGTTCTCCTTTCTGAAGTAATGTTCCAATAGGGTTTTCTAACCCCATTAACTTTAAAGCTGATTCATTAAGTATAATTTTGTCGTAATCGTCATTAAATTCTTTTGAAAATGTACGACCGGCAACTAATTCCATTCCTAGCGTTTCTATAGCACCATAACCCATTCTCGGCGATTGAAAAACAACATGGTCTTCTGAATTCTTTCCAGGCCATGACCAACCACTATTATTATCTTTACCATCTAGAAAATCACCATTCATAAATCCAAGACTTATAACTGATGGAATATTTTTTAATTCAGAAAATAGAACTTTTGGTTTTTCATTATTACTACCTATTTCAAATTGAATTACATGCTCTTTTTGATAGCCCAAATTTTTTGTTTGCATGTAATCGATTTGCTTGTTGATTACCAAAATGCCAATAATAAAAATGATTGAAATTGTAAATTGAAAAACGACCAGACCTTTTCTAATAAAAAACTCCCAAATAGATTTTGGTGCTTTGCCTTTTAAAACGGCTACAGGCTTAAATGCAGACAATCTAAAAGCAGGATAGCTTCCTGCCAATAAACCTGTTACGATGACAATACCTGTGATTATTAGCAATTGATTGGTTCCGAGACTCAGCAAAATATTTTTACCCGTAATTAAATTAAACTTAGGTAGAAATAAAACCACCAAAAGCATAGCTACTCCCAATGACAATAGAACCAAAATAATAGCTTCACTCAAATACTGATATATTAATGAACTTCGGTTAGCACCAAGTGTCTTTTTTACACCAACTTCTTTCATTTTTCTGCTCGCTTGTGCTGTAGAAAGGTTCATGAAATTAATACAGGCAATAAGTAATGTAAAGAGGGCTATAATGATAAATAACCTTATATAAGTAATTCTCCCACCTACTTGTACTCCATTTTCATAAGGCTGTTTAAGATATCTATCCGAAAATTTTTGAACAAAAGAGGTGAATTTAAATTTTCCATCTCTTTTAGTATTAAGATAGTTAGCTATTTTTTTATTGAAATCATTAATATTTGTTTGCGGTTTTAAAACTAAAAAGGATTTTGCATAATGCCCACTCCAATCACCAGCCCATCTGTCTGCATCTATCAATAAGTCTGAATGGACTATATAATCAAATTGAAGCGTCGAATTTGTAGGAGGTGTCTTAAAAACACCTGAAACGACTAGTGTTTCTTCCCCATTTCCATCTGTCCACTTATAGTTCCAATTGAGTGTTTTTCCTATAGCATTGCCTTCAGTTTTAAAAAGCCGTCTGGCTAAACTTTCTGAAATAACAACATTGTATTTATCTTTTAAAACTTCATTTTGGTTTCCAACTAGTAAATCAAATGTAAATACTTCAAAGAAATTTGGTGCAGCAAAAAAACCTTTTGCTACTTGATTATTATCATCTAAAGAGAAGACTCCTTCTGGAGTGGCAAAATCATTATTAATACAAGTCGCTGATAATACTTCTGGAAATTCTTTTGTAATTGCATCTGCTAATAAGATAGAGCTACCATCCATGGTAATAACCTCATCGTTCATTTTTAAGTTAGATATTACTTGATATAATTGCGCTTCATTCTCATGAAATTTGTCAACACTCATCTCATCACTCACCCACAGCGAAATAAAAATCACGCATGCCATACCAGCTGAGAGTCCAACAATATTTATTAGAAAACTACTTTTGTACTTTTTAAAACCTCGGATTGCTATTTTAAGATTATGTTTTAACATGATGACTAAAATTTATTATTCCGTTCGTAAACTCTTTACTGGGTTTGATCTAGCAGCCCTAATTGCTTGAAAACTGACAGTTATCAATGTAATTATTAATGCCCCAAAACAAGCAATTGCAAAAACGTCCCAACCTACATTAGTGCGATAACTAAACTTTTGCAACCATTCTCCCATAAAATAGTAAGCCAAAGGAGATGCTATTAAAAGAGCTATTAAAACCAACGTGATAAAATCCTTTGAGAGCAATAACCAAAGTTGACTAATCGAAGCACCCAATACTTTTCTTACTCCAATCTCTTTTGTGCGTTGTTCTGCGACAAAAGAAGCTAAACCAAATAAGCCCAAACAACTTATAAAAATGGCTAACCCAGTGAATACTCTTGCTAAACTCGCAACACGCTCTTCAGATCTAAACTTTTTTCCATATTCTTCATCTACAAACTGATAATCAAATGGTGTGTTTGGAAAATTCTTTTTGAATACTCCTTCGATAAGTGTTAAATTCTCGCTGGTACTTTTTTCTGGATTTAATCTTAGATTATAAAATGCAATATTTCCATATTTTTCAAAAACATACATGGCTTGTTTTACTGGACTGTATGGTGATTGTACTATCATATCATCAATAACACCAATGATTTGCATTGGAGTAAAAGGATCTTCTGTGTCAGAATCTCTTATATATTTACCAATTGGATTAGTAATGTTCATATACTTTACGGCTGTAGCATTAAGAATAACAGCATTTGAATCTGTAGCAAACTCACGTGAAAATCCTCTTCCTTCTTTTAACTTTAAACCTAAGGTTTCTACAAAATCATAGTTAACCGATGTATGTGCTAAATCCTCTTGAAAACCGACTGGTTTGCCATCCCAATTGTAACCACTGCGGTTAGACCAAATATTTGTAGTCGGGCTGCTCATTGTAGTCATACTTGTAGCTCCTCCTGAGGCTATAAATTGTGTGCGCATTACCTCGTGCTTGCCAACAAACTCAGAGCTCATTACAGGTATTTGAATTAAACCTTCCTTATTATAACCTACTGGTCTGTCTTTACTAAATTGAATCTGATTCATCACCACAAGAGTTCCTATAATCAGTGCCACAGAAACTGTAAATTGGGCCACCACTAAAACTTTTCGCGGTAATGACGAAAAACGTCCTGCTTTAAATGTGCCTTTTAAAACTGTAACTGGATTAAAAGATGATAAATATAGGGCTGGATAACTACCTGCTAAAAAGGATGTAACAACTACGAATAGTAATGATATAGACCAAAACTGAATATTAGTCCAAGGAAAAACAATCGCTTTGCTGGCAAGATTATTAAATCCATTTAAGCATAGTAATACAATACCTAGAGCAACTACAAATGATAACAAAACAATTAAAAATGATTCACTTAAAAACTGAAATATTAATTGACCACGTTGTGAACCAATAGATTTTCTAATACCAACTTCTGTTGCTCTTTTTTCTGAACGTGCTGTACTTAAATTCACAAAATTAATGCAAGCCAAAAGAAGTACAAATAATCCTATAACACCAAACAACCATACATTTTCTATTCGCCCGCCTGTTTGTACGCCATTTTCAAAATCACTTCTTAAATACCAATCCTCCATTGGAAACAAAAAAATTTGTGGATTAAATTCAGCCTCTTCAGGTGAAGCGTTCTTTTTTACATTAACAATTTTAGAAGTAATGGCATCCATTGTTGTATTCTCATTGATCTGAACAAACATTTGAAACGAATTATTTCCCCAAGAATCTTTAGCACCTTCTAACCATGGTTGGGTAGTTACATAATGTTTCCAAGGCATTAAATACTCCATATCACTAAAGAAATTATTCTTAGGAATATCCATATAAACGCCTGTTACACTTAAATCTTCAGCATTATTAATTTTAATAATTTTACCAATAGCAGATTCAGAACCGAATAAAGACACTGCGGTAGATTTAGAAATCATAATAGAATTCTTCTCTTTTAATCCATCACGAATGCCTTCAACCATTTGAAGATCTAACATTTCTGGGGCACCCTCTTGCATGGCATTTCCTAGTCTATAAATA
The DNA here is from genome assembly GCF_046545555.1 of Winogradskyella sp. PE311. NCBI lineage: Bacteria > Pseudomonadati > Bacteroidota > Flavobacteriia > Flavobacteriales > Flavobacteriaceae > Winogradskyella > Winogradskyella sp. PE311. The sequence goes on along the minus strand of NZ_JBHZTH010000001.1, from coordinate 1,489,694 downwards.
TTGGTTTCACCAAACTTTAAATACCTTGGTTGCTCCCAAGAAGCCATAACAATATGTTTAAAGTTATCATTATAATCTTGTCGCAGTGCGAACTCTAAAGGTCTAGGTATTGCTGGGCCAGTATCTGTTTCTCCATTATTAGATTCGTGCTGAAATATCTGAGCAATAGTGGCCTTGTTTTTAAAATACCCATTGTAATTTAATTCATCAGCAATCCAAAGTCCAATCATAATAGTTGCAGCCATACCCACTGCCAACCCAGATATATTTATAAAAGAATAGACTCTATTTTTAAGAAGGTTCCTAAATGCGATTTTAAAATAACTTTTGAGCATAATATGTATAAATTACTGTTCGTTTTTTAATTGATTTGGTTTAAACACTTCAGTACAATTGATTGATTGATTTTCTGGCTTGCTTGCGCTATACCGAAGTGCTTTCCACCTGATTGATTTGATTGATGATAATTTTTAAGCCAAAATATTTTCAGTCACTTTTTGTCCATCTAACATTCTAATAATCCTATGACTGTATTTAGCATCGTGTTCACTATGTGTAACCATAATTATTGTCGTTCCCGCCTCATTAAGATCAATTAGTAAATCCATAACTTCATTACCATTGGTACTATCTAGGTTACCAGTAGGCTCATCTGCTAATATTAATTTTGGTTTGTTCACTACTGCTCTTGCTACGGCAACACGCTGCTGTTGACCACCAGATAACTGCTGCGGAAAGTGATTACGACGATGCATAATTTGCATTTTTTCTAAAACTGCTTCTACTTGTTTTTTACGCTCTGCTGGTTTTACACCTGTGTAGATTAATGGTAATTCTACATTTTCAAAAACTGTTAATTCATCGATGAGATTAAAACTCTGAAATACGAACCCGATATTATGCTTTCTTAATTCTGATCGTTTCCGCTCATTATACCCAGCTACTTCTGTTCCGTTAAAAACAAAACTTCCACCATCTGGATCATCTAATAAACCTAAAATATTTAGCAAGGTAGATTTACCACAGCCCGAAGGCCCCATTATAGCAACAAACTCACCTTCCTTAACTCCAAATGACAATTTATTTAAAGCAATTGTTTGAACTTCCTCAGTTTTATAAAATTTCTCTAAGTCTTTAATTTGTATCATGGCATTTATATCTTTTATTGATTGTATATGTTCTTTATTTTAAAATAAGTTCTTCTGTATCGCCAAAAGAATCATAACTAGAGGTTACCACCTTATCACCAGGATTTAATCCTTCAATAACCTCATAATATTCTGTGTTCTGACTTCCTAGTCTAATATTTACTTTGTAAGCTGTATTTCCGTCTTCACTCACTTTAAAAATCCAATTACCTCCTGTTTTCTGAAAAAAGCCTCCTTTAGGAACTAACAATGCTTCTTTCTCTGCGCTTAAGGCTACACGGATTTGTAAATTCTGACCTCTTCTTATACCTTCTGGTACCTCGCCTTCAAATTTCATATCGACTTGAAAGCGTCCGTTAGTAACCTGTGTAAACACTTTCTTTATTGTTAATGTGTATGTTCTATTATTTAGTGTAAATGTTCCTGTTTGGCCATTGTAAATTCTTGAGATATAGTGCTCATCTATATCTACTCTTACTTTATAAGCACTAGTCACATCCACTTGTCCTAATCTTGTGCCTTTATTTATAGATTGACCAATTTCCGCATCTAATGATGTTAACTGACCATCGATTGGTGCACGTACAACTAAATCGCCTACTTTTTTTCGCATTAATTCTAAGGCACTTTGAGTTCTAGCATAAGAGTTCTTAGCTTGATTAACTTCTAATTTTGAAGAAATTGAATCCTCAGATAAAACTTGCTCTGATAATTTCATGCGCTCCTTCTGATATTTAAAGTTATTTTCCGAAGACTCGTAATCCATTCTTCCGATAGCTCCTTTTTCGTATAAACGCTTATTCAAATTATAAACACGCTCAGCTTCAATGAGATTATTTTCAACATCTGTAAATTGATTTTGTCTATTAATGGTATTCTGTCTCGCAGCATTTTGCGAAATCTGCATTTGTGTTAATAAATTATAGACCGATGTTTCTTGGTTTACTAAGGTTAATTCTAAATCTGTATTAGATAACCGTAGAATTGGTTCCCCTTTTTTCATCATTGCTCCGTCTTCTACAAACTTCTCTTCTACACGACCACCTTCTAAAGCATCTAAGTAAATTGTTGTAATTGGTAATACAATGCCGTTAACTGGAATATTTTCTTGAAATACACTTTTATTGACTGTATTTATAGAAATTCTTTCCTTTTCAACATTCAGTTTAGAACCACCTGAGGTATGGATAATCACATAAACTATCAAAGCGATAATAGCTAAAACACCTGCGACAAGTCCTATTTTTTTATTTGAAAATTTCTTCTTTTGAATTGGAACGTCCATTTTTTATTCTTTGTTTATACAATCTATATAGTGAAGATGATGCCAAAACGTCAATTTACTTAAAATCAGTTGTTTATAAATAAATCTAAAAATAAAAGTGTTCGGTTTTGATACACTTAATGTTCGATAGTGTACACATTTTAAACACTTAAAGTTTTATTTTTATAACCTATCGATTAATTGTAATATTGTATAGATGGTTTTAAAAAATGCAATCATATTAGTTGTAGACGATGACGCTGACGTTCTCACTGCGTTACGTCTGCTACTTAAGCCTATAGTAAAAGAAGTAATTACTGAAAAAAATCCTAATAATATAAATGCTCAAATTGAACGTAGTAATGTAGATATTGTAATTCTCGACATGAATTTTAATGGGCTTGTAAATACAGGTAACGAAGGTATTTTTTGGTTGAATAAAATTAGGAAGTTAAAACCAGAAATAGCGGTTATTCTAATGACTGCCTATGCAGATATTGACTTGGCCATTAAAGGACTTAAAGAAGGCGCTTCAGATTTCTTAATGAAGCCTTGGAAGAATCAAAAAGTAGTGGAAACTATAACTACTATTCTTAGTAAAAAGACATCGAAGACTAAACAAAAAGAAAATTTAAATACTAATAGCGTAGACATTATTGGTGAAAGCGATGTAATGAATGATGTTTTTGTTAAGCTTAAGAAGGTAGCACCAACAGATGCTAATGTTCTTGTCCTTGGTGAAAATGGAACAGGTAAAGATTTAATTGCTAGAGCACTTCACGATCACTCAAATAGAAAAAATAAACCTTTCATAAAAGTAGATGTAGGTGCACTAACATCATCATTATTTGAAAGTGAATTATTCGGCTATAAAAAAGGAGCTTTTACAGATGCAAGAGAAGATCGCAAAGGTCGATTTGAAGCTGCAAATGGTGGAACACTTTTTTTAGATGAGATTGGCAATATTACATTAGGGCAACAAGTAAGATTATTAACGGTTTTACAAAACAGACAAGTAACTCCCTTAGGCTCTAATGAACCCATACCAATAGACATAAGACTTATTTGCGCTACAAATGAAGACCCAAAAGTTTTAGCAGATGAAAAAAGATTCAGGAAAGATTTAATCTACAGAATAAATACTGTTGATATTACTGTGCCTCCTTTAAGAGATCGAGGAACTGATATTACTGAGCTATCGCGTCATTTTGTATCACTCTATGCAGAAAAATATAATAAAACTGCATTTTCTTTTGACTCTGGTTTTATATCCAAGCTCAAAAAACATGATTTTCCAGGAAATGTACGAGAACTTCAATATGTGTTAGAACGTGCTGTGATTATGACAGAAGGTAACACTCTAAAACCCGACGATTTAGTTTTTTCTTCTATAGAGCGTTCTACAACTTCAAAACACATTGAAGCAACAAGTATGAACTTAGATGACATAGAAAAAAATGCTATTCTTACCGTATTAGAAAAACACAAAGGAAATGTTTCTAAATCTGCAAAAGAACTAGGTATTACTAGAGCTGCCTTATATAGACGATTAGAAAAATATGAACTATAGAGTTTACATTCTTAGATTATTTTTTAGAATTTTACTCCTTGTAGGTCTTATTCTTGGTCTCACTTATTTTATCTACAATGACAATACCTCTTACGCTATCATAATCAGTTTAGGGATTATCTATATTATTATTAATACCTATAGTTTTGTGAAACGACGTTTTGTAGCTATGGATGATTTTTTTGAAGCTGTAAAATATCGTGATTTTTCAAGATGGTTTCCAGAAGATAGAGGTCCTAAAGACATTCGGTTTTTATACACAGGCTTTAATGAAATTAATCGTACCATTAAAGAAATTAACTCTCAAAATCAGGCGCAGTATGTTTATCTACAGAAGATTTTAGAGATGGTAGATATCGGTATTATTGCTTATAATTTAGAAACTGGCGATGTATTATGGTCTAATGATTCATTTGGTGATATTTTAGATATACCATCTTTTAAAAACATCAGATTTGTTGAAAACAGAAAACCTGAATTATATAACACTGTTTTTGAAACCTATCATAGAGAACCCAATTCTATCTCAATTGCGTTACAAAATGAAAGCATTAAAATATTAATTTCAGATACTGTTTTTCAAGTTGATGAAGATGCTTTTAAATTAATTGTTATTCAAGACATCGACAATACACTTAATAAGAATGAGTCTGAATCATGGAAAAAATTATTGAGCGTAATGACTCATGAGATCATGAATTCTATAGCACCTATTTCTTCTCTAGCTGATACACTCCAATCTAATTTACAATTAGCTATTGAACAACCAAAAGAAAACAATTTAGAATTAGATGATTTAAATTCTGGAATTAAGACCATCAAAAACCGAAGTGAAGGTTTATTAAAGTTCGCTAAGACTTACCGCAGTTTAAGTAAGGTCACTAACCTAAATCTACAACGGGTTAAAGTATCCGAACTGTTTCATGATATTCAGCTATTAATGGCACCTTCAATTGAAGCTAAGAATATAGATATTGAGTTTAAAATTTCTAGTCCAAAACTAGAATTAGACATAGATACACATCTTATTGAGCAAGTCTTAATTAACCTTATACTAAATGCTGTTGATGCTTGTAGACACAAAGATGATGCTCAAATTAAAGTGATCGCCTCTCAAAACTCAAATAGAGATATTGCTTTCAAAGTAATTGATAATGGTTCTGGTATTCCGCAAGATATTTTAGAAAATATTTTTATCCCTTTCTTTACTAGTAAAGCAACAGGAAGTGGAATTGGTCTGAGCCTATGTAAGCAGATTATGTTACTCCATAAAGGACGAATAATTGTAAAAAGTATTGAAGGAGAAGGCTCTGTTTTTAGCCTTATTTTTTAAAATAATAAAACTTCAAAATGGAGAAAACAGTAACTGAAGCGATTGCCTATAGACGATCTACTCGAGTATATAAGAATGAATCTATAAACACTGATAAGGTAAAGCAATGTTTATTTAACGCATCGTTAGCACCAACGAGTAGTAATCTTCAGCTTTGGGAGTTTTACCATATAACCGATAAAACCATTTTGAAGAAATTAGCTGAAGCTTGTTTTAACCAAAGCGCTGCTAAAACAGCACAGCAACTTGTAGTTATTGTAACTCGCAAAGACCTGTGGAGAAAACGTGCTAAAGCGAATGTTGAATTCTTAAATAAAGTTTATGACAAACCAGATTTGAGTGAGCGCGATTTAAAGCGTAAAAAGATGGCAACAAAATATTACAAAAAATTAATACCAACTATCTATTCAGACTTTCTTGGTATACTTGGTTATATAAAATTTATTGTGTTTCAAATTGTTGGTCTATTTAAACCCATTTACAGGCAAACTCGGTTAAGTGACATGCGTATTGTAGCGCATAAAAGTGCAGGATTAGCAGCACAAAATTTTATGACAAGCATGGCTGGCATAGGTTACGACACCTGCCCAATGGAAGGTAGTGATACTTTAAGAGTAAAACAGATTTTAAAACTCCCTCGTGGTGCAGAAATAAATATGGTAATTAGTTGCGGAATTAGAGATGACAAAGGTATTTACGGTCCGCGTTTTAGAGTACCATTTGAAGACGTTTATTTTGAAGTCTAATTTATTTCTTAAAATTTTCTAATCCCGTTTTTAACCATTGATAATACGCATCTGCGTTAGGCTCGTAAGCATTTGTTACATTCAACAAGCTCATATCTGCATCTAGTAATGCATAATACGGCTGAGAGTTGTTCTGAAAATTTGTAGTTTGTAATGCAGTCCATTTATCTCCATAGGTCTCTATCTCTTTTAGAGTTCCATTAGACCTTAAATATTGAAATTGCTCATCCTTTGGTAAGGCTTTCTCATTATCATCTACATACAATGAAATAATAATATAATCTTCACTTAAAATCTTATATATATCAGATTTGCTCCATACCTGCTCTTCCATTTTTCTGCAATTAACACAGGTCCATCCAGTAAAATCCAAAAGAATAGGCTTATTCTCAATTTTTGCAGCAGCAATGCCTTCATTTAAATCCTTGTAGCAGTTTAAGTCCAAGGGGCATTCTGATGCTTTTTCATAAATACTATAAAATAAAGGAGGTGCAAAACCACTTAATAATTTTAGGTTGGCATATTTAGTGTTAGTTAATCCAGGGATTAAATAAATTACAAATGCAATAACTAATATACCACTTGTAATTCTGAATTTACTTAGTTTCTGTAATAGTCCATCATGCGGAAATTTAATTTTTCCAAATAAATATAAAACTAATCCGACTCCAATTATTATCCAAAGACCTATAAATATTTCGCGTTTTAAAAGTCCCCAATGCTCCACTAAATCTGCATTAGACAAGAATTTAAGTGCCAAGGCTAGTTCTATAAAACCAAGCACTACTTTCACCGTATTTAACCATCCACCAGATTTTGGTAATGAATTAAGCCATTTTGGGAACATAGCAAACAATGTAAATGGCAACGCTAGTGCTAAACCAAAACCACTCATACCCATTGTTAATTGAGTTGCTCCACCATCTGCCGTAAGTGAACTACCTAGTAACGTTCCTAAAATTGGACCTGTGCAAGAAAAAGACACAATGGCCAAAGTTAATGCCATAAAAAAGACGCCTATAAAACCACCTATTTTGTTGGCTTTACTATCCATAGCTGCACTCCAAGATTGAGGAAGTGTTAATTCGTAATAGCCAAAAAATGAAAATGCAAAGGCTATAAAAATGACAAAGAAGATAATATTTAGAGTAACATTAGTTGAAATATTGTTTAAAATACCAGGATCTAAAGAATCTAATAAATGAAAAGGAATACTTAATAATGCATAAATTAAAAAGATGAAAAAACCGTAAAGTATAGAGTTGAATAAACCCTTTTTTGGATCACCAGCACTCTTTGTAAAAAATGAGACCGTTAAAGGAATCATTGGAAAGACACAAGGTGTAAGTAACGCTATTAATCCTCCTAAAAAACCAAGGAAAAATATAGATAGATTACTCTTCTCTTCGACATTTTGTTTTTCGTAGTTGTCCCATCCCGTAACACTTAGATTTAACTTTTTAGACAATTGCTTGCTCCTTTCGTCAATTGATATTTCCTTTTTAGCTATTGCTGAACCATCGAGGGATAAATTAAATGTATAATCACCAGGTATACATTTTGAGTTATCACAAGTTTGGTATTCTACATACACTTCAATCTGTTTTAAATCCGCATTAAGTAGTCTTATTTTCTGTTTAAAAATAGCTTGCTCCTTAAACTTTACAACATCTTCTTCAAAAATTTTATCATATATAGATGGTACTGATGGCTCTGAAGTGTCTCCAACGAGTTTATAATTGTTAGGCTGTCCTTTATATTCAAAAAAAGTAGTTGGTGCAAAACTATCCTCAGATTGCTGTATTTGCGAGTATATATACCAATCCTTATCAATATTCGCTGTGAAAATAAGGTTATATTCAGTATCTGAAATTTTCTCAACTTCAGAAGCCCATTTTACAGGTTCTAAAATTTGTGAATATGAGTTAAATGAAAAACCAAATACAAGTAGGCTTAGTAGTAGAATTCTCTTAATTATCATAAATAAAGCGTTAAAACACAAATGTAACAGTTGTGTTCTTATTATTTAATAACTGTCGTCTAAATTATAAAAACCTTAAGACTAATAAGTAGAAAAAATGCGGAATAAAAAAACCGAACAAAATGCTCGGTTTGTATGTTTTATGATTTTGCTTCTATTTCAATTTCACCAGAGTGTTGCCATTTAGAAAGACCTCCATCGAGATCGTATATTTTTGTAAAACCAGCATCTTTAAGCTTTTTAGCACATTTAGCACTTCTTCCTCCGCCCTTACAGTATAAAATTACTGGCTTTTGCTTATCTAACTTAGAAATATCATCATCAAAGGTAGGTGAAGTAAAATCAATATTCTGAGAGTTTGCAATATGAATTTCTTCATATTCTTTTTGCGATCTTACGTCAATTAATTGCACATCTTCTAATTGTAGTATAGACTGCATTTCTTCAGCTGTAACTAGTTTTACTTCAGAATTATCTCTATTACTATTAACACAGCTCATAGAAAAACTTATTGCTACAATAAGACAACTAATTATATATAGTTTTTTCATAATAACTCCTTATTTATAATTTCAATGCGCTGTCTTACCAGTCCACTCATTAAAACCGCCTACTAAATTGTAAGCGTTGTTAAACCCTAATTGATTCATAATTGCACAAGCCTGTCCGCTTCGATTACCAGATCTGCAATACACATAATAGCTCTTGGTTTTATCTAATTTCTGAATTTCGTCAATAAAATCTTGTCCTCTATATATATCTATATGAAGTGAATTAGGAATAATACCTTCATCTACTTCTTGTTGTGTTCTAACATCTAAAACAACCGAATTATTGTCTTCATCGCGCTGTTTTGTCCAATCTTTTTGCTGTAAATCAGCCATATTAACTATTTTGCTTAAACAAAATTAACATTTCTTTATGATATAGACGTAAAAAAATCCGAAGTGTTACACTTCGGATTAAATATTTAACATATTTTTCTAAAAAAACAGGTGATTTATCTATTTGACCTTTATCGAGCACCCAATTGCTCTGGTTTCTTTTACTCGTATATCTTTATTTTTCATTAATGCATCCACTGCATTTTCTACATATTTCACTTTAACAGCACTTGCATCCTTGTAATTATCATCAATAGCACCAATATATTTTACAACGTTGCCCTCTTTAGTCTTCTCTAATAAGTATACATGAGGAGTCTTAGTAGCACCATACTGAGGATAAATTTTCTGACCTTTATCCATTAAATATGGAAAGGTAAAGCCTTTCGCTTTTGCTCTAGCTTGCATAGACTCCATATTATCACCTGGTTTTACTTCTATATTATTTGGCATTATAGCTACAACAGGATAGCCTTTAGATGCATACTTTTTATTTAAAGCCTCTATTCTATCCTCATAGGCAACTGCGTAAGGACAGGTATTACAGGTGAAAATGACAATAAACCCTTCCGCATCGTCAAAATCTGCAAGCGAAACCATTTTACCATTAATATTTTCTAAGCTAAAATCTGTGGCAACATCACCAACTTTATAACCTTCTCCATCTGTATTTGTTGTAAAAGCAGATAGTGATAATACCATCACCATAACCGCGAGTAATTTTAAAGTTTTCATATTTATTTAATTTAAAAATTGTTTTAATTCGTTTTCTAATTCTTCCTTGGTAAAGGATCTTTCGTAAAATTGCCGTTTATCACCCTTATAAATAATTGTAGCTGGTAAAGCACCAGTCCACTTTTCATTTATAGCTGGTATCCACCTGTTTTGATCTGTATCATCAAAAGCCACTACCTTAGATATCAAATTATGCTTTTTCATAAAAGGCTTCAACTTAGTCTCATAATTTTTTGGAAAATCTAAACTCACCAATAAAACTTCAACACCTTTAGACTTATAATTTTTATTGATATCTTCAAAATAAGGTAACTCTTTTACGCAAGGTGCGCACCATGTAGCCCAAAAATTTACGACATGGATTTTGTCGTCTTTTATATGTATTAAAGGCTCCAACCCATCATAATCATAGATTTCTAAATCTATATCAGATATATCTTCAACTGCCTCTTTATTTTCTCTTTCTACATCCTCAATTTCAGTTGCAGTCACCTCTTCGGTGTATTTTTTACAAGCAAATGCAGCTAATAAACAAAGTAGTAAAATACGTTTCATGGTATAAAGTTATTAATCCATTCAATGTTGGCTAATATAATTAACAAAATATTAAATTAAATACTTGAAAATCTGAATTATCATTTCTATCTTTGAATTTCAAATGAAAAAAATAACAAATCATACTTGGTGGTGGAATTTCTCAAACTCATGTTCGTGAAATAACCCTTTGTATACAAAATATAAAAAAAAGGCTTGTCATTCACGACAAGCCTTTTTTAGTATAAATTTATGAAAACATTCAGTCTATATACACATTATAAAAAGATACTGGCAGATACAATTACACCTGTTAGTATTTATCTTAAAATAAGAGATAAATTTCCAAATAGTATACTTTTAGAGAGCAGCGATTATCACGCTAATGACAATAGTTTTTCCTATATATGTTGCAATCCTATAGCTTCTATACAAGTTAATGAAGGTGTCATTTCTCAAACATATCCAGATGGAAGCTCAAAAAATAATTTTGTCAATAAAGTTGGTGTAGTAGAAGAGATTCACAAATTTACGCAACGCTTTAAAGTTGATTCTAAAGAAGATTTTAAATTTATTAATAATGGCATATTTGGTTATACATCATATGATGCAGTAAAGCATTTTGAAGCTATAAATATTGCTAAAAAAGAGGGCTCAATAGAGATACCAGAAATTTATTATGCCGTTTATCAAAATATAATAGCTATAAATCATTTTAAAAACGAAGCTTACATTTTTGCGCATTGCTTCGATACAGAAAATAATATTGATGAAATTCTGCAATTAATTCAGACCAGACAATACGCATCTTACGACTTTAATACTCAAGAAGACATAAAGTCTAATTTAAGCGATGATGAATACAAAGCGCATGTTGAGTTAGCCAAAAAACATTGTGCAAGAGGAGATGTGTTTCAATTAGTACTTTCTAAGCAGTTTTCACAAAAATTTAGTGGAGATGAATTCAATGTCTATCGTGCGCTAAGAAGTATTAACCCTTCACCTTATTTATTTTATTTTGATTATGGCAGTTTTAAAATCTTTGGTAGTTCGCCAGAAGCACAGTTAATTGTAAGTGATGGCACAGCAGAAATTCATCCTATTGCTGGCACTTTTAAACGTACAGGAAACGACTTAAAAGATGCAGAACTCGCAGAAGAGCTTATCCATGATGATAAAGAAAACAGTGAGCACGTAATGCTTGTTGATTTAGCGAGAAATGATCTTAGTAGACATGGAAGCAATGTTACTGTAAAAAATTATAGAGAAGTACAGTTCTTTTCTCATGTTATTCATTTAGTGAGCAAAGTGACCGGAGATATTCGCAAAGGTACAGACACTATGCAAGTTGTAGCAGATACATTTCCTGCAGGAACTTTAAGTGGAGCACCAAAACATAGAGCTATGCAATTAATTGAAAAGTACGAAAAAACCAGCAGAGGTTACTATGGCGGAGCGATAGGATTTATGGATTTTGAAGGAAACTTTAATCACGCCATAATGATTAGAACATTTTTAAGTAAAAATCATAAATTGTTTTGGCAAGCTGGAGCTGGTTTAGTAGCAAAATCAGATGCAGAAAGCGAATTACACGAAGTATACAATAAGCTTGGAGCTTTAACAAAGGCAATAGAGCAAGCAAAAGAAATTTAACATGAAAAAGGTATTAGTAATTGATAATTACGACAGTTTTACATATAATCTTGTACATTATTTACAGGATTTAGATTGTGAAGTCACTGTTAAGAGAAATGACAAACTTACAATTGAAGAGGTTGATGCATTTGACAAAATCGTCTTATCGCCTGGTCCGGGAATACCAGACGAAGCCGGCTTGTTAAAAGAAATAATAGCAATCTACGCTCCTACTAAAAGTATATTAGGTGTATGCCTTGGTCAACAAGCAATAGGAGAGGTCTTTGGAGGTACTTTAGAAAATTTAGAAAATGTCTATCACGGCGTTGCAACGCATGTGACACTTTCTGTTGATGATGAAACGCTTTTTAACGGACTAGATAAAACTTTTGAAGTCGGTCGCTACCATTCTTGGGTCGTAAATACCAATTTACCTGATAGTTTAGAAGCTACTTCTTTTGATGAAAACGGACAAATAATGTCATTAAGACATAAAGTGTATGACGTAAAAGGGGTACAATATCATCCTGAATCTGTCCTGACGCCAGATGGTAAAACTATTCTTAAAAACTGGATCAATTCTTAACTATGAAAGCACTTTTAAATAGACTCATTAACCAAGAAAGTATTTCGAGTAGTGAAGCAAAAAATGTATTGGTTAATATTTCAGAAGGTAAATACAACCAAAGTCAAATAGCTTCATTTTTAACTGTATATATGATGCGTAGTATTACGCTTGAAGAATTAAGAGGATTTAGAGATGCCTTATTAGAGCTTTGTATTCCAGTAGATTTAAACGGTTACAACACTATAGACTTATGTGGTACAGGTGGTGACGGAAAAGATACATTTAATATTTCTACATTATCATCATTTGTAACTGCTGGTGCAGGAGTAAATGTAACTAAACACGGAAATTACGGTGTCTCTTCTGCTTGTGGGTCATCTAACGTAATGGAACATTTAGGCATAAAATTCACCAATGATATAGACTTTTTAAAACGTAGTATTGATGAAACTGGTATATGTGTATTACACGCACCACTTTTTCATCCAGCAATGAAAAATGTAGCGCCTATAAGAAAAGAATTAGGAGTTAAAACGTTCTTTAATATGTTAGGCCCAATGGTAAATCCTGCATTTCCAGACAATCAAATGGTTGGAGTCTTTAATCTTGAATTGTTGAGACTCTACGGTTATTTATATCAAGAAACTAATAAAAACTATGCTGTTGTGCATGCATTAGATGGTTATGACGAAATTTCATTAACAGGGAAGACAAAAGTTATCTCCAATAGATCAGAAGTTTTACTTGAACCTAAAGATTTAGATTTAAATAAAATAGAACAAAAAGAAATTTTTGGAGGTAAAACGGTAAAACAAGCCGCTAAACTTTTTACAAAAATCATTAACGGCAACGGCACAGAAGCACATGCAAATGTGGTATGCGCTAATGCTGGTTTAGCAATAGCAACGGCAAAAAATATTTCTCATAAAGAAGGGTTTCATTTAGCTAAAGCATCTTTGATTAGCGGAAAAGCGAAAGAAAGTTTAACCAAACTGATAGAATTGAGTAAATGAATATTTTAGACAAAATAGTAATTGATAAACGTAAAGAAGTTGATTTACGTAAATCGTTAATTCCAATTTTTCAATTAGAGCAATCTGTTTTATTTGAACGCCAAACAAATTCATTGGCTCAAAACCTAAAGGCTAGTGACTCTGGTATTATTGCTGAACACAAAAGACGTTCACCATCTAAATCTATAATCAACCAAGATTTAAATGTTCAAGATGTTGCTAAAGGTTATGAAGACGCAGGCGTTTGCGGCATGTCCGTTTTAACAGACAGCAAGTATTTTGGTGGAGCCTTAGACGATTTATTAATGGCGCGTGCGAGTTCAACTATTCCACTCTTAAGAAAAGAATTTATAATTGATACCTATCAAATAATTGAAGCAAAAGCTTATGGTGCGGACGTTATTCTACTAATTGCCGCTATATTAACGAAAGAAGAAATTAAACTATTTTCAGAATTGGCAAAAAGTTTAAATCTCGATGTATTACTAGAAGTACATAATGAAGAAGAGTTACATAAGTCAATTATGCCATCATTAGATATGCTAGGTGTTAATAATAGGAATCTCAAAACATTCGAAGTTAGCTTGGATACTTCAAAACAGCTCAGCCAAATGATACCAGGTGATTTTGTCAAAGTATCTGAAAGTGGAATTAGTTCAATCGAAGCAATTAAGGAATTACAACCTTATGGATATGAAGGTTTTTTAATAGGGGAAAACTTTATGAAAACGAATAATCCTGGACTGAGTGCTTCAAAATTTATAAAAAATTTAGAACTATGAAGCTAAAAGTCTGCGGTATGAAATTTAACACAACTGAAGTTGCAAAATTGCGACCAGAGTATTTAGGTTTTATATTCTATACAAATTCGCAAAGAAATTTTGAAGATATAATCCCAAAGCTACCAGACGAAATAAAGAAAGTCGGTGTCTTTGTAGATGAAAAAGTAGAGGTTATTGTAGCTAAGATTGAAAAACATAAACTAGATGCTATTCAGTTACACGGACACGAATCACCAGATACATGCAGATTATTAAAATCAACTAAAAAAGAAATAATTAAAGTTTTTTCTATCAAAGATGAGTTTGACTTCTCTGTACTTAATGAATATGAAGATGTTTGTGATTATTTTTTATTTGATACTAAAGGTAAACTACCAGGCGGAAATGGTTATACTTTTAATTGGGATATACTAAACAACTATTCGTCTCATAAACCCTACTTTTTAAGTGGTGGTATTGGATTAGAAGAAACAGAAAAAATAAAAGCGTTTAGAAAAAGTAAAGCTTCAAATCATTGTTATGCACTTGATGTAAATAGCAAATTTGAAATTGAAGCAGGATTAAAAAATATTGAAGAATTAGAAAAATTTAAACATGAGTTTCAACATTAACAACAAAGGCTATTACGGAGTATTTGGCGGAGCATACATACCTGAAATGCTCTACCCAAATGTAGAAGAATTACGGCAGAATTATTTAAAAATTATGGCAGAATCTTCTTTTCAAGAAGAGTTTAATGCTTTATTAAAAGATTATGTTGGCAGACCATCGCCTCTTTATTATGCAAAGCGCCTTTCAAAAAAGTATAAGACTAAAGTATATTTAAAAAGAGAAGATCTCAATCATACGGGAGCTCATAAGATCAATAATACTATTGGTCAAATATTAATGGCAAAACGACTAGGTAAAAACCGAATTATTGCAGAAACAGGAGCAGGGCAACACGGAGTTGCAACAGCAACAGTTTGTGCTTTAGCAGGTATTGAATGTATTGTCTATATGGGAGAAATTGATATAGCTCGTCAGGCCCCAAATGTAGCTCGTATGAAAATGCTTGGTGCTGAAGTTAGACCTGCTTTATCTGGTAGTCGTACACTAAAAGATGCAACTAATGAAGCCATTAGAGATTGGATTAATAACCCTGTAGATACACATTACATTATTGGCTCTGCTATTGGACCTCATCCCTATCCGGATATGGTAACCAAATTTCAATCTATTATTTCAGAAGAAATTAAATGGCAGTTAAAGGAAAAAGAAGGTAAAGAGGATCCCGATTATGTAGTGGCATGTATTGGCGGAGGAAGCAATGCAGCCGGAACGTATTATCACTTTTTAGACAACAAAAATGTTGGTATCATTGCGGTTGAAGCCGCAGGAAAAGGAATTGATTCCGGAGAAAGCGCTGCAACTTCAGCTCTAGGAAAAGAAGGTATAATACATGGTTGCAAAACATTATTAATGCAAACTTTAGATGGACAAATTACAGAACCTTATTCGATTTCAGCAGGTTTGGATTATCCTGGTGTAGGACCATTACATTCGCACTTATATACCTCCGGTCGTGGTGAATTTTATTCTGCCACAGACGATGAAGCTATGACAGCTGGTTTAGAATTAGCTCAGTTAGAAGGTATTATTCCTGCTATAGAAACCAGTCATGCACTCGCTATTTTTGAGCATAAAACATTTCAACCAGACGATGTGGTAGTGATTAGCCTGTCTGGACGCGGTGATAAAGATTTACAGAATTATATTGATTATTTCGCACTTTAGCGCGAATACTGAAATTGATTCAGTATTTCTTAAATAAAAATGAAGTTTAATTAATAAGGTTCCCACTTTCATGGGAAGTGAATATGAACAGAATAAACAAAAAATTAAAAGAAGACAAGAAACTTCTATCCATATATTTTACAGCCGGATATCCTAATATCGACGACACTGTACCTATTATTCAAAACCTAGAAAAAAGTGGTGTTGATATGATAGAGATTGGATTACCATTTAGTGATCCCTTAGCCGACGGACCAACAATACAAGCTAGCTCTACACAAGCGCTTAAAAATGGAATGACTAGCGCAATGGTATTTAATCAATTAAAAGATATTCGTAAGTCCGTGTCTATTCCCTTAATTATTATGGGTTACTTTAATCCGATGCTTCAATATGGTGTTGAGGCTTTCTGTAAAAAATGTCAAGAAATTGGTATAGACGGTCTAATAATACCCGATTTACCAGTAGATGTATATCATTCAGAATATAAAGCGACTTTCGAAAAATATGGATTAATTAATGTACTCTTAATTACCCCTCAAACTTCAGATGAGCGTATTCGGTATATCGATTCTGTCTCTGATGGCTTTATTTATATGGTAAGTTCTGCTAGTACAACAGGAGCGAAAGTTGGTTTTGGGGATACACAAACTAAATACTTCGAGCGTATTGCTAATATGAATCTTAAAAACCCTCAAATTGTTGGTTTTGGGATTTCTAATAATGAAACCTTTAAACAAGCCACCCAATATGCAAAAGGTGCGATTATTGGAAGTGCTTTTGTAAAACATGCAACCAAAAATGGAATTGATAATATCCCTTCATTTATAAAAACAATTTTATAACATGAAACTAATAAATGATTGGAGAGTTATTATCCTACTATGCCTAACTTTAGGTCTAGCACCATTTTTACCAGAACCTCATATCATTGGGAAACTGAGGTGGTTAGCCGGTGGTGCTAATGGGATGGCACCAAAAGACTATTTTGATATCATTTTACACGGCTTTCCTTTTATATTATTAATTAGATTAATCTATCTAAAAATTACTGCTATCAATGCCGCTTAATATTGTTCTTATAGAACCAGAAATACCAAACAATACAGGTAATATCGGTCGATTAGCTCTAGCTACAGGATCGAGACTTCACTTGGTAAAACCTTTTGGGTTTGAAATTGACGATAAACGATTAAAACGTGCAGGTCTTGATTATTGGCAATATTTAGAAGTAATTTATTACGACAATATAGATGCATTCTTTACTCAAAATCTTGATGCTAAAATGATATTCTTATCAAGCCACGGTAAACAATCTCATTGGGATATTAACTTTATAAATGATATGTTCTTAGTCTTCGGAAAAGAGTCTATAGGTCTACCAAAACCATTGCTAGAAAAACACCAAGACCAGCTTTTTAAAATCCCCCTTTATAGTAAAGAGATTAGAAGCTTAAACTTAGCCAATGCTGTGAGTATTATTGTCTATGAAGGTTTAAGACAACTAGAGTTATAGAAATATATTCACTATCTTTCAGTATGAAACTCACAAAAAACAGTAACGTTTTATTAATAGGACTATCTCTTATCTTAAGTTTAGTAGCATTTACTGGAGTTGCAAATCAAACACCTAATGAAGCTATTAAAACCGCTTTAGTGGTTGGCAATCATAGTAATAACATAAGCTTTTCTATAAACTACAACAAAGCCAATAAGCTAACCGTTGTTTCTTCTGCTAAATACACTGATTATGTATTTATCGAGTTTCAAAAGAATTATAGTATAACAGCCATCTCAGCTTTTAAAAGCTATATATACAAAACCCTTGGTCTTAGAACCTCACAATTGCATACCAAGGGCTTTACCTTTTCTACACATCAAATAGTTTATAACGACCTCGTATAATAGTTTTTAAATAGCCTTTAGTGGCTAAACATCACCTATTTAAGAATAGCATCTAAATTTCTATAGATGCCATAAGCTATTATAAATGAAGATTAAAAAAACTTTTAGGTTAATAGCCTTAATATTTATGATTTTTTTGGCTTGTTTAGTGCCGTTTCCTTTAAAGTTTTCATCAAAAAATAACCTACCCAAAAATCTCATTGAACAAGTTGAAATAAAAGACAACGAAGATGAAGATGAATTTGTAAAAGAGATTTTTTAAGGGGTTTTTATTTAATATATTTGAGACAAACAATGATTACTTAAACCTGACTTAAATGAAAAAAATAACACTTTTTTTTGTCGTATTTCTAACGATTTCTATTTGCTATGCACAAAGTAAAATTGTTGAAAGCCTAAGCATGAAAAGTAATTTGTTAGACACTTCTATAAAATATTCAGTTTATTTACCAAACGGATATGAAGACTCTAAAGAAAAATACCCTATTATTTATCTGCTTAATGGCTTTACCGGCGACGAAACAGATTGGATTAGAAAAGGTTTATTATCCGATATTTTAAGGGAATTATTAAAGGCAAATAAAATCGAACCTATGGTCATAGTAATGCCAGATGGTGACGATAGATTATATATTAATAAGGATGATGGCACTTACCCATATGAAGATATGTTCATAGAAGAGTTTATTCCTTTTATTGAAAATGAGTATCGTATTAAAAATGAAAAACAATTTCGTGGTATAAGCGGACTCTCAATGGGTGGAGCAGGTAGTTTGAGATTAGCATTAAAGTATCACAATTTATTTGGCTCTTGTGCCTCATTTAGCTCTAGTATTAAAACCAATGAGGAGATTATAAATGACAATACTGAACATTTTGACAATTATTTCGGACGAATTTCACCTGCTGTTAAAGGAAAAAAAGGTAATGTTAGACTCACAAAAACCATTAAAGAATTTAACATTCTAGAACTGGTAGAAACAAAAGAGTCAGCACTTCTAAAAACTGTAGATATTTATTTTGATTGCGGCGACGATGATTTTTTAGCAATTGGTAATTCTTCTATGCATATTGCACTAACTAAAAAAGGTATTCCTCACGAATATCGTGTCCGCGATGGTGGTCATACATGGAACTTTTGGATAGATTCTCTTAAGATTGGGTTAGAATTTATGAATGAGTCTATGTTTAACAAAAAATAAAAAATGGTACTAAAAAAAACATTTCGATATTTATCAGAATATATTCAAGTGGCATTTGGTATTGTCCTTGCCAGTATTGGACTAAAGGCCTTTTTATTACCCAATGGATTTTTGGATGGTGGTGTTACAGGTATTGCTCTTCTGGTAAGAAGTTTTGTAGATATTAATTTATCGTACTTACTTATAATTTTTAGTATTCCATTTTTAATATTGGGTTATTATACGGTCTCCAAACGTATTGTGGTAAAATCAATTATTAGCATTATGGGTTTGGCCTTTTTTATTCACTTCGAAAATTTTGCCACCATAACAGACGACAAATTATTGATCTCGATATTTGGAGGTTTATTTCTAGGATCTGGAATTGGAATTGCCATAAGGAATGGATCTGTCTTAGATGGTTCTGAAATTTTAGGTATTTACCTTAACGACAAATTTGGTTTTAGTATCGGACAGGTCATTTTAATATTTAATATTATACTATTTAGTATTACGGCTTACCTACTCTCAGTAGAGGTTGCACTCTATTCAATTCTAACTTATATCGTTACAGCCAAAGTTACAGACCTTACAATCGAAGGGTTCGAAGACTTTATTGGTGTTACTATAGTCTCCAAAGAGTTTTTAGAAATAAAAGTTGCTATAATGAAAGAATTAGGAGCGGGTTTAACTACTTATAAGGGATCTAAAGGATTTGGAAGTCAAGGAACGCAAGAAGATTTCGATATTATACATACCATTATCAATCGTATTGATATTAAAAAAATGCATAGAATAATAGCAGATATAGATCAAAATGCGTTTATAGTAGAATTTGATGTGAATAATGTAAAGGGTGGTGTTTTACGTCATTATTTAGATAAGAAGAAGAACAAAATCTTGCCCAAAATTTAACGCTTTTTACTTAACATTTCTAAATACATATTTTCAACTTTGGTACGTGCCCAAGGTGTTCGTCTTAAAAATTTTAAACTAGATTTTACAGAAGGATCTTGCTTAAAACAGCGAATATTAATTTGGTACCCCATATATTCCCAACCGTAATGTGCCTGAAGATCGCTAACAATCTGTTCTAATTTAATACCATGTAACGGATTATTTGGTTGTGATGACAAATTATGAGTCTTTTACTAATTTCTTAATTTTAATTGCTTTTTCAAAATGATCTAGCTCATGCGTTTTTATCCACCATTTAGCTGCTTCCATTAATAGTTTGGGGTTATCATTTTTGTTCTTAAAAAACGCATAGAAAGAAAGACCAACATTATCACCCTTCTGAGCAATTTTCTTATCGCATATTCGAATCATCTTTTCTTTTAAAGCATCAGTCATTATTAACTTCGATTATTGTTGCGTCTTCTATTTCTATTTTTGTTTCTACTAGCATTTTTATTACCACCAGAACTTCTAGAATTAGAATTCCGATTTCTACCTTGATTTCTATTTCTATTCTGGCCTTGCTTTATTGGCTCCGTTGAGGCATTAGGATCTGGCTCAAAACCTTCTATAATCTCAACATCAACTTTCATATTAATGAGCTTTTCTATACCGCGCAAGTAACTAATCTCATCTGCACTTACTAATGATATAGCTTCACCACTAGCTCCTGCCCTGCCAGTTCTACCTATTCTATGCACATAATCTTCTGCGATATTAGGTAATTCAAAATTCACAACGTGAGGTAACAAAGGAATATCTAAACCACGTGCTGCAATATCAGTTGCTACTAAAACTCTTATCGATCCATTTTTAAATCCGGCTAAAGCTTTAGTTCTTGCTCCTTGACTTTTATTGCCATGGATAGCAGCAGCCGTAATACCGGCACTAATCATTTTTTTTGTTAATCGATTTGCCCCATGTTTTGTTCGAGTAAAGACAAGAACTTGCTGCCAATTCCCTTCAGAAATCAGTTTTATAATTAGACCTGTTTTCTTTGCCTTTGCAACACGATGCACTTTTTGCTGAATAACTTCAACAGCTGTATTCTCTGGTGTAGCCTCTACTTGTACTGGATTATTTAAAATGGAATAAGCTAATTTTTTAATATCCTTAGAAAAAGTTGCTGAGAACATTAAGTTTTGTCGCTTATCTGGCATCAATTTCATAACGCGTTCTATGTCACGTAAAAAACCCATATCTAGCATACGATCAGCCTCATCTAGGACAAATACTTCAACATGTTTTAAGGATAATAACCTTTGATTTTCTAAATCAATTAAGCGACCTGGTGTTGCCACTAAAACATCTACACCTTGTTTTATTCTTGCTACTTGTGGTTTTTGATTAACTCCGCCAAAAATAACGGTACTTCTAATATTCAAAAACTCGCTATATTCTTTAACATTATTATGCACTTGTGCAGCTAACTCTCTTGTTGGAGTTAAAATTAAAGCTCTAATATCTCTATACTTTGGTTTTGGGTTCTCTGATAGAAAGTGCAATAAAGGGAGTGTAAAACCAGCAGTCTTTCCTGTACCTGTTTGGGCAGATGCTAATACATCTTTACCTTCTATTACTGGAGGGATTGCTTTTGCTTGTATTGGTGATGGCGTATCGTATCCTTTCTTGGATATCGCGCGTAAAATAGGCTCAGAAAGACCTAATGTTTTAAATGACATATGTAAAGTTTATGAAGCAAACTCTATTCATTTAGGTCACTCCTTTAATTTTGAGCGAAGTTACAGTTAATTTATTCTATGGTAGAACTAATACTAACATATTCTAATTTAGAGATGCTCGCCATTGTTTAAATTTTAAATATGGGTTTGTCTCTCTATTTTTATAACTATGTAATGCAGTACTCAGTAATAACAGACCAGCACCAATAAATGCTATTGCAACAATTGTATCATTGAAATCAGTATTAGCATTACCAATTCCTACTAAAGCCCAAGCTCCAACCAATGCAAACTCTCTCATATTACGTTTCCATGTCATCACTAAATTTATAACTACTGCAATACTTATCATTATTAATGTCCAAGTAATTTGAGATAAACCTAAGCCATCCCATTCTATTTTAATTAAATAAGTAGATACATTGGCAATACTGGCTACAGTAACCCAACCACTATAAATAACAAATGGCCACCATAAAAAAGCAATTATAGAAAATCGCTTGTCATCTAATTCCATACGGTTATTCCATACAATTTTATATAATGAAAACAATAACAAGAAGATGAATAGACAAGATAGCCCTGTATATTCGTAAATCCAAGCAAACACCCATGCACAGTTAAAAAAGCAACTTAAAACAAACCACCATCCTATTTTCTGAATAAAACTATCATCTCTAACTTTTACAAATAAACTTCTACCTTGATAAATAGCAAATACCAATAAGAGTAAATAGATAATTCCCCAAATAGCAAATGTATAACCGGCTGGAGTAAACAAAGACTTATAATCGTCAGACAGATTTCCAATAGTGGTATTATTCATTAATCCAGTATTAGATAGATAATTAATAAATATAGTCGAGCCAAGGGCTAATCCATTGGTAATCTGTAACGTTTTTTTCATTGATTTGAAATCTACAACCGAGGAACAAAAAGAAATACTTCCATTCTAATAATACCTCTTTTGAGGAACTCAGTAATGTTAATCACTAATATTCGTTAAATATAAATTGTTCTTAAAGCGTCTATATTTTTTTTAAAAGCTTCACAGAGATTTTAACAAACGTTCTACTTCAATAATTGTAGCCTTGTAAATACGTCTATTTGGCTTAGTCATATGATCAGACTCTTCCGATATTTCTTTTAGTAAGGTTTTACCCTCGGCAATCCTATTGTTTTCGAGATAGAATTTAGCCAGTTCTAGTCGTTCATCATAATTAGAGTAAGGTCTATCTATTTGCTTTAATTGAACTTCAGCCTCTTTCATCTTGCCTAAATCCTTTAACGCCAAACCGTAACAAAACTGTTGCTTAGATCCTTTAAAAATAATCTTATCTTGTATAGATTCTGCATATTCTGTAACACCATCATAATCTTTAAGATGAAAGTAACATAACACCAATTGCTGACGTGCATATAAATCATTCTGATCTGTATCTTCTAATGTTTTCTTATAATTAACAATGGCATTTGGCATATCTAAATTTTGCGCATAAGCATCTGCCAATTCAATTCTGTTGGCATACGTATCAGAGAATTCAATCTTTTTTTCTAAATCTTTTATCTTTTTTGTTGGATTTAAAATAGATGAAAACTCTTCTTGAATTTTTTCAGCATCATTTTTATTATATACCTGAGTAATAATATAAATTATCGAACCAAAAACGGGTATGAAAAATATAAGAAAGTACCAATAATATGGCTTACGGTTCTTATATACATGATAAATACAGAATGCTTGAAGTGCTACGATTAAATAATAATACATTGATGAATTTTCGTCATTTAAAGATAGTATTTATCTCGTAAAAACCAACTCACCATCTGAAGACAACTCTTCACTATAACCATAATTATCATAATTAAAACCTTTAATATCATCAATTGTTTTAGCATCTGAATCTATAATATAACGAGTCATAAGGCCTCGCGCTAATTTTGCGAAAATGGCTATAATTTTATATTGCCCGTTTTTAAATTCTTTAAACGCAACATTAATCACTGGGACTTTTAAGGTTTTAGTATCTATAGCTTTAAAATATTCGTTACTTGCTAAATTTAAGAATAACTCGTCATCTTTTAATTCATCATTTAATGCTTGCGTGACTTTCTTTCTCCAAAATTCGTATAAATTCTTATTCTTACCTACGGCCATTTTAGTACCCATTTCTAGTCTGTAGGGCTGCACTAAATCTAAAGGTTTGAGTAAACCATATAAACCAGATATTATGCGAACAGTACTTTCTACTTTATCTAACTTTTCGGTGTCTATTTTATAAGCATCTAAACCTCTATAAACATCGCCACTAAAAGCATAAATTGCTTGTCTCGCATTATCGGCTGTAAAAGGTAACTCCCAATTTTGATTACGCTCATAATTTAATTGGCCTAAATTATCTGAAATATGCATTAATTTAGATAAACTCTTCGGCGACTTCTTTTTTAATAATTTATTTAAACGTTCGGCTTCTGCCAAAAAACAACCTTCTGTAGTTTTAGTGGTTGGTAGTTTGCTTTCAAAATCTAAGGATTTAGCTGGTGAGAGTACAAGTTTCATATTATAAGTCCGCGAAAACGGTATTTTAATAAAAATTAATAATTTCTTTTTCGATTATAAAAATACAATAGTTAAATAATATTGTTTACTGTTTATAACATCAAATAGTTATGAAGATATAAAGACTATCTATGTTGCGAAAGTGTAATTATTATTGTCTTAACCTATATGTGAAAATTGCAGGTATAGCTATATCCACCTCATTAAGTGAAGCATTAGTATAAACTGAAAAGTCAATAGCATCGAAAGTTAACATATCGCCATCTATTGTACCAGTAACAGAGGTACCATCGAAACTAAAAGTTAGCTCATCTCCTGTAATAGACCAGCTTAGAATCCCTTCTGAAATTGTCGAAAACACGTCGCAAGTACCTACAACTTCTCCAGTATTATCATCAAAATAAAGTGACAAATTTTTTGATACTGACTCTACTGCAATACCGCCTGTATAAAGTGTGTAACTATCAAAATTAAAACAAGAGAGTTCATTTGTTAAATTTCCGGTAAAATCGTTATCGCCATTAAAGTCATAAAGTTCTTCAACAACTATAGACTCTAAATCCCAAATCTCTAGGATATCTCTAAAATCATTATCATCGTCGCTATTACATGTAAATAGTGCTATACATGAAATAAGTACTATTAGTGTGCGTCTTACCTTCATAACATTTTAGTTAACTTGTGTGCTTTGCATAATTTCTCCACTTCTCAATACATTGTTCTATATCCTCCGGAACATCACTGGTAAAGCTTAACCATTTGCCGGTTGTAGGATGTTCAAAACCCAAGGTTTTAGCATGTAGTGCTTGTCGTGGCAAAATTTTAAAACAATTTTCCACAAATTGTTTATACTTAGTAAAAGTAGTACCTTTTAAGATGCGTTCACCACCATATCGCTCATCATTAAATAAGGTATGCCCAATGTGCTTCATATGCACGCGAATTTGATGTGTACGACCAGTTTCAAGTTTACAACTAACTAAAGTCACATAACCCAAACGCTCAAGAACCTTATAATGTGTTATGGCAGGTTTTCCTTTTTCTTCTTCATCATCTAAATATACCGTATTTTGCAATCTGTTTTTTGGGTGACGACCAATATTCCCTTCTATAGTGCCTTCATCATCAATCATATTTCCCCAAACCAAGGCCAAATACTCGCGCTTACTTGTTTTTTTTGCAAACTGATTAGATAAATGGGCCATAGCATTTTCTGTTTTTGCTACAACTAATAAGCCACTTGTATCTTTATCAATTCGGTGCACTAATCCAGGTCTATTACTAGAATTATTTGGTAGGTTTTCAAAATGATAAATTAGTCCATTAATTAAGGTGCCAGAATAATTTCCATGTCCTGGATGAACTACCATACCAGCAGATTTATTTACCACTAATAAATCATCATCTTCATACACGATATCAATAGGAATATCTTCAGCTATTAATAAATTCTCATGAGGAGGATGTTCAAACTTAACAGTTATTACATCGTTTGGTTTTACTTTATAATTTGATTTAACTGGAACATCATTCACAAAAATACTTCCCTCTTTTGCCGCAGCTTGTATTTTATTTCGTGTAGCATTCTCAATAAAATTCATTAAGTATTTATCTATTCTAAGCGGTTGTTGTCCATTTACAACTTTAAATGCATGATGCTCATATAGTTCGTTTTCTTCTTGCTGCGTATCTGGTATGTTAGGCATATCGTTTAGCGTTTACCGTTACCTAAGACTAAATCTATAGTAGACGTTAGTGGTAATTGTGTACCAGGTTTTAGCATTTTTCCGTCGTACTTCATTCCTAAGACAACATCTTTACCTATGTTATCTATATATGTTATGTTACCTAATTTAAATTCTAATGCTTGTAATTGCGGTTTAGCTTGTCTAAAAGTACGTTTCAATATATTTGGCACTTCAACTTTTCGATATCCAGACGGATTTAAAATTAGATAAACTTTTCTATTCTCTTTTACTTGAGATCCTGCCTCTGGGTTTTGCTCTATAACTGAGTACTTTGGGTAATTAGGATTATAATTAGCCGAATCCTGAATCTTCATTGTTAAATCATTATCGTTAAGCTCTATCTCAACAGTTTCTAAAGATTTGCCTTTTAAATCTGGCACAGTAACAAAATCGCCATGGTTAGTGGTAATATTTAACCATTTTAGCATAACAAAACATAAAATAATGACTGCAACAATTGCTAATGCTAATTGTTTAAAAAACACTTTACTGGTAAGAAATTTAACAAAACTCATAAGCTAAATAATAGTGAACAAAATTAAGAAAATATATAACGCGATAAAATTTATATACGTATTGACTTGGTATTTAGTTTATGCAAAATAAATGATACTTTTACATTATACATTTTTTACTAGAGAAATGAAAAAGAATATTGCAATCATAATGGGAGGTTACTCTAGCGAATACAAAATTTCGCTAAAAAGTGGTAATGTAGTTTATAACAATTTAGATAAGGAAAAATATAATGCGTATCGTATACACATTTTTAAAGACAAATGGGTCTTTGTAAATGATATGGAGGAAGAATTTTCTCTAGATAAAAATGATTTTTCAGTTTTGGTAAATGAAACCAAAATTAATTTTGATTGTGTTTTTAATGCTATACATGGTGCACCTGGTGAAGATGGCTATATGCAAGCTTATTTTGAATTATTAGATATACCACAAACAAGTTGTAGCATGTATCAAGCAGCGCTTACATTTAATAAACGAGATTTGTTAGCAACACTAAAACCACATGGTATTAAAACTGCTGAAAGCTATTATCTAAATCTAGGTGATACTATTGATGAAGATACAATAGTAGCCAGAGTGGGCTTACCATGTTTTGTGAAAGCTAATAAAGCCGGTAGTAGTTTCGGAATTTCTAAAGTTTATAAAAAAGAAGATTTAAAAGCAGCCATAGACAATTCTTTTAATGAAGACGATGAAATCATTATTGAACAATATTTGGATGGGGTTGAAGTTTCAGTTGGTGTAATTTCATATAAAGGAGAGACTACAGTTTTACCAATTACTGAAATTGTTTCTGAAAATGATTTCTTTGATTATGCCGCCAAATATGAAGGTAAATCTCAAGAAATTACACCTGCTCGAATCTCTAAAGACTATGAACAAAAAACAAGAAAGTTAGCTAAGCAAATCTATGATATATTAGGTATGAAGGGATTTTCTAGAAGTGAATTTATCTTTAAAAATGATGAACCTTATTTATTAGAAGTGAACACTGTCCCAGGATTAACTAATGAAAGTATCTTACCACAACAAGCTGCAGAAGCTGGTATAAGTATGGAAGCATTGTTTGACAATGCAATAAAAGAAGCGTTGAGAAATTAATAGTTATCTTTGAATTTAATAGTTCCCTATTTATGGAAACGACAAAAAAATGGCTATGAAACGAGCAATTTTCCCTGGATCTTTTGACCCTATAACTCTAGGACACTATGACATTATAAAGCGTAGTGTAAAACTTTTTGATGAAGTTATTGTCGCTATTGGTATTAACGCTGATAAAAAATATATGTTCTCATTAGAAGAACGTCAAAAATTTATTGAAAAGTCTTTTAAAGATGAACCCAGAGTGAAAGTTGTAACCTACAAAGGTCTAACTGTAGATTTTTGCCAAAAAAATAATGTAGAATTTATATTAAGAGGACTGAGAAATCCTGCCGATTTTGAGTTTGAAAAAGCTATTGCACATACTAATAGAGACCTTGCCCCTATTGAGACTGTTTTTCTTTTAACAGCAGCCAGCACCTCTTATATTTCATCTTCAATTGTAAGAGATGTAATCAGAAATAATGGTAATTACACCAAGTTAGTACCTGATAGCGTGAGGGTTAAAAACATCTAAATTTACTTTTTTATCGTACATTTAAGTATATACCTTTACACCTACTTATATGAAAAAGATTTACCTTATCTATTTCCTTTGCCCACTTTTTTGTGTTGCACAACATAGTGATTTTATTCATATAGATCAGTTTGGCTATAAACCATCAAGTACAAAAGTTGCCGTAATAAGTAATCCGCAAATGGGTTTTAATAGCGGTCAAAGCTATAATCCTAGTAGTACTATGGAAGTAAGAAATACTTCTGATAATTCTGTTGTATACTCTGGTGGTATTGTACAATGGGATAATGGAAATATACATTCACAATCGGGAGATACAGGTTGGTGGTTCGATTTTTCTACAGTAACGACACCAGGCAGTTATTACATTTTTGATACCTCAACTAATGAGTCTTCTGCAGTTTTTGAAATCAATGATGCTGTCTATGATGACCTCATAAAAATCACCTCAAAAATGTTTTATTATAATAGAGCTGGCATCGAAAAAGTTGAACCTTATGTTTTAACGCCTTATGCAGATGCAATCTCTTTTGCGCAAGATGAATTTGCGAGAGATGTTTATGACCAAGGTAATACTTCAACTACGAAAGATATGAGAGGTGGCTGGTTTGATGCTGGAGATTATAACAAATATGTCACGTTTACAGAAACTACGGTACATGACTTACTTTGGGCATACCAAGAAAATTCATCAGTATTTGGTGATGATTTTAATATTCCTGAATCTGGTAATGGTATTCCAGACCTAATTGACGAAATTAAATGGGAAACCGATTGGCTGCTCAAAATGATAAATATTGACGGATCCGTTCATATAAAAATGGGGAATAGAAATTTTAATGAAAACACGAGTGCTCCGCCAAGCGTAAATTATGACACTAGGTATTACGGCCCTGTTTGTACCTCTTCGGCTTTAGCTGCAGCTTCTGTTTTAGCTCATGCTGCAAAAGTATTTAGTGAATTCCCTCAATTAGAATCTTATTCGCAAACATTAGAAAACCGAGCTATATTATGTTGGAATTGGGTTTTACCATACCTTAATACAAATACATTACAAGAAAACTGCGATGATGGCTCTATAGTTGCTGGTGATGCCGATAGAGATAGTGCAACACAACGAGAGATGGCCCTTACAGCCGCAATTTATTTATTTGACCTCACAGATGATTTAGCATACAATCAATATATAGTTACTAATAGTAATGATACAGATGTTCTCAATAACGACCAATGGGATAATTATAATATTTTAAGTATTGATGCCTTATTGCATTATACAACATTAACTAATGCCAATAATAATTTGGTTACAACGATTTTAAATTCTGCCGAAACTGCAGCTGCAAATAATTACACCAATTACTTTCAATTTAATACGCTAGATTTATATAGAGGCTATTGTAATGATTGGACGTATCATTGGGGAAGCAGTTCTTCTCGTGCAGGTATGGGTAACTTAAATTTAATATTTAGCAAATATAACATCAATACATCGATTACATCATCATATAATCTAAGAGCAAAAGAGATTCTTCATTATTATCATGGAGTTAATCCGTTAGACATTGTTTACCTCAGCAGTATGAATTCTTATGGAGCAGAAAACAGTCTAAAAGAAATTTACCACACTTGGTTCTATGATGGCACGCAATGGGATAATGCAGATTTAACAACATATGGACCAGCTCCTGGTTTTTTGGCAGGTGGTGCAAATCAGAACTATACTGCTAATACAAATCTAAGTCCACCATACAATCAACCAGCACAGAAAAGCTATTTAGATTTTAATACAGGATTCCCTGATAACTCATGGGAAATTAGTGAACCTGCAATTTATTATCAAGCAGCTTATGTAAGATTATTATCAAATGTGTCGCGATTAAATGAAAATGACACGCTAAGTAATACAGATGTGTCTATGAATGAAATTAATTTCACACTAGTCCCAAATCCATCGAAAGATCTCTTAAGAATCGAATCTATGAGCTCAACTAAGGCTAATGTGAAAATTATGGATTTAAACGGTAAAATTATTATACAACTAAAGCATCATAATCTGAGTAGACCAATATATATTTCAGAATTACAAAGTGGATTATACATTGTGTCTTTAGAAGACAATGGTAACAGGAAGAACCTAAAACTAGTTAAAAATTAAATAATATTATTGCGTTTCGCTTTTTGCACAGCCTCGAGCTTGTTGTGCACTTGTAGTTTACGATATATATTTTCTATATGTTTTCTAATAGTACCTGTAGATAAAATTAAATTATCTGCGATAGCATTATAGCTTAGACCTTTACTTAAATGCTCTAGTACATCTACTTCGCGGTTTGTTAGTTTTATGTCTTCGTTATCCTTCTTACCTTCAACAAAAGGGTTCCGTAATAATTTTAGTGTTTTTAATGCTATCGAAGGATTCATTGCTGCTCCTCCATTTAAAGTTTCTATTATACCAGAGTGCAGGTCGCCAGCATTAATTTCTTTTAGTAAATAGCCATCTGCACCAGCCTTAATAGCATTAAAAATATTTTCATCATTATCAAAAACAGTAAGCATAATAATCTTAATATGAGGATATTTTTGCTTTACTTGGAGTGTTGTATCGATTCCGTTAAGTACTGGCATTTCAATATCCATTAAAATTAAATCTAGATTATGATTATCCTTTAACTTATCTAATAGTTCGGAGCCATTCATAACACTGAATTTCACTTCCAGATCTTTAAAGAAAGACAGTTTTTCCGCTACTGCCTTTATTAAAAAGGTATTATCATCTACAATAGCTATTTTTATATTCATAGTTATAAATTTATACTATTTAAACGGTTAAAATAATATGAGAACCTTTATCTGGCTTTGATTCTATAATAAGATTACCATTAATTTCTAAAGCTCGCTTTTTCATATTTTGAATACCATTACCAAGCGTCACTTCATTTTCATTAAATCCTATACCATTATCGGTTATTTTGAAGCTTAAATTAGATACTAGTTTTGAAACTTCAACGTTAATCGCTGAAGCTTTAGCATACTTAATACTATTGTTAATCGCTTCTTGAATTATTCTATAAATATTCATACCATAAATTGAAGAGAAAGATGTATCTGGTTTAACAGACTTATCGATTTTAAATTGAAACGTAATGTTTTGAGCTGCAATATTAGCTTTATCAATATAATTAGAAATCCTAGACTGCAAGTCTTCAAAAGTTATTTCACTTTTATTCATCGCCCAAATAGTGTCTCTAAGTTCATAAATTGTTCCTGACGTAAACTCGCTAATCGTTTCTAGTTTTGTGTTAAGTTTTTTATCATTTATATCAAAACCATATTTTAAATTATCTAAAGATGAAATAATAAATGTAAGCTGTGCACCTATATTATCGTGTAAATCTCTACTAATTCTAAGGCGCTGTTCTTGTAGTTTATTTTGAGTTTCAATCTTTAATAAGGCATCTTTTAATTCATTTTCTTTTTGTAATTGTCTATTCTTTAATTCTTGCTGTTTGTATATTAAATATCCTATTAAACCTAATACAAAAGCTAAGGCAATTAGTCCATAAATTTGATAATTACGTTGCTGAATTATAAGGTCTTGTTCTGCTAAATCTGCTCTTTGTATTAAAATCTGTTTTTGTTTTTCTGCAGATTGGTATTTCTCAAATACTTCTTGTGTTGCAACCACTTCGTTTTTTTTGGTTATTGAATCTTGTACACGAAGCGCATTTTCAAAATTAAATGCTGCACTTTTATATTGATTTAAATATTTATGAGAAAAGGCCAATCGCTGATATATTTTAGATTGTGAATACATTTCTTCCTTATCAACTAAGTCTAAAGCTACCTCATAATACTTAATAGAATTTTTAAAATCTTTAGCACGAAAATACATAGAACCTAAAGCTGCACTATTAGAACCTTTTAATTTTTTAAACTTAAGTTCTTCATAAATTTTATCTGCCTTTTTAAGATAGTATGCTGCAGAATCAAACTGCTTCATAAGATTATACTCTTGGCCTAAATTATTATATACAATTCCTAGTCCTCGCTTATCTCCAATTTTTAGTTTTGTTTTTAGCGCTTTGTGAGAATAAATAATCATAGAATCAAGCATCTTTAAAGAAGAATACATCTGAGACAAGTTAGAATACGATGCACCAATACCATAAATGTCGTTTGTTTTTTGTCTTAATTTTAGAGCTCTTACATGATAATCCTTCGACTCCTCATAACGCTCTAGTTCTTTGAGTAATAAGCCTATATTATTAAGATTGCTTGCTTGACTTTTTTCATTACCTAACTCTTCAAATATCTTAAGAGAACTTAAGTAATTCTCCATAGCTTCATTGTAATTTTCTGAGTTCCAATAAATCAATCCTTTATTGTTATATACTGAAGCTTTACCATCTAAATCATCAATTTTGTTCGCAATTTTATAAGCCTTATCATAATCTAGTAAGGCACTATCTTTTTTTCCTATTATATCGTAGTAAATTCCATGCCTTAATAAGGCTCTCACCATTAAATAATCATTTTCCTCTTTTTCACTTAGTTCAATAGACGCTTCGGCTAAACGACGTGCAATTTCTGGCTTAGAATAGCAATATTTAAAAAAGTCATTGAGAAGTGTTTTTATTGCTAAAGAATCTGACTCATTACGCTTTATCTCATTAATAAGACTATCTGCTACTTGCAAATTATTCTGTCCAATTAAGCAACCTGAAATGAGAGTAAAAAAAATAAAGGTCATTATTCTCCTATAGGAAAATAAAAAAAGTATCAGATTATTTCCTTTTTTAAAGGAAATTAAACCTGACACTTTTCTAAAAAAATTGATTAATAGCATTTTAAATATATACCTAATTATTAATGAGTTACGCTTTTTTTCGATGTTAAGATAGTTTTAAATGATTAACCGCAAATTATGAAACCTCCAAGCCTAATCACAAGATCTATATTAGTACCACCAAAAATCTAAGTTCTTAAATATAGTAGTTCTTTAATAATTACTCAAAAATGCTTTAGTATGATGCTTTAACAGTTTACTTCCTGCGTTATAAAGACCATCACAAAACGCCTTAGATTCTACATCTATCCACTTTGTTAGACTACTATAGCTTGGTCCTGCAATTACAATAGGCTTAAAAGATGTAGCTGTTTCAGAAGTCTGCTTTGAGTAAGCTACAACTTTTTCCTTCTTTATAACACCATTAATCTCAAGATCTTTTTTCAAAGTACCTGTGTATTGTGTTTGAGCACCTAGCCCTACTTTACCTTTTGTAAAAGTTACGCTACTTTTAATATAGTCTACTGTTTGCGCTCCCTTAAGTCTTAAACCCTTTGTCTTTGGTGCAACTACAGCATAATCACCAATGAGTCTATAATTTGTAAACATTTTTACTTTAGCTCCTCCTGCATTTTTAAAAAAATCATTCCCAGCTTCAGAATACATAAAATATAAATCTACATTGGCTACAACAGCATCATTTAACTCTTTGGATAGTTTTTGGGGTACAAAATTTCCTCCCATAAATCCTTTCTTCTTCTTTCCTTTTTTAGTTTCTTTCTTGTAATAAAAACTATAACCTTCTGGTACGGCAGTCATAACTCCAGGCAAACCCGATTGATTAACGTAAGGTCCTTCTGCTTTCAACCATCCTTCATATGTTTTTGTTTTGCCAGCCTCCTCTTGAGTAATAATTTGAAAACCTTGAGCTTTTAATTCATTTATAAACTCGTTGTATAACTGATTTGTCTTTGATTGAATATCGGCTTCCATTAAACCATTTATACCAATTGCGGCTTTTGCAGTAGCTTCACCTTTCGCATTTCTTCTAAATCCACCAGCAGCTTTATAAGACACTGCTTCTTTATACGTCTCAAAATTGACATTAAAACTAGCAATATATATTTTCTTCGGTCCTTTTTTAAGTTTACCTAAACCATATTTTTGTTGTCCAGGTTTAAAGTCAGCTATGTCTTGGGCATTAATGCTACCGATACATAAAAAGACTATAGT
This sequence comes from Winogradskyella sp. PE311, assembly GCF_046545555.1. Classification (NCBI taxonomy): domain Bacteria; kingdom Pseudomonadati; phylum Bacteroidota; class Flavobacteriia; order Flavobacteriales; family Flavobacteriaceae; genus Winogradskyella; species Winogradskyella sp. PE311. The sequence goes on along the minus strand of NZ_JBHZTH010000001.1, from coordinate 1,455,533 downwards.
TACAAGTATTGCTTCTACTTTTTTCATAATTCAACAATATATTTTAAAGTTAATAACACTGCAAAATTGAATAATAAGTAGATAAAAAAACATACGATGAATTGCGTATATTTTCACAACTAACTAAATATTAAGTGTTTAAATAATTTCAAAAGGAAATATTCGAATACTTTTTACAAAAATCTTCTATTTCTAGCTGAAGCTTAGCGAGAAATTTTTGATGTACTTCGGAAGATGGGTTAAAAGGACGATGTAATTTTTTAGCCTGTATTGCAGATACTTTTTCAGAAATGTCTATCGCCTCTCTTACTAACCAGACGGTTTTAAACTTATCCCAAATATAATCTATGGCAACTTCGCTAGGATGAATCATATCTTTACCATAGAAACGGTAATCTCTTAATTCGTCTAACATAATTTCATATGCAGGGAAATAGTAGACCTGTTGCCTTGGCTCAATAATATGATGGACTGCAGAAATCAAGTGCGATTTGCTGCGCATATTCTCTATAATGCCATCTTTTGTGTGTCTCACAGGAGATACCGTAAATATAAAATTCACTTTAGGGTTAATACGCTTTACTAACGCTATGATTACTTCTAAACACCCTGTAATTTCTTCTACAGGCAACAACTCTTTTAAAAATTGTTTCTGAGGTAATTTATGGCAATTTGCGATAACTTTATCAGATGAAATGTGCCTATAAACCCAACTTGTACCTAATGTAATGACAATATGTGTTGACGACTTAAGCGCATTTAAAGTAGCGTCTATCTGAGAATTTAAAGTGTTTAATAATTGAGTTTTAGACGCGTTATTTAATTTTGAATGTACCTCTAAACTAAACCATTGTTCATTTTCAAAGTATAAGTCACTATCTGAATAGTAATCACTATTAATTGCTCTCTTAATTAGATGCTCTATCGCTAAAGGATGGAATAAAATACCGAAAGGATTAATGGACGCTTGAAATTTATGATATTCAAATTTATTACCAATATTTTCTGAAAAGCACGAACCTAAAAGGAACAATTTTGAATCATAATCTATTTGATTATGAGGTTCTTCTCTCAGCTTTATAATAGTTTGCAACTTCAAGTCAATTGTTTTTTACATTACGTTTCTCTCGCCTTTTAATTCTTAAATACTTCTTATGTAGTGTATTTAAAAAAGAAACTGTTCTTTCTGTAATATAAGAAGATTCTATACCACACTCTTCACTATTAAAAATAAAAATAACAGCTTTAAAATTGTTATCAATTTTGCCGTTAACTATGACATTATATTTTAGGTCTAATAGTTTTTCTTGTATCGCTATAATTTCTTCAGTTTTAAGATTATGTAGTATTTTTGTAAGATTAACTCCATTATGCTTAGGGCTAAATTTCACAAAACTATCACCTTTTTTTAATTGACTTGGATTTGGAAAAACTATATCCTGTGCAAACAGTTTCGTTATGCTGATGAAACATATAAAAGCGATACTAATTGTTCTTAGCATAATTTTAATCTATATAGTTCTTAGCCAACTTTAAAGCCTCTTCAATACCTTCCGGTTTTTTTCCTCCAGCTGTTGCGAAGAACGCTTGTCCACCACCACCACCTTGGATATGTTTACCAAGCTCTCTCACAATTGAGCCTGCATTTAAATCTTTGCTAGCTACCAATTCTTTTGATATATAACAAGATAAGATGGCTTTTCCTTTATTTTCTGCACCAAATAATAAAAAGAGATTATTAAATTGACTACCCAATTCAAAACAAACATCTTTTATTCCACCTGCATCTAAATCTAACTTTTTAGCCAAAAACTGAACACCATTAATTTCAGTTAATTCATTTTTAAGTTCACCTTTAATGTTCTTTGCTTTATCTTTTAGTAGGTTTTCAATTTGTTTTTTTAGATCTATATTTTCAGATTGTAAATTTTGTAAAGCCTTAACTGGTTCTTTTGCATTATTAAGTAAATCTCGCATTTCAAAATAAGCCCGATTATTTTCAAAATAAAAATCCTTTACAGCATCATTCGTTATAGCCTCTATACGACGTATACCAGATGCTACTGCACCTTCTGCTGTAATTTTAAAATGCCAAATATCTGATGTATTATTAACATGAGTTCCTCCACATAGTTCTATAGACTGACCAAAACGAATCGTGCGTACTTCGTCACCATATTTTTCACCAAATAAAGACATAGCTCCATCTGCTATAGCTTGTTCTTTTGGCACACTTCTATTTTCTTGTAATGGTAATTTACCTTCTATACGTGCATTTACAAAATTCTCAACATCTCTTAATTCTTCAGTTGTTAGTTTAGAAAAGTGAGAAAAATCAAATCGTAATTGTTTTGAATGTACCGCAGAACCTTTTTGTTCAACATGATCACCTAATACCTCTCTCAGTGCCTGATGCAATAAATGTGTTGCAGTATGATTACATTCGGTTCTATAACGTTGTTTAGAATCTACGACAGCTTTTAAAACCTCATCATTATGTTTAGGTAAATTCTTAGCAAAATGTATAATAAGGTTATTTTCTTTTTTAGTATCCAATATATAAACGACGTCACCATGAGCATCCTCTAAATATCCCTTGTCACCTACTTGCCCACCACCTTCAGCATAAAAAGGTGTAATATTAAACACCAACTGGTACATTTCACCATCCTTCTTAGAGGTTACTTTTCTATAACGAGTTATTTTAACGTGTGCTTCTAAGGTATCATAACCAATAAATTCCTCAACCTCGTCAAGATGTAAAATTGTCCAGTCATCAGATTTTAATTCCGAAGCTTTTCGTCCACGATCTTGTTGTTCTTTAAGTGAGTTCTCAAATTCCTCAGCATTATAAGTAAATCCTTTCTCTCTTAAAATAAGATCAGTCAAATCTTCTGGAAAACCGTATGTATCTTTTAGTTCAAATACTTTTGATCCATTTATTTCTTTGGTTTTCGCATGCTTAATTATACCGTCTAAAATAATTAAACCTTGATCTAGAGTTCTTAAAAAAGAACTTTCTTCTTCTTTAATAACATTTTCAATCAACTGTTTTTGAGCCTTTAACTCAGGGAAAGCCTCTCCCATCTTTTTAGCCAAAGTATCCACTAATCTGTATATAAATGGTTCTTTTTTATCTAAAAAGGTAAATCCATAACGTACTGCACGTCTTAAAATTCTACGAATCACATAACCTGCACCAGTATTACTTGGCAACTGTCCATCTGCGATAGAAAAAGCTACAGCTCGAACATGATCAGAAATTACTCTAATAGCAATATCTACTTTTTCATCTTTACCATAATCTTTACTGGTAATAGCTTCTATCTCTCTAATTATTGGTGTAAAAACATCGGTATCGTAATTAGACTGCACACCTTGTAAAACCATACAAAGACGCTCAAAGCCCATACCAGTATCAATATGCTTATTAGGTAAAGCTTCTAAAGATTTATTGGCTTTACGGTTGTATTGCATAAAAACAAGGTTCCAAATTTCTACAACCTCAGGATGATCCATATTTACCAAAGTCTTTCCGTCTACTTTGGCTTTTTCTTCTGCTGAGCGAATATCTACATGAATTTCACTGCATGGCCCACAAGGACCTTGATCACCCATTTCCCAGAAATTATCTTTCTTATTCCCTTTAAGGATACGATCTTCTGAAATGTAGTTTTTCCAGATATCATAAGCTTCGGTATCCATTTTTAAATTATCAACATCATCACTTCCTTCGAAAACTGTAACATATAAAATATCTTTATCTATGCCATAAACTTCGGTCAATAACTCCCATGCCCAAGCAATAGCTTCTTTTTTAAAGTAATCACCAAAAGACCAATTCCCAAGCATTTCAAAAAGTGTATGATGGTACGTATCATAACCTACTTCTTCGAGGTCGTTATGTTTACCTGAAACTCTGAGGCATTTTTGGCTATCAGCAATCCTATTTTTTTTAGGCTCTGCATTCCCTAAAAAATTCTCTTTAAATGGAGCCATACCCGAATTAACGAACATTAATGTTGGGTCGTCTTTCAAAACCATAGGAGCTGATGGTACAATAAGATGCTCTTTCTCTTTGAAGAAATTTAAAAACTTAGCACGAACTTCTTTAGACTTCATAAACAGTTATCATATTTTTAATTACCACAATTACAAAACAATTTTTATCTTTGGTCGTTAGGCTAATGATAACAACGGTTCTATAATCGGCTTATTAGCTGCAAAAATAGCATAAATTCAAACATGGCTAAGGTAAAATATTATTATGATGCAGACACGCTTTCTTACCGTAAGATTGTGCGCAAAAAAAGAACAACTTTTAAATACGCTACCGTATTTATAGTAGCGGCTGCATTATTTGGATTTTTATCCTTCTTTATAACAAGTCAGTATTTAGAATCTCCAAAAGAACGCCAACTATCGCGAGAACTACAAAATATGGAGCTGCAATATGAACTTCTAAATAAGCGTATGGATGATGCAATTGCGGCTTTAGAAAACGTGGAAGAGCGTGATAATGCTATTTACAGATTGTATTTTGAAGCCAACCCAATACCAGAAGAACAAAGACGCGCAGGCTTTGGTGGTGTTAATCGCTATAAAAAATTTGAAGGTTTTGATAATTCTCAATTAATATCAGAAACCAATAAAAGACTAGATATACTAGAAAAAGGAATTGTAGTACAGTCTATGTCATTAGACGAAATTGCAAAATTAGCTGAGGATAAGGAAAAGTTTTTAGAGGCTATTCCTGCAATTCAACCAGTGAGCAATCAAGATTTAACACGTATGGCATCTGGTTATGGTTATAGAACCGATCCCTTTACAAAAATTAGAAAATTCCATTTTGGCATGGACTTTACCGCACCACGTGGCACACCTATTTATGCCACTGGAGATGGAATTGTAAGACGTGCAGATAATAGCTCTACTGGCTATGGTAATCATATTCGGATAGACCATGGTTATGGGTATACATCGTTGTATGCTCACCTTTACAAATATAATATTCGTGTTAACCAACGTGTTAAACGAGGTGACTTGATTGGATTTGTTGGTAGTACTGGAAGATCGGAAGCACCACATTTACATTATGAAGTTTTTAAAGATGGTGAACGGATCAATCCTATTAATTTCTATTACGGCAATTTATCGCCAGAAGAGTTTAATGTATTATTAAGAAAAGCGTCATTAGAAAATCAATCTTTAGATTAATATGCATTTAGATTTACCAGAAAAACGTTATTACGGTATTGGAGAAGTCGCCAAAGCTTTCAATGTAAATACTTCTTTGATACGCTTTTGGGAAAAAGAATTTGATGTTATTAAACCTAAAAAGAACGCAAAGGGTAATAGAAAATTTACACCAGAGGATATTAAAAATTTAAAGTTTATCTACCACCTTGTCAAAGAAAGAGGTTTTACACTCGAAGGAGCAAAAACACATCTTAAAGAAGAAAAAAAACAAGCTTTAGAAAAATTTGAAATTATTGAAAAGCTAGAAAGCATTAAGGCACAGCTGATAAAAATAAAAACCCAACTATAAAACTAATTAATCATGAAAAAATGGATTCTACCACTAATAATCATTGCACTCCTAATATTTTGGGGCGTCGGTGTTAATAATAAAGCAGTGACATTAGATGAAAATGTTAGTGAATCATGGTCTAATGTTGAGAGTAGTTACCAAAGACGTAATGATTTAATAGGTAATTTGGTAAAAACAGTCCAAGGAGCTGCAGATTTTGAAAAAAACACACTAACAGCAGTGATAGAAGCTAGAGCAAAAGCTACCTCAATTAATATAGATCCAACAAATATTACACCTGAAAAGTTAGCTCAGTTTAATAAAGTACAAGGTGGTCTTTCTGGTGCCTTAAAAAGTCTTCTTGTTACGGTTGAACGTTACCCTGATTTAAAAGCCAATCAAAATTTCATTGAACTACAAAGTCAACTAGAAGGGACTGAAAACAGAATAGATGTTGCTAGGACTCGCTTTAATGAAGCGGTCAAGCCTTATAATACATATGTACGTGCTTTTCCAAGAAGTTTTATCGCAAAAATCGCTGGTTTTGATAAAAAAGCATATTTTGAATCTGAAGATGGTGCCGAAAATGCACCAGATGTAGAATTTGATTTTAACTAAAATCTAATCATGCCATATATAGAAGATTTTCTTACCGCGAAACAAGAAGAGGAAATCGTTGAAGCTATCCGTTTAGCAGAATCTGAAACTTCTGGTGAGATTCGTGTTCATATTGAGCAACACTGCGATATTGATGCATACGAACGTGCATTAGAAGTATTTCATATACTCAAAATGGATAACACTAAATATCAAAATGGTGTATTATTATATGTTGCTGTAGATAATAAAGCGTTTGTGATTTTTGGTGATAAAGGAATCAACGATAGTGTAGATAACAATTTTTGGAATTCTACTCGAGATAAAATTGCAATACAATTTAAAACCTTAAATTTTGAGCAAGGTTTAATTGATGGTATTAAAGAAGCAGGCAAAGTATTATCCCACCATTTCCCTTGGGAACATGGAGATCGTAATGAACTAGACAATACAATCTCTAAGAGCTAATGGAAAAATTGAAATCTATAGTTTCAAAATTAGTTTTTTTACTATGTATATCCTTTACATATGTAACGAATGCGCAATATCAAATTCCAGAAAAACCAAAAAATAACAAACAACACTTTGTTTATGATTATGCCAACTTATTATCTAAAATTGATAGCACCAATCTAAATATTAAACTTAGAAAATACTCAGACACCACCTCTACTCAAATTGTTATTGCCATCATAAAATCTACTGAAGGAGAGTTTATTAATTATTTGGGTGCGCAATGGGGAGAAAAATGGGGAATTGGACAAGCAAAAGAGGATAATGGTATTCTAATACTTTTAGCAAAGGATGACCGAAAAATAGCCATTAATACAGGTATAGGAGTAGAACATTTATTAACCGATGCGGTAAGTAAACGTATTATCGATAGAGACATTATTCCCTATTTTAAACGAAATGATTACTATGGTGGTCTTAATAGAGCTTCCGATGCCATTTTTGAAGTTATGAATGGAGAGTACCAAGGTAGTCGACAAGGCAACACAAGTGATTTTCCTGTTGAAATTTTCTTCTTTTTATTTATAGTCTTCATCATTTTTATTATCGCGATTTCTAAAAACCGCAGAGATGGTGGCAGTGGCGGAAATAGAGGTAAACGCAACGATGCTGGCAGAAGTATCTTAGAAGCAATTATACTCAGTAATATGGGACGCGGAAGTTACTCTAGAGGTTCCTCATCCGGAGGTTTTGGTGGCGGATTTGGCAGCAGTTCTTCTGGTGGTGGATTCGGCGGAGGCTTTGGAGGAGGTAGTTTTGGAGGTGGTGGCGCTTCTGGTGGTTGGTAAATTTAATATTTAACTTCAGAATGCGACATTCAATTATAATACATAAATTTAATATGAGAATTCATTTTCCACTTTTAGTTGTAATATGCGTTATATGCTTTCTGAATTGTAAAGACAAACCTCCTGAAACAGTAGCAATTCCGACTTACATTCCAAAAAATAGTGCACAAAGCGTAGTATACGATGCATCAAAAATATTCACTATTGAAGAAAAGAAGGCATTAACAAACAAAATAATGGCTTACGAGAAGGAAACGACTAACGAAATAGGAGTGCTTACCATTGATTCTGCACCTTTTGATATGCATATTTTAGACTTTGGAACAGAAGTGTCTAATGCTTGGGGAATAGGGAAGAAAGACAAAAACAATGGCCTATTAATTACGTTTGCCAAAAAAGATAAGAGTATTGCAATTGCTGTTGGCTTAGGAACTGAAGCTATAATTTCTGATGCTAATTGTAAAATTATAATTGACAGTGTAATGATCCCTAAATTTAAAGAAAATCGGTTTTATGAGGGTATTGATAGAGCTATTGATTCTTTGATTGTACTTTGGGATTAGTTCATAATGAAGACTCCACCATTATCCGCTTCTCCTTTACTACCTAAACTATTAAATTTAAAACTAAAACTTAGCATAAAATACTGTTGTAAAACAGTGCTCTGAGAATCTTCAATATAATCTTGAGTAGCTATCCTTCGTGCATTAGTATTTTGATTAAGCAAGTCATAAACCTTTAATGTAATAAGTCCCTTATCTTTTAAAATGGAATATGCGAGAGTAGAATTCCAGAACCATGCACTCTTTTGAAAGCCATCCGCAACGTTGGGATTATAGTTAAAACTAATATCATTTCTCCATTCTAGGTCTTTAGGTAGAAATGTTGCTGTGCGCAAGCCAGCTGAATGCGTCGTAAATTGTCTATCTTCAAAAGCATCAATATCAAAAGCATTATTAGTAAAATTAAGTCGGTAATAAGGCTTAAACTCTAGTACTTTACTCCATAAATATTCGATAGCTAAGCTTGGAGAATATGTTGTAACCTCGCTAGAATATTTAACGTCGTTATTAAAATTAATTCTGTTGTTAAAATTATATCTTGCGCCAACTCTTACCTTAATTGTTCGTAGCGTATCTACTTTAAAATCTTTACTATAATTACCAGATATACCATAAGAATAGCTACCATTAACATTGTCATAAGTTGTAGTTCTTTTTAAAGTCTCTGGGTCTACTACAGTTTTTGCAATCACTTGATTATTATTTATTGCTGCATTAAAATTACCATAAAAACCAGTACGCTTCTGCCAGTCGAACCCACTGTAACCACCATAGAAACTATGTCTATTTGATGGTTCTAAATTAGGGTTACCAATTACAACATTTAACGGATTAGAAACATCTTCAAAAGCTTGTAACTGACGTATACCAGGAGGATTATTTGATAACCTATAACCCATATATACAGAAGCCTTTGGGCTAAATCTATAATTAAAATTATAACGCCCTTCTAAGTTTTTAAATGTACGCTCAATATTAAATTGTGGTCTCAATAAATCTTTATTATTTAAAGTTCTAATATTATAACCTACATTTAATCGTGTAGACCATTTTTCACCTCTATAAGTTATTCCTAATTCAGGAATACTTCTTACGTCACCGTATTCAAAATCTGTACTTAATACTGTATTAAAATCTGTAAAATCTTGTGTGCTATCGCTAAAATCGAATGTACTCTGTCTATTTTTATCTTTATCTATAGCATATTCATATTCAAAATTCAAAAAGAATTTTTTAGAAATAATAGGATAGCGGTATTGTAATTTTGTTGAAACACCGTAACTATCATTCTCTCCGTCTGTAAATTGATTTCTTATTATTGATTCTGGGTTATCTCCAAAGATTTCGGTATCAGAATTTATAAAGTCATCACTTTCTTGCTGACTGACGCTATTATTAATTTGAAATCTAATAAAAGCACCTCTACTACCAAAGCGCTTTGTTGCTGTTAGTTCATTATTAAATTGTCTAGCATAACTTTCAACACTAGAGTTAACATCAGATTGATTTGTAAGTACCATATCTTCATCAAAAGTCTCATCTTGACTATTGAATAACGTTGTATTTCGAGAATAACTAAAAGAAGGTTCTATATTAATTTGAAAGGTTGAATCTGTTTCTATTTCAAATTCTAAATTAAAACTATGACTATCTGTATCGTTTTCAGTCTGTGATTCTGAATTACTAAAAAATCTCGAATCCGCTAAAATAGTTTCCCTCTGCGAAGATGATTCATTCTCTGAGCTACTTGATGCATAAAAATAGTCACTGGCAATTTCGGTATTCTCCCCAATTTGATCGGCGTAGTTAAATCCAGCATTTTGCGAAGTAGTTATTCCTTGACCACCACCAAAAGAACGACCTCCTAAGGAAAACGATCCATTACTATTAAAACTTATACCGCCTCCTGTGCCGAACATTTTAGAAATTTCGCCAAAACTAAAACCAGGTGTATTAGTGTTGTTACCTCCAACTAAAAAACTTATGCGTCGATCGTTATCAAATAAATTAAGCATACCTGCCAACTCATAACGCTTATCTGTACCACCACCTGCTGCTACTCTACCAAAAATACCCTTATTATTCTCCTCCTTTATGGTAAGATTTATGGTTTTACTTTCTTTATCCCCTTCTTCACCTGTAAACGCTTCTGCCTTAGTTTTTGTATCAACTACCTGAATTTTTTCAATAATATCTTTGGTTAAATTCTTAGTTGTTATAGTAGGATCATTACCAAAAAAGGGCTTTCCATTTACCAAAATTTTGTTGACGCTTTTACCATTAACGGTAATATTACCTTCATCATCAACTTCAACTCCAGGCAATTTCTTAAGTAAATCCTCGACAGTTGCATCCTTTTTGGTCTTAAACGACTTTACGTTAAATTCTAAAGTATCTTTTTTAATAGTTATGGGCGCAGTGGACTTTACGAGAACCTCACCAAGCATATTATCATCTACCTTTAGATTTAAAATATTAAGATTAATTATCTCTTTATCGATCTTTACTCTTTTATAAAACGTTCTGTAACCAACAAAAGATACATAGAGATTAAGGCTTTCATCGTAAGTTGTACCTTTTAAATTAAATTTACCCTCTTTATCAGAGATAGTATAAGACACGACACTACTGTCTTTAACACGTTCTAAATAAATAGTTGCAGATTCTAAAGGACTTTGATCATCCTCTGCTTTAATCTCACCTGTAATTTCAAATGATTTTTCTTGTGAAAATAAAAAGGCACTAAAGAGTAATGTAAAAACTAAGACTAGTTTTTTCATATTGATTTGATTGATGATTATTGTAAATAGCTGATTTCTAAACGCAAGAAAGCAAAAATTCGTATGAATTTTCTTAAAAGAAATATAAAATAAATTATTTTTTTCTCATGTATACGCTTACCGGAACACCATTAAAATCGAAATGTTCCCTTAGTTTATTTTCTAAAAATCGCTTATACGGATCTTTAACATACTGTGGTAAATTACAGAAAAAGGCAAACTGCGGCTGCGGTGTAGGCAATTGCATTATATACTTTATTTTAACAAATTTACCTTTATATGCAGGTGGTGGTTGGTGATCTATAATAGGTAAGAACGTATCATTAAGAACACTTGTTTTAATTCGTTTGGTTCTATTTTTGTATACTTCTACAGCTGTTTCAATTGCTTTAAAAATACGTTGCTTATTTAATACAGAAATGAATACAATTGGGACATCTGTAAATGGAGCAATCTCTTCTTTTATGTGTTGTTCAAAAGCTTTTGCTGTTTTAGTATCCTTTTCAACCAAATCCCATTTGTTAACTAAAATCACAATACCTTTTCTATTACGTTCTGCTAGCCAAAATATATTTTGAACCTGACCATCAAAACCTCTAGTTGCATCTAAAACAATTAAACATACATCACTATGCTCGATGGCTCTAACACTTCGCATTACCGAATAGAATTCTAAGTCTTCTTTTACTTTAGATTTTCGTCTAATACCTGCTGTATCAACTAAATTAAATTCAAAACCAAAGCGGTTATATTTAGTATCAATAGAATCTCTTGTTGTGCCAGCTATATCAGTTACAATGTACCGATCTTCGCCTATTAATGCATTAATGAACGACGATTTGCCAGCATTAGGTCTTCCTACCACAGCAAAACGTGGTAATTCATCTTCTTCAACCTCTTCTTTTTCTGGTAAAGCCTCCACAAGAGCATCTAGTAAGTCTCCTGTGCCACTGCCGTTTATACTAGCAATTGTAAAATACTCGCCTAAACCTAAGGCATAAAACTCTACAGCATCTTCAGCGCGTTTATTATTATCGACCTTATTAACAACTAGAAAAACTGGTTTTTTAACCTTACGAAGCAAATTTGCAACATCCTGATCCATACCAGTAACACCAGTCTCTACATCTACCATAAAGATGATAGCATCAGCCTCCTCTATTGCTAATTCTACCTGTTTATCTATCTCAGCTTCAAAAATATCATCACTACCAACGACATAACCACCTGTATCTATTAAAGAAAACTCTTTTCCATTCCAATCAGATTTACCATAATGGCGGTCTCTAGTAACTCCACTGACGGCATCAACAATTGCTTCACGTCTTTTAATTAGACGATTAAAAAATGTTGATTTTCCTACATTTGGTCTTCCTACAACAGCAACAATATTTCCCATTTTGGTTAAAAATTTAAGCCTTCAAAGGTACTATTAATATGATATTTAACTAATTATTGAGTCTTTATAATTTACTTTTGATTATACCCAAATCGCCTTAACTGTCTTTGGTTACTTCGCCAGTTTTTATTGACCTTTACATATAACTCTAGGTGCACTTGTTTTCCGAAGAATTTTTCTAAATCCTTTCGTGCTTCTATACCTACTCTTTTTAAAGCAGAACCTTTATGCCCTATTATAATTCCTTTCTGAGTTTCGCGCTCAACCATTATAACTGATCGCATTCTGATTATTGAATCTTCTTCAAAAAATTCTTCTGTATCAACCTCAACGGCATACGGAATTTCCTTCTTATAATGCATTAAGATTTTTTCTCTAATTGCCTCGTTTACAAAAAAGCGTTCTGGCTTATCCGTCAACTGATCCTTTGGATAAAATGCTGGAGATTGAGGTAATAATTCTATTATACGACTAAAAACATTTTGAACATTAAAACCTTCGGTAGCAGAAATTGGAAAAAACTCAGCATTAGGAACTTTACTTTGCCATAATTCTGATTGCTCTTCTAATTGTTCTTGATTTGACTTATCAATCTTATTTAAAAGTAATAAAACTGGGATTTTAGAATTTGTGATTTTTTTAAAAAATGCTTCATCCTTTAGTTCCTTTTCTCCAATCTCAACCATATAAATCAGCACATCTGCATCCTCAAAAGCTGACTTTACAAAATCCATCATTGAAGCCTGCAATTCGTAGGCTGGTTTTATTATACCAGGCGTGTCACTCAGAATCACTTGAAAATCTTCACCATTAACTATACCAAGGATACGATGTCTTGTAGTCTGAGCTTTAGATGTAATAATGGATAGCTTTTCTCCTATAAAAGCGTTCATTAATGTGGACTTTCCAACATTGGGATTTCCAATAATATTTACAAAACCTGCTTTATGCATAATAATTTAAAATAAAAAAGTCCTACCATAAGGGTAGGACTTTCAAAGTAGTAGCGGGAACTGGACTCGAACCAGTGACCTTCGGGTTATGAGCCCGACGAGCTACCTACTGCTCTATCCCGCGATTTAATCTTAAAACGATTTTCTTAGCTTTTAACTTTCGGGTCATAATACCGACTCAATCATTTTAGGAATGCAAATATACAACGCTTTTTAATTTTAGCAAGTATTAAACCAAAAAAAAAGCGTTCAATTTAATTGAACGCTATCTAATATATATAAATTTAAATTCTTATCGATTTAATCATCGTCATCATCATCTTCTGCATCTAAAGTAGCTAAAGACCCTTTCATATTTACCTCATCCAAATCAAAATCAACAATATTTGGTAGTTGATTTTTTAACGCAGCATAATTTCCTTTAAAAGCATTGTTACTTAATAACAAGGTTTTGAGGTTTGATAACTGTGCTAATTCCCCAGGTAAATCTCCATAAAATGCATTATTAGACAGAACTAACTCCTCTAATTGCGTCAGTTCGCCTATAGAAGATGGTATAGTTCCTAAAAAACTATTATCAAAAAGACTTAAGACTTTTAAAGATTTTAAACTAGAAATGTTTGAAGGCAGTTTTCCCATTAACAAATTACTACTTAAAATTAAGTTTTCTAGGTTTGATAAATTACCTATAGTAGACGGAATTTCGCCTGAAAAATTATTGTTGTATAACTCTAAAGCTTTTAAGTTGATTAAATTACCAATATCTGATGGAATTGGTCCACCAAAGCTGTTAGAAAAAAGTTTTAACTCTTGAAGACTAGTTATAGTCATAAGTGATTTTGGCAACTCTCCTTTAAGTTTATTAAATGATAAATTTAAAATTCTTAATGAAGAAAGATCTGAAAGTTCATTTGGTATAGTCCCTTGAAGATTATTGAAACTTAAATTGATGGCAACCACCTTGTCATTCTCAATAGTTAATCCATGCCAATTAGCAATTGGCTGATCTAAATCCCATGAGGTATTCCAAGATTCACCTTGAGTTGTATTGTATAATGCTACTAAAGCATCCTTTTCGCTTTGGGATACATTTGCAAATGTAAATGCAGAAAACAAGCAGGCTAGTAGAGTAAATTTTATAGATTTCATAATAGCGGATTCTGTGGAGGGGCACAATTACTATACGAATATAGGTTCAAACACTATAAAATGCAAATTTATTCGATGAAATGCATAACGGTTTTTATTAAAAAATTGATTTACAAGCACTTAACTATTTACTGCTCTATATTTTCCGCTTGAAAACTAACTAATTCTTGATTATTCATAACAGTTGAAATTTGAATAGGATTACAACAGATTTCGCAATCTTCAATATATGTTTGTTCTCTTTGAGAGGTATCTATTAGCATAGAAATTTCCTCCCAACAATAAGGGCATTGAAAAAAATGCTCTTCCATAACTACTAAAATTCTACGTTTAATAATTCACCACTAATTTGTAATACCAAAACTTCAGCTAATTTAGCGTCATACTTTGCTTGATTACGACTTAATTCCGCAGTTAGAAGATTAAGCTGTGCTTGTCTAAATTCTATTGAGGTTACTTGACCTAGTTTAAACTTTTCTTTAGTTCTCGAAAAATTATTTTTTGCCGTTTTAATATTATCTTCTTGAACTCTAAAAATGGTTAGTTTATTTTGATAATCGTCCCAAGCATTGTTAAAATTGCGCTCAATATCTAATTTTAATTGTTTTTTCAGCAATTTTTGATTCTCTAAATTAATCTGTGCGTTTTTCACTCTGGTAATAGTACCACCGCCATCAAATAAACTCCAGCTTAGGTTTAAACCCGCTGATAGTCCTGTATTTGTTGACACTGCGACGAATGAAGCAGCATTATTGTTATTTTCATTCCAACCATAAGTCCCAACCAATCCAACTGTGGGTAAATAACCAGATCTATTGGCCTTTAACGTAAACTCATTTATAGCTATATTTTTTTCATTTTGAATAAGGGTAACATTATTACCATATAGCTTATCTAAAAGTTCTTGCTTATTTAGTTGTAATAAAAAGGTCACTGTTGTGTCTACGACATAAGCATTTCGAATAGTATTACCAGTTACAAAATTAAGATCACGTTTAGCATTTATAAGTCCTTGCTCCGAATTAATAATATTAATACTATCATTATTAATATCTACTTCTGCATTCAAAACATCTAACTTTGTATTCTGACCATATTCAAATTGATATTCAGATCTGGTAAGTCTATCGTTTGATATATTTAAAGTTTCCTTTAACGATCTTAGGTTCTCAGAACGTCTGGCTACATCGTAATAAACAGTAAGCAACTGTGTTATAGTATTTTCAATAGTTTCTCTTGCTTGTAATGCACTAAGATTATACTCTTCTTTTAATCTTTTATAATCGTACAAACGTCCTAATCCGTCAAAAATGGTATAATTTAAATTAACACTAGCATTATATCTAGAGCTCTCGGCTCCATTTAAAGTAGTTGTTTCCCCATTTGAAAATTCGGCTGAAATATTATCTCTATTAAAAGTTGCCCCAGCATTAGCTGTAACTGTTGGAAGATAACCAGAATTTAATATACTCTTATTATTTTCTGAAACCTGAACATTGTTATTTGCTATTTTAATTCCAAAATTATTTTCTAAAGCCAAGGTAACTGCTTCAGAAGGCCTAACAATTTGCTGCGATAGTCCTTTAAAAGAAATACACAACAAAAGCACCATAAAAATATTATAAAAACTCTGTTTATTCATTTATCTCTGTTATCAGATGTTCTTGATTATGTTTAAGTTTAAGACGTTCAGATTTAATTTCTGCATTACGCTCCTTAATTGCACGTTCGACTTCTTCTTTTGTTATTTCACCTCCAGTTATTAGCCATTTAATATTCTTCTTTAGGAAATTACTAAAAGATAAAAAGATAGGAAGCACCACTAAGGTTAAAACAGTTGCAAAACCAATACCATAGGCGATAGATACTGCCATTGGGATTAAAAATTGCGCTTGTCTACTTTCTTCAAAAATTAATGGAGCTAAACCAGCAACTGTTGTAATTGAGGTTAAAAATATAGCTCTAAAACGTGAACGACCTGCCTCGTATAAAGCGTCATCAAATGCTAGACCTTCTCTTAAATTACTGTTGAATTTACTTATAAGAACGAGCCCATCATTAACCATAATACCTATTAGCGCTATAATACCCAACATGGATAAAATATTTAATGGAAAATCGTGTATCCAATGTCCCCAAGCCACAGCAGGTAAACTCAGTGGTATCATTAATAGTAACAACAAAGGTTGGCTATAACTTCTAAATGTAAATGCAATGACAACATAAATCAACAACAAAACTGTTAAGCCTACAGGAGCTAGAGAATTCATTAGCTTTAATCGTTCTCTATTTTGTCCTTCATACGATGGCGTCACTGTTGGATATTTTGATAAAATTTCTGGCATTATTTCATCTCTTATTTCCGCCATAATATCTGTGGCACTTGTCTTCTTTGTATCCTTTATATCAGCAGAAACTTGTATTTCTCGGCGGCCTTCTAGGTGGTTAATAGCTACATCACCGCGTGCTATGCTATAACTCGCTATTTCTTTAAGGGGTACCTTTTGACCACTAGGTGAGGTAATACGCATATTATCTAAATTGTTTATTGAGGAACGATTCGCCCTATTATAACGGACCCAAACTCTAATTTCATCTTGGCCTCTTTGAAAACGTTGTGCTTGTGCTCCAAAAAATGCAGAACGCACTTGTGTCATAACTGTTCTAAGGTTTAAACCTAGTGCATAAGCACCTTCATTAAGTTCTAATCGTATTTCTTTTATCCCAGCAGGATCATTATCAGTAACATCCTTAAGTAATACATTATTTTCTAAACTCTGTTTTAACTCTGCCTTAACGGCTTTCAACTCAGAAATATCACTACCTAATAAGGAAACAGAAACTGGTAGACCGCCAAAGTTACCACCACCACCATAAACTAAACTTTCTATTCCAATAATAGGTCCAACTCGATCTCTCAATCGATTAGTAACCAAATCTGATGTTATTGAGTTTGGTCGTTCTTCACCTGGTAATAAATTTATTGTTAATGATGCTGTTGAAGAACCTGGGCCAATACTTTTAATCATATTTTCTACCAAATGCTTTTCATTTCCTTCACCTAAATATTCTTGATTAATTTCATTTGTTACTTCAATTGCTTTAGCTTCTATAAACGAAATGATACTATCTGTTACATTTTCATTTGTGCCATTTGGCATGTTAAGTGATATATCGATTCTGTCACTAGCAATTCTAGGGAAGAAAGCTCCTCTAATTATTCCTCCTTTAAAACTCGCATTAGTAAGCATAAAGAAGACTATAAAAAATGAAATAGTTAAGAATTTATATTTAAGAGCAAAGCGTAAAACTGGACTGTAAATTTTATCTCTAAGCCAGCGCATTATAAAGTCACCAAATTTATTTACATATCTCAATTTTGAAAAAACCTCCTGAAACACTCCTTGCTTCTGGTCCGGATTTTGCACTCTCAATGCCTTAGAATGGGCTAAATGGGCAGGTAAAATAATTAAGGCTTCTACTAAAGAGACAAGTAATGTTAGCATAACTACCACTGAAACTTCCCCAAAAAATTCACCTATACGACCATCAAGAAATAAGAATATCCCAAATGCTAATATAGTTGTTAGTATTGCAGAAACTATTGCAGGAAGCACCTCCATGACACCATCAATAGCGGCTTCTTCTGGTGACTTTCCTTTTTCGTAATGCTGGTAAATATTTTCAGCGATTACTATACCATCATCTACCAAAATCCCGATTACAATAATCATCCCAAAAAGTGATAATACATTGATGGTAACATTAAAATAACCTGCAAACATAAACATACCAAAAAACGCTACAGGTAAACCAAATGCTACCCAGAATGCCAATCTAGTATTTAAGAATAAAGATAAAAATAGCAGAACCAAAACCATACCAATAATCGCATTCTCAGTTAACAAAGCTGTACGCTGAACTAAAGTTGTCGATAAATCTCTAACTACGTTTAATTGTACATTATCATATTTCTGGTTAAATTCTTCAATGTATGCCTTGGTTTTATCTGCTGAAGTAATTAAATCTTCTGTATTTGTACTTGTTATGGTGATATTGATAGATAAATCACCATTAAAGTAGTTAGAGTTTGGTGTTTCAGAAAACTGATCCTTCACTACAGCAATATCTTTAAGTTGAATAGTACGACCTGATGCATCAGCTTTTACTACTAGATTTGATAACTCATCAGCATAATACGATCGTGAGTTAGCTCTAATTAAATATTCCTCTGCATTTGTTTTTATCGTACCTCCAGTTGTAATAAGGCTTGACTCATTTATAGCCTGTGAAACTTCAGCAAAGGTTAAATTATAAGCTAATAAATTAGTTTCATTTAATGCGATTTCAATTTCTTCTTCTGGGTATCCAGAAATTTGAATTTGAGAAATACCATCTATTCCTCTGAGGTCATTTTCAACTTGTCTTCCAATTTGTTTTAGAGTTGATAAAGGTATTTTAGAACCACTAATAGCAAATGTAATTGTTGGTCTTAAAGCTTCTTGCTTAGCCACAATTAAAGGCTCCATACCAGCCGGAAAAGTAGGTACACGATCAACTGCATTCTTAACTTCGAGAAGCATAAAGTCGATATCTTTTCCTTTTTCGATTTCGACGTTAATATTACCACTATTTTCTCTAGATGTTGATGTTACACGCTCTACACCATTTAGACCTTTAAGATTATCTTCTATTTTAAGAATTATACCTTCTTCAACTTCTTGCGGTGAAGCACCAGGATACGTCACATTAATACTAATGTTCTTTGAATCTATTAAGGGGAAAAAAGAGGATTTAAGATTTTTAGCACCAAAGAAACCAAATACAACAAACGTTAAAACTACAACATTGACTGCTACGCTGTGCTTAATAAAAAAAGCAATTAGTTTTCTCATCACTTAGTCTACTTTTTGAGCTGGTTTCTCTGAATTAACGTTATCCTTATAAGGCTTTACAAGCATGCCTGCATAAGCTCCCGGAATTGGTTTCGATACAATTACAGTACCATTTGGTACATTTTTAACAACTACTTTGGTGTCAGAAAAATATACAGGATTAACATTAATTAAATCTAAGATACTATCTCTAACAATAAACATTTGATCACCTTCTATCACCAAGCTTCTATCAACTTCAATCGCATCAGTTTCTTGTTTCGCATTTAGATTTGCTTCTAAATACATGCCTTCCTTTAGTGTCTCATCCTTTACCTCTATGTAAGCAGTTATAGTCTGTGTAGTTGCATCAATACTCCCATTAACACGAGAAACTTTACCTATATAACTTTGTGTATTATCTAGGCTCTTAAGAACTACGCTTTCCCCTACTCTTAATAGACTTGCGTAAGTTTTGCTTAATGCTACTTCCATTTCGTAAACAGATGGATCTATATATTCCCCCAATTTCTGTCCACTTCTTATCAATGAACCTTCGGTAACCAAGGCTTCTGTTAAAATTCCCGAAAATGGTGCTCTTATACTATACTTTGCCAAGCGTTGTTCTAAATTCTTTACATTATAATAATTAGAGACTATACCACGTCCTGTAATAAAGTAGTTTTCTTTTTCTGAAGTCATCTCTGGCAATTTTGGCGTTGTCTTATTTAGATCAAAACCATTTAAATAACTTTGCCATTTTTTAAAAACTTCTGGAAAATCTAATCGTAAATCTGGCATAATTGCCGCAATAGAATTATACAAATTACTTTTTGATGATTGTACGCTTGCATAATACTCTGATGCATCAATACGTATTAAGTTTTCACCACTGCGGTATTCTTGTCCTGGTTTAAAAAGCTTACCACTTGTTTTAAAAACACCTTGAACTTCTGCATACAACTCTACACGCCTTTGAGCTACCAAACTTCCATTTGCAGGAATTATAATTTGAACTGAAGAATTCTGTACCGTATCTATAAAAACAGTTTTTACAACCTTAGCTGGTGTTGGTCTTTTCTTTTTTTCATTGTTAGCAATAGATTGACTAACGAAATAGGCTCCTACTATTAGGATAAGTCCTAATATAAAAAGAATAATTTTACGCATTGTAATATGATGGTTGTTAAAGAGCAAATTTACCTATAACAAAATGCCGAGTCGTTAAAATAATCTTAATTATTAAGATGGTCTAATTGTGCCTGAACGTTCTCCCAATCCGTCATTAAATTTTCTAAATCTTTTTTCTTTTTTTGATACATATCAAAAAACTCAGGGTTGGAAGCGGTTTCATCATAATTGGTTGCTAACTTTAAATCGTCAGCTTTGATATCCTTTTCGAGTTGATTGATTTTAGATTCAATATTACTAAGCTTATTATTTAAAGACTTTAATTTTTTCTGATCTTCATAACTCTGCTTATTTGTCTCCTTTGGTTTGTTTGCAACAACAGTTCGCTTTTCTGCTTCTCTCAAATTTTCTAGATTTCGCTGTTCCAGATAGAAATCAATATCACCTAAATACTCTCTAATATTCTGATCTTTAAATTCGTAAATCGTATCAGTTAAACCTTGGAGAAAATCTCTATCGTGCGATACCAAAATTAAAGTACCTTCGAATTTTTTTAAGGCATCTTTTAATACGTTTTTAGATTTTATATCTAAGTGATTGGTCGGCTCATCCATAATAAGGACATTCAATGGTTGAAGCAATAATTTTGCTAGTGCCAAACGATTTCGCTCTCCACCCGAAAGTACTCTAACGTATTTTTCTGCCTCATCACCTCTAAATAAAAACGAGCCTAAGATATCTCTAACCTTACTCCTATTGGTTTCGTTAGCAGCATCAATCATAGTATCTAAAACGGTTTTATTCCCATCTAAATATTCAGCCTGATTTTGAGCGAAATAACCAATTTGAACATTGTGTCCTAAATTTAAATTTCCTTCATGCTTTATTTCTCCAACTATAATTTTTGCTAATGTTGATTTTCCCTGTCCGTTCTGGCCAACAAATGCCGTTTTAACATCCCTTGATACTGCTAAATTTACATTCTGTAAAACTTGCAATTCACCATAAGATTTTGACACGTTCTCAATTTCTACAACTACCTTTCCTGGAGTTATAGAAACAGGAAAATTTAAAGACATTACACTATTATCATCTTCATCTACCGCAATTCTATCAATACGATCTAATTTCTTAATTAACGATTGAGCCATTGTTGCTTTAGAGGCTTTGGCTCTAAATTTTTCTATTAACTTTTCAGTTTGTTGTATTTGTTTTTCTTGATTCTTCTGAGCAGCTAGTTGCTGAATTTTCATCTCTTTTCGAAGCGCTAAAAATTTGGTGTAAGGTTTGTTGTAATCATAAATTCGTCCTAAAGAGATTTCTATTGTTCTATTAGTAACATTATCTAAAAACATTTTATCATGTGATACAATAACCACTGCGCCGCTATAACTTTTTAAGAAATTTTCTAACCAAATTATAGATTCTATATCTAAGTGGTTAGTAGGCTCATCTAAAAGTAACAAGTCATTATTTTGAAGTAATAGTTTTGCTAATTCTATTCGCATTCGCCAACCGCCAGAAAAAGTGTCTGTTAGTTTTTCAAAATCTTCGCGCTTAAAACCTAATCCTTGAAGAATTTTTTCTGTTTCACCTTGATAGTTATAACCTCCTAAGATTTCGTATTGATGCTGAATATCATTTAAATCAATCATCAACTGGTTATACGATTCGCTCTCATAATCAGTTCGCTCTGCGAGTTGTATATTAATTTCTTCTAAACTTGCCTCGCAAGCTTTTATCTCCTTAAAAGCTTCGTACGACTCTTCTAAAACTGTTTTACCAAAATCAAAGTCAATATCTTGTTTTAAAAACCCTATTTTTAAATCCTTATCAGCAGCTATTTGACCAGTATCAGCCTCTTGCTCTTTAGAAAGAATTCTAAGCATAGTAGATTTTCCAGCCCCATTTTTCCCAATGAGACCGATTCGATCACCTAAACCAAGTTTAAATGTGATTTCTTCAAAAAGGTATTCTCCTTGAAATGATATGGATAGGTTGTGGATATTTAGCATAACTTTTTTGAATATTACAATTGCTATAAATGTTACAATTGTTACAATACCAGTATTATAAAATTTTATCTTTGTACTGTCTTAAAAAACGCAAAAATAAACGTTTTTAGTTATGATTAGAAAAGGAATGAAGCTTTATAGTATTCTTTTTGGGGCTTGCCCTAAATGCCACCAAGAATCGATGTATACTTATAAAAATCCATATATACTTTCTGATACGTTAAAAATTAATGAGCATTGTTCTCATTGCAAAACTAAATATAGGATGGAACCCTCTTTCTTTTATGGTTCTATGTATGTTAGTTATGGCGTGGGTGTTGCTTTTGCTGTTGCCGCATTTATAATGAGTTTTATAGTTTTTGAATCTTCAATAACTATGGCTTTCATTAGTATCATAATCACACTAGTTGCTCTAATGCCTATAATAATGAGATTATCTAGAAATATCTGGATTAATCTTTTTATGAGCTATGATAAATCTTTAGTTAAGAAATAAACCTGTTAATATCAATTTCTTTATCTAACTCAGTTTGATTTTCTATATGCTGAAATAACTGATTTGCAACGTATGGTGCTATCATTACTCCTCTAGTCCCTAAACCATTTAAAACATAAAGGTTTTTATATTTATCGTGCGCGCCAACTAATGGCCTTCTATCCTTAACTGTTGGTCTTACTCCAGCACGTTGGTCCACTATTTCAAAATCACATTTAATAAAGGTCTTTACTTTATCAATCAACTTCTCCTTAGCCTCTTTTGTAGGTACATTAGATTTATCTGCATTATCGTAAGTTGAACCTATATTATAAAGATCATCACCTAATGGAATTACAAAAACAGACGACTTTATGGCATAATCAATTTTTAAATTTGGTGCTTTAATAGTAAGAATCTCACCTTTTGAACCTGTTAACGGAATATCTTTAAAATATGGATTTTGCTTTACCCCAAAGCCTTCTGCAAAAATTATGTTAGATACTATATATGTTTTATATAGATAAGAATTGTCTAGAATTTGAACCTCTTCGTAATTAAATCTTAACTCGTGTAGATAACCTTCTTGCTTTAAAAATTTCTTGTATTCAACAATTAACTTTTCTGTATCAACTCGACCTGCATGTAATACTTCACCAAACCCATACTCAGCATCTATTGCCTTATTAGTATTTTTAATCAATTTTGTCGACAGAAACGGGTCTAAACTTGGCTTGTCTGACGCAGAAAACCATTTATTTTCTTCTTCAATTGATGTGAAACGCCTTAATATTCTAAGTTTATAGTCTATCTTAATATTTAAATCTACTTCTATCTTGTTATATACTGGCAAAGCTAGTTTCAGTTGCTCTTTGGCTTTCCAAACTTCTGAAAAACGTTTTAAAATGACTGGGTTATATAATCCAGCTGCTACTAGTGACGATTTTTGCGACTTATCATCGAAAACTATAAATGACTTATGGTTTGCTCTTAAGAGTTCGCAAAATGAAATACTTGCTAACCCACAACCTACAATAATGTAATCGATTTGTTTCATTTTGGTAAAAGTAAATAAATGTTTCGCATTCCTGCGAAGGCAAGAATCTTATTTAATAATAAAATTAACGTCCTTATTCGGAATAAAAGATCACACGATAAAGCGGTTTTAGTTCAATTGTATATTTATATGCATAACGATTTGATTTTTTAATATAGAATTTCTCTTAAAATAAAAACGCCCACTTAAAAAGTGGGCGTTTTGTATTTCTTATGTGCGTTAATTAATAACTCCACATGTCTTGTTCAAAATCTCTAATTTTATCTTTGATACGTTCTGATTCTAAAAGTTGCATTAATGCATTTTCAGCAATATACTCCTTAACTTCTCTATCACCATAAACATTCTCTTCCTTGTAAATTAATCCATGGAAACGACGACTATTTAATAAGTGATCAAAAGAAATTGGTGATGAACTATTTTTGTTATTAAATGATTTAGCCTCGTGTAAAATATCTCTTACCTCTGGAAAGAATACCCAAAACATAGGTATTGGCTCACTATTTTCCGAATTCTCATCATCAATAAAGTTTACATCTGGTGCCGCTGGAGCAATACCTAAAATGCGGTATTTTAATTCTCCTTGACGCTTATCGAAATACCAAAGGCCTTTTATTAAATAAGAGTTTATATCAGCAGGACCAATATCTCTTTTAATAATATATTCTTCAGGAATTTCGTCTTCTCCTACACCATTTTCATTCATGTAGTCAATACCCGCATCAGTAATTTTAGTCATCGTAAGCGATGCAGCTAAATCCTTTAACGTACGCTCTTCTGTAAAATATGAATCCGCATACACTTTAGGTATCATACCACTTTCCATATTTTCTGTTAAAACTTGGTATAAAGATTTTCTATCATCACCAAGATTACCATCTACAGGGAAATATAATGGAAAGTTAACACGTTCATCTAAAACTACCTTTTCCCAAGTCATCTTAGAAAACAAGATGTCTCTATCTCCAACATAACCATACTCTAATGGCTTATCGTTATCTAGAAGTAATTCTGCTTCAGTTTTCATGCCAATTTCCTCAGGAATTTTAGCATTAAGGACATTAGACTGAGCAAACATTGTGTTTGTTGCAAACAGTGCTAATCCTATATATAAAACATTTTTTATTTTCATCTTACTTTATATTAATAATTTGGGTTTTTTTTATCAGTAACGTTTTTATCAATTAAAAATTATCCTAGTTAGTTACTTCAACAATAACAGGAGATACATTCTTTAATCTATACTTTGAGTTACCTTGTATCTTAGCTTTAATTTCAAAGATCGTAATGTTATCACCTCTACGCGCTTTTTTAATAGCTGACTTGGCTTGTGCGTTCATTTTTGTACCAACTACATTAACTGTAGGTTGACCAGGCACCTTAATTTTAAATGAAGTTACGTTAATCGGTAAATCAAATACAAAATCATCTAATTTAGCACTAACAGTACCTATTTCTACATTACGCTTTGGTAACTTCACTACTCCTGTTTGACCAGCCATAACTCCAGTTGGTGCAGGAATATCTTTAATTCTAAATGTTTTGCTATCGCTTGCTTTAGACCCATCATCTAGAGTTGCAGTAACATTAATTGTCATTTCCTTACCAGAACCTGCGTTAACTACATACTTTCCTTGACCAGATGCTTTAGATAAACCAGCTCCTGACGCATTTACTTTATTATCTGGAACACCAGCAAAAGAAATTGTCATTGGGTTTGGTACACCTCGATAAACAACATTCATCTTATCAGCAGAAATTGTAGCTGAGTTTGGTCTAGGTACTACTACATAATTACCTACAATTGGAATTTCTAATGGCTTTCCATCTTCTAAAAATGTAAAAGTTCCATTTATCTTTTGCTCTCCAACATTACCAACATTAAAGTCTAATTTTGCAGCACCGGTAGAATCAATTGCTTCACTTACATTTATTTCCTTTCCTTGTACAGTTAGTTTAGTAGGTGTAACATTTGCATATTTCCCTAGAACAACCTTACCTTGAAATTTTTCGCCAGCAAAAAATGCAGACTTATCAGCCAATACGATAGCTTGATATTTCTTTAAAGATACAGCCTCGTCTAAACTATTCCCTAAAAATAGGTTGAACATGTTAGCTTCTGTCATCTTAACATCGTTTTGCATAGCAGTTAACTTTGTGTAAGAAGCAATCGCTGGGAATCCTTGAAAATTATAGTTTAACCAACTTTTCGTTATTCCTTCTTTAGTTTCAACTTCTGCCGTAGAAAAACGCTTATCTAAGCGCTCAATAGCCTTTTTATACTTTACATCAGATCCAAGAATTTTCTTAATATCTGCTTTATAAGCTTCTATTTTAGAGATTACTTCTTGCCCTTTGATAGTTTCTCTATCACCAGTAAACCACATTTCATCAAGTATATCAGTCTTATCCATTGATTCAAATGGTAACTGACCTGTTTCTTCTTCTACTTCATATTTTCCTTCTCTAAGCAAGTCTTGCTTTAAAGAACCTATATATGTAAAAAATTTATCTGAAACTGCATTCACTTCTGTAGCCTTATTAAAAGGTACAGCAAATTCCTCTTTCTTTTCTTCAGCCTTAGTCTCTAAATCTGCTAACAATGCTCCATTTTTTTCTGTCGCTACTGCATTAGACTCAGCAAACTTTACGTCCATCAATCCGAAAGCGGATAGTACTTCTTTAGACATATTCATTGCCATCATAGCAATAAATACTAAGTACATTAAGTTAATCATTTTCTGCCTTGCAGATGCTTTTCCTCCTGCCATTGTAATTTAGTTTTTAAATGTTAATTAAATCTCGATTATAAAAACCAATTAGTTTTTGTTCATAGCAGTTAACATACCACCATATACACCATTTAAAGATGATAAGTTAGATGCTAAGGATTGCATTTGCTCTTTTAATTTAGTCGCATTTTCAACTGCTTCCTCGTTAATTGCAGCTTGGCGATTAGCGCTTTCCATCTGTACTTTGTAAAGACTGTTTAAAGACTCCATTTGTGCAGCTGCTAAAGACATCTCTTCGCTATATTTCTTTTGAGCTGTCATAGAATCTACCGTTGGGTTTAAATTCTTAGCAGCACCTTCAAAGTTTTTAATACTATCTCCTAAACTTGCCATTAGTTCACCATCTATCTTAGCATCTTTTAACAAGTTGTCTAATTTTTTAGATAATAAACCTTCTGCATCTTTAGGTTCTTCTTTTTTCTTTTTACCACCTAGGGTTTGTCCTCCTGCTAACTCAGGATATACTAAAGACCAATCTAAATCTGATTGTTGTCTTTCAAAAGCTGAGTATGTAAATACTAAAGCCTCTACAATCATACCAAGTGTTAAAATTTCTGAACCATATGGCCAGTGTTGTATTTTAAATAATGCACCTACGATTACGATTGCCGCTCCTAATCCGTAGATCATGTTTGTTATTGTCATTTTACCTTTCTGTGCCATAATTTTTTTGTTTTAAGTTTAGTTTAAGTTATAAATGGATGTATTTAACTTAAGTAGGTTAATTTAATTTGGGTTGTTATTTAATTTTTACTTTTTTAGTTTGTTGCAGCGTTTTTGGTAACTTCAGTTCCCATATAATCTTGAACTGTTCTAAAACCAATATAGCTTCTAGCCGAATCGGCATATTCGTAGTCTCTTGAGCTCACTTGTAAGAAGTATGCAACATCTTTCCAAGAACCTCCTCTAACTACTTTACGCGCATTATCTGGATCATTAACATTAGGATTAATTGTTGAAGAAAACTCATAAGAACCTGGATCATAAGAACCAGCTACCCATTCAGAGACATTTCCTGCCATATTGTATAAGTTAAAATCATTAGGATCGTAAGCGTCGGCTTCTACAGTATACAATGCTTGATCTGCTGCATAATCACCTCTTAATGGCTTAAAGTTTGCCATAAAGCATCCTCTATCATTTTTAGCATATGGGCCACCCCAAGGATAAGTTCCACCTTGAAGACCTCCACGAGCTGCATATTCCCATTCTGCTTCAGAAGGTAATCTATAAGCATTTACTGGTTGTTTACCTTTACTTTTTTGGTAGCCATTATGATTTATTGTTCTCCACTGACAAAACGCTCTTGCCTGCTTCCAAGACACACCAACCACAGGATAATCCCCATAGGCATCATGCCAAAAATAATCATTATGCATTGGCTCATTATATGAATAAGCAAAATCTCGTATCCAAGCTGTTGTATCTGGATAGATTTCTACCTCTTCTTGTTCTATAACTTCTGAACGTCTTAAGCTTCTATCTTTTGCTGCTTTAGCAATATCCATATAGGTATACTGAAATTTAAATTGCTTTACATCCCAAGTACGTTGTCCGTTATAAGATTCTTCTAATGGTAAATACATACCATCCATAACCTCAGCATATAATTCATCTGGGTATTCAGAAGTATCAAAAAATAATTCTGGATCACGATTTATTTTTCTTTGCTCATTACCATAAGTATTAAGCATATAACTTTCGTATGCATTAAGATCGTCTGGATTTGAATCTAAATAAGCAAACTCACCTATATCACCATTCCCTGGAGTTTTTCCTTCCAAGTCAGCCATTTCTGCTAACTTTAATCTTAAGATAGAATCTCTTACCCATTCTACAAATTGACGATACTCACTATTAGTGATTTCTGTTTCGTCCATATAGAAAGCGCGTACAGTTGCTGTTTTAGTTGGAGCATCTTGCACACCAGCAATATCATCATCTGATTTACCCATAATAAACGCTCCTCCAGGAACTAATGTCATTCCATAAGGTTTTTCTGGGTGCCATGATTTACCTTTAACACCGACCAATTGTCCTCGGTCTCCAGAATTACAACTGGCAACCAAAATCAATACTGTGGTTAGTAAAATAAACTTCTTAATATTCATAGTAACTCGAGGTTAAATTAGTTCTCCTTAATTTTAAGGACGTAAACATATTTATATAATTTTTAAAAAACAACTTTTTTCTATTTTTTTTTGCATTTCGTCCTTAAAAAATGCATTTCATCGATACTTTAACTGTTAAATTATCGATTAAACGTCAATTTTAGAAGCTGTTC
The DNA here is from genome assembly GCF_046545555.1 of Winogradskyella sp. PE311. Lineage (NCBI taxonomy): Bacteria > Pseudomonadati > Bacteroidota > Flavobacteriia > Flavobacteriales > Flavobacteriaceae > Winogradskyella > Winogradskyella sp. PE311. The sequence goes on along the minus strand of NZ_JBHZTH010000001.1, from coordinate 1,426,633 downwards.
TTCCTATAAGCTTTATACCACCTTTCTGGTATCTCTCCTTGTAATGCTAACTTATAGTCAGAGTGCATGCAAGGTAATAACGCATGCTTTTTTAATTTATTATTAACATTTGGCAAAAAAGGAATCTCTATCCACCAACGACCGGTTTTTAAACTTTTATAGAAAATTAACTCATCATCGTCTACCAACACGTTATATTTTTGATATTGCTTTTCATTAGTAAATGCATCGTCTAACACTCTACAATTAACACCCTCAATAAAATACCAAATCATTTGAGCTAATAACATTGAAGAAGCACTATCATTTTTAGAATTATGATACTCATAAATTCCAAAAGAAGATACTTTATTACTTATCCCAGCATAACGCGAGATAGCACAAATTTCCTTTCCAGAAAATCCATTAGGCGAGTATTTTTGATTTTCACTTACCTCAGCTGCTCGAACTGACTTTAAATCTATAGAAACTATATGAGCATCTCGTAGTAAAGGCTCTACTCTATTAATATCGGCTGAAATTTCACCTAAACGATAAGCTTCGAAATACAATTTCTCTACAAGATCTATTTCTTCTTGAGAATTAAAATAGGTTTGATACCCTATAGTTGTATAATTAAATAAATTATAAGGCTCATCAACAATGACTTTTCCGAGATAACTATTGTTTTTAATAGGTAAACTAGCATCGCCTAAATCAAAATTAGTATCAATATTTACAATATTGATCATTGGTTTTATTGTATCGTAGGCTCTATAATTAGGATAGGTTAAATCTTGACTACCACCTAAAATGATTGGTATTATATCTTTCTCTAATAAAACTGAGATTGCTGTTCTTATTGCGAAGTAAGAATCTTCTACTGTCTCTCCTGGCTCTATATCACCCAAATCAGCCAAGGTTGTGTGCCAATTACCAGGAAAAAGCGTATAAAGTGTTTTTCTAATAGAGTCAAAATTGATCTCTACACCAATATAATTGACGTCATTACGATTTTCTTTAACACCAATAATAGCTAATTGAACACCTTCTAATTCTGGAATTCCGTTTTGTCTTGAATGGACTTTAATTTTTCTTCCTAGCGCTTGTTGCGCTGTTAGTTCGTTATGAGCCAAAACCGCATCTGAAACAGGCGTTAGAAAATTAAAATTCATAGTGTGTTACTTCTTTTTAGTAGTCGCTTTTTTCTTAGTTGCTTTCTTTCTAGTTTTTTTCTTAGGTGCGTTTTTTTCTAATAAAGCTTGTGCTTTTTCTAATGTCATTTTAGTAACATCAACTGTTTTAGCCAATTCTACTTTTTGCTTACCCTTTATAATATTATGCCTTCCCCATCTTGCCTTTTCTACTCTAACACCTTCTTCTTCCCAATTATGGATCACTTTATCTATTTCTTTCTGAATTTTTTCCTCAACCAAAGTTACAATGTCTTCCTCAGATAAATTATCCCAATCGTATTTTTTATTTACGTTAATAAATAGATTATTCCACTTTATAAATGGCCCAAAACGACCTTTTCCTTTAGTAACCTCTAAATCCTTATAAATGTATATAGGAGCATCTGCTAATTCTTTTTCCTTTATATATACAATAGCTTCCTCTAATTCTACGCTTAATGGATCAACTCCCTTAGGTAAAGAAACAAACTTTTTACCAAATTTAACATAAGGCCCAAAACGCCCATTATTCACTTCAACCTCTTCCTCTTTATAATGACCTAATGCTTTTGGCAATTTGAATAGATCCATAGCTTCTTCAAAAGTTATAGAACTTAATTGCTGGTCTGGAGATAAACTAGCAAATTGTGGCTTTTCTTCATCGTCGGGTTTTCCTAATTGAACAAGAGGACCAAATTTACCCAATCTCACTAGTACTGTTCTTCCAGATTTTGGATCGGTTCCTAAAACACGTTCTCCAGATTCACGCTCTGCATTTTCTTGTACATCTTCAACTTGCGGATGAAAACCTTTATAAAAGTCCTTCATCATTTCTCTCCAATCTTCTTTTCCTTCCGCTATATCATCAAATTTATCTTCGACTTTAGCAGTGAAATTATAATCTAAAATACTTTCAAAATGATTGACTAAAAAGTCAGTTACAATCATTCCTATATCTGTCGGAACAAGTTTACCTTTATTAGAGCCAGATTTTTCAGATAAATTCTTACTTGCTATATTTCCGTTTTCAAAAACTAATTGCTTGTAAGGTCGCTCATCCCCTTCGTGAGTTCCTTTTTCTACATAGTTTCTATTCTGAATAGTAGATATTGTTGGTGCATAAGTAGATGGTCTACCTATTCCTAATTCTTCTAATTGTTTTACTAATGACGCTTCAGTAAACCTTGAAGGTGGTCTAGTAAAACGTTCTGTAGCAGTTATAAAATTATTTTCTAAATTTTCACCAACCTTCAAGTCTGGTAAAATACCCTCTTGTTCCGCATGTTCGTCATCAGTACCTTCTAAATAAACTTTTAAGAAGCCTTCAAAGGTTATAATTTCTCCATTTGCAGTAAACTGCTCCGCAACGTTGTTACTAGAATCTATCTCTATTTTTAGATTTGTGCGTTCTAATTTAGCATCACTCATTTGAGAAGCAATAGCTCTCTTCCATATTAAATCGTATAAACGAGCTTGATCTCTTTCTGCATTAACAGAATGATTAGCAAAATTTGTAGGACGAATAGCCTCATGCGCTTCTTGCGCACCTTTAGATTTACCTTTATAATTAGTAGGCTTACTAAATTCTGAACCATATGCAGAAATAATCTCACTTTCGGCGCCTTTCTTAGCCTCATCAGAAAGATTAACACTATCTGTTCTCATGTATGTTATAAGACCTGCTTCATACAAACGTTGCGCATTACTCATAGTTCTACCCACAGAGAATCCTAATTTACGAGATGCTTCTTGCTGAAGTGTTGACGTTGTAAATGGAGCAGCGGCAGATTTTTTAGCCGGCTTCTTTTGCAGGTCAGCAACGGCATAAGATGCATCAATATTATTATTTAAAAACTGAAGAGCTTTTTTTTCTGAACTAAAATTCTTTGGTAATTTAGCCTTAAATGAATTACCTCCAACAGTTTTAAATTCAGCGTCAACCCTGTAGCTTGCTTCTGGGACAAAACCTTGTACAGCTCTTTCTCTTTCAACTATTAAGCGCACAGAAACAGATTGTACTCGACCCGCTGAAAGTCCACCTTTAACTTTTCTCCATAATACTGGTGACAACTCATAACCAACTATTCTATCTAGCACACGTCTAGCCTGTTGTGCATCAACTAAATTATAATCAATACTTCTTGGGTTTTCAATAGCTTTATTAATGGCGCTTTTAGTAATTTCATGAAAAACAATACGCTTCGTTTTATCCTTATCTAATTTTAATGTTTCAGCCAAATGCCAAGCAATTGCTTCTCCTTCCCGATCCTCATCACTAGCCAACCAAACCATTTCTGCTTTCTTAGCTAAATCTTTAAGTTTTTTAACCACATCCTTTTTGTCTTTAGAGACTTGATATTTTGGCATAAAATCTCCTTCTACATCAACCCCTAATTCTTTAGAAGGGAGATCAGCAATATGTCCAAAACTAGACTCTACTTTATAATCCTTTCCTAAAAATTTTTCAATGGTTTTTGCCTTTGCAGGTGACTCAACTATGACTAGATTTTTTGGCATTCTTTATTTTTTTTGAGGTTACAAATGTATGCGAAAATAAATTTACAATCCTAATTTGGTCTTAAATACCACACATTTTATCGTGGTTTACTTATTCTTTGAAACAAAAAAAGCCTTGTATTTTACAAAGCCTTTTATAATATAATATTTTCTTTTTTCTTTAGTAACTATATAGAATCGGTTCTGAAAAATCTTGGATATTTAATAAAACCTCAATTTCTCCGGCAACCCTAAGTTCTCTTAAATCAAAAGATCTTCGTTGAGTAAAAACAGCCAAACACGCCTCATTATTAGTTAACACTAACTTTAAGGAACGCTGCACTGGTGATGATTCCTGAACAATATCTGCATCCACCAATTCTATTTGCCAAGAACTCCCATCACATCCGCTAGCTGAAAGATTAATAAGTAAGCAATCACCATCAACTTCTGCATTTAAAATACTAAATGTATCGGACTCCGAGTTCTCATAAAATGAGCTGTCTATTATCGGAACCTCGTCACAAAGAGGAGAAATCGGCACGTTATCTTCGTCGCATTGTGTACTTAGCAATAGAAGACCTAATAAAAATAGTGTAGTTAATCTTAATGATTTCATTTTCTTAATTTATTTAAAGATGCAAAATACTCCAAATGGTTGCGTCTTAAAACTTAAATTTCATTCAAAAAAACAACAAACAAATCAAAATAATATAAAACTGCCACTTTGTCACAAAGTCTAAAATAATTATATCTTTGCATGCTTATTGAAATAAATATTTTAAGTTAACAGATATTTCGTTTGCACGGAACATAACAGATGGAAAAGATTATAGACGAAAATAAACAGGGAGAATCCTTAGTACTAGAGCAAAAAGAAGGGAATCAAAAAAAACTCTTCATAGAGAGTTATGGTTGCCAAATGAATTTTAGTGATAGCGAAATTGTTGCCTCTATATTATCAGAACAAGGATATAATACCACAAAAAATTTACAAGATGCAGATTTAGTTTTAGTAAATACATGTTCTATAAGAGATAAAGCAGAGCAAACTGTTAGAAAAAGATTAAAGTACTACAATAAAGAGAAAAAACGCAATCCTAAAATGAAAGTTGGTGTTTTAGGGTGCATGGCAGAGCGTCTAAAAACTAAATTCTTAGAAGAGGAAAAAATAGTGGATTTGGTTGTTGGCCCTGACGCCTATAAAGACTTACCAAATCTTTTAGAAGAAGTAAACGAAGGTAGAGATGCTATTAATGTTATTCTTTCTAAAGAGGAAACCTATGGCGATATTTCACCTGTTAGACTAAACTCTAATGGTGTTAGTGCATTTGTATCAATTACACGTGGTTGCGATAATATGTGCACATTTTGCGTTGTTCCATTTACCAGAGGTAGAGAAAGAAGTAGAGATACACAAAGTATTATAGAAGAAGTTAATGATTTATGGTCTAAAGGTTACAAGGAAGTAACCTTATTAGGTCAAAATGTAGATAGTTATTTGTGGTATGGTGGTGGACTAAAAAAAGACTTCGAAAAAGCTACCGATATGCAAAAGGCTACCGCAGTAAATTTCGCCAAACTTTTAGAGCTTTGTGCTAAAGCACAACCAAAAATGCGCTTTAGGTTTTCGACATCAAATCCGCAGGATATGACTTTAGATGTTATTGAAACTATGGCAGCCTTCGAAAATATTTGCAATTATATTCACTTACCTGTGCAAAGTGGAAGTAATCGTGTTTTAAAAGCCATGAATCGTTTGCATACTCGAGAGGAGTACTTTAAACTTATTGATAACATTAAACGTTTAATACCAGATGTTGGTATTAGCCAAGATATGATTGCGGGATTCCCAACAGAAACCGAAGAAGATCATCAAGACACATTAAGCCTAATGGAATATGTGAAATATGATTTTGGATTTATGTTTGCCTATTCAGAGCGTCCTGGTACGCTTGCAGGTCGCAAAATGGAGGACGATATACCTGCAGAAGTTAAGCAAAGAAGATTAAATGAGATTCAAGCTTTACAGAGAGAACATAGCCATTACAGAACAAAACAGCATGTTGGTAAGATCCAAGAATTTTTGATTGAAAAGTCATCAAAAAGATCTGATAAACAATGGGCTGGAAGAAATAGTCAAAATGTGGTTGCTGTTTTCCCTAAAGAGCATTACAAACCAGGAGATTTTGTAAACGTAAAAATTATAGACTGCACAAGTGCCACTTTAATTGGTGAACCTGTAGGTTATTCAAAAAATAATTAATAGATGAAAAAAATACTTTTAATATTATGTATACTATCGTTAAGCACAGCTTGTGAAAATGAACCTTTAGACACTGGTTTTACACAAGATAGTGGTGATGGCAATGCAGGTGGTAATGGCGGAAGCGAGAGCGGTGATCTAACATTATCTCTTTATGAATTGGACACTGATTTAACATTTAGCTTTTTTGGTATTCCACTCCAAACCATAACAAATTCTGATATTAATATATCTGAAAACAAAATTCTATCGAGTTCAACGGCAATATCGGTTGAAGGCAGCCCTTTTGAGACTGATAACCAGACTTATACACGCAATATGACTGGTCAGATTACAAGTGATATTTCTGTTAATTCTCAAGGCCAAACGACAAATGAGTATATAATAACTTATACAAATGGTTCAATTTCACAAATTACATATGACTATTTTGAAGACGATGAAGATGATTATACTTATAATTTTACTTACACTGACAACATCATTACAAGAACTGAAGTTGGATCGACCATTTCTACTGTATTCACTTTAGACGGCTTTGATCGAATTATTAAGAAAGAGTCTTTTGACGACACATTTTCAATACAAATTGAAACGCTAACTTATAATGGAGGTGGTAATATTAATAGTAGTATAACAACAGGTGAAACCGAAAGTAATATCACTTATAATTTTGATGACAACACCAATCCTTTACAAATAGTCTACAATGACAATTATTTACTTAATTTTTTAGCAGATGATTATTCTGATGAAGTTGGCGCATTAATCGCACAATTTCATTCTACAAATAACTGGAGTGGCGCCACATTTGATGGTGAGGCTTTTACATTTGATTTGGAATATAATTCCATAGGAAGAATATTGAGTAGAGATATCGCTTACGATTTTGGTGCTGAACTTATGATAGAAATCAATGAAAGGTTTAACTACGTCAACTAAAAATAATAATTAAGAGTTCCAACTTTAGTGGATAAAATATGGAATCTATACAAGCCATAAAACAACGTTTTGGTATTATTGGGAATGATCCCAAACTTAATCGTTCTATAGAAAAAGCAATTCAGGTTGCTCCTACCGATATATCTGTATTGGTAACTGGAGAGAGTGGAGTTGGTAAGGAGAGTATTCCTAAAATTATTCATCAACTTTCACACCGTAAACACGGTAAATATATAGCCGTAAACTGTGGAGCTATTCCTGAGGGAACAATTGATAGTGAATTATTCGGTCATGAAAAAGGGGCTTTTACAGGAGCAACTCAAACAAGGTCCGGTTATTTTGAGGTTGCTGATGGTGGAACTATATTTTTAGACGAAGTTGGTGAGCTACCTCTAACTACTCAAGTTCGTCTTTTACGTGTATTAGAGAATGGAGAATTTATAAAAGTAGGTTCTAGTAAAGTTCAAAAAACAGATGTAAGAATAGTAGCTGCGACAAATGTAAACATGTTCGAAGCTATTAAAAAAGAAAAGTTTAGAGAAGACCTTTATTACCGTCTAAGCACGATAGAAATTAACCTGCCTGCCCTTAGAGAACGGAAAGAAGACATACATTTGTTATTCAGAAAATTTGCTAGTGATTTTGCTTTAAAATACAAGATGCCAACTGTAAAATTAACTGATGATGCTGTTAATTTACTTTTAAGATATCGTTGGAATGGGAATATTCGTCAGTTAAGAAATGTAGCAGAACAAGTTTCGGTTTTAGAGCATATTCGCACAATTAATGCTGCTACTATACAGAACTATTTACCAAATACAGGTTCTAATCTACCTGCTGTTGTAAACAACACTAAATCCGAAAGCGATTTTGCTAATGAACGTGAGATTTTGTACAAAGTTTTATTTGATATGAAAGCTGATCTCAATGACCTTAAGAAGCTCACAATGGAGTTGATGAAAAACGGAAGCGTTTCTGAGGTTCAAAAAGATAATGAGCATTTAATTCAGAAAATATATGGAGATAAAGACGAAGCTATTGAATCTACAGCCATTGAAGATTTAGAGGTTTTATCTTTGCAACAACATACAGATACGAAGGAATCTATTCTACCTGAAGTTGAGGACAAATATCATTTTGCTGAAGAAATTGAAGAAGAAGAAACCTTATCTTTACAAGACAAAGAGTTAGAACTCATAAAAAAATCACTCGAGCGACATAGTGGTAAACGGAAGCTTGCTGCCGCAGAACTTGGAATTAGTGAACGTACGTTGTATAGAAAAATAAAGCAATACGATCTTTAAGAAAATTTTGTGAAGTCTTAGATAAGATAATTTACTTTATTAAGTTTTTAATTTAAATACATTTCGACACAAATATAATATCAGATAATGAAAGCAGTAGAAATATTTATGATAAGAAAATCATTTAGACCAAATAGTTCTGAGGCTATTAGAAAGGAAGCTGAAGAATTAATAAATGAAAAACATTATAAAGGTTATCGTCTTGTCAATGTAGATTTTGATGTCGCTGATAATGCTGGTTATATCTATGCTTTTATAACTATGAAACGTCCAAATACATATTAAATGAAAAAATTAAAATTCATTATTTTTTTATCATTAAATGTAACCCTAGTTAGTTGTGGTATTTATTCATTTACTGGTGCTGATACTGGTAATGCAAAAACATTTCAGGTTAACTTCTTTCAGAATAATGCAGAATTAGTTGAACCTGGTTTAGATATTGATTTTACCAATAGCCTCCAAGATTTAATTCAGAATCAAACCAATTTAAACTTGGTAAATACAGGTGGAGATTTACTTTTTGAAGGTGAAATCACAGAGTACCGCATTGCACCGATGACTGCTACGGCTCAAAACACAGCTGCACAAAACCGCTTAACAATAGGAGTTAATGTTAGATATTTTAATACACTAGATGAAGAAAAAGATTTCGAAAGACGTTTTTCTTTCTTCTTTGATTACGACGCCAATGCACAACTTACTGGAGGAACAAAAGATGAAGCTTTCCAAGTAATTTTCGAAAGATTAACACAAGATATTTTTAACGCATCTTTAGCTAATTGGTAATATATGGAGCTTCAACAACTCACATACTTATTAAAACATCCTGAGGCAATAACTGCATCGCAATACGAAGCACTATCTATAAAAATTAGCGAGTTTCCTTATTTTCAACCACTTAGAGCATTACATCTCAAAGGTTTAAAACAAAAAGCAAGCTACAAATACAACAATTCTTTAAAAGTTACAGCTGCCCATACAACGGACCGTAGTGTTTTATTTGATTACATAACTTCCGAAATTTTTAATCAAAATGAAATATCTAATGAAATTAAGCAAAACTCAGAATATATTAAAGCTATAGAAGTTTCTGATATTGATGATATCTCTATACATAAAAGTGTTACTATTGACGATGCTTTAAAAGCGCATGTTAAAGCAACTGAAGGTGTTTTAGATCCTCATCTTTTTAAACCAATTCCGCCTCCAACTATTTCGCCTAAAATTGAAGATTCTATAATTTCTGTTGATGTTAAAAACATTACTCCAGAAAAAAAACTTAACATAGGACAACCATTAGATTTTGATAAATCGGAAAATTATTCATTTGCAGAATGGCTGAAAATCACCAATTTTAAACCTATTTTGCGTGAAACTAATGAATCTAAAAAATTAGAAAACAACACAACTTCTGCTCCGTTGAAAAGTAAACTCGATATTATAGACAAGTTTATAAATGAAAATCCTAAAATAAAACCTATTACAGGTAATGCACCAAAACCTAAGTTGGTAAATAATGATGATCATCTTTCTAACAGTTTAATGACAGAAACTTTAGCTCGTATTTATTTAGAACAAAAAAACTATGATAAAGCCATTCAATCTTATAAAATTTTAAGTTTGAAATATCCAGAAAAAAGTAGTTTCTTTGCACACCAAATTAAAGCGGTAAAAGAATTAAAAGAACAAAATAATATATAACATGAGTACATTTGTAATATTCTTGGTATTAATAGTAATAGTAGCCTTCTTATTGATCGTTGTTATAATGGTACAGAATCCAAAAGGTGGAGGTTTATCGTCATCTTTCGGTGGTGGTGGTACACAACAACTAGGTGGAGTTAAAAAGACTGGAGATTTTTTAGATAAAAGTACTTGGTTTTTAGCTACTGCTCTAATTATTTTAATTTTAGCTTCTAACTTAACTATTGATGGTGGTGGCAGCATAGAATCTAAAGCTTTAGACACTAATGACAATACAGAATTACCTCTAACTACTGAACCTGCAACAGATGATGCTGCAGCCCCAAGCACAAATCCAGAAGGGTAATCTAAATAAATAGAAATAAAAAAAAGCCAACTAAAATTTAGTTGGCTTTTTTTTATTTCTGCAAGTTTGTCAGTCTTTATTGCTTGGCACAATTTTAGAACTACGCTAGAGCGTAATTAGAATTTAAAACAACTAAAACATACAACAAAATGGCTTTAAACATTAAACCTTTAGCAGATCGTGTTCTTGTAGAACCAATGCAAGCTGAAACAACTACGGCTTCAGGTATTATTATTCCAGATAATGCAAAAGAAAAACCACAAAAAGGAACTGTAGTAGCAACTGGAAAAGGCACAAAAGACGAACCTATTACAGTTAAAGTTGGTGATACTGTACTTTACGGAAAGTATGGAGGAACAGAACTTAAATTAGAAGGAAAAGACTATTTAATGATGCGCGAAAGTGACATCTTGGCGATAATTTAGATTGTCATTCCTGCTAAGACATGAATATGATCAACCAAAAAACTAAATTTTTTAAATTAAACACAAACAGATTTCCGCTTTCGCGGAAACGCTAAAATTAAAATTTTAACGATGGCAAAAGATATAAAATTTGATATTGAAGCACGCGACGGACTAAAACGTGGTGTAGATGCTTTAGCAAACGCAGTAAAAGTAACTTTAGGACCAAAAGGTCGTAATGTAATTATAGGAAAATCATTTGGTGCTCCTCAAGTAACCAAGGATGGTGTATCTGTAGCAAAAGAAATTGAGCTTGCAGATGAACTTGAAAATATGGGAGCGCAAATGGTAAAAGAGGTTGCTTCTAAAACTAACGATCTAGCTGGTGACGGCACAACTACCGCTACAGTTTTAGCACAAGCTATTGTAAAAGAAGGACTTAAAAATGTTGCTGCAGGTGCTAATCCTATGGATTTAAAACGAGGTATTGACAAAGCTGTCGAAGCTATTGTTTCTGACCTTGATAAACAATCTAAAAAAGTAGGTAGCGATTCTGACAAGATTAAACAAGTTGCGGCGATTTCTGCTAACAACGATGACACTATTGGTGATTTAATCGCTAAAGCCTTCGGAAAAGTTGGTAAAGAAGGTGTAATTACTGTAGAAGAAGCGAAAGGTATGGAAACATACGTTGACGTTGTAGAAGGCATGCAGTTTGACAGAGGGTATTTATCCCCTTATTTCGTCACTGATGCTGATAAAATGATTGCTGATTTAGAGAATCCATACATTTTATTGTTTGATAAGAAGATTTCTAACTTACAAGAAATTCTACCAATATTAGAACCAGTTGCACAGTCTGGTCGTCCTCTATTAATTATAGCAGAAGATGTTGAAGGACAAGCATTAGCAACTTTAGTTGTTAATAAATTGCGTGGTGGACTAAAAATAGCAGCTGTGAAAGCTCCTGGTTTTGGTGATAGACGTAAAGCAATGCTAGAAGACATAGCTATATTAACAGGTGGTGTTGTAATCTCTGAAGAAAGAGGATTCTCTTTAGAGAATGCAGATCTTACTATGCTAGGAACAGCGGAGACCGTAACTATCGATAAAGACAATACAACAATTGTAAATGGTAACGGAAAAGCTTCTGATATAAAAGCAAGAGTAAACCAAATAAAAGCGCAGATAGAAACAACGACTTCTGATTACGATCGAGAAAAATTACAAGAGCGATTAGCAAAATTAGCTGGTGGAGTTGCTGTACTCTATGTAGGTGCTGCATCTGAAGTAGAAATGAAAGAGAAAAAAGACAGAGTTGATGATGCATTACATGCAACACGAGCAGCTGTTGAAGAAGGGATCGTTGCTGGCGGTGGAGTTGCATTAGTGAGAGCTAAGAAAACTTTAGAAAAAATCACAACAGAGAACTTAGATGAAACAACTGGTGTACAAATTGTAAACAAAGCTATTGAATCTCCTTTAAGAACTATTGTAGAAAATGCAGGTGGAGAAGGTTCTGTTGTAATTAATAAAGTTTTAGAAGGTAAAAAAGATTTTGGATATAATGCTAAGTCTGAAACTTATGTAGATATGCTAAAAGCTGGTATTATCGATCCTAAAAAAGTAACTCGTATTGCTTTGGAAAATGCCGCTTCTGTAGCTGGTATGATTTTAACCACTGAGTGTGCTTTAGTAGATATTAAAGAAGATGCTCCTGCCATGCCACCAATGGGCGGAGGCGGAATGCCTGGCATGATGTAATTCTTAACAAGGATACACAACAACTTGCTATGCATATATAAGCAAGTAAATATATTTTAAGCTATAAAGCCTTTGGTTTTCATCAAAGGCTTTTGGTTTTGTATGTTATTTTCCTAATTTTAAAGAAGTACAATGTTTTAAACCTATGAAAAAGAAACTCACCTATGCTTTTGGCGAAATTTTAATAGTTATTGTAGGTATCTCTTTAGCCTTTGCTATGAATAATTGGGGAGAAAAGAGATCCGATGAAACTCAGAAAAACGAATATATAACTAATTTAAAACAAGATATAGCAGCTGATAAATTGCATTTAGAATCTAACCTGGAAATCATTAAAACCAAAATAGACCAAGCCAAAGATGTCATCTCTATTCTTGGGAAAAATAGTCCTGATAAAAATCAAAGATTAAGAGCAATTTATAATTTAGCACAATTAACTTCATTTAAACCAAAAGACTACACGCACCAAACTCTAGTTAACTCTGGTGACCTAAAACTACTGAATAATTTTGAGCTTAGAACTACTATTCAAAAACACTATTCAGACTATGAAGATATTTTAAACGCCTACAAACGACAAGAAATAATCAATAAAGATTATCTAGGAAACTATTTTATTTACCATACAGACTATGAATTAATAGAAGTAGGTAAAATTCCTTTTAAAGACGAAAAATTATTGAAAAATATTATTCAGAGTGTATACGGAGCTTTAATGTTTAAACGCGATGCTACTTTAGAGGGTATTAAAAGATGTGATAGTATTTTAGATATACTCGCTAAATAATAGAATGCATAAATTAGTAACTCTAATTTGGGTTTATTTACCAAACTGTAAAGTCAACAATAATATTAAATCTTAACTACTCTTATCTATAATTTGTATCTACATTGTCATAAACTCTAATGCCTGTTATTTTACCAGTTTCTTTATTTATATCGTAAATAGAAACACCTGCTTGAGGCTTAAAAGTTGCACTACCCCAAACTTCACAAGTGTATTCACCTGCAAAAGTCCCAGACTCTTTATCAAACACATAGTTATGAAATTTTAAGGGTACTCCGCCATCTCCAAAGAAATGGTCAAAATGTTTTTTTAACCCTTCTCTAGTTTTATGATTCCAGCGCCATCCAGCAGGTTCTCTAAAATATACGTCGTCTTCAAAAGCTAACGTTGCCATTGTGGCTTGAGTTGAGCCAATAGTAATACCGTCAAAATAGCTTACCACCTCTTTTGGTTCTATTAATTCAATTTGTTCAGAAAATATAGATGCTCTAAAAACATGTCCTTCTGTAATAGGATAAACTGAATGATATGTGCGCACTTCACTAAACTTATCTCCATCTTTCACCATAATTGCTACTAAGGGTAAGTCGAACGTGTTATTAAGTAAAATATCATACTCGATAACACTATGTTTTTCATCTTCAAATTGTTTAAAAACTTTTACTTCTTTAATTTCATTTTGAAGGTATTCGAATTGCTTTTTCAATAATTTTATACCAGAAGCTTTACCTTTTGCATCACCAACCGTTTGAAGATTAAGTTTTACATTTTCAGTTAAATAAGAAAGTACTTCATTATATTCTTCCTTTAAGATTTTTTCTATGAATTTCATAATAATTAAATTAACTTATACTAGTGATAATTGCGACCTTTCCATTATATTTTGATTGTAACTTATATTTAGAGTTTTTGACAATGGTTTTTAAAAACACTTTAGTTTCTTCCATATCTGCATTATCTACGTAGATAAAAGTATTTTCATGAAAATTAGGCTCCAACATGTTAAATAAAGGCAAATACAAATCTTTCCAACCGTCCAATAGTAATAAGTCTATTGACTCTTGGTGATTCTTTAAAGTATCCATAGCGTCTCCTATTCTTACTTCAATTATATCATCTACACCTGCTCTTTCAAAATTTTCAATCGCCTTTTTAGCTTTAGATTCAATTAACTCAGTTGTGATAATATGACCTGCTGTATCTGCAGCACCTTGTGCTAAAAATATAGTGGATATTCCGAACGAAGTCCCAAATTCAACAATATTTTTTAGATTATTATTCTTTATAAATTGCACCAAATCCCTACCTTGTTCTTGTGAGATAGAAAGATATACATCCTTGAAATCAGATGGCTTTATTGGTCTAAATATACTTTTAGAAAAACCTTTCATCATTTTGAGATGGTCATATTTTGAGTCGTTATATAAGCTAGCTAAAGTCGTTTCTATTTGTTCTGTAATCATATTTGTTTTCTTTTGAGAAAAGGATACTAAAAGCTAAGTATCTTCTTTTGCTATTAATTAATAATTATATAAAAAATTCAATCATCATACCGTTATCTGGAAAATACGCCATAGGTTTTGATTTATTGTTTGTAATTATTAATGCAAAGATGAGTTCATTGCCTAATAAAACAATTATCAAAATGATGATAAAAACGATAAAAGTCTAACCTCAACTAAAGTTGCATAAGGTAAAATGAAGTTTTATGGGTAGCAGAGGAATTATGCTCTATAGTTTTAGAAAATTTATAATAGATCTTATCAATTATGAACCTCAATATCTAATCGTGCATAAGACCTTAAAGAAATCTTTAGCAAAACGCATATCACTTCTTAAAATATTGAATTTGTAAACACGCTAAAACTTCTAACAATAGAAATTGATAACGATTGATACATGTCATTATTTGTGAGGTAAAGGCTAATACTACAACAACAGTTTATTAAACTGTTAGACTTGTGAGGAGTTTAAATTTCAGTTATACTAAAATCAGCAAACAATACTTCTTCATCCCTTAGATCTTGTTGATTTATTAAACTTCTATAGATGCCCCATTTTGGTCTTACAAAGGATGCTTCTGGCCTCCAATTTATGATGGTATTATTAGAGTACTCAAATAAAACGGAATCATCACTTATATTCTTAATTTCAATAGCATAAGTGCCAGATGTACCGTATTTAATGGTTTCTGTAACCTCTAACCACGTATCTATAAAGGGTGCTAATTCAGCCTCTTCTACAGTTATTTGACTATCTGTCTCTGCGTAACGCAATTGAAGTTTATCTGGTGTACCTTTGCGAGTTGTTAATGTATACATTGGCATACTTTCTAATGCACCTCCAACCGATTTTAATTGGTGTAAATGTGTGAAATTTGGAGATGATTGAAATCCTGCTTTCAATTTAAATTTCCATTTATAGATAACAGTTTCATTTTCTATCCCTAATAAATTATCTGGAGATTGGCTATAAGTCTTTATTTCATTCCGTTGACGATCAAAATTTATACAACGATCATTATCTGGTGTAGTATGAATAAAAAAACGAAAGACATTAGTATTTAAGTCAGTATCAAAAAGTTCGTCTATATGATTTCCAAATGCCGTATGATTACAATCTGGTGTCTCAATAGGGTTTTGACCTGGCGCTAATACAGAAGTAATTAAGTCATATGTACTTCCTGGTCCATCTGCCTTTAATTCAACCCCTTCTGGTACCGGGTTTTCAATATTTTTAATAAGATTAATCGTAACAGAATTATTTGATAGATTAGTATCAGTGTAAGCATTCTGTACAGCCGCTATAAAATTAATTGTGGTAATGACTTGAGTCGTATCCGCGTTAAAATTTGTCTGTTTTACCGTTTCACTAATTAGAGCAGCTCCATAATCATAACTCAATGCAATGTCTAATTTTTGTTGCAAATCGATACTCGCAGTCCAATTAATTAGACTTACGGAAGATGACACTGAAATATCAGTAGCCACTGGTGCCGTCACAACATTGCTATCATCATTGCTGCTGCAACTTTGTAAAACAATTATTAAGGTTATACAGAGAATCTTTTTCATTATTTTGATTGAAAAATGTGATAGAAAAACATCATTTACATTTATTAAATGCTATTTTATTTTTAAAGTGTCCCACATAAGTTGAACCATTTCAGGACCACCATCACCAAGACCTAAACCCATGTCCATAGTCATTACTAAAATACCTTCATCTTTTTTTCCGTGCGCTGCAATTTCATAGGTCTCAGTTTCTCCTTTATAGTCTAAAACAGCTTTTAATACTTTTATAGTTTCACCAGATAATAATTTTTTATCATAGTCTTTTCTCACTAAGCTATAACCATAACTAACACTTTCTTTAGTCACCTCGTTGAGCATCATCTCTTGAAGCATTGTCGGGTTAAAACTACTATATTTCTGAACGATTACACCAGATCCGCCAGCAGTCATTATCATTAACTGGTCTATACCTTCTTCTACAGTAACTTTAGATACTTTATGTTTCTTTGTATACTTAAGTTGAAAATAATCTTCATCTAGTAGTAATGTGTCTTTTTTTCTAAGTCCTAAATCGAGCTTCTTACCTTTTATTTTTATTTCTATTTCACTATCCATTTCAATCTCATATGACTTCCCATCTATGGTTATGATATAATCTTTTTGGGCGTTCGCGGTTACAAAAGATATTAATGTAATAATTAAAAATAATTTAAACTTCATAAGGTTCGTGTCTATTTATTAACTGATATAATTAAATTCCTATTTTTTATTCTTCTTGTTTTGCTTCTCACCGTCATGATCTTTTACTACATCTTTATCTCGGTATTTACAGCAAGGATGAACAGTTTCATATTGTTCTTCTGTTGCTTTCACCTCTTTCGTATCATGCCCTACTGAAGCTAACTTTTTTGATATTATAGTTAAATCTGTCTTACGTTCATCGTAGATAAGTTTTAACTCATGGGTATCCAAATTCCAAACTGCAGATTTTACCCCTTTAGTTCTTATTGCAGCTTTTTCTATTCGTTGTTTACACATACCACAAATGCCATCCACTTCCATTGAAGCTTTAGCATTTTTATTTTGGGCAAATACTCCTGTAGAAAATAATACTGTGCAAATTAAAATTATTTTTTTCATCTTATTATATTCATTTTTTATGTGACTGTCAGCTCCATAAAATTATGTGTTACTCTATACGATATCTTAAACCCGAGTAAAACATACTTCCAAAAATTGGACCATAAACAAAATTACTATCAAAATTTGACCCAAAAGGATCATCTGCACTTACAATCGGGTTTGACTGACGTACATTGGTAATATTTTCTGCACCTAAATATACTTCAAATTTAGAAGAAAACACTTTTGTAACTTGTAGATTTAATGTCCCAATAGTTGGGGAATACTCATCTAACCGAAATTCTGAGGTACTTAAATTTGTTGAAGGAAAACGTTGCGAATCTAACCAATTATATGTGGCATCGAATTTCCATTGCGCACTATTTTCCTTTTCGTCTGTTTCAAAGGATGCATTAGCAAATAATCTGTGTCGTGGAGTTAATGGTTTTTCTAGGCGACCAGAATTATAATCTGCTTTTATATCATAATACTTATAAGCCGTTCTTAAATCGAAACCTCTAAATGCGTTATAATTAAATTCTATTTGAAAACTATTAGCATAACTCTTACCATTAAGATTATAAAAATTAAGCTCAAAAGGATTTTCCCAATCTACAATGACCTGATTATGAAAATCCGTTCTGTAGAAATCTAAGGTGACGTCTGCCTTTCTTTCAAATAAATTAAACCCTTGTAAATAACTTATTCCATAATTCCATGCAATTTCAGGGTCTAAGCCATAGATTTTGCCGCCATTACTTAAAATATTGATTTGTCTCGAACTAGAAAACATATTTTGATTTTCGGCAAAAATATTCGCACTTCGTTTACCCCTTCCAATAGAAGCTCTAAATGCCGATTTCTCCCACGGTGAATATCTTACATGCAAACGTGGGGTTACAAAAAAACCTAGTCTATTATGCTGATCTAATCTTATACCTGCAGTCATTGTTAACTTATCTAAGTCATCATAAGCATACTCAAAAAATCCACCAACTGAATTCTCAGTGCGCTCAAAAGAATCTGTATCTACAAATTCATCAAAATGATCGTAAGTAAAACTTAAACCTGTTTTTATTTTATGACGCGAATCTGTAATTATACTATTATAAACTAAATTGGAATAAAAACTATTGTGCTGTATATCATAGATATTTAAACCAAAATAAGAGTCTTGTCTGTGATGACTGAAAGCCGTTTGAAATCCTAAGCTTTGATATGGCACTTTAGGGTTTACAAAACCTAATTTTGTTGTAATTTCAAAACGTTCTGTATTAATTTCGCTTCCCCAAAAATTGGTAGTTCCTCTATCTGATTCTGGATTAAAATCTTCTTGACCAGATTGAGTTTTATCATTAAGGTAACGTAGATTAATAAAGCTTACAATTCCTTTTTCACCATTGGTATATTGCCAACGGCTCATCACATTAATTTGTTCCTTTATTGGCACATCTAAAAACGAATCATCATTTCTATCGAATTTCTTATCTCTTTTATTACCATGTAAGTATAAACCTGTACTCCACCTATCCGATACTTTTTGATTAATGTGCGTATTTAACTCAAATCTCCCATTAAGACCGGCATAAGCATTTACAAAAAGCTTGTCATCTGTATTTGGCTTAACGAGCTCCGCATTTATTTGCCCTGCAATACTTTCAAAACCGTTAACAACACTACCTGTTCCTTTAGTAATTTGTATACTTTCTACCCAAGTACCTGGAATAAAACTTAAACCATAGGCTTGAGATGCACCGCGTATAGAAGGAATATTCTCTGTTGTAATTAAGATGTAAGGTGAGTTTAAACCTAACATTCTAATCTGTTTTGTACCAGAAACTGCATCAGCAAAATTTACATCGATAGATGGATTAGTTTCAAAACTCTCTGAGAGATTACAACATGCTGCTTTTAAGAGCTCGTCACTACTTACAAAAAGTGTATTTGTAGCTTTTAAATAAGATTTAGTTGTAGCCTGTTTTCTAGAAATAAGTGTTACAACATCTAATTCTTCTGAGGCTTGTAATACATGTCTTATATATCTATTTTCAGTAATAATTATTGTATCGGCTTTAAACCCAATATAACTTATTACAAGCTTATTATAAGAGAATTTATATGGTATGCTAAATGTACCATCATCATTAGTTACGCCGCCAACTGAGGAATTTAACCAATAAACATTTGCGCCTGATAAGGGTAATTCTTTAGAGCTACTTGTTTCTAAAACTATGCCCTTTAACTGTTCTTGACCAAATGCAAAGAATGATAAGAACATCATTATTAATATTAAATATTTTTTCATTTATTTTATTTATAGATATAATAATTTAGTGCACAATTATGTTCACTATTATTTTAAGAGTTATCTATAAATCAAATTAAGTAAGTCTCATCTAAGACTTGTATGTCTTTGATGAGATTAGGTGGAGAATAATCTTTATGAGGTATTATAAGTTTAGGTAAACTTTCAAAAAAACATGAATACGTTAATCCATAAGCCAGTAGTATAAGCTCTTGTGATGTATTAATTTTTAGAAATTCTATGGTATTAAGTTCATCTTGTCCTTTAACAATATCCACAGTATCCTCGCAACATGGCTTTTTAACATAATTAGAATCAGAAACATCCATACCTCCACATTTTTTCGATTCAGAAAACAAGGATGTATCGACTAAATTTTCGCCACAATAGTGCTTTTCTACAGTAAAAGACATTGTAGAAAACAATACTAAAAATGATAGTATTGACCCAACTAGTTTATGTACTAACTTATATTGCACAGTGCAAATTTAAGAAATACTTAAAAAAAGTAACTTAATTTAAACAACAATTAACGTTTAAGCTTATGATAATAAAACGCAGGTAATAAGAGAATTAAAAGCAGAGGCTGTATTAAAAAACGTCTAATGTTAAAGAATAAATAGTAATCCGCTTGCCTTGGATTAACAACAAAATATAAAAATGGAATTAGTAATAATATATAAGAAATAACATAAACTAAAATTGCAAATTTAATTATACTCTTATCTTGAAACAATAAATATAGTATACCTAATGAAGCTAATGTATTAAGCAGATATCGCAAACTAGTAAAAAAAACAAGTTTAAAAACCTCTCGTCTTGGATTATCTATATAAAGATAATCATTCTCAAAAAAAGTAAGATAGGGATCATAAAATAAGACATCTTCAAAAGCGCGTATTAGAATCAACACCACTAGCAAAAGCACAATTACTATATATCTTGTTAATTTAGGCATGACTTTTTGTGTTTTTTGAAAAACGATTCACCCAAATCATCCATAAAATAAAAACGGTACCATAAATAAGTAATGGAAAAATAACATTATGCAACATTTCTTTTCTCCATGGATAATGATAGAGACCTAGGGATAAAACAACAATTCTAAATAGGTTGAAAACATATATTATTATACTTCCAGCAACACAATAAAACAGTGTGGTTTTAAACTTGCCTGCAAACGCAATAATAAAAGATAAAAATAATATGATGATACTAATAGCGTTGCAACCCTCAATAACTCTAGCAACATATTTACCATTAATAATAACTTTCATCGAAGGTTCATTGGCATGTGGTAAAATATTTGCGTTGTAACCAATTCCATTTAGTAAGGAATTAGTTTGTTCTGCTACTAAGTTAGTTAAGTAATCTGGGTAAAACTTCGAGCCATCGGAAAGATTTAAATATAAATTATATCCAATGGTCAAAACTGCATAAACCACTAAAAAAGTGAGAATAAATTTAATAACGAGTTTGTATTGTTTTAATAAAGCCTTCAAGCAATGTTAGTTTGATGTTAAATTTATAAAAACTGTAATTTATAATTGTGCATTTTAAATACTTTTACCAAAAGTTTTGAAAATCTATGACACTACAAGAATTAAAACCTAAAATAAAAAATATTATAGTACAATCTCAGCTCACAGTTGACGAGCGTTTATTAAAGATTTGCGAAATCTTAGAAACTAATATTAATTATTATAATTGGGTAGGTTTTTACTTTAAAAACGGTGACAAAGATGAATTAAAACTAGGCCCTTATGTAGGTGAACCTACGGACCACACTATAATTCCTTTTGGTAAAGGCATTTGTGGGCAAGTTGCAGTGAGTAATCAAAATTTTGTAGTACCAGATGTAGCTGCACAAGATAATTATATTGCCTGTAGCATAACGGTTAAAGCTGAAATTGTTATTCCGATTTTTGTAAATGGCGAAAATATCGGTCAAATTGATATTGATTCCAATACACCAGATCCTTTTAATGAGGCCGATGAGCGCTTTTTAGAGTTTGTTTGTAAAGAAGTCTCAAAACTTATTTCTTAATAGTAGTATTACATACCTGTTCTAATTGCCTCAACAGGGTCTAAACGTGACGCCGTCAGTGCTGGAATAACTCCTGAAACTAACCCAATTAAAAATGAAATTCCAAATCCTATTAACATATTTGTAGGTGACAATACAAATTCAAAATCTTCAGTTAATCCGCTACCTATTATAGTGCCTATCCATACTAATAGCAAGCCTACTATACCGCCAACTATGGCTAATATAACAGCTTCGAATAAGAACTGAAAAAGAATGAATTTATTTTTTGCTCCTAATGATTTCTGAATACCAATGAGGTTTGTACGCTCCTTTACACTAACAAACATTATGTTAGCAATACCAAAGCCACCTACTAATAACGAGAAACCACTAATTACCCAACCAATGAGGTTCATGGTACCAAGCATAGTATCTATCGCTCCTTGCAAACCTGCTATAATATTTATAAAAAAAGTATCAATCTCATCTGGCTTTAGCCCTCGTTTGTTTCTCATAATTTGAGTTACATCAGCCTTTAAAGCATCTATATCAGCTTCCTTTTCGGGTTTTATAATAACTATAGCTAACATATTTGGGTTGTTATCACCAAATCTATTTCTTACGTAATTGGCTGGTAAAAAAATAGAAACGTCATTACTATCTCCCAACAAACCAGACCCCTCCTTTTTCACAACACCAATTACGGTAAACTTTTGACCATAAAGTCTTACCTTTTTACCAATAGGTTCGAATTGACCAAAAAGAGATTTAGCTATTTCTGAACCAATAACAACTACTGCCTTTCCTGAATTGGATTCAGACTCATTATAAAATCGTCCTTTTTCAAATTCTAAAACCTGAATATCTGTAAATTCATTTGATACAACAACTGTATTTACACCGCTAACTAATTCAGACTCATACCTAATATTCTCCCGTCTCACACCTAATTGAAAAGCAACATGCTCTGCATTAGGTAATGATGATTTTAAATTTTTATATTCATTGTATGAAATTTGATCAAACGTTTCTCTTTGCCAACGTGGTACATCAGTTGGTCCAAAAGACCTGTTAACAACATACATTGTATTACTATCTAAAGAACTTAACTGTGATGTTATGGTTTTATCTAAAGAATCTACTGCAGCCAATACAGCGATAATAGAAAATATACCAACTGTAACTCCTAAAAGTGACAAAAATGTTCTTAGTTTATTATTGCGAAGCGCATTTATTGCAAAGGAAAAACTCTCTTTTAATAAGCGTAAATATACAAGCATATACCATCTCTAATTATGTATAAAGATAAACGCTTTCAAATATTAAGGTATTAAAAAAGGCTTAAAAAAAATAAAACACAATTTACATTCCTGTTCTAATAGCTTCTACAGGATCTAATTTCGATGCAGATATTGCAGGAATCACACCTGCAATTAATCCAATTATCGTAGAAAGCATAAAACCTAAAAACATATTACCAAATGAAAGTACAAATTTAAAATCACCCGTAAAATTGGACATTATTAATGCAATTATCCATACCAAAAACAAACCTACTAAGCCACCAACAACGGCGAGTACGACAGCTTCAAACAAAAATTGAAATAAGATAAATCTGTTCTTAGCACCCAAAGATTTTTGAATACCGATAAGATTGGTGCGTTCTTTCACACTAACAAACATAATATTGGCGATACCAAAACCTCCTACTAATAATGAGAATCCACTGATGATCCATCCTATTAAATTCATACCAGATATTACACCTTCAACAGCACTTACAAAGCCAGAAATTTTATTTACAAAAAAATTATCATCTTCATCTGCTTTAAGTCCTCTAAAAGCTCTAAACTTTTGTTTTAAAACTTGTTCAAATGAGGAAATTTCTACGTCTGAATCTGGCTTTATAATAATAGCGCCTGGCAATCCATTCACGCCTCCATTTTTAAAACGTCTTACGAAATTTGCTGGTACAAAAGCCTTTTCGTCTGGAGAGTCAAATATACTTGTACCAAACTTTTTCAAAACACCAATTACAGATAACTTTCTACCGTAAACCCTAACTTTTTTTCCTAATGGATTAGAATTACCAAATAAATTTTCTGCAATAGTATGCCCCAAAACTATAACCGGAGCGCCCGATTCTGATTCTGCCTCACCATAAAATCGTCCTTGCTCTACCTTAAAATCTTCTATTTCGTATATCTCATTAGAAACCGCGTCCACACCAACACCAGAAACTGTTTCTGCTTGATAACGAATAGTTTCATTTCCTCCAAAAATAATATATGCAGCTGCTTCAATATCTGGGACATTTCGTCTTACAAAATCAAAATCATCATGCTCTGTTTGAGGAAAATTGTCACGTTTCCAACGAGGTACATCTGTCGGACCAAATGAAAATTTAGTGAGATACATGGTATTCTTATCTAAGCCTGATAAATTATCTTTTATATAACGGTCTAAAGAATCTACAGCTGCTAAAACACCTATAATTGAGAAAATACCAACTGTAACACCCAAAAGTGATAAAAAAGTTCGCAATTTGTTATTTCTAAGTGCATTAATTGCAAATGAAAAACTCTCTCTAAACACTCTTAAATAGACAAGCATGATTGGTTGTTTTAAAACAATTTAAAGATAGGACGTTTTCAACAATCTATTGTTACAAAAAACTTAAAGAAACTCGTTTTTTCATCGAGATTTAACTGATGAATATGTTTATTTTTGCAACATCGAAAAAATCACAACACAACATTATGAGCAACAAAACTATGTCATCTGCACTAATCTCTGTTTTTAGTAAAGATGGATTAGCACCAATTGTAAAAAAACTAAATGACCTCAATGTCACTATTTATTCTACAGGTGGAACAGAAAAATTTATTAAAGATCTAGGAATTGAAGTCGTACCTGTAGAAGATGTAACGTCTTACCCATCAATACTTGGTGGCCGTGTAAAAACATTGCACCCTAAAGTGTTTGGAGGTATTTTAAATCGTCAAAATCATGAAGGTGATGTTGCTGAATTAGCAGAATTTGAAATTCCGCAAATAGATTTAGTTATTGTTGACCTCTATCCTTTTGAAAAAACAGTTGCTTCTGGAGCAAGCAATCAAGATATTATTGAAAAAATTGATATTGGTGGCATTTCGTTGATAAGAGCAGCTGCGAAAAATTATGCAGATGTTACTTGCGTATCTTCAGTTGAAGATTACGCAGAATTCTTAGAACTTCTCGAGACAAAAAACGGTGAAACATCTGAAGATGACAGAAAACATTTTGCAGCAAAAGCATTTAATGTGTCTTCACACTATGATTCCGCTATATTTAATTATTTCAATAAAAACCACGAAATAGCATCTTTAAAAATATCTGAGACTAATGGTAAAGTTTTAAGATATGGGGAAAATCCCCATCAAAAAGGATTCTTTTTCGGAAATTTCGATGATATCTTCACAAAATTACACGGTAAAGAATTGAGCTATAACAATCTTCTAGATGTTGATGCCGCTGTTAACCTTATGTTAGAATTTAAAAATGATGCACCAACTTTTGCAGTGCTCAAACACAATAATGCATGTGGTTTATCACAACGTGATACGATTCATCAAGCTTATGTAGACGCGTTGGCAGGTGATCCCGTCTCTGCCTTTGGAGGGGTTTTAATTAGTAATACAGAAATTGACTCTTCTACAGCAAATGAGATTCATAAACTATTCTGTGAAGTTGTTATTGCACCTTCATTTTCAGATGAGGCTTTAGAAATTTTAAAAGGTAAAAAGAATAGAATACTATTAATCTTGAAAGACATAGAAATGCCGAAAACCAACGTAAGAAGTTGTCTTAATGGTGTTTTAGTACAGGATAGAAATAAGATCACAGATACGGTTGAAGGTTTAAAACCTGTAACTAACAAAACAGCTAGTGCTGGCGAGTTAGAAGATCTAATCTTTGCCTCCAAAATTTGTAAGCACACAAAATCGAATACAATAGTCTTGGCCAAAAACAAACAATTATGTGCGAGTGGCACTGGGCAAACAAGCCGTGTTGATGCATTAAACCAAGCGATTCATAAAGCAAAATCCTTCAATTTTAATTTAGAAGGAGCAGTTATGGCAAGCGATGCTTTTTTCCCTTTTCCAGACTGCGTGGAGATTGCAGATAATGCTGGTATTTCTGCTGTAATTCAACCAGGTGGATCTATAAAAGATCAATTAAGTATTGATTATTGCAACGCTAATAATGTAGCTATGGTAATGACAGGAACACGACATTTTAAACATTAAAAAGATATATATAAATTAAAAAGAGCACCAAAATGGTGCTCTTTTTTTAACAATAAATTTATTTTTAATTTTTAATTATGCGCTTTACAATTCTGTTTCCAGAAGTTATATCAATAATATTCATAAAGTAAGTCCCATTTTCTAGATTACTAATATCTATAGTCATAGTTCCCTGTGTTGATAATGGCCTACTATAAACTTCCTTTCCAAGAACATCAAATAATTGAACATTTAAGTCTAAAACACTATTTCCATTGAAATTAATATTAACAGAATCTTTTGCAGGATTCGGATAAACGCTAAAATCAAAATTAGAGCTTATATCATTTATACTTAAAACGTCACAATCAGTTCCCGTTAATCGTGTTACTGAAATAGGATTAGATAAATCAAAGCAGCCAGTTAAATCTGCTACATTTGCAGCAGTTGCTAAACCAATGTCACCTGTATATCTTAGGTACCAAATATCACAAACTCCTGCACCTGCTCCTTCTAAATTGAATGGTCCTGATGGAGGCGTCCCTAAGATATTTCCTGTAGCATTATCTGTAATAACCCAAGCAAAACTATCACCTGAACGAACAGTTTCGTCTACAAACTCTACTTCTATTAAATCATCTACACCTTCACCTGCACATATCGTCGCAGTTGTATCTGTTGTCCCTGCTATCTGAATCTCACCACCATTAACTGAATTTCTTGTTACTGAGATTGGGTTAGATAAATCGAAACATCCTGTTAAATCTGAAACATTACTTGCTGTCGCTAGACCTATATCTCCTGTATATCTTAAGTACCAGATGTCACAAACTCCTGTTGGAGCTCCCTCTAAATTAAATGGTCCTGCCATTGGCGTACCTAATATATCTCCGGTAGCTTGGTCTGTAATAACCCAAATAGATGAGTCACCAGACAATACACTCATATCTACAAACTCTACTTCAATTAAATCATCTACACCTTCACCTACGCAAATCTCTGCAGTAGTATCTGTTGTCCCTGCTATCTGAATAGCTCCTCCGTCTACTGCATTACGCGTTACTGAGATTGGATTAGATAAATCGAAACATCCTGTTAAATCTGAAACATTACTTGCTGTCGCTAGACCTATATCTCCTGTATATCTTAAGTACCAGATGTCACAAACTCCTGTTGGAGCTCCCTCTAAATTAAATGGTCCTGCCATTGGCGTACCTAATATATCTCCGGTAGCTTGGTCTGTAATAACCCAAATAGATGAGTCACCAGACAATACACTCATATCTACAAACTCTACTTCTATTAAATCATCTACACCTTCACCTACACAAATCTCTGTAGTAGTATCTGTTGTTCCTGCTATCTGAATCTCACCACCTTGAGCGTCACAAATCATATTACAATCAGTTCCCGTTAAACGTGTTACTGAAATAGGATTAGATAAATCAAAGCAGCCAGTTAAGTCTGCTACATTCGCAGCAGTGGCTAAACCAATGTCACCTGTATATCTTAGGTGCCAAATATCACAAACTCCTGCGCCTGCTCCTTCTAAATTGAATGGTCCTGATGGAGGCGTACCTAATATATCTCCTGTAGCTTGGTCTGTAATAACCCAAATAGATGAGTCACCAGATAATACACTCATATCTACAAACTCTACTTCTATTAAATCATCTACACCTTCACCTGCACATATCGTTGCAGTTGTATCATTAGTACCTGCAATTTGTATTGCACCACCATTAACTGCATTTCTTGTTACTGAGATTGGATTAGACAAGTCAAAACATCCCATTAAATCTGCTACATTGTTGCCTGCTGCTAAGCCTGTTAGTCCGTCTTCATATCTTAAATACCAGATATCACATACTCCTGGTCCTGCTCCTTCTAATACGAAGCCTCCGGCTGGTACCATTGCTGGTAATCCTAATATATTACCCGTTGCTTGGTCTGTGATTACCCAACTTGCGTTGGTTCCAAAGCGTGGTACACTTGCATCAAATTCTACATCTATTCCATCTACAACTCCTTCTCCTACGCAAATCTCTGCAGTAGTATCTGTTGTTCCTGCTATTTGAATAGCTCCTCCGTCTACTGCATTACGTGTTACTGAGATTGGATTAGACAAATCGAAACATCCCATTAAATCTGCTACATTGTTGCCTGCTGCTAAGCCTGTTAGTCCGTCTTCATATCTTAAATACCAGATATCACATACTCCTGGTCCTGCTCCTTCTAATACGAAGCCTCCGGCTGGTACCATTGCTGGTAATCCTAATATATTACCCGTTGCTTGGTCTGTGATTACCCAACTTGCGTTGGTTCCAAAGCGTGGTACACTTGCATCAAATTCTACATCTATTCCATCTACAACTCCTTCTC
>NZ_JBHZTH010000001.1:1029509-1398243 GCF_046545555.1 Winogradskyella sp. PE311 | reverse complement strand
CTTCTCCTACGCAAATCTCTGCAGTAGTATCTGTTGTTCCTGCTATTTGAATAGCGCCTCCATCTACTGCATTTCTTGTTACGGAAATTGGATTAGACAAATCAAAACATCCCATTAAATCTGAAACATTGTTACCTGCTGCTAATCCTGTTAGTCCATCTTCATATCTTAAATACCAGATATCGCATACTCCTGGTCCTGCTCCTTCTAATACAAAGCCTCCCGCTGGTACCATTGCTGGTAATCCTAATATATTACCTGTTGCTTGGTCTGTGATTACCCAACTTGCATTAGTCCCGAAGCGTGGTACACTTGCATCAAATTCTACATCTATTCCATCTACAACTCCTTCTCCTACACAAATCTCTGCTGTGGTATCTGTTGTGCCTGCTATTTGAATAGCTCCTCCATCTACTGAACATGTGGTTGACCAGGCAGCAGCGGAACCTCCGTTTACGGTAGTATACGGACCTGATCCATCAACAAAATTATTCGCACTATCCCATTTTCCTGCAGTAACAGCCTGAGCGACTCTAGCTTGATTAGCAGCGCCCCATTGCACGTAAGACACAAGAATATTAGGATCAGAAGAACCAAATGAATTTGTACTAAATAAACTTAAACCATCCGCAGACTCAACTACATCATAAGAAAGTGTAACTGCTTCTCCAGAATCTAACATATAGTCCCCATTCTCTGGAGTTATTGTGCCAATTCTCACGTACGTTCCAGGCCCTAAACAAAGCCAATAATTTGTGAGATCTACCATTCCCGTCCCTGTATTAGAGATCGTTAAGACGTCAGTTGTAGGATTCACTTCAGTAAATGTAGCACCTTGAGCTGACGTTTCTAAACCTCCTACAAATAGAATTAAAAAGGCTAAAATCCCCTTAATCATCGATTTAAATTGTAATTTTTTTTTCATCATTATTAAATTTTACTTTTCTAAGTTGTAAAATTAGACACATCAATTATGATAAAATGTTAGCTATCTAACACTAATAAAATTGCTATTTTAAAAAGGACAAAAAACTAAATAACAAATTAAGCAAACCCAATAAACACCTTAAATTGATAATAGTTGAACTAAATTGAATTAACTCTCGTTTTTTTTATTAGATTTATTACTTTTACGTATTGTTTTTAACCCAAATAATTAAGAATAGCAAATGGGATTTTTTGATTTCCTAACGGAAGAGATAGCCATAGATTTAGGAACCGCAAACACATTAATCATTCATAACGATAAAGTTGTTGTTGACAACCCTTCAATAGTGGCTAGAGACCGCATCAGTGGAAAAATAATTGCTGTGGGCAAAGAAGCCAATATGATGCAAGGTAAAACGCATGAAAACATAAAAACAATTCGTCCATTAAAAGATGGTGTAATTGCAGATTTTGATGCTTCTGAACAAATGATTAGTTTATTTATTAAGAACATACCTGCCTTAAAGAAGAAATTTTTTAATCCTGCTTTAAGAATGGTAGTTTGTATTCCCTCTGGCATTACTGAAGTCGAAATGCGGGCAGTAAAAGAATCTTGTGAGCGTGTTAATGGCAAAGAAGTTTATTTAATACACGAGCCTATGGCCGCAGCTATAGGAATTGGTGTAGATATAATGCAACCAAAGGGAAATATGATTGTCGATATTGGTGGAGGAACTACCGAAATTGCTGTTATTGCACTTGGTGGTATTGTCTGTGACAAATCTGTAAAAGTCGCTGGTGATGTTTTCACTAATGACATAATTTATTATATGCGAACACAACACAACTTATATGTTGGTGATCGTACTGCAGAAAAAATTAAAATTCAAATAGGTGCAGCAACAGAAGATTTAGAGTTACCTCCAGAAGATATGAGCGTTCAAGGGCGTGATTTATTAACGGGTAAACCCAAGCAAGTTCAGATTTCATTCAGAGAAATAGCTAAGGCCTTAGACAAGTCTATTTTAAGAATTGAAGATTCTGTTATGGAAACATTGTCTCAAACACCGCCAGAATTAGCGGCAGACATTTATAATACAGGAATTTATTTAGCTGGTGGTGGATCTATGCTAAGAGGTTTAGACAAACGTCTTTCTCAAAAAACAGATTTACCTGTTTATATTGCTGAAGACCCTTTAAGAGCTGTAGTTAGAGGTACAGGTATTGTGCTTAAAAACTTATCTAAATATAAAAGCGTATTGATTAAATAAGTAATAGATAATGCAACAAATTTTTAATTTTGTTATAAAGAACAAAACCTTTCTGTTGTTTTTATTGCTATTTAGTATTGCTTTAACTTTAACCATTCAATCACATTCCTATCATAGAAGTAAGTTTATAAACTCTGCTAATGGTTTAACAGGTGGTGTTTATGGTACTTTTAATTCTATTGATAAGTATTTTGATTTAGAACTACAAAATGAAATTCTCAGCAAAGAAAATAAGCGCTTAAGAGAACGGCTTTACAATTTAGAAACTACAAAAGATTCAACTTTTATTGATAGTAGCTACGGTATATCAAAATATAAAGTAACTGTTGCCGACGTGTATAAAAACAGCTATTCCTCTACTAATAATTACTTAACTATTAATAAGGGTTCTAATGACAGTATAAGAGAAGATTTTGGCGTTATTACCTCTAAAGGAATTGTTGGCATTATTGACAATACATCTAATAATTATGCCACTGTTCTATCTATTTTAAACACCAAAAGTAGAATTAATGCAAAACTTAAGTCAACTAATCATAAAGGATCGCTAAAGTGGAATAACGACACCCCTATTTTAGTACAATTAGAAGACATCTCAAGTTTTGCCCCAATAAAAATAGGCGATACAATTGAAACTGGAGGTGAATCAACCATTTTTCCCAAAGGCATAGGTATTGGGATTGTAGATAGTTTTGAGAAAGAAATTAGTGGAGATACATACACTATACAAGTTAGACTATTCAATGATATGTCTAATTTAGGAACAGTTTACATTCTAGAAAACTTAGATAAAAAAGAAATCGATTCTTTACATAAAAGAACGAATGAATAATATCGTAATAACACATATTGCAAGATTCATAGCGCTATTACTAGCTCAGGTTATTATTTGTAATCACATTAACTTTTTGGGTTATATAAACCCTTACATTTATATAATTTTTATTTTATTATTCCCTATTAGAGATACTAGGATAGCACTACTATTAGTTAGCTTTTTATTAGGTATGCTTATCGACATGTTTTCAGACTCAGGAGGTGTGCATGCTGCAGCATCTGTAGTTTTAGCATATGTGAGACCAGTGATATTAAAAAGTTCTTTCGGAATGCTTTATGAACATCAGAGCGTAAAATTTAGTAATACAGATTTAGGAAATTTAATTACCTACGTAGTATTAGCAGTATTAATTCATCACACCATTCTGTTTTCATTAGAAATATTTAACATTTCAAGTATACTTTTAATACTTAAAAAAACGTTGTTTTCTAGTATCTTCACTTTAATCCTTAGTGTATTAATTATAATTTTATTTAGTCGGAATAGAAAATGAGAAAACTACTACTATTAACATGCGCTGTGCTAGTTGGTCTTGTTTTTATTGCACGGTTATTTTATCTTCAGGTTTACAGTAGTTCTTCATATAATATTTTTGAAGATACCGCAATATTAAAAGAGTTTACCTACCCTAAACGTGGCTATGTATATGATAGAAATGGTAACCTTTTAGTCGCGAACCAACCTTCTTACGATGTTATGGTTATACCGAGAGAAGTTGAAACGATGGATTCATTGAAATTTTATGAATTTTGCAGACTATTAAAAATCTCAAAAGACGATTACGTCAAAAAATTAGATAAAGCTGCTAGGTATTCACCAAGATTACCCAGTCCGTTTGTACCGCAATTATCTAAAAGTGATTATGCTGTTTTACAAGAAAAGATGCGAAAATATGAAGGTTTTTATATTCAGAAGCGGTCTTTAAGGTCCTACCAAACTACTATTGGAGCAAATGTTCTAGGAGATATTGGTGAAGTAAATCGCAGTATAATATCAAAACAGCCCTATTACAAATTAGGGGATTTAATAGGAAAACAAGGAGTCGAAAAAACATATGAAACCACCTTAAGAGGTATAAAGGGCATAAAATTCATTCAAAAAGATAGATTCAACAAAAATATAGGACCATTTAAAGAAGGGAGTCTAGACACATTACCAAAACCAGGAAAAGATATAACGATTACTATTGACTCTAAACTACAGGCTTATGGCGAATTATTGATGAAAAATAAACGTGGAGGAATTGTAGCTATAGACCCTAGTTCTGGTGAAATATTAGCTATGGTTTCTGGACCATCTTATAATCCAAATTTACTTGTTGGCAGAGACCGTTCAAAGAATTTTTCAAAACTATATAAAGACAGTATAGCAAAGCCCCTGTTTGACAGAGGTTTGCAAGCTATGTATCCACCAGGATCACCCTTTAAAACTCTAAATGCATTGATTGCATTACAAGAAAATGTTGTTGATACTGAAGATCGATTTAGATGTGCAATGGGTTATCGCTACGGTAATAGAAAAATGGGTTGTCATGCACATAGAAGTCCTGCAAATATGAATATTGGCATATATGAATCTTGTAATGCTTACTTCGCAAATGTTTACAGAAAAATTATTGATAAATATGAGAGTCCTGCCAAAGGTATGGATGTTTGGAGTAATCACATTAAAAGTTTTGGCTTAGGTAATTACTTAAATAATGATTTATCCGTCGGACAACCAGGGAAGGTTCCATCCGCTGAAACATACGATAGAGGTTACGGTAAAAATAAATGGTATACTACCTTCACCATATCTAATGCTATTGGTCAAGGTGAGGTTTTAGCCACACCAATTCAACTAGCGAACATGGCTGCTGCAATCGGAAATAGAGGATATTACTACACACCACATATCATAAAAGAAATTGAAGATGATACTATACCAACAAAATTTACAACACCCAATTATACAACAATTGACAAACAGTACTTTGAACCAATAGTTCAAGGTATGTATGATGTTTATAATAAAGGAACTGCCAAAAGTTTACAAGTTAAAGGCATTGAAATATGCGGTAAAACAGGTACCGCAGAAAATTTCGCCATTATAGATAGTGTAAAAACACAATTAACAGATCACTCTATTTTTGTCGCTTTTGCTCCGAAAGATAATCCTAAAATAGCTATTGCTGTTTTTGTAGAAAATGGCTACTTCGGAAGTCGTTTTGCAGGCAGAATGGCGAGTCTAATGATTGAGCAATACCTAAAAGGAGAAATTACACGTACTGACATGGAAAATTTTGTATTGCGATATTCTTTAGAACATGAATATAAAAAACCTTATTCTGAAGAACCATTTGGTATTAATAGAAAAACAATATTAGATCCTATTGATGAAAAGGAATTTCAAAAAAGCTTAAAGATCAAATCAGAAATAACGAAGTCTTAATACTATGCTAAGAGAGAACCAAAGACGTTTTAAATTTGATTGGGTTACCATAATTCTTTTTCTACTTTTGGTTGGCTTTGGCTACATTAATATACTTTCTGCATCTCACGAAGGTGCAATAACAAGTTACTTTGACATGAGCCAGCCTTATGGCAAACAAACAATTTTTATTGGGTTAACCTTTGTGTTAATTATTGTTATTCTGTCTTTTGAAGCCAAGTTCTACGAGCGATTTGCAAGCCTTATATATCTTGTTGCTATTTTAGCTTTATTAGGTTTATTCATCTTCGGGAAAGATGTGAATGGTGCGAGATCTTGGTATGGCATAGGAAGTATGACTATACAACCTAGCGAGTTTGCAAAATTTGCTACGGCATTGGCAGTTGCCAAATACATCAGTGATTTACAAACTAATATGCGGACCATCAAAGATCAGTTGCGAGTTGTTGCAATTATTTTTGCTCCTGCTCTATTAATACTTTTGCAAAATGATGCCGGAAGCACGATTGTATATCTTGCTTTTTTCTTTGTTTTTTATAGAGAAGGATTGCAGCAGGTTTATTTAATTGTTGCAATTTCTTTAATCGTATTAGCAATCCTAGTTTTAAAATTTGGCATTCTCATTACATTAATTGCGACATTAATAGTTCTAACTACTAGATATTTTTTTCGAAAAAAGAAACGTGCTTCTTTTTTTCAATACTTGTTGGTTTTAGGAATTAGTATTGCATTTTCTTATGGCGTTAAACTGTTTTATGAAAATGGCCTAAAAGCACATCAACAAAATAGAATTAGTCTGTGGTTAAGACTTGAAAAAGATCCTGCCAAATTAGAATTAATGAAAAAGAGAGAAGCCTATAACCTCATACAATCAGAACAAGCTATAAGTTCTGGTGGATGGACTGGAAAAGGCTTTTTACAAGGCACAAGAACTACAGGGAAGTTTGTGCCAGAGCAACATACTGACTATATTTTTAGTACAGTTGGAGAAGAATGGGGATTCTGGGGCAGTAGCTTTGTAATTCTTCTATTTGTAACACTTATTATAAGAGTTTTATATTTAGCTGAATCTCAAAAATCGCAATTTAGTCGCGTTTATGGTTATGGTGTCGCCTCAATATTCTTTCTCCATTTTACCATTAATACAGGTATGGTAATGGGATTAATACCTACTGTTGGTATTCCTCTACCTTTCTTTAGTTATGGTGGCTCAGGACTTTGGGCTTTTACTTTGCTACTATTTATTTTTGTAAAACTAGATAGTAATAAGATTAATGAGTGGTAGATATAAAAAAGACAACCTTGGAGGTAGTCTTTTTATGATATCAATTTTGTTTGCTTTTCTATGTCGTTTGTTTTACTCTAAAAATCATAGAAATAATAAAAAAGAAGACACCAATTACTGGCAAACACACCAACAATACTAACCATATGACTTTATCTTTAATATTTATCTGCGTTTTAAGCACAATAAAACTCAGAAAGAGTATAATTAGCAAATAACAACCAATTAAAATATTTACTAATTCTGCATTTAACAGTGTCATGGTGTCTTATAATTTATTTACTGACCTTGACCTAAGGAATAACCTCTTTTGCCATCAAAAGTGTATAAGTTCTCAGTTTTTATAGCATCGATATTATTTTCAATTGCAGACTGTAAAATATCTACAATTTTACCTTTAGTTAATTCTTGCCCTTCTTTCGCCAAATATCTACACCGCCAATGGTCCGTGCAAAAAGTCTCATCAAAACCATTTGGCCAAACTTTAATACCTCTGTTAGTTATTAAAGAAAGTTTTAATTCGTCATTATTTAATTTCTTTAATTGATGCGCCAATTCATTAGCATCATAACCATTCCAATCTACGAACAAATCTACACCCACAACGCTTTTACTTTTTGATGGTCTTCTTTGATATTTAGGCAAAATAAGAGGCGTATTGTCTTCAAATAATACCGCAGGTAACTGTTTAGGCTTATTTCCTAAATTAGCAATAACCGCATCTGCAAATTCCTTTGTTCCAACTTTCTTAGTACTCATTATTGAATCATAAATATCATTAGTATGAATCCCATCTTCGATAGTTCTCAACCAAGCATTTTGTATGTTTTCAGCAATATCACTTTGTCCTACATGATTAAGCATCATAACTGCTCCATTAATTAATCCTGAAGGATTTGCTATATTTTTACCAGCAATATCAGGTGCAGAACCGTGAATAGCTTCAAACATTGAACACTCGTCGCCAATATTTGCAGAACCTGCTAAACCAACTGAACCTGTAATTTGAGCTGCAATATCTGATACTACATCACCATATAAATTTGGAGTTACAATAACATCAAATTTCTCAGGAGAATCTGCCAATAGTGCAGAACCTATATCAACAATCCAGTGTTCATTTATAATTTCGGGATAGCGCGAAGCTACTTCATCAAAAACTTTATGGAATAAACCATCGGTTTGCTTCATTATATTATCTTTAGTAAAACAGGTTACTTTTTTTCTGCCATATTTTTTGGCATACTCAAAAGCATATGTCACTATTTTCTCACAACCGGGTCTACTTATTAACTTTAAGCATTGTACAACTTCGTCTGTCTGCTGATGCTCTATACCAGCATATAAATCTTCTTCATTTTCTCTTACAATAACAACATCCATTTCTGGGTGTTTGGTTGTTACAAATGGATGTAAACTTTTACAAGGTCTAACATTAGAATATAATCCTAAAGTTTTTCTCATTGTTACATTTAAGCTTTTATAACCACCACCTTGTGGAGTTGTTATTGGTGCCTTGAGAATTATTTTATTCCGTCTTATCGTTTCCCATGCTTCATTTGAAATACCTGTTGAATTTCCCGACAGATAGACTTTTTCTCCTACTTCAATTTCTTCGAAGGTCAAATCGGCTCCTGCTGCATGTAGAATTCGTAATGTAGCATCCATAATTTCGGGTCCAATTCCATCTCCTTTTGCTAGTGATACTTTTATCATAATAAAGTGTTGTTTTAATTACAATACAAAGATGGTAACATTTATTCATATATTTTTATATATGTTTTTTATGTAAATCATAAATTTTACTTATACAAAATGCTATACAACTGATGCATAAAAGAAAACTTAAAATAAAAGGTAAATTTTATAACTATAAAAAAAGAGAGATAGTAAAAGCTGATACGAAACCAGTAATAGCTAAAATAGTAGTCATCAGCGTCCAGCTCCTAAAAGTCTGCTTCTCTGTAAGACCAAGATACTTTCCTACTAACCAAAACCCACTATCATTGACATGAGACATTATACTTGCGCCCGAGGCTATGGCTATAACTAACAAGGCTTTTTCTGGTTCAGAAGTATTACTTAATAATAAAGGTGCCGTTAAACCAGCAGCAGTTATCATAGCAACAGTTGCAGAACCCTGTAGGACTCTAACAACAACTGCAGCTAAAAACCCAAATACCAAAAGACTAATACCTTGGTCAGCAAAATAATTAGCTAACATGGTACCTGTTCCTGTATTTACCAAAATTTGTTTAAACACACCACCAGCTCCAGTAATCAAAATAATCACTCCTGCTGGAGCCAAAGATTTAGTACTGATATCTAAGAGCTGAGTTTTTGTAAATCCCTTTCTTATACCTAATAAGTACCAGGCAATGAGATTGGCAATTAATAATGCAGAGAACGGATGACCAACCATACCTATCCAGTCTAATACACTTTTTGAAACGGTGTCATCTCCAATTAATGGACTATTCAATAACGTATTCATAACAATTAAAACAATGGGAATTGCAATAATGGCTATTATTGAACTGACAGGTGGAACCTTCTTAGAAATCTTATTATTTTGTTTAAGTTTTGGCGCTTCTATTTGTATTCTCTTCGCGATATACTTTCCAAATAAAGGGCCGCAAAAAATAGCTGTTGGTATACCTACTAAAAATCCAAAAAGTATAACCCAACCTAAATCTGCCATTAAAATATCTGCTACTGCAATTGGGCCTGGTGTTGGAGGTATAAAACTATGCGTAATTGCTAAACCTGCTAACAATGGAATACCATAAAGTAAAAGTGACTTACCTGTTTTACGTTGGAGCGCGTAAATCATTGGTACCAAAATAATAAAAGCAACATCAAAAAATACTGGTATAGCCACAATAAATCCTGTAAGCATTAATGCCCATGATGAGTTCTTTTCACCAAACTTATTTAAAAGAAATGCGGCTAACGCTTCTGCACCACCCGATTGCTCTAATATTGCTCCAAAAATTGCTCCGAGTCCTACCACCACAGCAACAAATCCAAGCGTATTGCCCATACCCTCTTGAATAGTTTTTATGATCATCATAGGTTCCATCCCAGATAATATTCCAACTAGTATACTTGCTAATAATAACGCAATAAATGCTTGGATTTTAAATCTAAGGATTAGTGTAATTAGTAACACTACACCAGCTAATACAGCACCAATAAGCGTAAAATCAATCATATTTATTTACCTAAACTTACTAAGCTTGTCTTTATAGTTTCAATCTTAGCCAAAGCATCAGCTTCCTTCTTCTTCTCTGAAGCCACTACCTGTTCTGGTGCATTATTTACAAAGCGCTCATTAGATAATTTCTTTTGAACTGACTTTAGAAATCCTTCTGTATAATTTAATTCTTCTGTTAATTTTTTTATCTCTGACTCAACATCAATACTGCCTTCCATAGGGATAAAGTATTCATTAGATTTTACTCTAAAAGTCAACGCCCCTTCTATAGAATCGGTAACATACTCGAAACTATTTAAATTACCTAACTTCGAAATAACAGCATCAAATGTATTTGAAGAATTCTCATTATTTACAACTGAAAATTCTATCGCATCTTTAAAAGCTATATTTTTTTGTTTTCTAATATTTCTAATACCTGAAATAACCTCAGATGCAAAATCGAATTCAGAGATTAAAGCTTCATTAGCTGGCTTTATTTCTGGCCATTTAGATACGATTAAAGCCTCTTTAGGTGAACGCTTTTCTATATATTGCCAAATCTCTTCCGTTAAGAATGGCATAAATGGATTAAGAATTCTTAAGTTATTTTCAAATAATCTAATGACTTCATTGTATGTAGTTCTATCAATTGGCTTTTGGTAAGCTGGCTTTATTATCTCTAATAACCATGAAGCAAAATCATCCCAAATTAACTTATAAGTTGCCATTAAGGCATCACTGAGCCTGTATTTACTGAAATGATCTTCAATTTCGGTAATAGTTTTTTGGAACTTAGATTCATACCACTCTAAGGCAATTTTACTAGAATTAGGTTGATTAATTGTTTTATCAATCTCCCAACCTTGCACTAATCTAAAGGCATTCCATATTTTATTAGCAAACTGTTTTCCTTGCTGACATAAGTCTTCATCGAACATTAGGTCATTACCTGCTGCCGAACTTAATAATAGTCCTACTCGTACTCCATCTGCACCATAATCTTCAATTAACTTTAAGGCATCCGGAGAATTACCTAAAGATTTAGACATTTTTCGACGTTGCTTATCTCTAACTAATCCAGTGAGATACACATTTTCAAATGGTCTTTCATTCTTGTATTCATAGCCTGCAATAATCATTCGTGCTACCCAAAAGAATAAAATATCTGGACCCGTTACTAAATCATTTGTAGGATAGTAATACTTTATTTCCTCATTTTCTGGATTTCTGATACCATCAAAAACACTAATTGGCCATAACCATGATGAGAACCATGTATCTAAAGCATCAGAGTCTTGTTTTAGATCTTCAATCTTTAAAGCAAGGTTATTTGTTTTCTTTTGAGCTAACTTTAAAGCTTCTTCACTTGTTTCAGCAACTACAAAATCTTCTTTTCCATCACCATAGAAATAAGCAGGTATCTGTTGTCCCCAAAGTAATTGACGTGAAATATTCCAATCGCGAATATTCTCCATCCAATGACGGTATGTATTTTCAAACTTCTTAGGAAAGAGTTTTACATCGCCAGTTTTTAAAACAGCATCAATAGCTGGTTTTGCTAAATCTTCCATTTTAAGAAACCATTGGTCACTTAGTCTTGGTTCAATTACAGCCTTTGTACGTTCAGAAGTTCCTACTTTGTTTATATGATTTTCAGTCTTAATTAAAATCCCAGCAGCATCTAATTCTTTAGAAATTGCTTTTCTTACAACAAAACGATCATGACCTTCATAATGCATACCGAAGCTATTTAATGAGGCATCTTCATTAAAAATATCTACAACTTCTAAATTATGTTTATCTCCTAATACCTTATCATTTTCATCATGAGCAGGTGTTACTTTAAGGCAACCTGTACCAAACTCAATATCTACATATTCGTCTTCGATAATAGGAATTACTCGTCCACAAATAGGAACAATCGCTTTCCTACCCTTTAAATGAGAAAAGCGTTCGTCATTAGGATTAATACAAATTGCTGTATCACCAAAAATAGTTTCAGGTCGTGTTGTAGCTATAGTTAACTTTTCATCACTTCCTTCAATCTTATATTCTAAATAATAGAGTAAACCTTGCTTTTCAACATGGATAACTTCCTCATCGGATAATGTGGTTTTAGCTTCAGGATCCCAATTAACCATGCGATAGCCTCTATAAATTAAACCTTTGTTGTACAAATCAACAAAAGTTTTTATCACAGCTTCATTCATATCATCGTCCATGGTGAACTTGGTACGATCCCAATCACACGAACAACCTAGTTTCTTTAGTTGTTCTAAAATAACACCACCATATTCTTCAGTC
This sequence comes from Winogradskyella sp. PE311, assembly GCF_046545555.1. Taxonomy (NCBI): domain Bacteria; kingdom Pseudomonadati; phylum Bacteroidota; class Flavobacteriia; order Flavobacteriales; family Flavobacteriaceae; genus Winogradskyella; species Winogradskyella sp. PE311. The sequence continues at coordinate 1,385,989 of NZ_JBHZTH010000001.1, read as the reverse complement.
CAATCCCAAGCATGCTTTAAAAACTCATCACGTGACAAGTCATTTTTATCTATGCCTTGTTCCTTTAGTTTTGCCACAACCTTAGCTTCAGTAGCGATAGATGCATGATCTGTTCCTGGTACCCAACACGCATTTTTACCTAATAACCTTGCACGACGAATTAAAACATCTTGAATGGTATTATTCAACATATGGCCCATATGCAAAATTCCTGTGACGTTAGGAGGCGGTATTACTATTGTGTATGGTTCTCTCTCATCTGGTTTAGAATGAAAGTATTTATGCTGCATCCAATAGTCATACCATTTGGATTCTACTGACAGTGCATTATATTTTGATGGAATTTCCATGTTTTGGTATCGTTTTTGCTAACTAACAAACAAAAGTACTTATATTTCCTTTTTTGAAAAATTATTAGGTAACTTATATGGTTTTAAAAGTATAAATACTGTTAAATACAGTGTATTACATCTAATATATTTTGATGAGATTAAAAAAGTAAGTAGTTTTGATTGTAACAACTTAAAATTAAAATGATGAAAAATTTAATAGTGATTTTGTTTGTGGGACTAATTAGTCTAGGAGTATCCGCTCAAGAAAAGGTCGCAAAGATTGAATTTAAAACTGATGTTATAGATTACGGCACAATAGAAAAGGGTGCTAATGGCGTTAGAGTTTTTGAATTTACAAATACTGGTGATGCGCCACTTATTATATCTAGTGTTAAATCTACATGTGGCTGCACAGTGCCTAAAAAACCAAAAGGACCTATAATGCCAGGTGAAACAGGTGAAATTGAGGTTAAATACGACACTAAGAGAGTAAATCCAATTAGAAAGACAATTACAGTAATTTCTAATGCCGATACTCCAACAGTAGCGCTTAAAATTAAAGGTTTAGTTATTGATCCTAATAAAACAAGTGTTTTAGAAAAAAAAGAAAAAAGTATGATTGAGCAATAAGCTTTTTTTTACTAAGATTATTTAATGAGCTCTCAATTTGAGGGCTCATTAAATTTAAAAGCATTATCTAGCTTAAATTTAAATAACATTTCTGCACCGTTACGTTCTATTTTAAGTCGCAAGTTGCTTCCTGTTCTTCCATGAAAAAATCGATTAATTTCGGGCAACCTAAAATCATAAGCAGGTTTACCGTTTATACTAATTAATATATCACCAAGTCTGAGACCAGAAGCATAGGCATTTGAGGACTTTCTAATTTCAATAATCCTATAAGCCGGTTTTAACTTCATTGTATAATTTATTGAAAAATCAATTTGTACAGCTTGTCGACTATTATCATTCGAATTTCTTGAACTGTAGCCATTACTAGGTGTATTAGAAGGCATTCTAATCCTTTCTTTTACGTACATGTTACCATTATGCTCTAAAACAATACCACTATTATTATATGTAAATGGGTCTTTAAATAAACCGTTCTTTTTTAAATGTATTTTTTTATTATTATAATCAAAAAATAAGTTGAAACGTTTTAGAATATCACCTCCAATACTTCCATTTCTATCTTTATAAACTTTGGCCAAATCAATAGATGCAGAATCAGGAAAAGAAACATTTACATCGTCTAAACTATATTCACTTAGTTGAAAATTATTAACTTTTGACCTCTTTCCGTAAACGGATCCACTTAGTCCTTTTCCCAAATAATCGACAAAAAATTTATCTTTTTCCGGTACCATATCATTATACTCATCCTCAAATAACCACAAAGCATCACTACTCCCTGTGTCTATGAGTAACTTTACTGGTTTCTTATTTTCTTTTAAAGTTACAAAAGCATTTAAATATGGTTTTCTTCTATATAGCTCTATTGGTAACGTTTTCCATTTTCTTGGAGATTTAATTACAAACGACTCTGGTTTATGAAGTCGAATGTACTCTGAGTTGTAATTTATCTCAACAATAAAATCTTTAAATAAATCAAAACCAATAATCCCGTGGACTAATATTCCTAACCTTGGTGTAAAATTAATTGAGTTATCAAAGACAACATACAAATCTTGATTATTACAAACAGCCCCGCCAATATTAAATCTATTATTTTTTGATTTTAGAGCTTCCAATTTACCATCAGCTCCTAATCCATGAAGATAAAAAGTTTGAGTATCCTTTAAATCTAAAGAGTCTCGTTCTGATAAATTAAAAAGTATAGGTTTACTTACTCCGGTATCTAAAACAAATGACAATATAACTCCGTTAATCTCTACCGGAATAATTATTAGGTTACTTGTAAATTGAAACTTTATTTTCTCGCTAACATTATTTTTAAGAAGAAAATCACCCTGAGCACAAATTGACCAAGAGTTAAAGGCTAATAAACAAAGTATTATATAGCGTAATAGTAATTTCAATTAGATCAGATTTTATATCAATTTACAAATCTTTATCTTACTACATATTTTAAACATAATTTATTTATATAAAATTTAAGAAATTTCAGAACTTAGCACTTTAAAATTATAACGATGCCAAAAATTTCAGAAAAAGGTATAAACATGCCGCAATCACCAATTAGAAAATTGGTTCCATTTGCAGAGGAAGCGCATAAACAAGGAAAAACTGTTTATTATCTTAATATTGGTCAACCCGATATTAAAACGCCTTCTCTTGCGTTAGATGCTGTTAAGGTCCATTCTTTAGACATATTAGCTTATTCACGATCAGAGGGTTCAGAAAGCTATCGTATAAAAATTGCAAATTATTATATGAAGAATGCTATTGATGTTAGCCACAACGATATTATTGTGACAACAGGCGGAAGTGAAGCTTTATTATTTGCATTTGGGAGTATAATGGATGAAGATGACGAGATTATAATACCTGAACCATTTTACGCAAATTACAATGGCTTTTCAACAGCTTCTGGTGTTAATGTTGTGCCAGTAATCTCAAAAATAGAAGATAATTTCGCTTTACCTCCAATTGAAGAATTTGAAAAATTAATAACTCCAAAAACGAAAGCTATTTTAATTTGCAATCCAGGTAACCCAACTGGTTATCTTTATTCTAAAGAAGAAATAAAAAAATTAGCTCATATAGTAAAGAAACACGATCTATTCTTAATAGCTGATGAAGTCTACCGAGAATTTGTGTATGATGGTATTTCTCATTTTTCTATATTGCAAGAACCTGGATTAGAAGACCACGCAATCGTTATTGATTCCGTATCTAAACGTTATAGTATGTGTGGTGCAAGAATTGGTTATCTGGTGTCAAAAAACAAAGAAGTTATTAATACGGCATTAAAGTTTGCTCAGGCAAGGTTAAGCCCACCCACCTTAGCGCAAATAGCTAGTGAAGCAGCATTAGATACTCCTCAAAGCTATTTTGATGATGTCATTGATGAATATGTAAAGCGCAGAAATACACTAATTGAAGCATTAGAAAAAATCGAAGGAGTAAAAGTCGCTAAACCCAATGGTGCCTTTTATTGTATAGTTGAATTACCCGTAAAAAATACCGATGATTTTGCCAAATGGCTTTTAGAATCATTTGATTATAAAAATAACACCGTTATGGTTGCGCCCGCCGCCGGATTTTATTCGACTCCAGGTGTTGGTCTTAATCAAATAAGAATTGCATACGTTTTAAATGAAGAAAGCTTAAAACTTGCTGTTAAAATACTAGAAGAAGCCTTAAAAGTATATGAAGACTAATGGTTATAAAACAAAATGTATCATTAAAAGCATTTAACACCTTTGGCATAGAAGCTAAAGCCTCTTCTTATTGCGACATATCGACAATTGATCAACTAATTAGAGTCTTAAATGGTAATAAAATGCCACTATTTATTCTTGGAGGCGGCAGTAATATGTTACTAACTCAAAATATTGATGCTTTAGTTTTACATATTAATTTAAAAGGTATTGAAGTTATAAAGGAGACAGTTGACATGGTTTCAGTGAAAGTAATGGCAGGCGAAAACTGGCATGAATTTGTTTTATGGTGTATAGAACATAATTATGGTGGAATAGAAAATCTATCTTTGATTCCTGGAAATGTTGGTACAGCACCAATACAAAATATTGGAGCTTATGGTGTTGAACTTAAAGATGCATTTATTAGTTGCGAAGCAGTAAACACCAAAAATCTTATCAAAAAGACATTCTCTAAAAAAGACTGTAAGTTTGGGTACAGAGAATCGGTATTTAAACAAGAACTAAAAGGCCAATACATTATCACTTCTGTAAATTTTGAGTTTACAAAACATAACCATAAGCTCAATGTAGATTATGGAGCTATAAAAGAACAATTAAAAATTTCTAAAGTATTAAAGCCAACAATTAAGAGTATTTCTAATGCTGTAATAGCTATTAGAAAAAGTAAATTACCAGATCCGGCAGATATTGGTAATAGTGGCAGTTTTTTTAAAAACCCAGTTATATCTAGTAATCAATTTGAAGAGTTACTAACTAATTTTCCAAATATTCCTTCTTATAAAATTTCGGATAAAAAAATAAAAATTCCTGCAGGTTGGCTCATAGAAAAAGCTGGTTTTAAGGGAAAGCGTTTCGATGATTATGGAGTTCACAATAAACAGGCATTAGTCTTAGTCAATTATGGTAATGCTAAAGGGTCTGATATACTTAATCTAGCACAATTAATACAACAAACTGTATTACAGATTTTTGATATTAAAATTGAAACTGAAGTAAATATTATCTAAAACAAAAGCCGCGTATTAACTGCGGCTTTTATAAAAAGAATAATTTTTAAATTTGCTATTAACCTAATCTCCTTGAAGACAATTATTCTAAGAATGTGTATTAGACACCATTTACTAGGTGTATTTAATTATATTTACGACTGTTAATTCCTTTTTGGATGTTTTAAAAATCAAAAAATTAAGATTTTAACATATTGAGTATTACACCTACAGAGCAAAAAATTATAGATTACCTTAAGAATGAGGATAAGCGTGCCTTAAATTTACTTTATGAAAATTACTCTAATAGCCTATATGGCGTTATAGTAAAAATAACCATAAATGAAGAAATTGCCCAAGACGCACTTCAAGAAACATTTATTAAGGTTTGGAAAAATGCTGCGAAATATGATTCAAGTAAGGCTAAATTATTTACTTGGTTATTCCGTATTGCACGAAACACAGCTATAGATAAACTAAGAAGTTTTAATAATCGTTATAAGAAAGAAGTCCAAATTGATACTTCTAACGTATATATCTTACCAACAAGTAATTTAAATCAAGATGTCATGGACATTAAGGAACATGTTGGGAGACTAGAAGAAAAGTATCAAATTGTCTTAGACGCCTTGTTTTTTCAAGGGATGACGCAACAAGAAGCAAGTGACGAACTAAGCATTCCGTTAGGTACTATAAAATCTAGATTAAAAATTGGATTAAGAGAACTCAAGAAGGTCTATAATCCATAAATTAATTGAATATGGAAACAAAATTACATAGCTTTTTAAATTCCGACTTACTTAATAAGTATTTAGTTGGAGAAACTTCCATGGAAGAATCTAAAGAAGTAGAACATTATATATATCAATATCCCGAAGTAGCTTCTGCGTATGAAAAACTTCAAGATAATCTGCAAGTTATAGCAAAGGCTGGTGCAATGGATGCACCTAATCACATCTTATCTAATATTTTAGAATCATTAGATGAAATTAATGAAACAAAAGTGATACAGCTAGTTCAAAAAAATAAAACACCTTGGTATAGCATTGCTGCCAGTGCGGCCGCTATCCTTTTTGCTGTTACTACTTTTATGCTATATCAAAAAAATCAACAATTAAATAGTGAAAACACTATTGTTGATGCAGAAATTCTTGATCTTAGAAGCGATATTGACAAGAATAATTCTAAGCTAGATGAATTGTCTAAGGAATTATTAAAACTCAATAATCCTGATGCTAAAAAATATGTCATCAACGGAAATGAACGTGCAAAAAATTTAAAAACTGTAGCTTACATAAATTCAGTTGACAAAACATCAATGATAGATGTTATTGCATTACCTCAATTACCAAAAGATCAACATTATCAAATTTGGGCTGAGCTTCAAGACAGAATGGTTAACTTAGGCATACTAGACGAGGCTGACCGTAAATTGAAACAAATTCCTTATATGGAAGATGCATTAGCACTAAGTATAAAAATCGGAAAGAACGGAGATGACACCGACAACAATAGTACCGAAGTGGCAGAAATATCACTTAAAGAAGAATAGATAGAAGCTCAAATTCTATTTAATAAAAAAGAGACTCATTAAATTGAGTCCCTTTTTTTTATTTATTGAATAGTATTTATTCTTTTTCAAAAAGTGCTTTGTGGATTATACCACCAATAATAGCACCTACAATTGGTGCTGCCCAAAACACCCATACTTGGGCTAAATGACCTCCATCTGAGAATATCGCTTGACTTAAAGATCTTGCAGGATTTACAGATGTATTTGAAATAGGAATACTTATTAAATGAATTAAAGTTAAAGCTAAACCAATTGCTATTGGAGCAAAGCCTTTAGGTGCTCTAGTATTTGTACTTCCTAAAATTACAATTAAGAAAAAAGCAGTTAAAATAACTTCAGCCAAAATTACAGCCGTCATACTATAACCATCTGGCGATAAATCACCATAACCGTTTGAAGCAAATCCACCAACAGATTCAAAACCAGCTTTACCCGAAAGAATGAGATACAATGCAGCGGCAGCAACTATCGCACCAACAACCTGTGCAATGATGTAACCAATTAAATTTTTAGCTTCAAATTTTCCACCAGCCCAAAGGCCTATAGATACAGCAGGATTAAAATGACCACCAGAGATATGACCCACAGCATACGCCATCGTCAATACGGTAAGACCAAAAGCTAATGAAACTCCTACAAATCCAATTCCTAGTTCTGGAAATCCGGCAGCAAAAACAGCGCTACCACAACCACCAAAAACAAGCCAAAATGTTCCAAAAAATTCAGCAAATAATTTTTTCATAATTATAATATATTAGTTAGTAAAAAATGTTTATATGGAAATAGGACACACCATCAGGTAATTAAGTCACTTTTAACCAGAAATTAGAAAATAAAGTAAAAGCATTATCTTTGTAAAAAATTAACTTATACTATGAAATTGTTACTCCTAACTCTTGGATTATTAGCCTTAGCCTTTGCAGGCATAGCCATAAAAATATGGGCGAAAAAAGACGGTGAATTTGCTGGTACTTGCGCCAGTCAGAATCCAATGCTTAATAAAAGCGGTGAGGCTTGTGGCTTCTGTGGTAAAACAGCAGATGAATTTAAGGATTGTAATGAACCTCAACATTCTTAAAATTTAAATGGGTATTACTACAATACTTTTCATTGTTTTTGTTGTAATTGTTTGTATTCAAAATATTTATTATACCTCTTTTCTTTTTTCGTTTTCGACAAAACGAGATGACTTTAGGTTAAAAAACAACATACCTCTTTCTGTTATTATTTGCGCAAAGAATGAAGCTGAAAATTTAAAGAAAAATATTCCTTTCATTCTAAATCAGAACTATTCAAATTTTGAAATTGTTTTAGTTAATGATAGCTCATCCGATGAGACTTTAGACGTTATGGAGGGTTTTCAAGACTTGCATGAGAATATTAAAATAGTTGATGTAAAAACGACTGAAACTTTTTGGGGTAATAAAAAGTATGCCCTAACACTGGGCATAAAAGCCGCTTCTCATGAGTTTTTAGTTTTTACAGACGCAGATTGTAAACCAAACTCCCAAAAATGGCTAACATACTTAAGTAGTAAATTTTCTAATGAAAAATCTATCGTTTTAGGATATGGAGCTTATGACAAAAAGCCATATTCGGTTTTAAACAAAGTTATTCGTTTTGAAACAGTGATGACGGCTTTACAATATTTTTCTTATACTAGTATGGGCTCACCTTATATGGGAGTCGGCAGAAATATGGCATATAGAAAACCATTATTTTTCAATAATTCTGGTTTTAGCAACCATATGACTCTAAAATCAGGAGATGATGATTTATTTATCAACGAGGTCGCTAACAATAAAAATACATCGATCATATACTGTAAAGAAAGTTTCACTATTTCTGAGCCAAAAACATCGATTAAAGATTGGGTTTTACAAAAACGCAGGCACATTAGTACAGCAAAGTTTTATAGAACAAAACACAAACTATTACTAGGGCTTTTTTATAGCTCTCAACTTATTTTCTGGGTATTGGGAGCTTTATTAATTTTACTACAGTATAACTTGAAATGGGTTTTAGCTTTAATCGTTCTTCGTTTTTTAATCCAGATCTTATCTTTTGGGCTTACCGCAAGAAAGCTTAATGAAACTGACCTTATTATTCTGACACCTATTCTCGAAATATTTTTAATTCTTACACAATTAAGTATCTTTATTGCTAATCTTATATCTAAACCAAAGCATTGGAAGTAAAAGAAGCTATTATTAAGGCAAAGAGTAATAATCAAATTGCCTTCAATTTTCTACTAGATACGTTTTGGAATGATGTTTATGGGTTTCAACTGAAAAGAACCAAAAATGAAATCGATGCTGAGGATATTACAATTCAAACATTTTCTAAAGCCTTTGATAAAATTAATACATATAAAGAAGAATACACTTTTAAAACCTGGCTTATAACTATATCAAAAAATATTCACATAGATTTAGTCAGAAAACAAAAAAAGATTATCCGAAATTCGTCAAAGGGTAATGATCATAAATATTTAGACATTGTAGACGACTCGCCGACACCAGAAGATAAAATTATTACTGAACAAAATTTAGCAAACTTATTACGCGATATTAAAAAGTTAAAACCGCATTATCAAGAAGTAATTAATCTAAGATATTTTCAAGAACTGAGTTACAAAGAAATTTCACAAGAACTTAATGAATCCATGAATAATGTAAAAGTAAAGCTTCTTAGAGCTAAAAAACTCTTAGCGGAAATTATTACAAAAGCTTAATGTTATCTGTATTTAAAAAATTAGGTCCAGGTTTATTATTTGCAGGTGCTGCAATCGGAGTATCCCACTTAGTTCAATCTACAAGGGCTGGTGCTGATTTTGGTTTAGGCTTATTATGGGCATTACTATTGGTGAATTTGTTTAAATATCCATTTTTTCAATATGGTCCAAGGTATGCTTCTGCAACAGGAGAAACCCTTTTAGAAGGCTATAATAAATTAGGAAAAGGAGTACTTATAGCTTATTTTATATTAAGCTTAGGAACTATGTTTACCATTCAAACTGCTGTAACTATAGTTAGTGCTGGTTTGGCAAATTCCTTATTTGGTGATATAACTTTTTTAAACTTAGGCTATTCCAGTATTTCTAGTGTTGAAATCTGGACTGTTATTATCTTATCAATTTGCCTTTTAATACTATTTCTTGGCAAGTACAGTGCATTAGACAAACTCATTAAAGTCATTATTATTGTACTCACCGTTAGCACACTTCTTGCGGTTACTTTTGCTTTTACTGAATTTGACAAACCAATAACTTGGACTCAAGTATTACCAGAAAACACTACGGAAATAGCTTTTTTAATTGCTTTTATGGGTTGGATGCCAGCTCCTCTAGATATTTCTGTTTGGCACTCTATTTGGGCAATAGAAAAGAAAAAAAACAAAGGAGCTTTTACACCAAAAACGGCATTACTCGATTTTAATATTGGTTATATTGGCGCTATTGTATTAGGATTAGCATTTGTTTGCTTAGGCTACTTTATAATGTTTAATACTGGAGAAGTATTTAGTAATAAAGCTGCTGTTTTTTCTAACCAATTGATTGATTTATATACTAAAAGTTTAGGAAATTGGGCCTACATTATAATAGGTATTGCCGCCTTCACAACTATGTTTAGTACGACTATAACAACTCTAGACGCGTCGCCAAGAGCTATGTCTAAAAGTTTAGAACTTCTCACAAAAAAAACGTTTAAAAAGGGCTATTTACTTTGGATTTTAATTTTGACGTTTGGCACTCTTATTATCTTTTTTGCTTTTGCATCAGAGATGGGACTGCTAATTAAAATCGCTACAATACTTTCTTTTATAACGGCACCTTTTTATGCCATAATTAATTATAGATTAATTTCTAGTAAGCACACACCAAAAGAGTGGAGACCAAGTTTAAAGCTTCATATTTTATCTTGGCTGGGCATTCTATTTCTTGCAGGATTTAGTATATGGTATCTTACTCTACTATAAGATGTTTTAATATTTTACTTCGTATCTTTGTTTTTTGAAATTGAAAAGGAATGGAAACTAAAGTTGCTTCAACTATCTTACCAGAACGCAAGCCTAAATGGCTAAGAGTAAAATTACCTACAGGTAAAAAATATACAGAACTGAGAAGTCTAGTCGATAAGTATAAACTAAATACTATCTGTACTTCTGGTAGTTGCCCTAACATGGGAGAATGTTGGGGAGAAGGAACAGCTACCTTTATGATCTTAGGTAATGTTTGCACGCGCTCTTGTGGATTTTGTGGAGTTAAAACAGGACGACCAGAAACAGTAGATTGGGATGAGCCAGAAAAAGTTGCACGTTCTATAAAACTCATGCAAATTAAACATGCCGTTTTAACAAGTGTAGATAGAGATGATTTAAAAGATATGGGAAGTATTATGTGGTCAGAAACTGTGAAAGCGGTTAGACGTATGAACCCAGAAACGACACTCGAAACACTTATTCCAGATTTTCAAGGTTTAGAAAGACATATAGATAGAATTGTAGATGTTGCCCCAGAAGTGGTATCTCATAATATTGAAACAGTAAGACGTTTAACTCGAGAAGTACGTATTCAAGCAAAATACGACCGAAGCATGGGAGTTTTAAAATACCTTAAACAGCAAGGGCAACGTAGAACCAAATCAGGTATAATGCTAGGTTTGGGAGAACAGCGTGAAGAAGTTATAGAAACACTTCACGACTTGCGCGAAAATGATGTAGATGTAGTTACAATTGGTCAATATCTTCAACCTAGTAAAAAGCATTTACCCGTAAAGCAATTTATTAACCCTGAACAATTTGATGAATATAAAGCCATTGGGTTAGACTTAGGTTTTAGACATGTAGAAAGTAGCGCTTTAGTAAGATCTTCATATAAGGCACAAAAACACATCAATTAATGATATCTATTGCCATAAATGGATTTGGTAGAATTGGTCGACGTGTATTTAGGTTAGCGCTTAAACATCCAAAAATTAAAATTACAGCAATAAATGATTTAGCTGACGCTAAAACTTTAAGTCACCTATTAAAGTACGATAGTATCCATGGTGTACTAAATGAAACTATTTCTTGTGATAACGACAACATCATTGTAAATGGAGTTGCTATTCCTCTTTTTAATGAATCACATCCAAGTTCTATTGATTGGTCTGCAATAAAACCAGACTTTGTAATAGAATCTACGGGTAAATTTAAAAGTAAATCAGAGCTACAGCATCATATAAATAATGGTGCTAAACGTGTTATTTTATCAGTACCATCTGAAGATGAAGACATAAAAACTATTGTTTTGGGCGTAAATGATAATTCTATCGATGGTTCTGAATTAATATTATCCAATGCATCATGCACAACTAATAATGCTGCACCTATGATTGCCTTGATTAAAAAATATTTTGGTATTGAGCAAGCCTATATAACTACCATACACTCTTATACAACGGATCAAAGTCTCCACGACCAACCTCATAGAGATTTAAGACGAGCGAGAGCCGCAGGTCAGTCAATAGTCCCAACTACAACTGGTGCTGCAAAAGCTTTAACTAAAATTTTCCCAGAATTATCGGAGGTTATCGGAGGTTGTGGTATTAGAGTACCTGTGGCAAATGGTTCTTTAACGGATATTACAATTAATGTAAAAAGACCAACCTCTATAAATAAGGTGAATTCACTTTTTAAGACCGCAGCATCTACTAATTTAAAAGGTATATTAGAATACACAGAAGACCCTATAGTATCAATAGATATAGTAGGTAATAGCCATTCGTGTATTTTTGATGCTCAAATGACTTCTGTAATAGGAAATATGGTGAAAATTGTTGGCTGGTACGATAATGAAACAGGCTACAGCGCGAGAGTTTTAGATTTAATTTGCAATTTATCGGATAAAAGTGCTGTTTTGTCGGATAAATAATTATATTTGCTTCTATTAATTGAGTTGTAATGCCCCAAAAATGAAATATTACACATTTCTCTTATTAGTATGTTTTAGTAGTCTGATTTTTGCACAACAAGATAGTGTAGAAGATACAGATATGCTAGCCGTAAGGTTAAATGAGCATATTAGTCAATCTAAACTAGATAGCGGTCGCGGTGATTATTACAATGCACTAGACAATTTAAATAAAGCCAAAGAAATTGCCGAGAAAATTAAGGACAAGAAAAGCGAAGGTATAATTCATACTAAAATAGCCAGAGTTCAATATATAATTGGAAAAACTGATAAGGCTAATATCTCTTTAAATACTGCAATGCAAATTCAAAGAGAAAACGACGATTACACAAATCTAGCTGTTTCTTTCAATATTAAAGGTGTTATACACAACACCAAAGAAGAATATGAAAATGCCCTTGAATACTACAAATCTGCCAAAAACTTATCTGAACAAGAAGGGTTAGAAGAATACATCTCAGAAGTAACACTTAATCAGGCTAAGGCCTATATCGGTTTACAACAATTTGAAGAGGCGAAATCTGCCCTTGAGAAAACAATTATTATCACTAAGAAATATGATCAACACAGAAGGCTGAGTAGTGCTCTAATTGAGTCTGGTAAAGTATCGAGTGCTTTAAATAATAATGACTTAGCACTTTCGCAAGTAAAAGATGGGTTATCAATTGCAAAAGCACATAAAATTGATGAAAATATCAATGAAGCATATTTAACACTAAGTGATATTCATGAAAAAAGAGGAGATTACAAAAGTTCACTTAATTATGTCAACCAACATATTAAATTATCTGATTCTATATTAAATGTTAAACGCAAAAATCTAAAACCAGGTGTTTCTGCCCTTTATATTAACAAGTATAAAGATGACCAAAATGCTCAACTTCAACTTCAAATTGACGAAGTAAAAGCTGATAGTAATTTTACTAGAATTACAACAATACTAAGTATCGCCTTAATTACAATATTATCGCTCTTAACTTTATCATTGTATAAAAACAATAACATAAGGTTAAAAACCAATAATATGCTGCATAAGAAAAATGATGAACTTATAGTAGCAAAGGAAAAGGCAGAATTAGCATCAAAAACTAAAGCTAATTTCTTATCAACTGTAACACATGAGTTGCGCACACCATTGTATGCAGTAACCGGTTTAACCAATATGCTACTTGATGAAAAGCCTAAAGAGCATCAAATACCTCATTTAAAATCATTAAAATTTTCAGGAGATTACTTATTAACTTTTATTAATGACATCTTACAGATTAATAAAATTGAAGCAAATAAAGTGGAGTTAGATCCTGAAGTCTTTAATCTAAAAAGTAAAATAGAAAATGTGATTTCTGCACTTAGCAATTCAGCTAAAGACAATGGCACAAAATTACATATTGATTATGAAGCTGGCCTACCAGAATCCTATAATGGTGACCAACTTAAGATTTCCCAAATCTTAATTAATCTACTAGGAAATGCAATTAAATTCACAAAAGATGGAGACATCTGGGTGAGAGCGTACAAAATTGACCAAAAGGACAAAACGTATTCGCTTCGCTTTGAAATTGAAGATAATGGCATTGGTATTACAAAAGAAAAACAAGATCACATGTTTGAGAGTTTCTCTCAAGGCTCTGTACAAATTAACAGAAAATACGGAGGTACTGGTCTTGGCTTATCTATTGTAAAAGGACTTATTCAAATTCTAAAAGGTAAAATTTATTTAAAGAGTGAGCTTGGTAAAGGCACAACATTCTTTTTTGAAATTCCATTAGAAAAAGCTGAAGAAGTCACCACACCAAAGGTAGTAGAAGTTAAACAATCTAATAAAATGGGAGATTTGGATTTAAGTGAAGTTAAAATTTTAGTTGTTGAGGACAATAAAATTAATCAAATGATTACAAAAAAGATCCTTAACAAAATGGGACTTAATTGTGATGTAGTTGATAATGGTGAAGCCGCAGTAGAACAGGTTAAATCTACCAACTACAATATTGTGCTTATGGATATTCATATGCCTGGAATTAGCGGACTAGAAGCAACAAAAATTATAAGGACCTTCGATAAAGACTTAACTATTTTTGCATTAACTGCCGTAACACTAGAAGATAAAATGCATGAATTTGGCGAAGCTGGTTTTAACGATATAATTTCTAAACCATTTAAGCAAGAAGACTTTGAGAGTAAATTATATGATGTACTTTCTGGCAAAGAAGTCGTGTCTAGCTTCTTTTAATTAACGTAGGTGTTAATACTGTTATTAAAATTTGAAGAATTATCTAATTTTAGGCGTATAGGTAAATAGTATAAAGTTTTTTCTAAACTTTCATGAGAAGATAATCTTACATAATCTTTTTCCGTAGTGATTATTAGCTCTTTTTCAGATAACAATTCAATATCATTAAGCCTAAAACTGTAATGGTCTGTAAATTCTATATGATCAAAACTCAACCCTTTGTTAGTAAGAAAATCAACTAATGGTTTTGCATTTGCAATACCTGTGACTAAGGTAAACTTTGGTAGTTCATTTAAGACTAAATGATTATATTTTGATATCACCTTTTCAGCATAATCAATATAACTAAAAAATAACTGTTGTTTTGGCTTTAACTTAATGCTTGAAGCAATACGCTCTTTCATAATTGTAGAAATATCCTTAGGACATTTAGTAACGACTACTACATCTGCCCTTTTTGCACCAGACCGCGGTTCTCTTAAATTTCCTGTTGGCAATACAATATCTTTATAATATAAATTATTAAATGAAGTAAGAAGTATATTAAACCCAGCTCTCACTTTTCTATGTTGGTAGGCATCGTCTAATAAAATCAGGTCTGGTTTGTCATTTAACAACATTAACTGCTCTATACCATTCTGACGATTTTCGTCAACCGCTACCTTTATTTTCTCAAACTTTCTAAGAAATTGAAAAGGTTCATCTCCTATTGAATCAGCTGTGGCTTTTTCATCCCCTAAAACAAATCCTTTTGTTATACGTTTATATCCTCTGCTTAAAGTGGCAACAGACTTCTTTTCGTTTAATAAGCGTATTAAATACTCAATCATCGGAGTCTTTCCTGTACCACCAGTACTTAAATTACCGACGCATATAATAGGTAAATCATATGATTTTGAAGACTTAAAACCTCTATCATACAACCAGTTTCTCATCCAAGTTACGATGTAATAAATAGGAACAATCGGTAATAATATGATTCTAATAAACTTCATGTGTATTTATTCATTCTCTTTTTGGTCATATGAAACATTGAAATAGAACATTACCTTCAATAAAGTAATATACAGTCAATGTTTCACGAGCACTAAAATATATTATTTTTGAAACAAACAAGAACTTATGACGGTACAAGACGTAATTAATCATTTACATGACTTAGCTCCCTTAGCCTATGCAGAAGACTTTGATAACGTTGGCCTTTTAGTTGGAGATAAAACACAAACTGTTTCCGGTATACTAGTTACTTTAGATACATTAGAGACCGTTATTGATGAAGCTATTACTACTAATTGTAATTTTATAGTAAGCTTCCACCCTATTATTTTTAAAGGACTAAAAAAATTAACAGGTAAAACTTATGTGGAACGCGTTGTTATAAAAGCAATCAAAAATAACATAGCTATTTTTTCAATACATACTGCATTAGACAATTCTATAGCTGGAGTTAATGCTATAATATGTAATCAACTTGGTCTAAAAAACAAAGCGATATTAATACCACAATCAGCTACAATTAAAAAATTGCAAACATATGTACCCAAAGCCTATGCACAAAACTTGAGACTAGCATTATTTAAAGCTGGCGCTGGTAGTTTAGGCAATTACGAGTCTTGTAGTTTTAACACAGAAGGAGAAGGTACTTATAAAGGTAATGAAGCTTCTAATCCTGTAATTGGTAAAAAAGGAGAATTTCATACTGAAATTGAAATAGCCATTTCTATCACTTACCAAAAGCATTTAGAGGAGAACGTATTACACACTTTATTTGAAACACATCCATATGAAGAGGTAGCTTATGAAATTTCTACTTTAGATAATACCAATCAAAACATAGGTATGGGAATGATTGGCGAACTAGAAAACTCTATGAGCGAACTAGAATGCCTACAATTTATTAAGTCAAAAATGAATACTGAATGTCTAAGACATACTTCGTTGTTAAATAAGCCTATTAAAAAAGTTGCTGTCTTAGGAGGTTCGGGTAGTTTCGCAATTAGCGCAGCCAAAGCTAAAGGAGCTGATCTTTTAGTTACAGCAGACCTTAAATATCATGACTTTTTTAGTGCTGAAAATGATATCGTCTTAGCAGATATTGGCCACTATGAAAGCGAACAATTCACAAAAACGTTTTTAGTAGACTATCTCTCGAAAAAAATTACTAATTTTGCAATCATTTTATCAAAGACAAATACAAATCCGGTAAAGTATTTATAATTATGGCAAAAAAAGCTGAAGCTTCTGTTGAAGAACGATTAAGAGCATTATACGATTTACAATTAATCGATTCTAGAGTAGACGAGATAAGAAATGTAAGAGGTGAGCTTCCTTTAGAAGTGAGAGATTTAGAAGATGAAGTTGAAGGACTTAACACAAGAATGGATAAGCTAAGTGATAGCCTTGCCATTATTGATGATGAGATTAAAGGAAAAAAGAACTTAATTGAAGAAGCGAAATCTTTAATTAAGAAATATAGTGAGCAACAAAACAATGTTAGAAATAACAGAGAATATAACTCATTAACTAAAGAAATTGAATTTCAAGAATTAGAAATTCAATTAGCTGAAAAGCATATCAAAGAATTTAAAGTTCAGATAGAACAAAAGAAAGAAGTAATTTCTGAAACTAAGGATAAATTAAAAGATCGTCAAGCACACCTTAAACACAAAAAAGGTGAACTAAATGAAATTTTAAAAGAAACTGAAAAAGAAGAAGAAGCACTAAACAACGAATCTGAAAAGTTTCAAAAGAAAATTGATGAACGTTTAGTAAAGGCTTATCAAAGAATTAGAAATAACGTTAAAAATGGTATGGCTGTTGTTGCAATAGAACGCGGAGCTTCAGGTGGATCTTTCTTTACAATCCCGCCACAGGTACAAGTAGAAATTGCTTCTCGAAAGAAAGTAATTACCGATGAGCACAGTGGACGTATCTTGGTGGATGCTGCTTTAGCCGAAGAAGAAAAAGTAAAAATGAATAAGATATTTGCAAAATTAAGCAAGTAGTTTAGAACATTAATAGAGTAAAAAGCCTTCATTATATGGAGGCTTTTTTATTTAATAAAACTTTAAAACAATTTAGATTAAGGAATTGTAATTTTACTCGTCTATTAGAAAAAGAAAAATACGATCATGAAAAAGTTACTTTACATTTTAAGCATTAGCTTATTTTTTAGTTGTCAGAACCAAGCTCAGGTAAGTGAAAAACAACAAGCTGTTATTGATGCCGACCCTGTTGTTGTACCTCTAAAAGATGGCAAAGCCAGAGCTTATTTTGCTAGCGGCTGTTTTTGGTGCGTTGAAGCTGTTTTTGAAAGTGTAAAAGGTGTTGAAGAATCCATCAGCGGTTATTCAGGTGGACACACAACAGATATTAACTACAAAAAGAGTAACACTGGCACTACAGGACATGCAGAAGCTGTGGAAATTATTTACGACCCAGAAGTGGTGAGCTTCTCCACTTTAGTTGATATCTATTTTGGCTCACAAAACCCAACACAAGTTAATGGTCAAGGGCCAGATAGAGGCTCTCAATACCGCTCAATAATATTCTACCAAGACGAGTCTCAAAAGAAAATTATAGAAAATAAAAAAGCGGCTTTGGCGAAAGAATTAAATGCTACAATTGCAGCAGAGGTTTATCCATTTCAGAAATTTTATATAGGTGAAGCTTATCATCAAGATTTTGAAAAACGGAATCCTAATCAGAGCTACATTAGAGCAGTCTCAATTCCGAGACTGAATCGGTTTAAAGCTAAATTTCCTGAGTTGTTGAAAGATGAAGAGAAACATTAAGATATGTCTACCCCTCTTAAATATATATTTTCAATTACACTTTTAGTCGTCTTAAATAAAAGTTTTGCTCAAAAAACAATTTTAAATACTTCTGATATTTGTGAAACACTAACAGAGATGGTAAAAAAAGATCAGGACATACGATCAAAAATTCCTGATGACTTTCATAAAGACGATGGCACCTATTCTAAAAAAGAGATTGACTCAATGAAGATAATCCGTACGAAAATTGACAAATTTAATACTGAGAAACTAATAGAACTCACCAATGAATATGGGTGGATTAGCGGAGAGCGTATAGACTGTCCAAATCTACGAACTTGGCTAATTTTTCGACATTCAGATCCAAAATATTTTGACGAAATAACAGAACTAATTGACAAAGAACATAATGCAAAACGACTTGGTGATTGGCCTTATAAACTTATAAAAAACCATTTAGAAGGAAGACCTCATTAAATGAAAAAAGCTTGACAACATTATCAAGCTTTTTTTAATTACTTCTTAGTCGCTTTAATCTCAAACAGCATAGGAAACATTTGGTCTTTCATCTTATACATTCCATTATCTAGTTTCACTAAATCTGGAAATACATCATACGGACTTTCATCATGCTCATTAAGATATTCAATTTCCAGTCCTGCTTCTATGAGTGCATTTACAACTTCAGAAAGACCATGATTCCATCCATATTCCTTAGTTACCATTTTTGAAGATTGATTAGCATAAGTACCTTCATATTCCTCATAAATCACTTCTTTTCTATTATAATGGTATTTCATTTTAGATTCTCCATCTAAATAATCAAACATCCAAAGAATGGGATGAAACTCTACGATATAAAATGTACCACCAACTTTTAAACGCTCAGCAATCATTTTTGCCCAAGGTTTTAAATCTGGTAACCAGCCAATGACTCCATAACTAGTATAAACAATATCAAAAGTTTCAGAGATATGCTGTGATGTATCCAAAACATTACAACATACAAACTGAGCATCAAGTTTTAATTCATCATTTAATTGCTTTGCTAACTTTACGCCTTCATCACTCAAATCGACACCAACACACTTCGCTCCTAATCTACTCCAACTCAAAGTATCTTGTCCAAAATGACATTGCAAATGCAACAATGATTTTTCCTTAACATCACCTAATGCCTTTAACTCATATGGCATAAGCGAAGTTTCCCCTGCTTTAAAAGCTTCCATTTTATACATGTCGCTTTGGGCATGTACACCTACCTTTTTATTCCAAGTTTCCTTATTAACTTCAAAATAATTAGTCTGCTCTTTCATCGTTGATTAATTTTGCATGTAATTTAAAACAACTTTTTAATATGAAGTCATTATACCTTGGTTTGATTTGTCTTTTACTAGTTTCAACTTGTAAATCTGAAAAGAAAGAAACTATAATCGAAAAGGAAATAAAAGAACTTACCATTGCTGAAAAAATTGCTAAGGCGCATGGTTTTGAAAACTGGAAAAATGTATCAGAAGTAAAATTCACCTTTAAAGTTGATAGAGATACTATAAAAGGAAAAGGGAGATCATGGAGTTGGAAACCTAAACAAGATATCGTGGTTTTAGAAAATCTTACGGGATCAATAGAATATGCTAGAAATAAAATAGATAGCACAGATATTGGTACTGATAGGGCTTTTACCAATGATAAGTTCTGGTTCCTGGTACCTTTTCAATTGGTTTGGGATACATCTGCAACAATTTCAGAACCTAAAAAAGCGGAATCACCAATTGGTAAGGAACCATTAAATATGATTACCATTTTATACGGAAATGAAGGTGGTTACACACCTGGTGATGCTTATGACATTTTTTATGACGAAAATTATATGATTAGAGAATGGATCTTTAGAAAAGGAAATGCAGAGGAACCGTCAATGTCTACAACATTTGAGAATTATCAAGACTTTAACGGGATTAAGATTGCCATAGACCATAAAATGGAAGGTGGCAATTGGAATTTAAATTTTGGAGATGTAGAAATATCACTAGAGTAATACTGAATTTAATTTTTGGCATTACTTTTGCATTCTATAATGTAAGTTTCACGATGCTAGTTTCGACTAAAAACGTATAGCTTACATTTTCCGCCTTTTGGCGCCTATATATATCGAAGCACTTTATCTTACGAGTTAAAGTGCTTTATCTTTTAAGAGTATTTCAACATAAAATTGGTCTTTAATCCTTCGCTTTAAATCCTTATTTTTGTTAGCAACTGTAAAAATCAACACTCAGTGTCCAACTACAAAAATGGCCTCGATTACGCACAACAACAAGACGCATTAGACGAGTTAGCAATCTATAGATCACAATTCCATATTCCGAAAGACAAGAATGGAAATGAATTGATTTACCTCTGCGGCAACTCACTTGGTTTACAACCTACTTCAACTAAGGAGTATATCAATCAAGAATTAGAAGATTGGGCAAATCTCGGTGTAGAAGGTCATACACATGCTAAAAATCCTTGGCTACCATATCACGAGTTTTTGACGGAAAGCTCTGCTAAACTTGTTGGAGCAAAGCCTATTGAAGTGGTGACCATGAATTCGTTGACTGCGAATCTCCATTTTATGATGGCTTCTTTTTATAAGCCGACTAAAGCGCGTTATAAAATTGTGATTGAAAGCGATGCCTTTCCTTCAGATAAATATGCTGTAGAATCTCAATTAAGACATCACGGCTATGATGATAAAGAAGGTTTAATACTTTGGTCACCTCAAGAAGGAGAAGAATTACTACAATATGAAGATTTAGAGAAAATCCTAGAATCTCACGGCAATGAAATTGCTTTAGTTATGATTGGTGGTGTGAATTATTATACTGGTCAGTTTTTCGATTTTAAACGCATTACAGAACTTGGACATAAACATGGTTGTATGGTTGGTTTTGATTGTGCCCATGGGGCAGGAAACGTAGATTTAGATTTGCATAACTCAGGTGCTGACTTTGCTGTTTGGTGTACTTATAAATACTTAAACTCAGGTCCTGGAAGTTTGTCTGGTTGTTTTGTACACGAACGTCATGCCTATGATAAAAACCTCAACCGTTTTACAGGTTGGTGGAGCCACAATAAAGAAACGCGTTTTAATATGCGTCATGAGTTTGATGTATTACCAGGAGCTGAAGGTTGGCAATTAAGTAATCCACCAATTTTATCTATGGCTGCCATAAAAGCCTCTTTAGATATGTTCAATGATGTAGGTTTGGATAAGCTGTTATCAAAGTCTAAAAAACTAACAGGTTACTTTGAATTTTTATTAAAAGCACTAGGAGAAGATGTTATTAGAATTATTACTCCAGAAAATCCTAATGAACGTGGTTGTCAACTCTCAATCCAAGTTCTAAATGCGGATAAATCGTTACATGATAAATTAACAGAAGCTGGAGTCATAAGTGATTGGAGAGAACCAGATGTCATAAGATGTGCTCCTGTACCTTTATACAATTCATTTGAAGATGTCTATCAAATGGTTGAGAAAATGAAAGTAATTTTGAATGAATAGTTTAAAATATATAAATTCAATATTAAGAAATGAAAATACTCTTGTTGTTATAATAAAAAGATCTGAACCTGATTTTTGGGGATATACAACAATTGGCCATTTAGCTTATGTTTTAGGAAAAAAGAAGGATTGTCTAATCATTACTGAAAAAGAAATTCTATACTTGATTAGAAGTAAACTAAAGAAGAAAGTTAAATACTTAGACTTTTCTGAAATACGTTTTAATCATATGAATGACAATATGTATTATAAAGATGCAGGCAACAATGAACAATCTATTAAATTAGATGAGTTAAGAATCACTTACGAAGAAATTCAATATTTAAAAAGTAAATTAAACTAACTTGTCGTTCCTGCGCAGGCAGGAATCCACAACTTAAAAATAGATTCCTGCCTTCGCAGGAATGACAGAGCATATGAGTAACAAACAACAAAACATACTAATAATTGGAGCAGGTCTCTGTGGAAGTTTACTAGCCTTAAGACTTGGGCAACGTGGCTACAATGTTACGGTTTATGAAATGCGACCAGACTTACGTAAAACAGATATCTCGGCTGGGAGATCCATTAATTTGGCCTTTTCAGATCGTGGTAACAAGGCAGTTAAACTTGTTGGTATGGAAGATAAAGTGAAAGACCTTTGTATTCCTATGAATGGTCGTATGCTTCACGATAAAGAAGGGAATACATTTTTATCTAATTATAGCGGAAGAGATCACGAATACATCAACTCAATTTCTAGAGGCGAACTTAATGCATTACTTTTAACCGAAGCCGAAAAACATGACAATGTAAAAATACATTTCAATAAAAGATGTCAATCCGTAGACTTCGAAAAAACCACAGCATTATTTCAAGATTATTCAAGTAAAGATGAATTCATAGAAGATGCTGACTGTATTATAGCAACTGATGGAGCAGGTTCAGCATTGCGAAAAAGTTATTATTTAGAACGAAAATTCTTATTTAGTTTTTCTCAAGATTACTTAACCCATGGCTACAAAGAATTAAGTATTTTACCAACAGAAACTGGAGACTACAAAACCTATAAAAACGCCTTACACATTTGGCCAAGAGGTGATTTTATGGTTATTGCATTACCAAACTTAGATGGTAGTTTTACAGTGACGCTTTTTTTAAGTTATGCCGAAGGTGAATACAATTTTAATAATTTAACTACTCCAGAAATTGTTACTGAATTCTTCCAAAAGGAATTCCCAGACGCTTTAGAATTAATGCCTAATCTGGTCGAAGACTTTTTTGAAAACCCAACAGCACCATTGGGTACTGTAAAATGTTCCCCTTGGCATTATAAAGGCAATACATTATTGATGGGAGATTCTGCACATGCCATTGTTCCGTTTTATGGCCAAGGTATGAATGCCTCTTTTGAAGATGTTGTAGAGTTTGACAAAGTATTAGACCAAAATTTAGAGAGTTGGGAAGCAACTTTTAAAGCCTACGAGAAAAACAGAAAAAAAGATACAGATGCGATTGCCGATTTAGCCGTCGATAACTTTCATGAAATGAAAAGTCATGTTGGCCAAGCGATATTTCAAGAAAAACGAAAAATAGAAATGGCTTTAGAGAAAGCGTTTCCTGAAGACTATTCATCTAAATATAGTTTAGTAACCTTTAATGAGCAGATTGGTTACAGAGAAGCCATGCTAAGAGGAAGAGCACAAGACAAAGCCATATTAAACATGTTATCTGATGGAATAATTTCTACAGATGATGACATCAAAGATATTTTAGACAAAGTAAAAACTGAAACCGAAGCGATTTTAGAAGATGATAGAGTTGCGGGATTACGTTAGTTTGTCATTCCTGCGAAGGCAGGAATCCATTGAAAATTGAAGTCGAATTAATTAGATTCCTGCCTTCGCAGGAATGACAAGAAAATTATGAATAAAGAAAACATAGTTACACCAAGAGGAGCATATCCACACGTAAAACAAGTCGGAGACTTCATTTTTGTATCGGGTACAAGCTCTCGCAGACCAGACAACACCATTGCAGGAGTTGACATCATAGACGAAATGGGAACCAAACGTTTAAATGCTTACACCCAAACTCAAGAAGTTTTAAAAAACATAGAGGGCAATCTTGCTAAAGTTGGAGCGTCTCTAAAAGATGTGGTAGACGTCACCTCATTCTTAGTAAACATGAATGACTTTGCAGACTATAATAAAGCTTATGCAGAATTCTTTGATAAAGAAACAGGACCAACAAGAACAACTGTTGCTGTACACCAGTTACCACATCCAGATTTAGTGATTGAGATTAAGGTCATGGCTTACGTAGGTAATTAAATGAAAAGTATTTGTCTGGTCGAGCGCAGTCGAGACCTATTAAAAGTAACATTCTGTAACAAAACATTATCTTTAAACACCAATAGCTAACCAACCTCAACTACAGCCATCAACCTAATTTGCTCGCTAACCACAGCAAATGATCAAATTTTTTAGACGTATTCGTCAACAACTGCTTTCTGAAAACAAGTTCAGTAAGTACCTGCTCTATGCCGTAGGTGAAATAATTCTTGTTATCATCGGTATACTAATAGCACTTGGCATTAACGACCAGAATGATCAGAGGAAAAACAATGCATCAGAGGCCAAGTATTATTGCAAAATCTTAGATGATTTTGAAGCTGATAAAATATTGCGTGAAGAACTTAAATTGGAGGTAGATAAAAAGGTAAGACTTAGCAAAGAACTTATGTTAGAACTAGCTTCAGGAGAAAAAGACAAACGTTTTTTAGTCAATAAATTTTTAAAGGCTTGCAGAAATAATACATACGTACCAAGGAAAACCACGTATCAGGATTTAGTTTCTACAGGAAATATGAAATTATTAAGAGATGAAAGTATTAGGAATAGTCTAATTGAGTTTTATAGTCAATTAGATAATAAGCTCATTTCACTAGAAGAAAATAGGGAAGAATTAATTAAAGAGTTTTATAAAATTTTGAATACATCAATTGATTTTGGTGCTTATGAATTTGAATATGTAAATAACTTAATTGGTGCTGAGGTCTTGGCAACCATACCAGAAAATGATTGGCATAAAGACAAAAGTAGTTCCTACTACCGAAATTTTCAAAAGATCTTAATTTTTAATATTGGAATAGCAGATAGACAAAAACAGCATTTTGAAATTATAAATACTTTAATGGAAAAGCCATACAAGCAATTAAGTAATAAATGCAAAGCAGAATAAAATAGATTATGATTAAATTCTTCCGTCATTCCTGCGTAGGCAGGAATCCACAGCGATCCACCAACCAAAAAACATATTCCTGCTTTCGCAGGAATGACAGACTATGATTAAATTCTTTAGAAAAATCCGTCAACAACTAATCTCTGACCTGCCTTCCGAAGCTTCGGCAAAGGGAGGAAACAAATTCAGTAAGTACCTCATCTACGCCATTGGCGAAATTATTCTAGTAATGATAGGTATCTTATTGGCTTTACAAGTAAGTAACTGGAACCAAGCTAGAGTTACTAAAACAAATGAGATAAAAACATTAAAACAATTAAATGTAGACTTAAGCTCTAATCTAATAGAAATTAAACAGTTAGATAGTTTTATTAGAGTACGAAGTGAAGTAGGCGAAAAGATTTTGAACCATTTTGAAACTAAGGATAATGTTACGGACTCGTTAAGACTATGGGTGGAACTCTTTAGTGGTGGTAATATTTTTAATAACGCTAATACCACATACAAAAACTTAGAAAATAGCGAGAATATTGTTATTTCTAATGACTCTTTACGTATACGTATTACATTGATGTACGAAACGGTATTTGCCAATATTCATCTTCGAGAAGAAATGTTTACAGATGAATATTTTAAGCCCTATAACAGTCAATTATTTAAAAACTTTAAAACAGGACCAGTTATCGACAAATGGTTGGTTAAACAAACGTTATCCACAAACACACCAAAAGATTATAATCAATTACGAAAAAATGAAGATTATAAATCAGCTTTGGTTGAAGCTTATAACTTTAGATTATTACGACTACAGTGGCTATCTTATTATATAATCGATTTAAAAGAATTGATTAAAGATATTGAACAAGAAATAGAAATTATTCAATAATAGCCTATGATTAAATTCTTCAGAAAAATCCGTCAAAACCTACTTATGGAAAACAAAACAGGCAAATACTTTAAATACGCAATTGGCGAAATTATTCTTGTCGTTATTGGAATTCTCATTGCATTGCAGATTAACACCTGGAATGAACAGCGTAAAGAAGATAAACAAGAGCGTTTTATACTCCTAAAGCTACAAAACGACATCAACTCTGATATTGCAACCATTAATAATCAAATACGTGTTAATATCTCTAATGTATCTGATTTTAAGAAGGCATCAAACATATTACTCAATCACGAAGCTGGAGATATAAGCTCTTTTCGAGCCAGTATAAGTAATATTTTAAATATCAGTGGTTTCAATAAAAAACAAACCACATTTAATAACTTAGTGTCTACAGGAAAAATAGAACTAATAAAAAATCAAAAACTATTGGACTCTATAGTTATATATTATAATAATGATTTTTCGAGTTGGGGTTCTGCTATGAAAGATTACACCAGAAATATAATTGCACCTTATTTGTTTGAGTATGATCATGTGCCTGAAGTTAATTATAAAGTAAATGAAAACTATCAGAACAAGGTTTTTTCCGTTTTAGATGTAACAAATTCTAATGTGATTCCTAAAACCTTAGATGATTATAAACAAAATGTATTTTTTAGTAATATTCTGCGCCAAAAAATCAGAATTTTAGAAGGTCAGATTAGCTTTTATACGGATTTACATGATATGATGAATTCATTATCATCTCAAATTAAAAAAGAATTAGATGATTAAATTTTTCAGATTATCGCAACACAATTTTGCAAAACAAAATCAAAGGTCTAGTAGACCTTTGGTTAAGATAGCGGCTTTCGAAAAAAATAGAAACTAAAAATATGATTAAGTTTTTCAGACGAATTAGATACAACCTCATGGAATCAGGTAAAACAAGCAAATACTTTAAATACGCTATTGGCGAGATATTATTAGTTGTAATAGGAATTCTTATAGCATTACAGATTAATAATTGGAATGAAAACAGACTCAAACAAGAGCAACTCATTTCAGTGTATGAGCGTACCTTAACAGATATCGAAAACGATGTACAGGAGTTGTCTGTCAATTTAGATTATTACACAGGAATAGAATATATTTTTAAAAGAGTAATTAATGATTCAATAACACCAGATTTATTTGATGTTGGCTTATCAAGAATATTAACAACAAATGCCGTCGCTACAACTTTAAATACAACAGGAGTTAATCAACTAAAGTTATTAAATGCTAAAGATAATTTGTCACTAAAGATAATTGAAATTTATGATCAAATGGAAATGATATTGATTAGTAATCTTGAAAGACGAATTAATGAAGAAAATATTGATTTAGCAGAAATATTCAGAGATAATTACGATTGGTATCCTGAATACATAAGTAAAACCATCATGCAAGATAATAGTAGTAAAGAACTACAGGATTATTTCTTGAATAGCAAAGAATATCGACATCGAGTAATAAGTGGCTATCAATTAATATATAATAATTATGTTAATGGACTCAATTTAGCTATCCCAAGACTTAAAAAAATTAAAGAAGAATTAAAAACAGTTTTAGAGAAAAGTAAATGATTAAATTCTTTCGAAAAATACGCTACAACCTCATGAGTGAAAACAAAACAGGCAAATACTTTAAATATGCCATTGGTGAGATTATTCTTGTAGTTATAGGAATTCTTATTGCGCTACAAATTAACACATGGAATAACAACAAGATAGATGAAAAAAAAGAAAAAGAATATTTAAATAATCTTATTGAAGATATTAATATTCAAAAATTACTAGTAAACGGTCAGATTAACCATGAAAGCAATATGAAGCTTAAATGTGAAAAAGCATTAAGCCATCTTAATTCAGCTAGTCCAAATACTGATAGTCTAAATATTTATTTAGCCAACATTACTCGTAAATCATTTGTGATTAATAATCCGACGTTTCAAGATCTAAAAAGTTCAGGGAATATTTTACTCATAAAAAACAACGAGCTTAGAAAAAAGGTACTTTCATTTTACCAGTATTTAGATTATATCGCATTGGTAGTACAAACAAGTAATGAAAAATCAATATCAGAATTTAGAGATTTTCTTCTTAAGAATTCTGTTATTAATTTAAACTATAAAGATTCTATAACTGTAGCAGAGAGTGTTGATTGGTCACTCAAATCAATTGATGTACCTTGGGCTAAAACAATTCAAGAAAAACGCTTAAAAAACAAAGAATCCCTATTAATACTTTTAAATCATATCTCGCAAAGAGGCAGAGTGAGTAGTGTTCATTTAGATTTAATGCAAAAAATGGAGAAACGAATTGATGATATTCAAAGTGATATAGAAACCTATTTAAAATCATGATTAAATTCTTTCGAAAAATACGCAAAAACTTACTTATGGAAAATAAAACATCCAAATACTTCAAATACGCTATAGGCGAAATTATTCTTGTGGTTATTGGTATTTTGATTGCGCTTCAGATTAATAATTGGAATGAGAACAAAAAAATTGAAAATGAAATAACTCAAACCATTAGTGATTTAGAAAATGACTTAACTTATAATCATAAAGAAGCACAAAGGATTCTAAAATTTTACTATCAAATGGATAGTTTAACCAAATTAGGTATTTATAAAAAACTCAAAAAAGAGGATTATTATGAAAATAATTTTCTTAATTATCTCACTGCTAACTGGGATCAGCTAAGACCAAAGGCCAGTAACATCATTAAGTTAATAGATTACGAAAAAGATGCAAAAAAAGAATACAAAGAAGTCATTGAGGAAGCTAAATTATTGCGAGATCAAAAAGTAGATTTAGATAGCAATTGGGAGCTTGTAACTAAAGTTATTAGTGATGAAGTAGAATATATGAGTCAGTACCAGTTTACATCAGCCAAAGACAGTATTAATAAAGAAGCCAAAATTAATTTCTTTTTACATAATCCTGAGTATGAAAAACGACTTTATAAGAGTTGGTCAGTTAATCAAGTATATTACGATAATATAGCAAGATATATGGCTGTAAACTTAGCAACATTATTAAAAATAAAACAGGTAAATAAAGATTTTGACACATCTCAAATGAAGCAGTTATTAGCACATTATAATATGAAACCTTTTATAAAAGCAGAGTGTTCAGAGTCACAAATTACATCGCCTCAATACAGAAAATATAGAGCGTCTCATCTACTTGTAAACACTACTAAAGATTCTATATTTCTAAATTTATATTTTGATAAAAAGGCATCTAGTCGACTTATACTAGAGCCTTACCAAATGGCTCGTAGCTATAGCTATTTTGTAGGCATAGATGGAAACCAAAATATCCTGATTGAACAAGTAGATAATAGTGGCAATTGTATTAAAAAATTTAGAGCTATTAAGAACGGTTATTTAATAATAGAATAAAGCTTATGATTAAATTCTTTCGAAAAATACGCTACAACCTCATGAGTGAAAACAAAACAGGCAAATACTTTAAATATGCTCTTGGTGAAATACTACTTGTAGTCATTGGTATTATGATTGCACTACAAGCCAACAATTGGAATGAAAAACGGAAAACTAACAATACCATTGAAACTCTTATTGATAAAATTGAAGATGACGTTATTGCTGATGTCGAACATGTAAATAATGAAATTGCATTTTATGAGGAGCGCGAACTCATGATGCAACGTATTTTAAAAAAGGAAGTAACGAAAGACGATTATCGTCAGTTTAAATATTACGAGATTCTCTTTAACTATTCAGATTTTAATCCAAACACTGAAAATTTAGATAAATTATTGGTGCTAGAAGAAACTGTCAAACCAGAGTATTTGCCTATTATTAAAGCTATTAAAAGCCTTAAAGGTCGTAAACAATACAAAGATTTAGCTTGGAATGATTTACAAAAAGCATTTACTGACAATGTAGATTACTATACCTTAAGTGGTAAAGATTTTACTTTTAAAAGAGACTCTAGTAGTATTGAAAAAACAATCAATTTTTATCTAACAGATAGTAACTACCTAAACAGAGTATTTAATTATAGTATCAAAAATCATAATGTTTTATTTGAAATGAGGATAGCAAGAGCCGGTTTAATTAAAATATTAGCCCAAATAAAACAAGAAAAACATCAATTTAATAAAGATGAGTTAGTAAACTTGCTAACTTCATTAAACCTTAATCATTATAAAGAAGTTGCTTGTAGAAGTACCGCAAAGGATTATCCAGACCTCAAGGGTACAAGACAAAGACTATTAATTTTCAATACCACTAAAGATACGTTATCTGTAAATGTTACAGATAAATACGACACTAATCTGTACGAATTTAAACTAAAACCAGGAGCAACCGAAGCACATGAAACTTGGCGTGGAGGTTTGCTAAATGGCGGCGATTATTCAAAGGTGATTAGTGTTTATAGAGATAGTATATGCCTTGCCAAGTTTACAGAAGAACCTCATGGTTATCTTATAATTGATAATACTATAGTTAATGATTAACATATTCAGAAAAATAAGAAAAGACATGTTTAAGAAAAAAAGCTTTTTAAGCTATATACTTTACGCTATTGGCGAAATTGCATTAATTGTTGTAGGTATTATGCTGGCACTTTATCTTCAAAATAGAAATGAAGAAAAGAAAGTAAACGAAACCGTCACTAACACTATTAATATGCTAAAAGACGAAATCGATTCGAACAAGAATAAAATTGAGCGTGTAAAAGACTATCATATCTCAGTAAAAGACTCAATATTTAAAATGAGTATGCCTAAGTCTGAAAAGGAAATTGAAGGAAAATTAAAATTTTGGAAAGGTATGCAAACACCAAGATTACAAAATGCAGCTTTTCAAACCAGTATACAATCTGGGATTGGTAAAGAATTTAAACCCGAATTATTGAAAGCTTTAAATAGCCTCTATACCTATCAAGACAGTTATAATGAATATTCATCTCAGTCTACACAAATTTTCTTTGGTTCAGATTTAACCGACTTTAAAAGTTTTGGAAAAGTAATGCGATCTATACAAATGTCTATGAACGATCTCTATTGGTTCGAAAAAGAACTCACAGAAATGTTTGATTATAACTTAAAGCAAATCGATTCTTTATATCCTGTAATCAATGATTAAATTCTTTCGAAAAATACGATACAACCTCATGGAAACAGGAAAAACAACCAAATACTTCAAATACGCCATTGGCGAAATTATTCTTGTCGTTATTGGAATTCTCATTGCATTACAAGTTAATAATTGGAACACAAAACGTAATGAAAGCAGAGCCTCAGAAAACCTAATGAATAGACTGCTTGTTGAAAGCCATAAAAACCAAGAAGCTCTAAATGAGAATATAAAACGTATCGAATCATTAATTACAGATTCAGAAAGACTGCTTCAATTTATGGGTAATGACTTTACTAATACAAATGAAAAAACAATCGACACCTTAATTTATTCTGTTTTAGCGTCCCCTACTTTAAACTATAAATCTTCTACACTTGATGAGGCATTAAGTTCTGGTGCTATTTCTTTAATAGCTTCAGATAGTCTACGAGATTTCTTATATCAAATCCCAAGTATTTACGCAGTAATAAAAATGGCCGAAAAACGTGAAGATGAAGATAGTACAAACAATCTCATACCCTATTTCTATGATAATATTTCATTAAGACAAGTCGATTATAGATTTGCACCAATTAAAGATAGAATAGGTAAAAGTGAACTCGATTACTCAGATAACAGAATCATTTTAAAAGACAGAAAATTTGAGAGTATGATTGATAATAAAATGTTTTTACTTAATACTGAACTAAATAGAAATATTGAGTATAAAAAATTTAATAGTAAAACTATGAAGTTATTAGAACAAGAAATAGAAAAGCTGAACTAAATGATTAAATTTTTCAGAAAAATAAGATACAACCTCATGGAAACTGAAAAAACAGGCAAATACCTAAAATACGCCATTGGTGAAATTATTCTTGTCGTTATTGGGATTCTTATTGCATTGCAGATTAACAATTGGAATGAAAATAGAATAAACGCAAATAAAGAAACTGCGATTTTAGCAAACATTCATAAAGAGTTTAAACAAAATCGAATACAGTTAGATTCTGTTGTATCTCAACATAGAACTTCACATAATAATAGTGCAAAAATTATAAAGTTATTCCCCATAAAAACAAAACCTAAACCTGCGGTTTTAGATTCTTTAAGTTTTCAACTTTTTTGGTCGTATGCAGGCGCTACTTTTAATCCTTCGCAAACAAGTATTAAAGCCTTGACCAGTAGCTCATCTTTCGATATCATTAAAAATGACACCTTACGAGATTTATTGATTTCTTGGAATGATCTAATTACAGATTATCAAGAGGAAGAATTACGATCAAGAGATTATATAATAAATCAATATGATGCATATATGTCTAAACATTTTGATTGGAATTACAATTTTAAAGATGAGCGGAATAATTTTGACGCATTACAAACTTTGGAGTTTGAATATTTAGTGAAAAATAATTACGATTTAGTTGATCAGATATTAGTGTCTGGTGGCGAACTGCAAAAAGTACAAGAAACTTTAGACAACATTATTGAGCTATCAAAACCTAAAACTAATGATTAAATTTTTTTGTCATTCCTGCGTAGGCAGGAATCTACAACAAACCAAAAACCAAAAAATGGATTCCTGCTTTCGCAGGAATAACAGCCTATGATTAAATTCTTCAGACATATTCGTAAATCATTACTTATGGAAAACAAAACATCCAAGTACTTCAAATACGCCATTGGCGAAATTATCCTTGTAGTTATTGGTATTCTCATTGCACTACAAATTAATAACTGGAACGAAGGAAAAAAAGCTAAAGAAAAAGAACGAGAAGCACTTCTCGAAATCGTATCCGATTTAGAATATAGTCTAAACGATTTAGATGAGGTTGTTAATACACAGAACAATAATTTAGCCAAAAATATTAACTCCCTCAAAATCTTAATTAAGGTCTTACAAACAGATCAGAAATACCATGACTCTTTAGCAAGTCACTTTCATTCGACAAACTCATATGACGAACCTTATTTTAAAACAAGTGGCTATAATTCGCTTTCATCAATTGGTATGGACTTGGTAGAGGATTCAAAAATTCGTTCGGCAATAGGTCAGTTTTATAGTGCTTCAATTACTGATACAGAAGGTGCATTTAGCGAATTAAAACAAGACTTTCATGAATATATGTTAGGTTTTATAAGAAAAGATTTTACGCTTTTAACTTTAAATGAAGGGCAAAAGGTATTACGTCCTAATAATTATGAAACGCTAAAGGTTAATAAAGAATATATTCAATCTTTAAGAATTTTTTTATCACTCAATGAAGCATATCGTAATAGCTTAAATGATATTAAGGGTGAAGCTATTCAATTAAAAAAAGATATAGAAACTTATCTAAATGATTAAATTCTTTAGATTATCGCAACACAATTTTGTAAAAAAATCAAAGGTGTAGTAGACCTTTGGTGAAGATAGCTCCCGATAACTATCGGGACGAAAAAAATAGAAACTAAAAATATGGTTAAGTTTTTTAGACGAATAAGATTTAAATTAATGGAAACAGGAAAAACAGGCAAGTACTTCAAATACGCCATTGGAGAAATTATCCTCGTCGTTATTGGTATTCTAATCGCACTACAAATTAATAATTGGAACGAAACACGATTAGAAGGTATACAAGAACAAATAACGCTCGCCAATCTTAATGAAGAGTTTCAAGATAATTTAAAAGATTTAGACTCAATAAATCTAGATCTATTGAAAGTGATGAATAAGATGGAACTTCTTTTTTCAATGTTTAAGGAAGAAAACAGTACTGATAATATTAAAAGTTTAGATAGTATAATAGGTAGCATTTTAACGAGCCCTACTTGGAAACCAAGCGAGTTTGTTTTAAATGACCTTAAAAGCTCTGGTGGGTTATCGAAATTAAAAAGTAGTAAACTAAAAAAATTATTATTCCAATGGACACGTTTTTTTAATCAAATGAAAGAGACAGAAGAACAAATGGAGAATACAAGTAAGGATCTTATAAAATTTTTAAAAGCCAATGGATCGCTAAGAAATATAGACGCAACAGCAAAAACTTTTAATTATAAGCCATCTAAATTACCAATTAACAATCTAGTTCTTTTACAGAACCCAATTTTTGAAAACCATATCGACGATAAATTATTTGTGCTACACGAGGCGAAAGCGCAGTTTGTGATATCTAAACAATTAATCCATCAAATACTCAAAGAAACTTCTGCTGAATGACTATGATTAAATTTTTTAGATTATCGCAATACAATTTTGTAAAACAAAATCAAAGGTCTAGTAGACCTTTGGTGAAGATAGCCGCTCGCGGAAAGAATTAAAACTAAAAATATGATTAAGTTTTTTAGACGAATAAGATTTAAATTAATGGAAACAGGAAAAACAGGTCGTTACTTCAAATACGCTATTGGCGAAATCATACTTGTTGTGATTGGAATTCTTATTGCTTTGCAGATTAACACATGGAATGAAAACAGAAAAGAAAGCTTAGAAGAAAGTTCTATACTACAGAACTTGTATGATGAGTTTTCTGAAAACAAAAAAATGTTTGATGAAAATATAATCGAAACAGAAAATGCAAAACAAACAGGATATGCCATAATGCGTCTTATGGGAAAACCTGAGGAACTCTTAAAAAAACAAAATGTAGATAGTCTTTTATTTATAGTCTTAGAACCTGGTGAATATCGACCAAGCGAAAATACCATCAATGACCTTATACAATCTGGTAGACTAAAATTGTTAAGAAATAAAAAACTTAAAACATTACTTTATAATTGGCAAAGCCAACTCAAAGACGTAAAAGTAGCTATTGAGCGAGCTGAACTAAAAATTGATAATGAATTGATACCATACTTATCAAAACATTATGCATTAAAAGATATAGACAAATACGGAGCCTTAAATTGGAAAGAAAACACAACTCTTAAAATAGATAAGTATGCGATTTTTAATGATGTTGAGTTTGAAAACATTACTGACGATTATCTTTATAGAGTAGCTGCAGCTGAAAGGAGTTTAAAACGACTCGGAACCATTTTAGACGCTATTTTAGCAGAAACGAATAAATAAATCTTAGATTTAGACCTATTTAATGAATATCCAAAACTACATAAACGGCAAATTTGTAAATCCCATTGAAAATAATTGGATTGACAACTACAATCCGGCAAGTGGTAACGTTTATAGCCAAATACCAAACTCATCTAAAACAGATGTAGAAGAAGCATACAAATCTGCTAAATCTGCCTTTAGGCTGTGGTCACAAACCACATTAGAAGAACGCAGTCGCATTCTCATTAAAATTTCAGAATTATTAGAAGCCAACTTACAACAGTTTGCAGAGGCTGAAAGCTTAGATAATGGCAAACCTATTTCCTTAGCTAAAGCGATTGATATACCTAGAGCCGCGAGTAACTTTAGATTCTTTGGTAATGCAATTACTCAATTTGCGAGTGAAAGCCATGAATCCGTTGGACAAAATGCAATTAATTATACGTTGCGTCAGCCTATAGGAGTTGTGGGTTGTATTAGTCCCTGGAACCTTCCACTCTATCTCTTTACTTGGAAAATTGCACCTGCATTGGCCGCAGGTAATTGTGTTGTTGCAAAACCAAGCGAAGTTACACCAATGACCGCTTTCCTTTTGGGAGAACTATGTATTGAAGCAGGTCTGCCAAAAGGTGTTTTAAATATTGTCCATGGCTTAGGCACAACAACAGGGCAAGCCATAGTAGAACATCCAGACATTAAAGCGATTTCCTTTACAGGTGGTACAGCAACCGGAGCACATATTGCAAAAGTCGCTGCGCCATTATTTAAAAAACTATCCTTAGAATTAGGCGGAAAAAATCCAAACATCATTTTTGCAGACTGTGATTACGAGGATATGCTAAATACAACAGTGCGTTCGTCATTTGCAAATCAAGGACAGATTTGCTTATGCGGAAGCCGTATTTTTGTAGAAGCTTCAATCTATGAGAAATTTAAAACAGATTTTGTAGCCAAAGTAAGAACACTAAAAGTTGGTCATCCTTCAGAAAAAGAAACTAATATAGGAGCACTAGTTTCAAAACCACATCTTGAAAAAGTAAAAGACTATATTACAATAGCCAAAGAAGAAAACGGCACTGTGCTATGTGGCGGAAATGAAGTTAAAATTAAGGGCTATGAAAATGGTTATTATTTAGAGCCTACAGTCATCGAAGTACCTAACGATGAATGCAGAGTTAACCAAGAAGAAATTTTTGGACCAGTGGTTACTATAATGCCATTTAATAATGAAGACGAAGTGCTTGAAATGGCAAACAAAGTAAAATACGGTTTATCAGCAACCCTTTGGACTAACAACTTAAAACGTACCATGAGACTAAGCAATCAACTACAAGCAGGTATTGTTTGGGTAAATACTTGGATGATGCGCGATTTAAGAACACCATTTGGTGGTGTAAAAGCTTCAGGGGTTGGTCGTGAAGGTGGTTTTGAAGCATTACGCTTTTTTACTGAGGCAAAAAATATCTGTATAAAATATTAACAAGTAGTTGTCATGCTGAACTTGATTCAGTATCTTTTAAACTCAAGTATAAACCCAAAACAAAAATATTATGAAAACTAAAATCTCAACCCTACTGCTGCTTTTTATAAGTTTATCTCTATTTGCACAAGAAAATTGGGAAACCTTAGAAAAAGAAAACTATGCAATTAGCTATCCCACAGACTGGATATCTAGTGAAAAGAAACCTCAACCGTCGATGCAATTTTTATTATTGTCTGATGAAAAATCACAAAACGAGGATAAATTTAGAGAAAACATAAACCTAACACTAGAAAATTTAAACGGACAAACATTATCTCTTGATGAATATTCTAAAATTTCAATAGATCAAATTACGGCACAAATTCCAAGTGCAAAAGTTATATCTGTCGACACTATTAAACTTAATGGATGGGAAGCAAAAGCTGCTATCTGGTCTGCGGATTTCGGTAATGGTATGATATTAAAATTCAAGCAGGTATTTCTATTATATAGCGGAACTGCATATGTTTTAACGTTTTCATCTACAACCGCAGAGTTTGATACGTATATACAGGTTGGCGACCAAATCCTTAACAGTTTTAAACTCGCTAAGTAAAATGAATTTAGAATTAAATAATAAATATGCTTTAGTTTGTGGCAGTACTGCTGGTATCGGTAAAGCAACAGCTTTAGCTTTAGCTGAAGAAGGTACAATAATTACTTTAGTTGCAAGAAATGAAGCAAAGCTTAAAGCGGTGCTTGCAGAATTACCTCAACACAGAAATCACAGTTATATTGTAGCTGATTTTTCAAATCCAAGTGAATTAAAAGAAAAAGTTGAATCTTATATTAAATCACATCATGGTTTTCATATTCTAATAAATAACACTGGTGGACCTGCAGGTGGGCCTGTTTTTTCTGCTAAAGTTGAAGAATTTGAAAACGCCTTTACCCAACATTTAAAATGTAATCATGTATTAGTACAGGCGGTTGTTCCTTTTATGAAAGACCAAACATATGGACGTATTATTAATGTTATTTCTACTTCAGTAAAACAGCCGTTAGATGGACTAGGCGTGAGCAATACCATTCGTGGTGCAGTTGCAAATTGGAGTAAAACATTAGCTAATGAGCTAGGAGAATTTGGTGTTACTGTAAACAATGTACTTCCTGGAGCCACTGGTACAGAACGACTTACGCAAATCATTAAAAATAAATCAGTAAAAACAGGTAAATCAGTAGACGAAGCATCAAATGCTATGAAGAATGCTGTACCTGCTAAACGCTTTGCAAAGCCCGAAGAATTGGCAGATGCTATTACATTTTTAGCAAGTGAACGTGCTGCTTATATAAACGGAATTAACCTTCCGGTTGATGGCGGACGAACAAAAAGTTTGTAACTTTAGATCTTGTCATTCCTGCAAAGGCTGGAATTCAAATTTAAAAAATAATAACTACAGATTCCTGCCTTCGCAGGAATGACAAAATAGAAGCATAATGAGTAAATTATTCCCACCTATAAATTTTAAAGCATGGATAGAAGAAAACCGTCATCTACTAAAGCCACCAGTTGGCAATAAGGTAGTGTGGAAAGATGGTGATTTTATTGTTATGGTCGTTGGTGGACCTAATAGTAGAAAAGACTATCATTATAACGAAACACCAGAATTTTTCTACCAAGTTGAAGGAGATATAATATTAAAGGTCATTGACAAAGGCACACCTAAAGACATTCATATTAGAGAGGGTGAGATTTTTTTATTACCTCCTAAAGTACCACATTCACCTCAACGTGGAGCTAATACAGTTGGTTTGGTTATTGAATACCCAAGAGATAAAGGAGTACAAGATGCATTATTATGGTTTTGTGAAAACTGTACTACAAAATTATATGAAGAAGACTTCACTGTTGAAAATATAGAAACTGATATGCCTGTTATATTCGATAATTACTATGGCGACAAAGATAAGCGTAGCTGCCCTAACTGTGGAGAGGTAATGCAACCACCTAAAAAAGTTCAGCTTGATGACTAAACGAAAATTAAGAATAAACGGTCACTCTCACCTTCTTCCCTATCCTGAGGAAATTCCTGAATTTATGAAAGATAAGGGTATCTTTTGGGTAGATAAAGACCGAAAGTTTATGCTTCAAAAAGATTGGAATAGACCAATTACAGATTCTAGCTTTTTCTTGGATGAAAAATTGGCTTGGATGGAACACTTTAAAATTGACCATGCAGTTGTTTTAAACTTGTCACAACTTTACGGAAATGGTTTACGTCTCGAAGAGATGAAACAAGCGTTACGTTTTCAGAATGATTTTAATGCACGTATTCAAAATGAAAATCCAAGTAAATTTACTTGTGGTTTTGTAGTACATCCTGGTTTTGTTCGCGGAGCATGCTGGGAAATTGAACGTTGTGTAGAAGAATTAGGTATGCAACTACTTTGCTTACCGACGCACTACATGGATACCATAGGTACATGGCGTTGCATTTTTGACGAAGAAAATGAGCCTATTTTTGAGCTTGCTGATAAATATAATCTCGCAGTAGAGGTTCATCCTTATGATGGAGAAAAATTTATAAAACTAGAAAACACATCTTGGCGTTTTCATTTGATATGGATGCTTGCACAATGTGCGGATGCTTATCATTTTTTAACCCTTAATGGTTATTACGAAAAATATAAGAACATGCGTGTTTGCTTTGCACACGGTGGCCAATTAGCTCAAATAAATTTGGGGAGACGAATTCAAGGATTTGATGGGCGACCAGATTTATTTGAAGACAAAAGTCATCCGAGGCAAGCGGTAGGTCATAAAAATATCTTCTTCGATACTTTAGTGCACGATACTGGTGGTTTAGAACTATTAATTAAAAACCAAGGCTCAAAACAAGTACTAATGGGATTAGACGATCCATATCCTTTGGGAGAGATGGAAAGTGAAAAACAATCTTCTTATCCCGGTAAAATATTAGACTTGGCCATGGATAGAGATATCATTTCTAAAAACGAACGCGATGCTATCTGGGAAGATAATGTTATACAATGGCTTTGTGGTGATGACGAAGCTGCCAAAAAAAAATTGGTAAATAGAATTTTAGGATAAGAATGTCTCCTCGAGCGCAGTCGAGAGGTATTTAGACTTTAATAAATAAATAGGTCTCGACTGCGCTCGACCTGACATAAGAATGTACTTTTTACCTGAAAAACTAGACAACTATATTGTAGATCACTCCGAACAAGAACCAAAGTTATTGCAGGAATTAACACGAGAAACCTATCAGAAAGTTCTACAACCAATAATGCTAAGTGGACCTTACCAAGGTAGAGTTTTAAGCATGATTTCTAAATTAATACAACCAAAATCTATATTAGAACTAGGGACTTTCACGGGTTATTCTACACTTTGTTTGGCGGAGGGACTATATAAAGATGGTGAAATTAATACTATTGATATTAATGAGGAGCTTATTGACTTTCAAAGAAAGTATTTTAATAAATCGAAATATGGTAATAACATCATTCAGCATTTGGGTAATGCACTAGAAATTATACCTACAATTAATAAAACATTTGATTTGGTGTTTATTGATGCTGACAAACCAAACTACTCTAACTATTTTCATCTTATTATTGATAAACTTAATTCTGGTGGTATAATTCTTTCAGATAATGTGTTATGGCATGGAAAAGTGATAGAATCTCTCAATGAAAAAGACAAATCTACTAAAGCGGTTTTAGACTACAATACATTACTTAAAAATGATCCGCGCATTGAAACCGTTGTTTTACCAATAAGAGATGGTTTAACAATAAGTAGAAAGTTATAATTACAGTTTTCGTTTTACGGAACCCGTAAAATCGCCTAAATCATCTTTTACTTTATTAATTTCCTCTTGTATATCCTTGGCGACGTCTGTATCTATAATATTATTCTCTTTAGCACTTTTTGTTACTTCGTGCTTTATATCATTGGTTGCATCTTTTAATGTACGCATTCCTTTGCCCAAACCTCGAGCTACTTCAGGCAACTTATCAGCACCAAAAACCAATACTACTATAAAGAGTATAAATACGATTTCGGTACCACCGATAAATAAAAAAGTTGATAAATATATCACAGTGCAAATATAGAGTGACTTTATGTAATAAAAAAAGCCGACTCGTTAAAGTAGGCTTTTTTTTATTTTTAATTTATTTGATTAGTTTTTTACTTTATTCTTAAACTTATCAAAATCATTTTCTTTTACTTCTCTAGGCCAAGCATTGTTAGAGGTATCTACATCTGCTGTCTCTAAATCAGGATCTATAGTAATAGAAACAATCTCTTTTTCACTCGCCACTGCTCTACTTACTTCCTTATCATTAAATCTCCAGATTTGAGCAGGATAAGTCACCTTTTCTTTTGAACCGTCTGCATACTCATATTGAACAATTAAAGGCATTACAAGACCACCTGGCTT
This sequence comes from Winogradskyella sp. PE311, assembly GCF_046545555.1. NCBI lineage: Bacteria > Pseudomonadati > Bacteroidota > Flavobacteriia > Flavobacteriales > Flavobacteriaceae > Winogradskyella > Winogradskyella sp. PE311. The sequence goes on along the minus strand of NZ_JBHZTH010000001.1, from coordinate 1,345,037 downwards.
CTCAAAAGTTACATTGTAAAAATACTTTGGTGACTTTTTCATTGCCTTTTGTTCATCTGGAGTAAAATTGTCCATAATATACTCTTTTACCGTAGGCAAATCGTCAATAGATGATCCACTTTTCATCGCATCGTCATATCCTTCATCACCTTCACCAATAAAATAAACTAAAGCGTTAGGATCCATATTATAACGTGCTGCTAATTTTTTACCATTTTCATTAGGCTTATTAGTTACAGCATACTTCTTTACTTCTTTGATTCCGATATCGGTATAATCGGTAGTATAAAACCATCCTCTCCAAAACCAATCTAAGTCAACAGCAGAAGCATCTTCCATCGTTCTGAAAAAATCTTCCGGAGTTGGGTGTTTAAACATCCAACGGTTAGCATATTCTCTAAAAGAATAATCAAATAAGTCTCTGCCCATTACTGTTTCTCTTAAAATATTTAAACCTGTAGCTGGTTTACTATATGCATTGCTACCAAATTGATAGGTATTTAAACCTTTTGTCATAATAGGTGCAATATAGTCTTGGTTACCTCCCATATATCTCACAATATTTTTTGCTGGCCCTCTTCGTGAAGGGTATGCTTTATCGTTTGGAGATAATGCTGTTGGATTCCACTCACCAAAATCTTGTTCTGCAACATATTGAACAAATGTATTTAAACCTTCATCCATCCAAGTCCATTGGCGCTCATCACTATTTACAATCATTGGAAAGAAATTATGACCTACCTCATGGATAATTACACTTATCATTCCGTATTTAGTTCTGTCTGAGTAATTACCTTCTTTGTCTGGGCGACCAAAATTGTAACAAATCATTGGATATTCCATTCCCATTGGTGCATGTACAGATATTGCCTTATGATAAGGATAATCAAATGTCATACGAGAGTATGATTTAAGCGTACTTGCAACAGTTCTTGTTGACCATTGTTCCCATAAAGGATTGCCTTCTTTAGAATACATAGAAACTGCCATAACATCTCTGTCACCAATTTTAACAGCCATCATATCCCAAATAAATTTACGAGATGTTGCAAAACCAAAGTCACGTACCATTTGTGCTGATAATTTCCATGTTCTTTTCTTAGAACTTTTAGATTTCTCAGTCTTCTCAGCTTCCGCTTGGGTAACAATCATTACTGGTTTATCAAAAGACTTCTTAGCTTGATTATAACGCTTCATCATGTCTTTAGTAAAAACCTCATCTCTATTGGTTAAGTATCCCGTACCATCTAATATGTGATCTGCAGGTACTGTTATATTAACATCAAAGTCTCCAAAAGGCAACGCAAATTCATCGCGTCCCCAAAACTGAGAATTTTGCCATCCTTCTACGTCATTATATACAGCCATACGAGGATAAAATTGAGCCATCACATAGATTCTATTATCATTTTCTTCAAAGTATTCATAACCTGAACGACCACCATCTTTTACATGATCGTTAATGTTATACCACCATTTGATATTAAATGAGAATTTATCACCCTTATTCATTGCTTTAGGTAACTCAACTCGCATCATTGTGCGATTAATCATATGAGGTAAATCTTTTCCATTAACATCTTTAACATGCTCAATATTAAATCCACCATCAAATCTATCTTTTAGATAAGAACTCGTGGCTCTAGAGGCTGATGTTGCTGGACCAATCCCAGAACTGCTAATAAAAGGGGTTTTAGAATCTTTAGAACGCATGTTCTGATCTAATTGTACCCAAAGGTATTTCAATTCATCTGGTGAATTATTTGTATACGTAATTGTTTCATTACCGTACAACTTTGCATTTACATCATCGATTTCAATATCCATTTTGTAATCTGCTTGTTGTTGGTAATAGCCTGGACCAGGAGCACCAGAACCTGTTCTAAACATATTTGGAGTAGAAAACTCGTCATACAATTGTTTAAACTTGTTTTGATTGGTGTGACCAGGTTTACGCTCTGGTTTTATTTCATTTTGAGCATAAGTACTCGCAGAAACAAATAAAAAAGCGCATAAGAAATACTTTAAAATTTTCATGAGTTAGTGTTATTTTTTAAGATATCATGAAACCACTAAAAATCACTGCTTATTAAGACTTATGTAATTAGAATGTTTCGTACAGATAATATTTATTAAAAATCTTGTCTAAAATAGCCATTTCACATGGTTTTAACATATTTTTAATTAAAGTTTAACATGCATTTATCATTGTCTGGAAGTAATAAAAAACTTCTGTTTTTTCCTAAAAGCTTGAGCCTAACAATATTCTGTTGTTCAGGGATTACATCGAAAAGAGTTCTGTTAGTGACCTCCATTGACTTTATATTAGATATGTTTTCTATTTCCAAGTAACAATATGTGATGTCATCTTTATATTCTTTGCCAATAAACTTAAAATTAACATCAGCTTCATTAACTTTAATTTTTAATTTATCGGATAAATAACGTTTTATGTAAACGTCTACAGTTTCTGGTTCGTCATCTTCTGCCAAAGTTATATTCTCATCATAGCGTTCTCTTAATAACTTTTCAAAATCATTAATAAAAATTTGACTTATAATTTGGAGTGATTTCTGGTTCTCAGAATATTCAACCTTAGTTACACTAACATAATATTCGTGCTTAACACTGTTTGAAAGAAAAACCGGTAATAGTAATAGAATAATAATGCGTTGTATTAATTTCATATGTCTTTGTTGTTGCTTTGTTGATTCCAAAAAGTATTCCAAAGTTAATCTTTATCTATCGTTTCTCTATTTTCTCGGTAGGCTTTTAGTTTTTGCTGCAAATACTCTAATAACTTAATTTCATTTTTTTCTTTACATAAGCCTAAAAACGATTCATCTTCTTGGCAAAACAAAAAGTACTCATTTTTTAAATTTTCAACTAAACTATCATTTTCAAAAATAATAGCTTCATAATCTCTTCGCAGACGATTAATGCATCTATCTCGGTCATCTAATTCTACAATATTTTTAAGTTTTTTTGTTCTTCCACTAATCTTATTTAATAATTTATGAAAATTAACACCAAAACCTAAACCAATATAACCCCATGGACCTGCATCAGCATCATGCAACTTTTGTTCATTCTGGGTCTTTGGCAATTTTACGCTACCTGGAATACCTAAGTCATAGAAATTGACATCAGTTTTTGCATCTGAATTCTGAAGATCCGATTCTAAACTACCTGTAAGAATCTTACCTACAATAACTTTGTCCAAAGCATTTATCTTTTCAGTCAGTTTAACTGAAAATATACCTGAATTTTCTTCTAACTTATTAATTATAATTTCTTTGCTTTCATATTTTAAACCAGAAATCAATAGTGTATCTAGCGCCTTAGCAAGAATAATAAAACTTCCATCTTCTTTAGAAATAGCGTATTTAATGGCTGTCTTATTTAATATATGAATACCTTCTACATCATCAGTGGCAAGCAGTTGGCCCTTGAGTTCTTTTCGCTGAGCATTTAACGAAAAAACAAAAAGAAACGCAATAGCGAAAAAAAATAGTTTAATCTTTTGCAATGTTATTTTTAAGGTAAGATTTACTTAATTGTGTTAAACGTTCTAAAAATTGTAGTTCCTTATTTTCATTCAGTAATTGCTCATCTACACCTTTTTCCTCTACAAAATCAATAAAACTCTCTACTTCTGATAAAGGAATTTTAAAATTCACATGAATGTAATTGACACTATATTTATCTAAGGCCTGTTTAAAAGGTGTTTTTCTTATGGCTTTTTCTGATTTTGTTTTATTCCCTTTATCATTAATATCAACTACTTGGCTGACAATAAAACCAGCCAAATTAACAATATTCAGCATGTTACCAACTGTAGGGTTATTTTCATTAAATGCTAAATTATCTGCTTCAGTTTTATAATCGGCAGAAAACTCAAAATCCTCTATATGGTCTAACCCAAAATAAACATAATCGAGGCTTACATTATACGTCCTTACATTTTCTAAATCTGCATTTAGACTACCTGTAAGACCAAAAGGTAATATGACCACCTCATCTAGTTTATTTACTTCTTCTACAAGTATAACAGTTAAGCGCTTAGAGGCTAAAATTTCTTCAGTAATAGTGATTTTAAAATCTTTAAATTGAAGTGCGCCAAAATCGACAATATCATTTAGTGTTACTTTAATTTCAAACTCACCATTCTCATCGGTAATTGTACCTTTATTTGATGAAGTATTGTAAACAGTCACCCCTTCTTTATCCGCTGTAGACACTACGATTCTTCCATTTACAGTAACTCTTTCAACATCTTGTCCATAGATTGAAAATGTAAAGAGACAACAAAGCGTAATTATTAAATTTTTCATGTTGGTTTTTTGATTTATAAAGTTCGTTCTAATTCTCGACATCTCACAAAAACCGCTAATAAATCTTTGTTAAATTCAATTGAAAAAGACAATAGCGTTTGTCATAAATTACTTTTATTTTTACAAAAAGATCTTAATTTGAAATCAATTCTTATAGCAAGTACGTCAACAATTCATGGAAGTGGATATTTAGAATACCTTACAGATGAACTTAAGACACACTTTAGTAATGCGTCGGAAATCCTATTTATTCCATATGCTAGACCAGGTGGCATATCATACGATGATTACACAAAAATCGCGGCCAAAACATTTAAATCTATTGGTAAATCATTAAAAGGAATACATGAATTTGATAACCCTAAAAAAGCTTTAGAAAATGCAGAAGGCATTTTTACAGGAGGTGGCAACACTTTTGTTTTAGTTAATCAACTTTATAAAAATGATATTTTAATAGCAATCAAAGAGGCCATTAATAAAGGAACACCTTATTTAGGTACTAGTGCAGGCAGCAATATTTGTGGGCTAACAATGCATACTACCAATGATATGCCTATTACGTATCCACCAAGTTTTAAAACCTTAGGCTTGGTACCTTTTAATATTAATCCTCACTATTTAGACCCTAAACCTAATAGCACACATATGGGTGAAACACGAGAAACACGCATAAAAGAGTTTCATAGTTTTAATACACAGCCCGTTATCGGACTTAGAGAAGGTAGCTGGATAGAAGTAAAAGGTGATGATTTAGTTTTAAAAGGTAATTTAGATGCCAGAGTCTTTGAATATGATAAATCACCATACGAAATACCAACAAACTCAGATTTAGGATTTCTTAAATAGTATTATATATTTCTAAAAAAGTGGTAGCCCCAAATTTCATAACCTTCATTATAATAAAACTTATGAGAAGGGTAATTTTGAACATATGTATTTAGTTCCATAGAATTACATCCTTTCTCTTTTACATAATTATGGATCCAATCCATAAATTTTTTTCCTAAACCTTGATTTCTATAATTTGGTCTTATATAGACATGATCTAATTCAACTGCTTTACCTACGTAATGTCTAGTGCAAAACCATAAACCTGTAACACCAACGACTATAGCATCATCTAAAATAACGGCACATTCATAATTTTGATTCTTTATCTCATCAAAACGTTCTTTTAAAAGAGTTAGACTCACTTTAGACTCATTAAGCTCGTAAACCAAAGGAATTATTAGGTCTAAATCTGTATTAGGAATGATTTTAAATTGATAACTCATAACGCTCTTTATTGATATAAAAGTAAAACTTTTAAGTAATTCAAAAAGACTACAGTTCAATTAAATTTTAATTAATGGAGGTAAAAAGTAATGACTTTTCAATAAAATTTGTGTCAAACTTTTGTAAATTGAACACACTAACACAATCATTATGAGAAGAGGTAATTTTAAAGTCCGCCTTTTAATAGGTTTAGCAATTGTAGCTTTTGCTTTTATAAGACGTTGTAGCCAACAAGAAACAAATCCTTACACAGGGCGTACTCAAGCAATTTCACTCTCACCACAACAAGAAATTGCAATTGGTTTACAGAGTGCACCTGGTATGGCTCAACAACATGGTGGCTTACACCCAGATAACCGCTACCAAGCTACAGTTGATAATGTTGGCAATAAGCTTATTAATAATAGTATAGCCAAAAACACACCCTATAAATATGAGTTTCATCTCTTAGCCGATGATCGCACTATAAACGCCTTTGCTCTTCCTGGAGGACAAATCTTTATTACGTATGCCTTATTTTCTCAGTTAGAAAACCAGGATCAATTAGCAGGCGTACTTGGTCATGAAATCGGTCACGTATTAGGGAAACACTCTAATGAACGTATTACTGATTCTAAATATTGGCAAACACTAATAATGGGAGCTGGAGCTATTGACATGGGTTCTGTGGCATCTCAAATTGGAAATGGAACGCTTCTTAAAAATGGTCGTGAAGATGAACTAGAGAGTGACGAATTAGGAGTGAAATTTATGATTAATGCAGGTTACAATCCTGAAGAAATGATTGGCGTAATGGAAATCTTAAAAGCAGCTGCAGGTCCAAATCGTGCGCCAGAATTTCAAAGTACACATCCAGATCCAGAAAATCGTATAGAGAAAATTAGAGAGGCAATTAGAAGATACAAAAAAGCGTCCTAGACTAACAAGACGCTTTATAAATTAACTAACTCAAATAATTGTCTATAAACTAGACTGTTTTCTTTTTAAAACGCTTTAAAAATAGTTCTGCTTCTTTTGCGTTTGTCTTTTTTGCGTGTTTTAATGCAGAATAGCCTTTATCACAAGAGGTATGGATATCTGATCCTGCAGTAATTAATACTTTTATTATTTCTACGCGATTAAATTTTGCCGCATAATGTATCGGTTGCATACCATTAGACTTTGCATTTACGTCAGCGCCTTGTTTTATCAAAGCCTTAACGGATGCGATATTGCCAGTGGCAACCGCTTTACACAAAGGGCTTACTTCATATGGTTTCTCAATTACTTCACTAAAATTTGAAGTTAAAATTTCGTTAGATGCATTTAAATTTGAAATTGAAAAGCCTAATGCCAAGGCTAATACTACTACTGATTTTTTCATGATGAAAGATTTTTAAATTAATTGATTTGTTTTTTGATTATACTAAATAGACGATATAACTTTTAAACTGTTACACTAAAAAAAATGATATAACATACATTTAACAATTTGAAAACAAATCTGTTAAGACAATCACAAAACCATATTTAGCACTAACAAAAAAGTGTATTTATCTTAAACAATTGATAACACTTTAATTTTTTGAGTTTTAGAATTTATTATAATATTGATATACTATATTTGATTTTTTAAGAGAACAAACATGAACAAGAAGGTTATTTTAATGATTTTAGACGGCTGGGGAAAGTCTCCCGACCCTAAAGTTTCAGCAATAGATAATGCACAGACACCATTTATAGATGGACTATATAAAACATACCCAAGCGCAAGCTTAAGAACCGATGGTCTGCATGTAGGCTTACCAGAAGGGCAGATGGGAAATAGTGAAGTTGGCCATATGAATTTAGGTGCAGGTAGAATTGTTTATCAAGATTTAGTAAAAATTAATCTGGCTGTTAAAAACAATACACTGCAAGAGGAAGACGTATTAAAAAACGCTTTTCAATATGCAAAAACTAATAATAAGAAAGTTCATTTATTAGGCCTATTAAGTGATGGTGGAGTTCACTCTCATATCAATCATCTTTTTGGTTTACTTAATGCCGCTAATGATTATGGATTGGAAGACGTATTCGTTCATGCATTTACAGATGGTAGAGATGTTGGTCCTAAATCTGGTTATGGATTTATTTCTGAGTTAGAAGAGCATCTAAGCAAAACGACTGGCAAGTTAGCTACTGTTACTGGACGCTACTACGCCATGGATAGAGATAAGCGCTGGGAACGTGTAAAACTAGCATATGACGCTTTAGTTGAAGGTAAAGGCACTAAAACTAAATCTATTTTAAAATCAATGCTACAAAACTATGAAGAGGATGTTACTGATGAATTTATAAAACCTCTAATTATTGAGGATGCTAATGGAAATCCAACTGCAAAAATAGATGAAGATGACGTTGTTATTTTCTTCAACTTTAGAACAGATAGAGGACGCCAATTAACGGAAGTATTATCACAAGAAGATTTTCATGAATTTAACATGCATAAATTAAAATTACATTATGTAACACTTACAAATTATGATGATAATTTTAATGGTATTAATGTAGTTTTCAATAAAGACAATTTAACAGAGACCCTCGGTGAAATATTAGAGAATCATAATAAAAAACAAATAAGAATGGCAGAGACTGAGAAGTATCCTCACGTTACCTTCTTTTTCTCTGGAGGGCAAGAAAAACCCTTTAAAGGTGAAACTCGAATATTACGAAATTCGCCTAAAGTGGCCACTTATGATTTAAAACCAGAGATGAGCGCCTATGAGCTACGTGACGCTTTAATACCAGAATTAGAAAAGGCAGAAACAGACTTCGTTTGCCTAAATTTTGCTAATGGAGATATGGTTGGACACACAGGCGTTATGGAAGCTGCTATTAAAGCCTGTGAAGTTGTAGATGAATGTGTAAAAGATGTGATTACCTCAGCATTAACCAATGATTATACTACAATTTTAATTGCAGATCATGGTAATTGCGAAACTATGATAAATCCTGATGGTACTCCACACACTGCACATACTACAAACCCTGTACCTATCATATTAATTGATAAGGATTTAACAGAAATACAAGACGGAATTCTTGGGGATATTGCACCAACAATTTTAAAATTAATTGGTATTGAAAAGCCAGAATCAATGACGCAACATAGCCTTGTATAACAATGTTATTATTGTAACTTTACCTAAGATTTAGATCCTAATAAAATGAATTTTCAAGATAGATTACTTATCGCTGTAGACTTTGATGGCACTATTGTAGAAGACGCTTACCCTAAAATTGGAAAAACCAGAATTTTTGCTTTTGAGACCTTAAAACGCTTACAGCAAGATGGCCACAGACTCATACTATGGACCTATCGCAGTGGTACTAAACTTCAAGAAGCTGTAGATTTCTGTAAAGAAAATGGTATTGACTTTTACGCTGTTAATGCTAGTTTTCCTGAAGAAAAATTTGACTACAGTAGAAGCCGTAAAATAAATGCAGATTTATTTATTGATGATAGAAATATTGGCGGAATTCTAGGATGGGGAGAAGTCTATCAATTAATTACTAACGAAGAACCTAATATCCCTAAATCAAAAAAGAAATGGTGGCAATTTTAATCGATTTAAAGAACTATACCTACTGTTTTTTCTACATATAAAACTTATTATAATTAAGTATCTTTGCGCTCCAATTAGAGCACATCATGATTATTGTTAAAACTAGAGAAGAAATTGAATTAATGCGCCAAAGTGCGCTCATTGTATCTAAAACTTTAGGCATGTTAGCCAAAGAAGTAAAAGAAGGTGTAACTACCAATCATTTAGATACTATTGCAGAAACTTTTATTAGAGACCATGGTGCTTTACCAGGTTTTAAAGGTCTTTATGACTGCCCTTCAACATTACTTTGCAGTGTTAATGAAGCTGTGGTACATGGCTTACCAACAGACATTCCTCTAAAAGATGGTGATATAGTGTCTATAGATTGTGGTGCTTTAATGAACGACTTTTACGGAGACCATGCTTATACTTTTGAAATTGGTAATGTAAATAGCGCTACCAAAAAATTAATTGAAGTTACAAAAGAATCGCTTTATGTTGGAATAGATAAATTAAGAACAGGTAATCGCGTAGGCGATGTTGGTTATGCCATACAACAACATTGCGAAGCCGAAGGATATGGCGTAGTAAGGGAGCTAGTTGGTCATGGCTTAGGGAGAAAGATGCATGAAGATCCAGAAATGCCAAACTACGGAAGACGTGGGAGAGGTAAAAAATTTATTGAAGGTATGGTAGTGGCTATTGAACCTATGATAAACATGGGTACACATAAAGTGAAGCAATTAAAAGATGGCTGGACGATTGTTACCCAAGATGGAAAACCAAGTGTTCATTTTGAACATGATATTGCTATAATTGATGGTAAACCAGAAATCCTTTCAACTTTTGGTTATGTGCATGAAGCTCTTGGTATTAAGAGTGATAAAGAAAATAAATTTAGACAAGAAGCGTTAGTATTATAAACTAAATGATATGCTAAAAAAAATTATTCTTTGGTCTCTAGGTATAGTAGTAGGCTTAGCATTATTATTTCTATTATATCTTATTTTTATCGTTAAAATAAGTGCTGTTAATACGAACAAAGAGAAAAGCATAAAGATAACAGGTATTGTTGACAGTCTTTATTTAGGTGGAATCAATGATATTGTTTTTACTTTAGAAAATAATGAGAATCTCTATTATATAAATCGAGGCGCAGAAAACGGTATTGATTTAGAAAATTTTCGAAACGACTTAAAAGGAAAAGAAGTAACCTTATGGCATGCAAGATCCCGTGCATCAAACGGCGGACATATGATGCAATTAAAGTTTAAAGATTCTATTTATTATACAGAATGGGAAATACCTTTAGAAAGTAATAATTAAAATCTATTTTTGAAAAGATTTAATATTGTTAATTGAAAAAAGTATTTAAATTTTTTCTGAATTTATTACCAAGGCCCTTACTAATAAGGCTTAGTTATATAGCGCGCCCTATTCTCGCTTTTTTTTTAAAAGGTAATAAATTCACAGATCCAATAGATAGTAAAAGTTTTAAAACATTTTTACCCTATGGCTATGGCAAACAGCGGCCAAACGTATTATCACCCTCTACGCTTTCATTAGAGCGACATCGACTCTTATGGTTATACCTTAGAGACGAAACCGATTTCTTTTCGGCTGAAAAGAAAGTGCTTCATTTTGCACCAGAGCAATGTTTTTTAAAACGTTTTAGAAAACTTAAAAATATAGATTATACTACTACAGATCTACTATCTCCTATTGCAGACGTAAAAGCTGATATTTGCGACCTCCCTTTTAAAGACAATAGTTACGATGTTATTTTGTGTAATCATGTTTTAGAGCATATACCAGATGACACTAAAGCCATGCAAGAATTATATCGTGTTATGAAACCTGGTGGTTATGGTATCCTTCAAATTCCGCAAGATTTAAATCGAGAATGCACTTTTGAGGACGATTCCATAACCGATAAAGCAGAACGCTCCAAAATTTTTGGGCAGTACGACCATGTAAGAGTATATGGTAGAGATTATTTTGATAAGCTTCGAAGTATAGGTTTTAAAGTAGATGAAGTTAATTATACAGACCAACTTTCTAATTCTGAGATTGACAAATATCGTTTGGCTAAGGGTGAGATAATTCCTTTGGTTTATAAATAAAAAAGAGAGCAATTAAAATCGCTCTCTTTTAAAACACTATCTAAATTCACCAAAAACCTAATTCTTAATAAAACGTTTTGTTAATACACCAGAGTCTGTGCTGATCTTAATTAAATAAACACCACTTTTTAAATTAGATACATTAATTTTAGTTTGATTTGTATTCATAACTTCCTTGCCCAAAAGATCGAATATTGTAATATTCTCTAAAGAAATATTAGGACTTTTCACATTTAATATAGCTGCAGTTGGGTTTGGGTAAACTTTTATATCTGCTTCTGTAAAATTAATATTATTCACTGATAACGATGCATTAAATTCATAAACACCCAAATCTACATCGAGATTAAAAATTCTCATATTACCTGCCAAATCTGTAGATGTATTTGAAGATATATAACTATTGTCTCCACTATCTATTGCTGTTGAAATGGACTGTAAAGTATAATCGTCGTTTGCAGCATCTGTAAATAATGGATTTGATGTAAGTATGCTTTGTTTGTCCGTCCAATTACTAAAATTATCTGGATCTAAAGTATTTCTTGCAATAACATTGTTTGGAGGCGTTTGAGTTCCCCATGTATTTACAACCTTTTTCTCAACTGAAGTCGTGTTAGGTTCTAAATTATTGTAAAAAATAGAATTATAAATGGCAACACCAGTGGTTGCATTAAGTCTTGACGAAGTAATTATACCAGCTGGGTTTGATAAATCAGAGCCATTAAAAGTATTGTCGGCTACAGTACAATTTATAAAACGACTTTGAAGGTTTGAACTTTGAATATTAGCTCTAAACCAAAATAAAGTATTAACACCAGAAGAAGGCGACCCAGAAGTAGGGTAAGATAACATATCTGTTACTTTATTACCATATATTAGGCAATTCTCAAAAGTAGTGGTCATTGTATTATTTATATTTCGAGGGTTTGCCATATACATTACCACAGAATGACGAGCTAAATTATTTTTAATTATACAATTGGAAAAATTGTAATTATAAGCGCCATTCTGCGTATTTAAATGAATACCATAGACAGTACCTCCATTAGAGGCTAGATTACGCTCAAAAACAACCTTATTTATTGAAACATTTTTTGCTGACTCAGAAAAATATAATGCAGAACCTGAGCGTCTATTACTATCTGTTTGACTATCTGCAAAGCCACCTGTTATTGTAATGCCATCTAAAACAACATTATCACCAGCAACCCAAACTACTCTGTGACTATTCTCAGAAAATTGACTAATTGCAAAATCTAAAAACGCATTACCGTCATTTCCTGATCTGTCTCCTGAAAAGACAACTAAATTTGTTGCAACATCTCGCTCTGTAAAAAGAGATTCTGTTCCATTAAAACCTCCATATACTTTTTGGTTTGCCGAAACGATAATACTATTATCTTCGGAAGTTGTATCAGGTTTATAAGTACCTGCTGCAATCCAAAAATCTTTATTTGGGTTTGCGCTTAAAGCCGTATTAATATCTGTATAGGCATTTACCCAACTTGTGCCATTATTTGCACCTGTCGCATTGGCATCAACATAAACAGGTATTGAAGCTGTTGTAAATTGTAAAGGTGATGACCAGCCAGATTGTAAACTACTGGAATTAACACAATTTCTTCTTATATGTACATTATAAATTGTGGATGCGTTTAAACCTTGTAAATTATAAGAGTTAGTGGTTACATTTGTAATTACGTTGTACGTATTAAAATTATCAGAAGAAGGTCCATATGCAATATCATAATCACCCGATTGAGTAAAGTTTAATAAAGCAGAAGTTATATCTATATTAGAAATACTAAAATCTGATAGTGATGGATCTGTACAAAAAGTAAAGTTATTATCTGTTGCTATTAAACTAACCTCAGACGATGATAATTCCCTATTATAAACATAAATATCATCTATTTCGTCTTGATATATGTTATTAGAGCCGAGTGCTCCATTTCCAATATTTGCAACTCTAAAATCTACAGGTCTATCTAGATCTCTACCTGTAAAAATTCCACCAACTTGAACATTCTCTACAGAAGTTTGTTTCAATTCATTATTAACATAAAAATTATAAGTATATGGATATGTGTTTCTTCCTGGAGCTGTATTAAACTGTGTTTGCTCTTTTTCAATAGTTATTACAATATGTTTCCATTCGCCATCTGCAATAACTTCAGAAAAGAAACGATTCCCTAGAAAATTGCCCTGAGCTTGGGTATTGTTGTTTGCTACAACTCTACGAGAGCTTTTAAAGCCTATTCTTCCATTTTTTAAATAAATAAAAAAACCGTTTTTAAAATCATTTGCTGATGAAAAGTTAGCTATCGTTCGTTCACTTTTATCAAAAATAGTCCTTTCATTAGTATCATTAATACTGGTCTTTATCCAAAATGCAACTGAAATATCAGTAAAAGAAAATGTTGAGCTATTTAAATAATCTCCATTTAAAATAATGCTATTTGATGAAGTGCCAAATCGGTCATTAGTTACACTTAAACCTGACCCGTTTTGATTAAAAGTAGCATTATTCGTACCGTCATTAAGACTTCCGTTTGTAAATAAATATGATCTTTGCAAACCTGAAGTTGGTACTTGAGCATACGCTAAATTAAGCGCAAGAAAAAACATTGTAAGTAATCTTGTTTTCATAATAAATTTGGTTTTTAAATTATGAAACAAAAGTGCTATCATTTAAAAAAAATAATGACGGCAAACTTCTAAAACCTACTTTTCAACTTTTAAAACTCATATGTTTTTAACTATTTGTAAAAACTCGTCCTTTTTCTCGTTAGATATTGATATCGTCTTACCGTTTTCCATTAGTATATAACCTCCATCCTTTCTAATATACTCCTCAATGTAAGTAAGGTTTATTAAGTGTGAACGATGTGGACGATAAAACGTTTTTATATTTCTAAGAGCCTCTACAAAAAACTTTAAAGGTTTACTCACTAATATAGTCCCATTGGTTAGAGTAGAAACATTGGTGTACATTCCATCTGCTTCGATAGTAATGATATCATCAAAATTTACAAATTTAATACCATCTGCATAGGGCAATCCAATTTTTTTAAAATTAGAGTCCTCGAGACTTGCTTTTAATTCTGTTAAACGCTTATTTATTTGCGTATGACTCAAAAAAGCAACAGCTTTATCTACCGCTTCTTTCACCTGAGTTGGTCTTACAGGCTTTAAAAGATAATCTATTGCTGATAACTGAAACGCTTGTATGGCATACTCACTATATGCTGTGGTAAATATAATTTCAAAATTATGAACTTCTTTGTCTATAAAATTTAAAATCTCTAAACCAGAATGTTCAGGCATTTCAATATCTAAAAATACAATATTTGGTGTTTCATCTTTTATTAATTCTACACCAGAAATTAAATCTTCTGCCTGAAAAATCTTAGAGACTTTAGGGCAGTTTTCTTCAATTAAGATTTGCAAAACCTGTCTTGCCTTTTTTTCGTCATCTATAATTAATGCCTTCATATTATCGCTTTACTATCGGAATTACAATTATAACACGAGTTCCTAAAATATCGTTGTTTTCCTTTAGATCTATTGTTTCTACACCTATTTTATCTGACTTTTCTTGGTTTAATAACTCAAGCCGTTCTTCTGTTGCCTTTAATGCAAATGACTTATGTGTTTTAGCCCTCCTTTTATTTAACTCGCGCGACTTCTCTCTTCCTATACCATTATCTTCAATTATACATTGCACTTTATTTGTTTCCATTTTAGAAATTGAAATAAAGAGTTTTCGATCATCTTTTTTATGTAATAATCCATGTTTTAATGCATTCTCTACATAGGGCTGGATAAGCATGGTTGGTATTTTTATAATTTCAGAATTGATAGACTCATCTATATTAAAAACATAATTAAGTTTGTCTTCAAATCTAAGTTTTTCGAGTTCTAAGTATAGGTTTAAATTATGTATTTCGTCTGGTATAGAGATAAATCCTGTGTCGCTAAAATGAAGGTAATTACGCATTAAGTCTGCAAATTTCCCTAAATAATTACTAGCCAAATTCTTTTGATTGAGAATAATGTAATCTTGAATTGAATTTAGCGCATTAAAGATAAAGTGAGGGTTCATTTGGGCTTTAAGTGCCTTTAATTCCGAATCACGATATTGTTTTTCTATGGCCAATCTCTTTTGTGTTTCTTTTAACTCTATTAAAGTAATTTCCGCTTGCTTCTTTAACTGTAATCGTTTGTAATAACTAAAAAATCCAACTAAAATTAAACCTATAATAACTATAGATGCCCAGAGAAAGTATTTACTCTTTTGAGCTTCTAATTCTGAAATTTTTAATTTACTCTCAGCAATATTCTTTTCGCGTTCTTTCCGCTCTGTTTCATATTTTACTTCAAAATCTGAGATTGCTTTTTGCTTCCCTAAGCTCATAAGTGAATCTTTTACTTTATTTCGCTCAAGATTATAAGTAAGTGCTTTTTGAAAATCACCTTTTTTTTGAAATAGTAGACTTAACATTTCATAATTATATTGTAGTGATGGAAGATTTTTGTCATCAACAAGCATTTTATTTGCAATCAGCAGATAATTTTGTGCTTCCTTGTAGTTACCTAATTTGGTGTTTACATTACCTAGATTATTATAGCTACGCTGAATACCGTTTCGCGATTCTATTTGTTCATAGAGTTTTAAACTTTTTAAATAATAGGTTTTAGCACGTGTAAATTCATTTTGCTTCTCATATACATTACCCAAATTATTATTAAGGTTTGCTAAGCTAAGTGGGTTTGCCAGCAATTTTTCAGCTTTTTGACCATATTCTAAAGCCTTATTTAATTGATTAAGTTCAACACATACAGTAACCAAATTAACACAAACACTGCCAAGGAGTCTCTCATTCTTTGTTACTGCCTCATCATTGTAAATTTCTAAAAGATATTTTTTAGCACTTTCCCATTCTTTAATATTTATAAACAAACCGCTCAAGTTAAGCTTTGAAATTAATAGTGGCATTTTAAGTTTATCTTCATTTCTTTGAAAAAAATTTATAGTTTTTTTAAAGGATAAGATAGCTTCTTCATAATTTCCTTGAGCCTTTAAAGTATTTGCCAGACTCATTCTTGTTTTAGCTATATTAAGACTATCTGAGAGCTGGTAAAACTTACTAATTGCAGACTCGAAGCTTATACGTGCTGAATCTAAGTCTCCTTTTTTTCTGTAGTAGATACCTAACTCTCTCATTAGTTTTGCATTAGTACTACTATCTTTATTTAAATCAGCTTTTTTTTGGGCTACAGATATTACAAATTTATGAAGTTTAGGATTTTTATTTCGATACGTATTTACTAGTTCTTGAAATTTAACGTCTACCAAACTATCTGATTTAATTTCAGATAACACTCTGGTTAAACTATCCATTTGTTTCGATTGAGCCTCGCAATAAACAAAAGAAGTTAAAATAAATATAAATAGGATTCTCATCTCGATAATTAATTCAGTTGTCAAAAATCAAAATACTATTTGTATTTACCAATTATTAACTTCTAATTTCTAATTATGACTTTCTAAAATAGTAAGAAAACAAAAAAGCCGCATCGTAAACGAACAAAGATGCGACCTTAATATAAATAGTAGTTAATAGCACTTATAAGACACTAAACATATGAATAGGTCACAAAATTCATTTAGGAAAATTATTTAAACTCAAAGTTTGTAACATTTGGTCTTCATTTTCATAAATAAAATACACTTTTAGCTCTGTATGCGTTTTTAAAAAATCAGTCACCTTCTCAACTCCCATGGCTTGAAAAGCAGTTGCATAACCATCCGCAGTCATACAATCCTCAGCTATTACAGAGACACTTAAAACGTTAGTCTTTGTCGGATAACCTGTCTTAGTATTTATAATATGAGCATATCGATTTCCGTTATCGTCTACCTTAAACTTTCTATACGTTCCAGAAGTTGCCATGGCCTCATTTTTTAAAGTAATAACTTTAGAATAAGTTGTTTCACCATTAAAATTAGGGTCATATATTCCTGTTGTCCAATTTCTTTTACTTTCTACATTGGTTCCAGAAGTTCTCATTTCTCCGCCTATTTCTATTAAGTAATTTTTAATGTTATTACGTTCAAAGAAATCAGCAATGACATCAACACCATAGCCTTTTGCGATGGCATTAAACTCTAAATAGGTGTCTTTAGGTTTATATAATTTATTACCTGTAATTGACAATTTATTAAAACCAACAAATTGCATAAGACTATCAATAGTAGTACTATCAGTTAAAAATTTGTTGGTTTCAGCTCCAAAATTCCACGCATTAACAACATTACCAATAGTTGGGTCAAAAACTCCTTCTGTAGTTTTATAAATAGACTTGGAAGCGTTATAAACAGTTACGAAATGATGATCTATATTAAAGCTCTCGTTTCTATTTAATTTTGAAATATCAGAATCTTCTAAATAAGTTGATAAGGACTGATTTACTTCATCAAATAGATTATTTATTTCAACTAAATAATCAGTCTCCTGTTCTGAATAATATTGAATATTAAATCCTGTACCAAATACAGGACCAGATAGCTTAATTAATTTTGGTTGTTTTGTTTCTTGTTTGCAACACACCAAAGTCATAGCGATTAAAACAAAGCGTAGTTTTTTCATACTAATTAAGATTCATTTCTATGACTTGAATACCATTATACTCAATTAAATAGTCTTCATCTAAATAAATTGGTAAGTCCTCTCCTTCTGGATTGCCTATACCTACTCCAGCATATAATACTTTTGCGTCTTTTTCGTAAGCATGCTTTTTGAAAGTCTCCATCCAAACAATATCATAATTATTAGGATTTTCAGGAAGAATTACTGCACGCACAACAACAAAGAAATATTGGCTGTTCTTATCAATACATACAAACTGTGGATGTCGCTTTAATTTGCTGTTAATAGCTACAAATTCGAAACCACGCGCCTCTAAATCCTTACCGACATGGTTCATAGCTAAATTATGTACTTCTTGTGATGTCAGTGCTTTACTCATTATACAAAGATACGAACTTGCTATTTAAATCTTACAAATTTAGCACTGCCAAATGTGTAATTAGAAACAGGAATTTGAGCGTCATCTCTTAATTGATACCATGGAGAAATGGATGAGTCTTCTAGATTCTTAACCAAATGAACACTTTGTGCTGGAGTATTACCTTGAAATAACAAAAATAGTTTTTCGCCTTTAGCGTTTACAGCCTCATCTGCAATCATAACAATATGACCAGGACTACCGCCTTTTATAAGCATATCACCTATTTTTAAATCTTTAGCTTTTATTGGTTTTAATTCATTGTAAAGTGACAATGTGCCAGAATACATATAAATTAAATTTAAATACTTATAAAAGTTTTCTTTTGAAGAATTAGCACTTGCAGTTTTATGAAAGGTTACTTTATTACCCTTAATTTTTGGTCTGTAACCCTCTGCATATTTTGTCCAAGAACAATAATGACCAGAGGTGAATTTAAAACCTATTTCTGCTTTTCTATTGTTATCCCAAAGGTATTCGCTTCTGATTCTAATTAAAGCATCTGCACATTGTTGTAAACCATTTGCTGGCACAGGAATTTCTAAAATTCCGATATGACCTCCTTGCCAGAAGTATTCGGAATGATCGTAGTTAATAATTTTACTTCCAAAAGGTTTTAATTTATAGTTTCTAAGGTAATTTTCAAAACTTCCTTGAGGACAACTAATACGTTTGTAACCTTTTGGAAAATTGACTCTAGATTTTATAGTTAGGCTATCCTTATTAATAAGACTTGATGTTTTAATTATAGCCTCAACTCTATCAACAGCTTTCTTAACTGGTTTTAATTGAAATGCTATTAAACTTATAACAAGTATTAGGAATAAAAGAAGTAGTCCTTTCTTCATAGATGTTGAAACGTTAAATATTGATAATTCGTATTTAATATCTATTTTTACTTCAGATGAAGAACAGTTCTTTAACCAAACGTATTGGTCTAATAGCAGCACCAATCTTATTTATCTTATTTCTAGTATTACCATTTGAATTTATATCTGATAAAGCAGATATTGTCATCGCAACAGCTTTATGGATGGTTATTTGGTGGATTACTGAAGCTGTATCTATCTCTGTAACGGCATTAATCCCACTCGTATTATTTCCTTTATTTAATGTAATGCCTATTGCGGAAGTTGGCGCAAATTATGGAAGTCCAATTGTTTTTTTATTTTTTGGAGGATTCGTTTTAGCACTTGCTTTAGAGAAAGTAAATCTTCATAAACGTATTGCACTTAGCATCATAAAATTAACAGGTACAACACCAAATAAAGTAATTCTTGGCTTTATGATTGCTACTGCTTTTATGAGTATGTGGATTAGTAATACTGCGAGTACAGTCGTAATGTTACCAATAGCGATTTCTGTTATTAAATTACTAATCAATGATGCCGACGGATTTACAAAAAAGGATCAAAATTTTGCGCTAAGTGTTATGCTCGGTATTGCATTTTCTGCTAATGCTGGTGGTATAGCAACTGTTATTGGAACTCCGCCAAATTCTGTTCTTATCGGTCTTTTAGAAAATGAATATAATATTGAAATCTCATTTTTAAATTGGATGATGATTGGCGTCCCATTCTCTGCTACATTAATTACAATTATTTATTTTGTGTTAATTAAGTTATTTCCCAATAAAGATTTAGTTTTTGATGCTTCAAAATCAGTAATAAAGAATGAATTAGAAAAGTTGGGTAAAATTTCCCCTAAAGAAAAGCAAGTCCTCTTAACATTTGCTGTTATTGTCTCACTATGGATATTCAGAACTCTAATTAACAATATATTACCAAATCTTGGTTTAACAGATACCATAATTAGTATTTTGGGCGCTATTGTACTATTTGCTGTTCCACATAATTTAAAAAAAGGTGATTTTATTCTAGAATGGAAGGATACCCAAAAGTTAGCTTGGGGCATATTAATTCTCTTTGGAGGTGGTTTAGCGCTTGCTAAAGGTATGTCTGCGAGTGGTATTGTGGATGTTGTTGCAACTACAATTTCTAATGCTGAAATAAGTATTTTATTCACAGCATCATTACTTATTATTTTAATGCTTTTTATGACCGAATTAATGAGCAATGTCGCACTTACTGCAGTACTCGCCCCTGTAGTAGCTGGTATTGCCATCGGACTAGAAATACCTATTCTATATCTATTGATACCTGTAACCATGGCAAGTAGTTGCGCCTTTATGTTGCCCATGGCAACGCCACCTAACGCTATAGTTTTTGCTAGTGGTTTTGTAAAAGTCCATCAAATGGCTCGTGTAGGTATTATCTTGAATTTAATTGCAGTAGCACTATTAATACTTATGTTTCAATTTTTTATTCCTCTTATTTTTTAAGTTTATAACATGAAAAAAATAAATTTCATAATCTTTATTAGCTTAATACTATTTACTTGTGAGCATAAAAACTCATTACCAGATCCACTCGAGGCTGGTTGGAAAGGTAAATCTGTTTGCGAAGTTATCGAAGAAAATAACGAGCTAAGAGTGCTCAAATGTACGTTTGAACCTGCTGTTGGGCACGAAAAACATTACCATAATCCACATTTTGGTTATACACTATCTGGTGGTAAATTTAGAATTACAGATGATACAGGTGCACGAGAGGTTGAAGTCCCAACAGGATATACCTTTAGTAAAGATTCAATTACCTCACATGAGGTTTTAAATATTGGAGAGACTACATCAGTATTCTTGATTATGGAGTATAAGTGATTTTTTATTATCTTTTATCTTGAAAAAGAAAACTATGAAAACATCAAATCGATTTAATAATGCCATTAGTAATTTATATAAAGCCTTTCATAACGACACACTAAACCCGAACGATTGTAAGCAATGTGCTGTAGGTAATATTCTAAATAATAAAGATAATTGGAAACATTTTACGGATATTCATGGATCTATTCAACTAAATTATATTGGTTTAGTTCATCAAAATTTAGGTAGGAAATTTAATGGATATACGCCTATTGAGTTATTGAAGATTGAAAATTCATTTTTAAGGAGTTGCGGTTACGAACTCGGTAAGAACCACTGTTATAAACCTGAAATGAACTTTAATAAAATTATTCTTTTTAATGGATTGTGCGAAGTTGTTTCACTACTTTGCCAATTCGATGGAATCCCAAATGTTATGGATTGCTCTGCATTATTTAAGTATAACAAGCATTCTAAAGGCTTAAAATTTGCCTAGAAAATAACTCATTTAAATACAAAAAAGCCAATACTCTTTTCTGAATATTGGCTTTTCTATTGATTGTATGTGTAATTCTAAGATTATAATTTTAAAGAAATTCTATCCTCCAAAATCATCAAATCTTATGTTCTCGTCATCTATACCAAAATCCTCTCCCATTTTTTGAACCGCTTGATTCATTAATGGAGGCCCACAGAAGTATAATTCTATATCTTCTGGTGCATCATGCTTAGATAAATACTGGTCTATTACCACTTGGTGAATAAAACCAACAAATCCATCTCCAGACTCATCATTAATATCTTCTTTTACTTTCCAATTATCCTGCTCTAAAGGCTCAGAAAGAGCTAAGTAGAACTTAAAGTTCGGAAAATCTTTTTCTAAAGCTCTAAAGTAATGAATATAGAAAAGTTCAGCCTTGGAACGTCCTCCATACCAATATGTTACGGTTCGACCTGTTTTCAATGTTCTAAATAACTCATAAAGATGAGAACGCATTGGTGCCATACCTGCACCACCACCAACATAAAGCATTTCAGCATCAGACTCATTAATAAAGAATTCACCATAAGGGCCCGAAATCGTAACCTTATCTCCTTTTTTCTGGTTAAAAATATAGGATGATGCTATACCAGGATTTACATCCATCCATCCACCTTTGGCTCTATCAAACGGAGGTGTAGCAATACGGACATTTAACATAATCTCTCTTCCTTCTGCTGGGTAAGACGCCATAGAATAAGCACGTTCTACAGTTTCATTATTTTTCATCACTAAAGGCCATAATCCAAATTTATCCCAATCTGGTTTAAATTTATCTGGCTCCCCTGGATGATCTGTAGGATGTGCTGTAACATCCATTTCTGAGTATTTAATTTCACATTGAGGAATTTCTATCTGAATATAACCTCCTGCTTTGTAACCCATATCCTCAGGGATCTCTACAATAAATTCTTTAATAAATGTAGCTACGTTATAGTTAGATACTACTGTTGCTTCCCATTTCTTTATTCCAAAAATTTCTTCTGGAATAGTGATTTCCATATCTTGTTTCACTTTTACTTGACAAGATAAACGCGCTCCATGCGCTAATTCTTTTCTAGAAAAGTGTGGAGTTTCTGTAGGAAGTGCTTCACCACCACCTGATAAAACATGACATTCACATTGAATACACGTTCCACCACCACCACATGCGGATGGTAAGAAAATCTTGTTTCCTCCTAATGTAGATAATAAAGTACTTCCTGAGGCTACCTCAATTTCTCTTTCTCCATTGATCAAAATCTTTACAGGTCCAGATGGAGATAATTTTTGTTTTACAAATAACAATAAAGATACCAACAAAAGCGTCACCAATAAAAAGGCTGCTACTGTTGCTACTATTGTTCCAACTGTATTTGCGGCTAATATCATCATAGTCATCAATTAGTTATTTATGTTTTCGGCTATCTCTAAGTCAGACTCAAGATTAGCATCTTCTTTTTTAATATCTTCTTTTATTACTTCAATAGATACCGTAGTTGGCTCAGAGGTAGGTTCGCCTTCTTCATCACCTCCTGTAAGCATACCACCAAAACTCATAAAACCTATCGCCATTAAACCCGTTATAATAAAAGTAATACCTAAACCTCTTAAAGCAGGAGGTACAGCGCTATATCTAATTTTTTCGCGGATAGCTGCAATAGCTAAAATCGCTAAAAACCATCCAATACCAGAACCTATTCCGTAATTTAATGCTAAACCTAAGGTTTCAATTTCTCTAGATTGCATAAATAATGAACCTCCTAAAATGGCACAGTTTACAGCAATTAGTGGTAAAAAGATACCTAAAGAGTTATATAAGCTTGGTGAAAACTTCTCTACTACAATCTCTACTAATTGTACCATTGTTGCAATGGTTGCGATAAACATAATAAAAGATAAAAAGCTTAAGTCATAGCTAGCATATTCTTCGCCTAACCATGATAATGCTCCAGGCTGTAATATATATTGATCTAATAACCAGTTTAAAGGGACTGTAATTGCTAATACAAAAATTACAGCAGCTCCCAAACCAACAGCTGTTGATACTTTTTTGGATACAGCGAGGTAAGAACACATTCCTAAGAACGTAGCAAATACCATATTATCTATGAATATAGATTTAAAAAATAATTCTAAATGTTCCATATATTTTGTTTTTAGTTGTGAGTGATTAGTTGTTGGTGAATACTATCAACAACCAACTATTAACCATCAACTAGTTTTAGTCTTCTATTAAATCTTTATTTCTACTACGTTGTACCCAGATTATAATACCTACTACTATAAGTGCCATTGGCGATAATAACATAAATCCATTATTCTCATAACCAATACTGTATAATCCTGTCTTTTCGATAGGGTCTCCCAAAACAGGAATTCCTAATAGAGTACCAGAACCTAATAACTCTCTAAAGAAACCAACGATAATAAGAATTACTGCATATCCTAAAGCATTACCAATACCGTCCAAAAAAGATCTATATGGACCATTACCTAAAGCAAAAGCTTCAAAACGTCCCATGATAATACAGTTAGTAATGATTAAACCTACAAATACTGAAAGTGTTTTACTTAACTCATAAGCGTAGGCTTTAAGAACTAAATCCACAATAATTACGAGAGTGGCTACAACAATTAATTGTGCAATAATTCTAATTTTTGAAGGTATGATATTTCGCATTAAGGAAATAACGACATTACCTACTCCCATTACAAACAACACTGATATAGACATTACAATAGAAGCTTCTAATTCTGCTGTAATTGCTAATGCCGAACAAATACCTAATACTTGAATGGTGATAGGATTATTATCCGTTAATGGGTCTAATATTAATCTACTGTCTTTTCCCATAATTATTTACTTTTTAGAGTTTCGAAGTAAGGTAAATACAACTTAAGATCTTTTTTGATCATTGCTGAAACACCATCACCAGTTATTGTAGCACCTGCAATAGCATCTACTTCGTTATCCATTTTATCTTCATTTTTAGGATCTGCATTTCCTTTAGCAACAGTTATACCTTTAAAGGCACCACCTTCAGATAATAAATGCTCACCTATAAAATCATCCATAAAATAACGTTGCTTAATATTAGCGCCTAAACCTGGTGTCTCACCTTTATGATCAAAATAGGCTCCTTGGACAACCATATTTGCATCCAAAGCTACATAACCCCAAATAGCATCCCACAGGCCTTTACCTCGTATTGGTGCTATATAAAATTTCTTACCATCCTTTTCTCCAATAAATAATGGTAGACGTCTAGTTTCGCCATTCTTAGCTCTTGATTGTTGTTTTTTAACATCAATCAGATAGGCTTGGTCATTTTCAATCGCCTTACCATCTTGCACTTCCAATTGTGTTTTTACATATTGCTGAAAAAGTTTTGGCGCGTCTTCGGTAGAAACAAAATTTGCACTTGTACCTTCATTAGCATTAACACCCATTGCATAAAGAATGTTTTGTTGCTTCTCTATTTCTTCATTTTGAGTAATAAGTGGTTTTGTAAAACCAAATAAACCTGCTAAAATGACTCCCACTACTAATACCATTCCTATGGCAAAAATTATAGTGTAAGAATTTTTATCTGTTCTTTTTTCCATGATTAAGCTGCTTTAACTTTTACACGTTTCATTCTTTTCTTTACATTACCTTGTACCACATAATGGTCAATGGTTGGTGCAAAAACATTCATTAGTAAAATCGCTAGGAATACACCTTCTGGATACGCTGGATTGAAAACACGTATCATAATAGATATAAATCCGATTAAGAAACCATATATCCATTTTCCTTTATTAGTCTGTGATGCCGTCACAGGATCTGTTGCCATATAAACTGCACCAAAAAGTATACTTCCTATGATTAAATGTTGCCAAAACGGAACACTCATTAATCCGTAAAATTTACTTGATTCACTTATCCATTCTGCAGACACTACTCCATTAAATATTAGCCCCATAACTAAGGCTCCTACAACAGTACTTAACATAATTCTCCAACTTCCAATTTTGGTGAATATTAAGAAAAGAGCTCCTATAATAATTAAAAATTTTGAAGTCTCACCAACAGAACCTGGTATGATTCCCCAAAACATATCCCAATAATCTATTCCGGCTAAAGAACTATTTTGAGCATAGGCACCGAGCAAGGTTTCTCCAGATATAGCATCTAAATTCTGACCTGCTGCAATCGCTTGATCACGCTCAACAGCTCCATGAACCCATACTTTATCTCCAGACATCCAAGTAGGATATGCAAAGAATAAAAATGCACGTATCGTTAATGCTGGATTAAGAATATTCATTCCTGTTCCACCAAAAACCTCTTTACCAATAACAACACCAAAGATAACTGCTACTGCTAACATCCATAAAGGAATATCAATCGGAACTATTAAAGGCACTAACATACCTGTTACCAAATACCCTTCTTCTACTTCGTGACCTTTAATAATTGCAAATACAAACTCTACTGCTAAACCAACTCCATAAGATACGGCTACAAGCGGTAATACTTTCCAAAGCCCAATAATTAAATTGTCTAAGGTCCAAAAAGAAGAACCTAAGATTCCGTCAGCCGATTCTATTAACCCTTGTGCTAAATAATGCTGGTAACCTGCATTATACATACCGAATATTAAACATGGTACTAATGCCATGATTACCGTATTCATCGTACGCTTTAAATCATCTGCTGCCTTAATATGAGTCCCATTATGAGTGGTCTCATTTGGCATATATAAAAACGTAAAAAGGGCATTAAAACCTGGAAGCCATTTTTTGTCTTTATTCTTCTCTTTAAAATTATGTAAATTTTGTTTTAAACCCATTATCCTATCTCTTTTAGCATTAAGTCTAATCCTTCTCTTATAATTTTTTGATGTGGTTGTTTAGATACACATACAAATTCAGTTAATGCAAAATCTTCTGGTGCAACTTCGTACATCCCTAAAGCTTCCATTTCATCTAAATCTTGATACATACAAGCTTTTAAAATCTGCATTGGGTAAATATCTAACGGAAACACTTCTTCGTAAGTTCCTGTAGTTACAAATGCACGATGCTCGCCATTTGTATTTGTATTTAAAGCAAACTTCTTTTTTGGTGTTAACCAAGAAAATGTCAGCGCTCTAGAAGTAGATACCTTATCGAAAACTGGTTTATTCCAGCCAAAAAACTCGTAATCATCACCCTCAGGAATTACGGTAATTACATTACTGTAATAATCTAAATTACCATCTGGCTGCACATGCTTACCCGATAAGACATTTCCAGAAATAATACGGTCATTACCATCTTGTTCTACACCATTATCGTAAACCATAGTAGAGATTTCAGATCCAATTTTAGTTCTAAAATATCTTGGTTTTTTCACAGAAGAACCAGCTAGAGCTAATACCCTTTCAGCATTAAATTTACCTGTTAAAAGCAACTCACCTATTATTACCAAATCTTGTGCATTAACAGTCCAAACTACTTCCCCTTTATTTATTGGGCTTACTTTATTAATTAAAGTACCGACATTTCCAGAAGGATGCGGTCCAGATACTTTGTAAGTAGTCGCATTATCTAAATTGGACAATGGTGAATTTGAACTTCCTACAGAAATATGAACTCCTCCATCTGTAAATTTTGATAAAGCAGTAACAGCGGCTTGTAACTCAGCTTCTTTACCAGCTAAAGTATAGTCTAAATCAGCGGCTAAAGGCGCACTTGCATAACCCGAAACAAAAATTGCTTTTGGTGTTTTATCTGCTTTTGCAACAACATCATAAGGACGTTGCTTAATAAAAGCCCAACAACCAGAAACTAATAAATGTGATTTCATTTTTTCTGCGTCAGCAGTTAAATCAAATTTACCATGGTCAATGTACTTCTGTTCCTTATCAGCACTGATTTTAATAGCGTCTATTCGACGTCTAGGTCCACGTTGTACTTCCGTAATCTCTCCAGAAACTGGCGAAACAAACTTCATAGCATCATTGTCCTTATTGTAAAACAAAGTTTCACCTGCCTTAACATGCGTACCTTCTTTTGCAACTAATTTCGGAATAATACTATGGAAATCTTCAGGTCTTATAGAATAAGAATTGCTAATAATAGCATTTTCTGTAGCTAGCTCAGCTTCGCCAACTAGCTTTATATCTAAACCCTTTTTTATTCTGATGTCTTTTGACATATAATTAAAGATTAGTTATCTAAAAATCGATGCAAATTTACGAATTAATGATTAAATATTTTTCATATTAAAACATCTTTTTTATTTATAGTGGTTATAAATAAGTTAAATGGATAGGCTGAGACATTAATAGTTATCTTTAAACACCGTTAGCTATTATTGGATATGATTAAATTATTTCGAAAATTCCGAAAAAAAACACTGAACGAAAACAAAACACAACGTTATTTTAAATATGCACTAGGCGAAATCATCCTTGTGGTTATTGGAATTTTAATTGCTCTTCAGATTAATACCTGGAATGAAAATCGCAAAGCTACAAATGAAGAGGTAAAAATTCTAACTGCTTTAAATAGTGATTTTGAAGACTCAAAAAAGAGAATTGAAGAAACTATGGTGATGCAAAATAAAGTTATGGACTATAGTCAAGTTTTAATAGACATTCATGAACGTCAAGACCCAAAAGATTTTGAATACTTAGATAAAAATTTAGATTCTTTAGATTACCTAATTAGCTATGGTACATCTTGGTATAGAGCAGAACCAGTTACAGGAGCCTACAAGTCTTTAATAAGCGCAGGGAAAATTGATTTAATTCAAAATGAAGATTTAAGGCATCTGTTAGCACAGTTTTCTGCAGATTTAGAATCTGGATTTGAAGATCATGAAATTTCAATGCAAATATTAGATAAACTCATAGACGATACGTCAGATTTTATTCTTAAAATAGCCAGTAACAAATTTAGAGATCGCTTGAATTATAAACCAAGACAAATTAAATCTGCTGAAATTTCTGAATCTTTTTTTTCAAAAAACCGTTATTTCGGGAATCTATATTTAAAATCCATATTAGAAGAAAATAGAATAACAAGACAACAATTAATGTTAGATCAAACAAATGCAATCTTATCTATTATAAACAAAGAGCTAAATAAAAAGTAGTATTATGCTTAGGCATAGATTTTGATTACCTTTATACACTACAGACTTTTAATGATGAAAAAGAACTTTTACAGCCTCCTATTACTTTTACTAATACCGACAATTTTAGTTTCTCAAGTTGAAGAAGTTGCTGCTCCAGATTTTATAAAAACAATTAAGTTTAAAAGTAATACCACCCAAGGTCAATTACCTATTTTAAGATTGGGTGAACCTTTAATTTTAGAATTTGATGCCCTTAACGCTAATGAAGAAGACTTTTATTATGTTATAGAACATTTTAATTTTGATTGGACTCCGTCTGTTTTAGCTAAAGGTGAATACTTAAAAGGCTTAGATAATCAACGCATCTTAGAATACTATAATTCGTTTAACACCTATCAAGTCTATTCGCATTACAAACTTCAAATACCAAATATTCAGACCCGAAAATTATTAAAAAGCGGAAATTATATGATTTCTATTTACGATGATTATGATGAACTCATGTTTAGTAGAAAATTTATGGTTTATGAAGATTTGGTTAATGTTGGTGCAAAAGTAAAACGCTCTAGAGACGTAAAAGTTATTGCGGAAAAACAATCTGTTGATTTAGTTATTGCCACAAATAGTATAAATTTTAATAATCCGCTTGAGACTATTAAAACTCTCATTATTCAGAATAATAATTTAAATACTTCTATTGATGACTTAAAACCACAATACACATTAGGAAATGAACTTATCTACAGGTATGATACCGAGTCTGCATTTTGGGGAGGTAATGAATACCTTTATTTTGAAAATAGGGATGTTAGAACTTCTAATATTGGTGTTCAATTTATTGATTTAAAAGACATTTATCAAAGTTACTTATTTACTAATTCACCTCGAACAGGAAGACCTTATACATATAATCCTGATTTAAACGGAAACTTTCAAATTACTGCAAATGAACGTGTAGAAAATATTGATATTGAAGCGGACTATACAATGGTTCATTTTTCTCTATTACAACCAGAATTAAAGGATAAAGACATTCACATCTATGGCAACTTCAATGCTTTTGCTATTGAACCATTAACTAAAATGTCATTTAATTCTGAAAGCGGTAAATACGAGACTAGTATGCGCCTAAAACAGGGTTTCTATAACTACAAGCATGTCGTTGTAGACAAAAAAACAGGTCAATTAGATGAAGGCGCCATAAGTGGTGACTATTGGCAAACCGAAAACAACTATAAAGTCTTGGTCTATTACAGAGATCTAGGAGCACGTTTCGATAGATTAATAGGTTATGGAGAGTCAACCTCAGTAAATATATCTAATTAATTCTGTAAGTTTTTTCACTATTTAGACTAAATTTCTTTTTAACTTACCATCTCAAATTTTTATTGAAATGCACAACGATATTGCCTTATTTTCTGAGTTATGCGACATTCTCTTTGATGCTGAAAAAAATCAACCGGTTGCTCAACCTATACCAACTTCAGAATTATTCGACAAATTAGACCTATCATTACAAGCCAATGGCTTAGTTGATAGTGATTTAAAAACAATTTTAAAACAAATCATAAAGCGTACACCAAAGACTGCTTCCAGATCATTTTTTAATCAATTATTTGGTGGCAGAATCGGCAAAGCAGCACTTGGAGATTTACTAGCTGTTATGTTTAACAATAGCATGTATACCTATAAAGTAGCAGGACCACAAGTTGGTATAGAAAAGAAAGTATTGGAGAATATTTGTGATTTAGCTGGCTACCCAAAAAACAGTGATGGTACATTTGCCCCAGGTGGTTCTATGAGTAACATGATGTCTTTGATTATGGCTAGAGACCATAAAAATGAATCAATTAGAACAGACGGAGTATTATCTAAAATGACTCTTTACACTTCTGAAGCTTCACACTATTCTATTTCAAAAAACGCTGCTTTAACAGGTATCGGCAGAAATCAAGTAAGACTTGTAAAGACTAATAAAAAAGGAGAAATGCAAGCAGATCATTTAGATACATTGATTAAAAAGGATTTGTCTAATGGTTTTGAACCCTTCTTTGTAAATGCTACCGCAGGTACAACTGTACTCGGAGCATTTGATAACATCAGTGAAATTAGCCTGGTCTGTAAAGCCCATAATTTATGGCTTCATGTAGATGGTGCATATTGTGGTGGAGTTATTTTTAGCCAAAACTACAAACACTTAATAAATGGATTAGAACACTCAGATTCATTTAGCGTTAATGCACATAAAATGCTTGGCACACCTCTGAGTTGCTCAATAATTATTACAAAACACAAAGCACAATTATATCATTCATTTTCTAATGAAGCTGATTATTTATACCAAACCGATGGTGATGATTTTAATTTAGGTAAAACATCAATGCAGTGCGGAAGACGTAATGATGCATTAAAAATATGGACCTTATGGAAGTCAGTTGGTACTAATGGTCTAGAAAAGATTGTAGACAAACAATTTGAAATGGCTCAAATAGCAATAGACTATATTAATAAAAATGAAGATTACACGTTATATAGTTTTAAAGACTCTATCTCAGTTTGTTTTAACTATAAGGGAATTTCTGCTAAAGAATTATGTACGGCATTATATGAAAATTCGGAATTAATGGTTGGGTTCGGTAAATTTAATGATATCGAATTTGTAAGGATGGTTACAATAAACAGTCTAATAGAGAAGGAGGATATACTTAGGTTTTTTAAAACCTTAGAAGTATTTGTAAATGAACATATGTTAAAATATGAGTCAATTGACCGAATTTAAAAGGTTCAATTCAAAAATAATGTTACTTTAGCATAGAATTATCAAGGATTAATGGTACAACAAGTTACAAGCGGGATTAAAATATCTGTAGAAACTAATTTTGAAGGTACATTTTATAAAAATTATAAAGTGCACTTTGCTTTTGGTTATAAAGTAACTATTGAAAACCAAAGTAAGGACTCTGTCCAACTCAACTCTAGACATTGGAAAATACTAGATGCTTTAAATAATGAAGAGATTGTTGAAGGTGAAGGTGTTATTGGTAAAAAGCCAGTTTTAAAACCTGGAGAGTCTCATACTTATAATTCTGGATGTTTGTTAACATCGCCTTTTGGAGCAATGCAAGGTCATTATAACATGGTGAATTTTACCAAAACTAATAAGTTTAAAGTTTATATTCCTTCTTTTAAATTAAGTGCTCCTTTTGCCCTTAATTAGCCTTTTAGGTTTTTTATAAAATCAAATTTATATGCTTTAGAATTTTGTTCTATTTGAAAGAACAAGCAGTTAGAGTAATGT
The DNA here is from genome assembly GCF_046545555.1 of Winogradskyella sp. PE311. Taxonomy (NCBI): domain Bacteria; kingdom Pseudomonadati; phylum Bacteroidota; class Flavobacteriia; order Flavobacteriales; family Flavobacteriaceae; genus Winogradskyella; species Winogradskyella sp. PE311. Next base: position 1,313,032 of record NZ_JBHZTH010000001.1, on the reverse strand, counting down.
ACAAACTGATATTTTTTATTAATATCAAAACTCTCATCATTCACCATATAAATCCCATCGCAATCTATATTTCCATATGGCGAAATACGTCTAAATCTGTATTCTGATTTGCTGTCTAAACTATACAATTCAAACCAAGCACCAGCAGCTATACCACCAAGCCATTGTGCGTGCTCAGATTTATCATCATTCTCTTTCGGCTCTAGTGTTCCAACTAAACTAGGGTTATAACCTTTAAGCACATCTAAGAAAAGACGTCTATTTTCTTTACTGACCGAAGAATCAAATTCTTTAATGACTCCTTTATCAGAAACTACGTAAACAAAATTTTCTGTATCGGCAATTACCACATTACCAATTGTGCTTGGCGTAAACCACTTAGAGTTTTTTAAATGCTTTTTAATTTTCAAATCAGTTACCGAGGCAATTAAAGTATCAGTTACAAAGCGTGCACAATTGCAAGCGATTTTAGCGAAAGCTGCATATCTTATAAAACCCTGAGATTGCATATCAGCTATGTGAGTTCTTGCTAAATTGTAATTTGTTGTATTGCAAACTGAAGCATATAAATCACCATCACCATGTGTTAATTTGGGATGTGTTGCTAAGAATTTTAAAATCTCATCCAAGTTTTGAATTTTATCATTTTCTATTATAGCAGTAATTGGAAAATTTAATTCAAAATCTGTTTCTCTTCCACGTACTCTTCCATTTGGAGATGATGTTATGTAACGTCCGAAGTCATGATATTCTAAAACACCTGTTACTTTATTTATTAAGACCAAAGCAGCGTGGCCAGCTCTAACGTGCTTTTTATTTCCTACAAAAAGAAAACGTAAAAACCTAGAATACCACTCTTCTGCATGAGACACAATTGTTTCAGGATAAGCGAGGGTTAAAATAAATGCATCATTTTTTGACATACTACAATTGTCGAAATTCAGACGGCAACTTACAAAAAAATATAGATGTAATCTTCACACAACTATAACGTTTCTAATAAATAATTTCTTATAAATATTGTACCTTCGCATTTTCAAAATTTAAACTAAAAAACTAAATATATTATGGGAAAAGGATTCTTTAATGTGCCTATTGCAGTCAATGAGCCTGTGAAATCTTACGCACCTGGATCACCAGAACGTAAAGCAGTACAAGACACTTACAAAGCAATGTTTAATAGCAAAGTTGAAGTTCCTTTATACATTAACGGAGAGGCTATTAAAACAGGGAATACTAGAACGATGTCACCTCCACACGATCACCAACATAGTGTTGGCGAATACCACCTAGCAGAACAAAGTCATGTTGAAGATGCAATTACTACTGCATTAGAAGCACGTAAATCTTGGTCGCAAATGCCATGGGAACAACGTGCAGGTATTTTTTTAAAAGCTGCTGAATTAATTGCTGGTCCTTACAGAGCTAAGATTAATGCTGCAACAATGATTGCACAATCTAAAACAGTACATCAGGCTGAAATTGATGCGGCTTGTGAGTTTATAGATTTCTTACGATTTAATGTTCAGTTTATGACGGACATTTATATGGAACAACCAGAAAGTACCAGTGATGCATGGAACAGAGTTGAATACAGGCCTCTTGAAGGTTTTACTTATGCAGTTACACCTTTTAACTTTACTGCTATAGCCGGAAATTTACCAGCTTGCATGGCCTTAATGGGTAATGTTGTCGTTTGGAAACCAAGCGATAGCCAAGTCTATTCCGCAAAAGTAATTATGGATGTCTTTGAAGAAGCTGGTGTCCCAGCTGGCGTAATAAATGTTGTGTTTGGTGATCCTGTTATGATTACAAACACTGTTATGGCAAGTCCAGATTTTTCAGGATTACATTTTACGGGTTCTACATTTATCTTTAAAGAGTTATGGAAACAGATTGGAAACAATATTCATAACTATAAAACCTATCCTAAAATTGTTGGGGAAACGGGTGGAAAGGATTTTATTGTGGCTCACAAAACAGCAGACGCTAAACAAGTAGCAACAGCCATTGCTCGCGGTGCCTTTGAATTTCAAGGTCAAAAGTGTAGTGCAGCATCTAGGGCTTACATACCAAAGGGCATATGGGCAGATGTAAAGAACTATCTAATAGAGGATATTAAATCGTTTAAAATGGGTTCTCCTGAAGATATGAGCAATTTCATTACGGCTGTAATTCACGAAAGCTCTTTTGATAAATTAGCAAAATATATAGATGGCGCTAAGGCAGATAGTGATGCGGAAATTATAATTGGTGGTGGTTATGACAAATCTAAAGGTTATTTTATAGAACCTACAGTAATTGTTACTTCTAATCCTAAGTATACAACAATGTGCACTGAACTTTTTGGTCCTGTAATGACCATATACGTTTACGAAGACGATGCTTTCTCTGAGACATTAAAACTAGTGGACGAAACTAGTGAGTATGCATTAACGGGTGCTATAATATCTAGAGACCGCTATGCTGTTGAAGAGGCTACTAAAGCATTACAAAATTCAGCTGGCAACTTCTATATTAATGATAAACCTACTGGTGCTGTTGTTGGCCAACAGCCGTTTGGTGGTGCAAGAGCATCCGGAACAAATGACAAAGCCGGTAGCGCTCAAAACTTATTGCGTTGGGTTTCGCCAAGATTAATAAAAGAAACATTTGTAACACCAACAGATTACAGGTATCCTTTCTTAGGTTAAAAAATTTAAATTATGAAAAACTAAATCCTTAAGAGTAATACTTTTAAGGATTTTTTTTGCACTTAATAGAAATCAAAGTTAAATACCAAATATGATTATGTAAACTTTGTATCTTTCCATTAAATATTTCGAATCTACTGCTATGAAAAAAAAATACTTTTATACTTTATTAATGTTGCCTCTTTTTCTAACAGGCCAAGTCTTACCAATAACTTCAACTGAAGTATCCGATTTATCTGCTTATGGAGAAACTACAACTTATCCAGGTTTAGGTGAATATGAAATTTTTTTAAGTGCCGATAATATTCTTGACAAACCGATAATAGTTGTAGATGGATTTGACCCAGGAGATGTTAGAGATATTGCAGGTATTTATAGTTTACTCGATTTTACAGGAACTTCTGGAGATGATAATCTGGCAGACTTAGTTAGAGCTCAAGATTTTGATGTTGTAATTCTTAATTTTCCAGAATATTTAAGATTAAGTGACAACTCTTTATTAAATATAGACAATGTAGCTGATACCAATGGTGATATGATAATTGACGAAGCTGATTTTCCTGCAGGTAGCACTTTGGTAAATGGCGGGGCTGATTTCATTGAACGCAACGCTATGATATTAGTAGAGCTACTTGACGTAATTAATACTGCAAAAGCAACAAATAGCCCTGAGCAAAATGTGATTATCGGCCCAAGTATGGGAGGTTTAATTACTAGATATGCTTTAAACTATATGGAATCTGAAAATATAAATACAGATACGAGACTCTATATTTCATTTGATGTACCTCATCTTGGTGCCAACATACCTATTGGTTTGCAACATCAATTAAACTATTTAGCATTTAATGACACCAATCCTGTGCCAGAAGTACAGCCTATTATAGATGATCTTCTTAGGTCACCAGCATCACGACAATTACTAATAGATCATTTAGATGCGCATTTGGCAGATGGGAGTTTAGTTGAGTTTAATTCAACATTACCCGAACCTCATCCATTTAGGGTGACTTTTGACAGTAATATTAATAGCCTCACAACCGATGGATTCCCTCAAGGCACAAGAAATATTGCAATAATTAATGGTAGTGGTATTGGCAATCCTTATTTCGCTATGGGCGATAGCGGAACAACTGTTAGTAATGGATTTACAATAATTAGTACCGTAATACCTGTATCTGTACCAACGCCATTCGGTAATGTTGATATTGATGTAGAAATAGATGTAAATATGACTCCAGCTGCTGGATCACCTGCACAAGTAAGTCGTTTTTTCGCGCCAATTCCTGTTTTTCCAGATGTAGAATCTATTGCAAGTTCAGAGAGATTAAACTTTGATGGAGTTGACGCTGCACCAGGTGGATTATTTGATATTTCTGCATTAACTGGAGAGATTACTGCTGGTGGTGATTTAGCTGCAGATTTTCTTGCAGCATTAGAAATTGATAAATTTAGCTATATACCAGCAGTAAGTGCATTGGCATTAGAAATTACTAACGATGATATCGACTGGTTTCACAATATCGATTTAGCAGGAAGAGCTACGACAAATAACACGCCTTTTGACAATACATTTTTACCGGATAACAACGAACCACATGTTCAATTAACACAGAATAATGTAACTTTTGCTTTAGATGAAATCTTTAATCCTGTATTAGGAATCAGTAATAATGAGAAACTTCAATTTAAGTTAGAAAAGAATCCTATTGACAATGAAATAGTTTTAATCTCTAACAATAACTCTAATGCAACCGTAAATGTTATTGATATTACCGGTAAAATTGTATTTAGCAGCACACAGGTTATTTCTAATAGAACAACAATTCCTGTTAATTTAAATTCAGGTTTTTATTTGCTAAATATTACTAGTGAAAATAATACTAGTTTTGCGGCTAAGTTCTTAGTTAAATAGATGTTTTGAATAAAAAAGCCCTTCTTTCGAGGGGCTATTTTTTATTTATGTTTTAAAGGTAAATAAATAACTTTTTTAGTTTCAAAAAAATCTTCTTCAAAATAATCAGATAATAAAAACGCCTTTACTGTTTTGTATTGTTTTAATTCCTCCGTTAAATCTCCACCTTTAAGATAAAGTACACCATTCTTAATTTTATTTTGTTGCTTTTTAGATATTTTACCTTTAATCCATTTTGTAAATTCTGGCATAGCCGTAACTGCTCTACTCACAATAAAATCATACGTCTCGTCAATGGCTTCAACTCTGCTATGGGTTGTTTTAATATTTGTCAGTTTTATTGATTCAGCCACTGCATTTATAACCTTAAGCTTCTTATTTATGCTATCGACTAAATGAAAGTGACAATTAGGAAATAAAATAGCTAAAGGTATACCTGGAAAACCACCACCTGTTCCAACATCTAGTATTGAAGAATTATCTTCAAAGGAAATAACCTTAGCGATAGCTAAAGAGTGTAAGACATGTCTCAGGTATAATTCATCAATATCCTTACGCGAAACTACATTAATCTTAGTATTCCAATCTTTATATAAACATTCTAAAGCTTTAAACTGACTAATCTGAATATCTGTTAAATTTGGAAAATATTTAAGGATTAACTCCATAACTTTATTTTTTGCCAAAAATACTTAATTTTAACATGTATAATTTATCGTATTCTCATATGTTCGATTTTAATTATTAACTATCTTTGGCACAGTCATAATGTTTTTTAATCCCTTACGTTATATCTAAAAAAATCTGATTAATGGCAAAACAAACCTTAAAATTCTCAAGAACGGATTCGGCTAAGTTCTTTAAAACTCTGAATAAACGAGTAAACAACTACTTTAAAGAAAACAATATCAAAAAAACCGGTAACTGGAAACTATATATTAAAGCTATAATAATGTTTACATTATTACTTGGACCTTTAGTTATTTTGCTAACTGTAGATGTACCCACATGGCTTCAAATTATATCTATGATGGTTATTGGAATAGGTATGGCTGGAGTTGGTATGAATGTAATGCATGATGCAAATCATGGTTCTTTCTCTAGTAAAAAGTGGGTTAATAAACTTATGGGAAGTAGCATACATATATTAGCTGGAAATGATTACAACTGGAAAGTACAACATAACGTTTTGCATCACACATACACTAACATTCAAGGCCATGATGAAGATATAGATGCGGGAAGAATTATTCGTTTTTCTAAACATGCAAAATGGTTGAAAATTCATAAGTATCAAAAATATTATGCCTTCTTATTATACGGTCTATTGACTGTTAATTGGGCAATTACAACAGATTTCAAACAAACTTACCAATACCTTAAAAGAAAATTATCCTATGGTGATTTCCCAAATCCCGCTACACAGTGGACCAAATTAATAATAGGTAAAATACTATATTACTCAATCTGGGTAGTTCTACCTTTAGCTTTAGGTTATGCATGGTGGCAAGTATTAATTGGTTTTCTAATTATGCATTATACAGCAGGTATGATTCTAAGTGTAATTTTTCAACTTGCGCATGTAATGCCAAATACAGATATGCCGTTACCAGATGAAAATGGTAATATGAAAAACACTTGGGCTATTCACCAATTATTTACAACGTCTAATTTTTCACCTAAAAGTTGGATTGTAGAATTTTATACTGGTGGTTTAAACAGACAAGTTGAGCATCATTTATTCTCAAATATCAGCCATGTACATTATAAAAACATAGCTAAAATAGTAAGAGAAACTGCCCACGAGTTTAGTTTGCCATATAACGAATATAATTCTATTTGGACAGCTATTTCTGAGCATTATCAGCAACTTAAAGAATTAGGCAAAAAGCCAAGTATGGCATAATGCAATGGCATATTTAATATAACTGATTACCATGAACCAACTTTCAGATAGAATTAATAATCTATCGACTTCAGCAACCCTTGCCATGGCAGCAAAAGCCAGAGAGCTTAGAGCAGAGGGAAAAGATATTATTGGACTAAGTTTAGGGGAACCTGACTTTAATACACCCGATTTTGTTAAAGACGCAGCTATTAAAGCTGTAAACGAAAATTACAATAGTTACACACCTGTAGATGGTTATGCAGACCTTAAGGATGCGATAATCACAAAGTTTCAACGCGATAATAATCTCAGTTACAAGCTACCTCAAATCGTTGTTTCAACAGGAGCAAAACAAGCACTATTTAATATTGCCTCTGTAATGCTTAATGATGGTGATGAAGTTATTTTACCTTGTCCATACTGGGTCAGTTACAGCGATATTGTAAAATTAAATGGCGGTGTACCAGTAGAAGTAAAAACAGATATTCAGAATGATTTTAAGATGACAGCTGAACAGCTTGAAGCGTCGATTACACCAAATACTAAAATGATTTGGTACAGTTCTCCATGTAATCCTAGTGGGTCTGTTTACAGTAAGGATGAATTAAGAGCGTTAGCTGATGTTTTAATAAAATATCCAAATATTTATGTTGTTTCGGATGAAATTTATGAACATATTAATTTCATTGGTGGTCATTATAGTATGGCGCAATTTGAAGATATGTACGACAGAACGATCACTGTAAATGGAGTATCTAAAGCGTTTGCAATGACGGGCTGGAGAATTGGATATATTGGAGCACCCGATTGGATCGCAAGAGCTTGTAACAAAATGCAAGGTCAAGTCACCAGTGGAGCAAATTGCATAGCGCAGCGTGCAGTAATTGCAGCTCTAGAAGCACCTGCCTCTAGCGTGCAATATATGGTTGATGAATTTAAAACGCGACGTAAACTTATATTGGGTCTATTAGAAGAGATTGAAGGGTTTAAAACCAACGAACCTGAAGGGGCATTTTATGTATTTCCTAACATATCCGCTTATTTTGGTAAAACAATAAAAGGTAAAACTATTAATGATGCCTCTGATATGTCTTTATTTTTATTAGAAGAAGCACTTGTTGCTACTGTAACTGGTGAAGCTTTTGGTAATCCAGAATGTATACGAATTTCTTATGCAGCGTCGCAAGACAATATTATTGAGGCAATTAAAAGGATAAAACTAGCGTTAAGTTAGTATCAATTTTATCAATCGCCTTTATTTAAAAAAGCTATAACACAACTTTTGTGTTATAGCTTTTTCATTATGATGCAAAAAGCATCCAAACCAAAGCGATTATTATTACAATTGACAACCCAATTATTTTTATCCAGAGTAATTGATTTTCTTTTTTAAGTTTCTGTCTTATATCTCTTAATTGTTTAGGAGATGCTTTAGGGAAGTTATATTCAGGTTTTCTATTTTTTCCATAACCACCTAGACGATTAACAAACTTATCGCGTTGAGCTAGTTGTTTCCTGTTGTAATTGATAATATTTATTGAATTTGATGGCATAATTTCTTGGTTTTAAAATTAGATATAAGAGGTTACCATCATCCAAATTAATTGAGCGTTAACATAAATAAAAGGCACTCTTTAAAAGTGCCAGTTAAAAGATCAGAATATGTGGTTTTTAAATTCTAAAATATGGCAACTAACACCATGGCAAAAACAGATAATTTTAAAATTACAGCTGTATGGTTCACCATATATAATTGAGAAGATTTTATGCGTTGTCTAATTCCAAATATTGATTTTGTAGTTGACTTGCTAAAGTTCTGCTTTACAACTGATTTGTAATTAGAGTTTAATAATCCTTGAGTTGTAAAATGATTTACCGCAATGGGTTCTGGTAATGTTTCTAAATTTTGATTTAATACTAATTCCATGATTGATATATTTAATTGGTTATGCTTATAAGACGTTCAATAATTAAAAATGTTACACTCTGTGTTTCAACTATATCGGGAGTTTACACCGTAAAACCCAAAAAATACCAGTAGAAATATAGGCCAGCTAAAATTCAAAATATTTTTAAAAAAACTTAAAAATTTAATTATTTGTCTTTTTTAAATACCAGATTGAGATCAAATTGTAATAAGATACTATGCGATTTTGCCAAATTTTGATATTCGAGAAGATTATCTACCAAAAGATAAAATTTTAAAGACCCAATATCTGGAGAAATACAAAATCTAATGTTATGTTGTAAAATGAGACAATAAACCGGCCATTACTTTGAGATGTACTAAGGTTACTTAAAATAGATTGTGGTATATCAGCTAGACCAGATAGAATTTGTCTATTTTGAGTAAACAGATTTTACTATAAACAGATGAAATAAAATAAGCCTTTGAGTTTTTGAACTTATGAATTAGCATAATTATTTCATTATTATATACTTATGCAACGTATTAAACAAAAAAACTATTGCTGTTTATCGATTTCTCCAGAAAAAAGGGGTCAATAATATTAGAATTGTGAATAATTCAAGTCGTCCAAGGAGCATTAAAAACGAAGCCCACCATTTACCTAAAGATGGCAAAGACGCATAGTTATTTACTGGTCCAAAATCACCAAGAGCAGGTCCGACATTACCAAGACTAGATGCAGAAAGACCAATTGCCGAAACAAAGTCAATTTTCATCATAGAAAAGACAAGAGCACCAACTATAAAAGACAACATATAAAGTATAAAGAATCCTAATATATTGAACACAATATCTTTTGAGACAGATTTTGTATTGTAGCGTACAGGTAAAATTGCATTTGGATGTAATGCTCGTTTGAACTCTAAGAATCCATTCTTAATTAAGATTAAATGTCTTACTACTTTTACACCACCCGACGTGCTACCTGCTGAACCACCTAAAAACATTAGTCCAAAAAAGAAAACCATAAGAAAGGGTGTCCACATTGTGTAATCTGCCGTAACAAATCCTGTAGTAGTAACTATGGCTAAGACCTGAAACAAACCATGTCTAATTGCACTTTCTCCTTCACCAAAGACCATAGGATGTGCTATAGAAGATTGAGAAACATCTGCTTTAAAGTAAATTAGAAGTGCTGCTATAGTTGTAAATATTGCTATAAATTTAAAGTAAAGTTTAAATTCGTCATCCTTAACAATCTTTAGTACATTACCCTTAAAGAGGTAGTAACTTAAAACAAAGTTTGTACCAGCTAAAAACATAAAAAATATTATGATATATTGAATGGCTGGACTATCATTCCAAAAGGCAATACTAGCATTTTTCGTAGAAAAACCGCCTGTTGACAAGGTACTTAATGCATGATTTATTGCGTCAAAAAATGACATACCTGCAACTTGTAGTAAGATAGTTTCAGCCACAGTATAACCGAAATAAATTAGCCATAAACGCTTAGCAGTATCTGTTATTCTAGGGTGTAATTTATCACCACCAGGTCCAGGAGCTTCTGCAGCAAAAAGTTGCATTCCTCCTACACCGAGCAATGGCAAAATGGCAATAGCTAAAACAATAATTCCCATGCCACCAATCCAATGTGTCGTACTTCTCCAAAATAACACACCTTCCGGAATAACTTCTATATCATTTAGTATGCTAGCTCCAGTAGTAGTATAACCTGACATGGTCTCAAAAAATGCGTCTGTAAAGGATGGGATTGCTTCAGTAGTTAGGTAAGGTAATGTTCCTGTCAGAGACATCACTATCCAGCCAAATGCAACCACAATATAACCCTCGCGTTTATTCATTTCTTTGCGATGGTTCTTAGTTAAAATCATAGCTAATACACCTAATAAAAGCGTAACTAAACTTGCAGAAAGTAGGTTTAAGGTTTCCCCGTCTTTATAAATTAAGCTAATTAAAGTAGCGATCATCATAAAACCACCATTAAACAACAATAACAGCCCAAAGAAATGAAAAATGATTTTATAATTTAAATGCATTCGCGACATAATGTACACTTACTAAGAGAAAAATGCTTCAACTTCAGATATAGAACGTGGTAGACAACATACAACGACACGATCACCAGATTCAATTTTAAAACTACCCAAAGGAATTAGACCAATACCATCTCTAATAACACCACCAAAAATAGCAGATCTAGGAAAATTTAAATCCTTAATTAACTTATTTGTAATTTTTGAATGTGGTTTTACTACAAACTCTAAAAGTTCTGCATTCATATTGGTAAGCTTAGTCATAGCTACTACTTCCCCTTTCCTTATATATCTAAATATATTATTTGCTGCTAAAAGTTTCTTATTAATTAATGTGTCTATTCCTATAGACTGAGAGAGTTGATAATAATCCATATTTTCAACTAATGCAATTGTCTTTTTAACTCCTTTTGATTTGGCGAGCAAACATGACATTATATTGGTTTCCGAATTACCTGTTACTGAAATAAAAGCATCTGTATCAGAAATATTTTCTTCTTGTAATATTTCTACGTTTCTGCCATCACCACAAATAACCAAGGCATTTGGTAATCTATCCGCTAAATCTTCAGCTACACCTTTTTTGCCTTCAACCAACTTTACATTAAACTTACTTGCACACAGATCTCTTGCCGTCTTATACCCAATCTTACTGCCACCTAGTATCATTACACTTTTTATATCTACTTTAACCTTTCCCGAAAGGTCAAACAATTCTTCATCCCCTCCTTTGGAGGTCATAAAGACAACATTATCACCTTCTTTAAATTGTGTATCTCCTCTTGGTATTATGGTATATTGTGTACCATAGCGCTGCACTGCAATTGGAATAAAATGTAACTCTGGATATATATCTGCTGCTTCCTTTACCGTTTTACCCACAAACGTAGCTGTCCTAGATAGGCGCAAACTTAACATTGTCAATGCACCACCTTCAAATTCATAGGTATCATTAAAACCATATTGATTAAGTAGTAACTCAATTTCTGAAGCAGCTAAAGATTCTGGAGAAATTAATTCATCAATCCCAAACTGAGAGAATCCAATGGTTTCTTTTTCGTCAATAAATTCTGTATTAGAAATACGGGCTATAGTTCGTTTCGCTCCGAGTTGCTTGGCCAAAACACAGGCCGTAATATTTGTAGTTTCTGAAGACGTCACTGCTATAAATAAAGCGGCTGTATCAATTCTAGCTTCTCTCAAAATAGATATTGAAGTGGCGTCCCCTTTTATAGTTTTAATATCTAAATGCTCTCCTGCATAAGTAAGACTATCTTTCTTTGTATCTATTAGCGTTATCTCTTGAGACTCGTAAGATAATAATTTAGCTAAATGAAATCCTACCTCTCCTGCACCTGCGATAATTATCTTCATTGTTTATTATTAAAATAGACATGCAAATATACTAAGAACTTACAAGTGTAACTAAAGTTAAATACTAAGAAGTGCTTAAAGTGATTAAAGTTGAAGAAAACGAGAGTCTTCTTAACTTTAAACGTCTTACAGCTTTAAGTACTTATAACTAATCAGTATATTTGCAAAAAAATTTTCATGGCTGAAAAAGTTAAACCATATAAGAATAGTGAAGCTTCTAAAAAGGCTCAAGTAACAGAGATGTTCGATACTATCTCTAAAGAATATGATGGCCTAAATCGTGTAATTTCCTTCGGTATTGATGTAAAATGGAGAAATAAAGTAGTTAAACTTGTTTCTGAAAAGAGTCCGGGAAATATTTTAGATATAGCAACAGGTACGGGTGATTTAGCAATTAATTTAACTTCTACAAGCGCTAAAGAAATTATTGGTTTAGACATTAGCGATGGCATGTTGGAAGTAGGAAGACAAAAAATAAAATCCAAAAGCTTAGACGGAATTATATCTATGGTCATTGGCGACTCTGAAGATTTACCTTTTGGTGATAATACTTTTGATGCTATAACAGTTGCTTTTGGAGTTAGAAATTTTGAAAATTTAGAGAAAGGGCTGGCCGAAATACTACGCGTATTAAAACCCAGCGGTATATTTGTAATTTTAGAGACCTCAGTACCTACAAATCCTATTTACAAATTTGGCTACAATACATATTCTAAATTTATATTACCAGCTATTGGTAAAATATTCTCAAAAGATAGAGTCGCTTATAAATATTTAAGTGAATCGGCTTCGGTTTTCCCTTATGGTGAAGTTTTAAACAATATTTTAAGAAAAATTGGGTTTATAAATGTCGAAGACAAACCACAAACTATGGGTGTGGCAACAATATATACAGCATCTAAAGGGTAATATGAAAAAAATCATAATCATTTTAGCATTTTTATTGGCATTTCAAAATGGATCTGCTCAATTATTCACTAATGAGAAAGTAGCGAACAACATTGATAATATTGATCAAAAGCGCTTATCCTGGGGCTATTTTCTTGGTTTTAATCAATATGACTTTAAATTTAATTATAACGAAGATTTAAAAGATATTCTCGTGGATGACTCCTTTGGGTTTCATCTAGGTCTTGTTGGTGATATGCGTATTAATGATTTTATGAATCTTAGACTAGAGCCTGGTGTTTTCTTTACAACACGTAATTTACGTTATGATGAAAGTTATTTCAACGGAACAGAATTTAATGATGCTGACTTATTAAGAGAGGTAAAATCTACATATATACATGTCCCTTTACTATTGAAAATTTCTACAAAACGCATAAATAATTTTAAGCCTTTTATTCTTGGTGGTTTTTCAACAGCATTAAATCTATCTAGCAATCAAGATAATCCTGACGATAATAGTTCTGGTGAATTTAGAATGAAAAAAGGCACCTTTTTTTATGAACTTGGATTTGGTATAGATCTTTACCTTCTATACTTTAAATTTACACCATCAATACGTGCTATTTTTGCTTTTAATGATGAGATAATTAGAGATACCGATCCTAATAGTCCATGGACAGGCAACATAGCAAAAATGCAAACTAGAGGTGTTTTTATAAACTTTACATTTCAATAGAACGACGCTTAAATTCACTTAAAACAATCGCAGCCGCATTAGCTACGTTTAAACTTTCGGTTTCTTTAATCGTTCCAAACTGCGGTATAGTTAATTTCTTAGTTATTTTCTTCTGAATTTGTTCAGATATTCCATTGGCTTCATTACCCAAAATTATTACTCCTTTATCTATCAAATTAGATGAATAAATATTTTCCCCTTCCATAAAAGTGCCAAAAATAGTTCTACACTGATTATCTATAAAATCTTCTAAATTTAAATAAGTAATATTAACACGTGTCAAAGAACCCATACTTGCTTGTACAACTTTTGAATTATAACAGTCTACGGTGTTACTACTACAGACTATATCTGAAACACCATACCAATCACAAAGTCTAATTATAGTGCCTAGATTACCTGGATCTCTAACATCATCTAATGCTATTATTAACCCTTCAGTATCTACCTTTAACGACTCCGGAATCTTAAAAAGAGCCAATGCTGTATTTGGATTTTTCAAAGAAGAAATACGTTGTAGCTCAGATGCGTTAACAACAATTACCTGAGATTCTGGCGCATTAAATTTAGTCTTTGTTGTATAAAGTGATTCTAACTCAAAGTGAGAGTTTAAAAACTCTTCAATGCCTTTTATACCTTCTACCGAAAATAAGCCAAGTTGTTGCCTATACTTTTTTTGAGATAAACTTTTAATTAACTTTATTTGATTCTTTGATAACATTAAAATGTCTTTACATTTGTTAGCGTTATTACAAAGTAAACCTTTTTTGGACTAATTTTTGTTTATAACATTCAATATCAAAAAAATTATAGAGCTTTTGAGACTGCCATACCGCATCTTATCATCAATTAATAATTACAAGCCTTCTTGTTATATATTGATTTTTGCAGCTATTCTTTTTGTCTTAAGCTCATGTAACGTTGTAAAACGCGTAAAGGATAACGAGCATTTAATTACAAAAAATACCATCATTGAAGATGGAAAGGTTAATACAGAAGAACGGGTAAATAACATCATTATTCAAAAAACAAATCTTGGTATAGATGGCTTTTTAGGGTTTCCGCTGCGTCTCCATGTTTATAATCTTGCGCGACCAAATATAGATTCCATACTTCAAGCGAAGGTATTAAGTGATACTTCTAAAATAAAGTGGAAAACGGCTTTACTTTCAAGAAAACAATTTGATAAAGAAATACAATCGAGGAAAAATTTTAATAGCTGGTTAAAACGCACTGGTGAAGCACCAAGAATACTTAATGAAGAGAAAACAATTAAAACCGTAAATAATTTTAGAAAATATTATTACAGTAAAGGTTGGTTTGATAATAAGGTAGATTATGAAATAGTAAGAGATAGCAATAAACGTGCAAAAATCACATATAAAGTAACAAAAAATAAGCCTTACGTTTTAGATTCTTTAAAACCTATAATTAGTAGTCCCGAGATTGATACACTCTATAAAATATTCAGTAAGTCATCTTTACTAAAAAAGGGCGAGCAATATGATGAACAAAATTATACGAAGGAGCGCGAACGTATAAATAACTATTTACGAAATGCAGGTTTCTACTATTTTGGGCAAGACTATATTAGATTTATAACAGATACAATAGGTACTAATCATAAGATAAATACAGAATTAATTATAGACAATCGTTCGATCAGAGGAGATGATTCTACGGCTATTGTACCATTTAAAAAATACAAAATAAAGGAAGTTAATATCTATACTGACGATAATTTTGAAAACCGGTTTAAAGCCATATCAGATACAACGACTTTTAAAAACTACAATCTTTATAGTAAAGACAAATTAAGATTTAGACCAAGAGCGCTTACTGATGCAATTTTCATTAATAAAGGAGATAATTATAGTGATTTAGCACGTAGTAGAACATCACGATATCTAAATGACCTTCAAATGTTTAGATATCCAAGTATTGACTATGTTGAAAATGAAACTGATACTACTTTAACGGCTAACATCTATTTAGAGCGTAGAAAAAAATATCAATTAGGTCTAGATTTCGATGCGAGTATCAGTAATATACAAAGTATAGGTTTTTCAGTTACGCCGGGTTTGAAAATAAGAAATGTATTTAGAGGTGCTGAAACTTTAGAGATTAGCGGTATTGCAGCTATTGGTGCTTCAAAAGACAGAGCCGATGATGTTAGTACCTTCTTTGATATTAATGAATTTGGTGGTAATATTAGATTAACTATACCTCGATTATTTACCCCATTTAAAACTGATAGTATTATACCAAAATACATGGCGCCTAGCACTGCAATAAATCTTTCTGCGACAAGTCAGCAAAATATAGGTTTAGATAAGCAAACGATTTCTGGTCTATTAAGTTACAATTGGCAACCGTCAAAAACTGTTACAAACACCTTAGAACTTTTTAATGTTCAGTTTGTAAAAAATCTTAATACGAGTAATTATTTTGGAGTGTACTCTAATTCTTTTAGAAGACTAGATGATATTGCGCGAGATATTGGCTATATAACAGAAAACGAAACACTTGCAGCACCACCAGGACAACCTAATAGGTTCCGTGATGCAGATATATTTATTAATGATGTGATAGGCGGCAACACTACTTTAAACACTGAAGACAATGACTTCATTGTTGTTAATAATATTGATGAACGAAAGCAACGACTAACTGAAAATAACCTTATTTTTTCCACAAGTTTTGACTATAAAAAAGATAAAAGAACAAACATTTTTGATAATGATTTTTCAATATTTAAATGGCGTATAGAATTAGCAGGTAATTTTCTTTCTACGTTATCAGATGTTATAGGATCTACAAAAAATGAAAACGGCAATAACGAAGTATTTGGAGTTGCATTTTCGCAGTATTTTAAAACTGAGATTGATTATGTAAAGTATTTTCATTTAGGTAGAAAAAGTGTTTTTGCCTTTAGAAGTTATGCTGGTATTGCAATACCTTACGGCAACTCTAATAGCATTCCGTTTGCAGAAAGTTTCTTTGGTGGTGGCCCTAATGATAACAGAGCATGGACTGCCTATAATTTAGGACCTGGAAGTTCTAATACTACAAATGAATTTAATGAAGCTAACTTTAAAATACACATTAGTGCAGAACAACGATTTGGGCTTTTTGGAGGTTTTAGAGGAGCTCTATTTGTGGATGCTGGTAATATTTGGAATGTATTAGATAATGTAGAAGATGAAGCTGCAACATTTACTAATTTTAGTTCCTTAAAAGATATTGCTGTAGGTTCTGGGTTTGGTATCCGTTACGACTTCAACTTCTTCGTATTGAGGTTTGATACTGGTTTTAAAACCTATGACCCATCACAAATTGAAGGCAATAGATGGTTTAGAGATTATAACTTTAGAAATGCTGTTTACAATATCGGTATAAATTATCCATTTTAAAAAAAATTAATCGCATAATACTACATCGTTTTCGGCAACTTTTGCCCTATTTATCTTGAAAATCCTATCATATAATATTCAAAATTGCGTATTTTTGGTACATAAAATTTCAACTATATCATTATGAGTCATAATATTAAACCTGGCGTTGCTACAGGAAAAGAAGTCCAAAATATTTTCAATTATGCTAAAGAAAAAGGCTTTGCCTTACCAGCTGTAAATGTTATTGGTTCTAACACTATTAATGGTGTTTTAGAAACAGCTAAAGCACTAAATGCGCCTGTTATTATTCAATTTTCTAATGGAGGAGCACAATTTAACGCAGGTAAAGGTTTAAGTAACGAAGGTCAAAAAGCAGCTATAGCTGGGTCTATTGCCGGAGCAAAACATGTACACCAAATGGCAGAAGCTTATGGCGTACCTGTGATTTTACATACAGATCATTGTGCAAAAAAATTACTACCTTGGATTGATGGCTTATTAGACGCAAGTGAGCAACATTTTAAAGAAACAGGAAAATCTCTATATAGCTCTCATATGATTGATTTATCTGAAGAACCAATCGAAGAAAATATAGAAATTTGCAAGCAATATCTAGCTCGAATGAGTAAAATGGGTATGACTTTAGAAATAGAACTTGGGATTACAGGTGGTGAAGAGGATGGTGTTGATAACAGTGATGTTGATGCTTCAAAGTTATACACACAACCAGAAGAGGTTGCCTATGCCTATGAAGAGTTAAGTAAAGTAAGTGACCAATTTACAATTGCAGCAGCATTTGGTAATGTTCATGGTGTTTACAGACCTGGCAATGTTAAATTAACACCGAAAATTTTAAAGAATTCACAAGACCACATTACTAAGAAATATGGTGTTGAGCATAACCACATAGATTTTGTTTTTCACGGCGGATCAGGTTCGACTGTTGAAGAAATTAGAGAAGGTATTAGCTATGGCGTTATAAAAATGAATATTGACACGGATATGCAGTATGCATTCTTAAGTGGCGTTAGAGATTACGTTCAAGATAAAAAAGATTACCTACAAACTCAAATAGGAAATCCTGACGGAGCTGATGTTCCTAATAAAAAGTATTATGATCCTCGTGTTTGGTTAAGAAAAGGAGAAGATGCTTTTGTTGAAAGACTTAAAAAAGCTTTTGAAGATTTAAACAACGTAGATACGCTGTAAGTAAAACTGCTATATAACACAACTCATTAAAAGCTAACCAACTAGTTTTTAATGGGTTTGTTATTTAAAAAATACTTAGCAGGTCTACTTTTGAGTTTAATTAATTAGTAGTAGTTTTGTTCTAACTAACTAAACTATCAATAAAAGATTGGAAAGTCTTAAATTGAGAATCTAAAACTATAAATCAATATGGCTTGGTTTAAAAGAAAAGATAAAGGGATTCAGACCTCAACTGAAGAAAAAAAAGACACTCCTAAAGGCTTATGGTACAAATCGCCTACAGGTAAAATTATAGATACAAAAGAGCTAGAAAAGAATTTTTATGTTAGTCCCGAAGATGGCTATCATGTAAGAATTGGAAGCAAAGAATACTTTGAAATTCTTTTTGATGATAACAAATATGAAGAACTAGATACGAACCTATCCTCTAAAGACCCTCTTAAATTTGTCGATACAAAAAAATATCCAGAACGTTTAAAAGCGGCTCAAGCAAAAACAAATCTAAAAGACGCGGTGAGATGCGCTGTTGGTAAATCTAATGGTGAAGATTTGGTTATAGCATGTATGGACTTCAGTTTTATAGGTGGTTCTATGGGTAGTGTTGTAGGTGAAAAAATAGCGCGTGCAGCTGATTACTCACTTAAAAAGAAAACTCCACTAATGATTATAAGCAAATCAGGTGGTGCACGTATGATGGAAGCTGCTTTATCTTTGATGCAACTTGCCAAAACTTCAGTGAAATTAGCACAGCTAGCAGATGCAGGAATTCCTTACATTTCCTTGTGTACAGATCCAACTACTGGAGGTACAACAGCATCTTTTGCAATGCTTGGAGATATAAATATTGCTGAACCTGGGGCGCTAATCGGTTTTGCTGGTCCAAGAATTGTTAGAGACACTACTGGCCAAGAATTACCAGAAGGTTTCCAAACCTCGGAATTTTTGTTAGAACATGGCTTCTTAGATTTCATTACGCATAGAAAAGATCTAAAACAAAAGGTAAATCTATATATAGACCTAGTTAAAAATAAACCTTTAAGAGCGTAAAATAAAGTATTGTAAATTTCTAGTTTTTCAAAAGAATCCTAGCAAATTCTGAAGCACTTAATACCATTTTAGACTTTCAAGTTTTCTCTTATGTAAAAAGAGCCTTACTAATAATTGAAAATACGTAATTTTTGTTATCTTTGCGGCTTGAAAGAAAAACTTTCATAGTACATAAAAATCATTTACAATAATATTAGCATGTATTTAGATCAAAAAGAAAAAGAAGCCATCTTTAAAAAACATGGCAAAAATGCAAAAGACACTGGTTCTGCAGAAGGCCAAATTGCATTATTTACTTACAGAATTAATTATTTAACAGAACACTTAAAAAACAATCGTAAAGATTTTAATACTGAGCGTTCGTTAGTTAAATTAGTAGGTAAGCGCAGATCACTACTAGATTACTTAACTAAGAAGGATATATTAAGATATCGTGCAATAGTAAAAGAATTAGGATTAAGAAAATAATCTCAATAAAAAGACCACGCCTAACAGCGTGGTTTTTTGATATAATATAACTCGATTTTGGACGAGTATAAAAACCAAAAATTGAAGAAGCTTATACAGTTTTTCATTGGTCTCACAACAACTACTACACAACAACACAGCGACCATTGTTTAACAAGATTCTGATGTTTATAATAAAGTCAGATCAAGAATTAAAAATTTATGATTCCAAAGGTATTTAGAGAGGTCATTGACCTTGGTGATGGTAGAGAAATTTCTATCGAAACCGGAAAACTAGCAAAACAGGCTCATGGTTCTGTTGTTGTACAGTCAGGAAAATGTATGTTATTATGTACAGTTGTTTCCAACTATGAGCAGAAAGATGTCAACTTCCTTCCATTAACAGTAGATTACAGAGAAAAATTTGCTGCTGCAGGACGTTATCCAGGCGGTTTCTTTAAAAGAGAAGCGAGACCTAGTGATGGAGAAGTATTAACAATGCGTTTAGTGGATCGTGTGTTACGTCCATTATTTCCAAAAGATTACCACTCAGAAACGCAGGTTATGATTCAGTTAATGTCTCATGACCCAGAAGTTATGCCAGATGCAATGGCAGGTTTAGCCGCTTCTGCTGCTATTCAATTATCAGATTTCCCTTTTGAATGTGCTATATCTGAAGCAAGAGTTGGACGTGTCAACGGAGAATTTATCATTAACCCAACATTTGCTCAATTAGCAGAATCTGACATCGATATGATGATTGGAGCCTCAGCTGATTCAGTAATGATGGTAGAAGGTGAGATGGATGAAATTTCTGAAGAAGAAATGGCAGATGCTATTAAATTTGCTCATGAGCATATTAAAGTACAATGTGCTGCTCAAGTAAAACTAGCAGAAGCATTTGGAAAAAAAGCTGTCCGCGAATACGAACCAGAAAGAGAAGATAAAGATTTAGAGAAAAAGGTACACGACATGGCATACGATAAAGTATACGCCATTGCTAAAGCAGGTTCTGCTAAGCACGAAAGAAGTGCTGCTTTTCAACAAATAAAAGAGGATATTAAAGCTACTTTTTCTGAAGAAGAATTAGAAGATTATGGCGGTTTAGTATCTGATTATTATCGTAAAGCCGAAAAAGCTGCGATTAGAGACTTAACCTTAGATGAAGGTTTACGTTTAGATGGTCGTAAGACTACCGAAATTAGACCAATCTGGTGTGAAGTTGATTATCTACCATCTACACATGGTTCTTCAGTTTTTACACGCGGAGAAACTCAAGCATTAGCAACAGTAACTTTAGGTACATCTAGAGATGCTAACCAAATAGATATGCCATCTCAAGAAGGTGAAGAGCGTTTTTATTTACACTATAACTTCCCACCATTTTGTACAGGTGAAGCTAGACCAATCCGTGGAACATCTCGTCGTGAGGTAGGTCATGGTAATTTAGCACAACGTGCATTAAAAGGAATGGTACCAGATGATTGTCCTTATACAGTAAGAGTGGTGTCTGAAGTATTAGAATCTAACGGTTCGTCTTCTATGGCAACAGTTTGTGCTGGTACAATGGCTATGATGGATGCAGGTGTACAAATGACTAAGCCAGTTTCTGGTATTGCAATGGGGTTAATTTCTGATGCGGATTCTGGAAAGTACGCTGTCTTATCTGATATCTTAGGTGATGAAGATCATTTAGGTGATATGGACTTTAAAGTTACAGGTACTGCAGATGGTATTACAGCATGTCAAATGGATATTAAAGTAAAAGGTCTTTCTTATGAGATTCTAGTAAATGCATTACAACAAGCTCGTGATGGTCGTTTACATATCTTAGAGAAATTGACGGATACAATTGCTACGCCTAACGCTGACGTTAAGGATCATGCACCAACAATGATTACAAGACGTATTCCTAATGAATTTATCGGAGCCTTAATTGGTCCTGGTGGAAAAGTAATTCAGGAAATGCAAAAAGAAACTGAAACGACTATCGTTATTAACGAAGATCCAGTTACTGAAGAAGGTATTGTTGAAATTTTAGGTGTAGGTAAAACTGGTATTGATGCTGTTATGGCAAAAATTGATGCTATTTTATTTAAACCAGAAGTTGGCAGCGTTTACGAAGTAAAAGTAATTAAGATGCTAGATTTTGGAGCTGTTGTAGAATATATGGAGGCACCAGGGAACGAAGTATTATTACACGTATCTGAATTAGCTTGGGAGCGCACAGAAAATGTATCTGATGTTGTAAATATGGGAGATGTATTTGATGTTAAGTACTTTGGTATAGACAAGCGTACACGCAAAGAAAAAGTATCTCGTAAGGCGATTTTACCAAAACCTGAAGGCTATGTAGAGCGTCCACCAAGAGATAACAATCGCGGTCGTGATAACAGAGGTAGAGACAATCGTGGCCGAGATAATCGCGGAAGAGACAATCGCAGAGACGATAGAAAACCTAGAGAAGATAAAAAAGAGGATTAATTCTTTTTTATCTTTATAGATAGCATATTAAAGCCCATCGAAATTCGATGGGTTTTATTTTATTTACCATGCACCAATTGGTGCGATAGCAAAGCCGATACCATCCCAAGCAGCAATAAATAAAATCGTCACACTAACAATTCCTGCTACTATACCAACACCAATACCATAGATAATCGACATGGTCTTATTATGCAATCTGACCGATTGAATAGTATTTGGATCTATTAAAATCCGAACATCATCTCCTTTTATCTTTTCAATACCAAAATATTGACGATTGTCTAAAACAATTTTTTTAAACTTCATTTTCTGACCATCAATAGTCTTTATTTTCACCCTTTTTTGTTCGGTAACTGCTTTATCTAATGACACGTTTTCTCTATGGTATACGCGACAACTTTGAAATAGAACTAAACAGATTAGAAAAATGCTTACCGTTTGCACTCGATTTTTAATCACAATCATAATCTTGGTTTTTTAATTTACAATCGAAATTACTTGTGATATTTAATATATGACTTATATTAATATCGATTTTAAGAATAAAATTTTGCATTTTATGCAAATATTATATTTTAAATAAGTTAAAAATATCATTTTATGCAAAGTCAATTTATTGCTTACCTAAAAGAAAAAAACTCAGCAACCACGGGTTTTGTAGATGAAATAGCTACTATTTTAGATATTGGTTATGACGCTGCATATAGAAGAGTCAACTTAAAAACAAATCTTACCCTTGAGGAAGGGATAAAATTAGCTAAGTATTATGATGTGTCTCTCAATAAGTTATTTGAAGTAGGAAATACAAATACTATTTTAACCGAATTATCTCCGCCAATTCATAATAAAGAAGGCTTAGAAAGATGGCTAAACGAATCTTATAATAGTGTTTTCCCATTAACTAAACTCAAAAACTCTTCAGTTATATATTCAGCAAAAGACATTCCATTATTTCACACACTTAAAGACTCTTACTTATCACGTTACAAAATTTATGTTTGGTTAAAAGATGTTGATACTAGTATAACTAAACAAAAACTATCTTTTGATGATTTTATAAAAACCATACCCGAATCTTTATTAGAGAGTGCCTTTAAGCTGGGTGAAGTATATAAAGACATTAATATTACCGAAATTTGGAATAACACAACAATAAATGGCTCTCTGCAACAAGTTTTCTATTATTTTGAGGCAGGTTTACTCTCTAAAGAACTAGCAATTCTAATATGCAATGACATAGAGGATGTTATAAGACATGTTGAAGAACAAGCTATTCAACAATCCTTAATCGGTTCAAAAACAAAAGCCAAATACGAACTTTATGTTAATGATATTCATACCATGAGCAACACTATTATGGTGAAAACACCAACACAAAAAGTGTTTTTTACACCATTTACTGTTATTAGTTATTTTAAAATAGAGCATCAACAAACCTGCGATTTAATGTTTGAATTTTTTGAAAAGCAAATGAGTATTTCTAAGCTGTTAGTTAATGCAGGAGAAAAAGATAGGTCCTTGTTTTTTAATAGAATGCATCAAAAAATTAATAAGTTAAGAGCCAGAATACAATTAGACAATGAGGTTTTTGATTTTGAATAATTTAATTCAACTTAAAATAGTTTTATTTAATGTATTCACATAAAAAAAATTAAAACATAAATTATTTACGCAACCATTTTAAGTAATTAGAGTCTATAAAGAAAACAGTCTCTATGAAAAGCTTAAAATCACTATCGCTATTTTTATTAATTCTAATAACATCTTGTTCATCTGATATTGATGACAACCTCGGAATAAAACCAATTTTCGGAGCGCAATCAGCTATACCAGCCGACTCAGATTTATTTGAAAATTTAAAAGACATTACCACAGATAATGAGAGACCAGACAAATCTATTGTTTGCATAGATTTCATCTATCCAATTACACTTTTTGTATTTGATGAGAACGAAGAATTTCTATATACTTCAACCCTTAGCGATGACGACGAATTTAGTGCTTTCCTAGAACCTATAGAAAGCTCATATTCAATAAGTATAAGCTTTCCTATAACAAGTATATTAGACTCAGGTGAAGAATTAATTATTGAGAATAAGGAAGAGTTAAAAGAATCAATTGATACGTGTTTAAATATTGAGAGGATTGGAGAATGCGAAACAATTCTTAGAGAATGTCTTTGGAAAGTGGGTTACAGTTTTGAAGGTGACAACACTTATTTAGGGAACATAATGCAAGAATCAGATGGATTTTTAACTCTAAATACAGAAGAAAATATTGTTGTAGGATCTTGGACACCTCTCGTAATAGAAAATGAACTACATATTAATATTAACGTTGTTGATACCACTGCAATAGGTGACTACTTCAATTTTGACTGGAAGGCAGAATACATTGATGCAAACTCTTTGAAACTTACCTTTGAAGACCGTGAACTTATATTAAATCAGCGCTGTGACCCTGATTTTGCAGACTGTGACAATTTTAACTTTGAAGTCTGTGAAACCGAATCAGGAAATGAGATTGGAGATTTTATTTTAAACGATTACACGTACTGTATTTTTGATACACTTGAGTTTGATAATGAAGATGACAACTTCAGCATCTCTTATTACGAAACTGAAGAGGATGCCATAGCTTTACTCAACCCAATCAATTCTGAAGAAACATACAATAACATAGAACTAAACCAAACCATTTATGTTCGAATAAATGATATTGAGAATAATATTCAGTATTACATACCAATTACACTTTCTGTAATCAGTTGCTAAACTTTAAATCAATAAACAATTATGAATAAATCAAGCCTTATAATTATCATTTTTTTTACGCTAGTGTCTTTCTCTTGTTCGAAAGACAACAATGACGAACCAATTTTTATTGATGATGTTTCCTTATTGACCAATTATATTTATAAAACTTATAATGTTTCTAATTCTCCAAATACAGTTATAGACTCAACAAATTTTATGATCTCAGATAATAAAATTATCAGTTCCTCAGGATTAAACTTAGAGACTTTATCTGAAAAAACATCAAACTACTCTTATTTAAATGGTAAAATTGATAAAATTCAATCTTTCAGTAACGGTACACTTACAAGAATTCAATCTTTTGGGTATAACACTAATGAAGAACTTACCGAGTACCTAATAGAAAATATAAATACCAATGATGCTTCATCTAGTTTTGAGCGCCATACGTTTACGCATACAACCGATACAATTTTCTCTAGTTGGACACGTAGCAATGATGGTATAACCTTCGACGAGCAAGTTTCAGACTTTAAAATAGTTCTAGTTGAGAATAACAATAGAACCTATTTAGAAACGTATAGCTATTTAAATGACGATACACAATATGAAATTAGCACTTATGAAGGTAGTTTTAATATATTAAACGAGTCTAAATATCTAATTCTTAACAATGGTAATGAAGTACTCTCTTTTGAAAACAACTACACTACAAGTAATGCTGTAAATTATTACAATCGAATTCTCAGTAATACGTATTCTCGCAAAAACTTAATGTTACTTTACCACTTACAACCAAGCGCTATTAATAATATAAATGCAAAAAGTATTTCTGGTTACAGGTTAGACACATATGAAAGCACTTGGGGAAATTCTTTTGCAGAATTTGAAATTTCAACAGTACCAAACAATGATAATATTAATGTTTTCACCAATTTTAAAACTATTATTTCTGGAAATCTTTTTTCAAGATTTTCACAAGAATTTATATTTAATTAAACACTATATTATCTCAAAGAGTTAAATCTAGCGAAGTACTTGAATATAGATCAATTAATAAAAGCTTGTAAAAAGCAAAACCTAAAGGCACAAAGTCAATTATACCAATTGTATAAAGATGACCTGTACATTTTATGTCTAAAATATTGCAAGAATAAGGAAGAAGCCCAAGACAATTTGCAAGATGCATTTATTGAAATTTTTACAAAAATAAAATCATTTAAAGGCAATGGTTCCTTTGAGGGTTGGATGAAACGTATAGCCATAAACAAGGCTATTGATAAGTATAAAAAAGATAATCAAATGAATGTTTTAATTAACGATAACATACTATCTGATTACAAAATTGAAACTTCTAGTATCGAAAGCATACCATTAAATGAAATTTTAAAACATATACAAGAATTACCACCAAGATACCGATTAGTTTTTAATCTATACGAACTAGACAACTACGCTCACAAAGAAATTTCTGATATTCTAGATATAAGTATTAATACATCAAAATCTAATTTACATAGAGCCAAAAGCATATTAAAAACCAAGATACAAGGATCAGCATATGTATCTAAAAAAAACCTAACCTCAAATGGAATTTAAACAAGATGTAGGATCTGCTGTAAAAAACAAACTAAATAATCTAAAGGATAATCCTGATGATTTAGTTTGGACAAATATTGAAGCACATCTTAAGAAGAAAAAGAAAAGACGAGGCATTATTATTTGGTTGTTTTCAGGCACACTAGGACTACTGCTTATTTTATTTTTAGCTATGTATCCTTTTTCACAAACAATAGAGAATATAGAGGTAAATTATGAGAGTAAACCAAATAAAAACTATCCTACCAAAACGAAAACTACAATTACAAATAAGGTTTTAAGCGATTCTAACTTTAAAAAGGTTACGAAAACACATAAAATAGCAATCTACAAAGCTAGCAATTACAATAATCCATATAGCTCCAAATCAAATAAGAAAAAATCTATAAATTCGTCTAAGAATACAGAAGTTAGTGCATATTCTATAAACCAAAAATCAGGCTCAGGCAACATATCTAAAAGCTCAACCACAAATCCTACCCAAATTAAGGCGTCAAAATCTAATAACGAGACAGGTTTAATTAAGTCGATGGAAGAAGATATCAGCGAAATATCTAACGAGGTTGTAAACGATAATGACATTAAGAATGCTATTTTAATAGAAGAAGAAAAAGATAAAAATCTAAAAGATGACATTTCTAAATGGAGTGTTATGCCTCAAATTATTGGCTCCAATTATGGAGCTTTTAATGCAACTACCACAAAGGAATTTACAATCAATTACGGCATACTAGCTAACTACAGAATGACAAAATCGACATATCTAAGAATAGGCGTTAGAAAGTTAGACTTACAACAGACAATAGGCAGCACAATTAATAATTTAAAATATTTAGAATTTCCAATAGAAGTTAAATATGCGCCTTTTTACAGAAAAATAAACCCTTATTTTACAAGTGGCTTGAGCTATTTTGTTTTACAAGAAGTCAATTCAAATAATCTAAATACTAGCGATTATAGAGCTACAATCTCTTTTAATTTAGGTTTAGGATTAGAAACAAAGTTGTTTAATAAATTTTATATCAACCTCGAACCTAACTTTAATTATCAAATGAAACCATTTACAGTAGGTAACGAGATTAAACCTTATATTTTATCCATACAAACAGGCTTAGAATATCGTTTCTAAGACGTTAAACTATCTTAAATTATTGGGGAATCGCCTTATTTTACTTATTTTATAGGATATGATAACACAAGATAAAGAACATTACGCAGAGGAGTTAAACAATTCAATTCAGTATCTAGAAAATTTAGGCTATGATAATATTAAAGCAGATACTGATGGGTATGAAACTCCAAAATCATTTCTAAAAATAGGAAGTAAAATAGAAGTTACACCAGATATTGTTGCCGAAAAAGAAGGAAGGAAACACATTTTTGATTTAAGTCTTAAATCACAAAAACCGAGATTGTTAAAATCTAAATGGCTATTTCTAAATACGTTAAGTCAGTTAAAGTCTTACCGCTTTCGGTTAATCACTAAAAGAGGACACTACAAGTTTACTAATGACATTATTAATGACATTAATTTAGATACTGTTAAGCTTCTTAAAATTTAATATTTTCAGTTTTATGTAACATTTCGCTGGGTTTCTACGTATAACAAATACAACCTACGTTGTAAACATTTGCACAAATCGAAAATTAAATGAGACAACTTAAAATTACCAAGCAGGTTACCAATAGGGAAACTGCATCGTTAGATAAGTACCTACAAGAAATTGGCAAGGTAGATCTTATTACAGCAGACGAAGAAGTAGAACTAGCACAGCGCATTAAAGCTGGAGACCAACTTGCATTAGAGAAATTAACAAAAGCAAACCTACGCTTTGTTGTTTCAGTTTCTAAACAATATCAAAATCAAGGATTAACTTTACCAGATTTAATCAATGAAGGGAATCTAGGCTTAATTAAAGCAGCACAACGTTTTGATGAAACTCGTGGTTTCAAGTTCATTTCCTATGCGGTTTGGTGGATAAGACAATCAATTTTACAAGCATTAGCCGAGCAATCTCGTATTGTACGACTTCCGTTAAATAAAATTGGTTCTATCAATAAAATAAATAAGACTTTTGCGTTTTTAGAACAAAGTCATGAACGACCTCCTTCTGCTGAAGAAATTGCTAAGGAATTAGATATGACAATTAAGGATGTAAAAGAATCAATGAAGAATTCTGGGCGTCACGTAAGTATGGATGCGCCATTAGTCGAAGGAGAAGATTCTAATCTATATGATGTATTAAGAAGCGGAGAATCTCCAAACCCTGATAGAGATTTACTACACGAATCTCTTCGTACAGAGATTGAACGTGCATTAGAAACACTTACTCCTAGAGAAGCAGATGTCATACGCTTATATTTTGGATTGGGAAATGAGCACCCAATGACTTTAGAAGAAATTGGTGAAACATTTGATTTAACACGTGAGCGTGTACGACAAATAAAAGAAAAAGCTATTAGAAGATTGAAGCATACTTCTAGAAGTAAAATTTTAAAAACATATTTAGGTTAGTTTTTCGTATATTTAGCGACCAACTAATAAAGGTAACAACAGTTACAAAACATAACTGTTCGTTTTTTGATTGATGAAAGAACCCACGGCTGATTACCGTGGGTTCACTTTTTATTACAGTTTATTAACTCCTCAATACAGTAACTTTATTTTTTATTTACCTTAGCACAAATCTCAAATAAACTATAAAAAATGGCTTCAAAATTAATTGCTCCTTCAATGCTGGCTGCTGACTTTGGTAATTTACAACGTGACACTGAAATGGTTAATAATAGTGATGCGGACTGGTTTCATATCGATGTTATGGATGGGCATTTTGTACCCAACATATCCTATGGAATGCCAGTTATTGCTGCTATTAAAAAACATGCCAAAAAGCCATTAGATGTGCATTTAATGATAGAAAAACCAGAGCGTTATATTGAAGAATTCGCAAAAGTAGGTGCGGATATTATTACGGTACATTATGAGTCTACTGTGCATTTGCATAGAACATTAAGACAAATTAAAGATGTTGGTTGCAAAGCCGGCATTGTATTAAATATAACCACTCCACTAAATGTTTTAGAAGATATTCTCCCAGAATGTTACATGATATTATTAATGTCTATAAATCCTGGTTTCGGTGGTCAAAAATTTGAAGACATAACTTATAAGCGCGTTAAAAATCTTCGTAAGATGATCAATAAGCAAGGATTAGATACAAGAATAGAAATAGATGGTGGTGTTACAGATAAAAACATTGAAAAACTTGTAGAAGCAGGTGCAGATACGTTTGTTGCTGGCAGTCATGTTTTTAAGAATGACGACCCTACTGCAACAATTAATAACTTAAAACGTATAGCTAATACTAATTAATTTTCATTTCCATAACCATAGCCATAACCATAATTATAACTATAAGATTTACTCGCTCCTACTCCATTGATAACATACGCCATGTTTTTAATCTTACCTGTATCATTTAAATCTTTAGAATAGTTTAATAGATTCTTGTCAGTAAAATTAGCACGAGCTATATATATGGTTGCATCAGCCAGTTGAGAAATTAACATAGTATCTGTAACTAAAATTGTAGGAGCGGTATCAACTATTATATAGTCATAATCTTGTTTAGCTTCTTCGATTAAACTTTCAAAACGTCCATTGGTTAATAAATGAGCTGGATTGGGCGGAATACTTCCTGATAAAATAATATGATGATTAGGATGTTTATCAAAACCGCTAATTACAGCATCTCTCCAATCATAATCTATATCATGTAAGTAATTAGATAAACCTGGTTTATGTTTATCTTCTTGTATATGTGTATGAATTTGAGGGTTTCTTAAATCTGCACCAATTAATAATACTCTTTTATTAATGCTAGATAAGGCTAAAGATAAATTTAGACTTACATAAGTTTTTCCTTCCCCCTTAATTGTAGACGTACAATAGACTACTTTACTTTTTATATTATTATTTATAGGCAATATAAAATCAACGTTTGAACTTAAAATCCTGAAAGCTTCCGCGAGTACACTTCGATCATTAGGATCAGTAAAAACTTTAATATTTTTACTTCGCATTTCTGGTATCTCTGCAATAACAGGTATTTTAGATGCAATCTTTATAATATCGTCTTTATTTTGCAGATTAGTATCCATCATAAAAACTACATATAAGATCCCAAAAGGAATTAGCAATCCACAAAGTAAAGCAACAGCATAGACGACCTTTGGCTTTGGAGATATTGGATTAAAGCCAGACAATGCGTAATCTACAATCTTTATAGAAGGTTCGGTAATTGCTAAATTTATGGCAGCTTCTTCTCGTTTTTGAAGTAATAGAAGATACAAACTCTGTTTAATTTTTTGTTGACGAGCAATAGATTTAAGTAGTCTTTCTTTCTCTGGAATTTGAGACATCTTACCTGAAAATACACGGTTTCTGGTTCCTAACTGACGTTGAGAAGCTTCTAATTGACTAATATATGTTCTAAGTGAATTACTTATATTATATTTTAAATCTTTAACTTGACTAACGGCTATTTTTACAGTTGGATTATTAGCTCCACCACCACTTGTTAATTTATCTCTATTAATTACAGCTAAATTATAATCTGATATCAAAGTATTAATTCCTGGATTATTGATACCAATATTTGCTGGTAGCAAGCTAGATTCTGAATTATCTTTTAATGAACTCTCTAACAGCCTTGCTAACGCCAACTGATTTTCGACCTTAAAAACTTCTTCTTCAGATTCAGTGCGTTGTTGCAAACCTAACTCAGCATCAGTAACTAAGTTTACCAAGTTATTGTTTTGTTTAAAATCTTGATAACTAATTTCTATAGAGTCCAGTTCTTGAGCCAAAAACACAAACCGATCATCTATAAAATCTAATGTTCGTTTTGAAACCAATTGTCTGTCATTAATACCATCTTTATCAAACACATCGATTATTGTATTTAATATTCTCTCTGAAAGTAATTTACTTTCTCCCTTAATGGTTAATTTAAGTAGGTCACTTTGTTCGCCAATAGCCTCAACTTTAATCTGAGATTTCAGGCTTAAAGCAGTGTTTTTAATGGGATTAAAATGAACGATATAAGATTTTTCTAATAAGGTCTCTTTGGCTTCTGTAGAATTAAGTCTAATACTAAAAGGGAGTCTAATATTTTTATCTTCAGTAGAAAATTCTGGAAAAGAAAATGTTTTTTCTGTTTTTAAATTTACTATTTCTAATCTATCTTCTTTTATATTTATTAAATAAGATAAGCGCTCTGACACACTATCTGACTCTATAATTTGCCGAAAATCAAATGGCAAAACATCTATTTGAGTAGTTTGAATTGTTCCTTCCTCATAAAAACTTGTATTTAAGTTTAGCTGTCTTACAACACGATTCATTATAAGATAAGAGGTTAAAATTTCTATTTCATTCTCTAGATTAATATTAGTTCGTTTAAATACAAATGCAGATGTAGGTAATTCTAAACCTTCAGACTCATCTAAAATCTTAACTTTAGCGTAGGTTTCATAAATTCTTGGCTCGTATCGTAAATAAACATATGAGCTAATCAAGGCAATGGTCAAAGCAAATAAAAACCAGGGCCAATAACGTAGATAGCGACTAATCTCTTGTTTTAGATCAATATTGTCTTCTTCTTTAAAGGTATAATTGTTAAATGAATTGTCCATATAGCTATCGTGATAATAAAATCGTTATACTCAATGCTAAAGAGGCAATAGTTAAAATGGTACCAACATCACCAATAAAACCAGCTGTTTTAACCTTTGGATTATTAGGATTAACTACAATGACATCATTTGGCTTTATAAAATAAAACTCTGTATTCATAAAGGCTGAAGTCGTTAAATCTATATGAGAAATTCTACGAACTCCATCCACTTCTCGAGTAATTAGGATATCATCTCGCTGTCCATTGATTGTTAAATCACCTGCATAACCAAACGCTTGCAAAATAGTAATACTATTCTCAGTAAAATTATAAGTTCCTGGTTCATTTACTTCACCAAGTATCGTCACTTTTGCGTTTAGTAAACGTACGTGAACAGAAGGGTTTGCAAGATGACCTTCGTTTATCAACCTGCTTTTTATTTCTTCTTCAAGTTGTGATGGCGTCTTATTGTCCGTTGAAATCTTTCCTAAAACTGGAAAACCGATGGTATTATTAATAGACACTAAATAACCATCTAACTGCATGAGTTCAATATTTTGAGGTTGCGTACTTTGCGCTGAGTTTTTATTGTAAGGAATCGCAGCTTCGGGCACAATACTTTCTACAACAATTTTCAAAATATCATTTGGTTGAATTGTTGCTGATTGATAATTCACTGAATCACTGCTATTAACATCAACGTCTTGTAAATAAAGGATCTCTTTTTTAGAAACACAAGATGCCAATATCACAAAACTTAATAAAGTTATTATTTTAAATTTCATTGAGTTATCATTTATATGTAACAAATATAACGGCATTTGTAGTATTCGCAAAAGCTTTGACTAATTAACTAAATTGAGTTAATCCTGTTTTGATTATGTATAAATTTCTTAATTCCAAATGGTAGTAAAAACAGTATCGACCCAATACATATTATACAAATAATTTGTGTATTTAGATTAAGGTGTAATAGATTGAAGGCAATGCAAACAATAATAAAATTGATTAAACAAATTAATAAGGTTGCCATTAAATGACTGTAACCGCTCTTTAAAAATCTGTGGTGTATATGATTTTTATCTGCTTTAAATGGGCTTGTTTTATGAATTACAATTCTTGTAAAAAAAACACGAAGTGTATCTATTAATGGATAAAACATTAAAGCAAAAGCCAGTGCTGGTGAAGATTTATAATAAACAGAAAACTCATTAATTTGAGTCATATT
This sequence comes from Winogradskyella sp. PE311, assembly GCF_046545555.1. Taxonomy (NCBI): domain Bacteria; kingdom Pseudomonadati; phylum Bacteroidota; class Flavobacteriia; order Flavobacteriales; family Flavobacteriaceae; genus Winogradskyella; species Winogradskyella sp. PE311. The sequence continues at coordinate 1,279,723 of NZ_JBHZTH010000001.1, read as the reverse complement.
TATAAAACTAATAGTGAAAAACGCCAATAAATAGCCCACAACCATAGAGCCTGTATCTCCCATGAATATTTTACTTTTTTTAGAAAAATTAAGCCTTAAAAAAGCCAAAAGTGATCCACATAGAGCTACTGCTATAGTGGCCAAACTTAAATCACCTGCATTTACAAATAGATAAACGAATATACAACTAGCGCAAAAAGCAAAAGTACCAGCTAACCCATCGATACCATCGATTAAGTTATAAGCATTTATAATTAAAATATAAACAAAAAGAGTAAACCCTATTGACACCCAATATGGCAAAGTATTAACGTCTAAAATACTTGAAAAACCAATAATACGCGTATCTGTAAAAACAATTAGTAAACCAGCTGCTAAAAGTTGTCCTGCAATTTTTTTAGATGCAGATAATACAATTAAATCATCTTTAAGGCCAAGAAAAAATAGGATAGTGAGACCTCCCATAACTAATAATAGAATCTTAGTGTTTAAAAAAGCTCCTACTATCGTCATTACAACTATTAAGCTTAAAAATATACCAATCCCCCCAAGTGTTGGTGTTGTATTATTATGAAGACTACGTCCGTCTGGCTCATCCATTAAATGCTTTTCTTTAGCAACGAATAGAATAGCAGGAAAAGATTGATATGCAATGTAAAAGGCAAATATAAAAGCAACAGATAACCAAATAAATATATTATTTTCTGGCGAAAAGTCTTCAAATAAAATTTTAAACATATAAGAATTTTAGAAGGACTTAAGGGGTTCCGAAATATACAAATTATAAAATATATTCAACAAATTTAAGAATACCAATCCATTGTCTGTCGATATATACTTAAAAGATGAAGCTAATTATCACAACTATAAAAAACCTTTCTTAAAAATTTTAAAGTAAATAACCTCTAAAATAAATTTTGGTGTAGATATAAAATTACGCTTAGCTAGTCTTTTAGGTTCTTTTAGAAGTCTTGGTAACCATTCTAAACCAAGTTTAATCCAAAATTGACTTGGTCGTTTTACTGTACCTGCATAAAAGTCAAAAACAGCTCCAATTGAACAAATAATCTTAGCGTTTAAGTTATTATTATAATCATGCACCCATTTTTCTTGCTTTGGCGCTGTCATACCTACAAATAAAACATCTGGTTTTACAGTGTTTACCTTAGTAAACATTAGTTTACTATCTGTTTTACTAAATACTGATTTATACGGTGGTGAATAACTATATACTTTAACATTAGGGTAATCTTTAATGGCATTTTCTTTTATAAGCTTTAATGTAGCTTCAGAAGCACCAAGAAAAAAACAAGATCCATTAGATACGTTTAAATGATTCATTAAATACTTAAATAAATCAAAACCTGCTATTTTATGTATTCTACTACGATTTAGTAATTTTTCTGCCCATACTATTCCTACACCATCTGGCAACAAAATATCTGATGCTTTTAAGGCGTTTTCAAAATCTTTATCTTTTTTAGATATACAATAACTATGAGGGTTTAAAGTATTAATTACACGAACAGAATCTAAATCTATATCTTGTAACATCTTTGAGTAAACATTAAAACTTAATAACATCTTAATTTGAATTAATGGACTTTAAAATTGAACACATATTATTTTCAAATTTTGAAAATGTATATTCTTTTTCATACTTCTCAAAAGCAGCGTCTCCTAATGAAATTCTAAGATTCTTATTCTGAATTAATTTTTCTAATTTTTCAGCTAATGCGGAAGGATCATTCTTAGGTACTAAAAACCCATTAAATCCATCTTCAATAATTTCAGGAATTGCACCTTCAAATGTAGACACCATTGGCAGTTTAAATTGTGATGCTTCCAATAAAACTAATGGAAAACAATCATTGAGGCTAGGATGAACAAATACATCAGAAGTTCTAAATATAGCTTCTTTATCTTCATTAAACTTTTCCCCCAAATAATTAACATCAGAATCTAGATTCAATACTGATAGGTTTTTTCTAAAATCAAATTCACTAATGTCACCTGCACTACCAATAAAATTACAACTAAATTCTACACCTTTCTTTTTTAGAATAGATAACGCTTTTAATAAAACAAACACTCCTTTTGAGGTCATAAGATTAGATAAAAATAATAGTTTTAACTTTCCATAGTTATTATCAGATACAGCACTATCATTAGTTTTAATTCTCATAATACCATTAGGACAATAATATACATCGTCTTCATTTACATATTTCTTAATATCAGAAAATAGGTATTTAGATAACAAAATTATTTTAGCATTCTTAAAAACCCATTTGTACAAAAAATTACAGATAGTTTTATTTTGGTGATCGCTAACACCTTTATTATGAAAATGGATTATTAATTGTACCCTAAATAGTTTTATAAAAAAAATAGCTAATATATCTTTATAAAATCCAATTCCTTTTGCAGTCATCGCTATATAAACAGAATCAGGTTTAAAAATTAACATTTGCTTTACAATACGAGTTAATATCTTAAAATAGAGCAACCATTTTTTAATACCCTTCTTACCAATTTCGTTTATAGAACTAGAAGTACCAAGATTAATATATACTGTATTAAAAGCCTCATTTATTTTAGAGCTATTTTTTATATAGCTACCAATAATAGACGAACCATGCACAGGTGGTGGTAAATGAAGAATAAATAGTACCTTCGATTTCATATTTAAATGATTAAACCTCTATTGAGGTTTGCAATTTATGAGCCTTAAAAAAAATTAGACAATCGTTCTTTTTTAACTTTTTCTGAAAAAACAGATGTATACAATGCTCTCACTTTATCCCTCTCGCTTTGTAATACCGCATTATCGTTTAAAACACAAGATAATATTTTAATGATTTTTGCTTTATCTGCTTCGTAATTACTAGGTTTAAAACTATATCCTACTCCATTATTTAAGAATAACTTATGAGCGCCAGAATTGGTGACTAAATAAGGAATTCCATAACTTATAGCCTCTAACAAAGATGCAGCGCCAGAATCTCGCAAAGACATAGAAACAAATAAGGAACTTTTCTTTAAGGCATCTAACATATCATTTCTATCTTTAAACCTACTATAATGATTAATGTTTTTACTATCTATATAGGGTTTAATTTTACTAAAATATTTACCATCACCTATTATAATTAATTTATACTGGGTATCAGATATTTGTAAAAATGCATCAAAAGCATCTACAAATAAATGTGTCATTTTCCAATTAATAAGCCTATTAGCTATAATGATTGTTTGGTTACCAATGTCTACTAAATCATTTTTATCATTATCAATAACCATTAACTCTGTGACCACTTTTTTTCTATATAATTTGGGTATTAATTGTGTAGTTTCTTCTGTTGAACTTATTATTAGACTAGAGCGATAACAACCAAAATAAAACAACGGATTTATATAAATGGAATATTTTAAAATGGATCTAAAAATTTCATTTATAACATCTGCAAGCATCATAGATTTATAATATGCTAAAGGATAACTTTCACCACCACCAATTGGTCCCCAATTAAACTTAAATGGTAAACAAAAATAAATTGGAGGATAGTAAATAGGAGTAAATGTAATGTGATGAACTATACCTTGTTTGTACCTTGAAAAATTTTTTATTAAATGAATAAAAACAAGAAATTTCCAAATCAAATAATATAGTCTTATCCCTATTATCTTTTTAATAAAAATTAAATTACTTGGTAAATCAATTTCAATTTTATTAATGTTATAGTTTTCTATTAATAGGGATATATCATTGTTCTTCCTAGTAATAACAGTAATGTTATTTGCAGGTTTAAGTTGTGCTATATATTTAGACCAATGATATCCTACACTAGGCTCAGAACCAGCATCTTCGCAAGCATACGCAATAATGGTATGTATAGTTTTCATTTTTAATAGTCTATTTACAGTATACTTTTAAGAATAGTGTATTCTTTATTACTATTTTTGTTTTCTTTTATTTTTAAAGAAATTTCTTTAATTAAAAAAATGATGAAAAGCGTTTTAAAACGATGCGACAAATTTATTTTTTTTTCTAAATATGCAACTAATCTAGGCCCTTTATAACCAGCAAGCAAAGATGCTTTCTGAAAATAAAATTTAAATAAATCTAAGTATTCTAAACCGTCTTTTACAAAATATTCAAAATCAAATAATCGATAATCTTCACCAATCTTTATAATATTCCATTCTGCAAAATCACCATGTTCGTATACCAATCTATAATCGCTTTTGCAGTCATTTATGGTGTCATCTAGTATTTTAATAATCTCTGATTGTTTTTGTAACTCTAATTGTTTTCTAATATTCAAAACTCTTGGATGGAGAGCTAATGTGTATTGAGTTTTACGTTTAAATGATTTTAAAATATCTTGAATAATCACCTCCGAAATACTACTAATAGTACCTTCTAAATTTTTTAAGACACAGTAATTAGATCCTTTATATTCATTTGTAAGTATTAAATAATTAGAGTCTACTATACCAGCTTTTATTAAAATTTGAATTGCATTAACCTCATTTTTTATATGATCATTACCTAAATTATTTAATGAGAATTTTACATAGCCAATTACATAATTATCTCGATTTTGTAGTTGTAAAACAACCTTATCCTTAGCTGTAGCAATATATAAGGATGAGTTTATTTTCGTATCTAATAATTTCTGTAATTCAATTATAAACGCTGAAGATTGAAAATGTTTTTTACCTAACAAGAGCTTTATCGGTTTATTTAAAACAAAGGTTATTTGTCTAAAAACACTTTTAAAAATCTTTCCTTTTAAAGAAAAGGGATTGTATAATTTATAAGAATTATTGCTTAACCGCTGATTCGTTATATTTAAGACAACTTTACAATTGTTCTTTGATGGCAAAAACAAATAATCACCTTGCGAAAGAAAATCACTAAATTTAATCATTGGTAACGGTTTGACATTTTATTAATTATGTGCAACATCGTTAAGTTAATTGTAGTCTCAAGTGAGTTTTCACCTGTATCAACCCATACTGCATTTTCTTTTGTTTTACTAAATGTTTTAAGTTTATTTATTTGTTTTTTAATTTCATTCAATGGTAACTCTGGTTTTCTTGCATAAATTAAATTAGGTTCCGCTCCTAAACAAATTATTAAGTCTGGTGCAGGTATAAAAACTTCAATAAAATTAATAAGCCATTTTGGTAAATTTATACGTGCGCGTTTTTGATCAATTAAATAATCATAGTAATAACGGTCAAAAAACCATATGGTTGTTTTTTTTGCCAAAGTGATATTTACTTTTGTCCAATATCCAAAGATATAATCAAAGGTATAATACAATAATCTTAAAAAGGATCCAAGAAATCCAGAAGCACTTCCTTGATGTGGATTCTCATTAAGACCATCTACTTTAGGCTTGCCAAATAATTGAGCAATATTTGGTATTGTATTTGGACGCATATGACTGCAAACAATTTTATTATGTAATGGTTTTTCTAACAAAGGAATTAACTCATTAATAACTGTAGTTTTACCAGAGCCATCCGTACCCATAATTGCAACTGAAAAACCAGGAGTTTTTATTAACCTTTTTAATTTATAACCAAAGCTACCAATGGTATTAACTATGTGTTTTTTTGGGTTATTAATAAACGCTTTTTTTCTATAACCTTTATATAGTTTATGACATATATGCTTTGAGAAAACTGATTCGTCTTTTAAAAGCGGTATTAAACAATCTGTTACTAAAACCTTTGGCAGAGTTTCTCTAAAAGCTCTAGTATAATTTTCTTGTTCCGCATTGTAAGCCTTTAAAGCACCTTTAGAATAGCGATGACTATATTTTTTAGCTCCAATAATTTCTTTTACAAAACCAATTATTAATGCATCATTTCTGTTTACTACTTTAATTTTATTATGAAATTCTATTCTATCTATAATGTACTTGTTAGAGACTATTGCGCATTCATTTGTGCCGATATATGTAAATGTATCAAACCTAATTCCCCACCATTCATTATTATAAAATCCACAAATAGCGACATCTTTTACACTTGGTGTCGTTAATTTAGAAATTATTTTTCCTTCAAATTTGGTTGCGATTTGTATTAAAATTTCATGAAATTTTTCAAAATCTTCTTTACTAACAAATACATCGATATCACTACCATTGAGATGATAAGGAAGGGTATCAAAATTTCTTAATACGCAATAGGTTATTTCATTTTTATTTAATCCATCAAATAAAGCAACTAAAAAATCAGCTTCACTTGTTTTAATTGAATTTGAAATATTTTCCATTTACTAATTATACCTTCTTACTATTTTTTTTGTCCTTCTCATTTTCGATACTTAATACACTTTTAAATATCTCATTTAAGCCAATAGCCTTATTTTCTAATGTATACGTAGACATACAACTTAACGCATTTGTAGAAAGAACACTCAAGTTTTTAAACGCCAATCCTATTTTATCAGAATAAGATGCCTTCGGATTTATTATATATCCATTAAACCCATCCTTTATTAAACTAGAAGCACCTGCATATTTTGAGCAAAGAACAGGCAAACCACTTACCAAAGCTTCTGAAACTACAAATCCAAATGTATCACTCTTAGAGGGTAAAATAAAAATATCGGATATTTTATAATATTCAATGAGGTCGCTATTAGTCTTTCTATCGATAAAATTTATTTGATCTGTTAATTTCAATTTTAAAGTTAAGCGCTTTAATTCCTTTTTACCAGGTCCATCTCCAACAATAATCAATTTGTAACCAGAAAGTTTATGAAATTGTTTTATTAAAGAAGCAATATTTTTATTATCATCTAATTGCCCTACTGATAGCAAAATTTTATCATCACTATTATAATTTAATTTTGCTCTTAATTCATTTTTATTAGGCAGACTTTTATATATAGATTGCCACTCGATAACATCAATTGTTTGAAGTGATTCTTCAATTTTTGATGCTTTTTTAGTTAAAGTTCCTAAATATTGAGATGTAAGTTTTGAACCTGCTATTAATTTGTTAGTATTAAAAACTATTAATTTTCTTAGTAGTATTTTAAATTTCGAAATATTTGAATCCGTATTAATTGTAGCGTCAGTAATTATACAAAATTTAAATTTTATAAAATACTTTAAAATTGAACTCAATAAAGAAGGCACCCAAAAAGCTATACTAACCACTATCTCTGGTTTTTCTTTTATAATATATTTAATATACTTTGGAGATAATTGAAGTTTGTATGCGGCAGAATCCCCTTCTAAAATAATAAGTTTATACTTATTATCATCTTTTATAAATTTAGAAGATGGCCAATCTTTATGATACCTAGGATTACTGCCAAAGCATATAACATGTAAATCACAATATTTACCTAATTCATTAAACAACTTATTGTTGACAGGATATAATGGTGGATGCAGAATTACTACTTTCATTTAATTGAAATTAGTTTTTGATATAACTGCTTATAATTACTAGTGTACTCGTAAATCGAAAAGTCTAACCTTGCCTTTTTTTGAGCATTTAAAGCCAAATCATTTGCTTCTTTCTTGTTTTCTATTATCCTTATAATAGCACTAGACCATTCTTCTGCATTAAAAGCATCTACAAGTAGGCCCGTTTTATTATTTTCAATTAATTCTGGTAAAGCTCCGGCTTTAGAAGCTATTATTGGTTTTTGGGCTAGCATTGCCTCAGCTACTGCAATCCCAAAACCTTCCTTGTAACAAGGATGCACAAAAATATCACAAGAATTTAATAGTTTTCCTATATTCTGTTGATAACCTAAAAGTTCTACATAATCTATAAGATTATATTTTTTAATTAGTGATAATAACTCATTTTTTTGAGGGCCATCACCAGCGACATAAAGGTTAATATTGTCAATTCCTTTTATGTTAACCAAAATATTTAAAGCTTCAATTAAGACTTTAATGTTTTTTATTTCAGTTAAACCAGCTATATCTAATAATGAAATACGTTTTAAAGAAATTACATCGTCACCTATATCTTCTCTAACTTCCGTACCGTTATATATCACCTCACTTGGCTTATTTAACAGAAAATGAAATTGTCTTTCTTTTTCTTTTTTAACGTATTTAGAAATATAAATAAAGAAATCAGCCTTTTTATAAACTCTGGCTAAAAATAAGGACTTAATTAAAGAGGGTTTTTGAGAACCTACAAAAGCAACTGCAAGCTTAATATTTTTATCAAATTTTTTAATTAAAAAACCTAATGTTTCTCCAAAACTAAATTGAGTTTGAACAATATCGATATTATTTTTTCGTATTATTTTTAGAAGCATGGTAGTATGCTTAAAGTAATTTTTTCCAAAAAACCCTTCGTACACTTTTCCACCTGTGCTCTCAAACATATGCTTAAATTCAGGATAAGAATTATCATAAACATACAATACAGCATCTCCTTTAAAGAACTTCATTAAATCTAACGTTTTTTTAGGAGTTCCTCCATAGATATTATATGAAGACATTATGTAAAGTACTTTCATTAATTCACACCTTTTAGTTTTTGGATAAATCGCCTTACCCATTTTATTCTCCTTAATGGTTCTGTAATAATGATATAAATATCATTTCTATTACCTGGACTAAGAAAACCACCTTTATACTTTCGCCTTATCTTTATCATGTCTTTTGCAAAATAATAACTTCCTAAAGCTGTTTTTGCATCAGCCTGTATACGAAACTCACCTAGTGTTTTCGATAGATAAGGTATTCTCTTTATCTTTGCTATTCTAATAAATAAATCTCTATCCATAGCGAAATGAATTCCTTCATCTAAATAACCTGTAGTATCAAAAACATTTCGCTTAAAGAACATTGAATTTTGAGTAATACCTCTAGCATGATTTAGTAAAAAATCATAAGTATATTCTCTAGATTTATTAATTTTTATTTCTACGCCATTTGTATCAATTAACTTTTGATCACCTACTACTGCGATTTCTTCTGGATTATTTTTAAAAAATTCTGAAACATATTTTAGAGCATTAGGCGGCAATCTATCATCTGAATTAAACCAACCAATAATATCTCCTGTTGCTTTTTTAAAACCTTTATTTAACCCATCGCTTTGTCCTCTATCTGCCTCTGAAACCCAATTTAGATGTTTATCGTATTTGTGTAAAACATCTAATGTACCATCAGTGGATACTGCGTCAATTATTATATGCTCTAAATTAGGGTAGTTCTGACTAATAACTGATTTAATATTATCTTCTATAAACTGACCTTGGTTATATGATACTGTAATTATTGATATTTTAGGATAGACCACTACTATTGGGTTTAGGGTTATTGTAATTATAGTCTATTATCGCTAATAGAAAAAATATAAATAAGGTCTCGTTGTAGTGCACAAAAATACGTGTTTGGACTATGTTTAATAATTCTGCCAAAATAAGGCTTACAATAACAATGGAAGTAAAGGCAGTAAAAACATACTTGCTTCTTATTCTTCTAAGACCCCAACTTAAAAACAGTATTACAGGAGCCAATCTTAGCACTAATCCTAAATAACCTTCTGTATAAATTACTGGTGCAATTAAAGTATCACCTCCCACAACATAACTATAACGACCTTTCTTAACTTCTCTGTGATAACCATTACCTAGTAATATATCCTCAGATATTTGCTTGTTTGCTTCTTCAATTAAATTTAATCTAACTCTAAAAGTCCCTTTTTCAGTATATGTTTCGGCACTTAACTCAGAGCTTTTATCTAATCCAAATTTATTTATTACTCTGCCAATGTGTGACGAAAACAATAAAAAAGCAGCTAAACTTGTGATTACGCCAATCAACAAAAATTTCAACAACTTTCTACTTTTAATTTTAAACCTTGAAAAATTCAATAGAAAAAACACCAACAAAACAATAGAAATATATACTATTAAATCTGACCTAACAATACTTAAAAGTGTAACTAAAATTGGAATAAAAATAAAATAATACTTCCTGAATTTAGTCATAACAACCGCAGCTATAATTCCAAAAACAAATAGAAATTTACTATAAAGAGGAAGTGATGCCATATTTTGCATAAGGACAGTATCATTAAAGGAATAGTACTCTTTACTAACATTCGCATAAAAATTCACACCAATTAAGTTAGATAATATATATATAAAACCAGTAATTAAGGTTACAAAAAAGAGCCAAAAGAAGAACCTAAATATGCGATTATTATCCATTTTTACAGCATATAACAAAAATCCGAATGTTATTATGGGATAGCTAAAATTAGTTCTGAAGATTGTTAGAACCTCTATTAATGGAATATCCTGAAAAGTTATGGAGTAAAAAAACCGGAAAAACAGAAAAGCTATTAGTAGAAGTAACCACCTAGCACCTACAATCTTTAATAGTTTTTTTGTGTTTTGAATATTCAATATTATATAAACAAGACCAACTAATAAATATAATAGGCGTAAGTCGATAAAAATAGTTTTTGGAATGAAATTAAAAAAGCTTGACGGCAAAGCAACAACAACTATAAAAAACACAATATCTACCTTTAGCTTTCTTTTAAAGAATATATTTTGAAAACCAGGTATTTTAAGTATTGTATTCACTATTTTGAAATCAAATTTTCTTAATTAACCTAGCTGGGTTTCCTGCCCACATCTCATTTGCCGGTATATCTTTAGTAACTAAACTACCTGCACCTACAATAGATTTCTCGCCTATAGTTACACCTTTAAGAATTGTACTATTTGCACCGATAAAAACATCGTTACCAATACTAATGGGACTTGATTTCACACCATCAAAACCCTCTCTTCTTAACTCATAATCTATTGGATGAAAGTCTGTATCCCAAATAAAAACATTACCGCCAAAGTTGACATAATCACCTATTTTTATTTGCATAGAACAAAACAAAGATACCCCTGAAAATCCTGAAAAATCACCTATTTTTAAATTCCCATTCTCCGAAACACAAATTGTGCATGGCTTTTGTAAACCCACATAATTAGATGTTAATGAGCTGTTGAATTTTACACCCTTTCCAATATTAATAGTTCCCTTATTTTTAACAAATAGCCTTCCGTTTATTATTGGCATGCTAGTGTATTTAGCCTTCGCTCTTTTTAAGCTATATATATTATATATCTTATCAATTTGCTTTAAGCCATAATTAAATATTCGAATGATCATATTTTATTAAATAAAATGAATCTATTATTACTTATTTATTCCAAATGCCCTTGGCTTTATTATTCATGATTTTATAATATTGAATTGGGCTAAATATTAAGTAAAGTGAAATACATAAAATTGAAGATGAAATAACACCTATAACCCCAAGTCCTAAAATTTTAGCCAAAAAAATCGAAAGCGGAATATTAATAATTAAAATAACAATTGCTATTATCGACTGTAATTTCATTTTCCCTATACCGTTTAAAAAAATATTATAAGGTGCAAAAAGTACTGTAACTATAAAATAAAAGGCCATACTTAATGTAAGCTCAAATGGTACTATAAGCAAATGACCAATCCAAATTTCATAAACATATTTTGAAACTGCAAGCATAAAAAGTATAATAAAAATAAAGGCTATTGATAACTTAGACAAGTTCTTCATAGATTTTTTAACCCAGTCGAAATCTTTTTTTGTGTAGGCATCAGTAACACTAGACCAATATGGTGTTAAGATAATAGAAAATACCATTTGTGAAATACTCATATATTTAAACGCAATATTGTATGGTACAACTTCTTCGGGATTATAGAGTTTTGTTATAATAAAATTATCAGTTGAAAATAAAACGATACCAGAAATCTGGATAATAAAAAAGGATAGGCCTAATCCAAAAATATCTTTAAAATAGATTTTTTTAAAGTTACTCCATAATGGTATATATTGTTTATAAGTGTTTGAAAATGAAGTTAAATTCAACACTATTAAAATTAATACAGGTAAGGCAGAAAATATGGTTCCGTATACTAATAATGAACTATGTGTCATTTGGGTTAAAACCCACACAATGACTAATGAACTAAAAGATGAAATAAAACCAATTTTACCTTGGATAGAATGTTTCTGATCTGCTAAATAAATTGATGTTATCAATTTAACAATTAGCTGTAAACAAAAGAAACCAAAGACTATTGGCATTAATAATCTAAGATCCTTATATAAAATCTTATTAGTGTTAAAGAATAAAGTCCAGTCAACAAAATAGTTAACAATTAAAAACACTACAAATGATAAAACAGAAATAATACTAATTGTAAAATAAGCTGTACTAACATAACCTTTAGCCAAAAGGCCATTATTACTAGCCTTAGCTTCCGAAAATTTATTTCTTAAACCATGTCCTAGTCCTATATCAAAAAAAGAAAACCATGCAATAAATGAACTTAGTGTTAACCAGATACCATAATTCTCAGTATCCAAAAAATTTATTGTTAATGGCACTAAAAGAAAGGAAGACAAGATACTTCCACCTTTATAAAAAAAAGACAATAACACATGCCTACTAATATTTATCGTGCGAGAATCGTCTACACCAATAAAATTAAATAATCTTTTTAATTTAGATTTAAGTTTATTAATCAAAATTGGTCCTCTTTATATAACGGATAATTATTCTATTAGTGTTCAATTTTCTTTGCTATAATAGTTACGTGATCGTTTGTAAGTACATTTACTCTAGGCTCAGAACTAAAAAGTTTTAAAAAACATTTTACAATATTTTTAAAAAAACTACTGTAATTATGAAAACCTATTTTATAAGGCCTTTTTACAATTTTTACTAATTTCATATCATTACTACTTAGCAAAAATTTTATACTTTTTTTTGTAAAAAAAGAAATATGCTCCCAAGATCCAAAATAGGCCCAATGCTTTTGTGCAATTTTAGCATTTAAACTTTCAATATTACCCGTACCAATATAAACATAACCGTCAGGCTTTAATATCTCTTTTATTCTATTAAAAAAAAACTGAGGGTTTTGTATGTGTTCAATCACATCAAAAAGCACAATAACATCAAAATAATTATCTTTGAAGATAGCATTTTCAAAGGTTGTATTCTGAATATTTACTTTAGAGTTTTCTCTTAAATATCTTGATGCATGCGGAGAAGGTTCTACTGCATATTTATTCCATTTTTTAGTATCAAAACCATTAACTAAGAATCCATATCCAGACCCTACTTCTAGAATATTACCATTTGTAGTATTTTGTTCGACAAGATTTCGAACTTTTGCGTGTTCTTTAAACAACACATCTGTTTTTGGTAACTTATCTAAATCAAAAAATTCAGAATTTAAAACCTCATAATATTTTGCTAATAAAGAGTGATGCAATTGCGGATATGCATAATTATGTCCACAATCAATACAAATCATTATATAAGTATTAGGACTTTCTTCTATATCTAGTTTTTCTAATACATAATTGCTTGTATAACTAAACTCAAATTTCTTTTTATAATTACTCGACCCACAAACGTTACAATTGTTACGACAAAATGTTTCCATTAAATAAATGATTTAGCACCCCATAACAGGTAGATAATATTTAGATGCTTATTTAATCTATAACTCATATTTCTGTAATTCTAAGCTCATAGTATTCTAAATTTAATTTCTTCACTTATAAAAACAGCAATTCTACAAATCTAAAACAATTCAATTTACTATTAAGGCCTATTACAATCTTTTAATAAGGTTCAATTAACAGTATAATAATAGATCCATATTTGTTAATTCTACAGTTTTATTATATTTGAAACCCCTTTATTTTCAAAAGCTTAGCCAAGTTTTGATTTTTATCGACGAATAACACATATATAGGACATATGAGACATTTACATGCTTTTTTGGCAATTCTTTTAATAAGTAGTTTTGGGTTTTCTCAAACTTCAGCTGACGCTTGGATCAATGAAATACATTATGATAATAATGGTGGTGACGTAAATGAAGGCGTTGAAATAGTCGTCACAGACATAATTACTTACCCACTAGCAAATTGGTATATTCAACCGTATAGTGGTGACAGCGGCGGAGTTCAAGTTGGTGGTGAAAACTACTACACCACGCCAGATAATCAATCTATCGTGAATGGTTTTACTATTGCCTCAATTAACTTCTCTCTACAAAATGGAGAGCCAGAAGGAATGGCATTAATTTATGACGACGGTAGTACAAATGGCATCGTGGTGCAATTTTTATCTTATGATGGAACATTTGTGGCTACTAATGGCGAAGCAATTGGACTGACTACAACAGACATAGGTGTTTCAGAGCCTAGTAATACACCTGTTGACCAGTCGCTTCAATTAAGCGGTACAGGCAGTCAATACTCAGATTTTACATGGCAAAGCCCTGCTACTCAAACAAGAGGTCTTATAAATAATGGGCAAACATTTAGCTCTAATACTACAGTACAATTTCAAACCAGTACTGCAATTGTAAGTGAAGATGATGGGACATTCGATTTAATAATATCTATATCAAACGAAGATGCAATAAATGCTACCAACTTCAATGTAGAACTCACTAGCGGTAACAATACAGATATAGATGGCTATACAACACAAGCAGTAGTTTTTGCAGGAGGAGATAACACAGACAAAACTGTAATAATAACTATTACAGACGATATATTAATAGAAGGCAGCGAAACACTAACGCTCAGTATTACTGGAGTTACAGGTGGCGATAACGCAGTTGTTGGCACTAATGCAACTTTCGATTTAACGATTGCAGATAATGATGGTATAGAAACTATAGCTATAGAAGATTTTGATAATACCACTCCTAGTTGGTCTAACGATATCGCTAGCCAAACGTTCGTAGATCCAAGTTCTCCAAGTGAAGGCTTATTTATTCAAACTGCATCTACAGATAACCCTAATTTTTCGGGAAATTCTGCGTTTGGTAGAGATCTAGAGGGAGAAAATACTGAACCATCTTTAGACCCTTACACATTTACCTTCAACGCTATTAATGTGTTTGGATATACTTCAGTAGCTGTTTCCTTTGATTTTAATGTAATAGCAGTAGGAGACACTGGCAGCTATACTCTAGTAATAGATGGCATTACCCAACCTGCAGTAGAATTTTATAACGGAAATATATCTGGTACAATAAGTGAAACTATTGCAGATGGTACATCAACAGTTGGTCTTGTGCTAACTGGAACATTAAATAGCGCTTCAGACACCATCGAATTAGATAATTTTAAAATCGAAGGCGTTGCTCCACCTGCCACTAATTATACATATGTAGATGGTGTTGGTTGGAGTCCTGCAAATCCTAGCGGAATTGCACATCCTTTTGATGATATTACTGTAACTTCTGGCAACGCAAATTCTAATGCCGATATTATTGATGAAAATACAACGATAAATAACCTAAATATAGCAAGCGGTGCAAAACTAGTAATCAATCAAACTGGAGGCTTAAAATTATCTGGTACATTTACAAACGATGGTGAATTAACTATTAGATCAAATTCTACTAGGTTTGGAACCTTTATAGCAGATAACGTTGTTAACAACTCTACACTCATTTACAGACGATATACTAATCGTTTTATTACAGGCTCTGGAGGTAATGATTTAATTTCCCCACCTTTAAGCGGATCTACTTTTGGAGATTTTGCTCAATTTCAACAAAATGAATTAAACTTATTTGCAAATCCGGTTGATCCATCGGTAAGATTATTTGGACCGTATGACAAATCTGGTATTGGTGAATTTTTAAATTACGATGAGGATGTACCTGCAGATGCAGCGCAAACTTTAGATCCTAGCATCGGTTATAGAGCTGCAACAGACGAAGCTAGCGCTAGTAGTAGTGTAGGCATCTTAGTTTTTGAAGGCGAAATGACAACTGATGCCATCAATACTCCAATTGTTGTTAGTGGTACCAATTCTCCTGAATGGAATCTCATAGGAAATCCATATCCATCATATATTAGACTAGACGCATTTTTAGCAGCCAACAGCACTTCTGTATTCGATACCAATTCGTTTGGTGTTTATGGTTATGATGATTCAATAACAAATTATGCGATATGGAATCAAGCATTTTTAGAAATGAATCCTGATGCATTAATTGCACCCGGTCAAGGATTTTTTGTTGCATCTCAAACTGGTGGTGCTAATGTTTCCTTTACACCTGCAATGAGAAGTTTTGGTGATACAGATGATTTTATAGCAAATAGAAATGCTCAAAATACTAGTAGCGCAGATAATATTTCTTTTTTAAGACTTCAATCTACTAGCAATGACAAAAATTATCATACGGATTTTTATTTCACACCCAATGCTAGTCAAGGTCTTGACAACGGATATGACTCAAGTGTTTTTGGAGATATTGCACCTCAATTTTCAATATACTCTCACTTATTAGAAAATAATACAGGTATAGATATGGCAATTCAATCGCTAAGCAATAATGATATAAACGATGTAACAATTCCTATTGGTGTAAATGCCAATGAAGGAGAGCAAATAACATTTAGCATACCTGAAATGGCTATTCCAGGAGTAATTAACGTATATTTAGATGATACGTTGAATAACATAACGACATTACTAAACACATCTAATTACATATTTACACCTGTTAGCAATTTAAATGGTACCGGACGTTTCTTTTTAAGATTTTCTAATACCACCTTATCATCTTCGGAAAATCAACTAAATGACTTAAGTATTTTCACAAAAGACGCTGAGAAAAGAATAATAATTGTTGGGCAGTTATCAGCAAATACCACGGCAAATATATATGATTTACAAGGGAGAATTGTTCATTTGACGGAACTTGATAGTTCTAAAAGAAACCATGCTATAAATATAAATAATCTTAGCACAGGTGTATATATTGTGAAACTAAGCAATGTATCTCAAACTATATCTAAAAAAGTGATTTTAAAATAGATTACATCTCAACTTTAAGACGTAAAGGTTCTTTATTTGCAACGGAAAAAGAACCTTGTCTTAAAAAATTACGTAGACTTTATAAGATTCATTTAGTTTAGGTTATATGAATTAGTAATTTTATTAACGGAAACCTTTTTATTTTTACCTCATAATAAATAAAATATTTTATTATTTTTGAATCAAATCTAGGCCAAAGCCATGAAAAAAGACAGTAATACCGATAATATCACTCGTAAGGACGCCATTAAAAAAATGGGTAAATATGCAGCTCTAACTGCTGTCGGAACTTTCGCTATTTTAAATCCTCTTAAAGCTCAAGAATCCTCGATTCCGGATCCAGGTGACGATTTTAGCTAATATTATTTTTAAATTTTGAAGTTTGATCTATCTCCAACGTATCAAAAATTAGTTGGTAATCAATGGATACTATGGTATGCTAAGTCAAATAAGTATAGTGTAGTAACTAAAGAGTTTAAGACTATTTTAGAGTCGTATTTTGAATCAGACTCATTACTCGATTTTCATTTTAAGTTAGGTATTACAAATACAGCATCAGAATCTGATGTATCTCAGAATATACTCTCGTACTTAAAACGCTGTAATTCTATTGAAAAGCAAGAAGTACTGGCTAATATTAAATTCTCAAATACAAAACGCAACATTGTAAAACAGTACAGTTTTGATAAAACAAAAATTAAGATTTATTACGACTCAGAATTAGCACTAAAAATAATTCATCCGGCGATTGCTTATCTCGAAACCAAAGTAGACGCAAAAAATAATTCAATTTTTGATATTTTCTTAGAAAATGATAATTGGCTAATATATAAAGAAGAACATCTAATTACAGTAGCTGCAAAAAAAGATTATCACCTTATACAAGGTAAGTTTATTATGCATTTGCTGTGTACAATTCATAATAAAAAAGAAAGTGATTGGATTGCTACATTTCATGGGTCAACTATTACAGATTTTACAAATTCTATTCTATTTGTAGGCAAATCAGGACAAGGAAAAAGTACCTTATGTTCGTTATTAGCAGCAAACGGATTTAAATTAGTAGCTGATGACATTTCGCCAATGCTATCTAAAAATAATCATATTTACAGTAATCCATTAGCCATATCTATAAAAGAAGGTGCCTTTGATATCCTACGACCCATTATTAAGAATTTTGATAATCTACCAACAACGTATCTTAATAAATTAAAAGGCCCGATTAAATATGTTCCTAATAAAAATTGGCAAGTAAATAATTACCCTTGTAAAGCTATAGTTATGGTTAACTACAAAAAAGGTTCAGACATAACCTTAGAAAACATATCTATAAAAAAGCTTTTGGAAACAGTCATTCCAGATTCATGGTTATCACCTAATCAGAAACACACCAAACAATTTTTAGATTGGTTAGAAAGTATTAAAATATATAAGATGACTTATAGCAACACCCCAGACGCTATTGAATGTACCAAACAACTTTTTATTCAACTGAGCAAAAATAAATAAACCCTATATTTATCTTAAATTATGCGTGCTCAAAATGGGTAATATAACTGAAACATATCAAAATATTGCTGACATACTCAGTTTCGAAACCCAACCGTCTTATCTAGAAAAAAAGCTTAAAAACTCTAAATTTAATTGGGATTATATTGTTACGGAAGGTAGTAAACATCTCATATTACCAGCGATTTATTGCAGACTTAAAGCGAAAGGCTTATTAAAGGAATTACCACATGAATTAAAGGATTATTTAGAAATATTGACAGACATCAATAGAAATAGAAATGTTTCAATAACAACACAAGCACTTAAAATTTCTCAACTATTGAAAGAACATAAAATTAACCATGTTTTTTTAAAAGGAACGGCATTATTAACTGCTAATTATTATGAGGATTCAGCTGAACGTATGATAGGTGATATTGATATATTGATTGAAAAAAATCATATTCATAAGGCTTCCAAAATAATTGAATCTTCTGGTTACACTAGTGCCGATACAACAATAGCAAATACCTTTATTGCACATAGACATATGCCTAGGTTAATATCAAAAGATCATATATGTGCGATTGAACTACACGATAAGTTATTTAACAAATTTGTAAACAAAAATTTAGTAACTGAAAATATCCTAAACCAAAAAAATATAGAGTCAATTATAAATACACCATCCAAAGCACATTTGTTTTTGCATAAC
Source organism: Winogradskyella sp. PE311 (assembly GCF_046545555.1). Classification (NCBI taxonomy): domain Bacteria; kingdom Pseudomonadati; phylum Bacteroidota; class Flavobacteriia; order Flavobacteriales; family Flavobacteriaceae; genus Winogradskyella; species Winogradskyella sp. PE311. The sequence goes on along the minus strand of NZ_JBHZTH010000001.1, from coordinate 1,260,584 downwards.
ATGCTTAATCATCAAATTAATAATAATGGCCATCTTCATAAAACATTTAGTTTTAGATCCCTTTACGATAGTGTTTTATTATTAGAAAAACATGATTTCAAACATCTAACAGAAGAGATACAAAAAAAGCCATTAATAGGATATATATATAGTCTTAATTATTTTTTTAAACCCTTAGAGATACTGGATAATCAATCAAAAAATATACTTTTTAACTACTTTATTAGATATCCCTTATTACATAAAAATTATATAAAATTAGTAAGAATCATTTCAATTTCATCAATTATGGTTAATAGAGGATCTCTTTTTCTTTCAAATTCTAACTACAGGATTGCCATTTTAAATGATAGAAAACGAATTATTAATAATCTTAAGACCATGCTTTTATTTAAAAAATAATTCAGTAAACTAAGTATTTGTTTTATTAATCATAAAGTTTACCTTTGATTAAATTGAATTTAGCATGAAAAAAATAATTCTTTTATTAATATTAGTTTCTTTTAGTATTTCTTCTTTTTCTCAAAGTAGCGACAAAGAATGGTTTGGTAGCATTGGCTTAAACGCAATTAATAGTTTAGGTACAAGATCACCTGTAAGCAGTCCTGGTGATTGGGCAAATGGTTTACCTATATCTTTGGCTATAGAATTAGGCTGGGAGTCTGGTTTTTCTATTGAGCAAGGTTTTACACTAAATAAGTTTTCTAAAGGTGATAAAATTGACGGAGTTACGTTAACTGATGATTTTACTTATACTTCATTTGATACACATGCAAAATACTATTTTGGCAAACATATTTTCCCTAACGTAGACTGGTTAGATATTTATGGTAATGCTGGTTTAGGGATTTTTTCCGTAGATGAAACTAACATCTCGGCAAATTTAGGTGGAGGTGTACTTGTTTGGTTTAATAGAAGAAAAACTCTAGGTGCAAGATTACAAAGTATTGCTAAATTTGCATTCGATCATAAAGATAGTGGTTTTGATAACAATCACTTCCAAACTCATTTACAGCTTATTTTCGCATTATAAATTCGAAAATTACACACTAAAAAAAGCTTCTAATCCTTAGAGGCTTTTTTCATTTTATAATGAGGTATAAAAAATACTAATTTACTTTGTTAAAAGTTCATCAAAATAAGATATGGTATGGCCAAGCCCCTCACGTAAGTGCACTTTTGGCTCCCAACCATTTAACTCTTTTTTAGCTAAACTAATATCTGGTTGACGTTGCATAGGATCGTCTTGTGGCAAAGGCAAATAAGTTAACTTAGAATTTGAACCCGTTAAATCAATAATTTCATTAGCCAATTGAAGCATAGTAAACTCTATCGGATTACCAATATTTACAGGACCAACAAAGCCATCTCTACTATTCATCATCCTATGTGTACCTTCTATTAGATCATCAACATATTGAAAACTTCTAGTTTGTGTACCTTCACCAAAAATAGTAATATCCTCGCCCTTCAATGCCTGCACAATAAAGTTGGAGACTACTCTACCATCCTGCGGATGCATCCTAGGTCCATAAGTATTAAATATCCTAATGATTTTAATCTTTACATTATTTTCTTTGTGATAATCCATAAATAAAGTTTCCGCACAACGCTTACCTTCGTCGTAACAAGAACGAAGGCCAATCGGGTTAACATTTCCCCAATAGGACTCTGGTTGAGGGTGAACAGTAGGATCACCATAAACTTCACTCGTGGAAGCTTGTAATATTTTAGCATGTACTCTCTTAGCGAGACCCAACATATTAATAGCACCCATTACCGAGGTTTTAATTGTTTTAATTGGATTGTATTGATAATGAACAGGCGAAGCAGGACAAGCTAAGTTATAGATTTCATCTACTTCGACCATAAAAGGGTTTGTAATATCATGACGTATTAATTCGAAATAATTATGATCCATTAAATGTTCTATATTTAATTTAGAACCAGTAAAATAATTATCTAAACAAATAACTTCATTTCCTTCATTTAATAAACGTTCACAAAGATGAGATCCAACAAAACCAGCACCTCCTGTGACTAATATTTTTTTCATACTAATCTATTTGTTTTATACATGCTTTAAAAATAAGACTTTATTTAAAGCTTTTTAGTATCTACTAAATTTAAAGTTAAGCATCTGTCTCATATAACCGTATAACTCTGGGAACTGAGACTTAAAGATTCCTGGTGTTTCAACAAAGTTCTCCAATAATACAGCAAAGAATTCAAAATGATTTGTGTAAGCATATGCTCTAAAGTACTTAGAATCTATTAACTCTTGCCTTATCAATTGATGACTTTGAAGATAATCTGTTAAATCTTTAAAACCCTCATTAAAAATCATACTACTTATGTCATCACTACTAAATGCATTGAGGTGAATTGCGTGTCCAAATTCATGTATACCAAGATTTAAATTATCATCACCTATGTGATAACCCTGTTTAAAATCTTCCCAGGAAAATACTATAGTTTTCATTTGAGGATTTGTTTCACCTTTATGATATACTCCGTTTATTTTCGAAAAATATGCTTTTGGATAAATTACAATGGTTTCGATTAACTCTATTAGATATTTTCTAAAACCAAAAGTTAACATAATTGCCGTTGCTGCAACTATCACTCTAATTTCATCTGTAATATTAATTCCATCTCTACCAACATAATTTTTAGTCTTTATAAAAGTTGCTGTACGATGTCTAAATATAGCCCGTTCTTTTTCTCCTAATCTATTGTAGAAGTTGAACTCTTTTTCTAGCACTTTTAATTCTTTAGCATTAAGAGTGTTCTTAAATAAGATAATATTTATAAAAAAAGGCTTTTTATATTTTAAAGCATATTGCTCTTCAAAAAAAACATAAAAGCGACTTAAAACTACCGAAGCCATACCAATAAAAAAGGTGAATATAAAAATCAGCTTTAGTGTTGGATTCATAGTAGGCACTTCCGTTTCCTGCAGTAAGTAGAGCATTGCTAAATATAGTTAGAAATTAAAAAACCATACACTTTTACGGTATGGTTTCTTCATTGTGACCTCGAGAGGATTCGAACCTCCAACCCTCAGAGCCGAAATCTGATATTCTATCCAGTTGAACTACGAGGCCAAAAAACTCTGTTTAAATAGAAGTTTTATTGTTTTTTTATCTAGATTAATTTAGATTTCACAATCATAGATATCGTTTTGCCATCCGCACAACCTGCTAATTCTTTAGATACTAAACCCATAACTTTGCCCATATCTTTCATTCCTTCAGCCCCAATCTCATCTATGGTCATTATAACCACCTTTTCTATTTCTTCTTCGCTCAATGCCTCTGGTAAAAACTGACTAATTATTTCTGCTTGATCAATCTCTGGCAACGCTAAATCCTTGCGATCTTGTTCTAAAAATATTGCTGCACTATCCTTACGTTGCTTTACCATTTTAGATAAGATTTTTATTTCCTCTTCCTCTGTTATGGCTTCCTTAGACCCAGAAGAAGTCTGCGCTAATAGTATTTCTGCTTTTACGGCTCTTAAAGCCGCTAAAGCCGTTTGATCTTTTTCTTTCATAGCGGTCTTCATAGCCGTCATTACATCATTTTGTAAGCTCATAATAGTGTCAATTTAATTCGACAACGAAGATAACAAAAAAGTTAGGTTGTACTTTAAAAATATAAAAACTAACAAAACAAAAAGCCCAAAAAGTTGAGGGTACTTTTTGGGCTTTAGACATAGTGTAAAACACTAAACAGAATTTACTATTAATCTACATTATCGTGTAAGAATGAATTATTGCTTCTTAACTGAATATCATCGTTATCATCTGTTCCAATGGACATTCTAGAAGCATTAGTCTCAGATGAGTGCTGAGCATCTTCTAAATCCACACCTTGTCTTTTGTAAGCAGGTTCTTTTTCTATTTCGTCAATCTTGGCTGTATTAAACTTATAATTAAAATCTTTCATATGTTTTCTTCGCTCATCTGCACGAGCTTTAATAAGCTCAGAAATCGGGCTATTCATTGGGTCAATTTCCTCTTCAAAAACCTCTTCATTTGTTTCAACCGGAAGAACTTTTTTCTCAAAAACTATTTCTTGTTTTACTTCTGGCTCCTTAGTATTTGAATTCATCGATGACTCAAAACTTTCAAAATCATCTAACGCATAACGTTTTTCTCCCTCTTCATTTACTTCTGTTACAGACATAATCTCAATCGGTTCGTTTACATCCATATCTTTCACTTCATCATCTAAACTAAAAAACATTTTCTCTTCATTAGAGTCTGACTCCTCAAATTTTTCCATTTTAGTATTTGATAATGGTAAATCAAAAGTTAATGAAATTTGTTCTTCCTCTGTTTCTAATTCAATAGCTTCAGCTTTATTCTCAATTTCTGTAATGATGAATTCTTCAGGTTCTATATCATTCTTGGTATCTAAAACCTCATCATAAATTACATCCATGCTTTTGAGCAGATCTGAAGTTTCAATTATATCCATATCATTGCCTAATGGCTTAGATATAATTGTATCTTCATCTAGCAAAATGTGCTTAACAATTGGCTCTTCTATCTTTTTTTCTAAAACAATATCAGGGGTAATAATTGCTGGTTCTCTCTCCGTAACACTAATATCATCCTCGGATGATTCACCTAAAGCATGTATTACTTTTTTGGTTTCAGTATTAGAAATCTCATTTTGCTGATCTATATCAAATCCTGTTGCAATAATCGTAACAGCAATGGACTCTTGCAATGACTCATCTTCTCCTACACCCATAATGATATTGGCTCCATGACCTGCCTCATTCTGAATATGATCGTTGATTTCTCCAATTTCATCAATAGTAATTTCTTGAGAACCAGAAACTATAAGTAATAATACATTTTTAGCTCCTGTTATTTTATTGTCATTAAGTAATGGTGAGTCTAAAGCCTTCATAATGGCTTCTTGTGCTCTAGTCTGCCCAGAAGCTGTAGCAGATCCCATAATAGCAGTTCCACTATTACTTAACACAGTTTTCGCATCGCGTAAATCAATATTTTGTGTATAATGGTGTGTAATAACTTCAGCAATACCTCTAGAAGCAGTTGACAAAACTTCATCTGCTTTTGAGAATCCTGCTTTAAAACCAAGATTACCATATACCTCACGAAGTTTGTTATTATTTATAACAACTAACGAATCTACATGCGCTCTTAATTTTTCTATACCACGCTGCGCTTGTTCATTACGCATTTTTCCTTCAAACTGAAACGGCATTGTCACTATACCTACTGTTAATATATCTAGTTCTCTAGCCATTTTGGCAATTATTGGAGCTGCACCTGTTCCTGTACCACCACCCATACCCGCAGTAATAAAGACCATCTTTGTGTTAGTGTCTAACATTCTTCGAATATCTTCTAAACTCTCAACTGCCGCTTCTTCACCAACATCTGGATTTGCACCTGCTCCTAAACCTTCGGTTAAGGCAACACCTAATTGAATTTTGTTAGGTACTCCACTATTTTGAAGTGCCTGTGCATCAGTGTTGCAAATAACAAAATCAACACCTTTAATACCTTGTTGAAACATGTGATTAATAGCGTTGCTTCCACCTCCACCAACACCAATTACCTTAATGACATTAGACTGATGCTTTGGCAAATCAAATGAGATGTTTCCAAATTCGTTGTTATTACTCATATTTTCTGAGATTATGGGATTTTATATTTTGATTAATTAGTTTCCTATTCGGCATTATCTAAAAACTCTTTTACACGCTCAGTCAGTTTATCTAAAAATGAACGACGTTCCTTAATTGGTTGATCTTTAACTACCTCTTGCTCAGCTCCTATATTTTCTTCTTCAGCAATATTTTGTATATCCTCGTCAATTTCTTCTTCTGTATTTTTTCTTTCTTGTCGTTTTAGACCATCCATCACTAACCCAACGGCCGTGGCAAATAAGGGACTAGCTATATCTTCATCACTATCGCCTGCTAAATGTTCATTAGGATACCCTATTCTGGTATCCATTCCAGTTATGTACTCCACTAATTGCTTTAAGTGTTTTAATTGACTTCCACCCCCTGTAAGTACTATACCTGCTATTAGTTTCTTCTTTTGTTCCTCGTGCCCGTAATTCTTTATCTCTACATAAACCTGTTCTATAATTTCAACAACTCGTGCATGAATTATTTTTGACAAATTCTTTAATGTTATCTCTTTAGGTTCTCTCCCTCTTAAACCAGGAATTGAAACTATTTCATTTTCTTTATTTTCACCTGGCCAGGCAGAACCGAACTTCATCTTTAATAATTCCGCTTGCTTTTCTATTATTGAACAACCTTCCTTAATATCTTCAGTAATAACATTTCCACCAAATGGTATAACAGCAGTATGTCTTATGATTCCGTCCTTAAAAACAGCTAAATCTGTTGTCCCACCACCTATATCAATTAAAGCTACTCCTGCTTCTTTTTCTTCTTGGCTTAATACAGCATTAGCCGAAGCCAAAGGTTCTAGAGTTATACCTTCCAGTTGTAAACCCGAACTTTTAACACACCTTCCAATATTTCTAATAGAAGATACTTGACCTACTACAACATGAAAATTAGCTTCAAGTCGACCGCCATACATACCGATTGGTTCTTTTATCTCAGCCTGACCATCAATCTTAAATTCTTGTGGTAAAACGTGTATAATTTCCTCCCCAGGAAGCATAACTAACTTGTGTACTTGGTTTATTAATCGATCTATATCAGCTTCATCTATTACTAGTTCAGAGTTTGCTCTGGTTATATAGTCGCTATGCTGTAAACTTCTTATGTGCTGGCCAGCAATTCCCACTGTAACTTCTTCAATTTTTTCAGAAGCTGTAGCTTCAGCCTCTTGAACTGCTTGTTGTATAGATTGAATAGTTTGCGTAATATTATTTACTACACCACGGTGCACACCCATACTTTTGGATTTACCAACTCCAAGAATTTCAACTTTACCGTATTCGTTTTTGCGACCTATCATGGCCACAATTTTTGTAGTTCCTATATCTAAACCTACCGAAATGTTATGCTTGTCCATAATTTACTTTTTGGTGCATATAACTTGTTTATCAAATTTTAGATTCACCGATTTATAATTATCTAAAATTTTATCTTTTAGAGCTTTTTGATAAAAAATCTTAAAATTATTTATCTTCTTTTTAAGTTTTTTCAAAGTTCCTAAATGAACAGTAAAATCACTTTTTCGAACTCTAAAATCAATAGTTTCATTAGCATTCTGATGAATTTCAACAACATGCTTTTTCAAAAATTCATCTCCATCTACAGCTTTTGCAAATTCAAAGACTGTTTCAAGACTGTTTTTTTCAATAATACCTGTAACTAGAGGCACTCTTGCTGCATAATTAGAAGACAAAGGCATAAAGGAACCTTCATCATCAATATAATATGACACATTTGTATTGACTCTCGCAATTGGTCGTTTTTGTTCAATCTCTGCTGAAAGCTTACCGTTTACTGACATAAACACTTCAGCATTCTTTATCATTGGATTAGAATTTAGTGCAATTTCTAATTCATTCAAATCTATAATTTCTTTAGGCTGTCCCGTAACCGTCTTCTGATTTTGTATTAACAATTTACTAACAGTCACATCTGTGACGAATAATTGGTTTTCTCCTATAAATTTTATGTTTGGATTCGTAACCGTACGATTGCTGTTTCTGTGTTTTGAAAACGCATAGAGAAAACCAACCAGCACTATTAATCCTATGATTTTTATATAGTTATAATTAATTCCCATCTCTTAAAGCTGATTTAATATGTTTTACTTCTGCTCCTATATCACCTGCACCTATAGTTAATAAAACATGAGCATCTGATTTTTTAATTTCAGCAACTAAATCAGGTTTTTGTACTAACTTCTTACTTGGGTTTTCAATTTTGCTTAATAACCATTTTGATGATATACCTGCAATTGGTAATTCTCTCGCGGGATATATGTCTAAAAGAATTAATTCGTCAAATTTCGAAAGGTTTTCAGCAAAACCATCTACAAAATCTCGTGTTCTAGAAAAAAGGTGTGGTTGAAAAACCGCCAGTACCTTTTTACCAGGATACATCTCTCTTACTGCTAAATGGACTGCATTAATTTCTTCTGGATGGTGCGCATAATCATCTATAAAAACAAAATCGTCCGTTTTTATTTGATAAGTAAATCTTCGTTTAACACCTCTATATGTTGCTAAAGCTTTTGATAGCTGCGTATGGGCAAGTCCATATTCTACTGCCATTGCCAAGGCTATTGTTGCATTAGAGAGGTTATGTCTACCAGGTAGGTTAAATTTGTAACTTTTATGTAACCCATTTGGCGTCCTTAAATCGAAAATATAACTTCCATTTTCTATGATGACATTTTGAGCACTATAGTCCGAATTATCTTCAATACCGTAAGTGATGCCATCTAGTGGCAAACCATTTCTTACAAAAAGTTTACCATTAGGCTTTATACAATCTACAAAATCCTCAAATGATTTAATGAGTTCAGAAGCATCGCCATAAATATCTAAATGATCCGCATCCATAGAAGTCACACAAGCAATATTTGGAGATAAAGTTAAAAAAGATCGATCAAACTCATCTGCCTCTACAACCGTAACCTCAGTTCCGTTTAGGATTAAATTTGAATTATAATTTTCACTAATGCCACCTAAAAAAGCAGTCATAGGTACGTCACATTGGTTCAATAAATGACCCAAAATACTTGTGGTAGTTGTTTTACCGTGGGTACCAGCTACTGCTAAACACATAGTTTGCTTGGTTATTTCACCCAAAACAGTAGAACGCTTCAATACCCTAAAATTATTAGCTCTGAAATATCTTAATTCAGAATGACTCTCTGAAATTGCTGGAGTATAAACTACTATGGTTTCTTCTATATCTAAATAACTCTTATCTATTTCTGATACGCTATCATTAAAATGGATTAAAACACCTAATTCTTCTAGCTCCACCGTAATATCTGATGCCTTTTTATCATAACCTGCCACGTTTTTGCCATTAGTCACAAAATAACGTGCAAGGGCACTCATTCCTATACCACCAATACCGATAAAATATATGTTATTTGCGACTTTTAAATTCATTTATATTTTTAATAGGCTTTCAATTTCATCAACAATGGCATTTGTTGCGTTAATTAAAGCCAATTGTTTAATATTTTTACTTAATTCGTTTCTTTTTTCTTCATCAGAAATTAACTCTAAAAATGAATCTTCAAACTTCAATTCTAAGTCCTTTTCTTTGATCAAAATTGCTGCATTTTTATCTACTACTGCTTTAGCATTTTTTGTTTGATGATCCTCTGCAACATTAGGAGAGGGAATAAAAATTACCGGCTTACCGACAATACATAATTCTGATACCGAAATTGCACCTGCTCTAGAAATTATAATATCTGCTGCTGCATAAGCCATATCCATATTATTTAAGAAGGCATGTACTTGCACATTATCCAATTGACTATACTGCTTATATTGATCATAGTATAACTTACCACATTGCCAAATTAGCTGTACATTTTGAGTTGCAAAAAACTCTAGATTAAATTCTATTAGTTGATTAATACGTCTTGCTCCTAAGCTACCGCCTAGCACCAATAAAGTATATTTACTATGAATAAGCGTAAATGCATCTTTACCTTCAATCTGCTTTCCTTTTACCTTCAGTAAATCTTTACGAATTGGATTACCTGTTAATTTTAATTTTTCTTTTGGAAAGAATTTTTCTAACCCCTCATAAGCGACGCATATTGTATCCACTTTTTTACCAAGTAATTTATTAGTAATTCCTGGATAAGAATTTTGTTCTTGTATTAAACACGGAATTCCTCTAAAAACTGCACTTTGTAAAAGTGGGCCACTAGCAAAACCACCTGTACCAATAACAACATTCGGCTTAAAGGTTTTTAAAATCTTTCTTGAGCGCATTAAACTGATAATTAATTTAAAAGGAAATGCTAAATTCTTTAGTGTTAATTTTCTTTGTATCCCAGATATCCACAAACCTTCAATATTATAGCCAGCCTGCGGCACTTTATCCATCTCCATGCGATCTGAAGCTCCAACAAACAAAAATTGAGAATTTGGATACCGCGACTTTAGTTCATCAGCAATAGCGATAGCAGGATATATATGACCTCCCGTTCCACCTCCAGATAATATAAATTTATAGCTACCCATTAAATCGTTTCACTTAATATATCCAAAGGATTATCTCCATCAAATATTTCATTTTCTTTTATTTCCTCGCGTTTTGCACTTACACTCAAAATAATACCTACCGCCAAACATGTCATCCAAATTGATGTCCCACCACTACTAATTAATGGTAAAGTTTGACCCGTAACTGGAAATAATTCCACTGCGACAGCCATATTAATTAATGCCTGAAACACAATTGGTAATCCAACACCAAGTACCAATAATTTCCCAAATATGGTATCTGATTTTTGTGATACTATTACTATTCTAAACAACAGCCAGGAATACAGAACCAACAAAAACAATCCGCCAATTAATCCATACTCCTCAATAATTATTGCAAATATGAAATCAGAAGATGACTGTGGTAATAAATATTTCGTTGGGCTCTTTCCTGGACCCAATCCAAAAATTCCGCCAGATGCAATTGCTGTTTTAGAGCGTTGAATCTGATAATCTTCTGCAGTATCTTGCTTATTTGTAAAGTTTTCTACTCTACTCATCCACGTGTCTACTCTGTTTGGCATGGCTTCAGGAAATGCTTTAGCAACAAGCACAAATAATACTAAGGACAAAAGACCACTACCTATAATTACTAGTAGGTATTTAATTGGATATCCACCTATAAAAGCGAGCATCATCACCATAGTAAATATGATTGCAGTTGTAGAAAAATTGGCAGGTAGAATTAATATTAGAATAAAAAATACTGGCGCCCAAAGAGGTAAAATAGTTTCCTTAAATGAAATTGTTTTATCTTTTATTTTAGAAAGGTATCTCGCTACATAAACCATTAAAACAACCGCAGCTAAGGTGGACGTTTGAAAAGACATATTTACAACAGGAATATTAATCCAACGACTTGTATTAGTTCCGTCTACAGTTGTAGAGCCTTGTAATATTGTAATTAAAAGTAATACCAAAACTACAGGAATAAGGACCATTGAAAGCCCTCTGAAATATTTATATGGGACTTTATGGACAACAAACATAATAGTGAAACCAAGTGCTAAATGCATGAAATGCTTAAGAAAAAAAGTAAAAGTATTACCACTTTCAGAGTAATCTGCCAAGTTACTGGCCGCACTATAAACAGGCAAAAATGAAAATATAGCCAATAACGTTGCTATTGCCCAAATAGCCCTATCTCCCTTTATTTGTGTAAATACATTTTGCACGCTTAACCTTATACTTTATCAATGAGTCCCTAATTCATCTTTATTAAACCCTACTACAAATTACGTACGGCGTTCTTAAACTGTCGACCACGGTCTTCATAATTTTCAAATAAATCAAAACTCGCACAAGCAGGAGAAAGCAGCACATTTTCACCTGCATCTGCCACTTTATAGGCAATTTTAACAGCTTCACTCATATATTGAGTTTCAATAATAACATCAACCATATTTCCAAAGGCCTCAAATAATTTTTCATTATCAACACCAAGACAGATAATAGCTTTAACTTTTTCGTTTACGAAAGGAAACAACTCATTATAGTCATTACCTTTATCTACTCCACCTACAATCCAAACAGTTGGTGCGTCCATACTCTCTAAAGCAAAATAAGTTGCATTTACATTTGTTGCTTTAGAATCGTTGATATATTGAACCTTGTTAATCTTTAACACATGCTCTAAACGATGCTCTACACCCTGAAAATTCTCTAAACTTTCTCGGATAGTCTGTTTTCTAATTTTAAGCAAATGCGCCACAGTAGAAGCTGCCATTGCATTCTTAATATTATGTTTACCCTCTAATGTTATATTCTCTGTTGGCATAATTATTTGGTTATTATTTATTGTTATTATTATCTTATTAGTATCGAAATAAGCTCCCTCATGCATGACTTTTGTCAATGAAAAAGGCAACATTTTGGATTTAATTGAATTATTATCTAGCCAATTTAAAATGACTGGATCATCCGCATCATAAATGAAATAGTCTTCGTCAGTTTGATTTTCTATAATTCTGAATTTTGAAGAAACATAGTTTTCAAACTCATAATTATATCGATCTAAATGATCTGGTGTGATGTTGGTTAAAACAGCTATGAATGGCTTAAAGGTTTCGATATCATCTAACTGAAAACTACTCACCTCTAGGACATAATTCTCATGATCATTTTCGAGAACTTGTTTCGCAAAACTTTCACCAATATTCCCAGTTAAACCAACGTCAATTTCTTGTTTAAGTATGTGATCAGTTAAAGTTGCCGTTATAGTTTTACCATTACTACCTGTAATTGCAACCAAATTTGCATTGGTATAAATAGAAGCAAATTCAATTTCTGAAATTACTTTAATACCAGCTTCTCTAATTTCTTTTATTAAAGGAATTTTATCTGGTATACCAGGACTTTTCATTATGATATCTGCATTCAGAATTTTTGATTCTGTATGCTTCATATCTTCAAATTCAATCTTATTATTTAAAAGAACGTCTTTATACTTTTTTTTTATCTCACCTTTATCAGAAACAAATACATCGTAGTTTTTGGCTTTAGCCAATAACGCTGCACCTACACCACTTTCTCCGCCACCTATGCATACAAATCGTTTCATTATCTAATTTTAAGGGTCACTATAGAAATAATGGCTAACAAAATACCTACAATCCAAAATCGTGTCACAATTTTACTTTCATGATAACCCGATTTTTGATAGTGGTGGTGCAAAGGAGACATTTTAAAAATTCTTCTTCCTTCTCCATATTTTTTTCGGGTGTACTTGAAGTAACTTACTTGAAGCATTACTGATAAATTTTCTGCTAAAAATATTCCACATAGGATTGGAATTAACCATTCTTTCCTTACAGCAATAGCTATTACTGCAATAATTCCACCTATAGTTAAACTACCTGTATCACCCATAAAAACTTGAGCTGGATAAGCATTGTACCATAAAAACCCTATTAAAGCACCTACAAAGGCTGCTATATAAATTGTAATTTCCTCGACTTGCGGGATATACATAATGTCTAAGTACTGTGAGAATATGATATTGCCAGATACCCATGCAAAAATCCCTAGAGTTAAAACGACTATGGCTGAAGTTCCTGCTGCCAAACCATCTATTCCATCAGTTAGATTGGCTCCATTTGAAACTGCTGTCACAATTATTATGGTAACCAAAATGAATATTATCCAAGCATATTTTTCTAACTCTGGGTTTATCCAAGTAATCAAATCAGAATAGTCAAACTCATTATTCTTTACAAAAGGAATTGTTGTTTTTGTAGACTTCTCAGCCACATCAAATAACTGAGCTGTTGGCAGATCAGGATTCTCAGCCAATAAAATGCGCTGTTCTTCAGTAGGCAGTTCTTCCTTAATTGTAACATCTTTATGAAAGTATAAAGTAGCACCAATTATAATCCCTAAACCAACCTGTCCTAGAACTTTAAATTTACCTTTTAATCCTTGCTTATCATTTTTAAATTTTTTGATGTAATCATCAATAAATCCAATGGTTCCCATCCATAAGGTCGTAATTATAAGTAAGATTATATAAATGTTTTCTAATTTAGACAATAGCAGTACAGGAATTAATGTGGCCAGAATAATTATAATTCCTCCCATAGTTGGCGTGCCAGCTTTCTCAACTTGCCCTTCCAAACCTAAATCACGTATAGTTTCACCAACTTGCTGTTTTTGCAAGAATTTTATTATGCGTTTTCCAAATATTGTAGAAATTAACAACGATAGTATAATTGCCATTGCCGCTCTAAAAGTTAAAAACCCAAAAAGTGATGCTCCAGGAAATTGGAATTGTTTTTCTAAATATTCAAATAGGTAATACAGCATCTATCTATTTTTGTAATTGTTTTAATAATTCTTGAACGGTTTTATAGTCATCAAAATCAGATCGTTCTCCTTTAATCTCTTGATAGGTCTCATGACCTTTTCCAGCTATTAGAATAATATCTCTAGAATCTGCCATTTGACATGCTGTTTTAATTGCTTGCTTTCTATCTGTTATTGATAACGTCTTTTTAAAGTTCTGAGGCTCAACACCTTCTTCCATGTCTTCAATTATACGCTCAGGTATTTCGCTACGTGGATTATCACTCGTAAAAATTACTTTTGTACTGAGAGTTGAAGCAATATGAGCCATTTTAGGCCTTTTTGTTTTATCTCTATCACCACCACAACCAACAACTGTTATTAAATCTTCATTCTTTGTTCTTATACTATTGATAGTCTCGAGAACATTCTTTAGTGCATCTGGCGTATGTGCATAATCAACAATTGCCGTTATGTTTTCATTTGAAATAAAGTATTGAAAACGCCCTGAGACATTTTCGAGCTCACTGATTAATCTCAAAACCTCCTGCTTTTCTAGACCTAATAATTCAGCCGCTCCATAAATTGCCAAAATATTATACGCATTAAAGCTTCCTACAAGTTTGGTCCATAACTCGTTGTCGTTTAACTTTAGTAATAAACCACCAAATTGATTCTCTAAAATCTGAGCTCTATAATCAGCATAGGTTTTAAGGGCATAGGAATAGGTTTTAGCCTTTGTATTCTGAAGCATCACTAAACCATTTTTATCATCTATATTTGACAATGCAAAAGCTTCTTTAGGCAAATGATCAAAAAAAGATTTTTTAACATCTCTATATTCAGCGAATGTGTCGTGATAATCTAAATGATCATGAGATAGATTTGTAAAAATCCCTCCGACGAATCTTAACCCTTCTGTTCTTCTTTGATGAATGCCGTGCGAGCTTACTTCCATGAAGCAAAACTCAACACCTTCATCATTCATTAATTTCAGATATTTATTAATTGTTAAAGAATCTGGCGTAGTATGGGTTGCTTTATAAGTTGTATTATCTATCATTATTTTTACTGTAGATAGTAAACCAACCTTATAGCCCGCTTTTTTAAAAAGTTGATACAACAGACTTGTTACAGTAGTTTTACCATTGGTTCCTGTAACTCCAATAAGTTTTAGATTTAAGGAAGGATGCTGGTAATAATTTGCTGCCATAAAAGCTAAGGCTTGATTAGAGTTCGCAACCTCTATATAGGTAACACCATCTTTTAGCACTTTAGGAAGCACCTCACAAATTATCGCTATTGCTCCCGCCTCAACAACACTCTCAATATATCTATGTCCATCGGTTATTGTACCAGAAATTGCAACAAAAACATCTTGAGTTTTTATCTTCCTTGAATCAAATTCAATTTTATTAACTTTCAAAGTCGTGCTGCCAACAACTGCATTAATAGTAACCTTATACAATATGTCTCTTAAAACCATCATGAGGCGTCTAAAACAATTGTTTGGTTAGGCTCTAATTTCTTATGTCTATCAACAGATTGTTTTTTAATGGTTCCGTTTCCATTTAATTTCACCTTAACATTAACCTGAAGGTTTTCGAGCAATGCAATTGCATCCATTGCTGGCATACCTATTACGCTTGGCATTAACTCCTTGTATTTACGAGCATTTTCAAAGTAGTTTTCAAAATCCTTATTCACCAAGGTATTTTTAAAATCTACAGATTTTACCTCATCTACAATTGGTGTATCTGTATAAATTTTTTGAGCAATACGTTTAAAAACAGGACCAGAGACATCTGCCCCATAATAGCCTACTTCAGTACTAGGTTTATGTATAACAACAATACAGGAATACTTAGGATTATCAGCCGGAAAGTAGCCTGCAAATGATGAAATATATTTTTTGTCTTTTTTCCATTCTTCAAAGTCAGCGTAGTCAGTTCTTGCAGTACCAGTTTTTCCTGCCATAGAAAATGTTTCAGAGTACATGCGCTCACCTGTGCCGCGAATAATAATATTTTTTAGAATATCCTTAATTTCAGACAATGTCTTTGAAGAACAAATTTTATTTACAAGAACCTCCTTTTCAAAAATCTCAATATCCTTATCAAAAGATTTTACAGATCTTATAAATCGTGGCTTTATTAACTCGCCGTTGTTAGCTATAGCATTATAAAAGGCTAAAGTCTGAAGAGGTGTCATCGTAAGATTATAACCATAAGCTATTGAAGGCAATGCATTCTTACTCCAGTTAGAAGCGCCTGGTCGTGGTATATCTGGTTTACCTTCACCAATTATTGATACTCCTAAAGGTTGATCTAGCTTCCATTTGCCCAATCTATCTAAAAACTTTTCTGGTTTTTTTGAATAATGGTCATCAACTATAGTGGCCAATCCAATATTTGAAGATACTTCTAAGGTTCTTGCAGCTGATATCTTACCATAACCTCCGCGATGCGAATCGCTAATAGTCCTTCCATAAAAATATTTAATTCCATTTTTTGTATCTATGATGGTTGATGTATCTATAACTTTATCCTCTAATGCAGCCATCATTGCCATTACCTTAAAAGTAGAGCCGGGCTCATGACTTTCGCCTACAGCGTAGTTTAATTTTTCATAATATGTACCTTTTGATGTTTTTGCTAAATTAGAAATAGCTCTAATCTCACCAGTTTTAACATCCATAACAACAACACAACCGTGTTCAGCTTCATACTTTTCAAGCTGACCCAAAAGGGAATGATGAGCAATATCCTGTATATTAACATCTATAGTGGTGTAAACATCATATCCATCTCTAGGCTCTATCTGATCAAAATCGGCAATTGGCTTCCATTGACCATTACCTATTTTTTGTTTTAAACGTTTTCCTTTATGTCCTTGCAAATATTTTTCCCCAAATGCACCATCAATACCAACTCTCGTTGCATAATTATTCTCATCTATTCTCTCGTAACCAATAGAACGAGAAGCAATTTCACCCATCGGATGTTCTCTCCTTGTGGTCTGTTCTACAATTAACCCACCTTTTATAGCTCCCTTATTAAGTAATGGAAAATTGCGCATTCTTATGTAATCCGAATAGCTAATATCTCTTGCTAGCAAAAAATATCTATTCTTATTTTTACGAGCTTTTCTTATACTATTTTTATAATAACTAGATTTTTTACCCTTATACGCACTTAAAGAATCTGCCAAGGCATCTATATGATCCTCAAAAACCACTTTAGTAGCTTGAATAGCGTCAATTCTAATATCATATTTAGGGATAGATGTTGCTAAAAGACTACCATCTGCAGAATAAACATTACCTCGATTGGGCTCAATATCAAAATCTTTTACTGTTCGTTTCTCGGCCAGTTCTCTATACTCCTCGCCTTGAATAAACTGAATAGTGCATAATTTAAAAACCACAGCTAAGGCGAATACAAACATGCAACCTGCTACAAAGTACAATCGGTTTAATATGTTATTTTCAGTTGTTGCCAAAGTTTGATTTAAATTTAAAATTCATTGTCAGAGCTACAAAATTTCTATTTTGACGCTTTAACCCTGATTTTTGTAGGTGGGATTTCAGAAATTTCTATTCCCTTTTCTGCCACTTTATTTATTATAGACGACTCCATTTTTAATCGCATTAATTTTGAGCGTCCATCTACAAAAGCGGACCTCAACTCCTTAACTTCATTACTCAATTTTGCTATGTCGTGTACTTTTTGATCAGCACTATGCGAACTAGCAATCATTATAACGGCAAGGACTGAAACGAAAAGAATTATTCTCCAATTTTTAAATGAATCATCACTGATTAAAAACTTACCACGTAATATGCCGTATATATTTTTCTTCATTTAAGGTTCTTTATCTTCAGAATCTCATTTTACAATTTCTTAGCTATTCTAAGTTTAGCACTTCTTGCTCTATTATTAAGTTTTATCTCAGCGTGCGTCGGGACTATAAGCC
Organism: Winogradskyella sp. PE311; assembly: GCF_046545555.1. NCBI lineage: Bacteria > Pseudomonadati > Bacteroidota > Flavobacteriia > Flavobacteriales > Flavobacteriaceae > Winogradskyella > Winogradskyella sp. PE311. The sequence goes on along the minus strand of NZ_JBHZTH010000001.1, from coordinate 1,242,597 downwards.
TTCCAACCTTCTTCAATGGCACTTCAAAATTTCCAAATACATCACGTTCTGGTTCACCCTCAAATAGTCCATTTCTAATAAAACGTTTCACCAACCTATCCTCTAAAGAATGGTATGATATAAAACTTAACCTACCGTTGGTTTTTAAAATTTCAGGGGTTTGAAGCAACAACTCTTTCAATACTTCAATTTCTTGATTTACTTCAATCCTAATTGCCTGATATATTTGCGCTAAAACTTTATTCTCTTTTTTATGATTTAAAAATTGCTTTAGCACTGACTTCAACTGCTTACTTGTTTTTATATCTTCTTTTGCGCGTTCAGCAACTATTACTCTAGCCATTGCAGGTGATTGTCTTAACTCACCATACTGAAACAAAACAACTCTCAACCGTTCTTCATCATAGTTATTAATCACGTCAAAAGCAGACAATTTATTATCTCTATTCATTCGCATATCTAGATCCGCCTCAAAACGTGTAGAAAACCCTCGTTCCGCGACATCAAACTGATGCGATGACACGCCAAAATCAGCTAAAACCCCATCAACCTCTTTAACACCATAAAATCTTAAGAACCTCTTTATATATCTAAAATTCTCATTGATGAGAACAAATCTATCGTCTTCAATACTATTAGCTAAGGCATCTTTATCCTGGTCAAAAGCATACAGCCTTCCATTTGCACCTAGCCTAGATAAAATTTCTTTACTATGACCACCTCCTCCGAAAGTAACATCTACATAAATACCATCTGGCTTTATATCTAAACCATCTACTGTTTCTTTGAGTAAAACCGCATTATGATATCCCATCATCATTATCCTCTTGTCCCATTACCTCCTCTGCCAAATCAGCAAAATCTGAAGCAGCATCATCAATAGCTTGTTCGTACTTATCCTTATCCCAAACTTCAATTATATTAACTGCAGAGGCTAAGACAACTTGTTTAGAAATACCTGAAAAACTGATTAAATCTTTAGGGATTAAAAGACGACCAGCACTATCAACCTCAACCATTTTTACCCCAGCAGTAAAACGCCTAATGAAATCGTTATTCTTCTTCTTAAACCGATTAAGCTTATTAACCTTAGACATCATAGCATTCCATTCGGTCATTGAGTAAAGCTCCAAACACGGTTGAAAAACAGCTCGCTTCAATACAAACCCGTCTTGCAAAGCACCAGCCAACTGTTTCTTTAAAACAGCCGGAATCATTAGCCTTCCTTTGGCATCAGCTTTACACTCGTATGTTCCTATAAATGAATTCAACAGACTCGGTTTACCACTTAAACGATTAAGATTCAAATATATTGAAAAAATTACCACATTTTACCACTTACCCCCACATTTGTTAATAAGTTTTGTCTTTATATTTTGGAATATGTATACAAACTCAATAGAATCAATATTCAACGTGGAACCTTCAAAGTGGGAATTATTAACAAGTAGTTTCTCTAAAATGATATTTTGAAAAATCGAAAAATCACAGATCTATTTATATTCAAAAGGATTTAGTTATATTTGATTTTTAACACTAAAGCACTAACCTGTAGATGGCACACCTTTTAAAAGAAGAAAAGGATTATAGATATATTGAAGTAGGAGAAGGAACACCAATAATTGTGTTACATGGACTAATGGGAGGGCTCAGTAATTTTGATGCTGTCACTAACTACTTTAGTTCTAATGGGTATAAGATTATCATACCAGAACTCCCTATTTACACTATGTCTTTGCTCAAAACAAACGTTAAGAGTTTTGCCAACTACCTTAAAGCTTTTATAGAATTTAAAGGTTTTGACGAAGTGATTCTGCTAGGCAACTCATTAGGTGGGCACATAGGTTTATACCACACTAAGTTATACCCAAAAAAAGTAAAAGGATTAATCATTACAGGTAGCTCTGGCCTTTATGAAAGTGCAATGGGAGGCGGCTACACAAAGCGCAGTGATTACGAAGTTATAAAAAAGAAAGCACAGGATGTTTTCTATGATCCGGCTGTAGCCACAAAAGAAATTGTTGACGAAGTATACGAAACAGTAAACAACCGAAACAAGCTCATAAAAACTTTAGCAATTGCCAAAAGCGCAATTAGACATAATATGGCCAGTGATTTGCCGAAAATGCATACACCAACCTGTATTATTTGGGGTAAAAATGATACCGTAACTCCACCTGAAGTTGCAACGGAATTTCATGATTTATTACCAGACTCCGACCTTTATTGGATTGATAAATGCGGACATGCAGCTATGATGGAACATCCTGAAGAATTTAATAAAATTCTAAATGGATGGTTAAAAAAAAGAGACCTTTAGTTTTCTTAAAAACTGTGCATATATTATAACTTTAAAAAATTCCTATCTTCACAGGAAGTCCTATGAAAATAAAATCAGCTGAATTTGTTGTTAGTAATTCTGAAGTGGCAAAATGCCCAAAAAACGACCTACCTGAGTATGCATTTATAGGACGAAGTAATGTCGGCAAATCGTCTTTGATTAATATGCTAACAGATCGCAAAAGTTTAGCAAAAACTTCTGGTCGTCCCGGAAAGACACAACTTATTAATCACTTTATAATTAATGATAGTTGGTATTTAGTGGATTTACCAGGCTACGGTTATGCGCGAGTTTCTAAATCTTCTAAGAAAAAATTTCAGAAGTTTATAACAAACTATTTTGAACAACGACAGCAATTGGTTTCTGCTTTCGTTTTAGTAGACATTAGACATAAACCTCAACCCATTGATTTAGAATTTATGCAGTATTTAGGAGAAAGTGAAATTCCATTTGGAATTATTTTTACTAAAGCAGATAAATTAAAACCAAAGGCTATAGACAAACACGTAAAAGAGTATTGCGAAGAATTATTGAAATTCTGGGAAGAGCTTCCTCCATATTTTGTTACATCATCATCAAAAAGTATTGGACAGGAAGACGTTTTAGGTTTTATTAACGACACCAATATAGAAATTGAGACTCTAAAAAAGTAACCACAATCCGTCTTGAAAAACATAGAACTTCATATATTTATCTTTGTTGCTTTACTTTTTACCATTAAAGGTTTTGGCCAAGAAAGAATTTATTTAGACGAAAAAGGAGATTCAATCAGCTTAAATGAATACAGAAAGAAACGAGGAAATTTTAGTCGTTGGGATTCTATTGACAGTAAAGAAATAAGATACTCTATTTTAAGACCTCAATATTTATTTGGGTTGGCAGATTACGCGAAAGTTAAAGAGGAGCTCGAAAAAACAATTTTAAAAAAGATTGCAGATAGCTCCACTATAATTATTGAATACTATTTTAAAAATGACCTTTGTTCATCAAAAAGAAAAAATAAATGGGGTCGATACAAAATTAACAATCGTAAAAAATTTCTTAAATCAATTAAGAAAGAACTTAATGATAAAGGAATCACCTTTATTTGTTTATTTGAAGAAGGAATTGTACTTATGAATAACCCTAAAAATAAAAAGGAATTCTTTTTTTCTGATAAAACTAATTTTTTCAAATCAAAATTATTTACCCACAATGCACTATGTGGTTCATTTGCCGCAATTAAAACTAATGGTGAGATTTTAGTTAGAAATGGTGAATATCGTGCGGATCGATTTGCAGAGTATTTAAAACCAGAAAATTGGTCTTTATTTTTTAAGCAATCTCAAGAAAACAAAGATGTTATTAAAACTAGGTTTTAACATCTAGAGCATCGCGCATGGCATTACCTACAAGCATAAACGCCATTACTAATAGCATAATACAAAGTCCTGGTATTAAAGCTAAGTAGGGTTTACCTAATATAATATAATTGTAGTGATCTTTAATCATAGCTCCCCAACTTGCCATAGGAGGTTGTGCGCCAATTCCTAAAAAGCTTAAACCACTCTCTATTAAAATCGCAGCTGCAAAATTAGCTGCCGAAATTACGATTAACGGCCCAAAAATATTTGGCAATATATGTTTTGTGATGATTCTGTAATCGTTATAACCTAAAGCTCTAGCGGCTGTAACGTACTGCATTTCTTTAGTACTAATTATTTGACCACGGACAACTCTAGCAACTTCTACCCACATCGTTAAGCCAACCGCGATAAAAACTTGCCAAAATCCTTTACCCAAAGCTAAAGTGATGGCTATAACTAATAACAAAGTTGGAATAGACCATGTGATATTTATTATCCACATGATAAATGCATCAATTTTTCCACCATAATAACCTGCTAAACTTCCCATAAGCAACCCAACAATTAGAGAGATAAACACAGCCACAAAACCAATAAAAAAAGATATACGAGAGCCTATTAAAATTCGACTCAAATAATCTCTTCCATATTTATCTGTTCCAAAAATAAAGCTTCGATTATCTATATGGTTTTGATACTTCTTATCAGGAAATTTTATTAATGATACTTGTTTTTCCAAACCTTGTAATCCATCTGAAGCGTATTCTACATAATTTAAAACTCCATCTTTAACCAAATAAGATTGAATAGGAATCTCTGTATCTGTATTTTCTTTTCCAAAGAATACTTTTGTAAAAAAGTTTTGATTAGTCTCAATACCAGATGGTATGGTTAATATTTCAACTTTAAAGCCAGGAGACTTCGAATGAATTGACAAATGCATTTGGTTAGCATTTTTAGAAGCATCTGGCGCAAAAACGTAGGCAAAAACAGAAACTAAACCAATAAAACCAATTATAATCAAACTAAAAACGCCCCAAAAGTTTTTTCTAAACTTTTGAAGCGCTAAACTTGTAAGTGAATTACTTTGGTTTCTCATTTAAGAGTTAATTCTTCACATTTGCTACATTATTCTTTATAGCATAAGTCATTTTAAGGTCGTTAAGCACATTTAATGCCTCTTCTATATAAACATCCTTCGCTAGGCTAACATGCCAGCGTCTGCGTTTTTCTTTTAAAACAGAATCTTTCTCCATTAAATTTAACTCATATGGTAAAGAATTGAATGTAAGATCTGTTTTATATTGAGATAGTTTTTCAAAACGTTTTGCTTCTTCTTCATTAAGCTCCATTTCTTTTTTATACTTATTATAATTCAACGAATAGATATCTCTATCTCTTATTTTCTTTACCCACTGAGCATTTGCATCAATCAACTTTAACTGCTCATTTGATGCCATACGCGCCTTACTTTTTTCGATTGTAGAATCGTAATCAAAATAATTTCCCCAAAACTCGTAATCTACAGCATCTATTTCGTCCCATGGCAATGGATTTTCTTGATCTTTTTCTCCAATATCGATGTAACTATAACGATCTGGAACAACAACATCACTCTTAACACCTTCTAATTGAGTTGAACCACCGTTGATTCTATAAAACTTTTGAGTGGTAAACTTTAAAGCTCCCATATCTCCATTAGAGTTATTACGTACCATTCTGTTTAAATCTAACACATTCTGAACAGTTCCTTTGCCATATGTCTGTTTACTACCTATTACAATTGCACGTTTATAATCTTGCATGGCAGCAGCTAAAATTTCGGATGCTGACGCTGATAATTCATTTACCATTATAACTAATGGCCCATCCCAAATTATAGATTTGTCTTTATCACTTAAAATTTCTTTAGGTTCCCCTGTCGTCTTCACTTGCACAACCGGTCCATCTTCTATAAATAATCCAACAATATCTACAACCGTCTGCAAAGAGCCTCCGCCATTATTTCTTAAATCTAAAACTAAACCTTCCATACCTTGTTCCTTAAGACGAACAATTTCTTGCTTAATATCTGATGCAGCATTACGTTTATTGTAATCTTCAAAGTTTATATAAAACTTTGGTAAATTAATTACCCCAAATGTTTTTCCATCCTTTTCTACTGTAGATGATTTAGCATAGGTTTCTTCAAGTTCAACAATATCTCTCTTAATGGTTATATCTTCCACTGTTCCATCAACTTTCTTTAAAGTCAACGTTACTATTGTTCCTTTTGGACCTTTAATAAACTTAATTGCCTCATCTAAAGGCATACCAACAATAGCTACTCCTTCTTCTTCATCTTCTTGTTTTACTTTAACTATTTGATCACCAACTTCTAATTCATTTGCTCTCCATGCTGGACCACCACTAATAATTTCATTAACTATAATAGCATCTCTCTTTTTTTGAAGACGCGCCCCAATACCTTCAAAATTACCAGACATAGCTACATCAAAACGATCTTTATCCTCTGGAGCAAAATAGAATGTATGAGGATCAAACTCTTCTACCACTGCATTAATATATACGGCAAACCAATCTTTACGTTGTCTATCTTTAATAAAATCATATAAATCATCTAAAGATTGCTTTGTCTCATTTCTTGCTTCTTCCTCAACTTGCTTCAAAGATTTTTTCTCTTTAGCCATGCTCTTTTCATCAGATGCAGAAAAAACGCTTTCAGGAAGATTGTTTGCTGATAAATCAGAATTTCGCTCTGATAAGGCATCATCGTAATTAGCTATGGTGGAAAACTTAAGTTGTTGTCTCCAGCGCTCCTTCATCTCTCGCTTACTTTTAACATAGGTCAATTTTTCATACTCTGCAGAGTATGCCTCATCTTTAGAAAAATCAAAAGGTTTCTCCAATATATTTGCATATAATTTCTTCGATTCCTCAATTCGCTGTATTAACCTATTGTGAGTAAGATTAAAGAAAGATAAATCATATGACTTTAACTGATCATCAATCTGATTTTTATAAGCCTTAAATTCCTCGATATCAGAAGCATAGAAATAACGTTTAAACGGATCTAATTGGCTTAAATAGTCATCAAAAACATTAGCCGAAAAATCATCATTTAACTCTTGTGGGTCGAAATGACCTTGATCTAAGACATAAGTAATTAACTGAATTAGTAATTTATCTTTATCTGGATCTTCGAATGTCTTATTCGTGAAACTGCATGAGGCAAAAGCTATTAATAGCGCCAACAACAAAAACTTATAATTCCCTTTCATTCTATTTATATTTTTTACTTGTATTAAAGTAGGTTTCAATAATGTACTAAAATAGAAGAAAAAACCGTGCCATAAAAAATCAAGGCACTAATTTTTTGTTAAAGCGAGTTATTACATTCATTCGTAAGCTTTTTAGTACTTTTACAGTATCTTAATTTTATAGAAAATGCCAAAACGCCCTTTAATTTTAATAACTAATGACGATGGTATTACTGCACCAGGAATTAGAATGCTTATTTCTGTAATGCAGACTATTGGAGAAATTGTTGTTGTAGCACCGGACAGTCCGCAAAGTGGCAAGGGCCACGCTATAACTATAGATTCTACATTACACCTAGAAAAGATAAATATTGACGGTAATCAACAAGAATATAGTTGTTCTGGCACACCTGCTGATTGTGTAAAACTTGCTGTAAGAGAAATTTTAGGAAGAAAGCCGGATATTTGTGTTTCAGGAATAAATCATGGCTCAAATTCATCTATTAATGTAATTTATTCTGGAACCATGAGTGCAGCATTAGAAGCTGGTATAGAAGGTATTCCGGCAATAGGATTCTCCTTATTGGATTATAATTGGAATGCGAATTTTGACCATTGCACATCATTTATTAAAATCATTACTAAGCAAGTCTTAGAACATGGTCTACCAGACGGAGTGGTTTTAAATGTCAACTTACCTAATTTAGAAAAAGACAAGATTAAAGGTATTAAAATATGCAGACAGGCTCGTGCTAATTGGGTTGAAGAATTTGATAAGCGCACAAACCCAATGGGAAGAGAATACTATTGGCTTGCAGGTAAATTTGTTAATATGGATAATGGCGAGGATACAGATGAGTGGGCTTTAGAGAATGGCTATGTATCCGTTGTTCCTGTTCAATTTGATTTAACAGCACATCATGCCATACAAAATTTAAATACTTGGAATTTAAAATAGATTTCAAACTAAAATTATACGCTAGAATAAATTCTGTATAAATGAAAAAAGAAATTTTAATAGGATTTGCAGTTGGGCTTATCTCTGCATCTTTTGGATTAATAATTGCCATTCAAATTTTTGGCAAATCAGACGATTGGGGAGAAGTTATTAGACAATCTATCTCTGAAGGGTTTCTAACTAAACTTATGAGTATTGGTGCCTTACTAAATCTCGGTGCTTTTTTCTTATTTCTAAAGAAAAACCAAGATCTCAGAGCTAGAGGAGTACTTATTGCTACCTTACTTGTTTTTATAATAACTATGGTTATTAAATTTTTTAATTAAATGCGATATTATATTATTGCTGGCGAAGCATCAGGAGATTTACATGGCTCTAACCTAATGAAAGCTTTATTTAAAAAAGATAAAAAAGCTTCTATTAGATTTTGGGGAGGCGACTTAATGCAAAGCGTTGGTGGAGAACTAGTTGTTCATTACAAAGAACGTCAGTTTATGGGCTTTGCCGAAGTAATTTTCAATCTTAGAAAAATAACTGGCCATATAAAATTTTGTAAAAAAGATATTGACTCCTACCAACCCGATGTTATTATTTTTATTGATAATTCAGGGTTTAATTTGCGCATAGCTAAATGGGCAAAAACCAAAAATTTTAAAACGCATTATTATATCTCTCCACAAGTTTGGGCATCTAGAGCTAGTCGTGTCGAAAAAATTAAGCGCGATGTAGATGCTATGTATTGCATTCTGCCTTTTGAAAAAGAATTTTACAAAAAGTATAACTATGAGATTAACTTTGTAGGCCATCCATTGATAGATGCTATTGCAAATAGGTCACAAATTGAAGAAATTAAGTTTAGAAAATCGCATAAACTAAGTGCAAAACCTATAATTGCATTATTACCAGGAAGTAGAAAACAAGAAATCACCAAAATGCTTGGAGTTATGCTAAGTGTAGTGAATGATTTTACAGAATATCAATTTGTAATTGCTGGTGCCCCTAGCCAAGATTTTGAGTTTTATAAAAACTTCATTAAACAAGATAATGTGAATTTTATTTCTAATAAAACATACGATCTTTTAAGTATTTCTCATGCCGCTTTAGTTACATCTGGTACTGCTACATTAGAAACAGCTTTATATAAAGTTCCTCAAGTTGTATGCTATAAGGCAAATGCAATATCCTATCAAATTGCAAAACGTATTATTACTCTAAAATACATATCACTAGTTAATTTAATAATGGATCGTGAAGTGGTTACCGAACTGATTCAAGGAGATTTAAACAAGAAACGCTTAAAAAAAGAACTTACTTCTATTTTAGAGTCCAAAAAACGTGAACAACTCTTTATAGATTATTATGAATTAGAGAAGAAACTTGGTGGTAGAGGAGCTAGTGAAACAGCAGCTCAATTAATTTATGATGCTATAATTAATTAGGAAAACATGACCAGTCTGCAATAAAACTTTGAGGTTTTAAGGTTTCAATAAACTCGTACAATGGAAATACTATAATTATTAGTGTAACTAAAATTGCTGTAAATTTAGTTTTAATGCCAAATGATTTAATTACAACGATATTATTCTCAAAGTTTAATGCATAATTACTAATGTGGTTTTTTAAATCATCATTCTGAAAAGAATGGATACTAAACTTAATAGATTTTAATTTTTGTTTCAATCCTTTAATTAAAAACATACTGGCAATTACAGCCACGAAACATGTAATTATAGAATTATCTAGATCTGAATTAACAATTAATATTATCATAGTTATATAAATTTATAAAAAAGTGAGCATCTTTTTTATTAATTTCGGGATTAAACCTTTTCACCTACTTTAAAGTTAAATGAATCGTCTCTTACCATTTTTATTTTTAGTCGTACTTCTTTGTAATTGTAAATCTAAAAAAGCGTACTCAAGTAAAAACAAACAAACACATACCGTAAAAGTTAACACTACTATAAAACCTACAAAAGAGGCTGAAAGCATTGTTAAATTTGCAAAAACTTTTAATGGTACACGTTATAAATATGGGGGAACCACAAAGCGAGGTATGGACTGCTCTGGTCTAATTTATACTAGTTTTAATAAACATAATATTAGTGTACCAAGGACAACATCTGGTTTGAAAAGTGCTGGATCTTGGGTGGACCTTAAAGCAGTAAACGTTGGTGACTTAGTATTTTTTGCCACTAAAAAAAATAGCCGAAAAGTTAACCATGTTGGTATTGTCACCAACATTAGACCTGGTAATGTAGAATTTATACATGCGTCTAGTAGCAGAGGTGTAATGGTATCTTCTTTAGCTGAAAAATATTGGTACTTTGCTTTTGTGCAGGCGAGACGTTTGTTATAATGTTTATTTATATTAGTAATTCAATATTATGAAATTACTAAATTTTATAATCATAAAACTGACGCTCTGTTTGATTCTTGGAATCATCTTAGCACATTACATTCAATTTAGTTTTCAATCCCTTCTGTATATAATTATTGGTTTAATTTTACTCTTAAGTATTTACTGGTTAATTCTTCGAGGGAAAGTAAATGACTCACCATTCTTTGGAATTTTAGCTTATCTCTGCATGGTAGGAGTTGGCATGATGACATATGCTATAGAAAATGAGAAACTTCAAAAAGATCATTACAGCCATCTCAATATTTCAGAAAATTATAATAATGTCACCTTTAGAATTAAAGAACGTCTCAAGACAGACAGCTATAACGATAAATACATTGTTGCCATAAATACAATTAACGGTAAGAAAGCCTCTGGAAAATTATTAATCAATATTAATCACAATAGTGTCAATAATTCTCTTTCTGTTGACGATTTAATCTATACGTCTTCTAAGTTTGAAGTTATTCAAAAACCATTAAATCCGCATCAATTTGATTATAGTAAATATTTAAAATTAAGGCAGGTTTATCATCAAACCTATCTAGAATCTGACGAATTACTACTAATATCAAATTCTAAAACCACAATTTATGGTTATGCTGATGCATTAAGAACGCAAATTAATTTACGCCTGATGGATGCCGGATTCAAAGATAAAGAACTTAGTATTATTAATGCTTTATTGCTAGGCCAACGCCAGACCATCGATAAAACGATTTATAATAATTATGTGAATTCTGGAACGATTCATATTCTTGCTGTATCTGGTTTGCATGTAGGGGTTTTATTATGGATTCTTAATTTTTTGTTCAGACCTCTACTCTATCTTAAATATGGTAATTATATAAGACCATTAGTTTTAATAATTATACTTTGGTCATTTGCTATAATTGCAGGTTTATCACCCTCAGTTACGAGAGCTGTTACTATGTTTAGCGTTATAAGCATTGCCATGCATTTAAAACGACCTGCTAATATTTATAACACTTTAGTGATTTCAGCATTTATTATACTCCTTTTTAAGCCTACATTTCTCTTTGAAGTTGGCTTCCAAATGAGCTACTTAGCAGTTCTTGGTATTGTCAGTGTTCAACCCATAATTTATAAACTCTGGAAGCCTAAATTTTTAGTAAGCGATAAATTATGGCAAATATTTACAGTGACCTTAGCGGCACAAGCTGGTGTTGTTCCTATCAGTTTGTTTTATTTTCATCAGTTCCCAGGATTGTTCTTTATTTCTAATATTGTTGTTATTCCCTTTTTAGGGCTTATTTTAGGGTTTGGATTATTAGTAATTGTGTTGGCACTTTTAAACATACTTCCAGAATTTGTAGTTACTACATATAGCTACATTATTGAAAGTCTAAATAATTTTATTGCGTGGGTGGCTCAGTTTGAAGATTTTCTATTCAGAGATATACCCTTTACGATTTTGCAAGTACTTATAAGTTACTTTATAATTATAGCATTAGTTAAAATCTATAAAACCAAAGCTTTTAAATGGGTTAGTTTTTGTCTTTTTGGTATCATTGCTTTTCAAAGTATAATGATTTACAATAGCTTCGCAAGTAATAAGGATGACTTTATAATCTTTAATAAGAGTCGTTTTTCCATAATTGGCGAAAGACAAAATGATCAATTACTTGTACATCATAATTTAGATAGCTTAAAACAACAAACGGACAATGTGATTAGAAATTATAAAGTTGGTGAATTGATTGATTCTGTTTCGACCGATAGTTTACAATCTATTTACAGATTTAAAAATAAAACTATTCTAGTAATTGATAGTTTAGCTATCTATAAAAACATATCCTTTAAACCAAATTATATTTTATTAAGAAACTCGCCCAAATTAAATCTCAACAGAGTTATTGACAGTCTACAACCTGAAAAAATAATCATAGATGCAAGTAACTATAAATCTTACGTAACACGCTGGAAGACGACTTGTAGAAATAAAAAAATCCCATTTCATTATACGTATGAAAAAGGAGCCTTTTTTCTTAACTAAAGTAATTATTCTTTAAACGTTGGCTTAAAAGCTTTATAGTATTCATTAAACTTTTCTTGGGTATCCATATCCTTATGTTTGTCAGTCTTGAACATTTTTAGATATAACTCTAATTGTTGTGGTTTTAAATAGCCCGTTATTGGGTAAATTAAATTAGCGTTTTCATCTAAAAATACCATGGTAGGATAAGCTCTTACTTTTAAAAATCTAGCAAACTCATGTGGACTATTGCGTCTATTAACTTTTGCAGGATCAAAATTTGGATTACTAAACGACTTATCTTTAAATGTAACTTTATCATTACCCTCTGCATTAAACTTAACTGCATAATAATTTTTATTTACATAATTAGCCACATCTTTATTACCAAAGGTATTTTTATCTAGCATTTTGCATGGACCACACCAGTTGGTATAAACATCCATTATTATCTTTCTCGGTTCTTTCTTCTGAAGCTCTAAAGCCTCTTCAATCGTTACCCAATTAATTTTGCCCTCTATGTCTTTGGTTATTGGTTTAAATGATGCTAGTAGCACTACCAATAGTATTAATCCTATTTTTTTCATTTTATCTGAATTTATTCCAGTCACTCGTTTGTTGCAATTCTTGTGCCTAACTTACAAAAAATGCTCCTTTAAGGGAGCATTTTAGGTTATTTTAACGGTTTAGCACTAATCTATTCCATGCATTTTGCGTTTCAGCATTGGGTTTAATAAAAACATAATTACCGCTGCTGCTATTGGAATAATAGTAAATATTAAAAAGAAAGTACTTAGGCCATGCTCCTCCATAATTGGATCCATATAACTTCCTGTAAATCCACCTAAAAGATTAGCGAAGAAATTTGCTGTAAACCAAATACCAAACATCATACTTACCAATTTAACTGGTGCTAACTTACTCACATAAGACAATCCTACTGGTGACACACAAAGTTCTCCCATAGTATGCAGGTAATATGCAATTACTAAATAAATTAAACTAACTGAAGCTGTTTTCGCCCCATCAGGTATTCCTGCAGAACCGTAAGCTAATGCCGCAAATCCAAGTCCAACTAAAAGCAAACCTATTGCAAACTTAATTGGTCCTGAAGGATTATATTTACTTTCCCAAAGTTTAGAAAAAAGTGGTGCAAAAAGAATAATAAATAATGAATTTAATACTGAGAACCAAGAAGCCGGTACTTCTGTTGTATCAGCCTGAAATTCTCTATTCAACATCCAAATTACTATTCCCCAAATAATGATAAAACTTAGTGCGAGTAAGATATTTGCTAAGGCATATTTCTTAAAAGTTTGTTTGAACAACATAGCAAGAACCCAAGTTATTACAATCATTGGCACAATAGTTATTATCGTATTTACAATTTTAAAAGTTAATGCTGCATTACCTTCTAAAGCTCTGTCTGTATAGTCAGCAGCAAAAATAGTCATAGATCCCCCTGCTTGCTCAAAAGCCCACCAAAAAAACACTACAAATAGAGAGAAAATACCAATTACAAATAATCGATCCCTAACTACTTTAGAACTTTCTGCCTCTTCAATTAAATCCTCAACATTATCTTCTAATTTTTCAACACTATCTTCTATAACATCTTCAAAATCTTCGCTTTGTTTAGGTGACAAACCTATTTTTCCAAATATGGTTTGAGTAAAGAAAAATTGTAACATTCCTAAAAACATGAATATTCCTGCTAAACCAAACCCATAATGCCATCCAATATTTTCTCCTATATATCCACAAAGTAAAATACCTAAAAATGCACCTGCGTTAATACCCATATAAAAAATAGTGTATCCTGCATCTTTTTCTTTTCCTTGACTCTTATATAGTTGACCAACCATTGATGAAATGTTCGGTTTAAAAAAACCATTTCCAATAATTAGAAATGTTAATCCTGCATAAAAAAACATTGAAGTCATACCTTCTAGAGCCATAGCTGCATGTCCTAATGTCATAATAAATGCTCCAAGAACGACTGCTCTCCTATATCCCATAAATTTATCAGCTATAAAACCACCGATAATAGGTGTTATATAAACTAAACCTGTGTACCATCCGTAAAGAACTAATGCATCTGCTCTACTCCATTCCCAACCACCATCTAATATTGTAGATACTAGAAATAAAACCAATAATGCGCGCATTCCATAATAAGAGAAACGCTCCCACATTTCAGTAAAAAACAAAACAAATAGACCAGAAGGGTGGCCCAATACTGTTTTTTGGTTCTCTGCTGAACCTCCGAATTTAAATTCCATATATATTAATTTAGTTAGTTATTTTTTATCCTTTAATCTTAGATGCTTCCTTCTCTTCCTTATTCTTTTCTAGCTTATCACCTAAAGTCTTATTAATAAAATTTGTCATCTTTTTATATAAATGCAGTCTTGTATTTCCACCATATATACCGTGATTCTTATCTGGGTATATCATCCATTCAAATTGCTTATCGGCTTGTATTAAAGCTTCTACCATACGCATGGTATTTTGTAAATGCACATTATCGTCACCAGAGCCATGGATTAGTAAAAAGTCTCCTTCTAATTTACCTACATGATTAATTGGTGAATTTTCATCGTAACCACTTGGGTTCTCTTGCGGAGTCGTCATATATCGTTCTGTATAAATAGAATCATAAAATCTCCAACTTGTAACAGGCGCTACAGCAATTGCCATTTTAAATACGTCGTTTCCTTTAAATAAAGCATTACTACTCATAAAACCACCATAACTCCAACCCCAAATTCCAATTCTAGTTGCATCTACATAAGGTAGAGCTCCCAACTTTTTTGCAGCTTCTATTTGATCTTCGACTTCGTATTTACCTAATTCATTTTGTGTTACTTTTTTAAAATCAGCGCCTTTAAATCCAGTACCTCTTCCGTCTACACAAGCAACAATATAACCTTGTTGCGCAAGCATTTGATACCAATAATCATTTGTACCATTCCAACGATTTGCTACTTGCTGAGAGCCTGGACCAGAATATTGATACATAAATAAAGGATATGCTTTGGTAGCATCAAAATTTGCAGGTTTAATCATCCACATGTTTAAGTCGTTACCATTAACATTAATAGTACTAAACTCTTTTTTTGAGGTTACAAAATCCCCAACCTTTTGAGCTAATCTATCATTATCTTTTATACTCTTAACAACTTCTCCTGACTTAGAATTATTTAAAGTATACTCAGGTGGTGACGTAGCACTAGAGTGTGTATTTATAAAATAAGTGAAGTCTGCACTAAATGAAGCGCTATTTGTACCTTCAGTTTTTGATAAACGTTTTTTATTTTTGCCGTTTAATTTTATGGAATAAATATCTCTATTAATAGAACCGTTCTCCACGGATTGATAATAAATAGAATTTGTTTTTTCATTAAAACCGTAATAATTCGTCACTTCCCAATTCCCTTTGGTAACTTGATTAATTAACTTTCCGTCCTTAGCATAATGGTATATATGATTATAGCCATCCTTTTCACTCGTCCAAATAAAACTATTATCTTCTAAAAAAGTTAAATTGAAAGTAACATCGACATAAGCTTTATCTTTTTCCTCTAAAACTAAATCTGAAGTCATTGTTTTTGTATCAATCATCCAAAGATCTAATTCGTCTTGGTGACGATTCATATACTGAACACTTAAAACATTAGCTTCATTTGTCCACTCTAACCTAGGAATATAAAAGTCTGCATAGGCTTTATCCACTTTAAGTTCTTGTAGTTTTTCAGAATTTAAATCATACAAATGTAAAGACACTTTAGAGTTAGCTTCACCAGCTTTAGGGTATTTAAATACTTGCTGTGTTTGGTAGAGCCCTGATCCAAAAACATCCATTGAAAATTCTGGCACTTCAGTTTCATCAAAACGAATAAATGCAATTTGGTTACTGTCTGCATTCCAATCAAAAGCTCTTACAAAAGCAAATTCTTCTTCATATACCCAATCCGTAATACCATTAATAATTTTGTTCTTTTCACCATCTGATGTTAGCGCCATCACTTTTCCTGAACTTAAATCTTTTACATAAAGATTATTCTCAAAACCATAAGCTATCTTTGTTCCATCTGGTGACAGCGTTGGTTCTTGTACCAAATCATCGGAAACTTTGGTTAATTTTTTAGACGCAATATTGTAAACATAATACTCACCTAATCGCGAACGTCTGAATACTGGCACTTCATTAGTAGTTAGGATAACTTGCAACTCATCATCACTAAAGGTATAATCAAAAAAACCTTGAATCTCTGCGATGTCCGCGGATGAAACTAAGGTTTTTACTTTTTCTAGTGTTTTATAATCGTAAATATCGATTGTTGCTGTTCTTGTAGTTCGATTAAAATTTAAAACTGAATATTGCTTTCCGTTTTTCATAGAATGCAAAGCTTGCATGCCTTCCGTTCTAAAGGCTCCACTCCAAATATCTTCGAGTGTAATTTGCTGATTTTGACAATAAATTAAAGAGGTCGTTAAAAATCCTATGATGGCAATGAAGTGTCTTAATTTCATATAATAAGTCTTATGCTTTTTTTTCAATATAGCAATGCCAAGTTTACTAAAAATAATGCAAAAAAACGTTATAATTATGAGTAAATCAGCAATAATGAGAGTTTAATCACACATTTTATGCCATTAGGAAGTATCTTTACACTTTAAATTTTGAACACATATGCCAAACATTATTTCTGGCTTTTCTAAACTCACTAAATCCGAAAAGATTGAATGGCTTTTAGATACTTATTTTAAAGATAAGGATAGCTCTAGAACACTTGTAAAACGCTATTGGAACTCCGATGAAAAACTTCAAAAACTTCACGATGAGTTTATAGAAAATACAATTACGAACTATTATTTACCATTAGGTGTAGCTCCCAACTTTTTAATAAACGGAACGCTTTATGCAATACCAATGGCTATTGAAGAAAGCTCTGTAGTTGCTGCAGCTAGTAAAGCGGCTAAGTTTTGGTACGAACGTGGCGGTTTTAAAACCGAAGTTATATCTACCGAAAAAATTGGACAAGTTCATTTTACATATGCTGGAGGCAGCTCTGATCTAGAGGTTTTTTTTAATACAGTAAAGCCAAAACTTATTTCTGCAACCGCAGAAATAACCAAGAACATGAAACGACGTGGTGGTGGTATTTTAGATATTGAATTAAAAAATAAAACTGAAGACTTAAATAATTATTACCAATTGCATGCAACGTTTGAAACGTTAGATGCCATGGGTGCAAATTTTATTAACTCATGCTTAGAGCAATTTGCTCAAACGCTGAAAAGAGAGGCCGAATTATCATTAGATGGCGATTTAGATCTCATAATGAGCATCCTCTCTAACTATGTACCAAATTGTTTAGTGAGAGCGGAAGTATCTTGTCCTATTTCAGAATTAAAAAGTAAAGATATTGCTAACCCAGATTTATTTGCTGAAAAATTTAAACAAGCCGTCAATATTGCAGAGATAGAAACTTATAGAGCCGTAACGCATAATAAAGGCATAATGAATGGAATTGACGCTGTAGTTTTAGCAACAGGTAACGACTTTAGAGCAGTAGAAGCTGGTGTACATGCTTATGCGTCTAGAAATGGCAAATATACGAGCTTGACGCACTGCTCTATTGAAAACAATACATTTAAATTTTGGATTGAAATACCGTTAGCCTTAGGTACTGTTGGTGGTTTAACAAGTTTGCATCCTTTAGTTAAATTTTCATTAGATATGCTAAATAAGCCAACTGCTAAAGATCTAATGCAAATTGTTGCAGTTGCTGGTTTGGCACAAAATTTTGCCGCAGTTAAATCCTTAACCACAACAGGTATACAAGAAGGGCATATGAAAATGCACTTAATGAATATTTTAAATCAGTTTGAAGCCACTTCAGAAGAGAAAATAAAGATAGTAGAACATTTTAAAACTCATGTGGTTACGCATAGTGCTGTTGTTGAAGCCATTGAAAATATTAGGATAAAATAAAATTCCAAAATCACTCTAACAAATAACTATAAAATCAAACATATACTTTGACAGCTTATTCCAAAACATTTAGAAGCAACGGTAAATTATTATTAACAGGAGAATATGTTGTATTAGACAAGGCAAAAGCACTAGCCATACCGACAAAATATGGACAAAGCTTAACTACAGAAAAAAATAAAACTAAAACTATCGTTTGGGAAAGCTATGACGAATTAGATGCTTTATGGTTTGAAGATGAGTTCACTTTAAACGATAGTGCGATTCGACTAAGGTTAAAAGCTAAGAATTATACAGATGTTTCTAAGCGATTAATTCAAATATTAAGAGCTGCTTATGATCTTAATCCTGAGTTTTTAAACACTGAGCAAGGTTACACCATAAAAACACATCAAGATTTTAATAGAAAATGGGGTTTAGGTACATCTTCTACATTAATTAATAATATTGCTAATTGGGCCAATGTTGACGCTTACAAACTCTTAGAACAAACATTTAAAGGTAGTGGTTATGATATTGCTTGCGCAAAGCATAACACACCTATAACTTACCAATTACGCTACGCCCAAAGCCCTTTGGTTGAAACTGTTAGTTTTGACCCAAAATTTAAATCAGAACTCTACTTTGTGTATCTGAATCAAAAACAAAATAGTAGAGATGGTATTGCAGCTTATAGGAAAAAGGCAAAAGTTGAACCTTCAATTATTAAAGCTATAAATGCTATCACCGAAGCAATGATAGCTTCTGAAACACTGTTAGAATTTGAAAACCTTATTAATACCCACGAAACTATTATCTCTAAACTTATAGATCAAAAAACTATTAAGTCTTTGCTTTTTAATGATTTTAAAGGTTCAGTAAAAAGTCTTGGTGCTTGGGGCGGAGATTTTATACTTGTAACGTCTCAAATTAATCCTGCAGATTATTTTAATTCTAAAGGCTTTAATACAGTTATTCCTTATAGTGATATGGTTCTATAAAAGAAAAAAGCTTCACATTTCTGTGAAGCTTTTTATATTTTATAACATTAACGATTAGTAAACCGTTTTTGCTCTGTTATCTTTAATATCCGCAGCTTTCTCTAAAGCCTGATATACTTTATTCTGTACTGCTCCTCTACGTTCTGTATTTAATCTATTCATTATGGCAGTATAATTATCTAATTTTGTTGCATCAGTAATTTTAGTTACTTCTATAACATAAACACCTTTTTCTCCATCTATAAGTTTAGATGTTTTGCCTTGCTCTAAACCAAAAGCAGCCCCTATAACTTTAGGCTCAACGCCTGCACCAGAAAGTGTTGTGTTTTTTAACGTTAAGGCAGCGGCTGTCCTAGCACTCTGTCCCTGGCTCGATGCAATCTCATCGATAGTAGTGGCAGTAATTTTTTCGCGTATCATTTTAGCCTTTTTCTCTTTTCTAATTTGAGGTGCAGCGGTAATAGAAGCATTTTCTACACTCATTAAACCTTCCTCATTCTTCGCAACAACTTTTGCAACAATAAATCCGAAACCTGAAATTGGGAAATTTTTATACTCACCAACATCTGTTCCTTCTTCAAATGCCCAACGCACAACTTGTCTTTGACTTCCAAGTCCTGGCATATTTTCATCTAATTCTTTAAACGTAATTGGCTTTACTGTAAGTTCCTTTTCTTTTGCTAATTCATTAAAGTCAGTATCCTTAGCAGCAATTTCAAACTTAGACATTTTGTTAAACACATCTTGTAATGTCTGATCAGAAGGCTCAATCTTTCTAGCTAACGTACCAATTTTTATAGTTCTATTGAAACTCTTTTGCTCTAATATTTCGATAACATGGTATCCAAATGAAGTTCCAACTACTTCAACATCACCTCTTTTGTTATCAAAAGAAAACGCTTTAAATTCTGGTGCCATACCAGCATTATAAGCAAACTCTAATTCACCATCTTTTTCATTACTAACTTTATCGGAAGATAAATCTAATAAATCTAAAAACTTAGTACCGCTCTTTATTTTTGCTAAAATACTATCTGCAGTTGCCTTAGCTTCTTCTGGTGTTTTAGTTACAGACGCATCAGCTCTTTGTCCTCCAACATAAGGTATTAAAATATGTCTCACCTTTACAGAATCTGCTAAACGCTTTGTATCTATAACCTTAGATAGTTTATAATACTCACCATCTTTATAAGGGCCATAATAATCGCCCACTTCGAGTTTCATAAGAGTGTCTTTAGCTAAAGCAGGTAATTGAGCAGCTCTTAAGTAAGAATCATTATATTCAATATCTGAATTTGTATTGATAAATTCCTGAACATTTTCTGCCGTATCAAAACCTATTCTTGTATATACACTTTCAGTACTTTGGTTATATTCTTCCTTATCAGTTTTTAATTCAATAAGTTTTGCTTTAATAGCATCCTCATCTTCTTTTGAAGCCTCTTCTTTAAACTCGACATAAACCACCTCTCTATTAGCATCTGCTTTAAACTTATCTTCATTTTTATTCATGTAAGCTTTAACATCTGCATTTGTTACCTCAACTAAACTATCTGCAATCGAAGTATAAGGGACTTGCACATAACGAATATCTACAGTTTTCGCATCTGCTAAATATTCATTTTCAGCTTCAACAACAGTAGTATTAACTCCTGTCTTAATCATGTTATAGTAAGTTTGTTGAATCGAATTTGCAGCAATTGTTTGTTCGTTATTAGCCCAACTTTCATAATTCACTAAAAAATTACCTAAAGGTGCTGTCTCACCATTAAGATCTTTTAAGTTAGATATAAACGCATTTAAACGGTTAACATCAAACGTTCCGTTTTCATCTTGAAACTCAGGGTAAGATTGAAAACTATTTTTTAATAAGTCGCGCATCTCGTCCTTTTCAACAGAAAGACCTAGTTGATCGTACTCATCATCCATAATGATTTGACGAAGCTCTTGGTTATATATAGTGTTCATTGCTTGTGTAGAACTAACTCTACCACCCACTCTATCTTGATAAGATTTTACTTTCTGCTGAAAATCATTTCTATCGATATCGGTTCCATTAACAGTAGCCACAACACCCTGTGTATTTGAAAAAGCATTAGGATTATCAATTACACCTTGTATTACAAAAGCGAATAATGCCAACGCTATCACCAATATTAATATTAGTGAGCGTTGTCTAATTTTATTTAAAATTGCCATAGTCTATTTTTTTCGTACAAATAAGTCTGCGAAAATAGTATTTTCTAATAAATTATGAAAGGAGAAGTACAGTTTTTATAAGCGATGCAATCTATTAATCTACTTCACGTATTTTTAAAAGTACAACATCGATTTTAGTAGATGAAACTTCCTCTATGGTGAACTTAAAATTATCTATAATAACGTCCTCCTTTTCATTCGGAATTTCCTCAGTCGCATTAACAATTAAACCTCCTAATGTTTCATAATTTTCTCCTTCCGGAAGGTTAATCTTATAGGTTTCATTAATATAATCTACCTCTAATCTTGCAGAAAACCTATACGTTTTTTCGTTAATTTGCTCGTCTATTAGTTCAATAGTATCGTGTTCGTCTTCTATTTCCCCGAACAATTCTTCTATAATATCCTCAACGGTCATTATTCCAGATGTTCCACCATATTCATCAATAACCACAGACATACTTCTTCGCTTCTTGGTAAGAATATTAAGCACATCTTTAATAAGAATAGTCTCTGGTACAAATCCTATAGGAATTAAAATCGACTTAATAGTCTTTGGCTTTTTAAAAAGTTCAAAAGCGTGCACATAACCTAATATATCGTCAATATTATTTTTATAGACAATAATTTTTGTTCTTCCTGTCTCTATAAATAACTGACTAAGATGTTCTATAGATTCTGAGATATCTACAGCTGTAATCTCAGTACGAGGCACCATAACTTCTCTTGCTTTAACCTCTGAAAACTCTAATGCATTCTGAAATATCTGAATTTCACTATCAACATCTTCATTTCCTTCGAGTGATTCCATTTGTTCGGTGATGTAGTTACCAAGTTCAACTTTGGTCATAGCTAAAACAACATCTTCTCCTGTAGCTTTAAAAATATATTTTAAAACCGCATCTGAAATCCAAATAATGAAATCTGAAACCCAATTAAAAAGTAAATAAAAAATGTAGGTTGGTAATGCCAGCAACTTCAATAGAGAGTTTGCATAGATTTGAAAAAATACCTTGGGTAAAAACTCTGCTGTAATTAGTATTACTAGAGTAGAAATTACAGTTTGGGTTAATAATTGAAGGTCTAAAAACAAATACGTTAAGATAGGACTATCTAATGGCAAAATTGACGTAAACCAACGCACCAATACATCACCCATTTTAAGACCATAAATAACTAATGCTATATTGTTACCAATAAGCATTGTGGCAATATATTTAGATGGCTTTGCTGTAAGTTTTTCTAAAATTTTACCTAAAAAATCCCCTTGTTTTTTTTCTAATTCAATATGGATTTTATTGGCAGAAACATAAGCAATTTCCATACCCGAAAAAAACGCAGAAAGTATAAGTGTCGTAATGATGATAATAATATCTAGAGACATCGATTACTTTTTATCACGATCTTGAAATTTTTTCGCAAAACGTTTTCTAAAAAAGAACATGAAAATGGCTAACGCAACAAAAAGTAAAGACATATAAGATCTGTTTCTATCAACAGACCAATTTGTTATTGCATCCCAAAGGAAAAGTGCAGCAAAGATAATATATGCGTATTGAAAGAATTGAAGGATTTTCATAAGTCAGTTTATCTATTTGTAATTTTATTACAAAGATAATTAATTATCAATTTCAAAATCACCTCCCATTTCTAACATCTGAAAGTTTTTAAAACCCTTATCAGAATCAAAACCGATTCCATGCAAAGGGCCAACAGATCTTTTAAATAACCAAGGCTTATTCGTAAATACCCACTCTAGTTCTTGATTGTAGTATAATTGATCAGTGAATAAAGAGTCTTTTTCGTGAGTAGCTATCACAACATCACCCCTTAGGTCGATAATATCTGTCTCTGTATAGAATATAGCATACTTGGATGTTATAGTGGTTAGCTTATTATTCTCGTCATACACTTTCAATTGGATACCTTCAGGAAATTCAGAAAATCCGAAATCTCTATTAGAATAGTCGAACATTTTTGGACTTATAAGATTAGCCAATAAACGCACTGTTGTATCCTGTTCCTCTAATTCGGTATATTTTAAATCTATATTTTCGGCTTCGCCAATCGGTTGATTTTGTAATACACCAACTTGTTGGACATCGTTAAAATTGTTTTCACATGCAAAAAACAAAGTCACAGCGATTGCTGTGACTAAGTTCTTTATGGTATGTAAAAATCTTTTTTGCATTAAATACTTGGCACTTTTACCGAGCGTCCAATCCAACATCCGATTTTGATTGTTTGACCGGCATTACCCTCTGTAAAAATATCGGATTTAGAAGGTGCACTTGCTCTGTAACTTACAGCTGTCTTAGATGCAGTAGATCTAAGTCTACCATCAACTCTACCTGCCTTTTCAGCTTCATTAGCTGCTAACCAAAACACAGCTCTTTTATTAAAGTTAGAATCGCCACAGTTGTTAGCACTTTTAGCGTACATTGCTGCTATTCTTAAATATGGTGTACCATTAGATGGGTTAAGACCTAAAGCCTCTGTATACTGTTGTCTTGCCTTACCAAAACTACCTCTTCTGTAGTTTTTCTCAGCAACTCTCATTATTAACTTCCACTTTTTTAAAGGATCTGTTTCTAACTGAAAAGACTGATCGTAATACTTATCTGCTTCTGCTTTATTACCTTGTTTTTCTTTTAATACTCCTAAATAGAAGGCAGTCTTAGCATCTGGCTCTATAGTGTTCTTTTGTACTACGAGTTTTTCAAACATTGGCTGATCGGTACAATCTTTCTCACCCATTTTATTCATAGCACGTTGTAACCAAACGGCATCATTTTTCTTTTCTTCAAAATCTTTCTCGTACAATGGCACCAGAACTTCACAATTTGCTCTATCACCTAGCTTTTTATCCATACTTGGTATCACCTGATCTTCAAAAGCTTTTATACTTGACTCGTAATATTTTTTTAAACGTGCTTCCTTTTTCGTTAAAGCAGAACCACCTTCTTCTTTTTCTACTAATTTATTAAGACCTAAAGTATTTTTACCAACAATATTCTCAATAACCTCAATAACATCATCATACTTATCGAACATCTTTTGCGCATCAGCAGGTGTTTTTGCTCCTGCATCATAAATATCTACAGCTAAAGAAAAATAAGTATATAACCCCTTTGCATTCGTAAAATGATCAACATCTCTTTTATAAGCCTCATCAAACATTTTATAATCCTCTTCCTTAGACATTTTTAATTCGTCCATATATTTATAGACTAAATTGGCTTTATCTACTTCAACTTCTCCTACGTCGTATTTAGAGGCAAAATGCTCTCTACTTTCGTCATACAATTTTAATAGGTCTTTAATATGAGCAACTTGCTCAGCACCAGTTGAATTTTCAATTTTATGAGTTAATATTTTTTCACCATGCGCATAAATTGCTCTATTAAATTTTGGGCATTTTTCACGCACAATTTTCCAAGGGCCATATGCATCATCGTATTTTTTGCTCTTCACGTAGCTATCAAATATCGATAGATTATTCATACACTCTTCATCTTGTTGAGCAAAACCAAGGTTTATACCCATAAAAAGTGTTAGTAGGATTAATGTAATTCTCGTCTTCATGTTAAAAATTTGTTAGTTGTACTTCTTTTGTCTAAACCATCTAGAGTTCAAAGATAAACTTAAGTTAAAGTTTATAAAATTCTCTTGAATTAAGTTTTTGTTAGTTGTTCCGCGTTGCCCAAATTCTAATCCTACATTAGCATTAGAAAATAAACTTCTACTTCCAACAGGTAATCCTAGACCAAAAGATATGCCAAACTCATTAATTGACTCATCTTTTATTACTAAACCAGTATTAGCAAAATTAAAACCGGCTCTGTAAACAACTCGTTTAAAGTAACCAGAAAAAGCATCGTGGTCTGGAATATAAAAACCACCTAAAGAAAATTGAGATGCATTCTCAAAAGTAGAAATATCGTTATCTAGTACAGGATTAGAAAAATCACTCGTATTCTGAAGCGTATATTCTGCACCAACGAACCATGACTGAGGATCACCAATACCTGCTCCCAAAGATAAACGAGACGGTAAAGTTATCTCTGATTTCTGTGCTACATCACCATCTTGAGTGTTAATTACACTTTCCGCTTCTGTAAAAATACTAATCGCTATAGTAGAAAGTGTACGTTCATTTTCAGAAGTTAAAATACTCTCTGGAGCGTAAGTAGCAGTAGCTGATAATTCTAATTTATCAGAAACTTTAGTTTTATAAGCCAAACCAAAGTTTACATTCAGGCCACTTAAGTCTGATCTACTGTCTTCTCTTGTTTGATACTGAACGATATCACCCTCTGGTGTATATGCATATTCTATTGCCGAATTCTGAATGTTTCCGAAATTGTAATTGAAATCTACTCCAGCACTTAATTTATCAGATAATTGATAACCAAAACCTAAAAAGACTTTATTAACACCACCTTCTCCTCTAAAACGATTTACAATATCACCATCATCATTAATGTCATCTAACTTATAACCTACTGAAGTAAATGGCAACAATCCAAATCCAAATCCAAACTTACCAACAGGTATAGAAAGTGCCAAATAGTCAAAGGTAGAACTACTCGTTGAAGCCTCACCAGAGTCACTCTTTAAAGTTACATTAGAAGCTGTGCCTGCTATCGTAAATTTTACAGGTCTACTTTCTCCATCAAAAGGAAACGCATCTACATTTTTACCAACATAGGCTGCAGGGTTTCTGAGGTTTACATGTATACTATCTAAGTAAACACCTATACCTCCCATACTTCTATTTTCTACCGTTCCTTTAAACTTAAGACTACCTATTCCGTAAAATGAATATGGTGAAGTTGTTCCTTGCTGAGCAAAAACACTAGAACTGATAATTGTAATACAAATTACAATGAGTCTTTTTATCATTATTTTGAATTAAAATCTAGAATAAAATTCAAACCTTCCAATAGGAAATTTGAATTCGCAAATATGCTATTTTTTAATTGGTTTGACAAAAAATTGGCATCTCCTCCTGTTAAAATAACTGTTAAATCTTGGTGTTTTGCTCTATATTCTTCAATAACACCATCAATTTCTTTAATTATCCCAATTACAACGCCTGAATGAATAGATGATTCTGTGGAGTCGCCAATAATTGTTTTTGGTTTATCTTTTTCTAATAACGGTAAATTTGCAGTTAAATTATTAAGTGACTGATATCGTAATCGTATGCCTGGAGATATAGCACCTCCTAAATAGTCATTTTCGCTCGTTACAAAATCGTATGTTATACAAGTACCTGCATCAATAATTAATACATTCTTATATGGAAATTGACTTACAGAACCACTTACTAACGCAATACGATCCACACCTAAAGTTTTCGGAGTTTTATAAAGACTCTTAAAAGGAAGTTTCGTTTTATAATTTAGCTCGTGTAACTTTAAATCTTCATCTATAATATCAATTTGCTTTTTTGATAAACGCCCAACAGAAGAAACAATAGCTTTTCTAAGTTCTGGGAATTCTTTTTTAAGTAATTTAAATTCCTTTTTAAATTCTGAAAGCTCAAAACTGACTTTGTATATTAATTTATCGTCCTGAAAAACAGCAAATTTAACAAAGGTATTTCCGACATCAACTATAAGATTCATACGTTATTGGTAAAATACAAATTTATAAAATCAAATTTTACAAGTTTCCTTTTGTGAATAATAAAATTGCATATATATTTGCATCCGCTTAATTAAGCAATTGGTGCCTTAGCTCAGTTGGTAGAGCAAAGGACTGAAAATCCTTGTGTCCCTGGTTCGATTCCTGGAGGCACCACCATCAAAAACCCGATTCATTTGAATCGGGTTTTTTGGTAAATAGCAATAAATACCTGTCTAAAGGACGTATTTTATCAGAAAATAATTACAAATAGAGTTCGTTTCAACGTTTTTCAAACTGAAAATGGTAAAACAGTAAATATTTTTTCTAAATTTCTTACACCAAATCTTTAAATTTTAATCTACTATGAAAAATTTACCCCTTTTTTCATTAGCCATGCTATCCTTAGTATTTGCTTGTGAAACGGACACAGACTCTCAACTTACAGAAACGATTAACTATCGCTATAATTTAGATCAACAATTCTCAACAACCCAATCTTACATAATTGATTTTGAAGATTTTACTGCTGGTGATATTGTTTCAGAAATTAATATTGACGATCCATTCGAAAATACTCTGGTTGAAGGTATAACTATGATTTTTCCAAATAGCAATAATGCTATGATTTTTGACTCATCAAATCCTACTGGAGGTGATTTTGACATCGGCACACCAAATGAAATTTATGGTGGCCCAGGTATAGGTAGTGGCGGCGCGAGTAATGATATCTCGTTAGGCAATGTTCTTATACTATCTGAAGATTTAGATGCAAATGATCCTGATGATATTTTTGAAATTGGAGCCAGCTTTGTTTTTGATTTTAGCGCTAACAATAATATAACTTTAACTTCTTTTGATATTTTAGACATAGAAGCGTCATCTAATCCATCAATGGTTACTCTATTTAACATGGAAGGTATTATATTATTTAGTTCAGAGATAAGTCCTGGTGGTGATAATTCAAAAACCACCGTAGATCTAGAAAATACAACTGATATTGCTTTTATGGAAATAGTAATGAACAGTTCTGGCGCCATCGATAATATTGCACTCGAAATAGAAACAGAAGAGACATGCGTTGAATGCGATAGTGCTATTACCGAATTAACCTTTAAATATATTGGAGGCTCCCAAGAAGCACCTGTTCGCGTTGAAACTTCTGACGGTATTATTATATTTAACAGCGTACTTGAACTAAATGAAGAGTTTACAGTAACTGGCAATACTGATAATAATACCTTTGGTGATGAAATTATTTTATTTGTTGATAACGAACAAGTAGCAACACTAATAACAGATTGCTCTCAAGTTATTGGACCTGGATTTATTATACCAGATCTAGAAATCGTTTCAGGAATAACACAAAGTGGAAATCAGTTATGTCCTGTTCAGCAAATGTTTTAATTTTTATTAAATAAGAAATGAAAGAGCAAGTTTATTTATAAAATAAGTTTGCTCTTTTTAATTAAAGTTTATAATTTTTTCTTGGTTTTCTTCTGAATACCTAATTTCAAAACTGTAATTATTTAGATTAACACTTAAATTTACATAACTAGAATTATTCTTCCAACATATTTTAATATCAGACTCCAAACCAGAGTTTACAATTATTTCACCTAAAAATGCCTCATGCGTATTTCTTAATCTAATTAAATCTAATTGGTTGAGTACTGATTTTTTCTCTAACCCAGCGTTTATATCTTCTACTTTCAAAGTCGTTCTATTAATCTCTTTATGTCCACCATCGCCAGCTCTCTCGACAGCTTTATAGTCATTCTTACCCTCAAAAAGATCTAGATACCATATCTGAGGAATACCTGGCATAAACAATTGAATGGCTCTTGCCAAAAGCATCTTTTGCGAATCTTCACCTAAAGCACTAAAAAAAGTAGCGTTAACCTGGTAGTAGGATATTTTCTTTCCATTAGGCCCATACAAGTTTTTTACTCGTCCTCCTCGACCTATCACAGTTTCCATTATCGAATCAATATCCTCATCCTTTAATAAGCCTTCGTTATAGGTTCCATTAACCTCTTTACCTTTTAAATCTAAGACAGGAATGCCGTCATGGCAACCCAACATATTTACAACCTTGTATTTTTTATTAACTATTTCTTGAGCCCATTTTAAAAGCGCAGTACTAGACCTTTGCTCTAGTGTATGAACCATTAATCCTGGTAAGAAAAAATCATAAATCTGAAAACCTCTTGCTGCGACCTCATCATGAAGGTTAGCACCATACTCTGCATGAATTTCTGGTAACAAAATTAAATCATTTTTATCTGCAATCTTTTTAATTCTATCTAAATGATTCCAAGTGCCAGGTGTGTTAAAAAAGTTAGACTCACCAACCTCCTTATGTAAGTAAGCAAAAGCATCTAGTCTTAAAATCTTACAACCAAAATCTTTAAGCTTAGCTAAAGTTTCTTCATAAAAATCCCAAACTAATTCAGATTTTGCATTCACATCCATTTGTCCTAAATAGGACCTATTTTTTTTTAAAATAGAAATGACAGCATCTTTAAACGCTTTGTAAGCACCAAAATCTAATTCCTTTAAATTTTCAATGCTATCAATTTCAGCGTTTACCAGTTTACATATTGCAACTGCCTGTTGAGTAGATAAATTTTGTATTTCTTTTAAGTCTTCAACACTAATCTTATTATAGGTTACTTTTTGATAAAATGTATTCCAATAAGGTCGCTCTGATCCGTCAGGAAATACCACTTTTAAAATTGGTAATCCAGATTTTCGCATGAATAACTTATTCAATAATAACTCTTCTGGTATTATTATTCCGTCTTCATTAAGTGTTCCGTTATCTTTCCAGAAGGTATTCCAATTAATAAAAAAGTCCTTGTATTTAGAGTTTTTACCGTGTTTTAATAAATCTTTAAACTGAGGAGAACCAACCGATAAATGATTCAAAACGATATCAAATTTTAGGCTTATCCCGAGTTCTTCAAATAATATCATATCTTCCTTTGAAACTAGCTCATCATTGATGTTATAATCTACAATGGAGAAACCACGATCTAAATCACTATTAAAAAATGTTGGTAATACATAAAAAAGTGAAAAGGTGTTCTTAAACTCGGGTAGCTTTAACACATCTAAAGTATCTTTTAACCTCTCACCAATACTATCAGGATAAGCATTAAGCATAACGCCATTAAATTGAGTTTTTTGATTTTCATTGTTTCCTTTCATCCTGCTAGTTTAAATATTTTATTATTTAGTTATTAAATTTACAATCCGTTTGGCACAAACCATAATTCTAATCAAAAACAAAATTAAATTTACATCGAAAACGTTTTCGATTGATTTGGTGTATGTCTATTACTAAAAATAAAGTGTGCTTAATTGGATTTTCATATATTGGTACGTACTAACTAACTTCTAATATATATGTTATCAATAATAACCTTCATAGGTTTTACCGCTTTAGTTGCAATTATAGCTTGGTATGCCACTAGAAACACGGATGAATCAACAGCAGATGGCTTTTATCTTGGCGGAAGAAGCCTCGGTGCATTAACCATAGCAGGTTCCTTGTTGCTTACAAATCTTTCTGCAGAACAAATTGTTGGCCTTAATGGTCAAGCATTTTCTGAAGGCATTTTAGTAATGGCATGGGAAACACTTGCCGCTATAGCTATTGTTGTAACTGCTATTTTTCTTTTACCTAAATACATGCGCTCTGGTATTACTACAATTCCAGAATTTATCGAAGGACGTTTTGATCAGCAGACAAGGGCGATATTAGCTGTATTATTCTTAATAGCCTTTGGTGTTGTATTATTACCTACAATTTTATATTCAGGATCATTAGCTTTTAGTACTATGTTTGACTTACCAGAATTATTAGGTATGTCTCAATCTGGTGTTATTTGGTTATGTGTTTGGAGTATTGGAATCATAGGTATTGTGTATGCCATTTTTGGCGGATTAAAAGCCGTAGCTGTTTCCGATTTAATTAACGCTATTGGTTTGCTAATTGGTGGACTTTTAATACCAATTTTTGGACTAAGTGTTATTGGTGACGGAAATGTAATGGACGGTCTTGATACATTATGGAATAGTAATCCTGAAAAATTTAATGCTGTAGGTGATGTGACTTCATCGATTCCGTTTGGAACAATTTTCACTGGTATGATGATTGCACAAATTTATTATTGGGGAACCAACCAATCTATTTTGCAACGTGTTTTTGGCGCTAAAAATTTAGCAGAAGGACAAAAAGGAATGATGGCAGCTGCATTTGTTAAATTCCTAATACCTGTAATTGTGGTACTGCCAGGAATTATTGCTTGGCACGTTTTTGAAGGTAACCTTGAAAATGCAGATCAAGCTTACCCATCTTTGGTTAAAAAAGTACTACCAACAGCCTTAATCGGTTTCTTTGCTGCGGTGTTGTTTGGTGCTGTATTAAGTTCATTTAATAGTTTATTGAATAGTAGCGCAACACTTTTTGGATCTGATTTATACAAACAAAATTTTAATAAAAATGCAACTGAAAAACAATCGGTAAAAGCAGGGAAAATTGCAGGGCTTATACTTGCCTTAATTGCAATGAGTATAGCCCCTTTTATCGCTAATGCGCCTGGAGGTTTATTTGACTATATACAACAAGCTTTAGGAAGCCTAAGTGTGCCTATCTTAGCTGTGGTATTAACAGGAATTATATCTAAAAGAGTACCTACCATTGGCGCTAAAACAGTATTAATAGGTGGAGTACTTATGTATCTCTTTAGCTTACTATATTTAGGACCAAATACTATAGATAATGCAATGGCTGATGCTGCTTCTAATGGAATTACTGATGTGGACGAATTAGCCACTATAAAAGCCGAGGCTTATCCGCATTTCTTACATATTATGGGGATTTTGTTTGTCATTAACATGGTAATTATGTTATTATTTAGGTTTGTAAAGCCCAAAAAGGACGAAGATATATATGTTCCTGAAATTACAGAAGTCATTGACACAACACCTTGGAGATACACCAAACCAATTGGCATCTTCATTGTAATAGTAGTGTTATCCACGTATTTTATATTCTAAATAAGTAATCTAATTTTATTTATGCAAAAAACTTGGTGGAAAGAGGGAGTCGTATATCAAATTTATCCGCGCTCTTTTAAAGATACAACGGGAAATGGTTTGGGTGACATTTACGGTATAATTAAAAAGCTAGATTATATAAAATCGCTTGGCGTAGATATCATTTGGTTGTGTCCTGTTTATGAATCTCCCAACGATGACAATGGTTATGACATCTCTGACTATAAAGCAATTTCGGAAGATTTTGGTGGCTCAGATGCTTTTGACCAACTACTCGATGGCATGCACAAAAGAGGTCTAAAACTTGTTATGGATTTAGTGCTAAATCATAGTTCTGATGAGCACAATTGGTTTAAAGAATCTCGTAAATCTAAAGATAACCCTTATAGAGATTATTATTTTTGGAAACCATCAAAACATGGAAATCCACCAAATAACTGGACTTCTTTTTTTAGCGGTTCTGCATGGAAAAAAGATGATATTACAGACGAGTATTTTTTGCATCTGTTCACCAAAAAGCAACCCGATCTTAATTGGGAAAATCCGAAAGTACGCGAAGAAATACATAAAATTGTTGACTATTGGTGTAGAAAAGGAGTGGATGGATTTAGGATGGATGTTATTTCTTTAATCTCAAAGCAGATCAATTTCCCTGACAGTATTTATCCTAATGATTATGGTAAGACTATAAAAAACTATTATGCAAACGGTCCAAAAATTCACAAATATCTAAACGAACTCAATAAAGAAGTATTATCTAAATATGATATAATGACTGTTGGTGAAGGTCCTGGTATTGACCTCAATAATGGACTGGATTATGTAAATGTTGATAGAAACGAGTTGAATATGATTTTTCATTTTGATCATATGTTTATTGATAATGGTCCTGGTGGAAAATATGATCCCATCGAAGTGTCATTACCTCATTTCAAAAAAGTATTTAACGATTGGGACATTAAATTAAAAGATAAAGGTTGGGGAAGTATATTTTTAGGCAATCATGATTTTTCGAGGATGGTGTCTCGTTTTGGTAATGACAAAAAATACCATACTGAATCTGCAAAGCTTTTGGCAATGCTCTTATTCACATTAAGAGGTACTGTATATGTATATCAAGGTGATGAGATTGGGATGACCAATGTCGCCTATTCGTCAATTGAAGACTATAACGATGTTGAGACGCTTAACAGCTGGCATGAAGCCAAAGCAAACGGTAAGAATATGGAAAAATATTTAGACCTAGTCCATATGCAAAGTCGGGATAATGCGCGTACTCCTATGCAATGGAATAGCACTAAAAATTCAGGCTTTTCTAAAGGTAAACCATGGCTTAAAGTCAATGAAAATTATAAGACTATAAATGTTGAAACTCAAGAAAACGACACAAATTCTGTCTTAAATTTTTACCGAGAAATGATAGCATTTAGAAAAGCTAACACCACAATGGTTTATGGCGATTACAAGTGCATAAATGAAAAAGACGAATTTCTTTTTATCTACACAAGATCTGACCATGAAAATCGTTATGTTATTCTGTTAAATTTTAGTGATGATATACAATCAATAAAACATCCTGATTTAAATTTAGATACAAGCACCTTGGTGATCTCTAACCTTTCAATTTCGCATTCGATTAAAGAACTTCAACCTTGGGAAGCTCAACTTAGAAAATATAACTAGTCTAGATTCTTTATTTTAATATTTCTATACCAAACCTTATCGCTATGATCTTGCAATCCTATGTGACCTGTTTTGTATTTACCAAAACCTTCCCAATCTTTAAATTTTGAGTTCGCCACCATTTTATCCCAATCTTCTCCGTGTAACGGAAAACTCATAACTTCAGTACCATTCATATTTACTTTGGCCAAGTTAGCATCCTGGTTTACTTCAATAACACATAGATTCCATTCACCTGCCGGATTTACATGCTCTTCTGGACACATTATCATGTCATATAATGAACCTGCTTTATGCGTACCATTTGCAACAAATGAATCTGGGTGTTTAGCGTTATCTAACACCTGTATTTCGGGAGCAGTCATATATGCTTCCGGATATTTTTTATCTTCATAAACTCCCCAAAAAATACCACTATTTCCGGCTTCGGATATTTTCCATTCTAGTGACAAAACAAAATTGGTATACGTATTCTTAGAAATAATGTTTTTTCCACCTTCTTTTCCTGGTGTAAAAGCCATAGCGCCGTCTTCAATGGTCCATTCAGGATACATTTCTTCAGACAGATAGCCTCTCCAGTTATCTAATGACGTTCCGTCAAACAATATCGTCCATTCCTTGGTATTTTCATTAGCCACAACTTCAACAACTTCTTTTTCTACTTCCACTTCTTTGTTTTCTTTGCAAGAAATAATAGTAAAAAGGCATAGGCCTAAAATCAAAAATTTATTCATTTCTATAGTATTTATATTCCTAGTATTTTTCTTAAATGTTCTTTATCTATTTCAGCTCCAGCGAAATCATCAAAACGCTTTTCGGTAGCTTCAATAATATGATCTTGTATAAACTTTACACCTTCACGCGCTCCTTGCTCCGGACTTTTTATACAACATTCCCATTCCATAACTGCCCAAACGTCGCAACCATATTCTGTAAGTTTTGTGAAAATTGTTTTAAAATCTACCTGTCCATCACCAGGCGAACGATAACGACCAGCGCGGTCTTTCCAATCTCCATAGCCACCAAACATTCCCTTTTTACCTGTAGGTTTAAATTCTGAATCTTTAACATGAAAGGCTTTTATAAATTCGTGATAATGGTCTATATATTCAATATAATCGAGTTGTTGTAATACAAAATGTGATGGGTCGTATAAAATATTGACGCGTTTATGGTTATTCGTTGCTTCTAAAAAGCGCTCAAAAGTTATACCATCGTGTAAGTCTTCACCTGGGTGAATTTCGTAACACACATCGACACCTTGTTCATCAAAATGATTAAGAATTGGTAGCCATCGTTTAGCTAACTCTTCAAAACCCATTTCAACTAATCCGTCTGGTCGCTGCGGCCATGGATGCATTGTATGCCATAATAAAGAACCCGAAAAAGTTGCATGTGCATTTAGACCTAATCTTCGACTAGCTGTTGCCGCATCTTTTACTTGTTGAATAGCCCATTCTGTTCTGGCTTTTGGATTGCCCTTACAATTATCAGGCGCAAAATTATCGAACATAGTATCATACGCAGGATGAACCGCTACCAATTGTCCTTGCAGGTGGGTAGAAAGTTCAGTAATTTCT
Source organism: Winogradskyella sp. PE311 (assembly GCF_046545555.1). Lineage (NCBI taxonomy): Bacteria > Pseudomonadati > Bacteroidota > Flavobacteriia > Flavobacteriales > Flavobacteriaceae > Winogradskyella > Winogradskyella sp. PE311. The sequence continues at coordinate 1,207,154 of NZ_JBHZTH010000001.1, read as the reverse complement.
AATCCGTAAGAATTTATTTTTCCTTTAAACTCATCACAATAGGTTTGGCTTTCAGCAGCAGTTTTTAAATCGATTAGACTTATGTCTGTTGGTATTTGAATACCTTTATAACCCAAATCACTCGCCCATTTACAGAGCCCATCTAATGAATTAAACGGAGCTTTACTATCCATAAATTGGGCTAAAAATACTGCAGGTCCTTTAATCGTTTTCATGCTCAATTATTGTTTATCAATTTCTACCCAAATATTACCTGCCTTATGCGACTCAACTGCTTTTTCAATAAAATTCATACCTCGCACTCCATCGATCATAGTAGGAAATTCTCCGTGGTCATAATCTTCATTTCTTATAGCTTTCGCAACACCTTTATAGATGTTTCCCATGGAGTCGAAAATCCCTTCAGGATGTCCTGGAGGCAACTTAGTACCATCCAAGGATAGATCACTATTATAAGCATGACCTGGTTTTAAAACTCTTAAGGGATGACCATCCTCTAATAGGTAGAGATAGTTCGGGTTCTCTTGTTCCCATTTTAATCCTGCCTTATCACCATAAATTTGTACTGTAAAGTTATTTTCTTCTCCAGTAGCAATTTGACTTGCACGAATCACACCTTTGACATCATTATCGCAATGAATAAGGACAGTTCCATCGATATCCATTTGGTTATCCTCATACAAGTAATTTAAATCTGCTAATATTGAATTTACCTTAAGTCCAGACATATATTCAACCATATCAAAAGCATGTGTACCAATATCACCAATACAGCAACTAATACCTGATTTTACTGGGTCTAATCTCCATGTGGATTTTCGTTGTGCTTTATCATGAATTATAGGATTAATCCAACCTTGATAATATTGCGCATCAATTTTTTGAATTTTTCCGATGTCACCATTTGCAATCATTTGACGCATTTGACGAACCATCGGATAACCTGTATACGTGTAAGTAACCGCAAAAACAGTATTTGACTTTTTAAGTATCTCATGAAGAATTTTCGCTTCTTCATAAGTTGTTGTCATTGGTTTTTCGCAAATGACATTAAATCCATTTTTCAATAATTTTTTAGCCATTGGAAAGTGCAAAAAATTAGGAGTTAAGATAGACACAACTTCCATTCGTTTCTCTTCAGGAAGTTCTAATTCTTTTTCGATTAGCGTATCTAAATCTTTATAAACTTGATCTGTAGGAATACCTATCTGATTAGCAAACTTGATGCTTTCGTCCAAAGAAGGGTTAAAAGATCCTCCAACAAGTTGGTATCTATCAAACATCGAAGAAGCTACTCTGTGCAAAACTCCAATAAGTGAATCTCCACCTCCACCTAAAATGCCAAGTCGTATTTTATTACTCATATATTTATGAATCTTTGTATTCTATTTTTTCGTTTTTAAATAATAAAGCGAACAAAAGCATAACTGCACCTGCAAAGATCGCTGGGAATACCCAAATATCTTTCCAGCTATGTAAACCCTCGCTTATTAAATTTGCATCTACAATTTGTCCGGCTACCCAAAAACCAACCAACATACCAACACCATAAGTCGCTAATGTGATAAGACCTTGTGCTGCACTCTTTACTTTTTCACCAGCTTTCGAATCTGTGTAAATTTGACCAGAAACAAAGAAGAAATCATAGCAAATACCATGTAAAGCAATTCCTAAGACAACCATAAAAAACAAATCACCTGCATTACCGTAAGCAAACAACAAGTATCTAATTCCCCAAGCTAGCATTCCGAATAAGATTGTTTTCTTAAAGCCGTATTTTTTAAAGAAGAATGGCAATAACAGCATAAATAATACTTCAGACATTTGACCCAAAGAAGCCCAAGCCGTTGAGTTTTCCACTTTATACTCAGTTAAAAATGGACTTATATTCTGATAATAAAAGGCTAAAGGAATACATATTAATACTGAAGATATAAAGAACACTAAGAAATTTGTATCCTTCAATAATTTTAGAGCATCTAATCCTAGTATATCTGAAAGTCCCACCTTATCCTCTTTAGAAATACTTGGTGGTGTTTTTGGTAACGTAAAACTAAATACGCCTAATATCGCCGAAGCAATTGCTACCATTAAAAATGTATTAGACAACATACCATTAGCAATATTCTCAATAGAATCCCACTTGAATACAAAGCTAATTACTAAACCTGCTAAAATCCAACCAACGGTTCCCCAAACTCTTACATGTGGAAACTGTTTTGCAGGATCATTCATCTGATTAAAAGCGACCGAATTAACTAATGCTAGTGTTGGCATGTAAGCAATCATATATCCTAGCACATATGGATAAAACACGCTAAATTCAGTAGTTTGCGACATTAAATACATTAAAATAGCACCTGCAATATGCAGTATTCCTAATATTTTTTCAGCATTAAAAAAGCGATCAGCGATTAAACCAATTATAAAAGGAGCAATAATTGCTCCCCAAGATTGTGTAGAATAGGCCATTGCTGTTTCAGCACCAGATGCACTTAAATTGTTCCCAAGAAAAGAACCCATGGTAACAAACCAACCTCCCCAAATAAAAAATTCAAGGAACATCATTATTGATAACTTAACGGAAGTAGATGATTTCATATTAGTTAGTTTTTAAATACTTTTGTAATAATTTCTTAGTTGCAATTATTCCTTCACGCTCGCTTAGAGTTTCATGTTCGTACTCAACACTGATATAACCCTTATAATCTGAGTTCTTAATTATTTGAATGAATTTTTCAAAATCCAAGGTTGTTTCATTTCCATTCTCATCAAACTCATAAGCTTTTGCACTTACAGCCTGAGCTTTTGTCATTAAACGTTCAAACCCTTCATATTTATCTGGATATTCCTCTGCACAGTCTCCCCAGTTTTCGTCTTTAGTTCTTTTTATACACCAATTACCAAAGTCAGCAAGGGTACCACAATGATCTAAATTAATCCTTTCTATAACTGGTATTACTAATCTAGGGTCTGATGAAAACCAACCATGATTTTCAGCAAGGACGCTAATATTTTTAGTAGCGGCATATTCTGATAATCGCTTTAAACCATCATAAGTAGCCTCAACCCATTCATCAGCATTGAAGGTTCCAAATGTATTTACACGAATCGCTTGACACCCTAAATAAGCAGCAGCATCTATGTACTTTTTATGACTTTCTATAGCCTCATTTCTTTTTTCTAAATCTGAATGTGATAAATCACCTGCACGATCTACCATAATAAGCACATTTTTTACTCCATGTTTTTCGCTCTCTTCTTTCCATCGTTCTATTACTGCATCAAAACCTAAACTATCAAGTTCCTTTGCATATAATTGATCTACCCATTCTACAGCTTCAAAACCGAGCTCTTTTGCTACCTTAGGGAAATCAAAAGGGTCTAGTTTTCCTGTTTCAATTTCTCTATGCAGCGACCATTGTGCTAAAGAAATCGGATAATTCGTATCGTCTTTAATTATTTCTGTTTGGTCTTCTTTCACAGATTCTTCTTTTTTTTCTTCTTTACAGTTAAATAAAAATAAAGTAATAAGAGCGAATTGAAATATAAAAAATCGTTTCATTAGTTGTATTTAGTTAGTTTAGAATTGAAAAATAATCAATCCTTTAAGATTCGATGTTTACTTTTATTCAGTGAAAGGATTTATACAAAGCGTATTAAATTTCTGGATAAGCTGTTAAGGACGTTTCAATTTGGCGCATTTTCCGAAATTCATTTGGCGAGCATTTTTCATGCTTTTTAAAGACTGTAGAAAAATATTGACTTGTTGTAAATCCGCATGAATAAGCAACCTCACCAACTGTCAACGCTTCATTTTCTAACAGTATTTTTTTAGACATTTCTACACGTCTCATTGCTAAGTAACGCATCGGCGTAAGATTTGTTAATTGCTTACAATGGTGCGTAAACCTTGTTAAACCTACACCTGCACTGCGTGACATACGCTCAATAGTCCAATCTTCTGATAAGTTTTTATCCAATTCTTTTAGAAAATACTGAACGCTTCTCGAGCTATCAATTAATGATTCATCGAGCACAATGTCTTCCGTCTTTAATAAATCTAAAATAAGAATCAATAAGTAGTTTACTAATAAACGAATTCGTGAAGCATTACTACCTTTTTTATCTGTATTTACAGCACTATTTATACGCTTAAAACAATCGCGTATGCGCTGATCTGTTTTTAATATAGATTTCTCATCCTGTCTTAAAAAGTTAGTTAATTGTTTTAAATCACTTTCTGTTAAAGTAATCCAATCTGGCCAAACCCATTCTTGATGCGGCCTTCTAACACCTAAATCTATGATAACCCAATAAAATTTACCCATACCTATATTAGGATTTCCTACTTTATGAGCTTCCCAAGGACGTGTAATTGTTAAGTGGTTTGGTGTTAGCACTACCTCTTTGTTTTCTTGAGAATAAGGCATTGTACCAGATTCTAAAAAATGAAACTCAATACCCTCGTTTCTATGCCAATCTAAACCCCAATCTTGTGGTTCGTTTGCATCCCAGTACCCAATACTATTTAGACCTAAAGTATTTTCATCTAATCGATCGCCTGGGTACGTATGACGTGCTAGTGCCTTAAACTTTATCTTATTTCTGTTATAAGCATCAATTAATGGCAAACATGTGTCTGCATGATAAACCACTCCATCAACTTCATAAGGCTCAATTTCTTGTTTGTTTACTTTCACTGAAATATTTTAAACAATTATACCATGCAAATTAGCTAATTTTCTGTTTTCAAAAAATATATTTGATAATTTATGAGCTTTTCTCAAGTTTATTGGAAAAATATTATCAATTTCACGATATCGATTAAACTAAGACTATGAATAACAACACTAAAGTAGAAACTACAGAATATGATGCTATTGTTGTAGGAACAGGAATTTCTGGCGGATGGGCAGCAAAAGAATTATGTGAAAAAGGCTTAAAGACCCTCGTTCTAGAGCGTGGTCGAATGGTACAACATGTTAAGGACTATCCTACAGCGAATTTAGATCCTTGGGATTTACCAAATGCAGGAAGACCAACACAAGAAGATATAAAACGACAAGAAAAACAACACAGAACGGGTTATGTTACTAGAAAAGAACGCAGTCACTTTTTTGTAGATGATATAGATCACCCATATAATGAAGAGAAACGTTTTGATTGGATTCGTGGTTATCATGTTGGTGGACGCTCATTAATGTGGGGACGTCAAAGTTATAGATTAAGTGATATTGATTTTACTGCAAATAAAAGAGATGGTATTGCTGTAGACTGGCCAATTAGATATAAAGACATTTCACCATGGTATGACTATGTAGAAGAATATATTGGCGTGAGTGGTGAAAACTTAGGCTTAAAACAATTACCAGATGGCAAACTATTAAAGCCAATGGAACTTAATTGTGTTGAAGATCATTTAAAAGATAGCATTTCGGAAAATTACGAAGACCGATTACTAACAATAGGTCGAGTAGCTCATATAACAGAAGGGACAAAACCTGGTATGGGTCGTGTTAACTGTCAATATCGTAATCGTTGCATGAGAGGCTGTCCGTTTGGAGCTTACTTTAGTAGTAACTCTTCTACCCTACCAGCAGCAGAAGCTACAGGTAATATGACGATGCGACCAAACTCTATTGTACATGAAGTTATGTATGATGATGTTACAAAAAAGGCAACTGGAGTAAGAGTGATTGATGCAGAAACTAACGAAACGTTTGAATTTAAAGCAAAAGTAATTTTCTTATGTGCTTCTGCAATTGCATCTACTTATATATTAATGAATTCTAAATCTGAAAGATTCCCTGATGGACTAGGTAATGATTCTGGTGAATTAGGTCATAATGTTATGGATCACCATTTTAAAGCTGGTGCATATGCCAAGTTTGATGGGTTTAAGGATAAATATTATTCTGGTAGACGTCCTAATGGTATTTATATCCCAAGATTTAGAAATATAGGTGGAGATACTGATCAAAAAGAGTTTTTAAGAGGTTATGGATACCAAGGTGGTGCTAGCCGAGAAGATTGGTCAGATAGTGTAAAAGAATTAGGTTATGGCAAAGAACTTAAAGAAGCTATTCTAAAACCAGGTGGATGGACAATGGGATTAATGGGCTTTGGTGAAACTTTACCATATCACGAAAATAAAATGACTCTAGACTATGATAAAAAAGATAAATGGGGTTTACCAACAGTTACTTTTGATGCTGAGTTTAAAGAGAACGAGTTAAAAATGAGAAAAGATATGATTGCTCAAGCTATGCAAATGTTAGAAAAAGCTGGTTTTAAAGATATTTCTCCAATGGATAGTATTGGAGCACCTGGATTAGGTATACATGAAATGGGAACAGCACGTATGGGTAGAGATCCAAAAACGTCTGTATTAAATGAATATAACCAAGTACATAATGTTAAAAACGTTTATGTAACTGATGGAGCAGCAATGACATCTGCAGGATGTCAAAATCCATCATTAACCTATATGGCTTTAACAGCAAGAGCTGCAGATCATGCCGCTAGTGAATTTAAAAAAGGTAATCTATAATACATAAACACATGAAAAGAAGAGAAGTAATTAAAGGTTTAGGATTGTCTTTAGGAGCATTATTAGTAGCACCTTCAGCTATGAGTTTATTACAAGGTTGTACTAGTGATAAACCAACTTGGGTACCAACATTATTTTCGGTCGACCAGGCATCTTTACTAAATAAACTTACAGATATTATTTTACCAAAAACAGAAGATGCACCAAGTGCAACGGAAGTTAATGTGCCTGAATTTATAGACAGATACGTCTTAGAAACCTATGAAACGGAAGAACGAGAACTTTTTATGAAAGGCTTTTCTAATTTTGGTAACATTGTAATGAAAAATGCCAATACTGAAGTATTGGCTGATGTAGAATCAAGTGCTATTGAACCTGCTTTAGCGACTATATTAAAAAAGACTAAAGAAGAAAACCAAGCGCTGATGAAATCTTTTTACACAGCACTAGACGATGAGACTGATATACCTAGTGATGCTTTAAATTTTGTAGCCTTAAGTAGGGTTAGAGATCTTTGTATTTTTGCTTACAAAAATTCTGAAAAGGTCGGTGAAGAAATTATGGATTATGTGCCAGTTCCTGGTAAACAGGAAGGCTGTATAGATTTGAGTGAAACTAGCGGAAAAGCGTATTCACTTTAATTTATAAATATGAACTTTAAATTATATAAACGCTTAATTTTTATTTGTTGCTTCGGAATTTTTGTGGTTAACTGTAAAAATGAAACTCAAAAAGAAGAAACTGAGACTGCAGCTGAATGGGTTAATCTACTTGAAAAAAATAATTTAGACGATTGGATTGTTAAGATTAAAGGCTATCCTGCTGGAGATAATTATAAAAATACATTTAGAGTTAATAATGGTATTTTAAGTGTAAATTATTCTGAATACAATGACACGTTTAATAACACCTTTGGGCATATATATTACAAAAAACCATTTTCTAATTACAAGTTACGTCTAGATTATAGATTTTTAGATGATCAGATTGCTGATGGTGAAGATTGGGGTTATAAGAATAGTGGTGTGATGTTGCATTGTGAAAACCCTAAAAATATAGGATTAGATCAAGGATTTCCAGTATCTATCGAAGCTCAATTTTTAGGTGGAAATGGGGTTGACGAGAGGCCAACAGGTAATGTATGCACTCCAGGTATACATATAAATATTAATAACAAATTAGTAACTGAACATTGTATACCTTCAACAGCGAAAACGTTTCATAATGACCAATGGGTACATGTAGAAATCGAAGTTTACAATGATTCCATTATTAAACATTTTATAAATGGTGAAAAAGTAATGGAATATACAAAGCCTATCTATGGTGGAGATTATGGTACTCCATTATCAGAAGCTAGAGCAGGCGAACCAGTAAAATCTGGATACATTTCCTTGCAAAGCGAAAGTCATCCTATTGAATTTAAAAATATTGAAATTTTAGAATTTCAGGATTAATTATCCTCCACCCAATTCTTACTGCGATTAACAGCTTTATGCCACTGAGAAATAAGTTTCAGTTGTTTTTCAGAATTCGTGTTTGGATTAAATGTTTTGTCTTTTTTCCATTGTTTTCGAATCTGCTTTTTATTCTTATACATACCTACCGCTAAACCAGCTAAATATGCTGCACCTAAGGCCGTTGTCTCTAGATTCGTAGGTCTCACAACATCACATTTAAATATATCAGATTGTATTTGCAATAACAAATCATTTGCAGAAGCTCCTCCATCTACTCTAAGCTCTTTTAAGTGCATATTAGCATCACTTTCCATAGCTTTTACAATGTCATATACCTGCAAGGCAATACCTTCTAATGTCGCTCTTGCGATGTGTGACTTAGTGGTACCGCGAGAAATACCTTGAATACTCCCTCTTGCATATGGATCCCAATAGGGTGATCCTAAGCCAGTAAATGCAGGCACAACAATAACTCCGTCACTATCATCTACTTGACTAGCTAATGCCTCAACATCCTTAGCATCATCGATTAAATTCAATCCATCTCTTAGCCATTGTACAGCTGCACCACCAACAAACACACTACCTTCCAAAGCATACTGGGTTTTTCCATTGATTTGCCAGGCTATTGTCGTTAATAGTTGATTTTGAGATGCAACAGGTGTTTTTCCCGTATTCATTAGCAGAAAACATCCTGTACCATAGGTGTTTTTTACCATGCCCTTTTTTGTACAAAGTTGACCAAAAAGTGCAGCTTGTTGATCACCTGCAATTCCTGCGATTGGAATTTTTTCACCAAACAATTCTGCATAGCCATATATTTCAGATGACGATTTTACCTCTGGAAGCATTGTTTCCGGAATCCCAAATAAATCTAATAATTCCTTATCCCATTTGAGTGTATGAATATTAAATATCATGGTACGTGATGCGTTACTAACATCCGTAACATAGACATTGCCTTTTGTTAGCTTGAAGATTAGCCAGGTATCTACTGTACCGAAGCACAATTCGCCTTTTTCAGCCAAATCTTTAGCCTTAGGCACATTATCTAATATCCATTTGATTTTAGATCCAGAAAAATAAGCATCTATGATTAGTCCTGTTTTTTCTTGAATTTCTTCAGCATAGCCTTTAGCTTTTAACTGATCGCAAAAAGCGGCTGTTCTTCTATCTTGCCAAACAATAGCATTATAAATAGGTTCGCCAGTTTTTCTGTTCCAAACGATGGTTGTTTCACGTTGGTTGGTAATACCAATCGCAGAAATATCTTTTACTTTGTAAGCATCTTTTGAAAGTACTTCGTTTATAGTTTTTAATTGCGATTGCCATATGGCTTCAGGATCGTGCTCAACCCAACCATTTTTAGGAAATATTTGTTCAAAATCTTGTTGGGAAGAAGCAATATTATTTCCACTTACATCAAAAACAATAGATCGGCTAGATGTTGTGCCTTGATCGAGTGCTAAAATGAGTTGTTGTGACATATTTTTTTAAATTAAATAGCCTTGCGCTAGATTCTTAAATTCTTCTATTTGATGAAGCTTCCACGAATCAGATTTCTTTAATTCTTTTTGTAGAATATCTGCAACGACCTCAGCACAATCTATAGAAGCTTGAGCATCTAAAAACAATAATCGAATTCGTCTTGCGAGAAAATCTTCAACAGTTCTTGCCATTTCATATCTTGCAGCCCAAATTACCTGACCTACCATAAATTCATAATTAGGATGAATCTGTTCGTTATAACTATCTTCTGAATTTATTAGTTGCTCTAATGCTGTAGTATCACTTCCATAAAACCATAGATTTTTATCTAGTTCTTTTTTATCAGATCCATTTAGATTCCCATGAATTGGCAATACTCTTGTTTTAGATTTTACATTCGCTAAATTATGGGTAACTATCGCTTCATTAACTACATCTTCACTCATCTCTCTGTAGGTTGTCCATTTACCACCAACAATAGTGAGTAAACCACTTTCTGAATGTATAATTTTATGCCCTCTAGAAATTTCTTTGGTATTGCTCTTATCACCTTCCGGAGCAACCAAAGGTCTTAACCCTGAAAAAACGGATAGCACATCTTTTCTGGTGGGTTTTTTTATAAGATATTCTGAAGCATTTTCTAAAATAAAATCTATTTCTTCCTGTAAAGGTTTAGGTTCATAGCTTGGCTTTTTAATAGGTGTGTCTGTTGTACCAACCACCACTTTATTATGCCATGGGATTGCAAATAAAACGCGTCCATCACTTGTTTTAGGAACCATCAATGCAGTTTCACCATCCAAGAAATCTTTATCTAAAACCAAATGAATACCTTGACTTGGTACTATTTTGAGGCTCTTCTTTTTACGTCCTGCAAGTTTTAAAATCTTATTAGAAAATACACCAGTTGCATTTATAACAACCTTAGATTTCACCTTAATGATTTCATGAGTTTCAGCATTAACGACTTCAACTCCTGAAAGCGTACCTTCTTCATTTTTAAGCATGTCAGTTACTTTAAAATGATTAAGAATAGTTGCACCAGATTCACATGCTGTTTGCGCTAAATTCAATGCTAATCTGGCATCATCAAATTGCCCATCAAAGTAGGTAACGCCTCCTTTAAGTTTATTCTTTTTAAGATTTACTATTCTACTAATAGCCTTTTTTGTAGAAATGATTCTTGAACCACCTATTGATTTTCTAAAGGATAATAAATCATATACTATTAATCCTATTCCATAAAAATATTTATTGAGTCGCGTGTAACTCGGTATTAAAAATGCCTGTCTTTTAAATAAATGATTTGCATTTTTTTGAAGCAAACCTCTTTCTCTTAAGGCCTCAGTAACTAATTTAATATTTCCTTGTGCCAAATATCGTACTCCACCATGCACTAACTTTGTGCTTCTGCTTGATGTACCTTTTGCAAAATCATGAGATTCAAACAAAGCGACTTTAAACCCTCGAGACGAAGCATCAACAGCAATACCTAATCCGCTGGCGCCACCTCCAATGACTATAATATCAAATTGAGTTGTCGCCTTAAGCTTTTCTAATTGTGCCTTTCTATTAAACATGTATTGTTTTTGGTACTTATTTCGCTTTTAGCTTAAAAACAGCAATACAAGTTGCTAATAAAGTAATGCCTAATAAAAACACATAACTCATTTTTAAACTAAAACTATCTGAAATATAACCCAATATTACTGGACCAACTAAAAATCCGACAAAACCTACACCAGAAACGAACGAAATGCTTTTCGAAGCTGCAATTCCTTTTGTTGTTCCGGCAATTCTTAACAGCTCTGGAATGATAACTGATAAACCAAGGCCAATAATACCGAAACCTAAAACTGTTAAAATAAGTCCATTTAGAAGTACAAACACATATCCTATGGCTGCTAAAGTACAGCCTAGTATTACTATTTTAGCAGAGCCTATTTTTGCACTAATTCCGTCACCAAAAAAACGTCCAATAGTCATCATTATAGAAAAAACGGTAAATCCTAAACCTGCCAAATTTTCTGAAGATACTTGTACAACTTCAGTTAAATAAATCGAACTCCAGTGTTCAATCGCTCCTTCATTACCCATAATTACCATAGCTAAAAACCCAAGAATTATTAATGGTTTTAGTAATTTCATAGGAAGCTTTTGCTTTTCTTCAGAGACCTCTTCTACTTCTCTTATATTAAAATACTGTCTAAATAAAAGCAGGTTTGTAATTATAACAAAAGTTGTCATAATCACAACATGATATAATGGTGAATCAAAAACACCAATTAAAACTGAACCAACTAAAGCACCTATAGCTCCTCCTAAGCTAAAAAAACCATGAGCAGCAGACATAAAATTCACCTCATCTGATTTCTCCATTTCAGATACTACGGTATTCATGGCTATATCTGTTAATCCTGAAAAGATGCCAACTAAAAAAAGAGATATACATAACATTACGTATGTTGGGGCAATTAATGGACCAATGAAGGCGACACTAAAAATACATATACCAAAAAATGTTGCTTTTCCTATTCCAATCTTTTTGGTAATCAAAGGTACTACAGGAATAAAAAACAATAAGCCCAACGCCAAACAGAACAAGGCAAATCCTATTTGAGAATCGTCTAATTGTAATTTATTTTTTACCTGAGGAATGTATAATACCCATGTTCCAATCATTATATTTAGTGAACTAAAAACCCAAACAATTGAGAAGTAGCGTTTATTAGATAAAATGAGTTGTAATGATTTCATATTATAATTTGAATATTGATTCTGGTGCTTCTAAGTTATTAAGCCGTTGAATTAAATCTTGATTTAATAATTGTAGTCCATATTGAAAAGAGGCATTCATCCAGCCAAAACCTTCTTGTGTAATATATTCGAAATCTGTACCCACGTTTCCGTATTCGGCAAACACTTTATGGGTTGCAGCAACAACATCATATTTTTCTGGAATTGTACCATTATAATCTACTGCATTCCTAGTAATCATATATAACCAACGATAGACTAATTCTTGTAATTCGTCCTGAAAACCTTGAATTTTTAACCCTCTCCAAATCATCATTTGGTGCGGAGCCCAACCATTAGGATAATCCCATTGACGTTGAATCGCATTCTCAGGAAGTTCAGCGTTCATTGCTCTAGATGTACCAGCAATACCACCTTTTTCTTTAAGTTGATACATTAAAGTATCAACTATATTTTTTGCGTGCCTCTTATAAACTCCAGTCCAAAGAGGAATATAATTAGAGGCGCTTTCAAAATGTGATTGCTCTTCCATTTTAAAATTATAGTCAAAGAACTGCCCTTTATCTTCATTCCACATGAACTTATACATTCGCTCTAGTCTTTCATCTGCAATTGTGTACCAATATGCGCCGTGATAACCTTCAAAAACACCATCAAAATAAGTATCAATCAGATGCGCAAAATCAGATTCGTATTTGTATAATAAACTATTTAGAGCAACTGTATTTAAATCTGCACAGACATCATCTAAACGCCAAGAGGTATCATGGCCAGATTCTCTTAAACTTCTATCGTGTGTAAAGTAGATATCTAAGTTTGGTTCTTTTATTTTACCAGATTGATAGTCTGCAACAAATTCTTTTATTGAAAGTGAATGTGATTTTGCATAAGATTCTATGACCTCATCAAAATGACCTTCTTCCGTTTCTGGGGGAAAACCAATTCCTTCTGCATAGTATCGATTTAACCCGTTTGAAGTTAATCGCTTGCCTTTAACCATCCAGACCGTCTCATATTCTTTTATTGCTGTTTTTAAATGACTACGCAACCAGTCTTTGTCTTTAGTGATTTCAAAAACCTCGGAAATCAAACTCGTGTAAAACGGTGGTTGTGTTCGGGTTAAATAGTAACTACGATTCGCATTTAAGATTTTACCATAATGTTCAATTTGATATTGAAAATTATCAGCCATAGCTTTGGCAAGTTCAACCTTTCCATCACAGAGTAAACCAACAGCTTCAAAATAGCTATCCCAACCGTACATTTCATTGAATCGACCACCAGGAACCACAAAAGGAACGCCTTCTATATCACCATTTTTATTCTCTAATTTTAAACTTAAAATACCAGGCGCATTATTTATAGACTTCACAAAATCTGGTGTGATGTCTTTAGGCAATTTAATGGCTTTGATTGGAAGGTCAGCTTCTAAATCCTTGTAATAATTAAAAGCTAAATCGTCAGAATACGGAATATATACTGGAAGTGTTTTGGCTGTTAAACTATCGTTTTTAGTATCTGAAATTAATGCCTCAATTCCTGATTTATCCATTCGTCTCGTCAATCCTTTCCAATAAAAATCTCTAATCATTCTAGAAATTCTATTCGCTGGCAACTCATCAATATTCTGAAAATCTATTATTGCTTCAGTTTTACCCTGTTGCTTTTGAATAACCAACTCTTGTAAAAGATTTGAAAGTTGATATGTTCCTTTTATAGTTGTTTGATTTCCTTCTGTAGAAGTTAATTTAAAAGCTTTTGGTCCATTATCCTCAATGGTTATTTTTTTATCACCATCTGGGTCTTCTTGGGCTAAAAGTTTAGAAAGTATTTCTTCAATATTTAGTTTAAAAATCATTCTGCTAAAGCACTATTTCTTTTAGACATTCTATCTATAAGTAATACAAATACAATAAGTAACACCATAGGAATTAACAGGAAATAAAATGCGTTTGCACCACCTATACTTTCAAATAATTCACCAACAATTCTTGATCCAATAGTTCCACCTAAAGCAGAGAAAATTATTATTAAACCAGACATTGGTGAATGGAGTCTTTTTGGCAAAGAACTTAATACTGTAGAGTTTAGTAGTGGATATATTGGTGCAATAAATAAACCTATAAGTGGTAAAATGAAGCCCAAAAATGGAACCTGAGATAAACTATCGATAGTACCAATTGCTTCAATCTCGCCCTGTAATTGAGGTAAAACATAAACTAAAATACCTCCAGAAATAACTACACAAGAAATAACGAGTACTACCCAATTTAGATATTTAGTTAAGGCACCAGCTATGAAACGACCTGCAGCCAAAGATAAAGCTAAGATACTAGCCATTTGAACACTTAAAACTGAGCTAAAATTGAATATTTTCTTATTAAATGTTGGTAACCAAGTCATTATTCCTTGCTCTATCATAACAAAAAGAAAAGCAGATATAATAAATACTAAAACTAATGGGACAATAATTAGTTTAGCTGAAGCTAAAAGGTCTTCTTTAAGGTTTGTTCCAGCAGCTTCTATTTTATATTCTAATTTTGAAAATAGTAAAAACAAAAAGGAAATAAGGATAAGGCCAGAAAGCAGATAATAAACATTCAACCAATCATTTATATTATTTTCGTCATCGTAAAAAGCTGGGAATAAAAAGTAAGCTAAGGCAATACCTACCATAAAAAATCCTTCTATAGAACTCATAAATGATGCATGCTCCTTTTTTGAACTTGTCAAAATCCCTATTAATGAATAAACTGAAAGTTTAATTAATGCAAAACTTACTCCTATGGATAAAAATAGGACCTTGGTATGATAAAATGTATTACCAAACACCATATACAAACATCCAAAAAATACAATAGCTAAGGCTGTTAGCATTGCTTTTTTATAACCAAATCTAGGGAGAAATGAAGCTACAATAAATGATACAATCGCAATTGGCAAGTCCTTAAATGCCTCTAAGACTGAAGCCTGAGATTCAGTTACTTTATAAATTGTAGTTGATCTTTCAATAACAATTCCAACGCTATTTAAAAGTATAGCAAAAACAAAATAGTTTAAATAGATCGAAACCTTAATTCCTAAGTTTTTCATACATAATTAATTATTGTTATTCTGAAATTTCAACCTCAGAATCTTCAGAGGACTTTGGCACATTTAAACGCATTGCTAATACACCCGCGATGACAAAAAATGCACCTGCAAATAGCATGGCATTTATTGCATTATTCCCTAATAAATACTTGTAAATTGGACCAAATGTTAGGGTTTGTATGAACATCGGTATAACAATCATCATATTTAAAATACCCATATAAACACCACGCCGTTCTTGATAAACTACTTTCGATACCATGGTGTATGGAATGCCCATCATAGCTGCCCAACCAATACCAAAAAGTACCATTGGTGCTAATACCATTATTGGATCTGATATGTAAGGAATAATAAAAAGTGATAATGCTGTACCAATTAAACTGTAGGCATATATTTTTTTACCACCATAACGTAATGTTAGAGGCACCAATGCCAATGCTATTACCATTGTAACAATATTGTATGTCGTACTCATTTTAGCCGCTTGAGCACCTGCTTCAGAAATTGAAAAACCTAAGGTTTGTCTAAACAATGGTGTGATGAATTGCCAATAAATAAATAGTGCATACCATTGAAAAAGATATACGGCTCCAATTTTCCACATAAATTTTGGCATATGCTTTATAGCGTGCGCGATTTCTTGAAAGGGTTGTGATAAGCGCTTACTAAACGGAAGACTTTTTATGTGATTAATATCATTTAGTTCTTCTTCTGAAGGCGGAATTTCTGGTGTTTTTAAAACAGACCATAATATCGTTGTAATTGAAAGAATACCACCGATATAAAATGAATAATACAACCACTGAGGGATTTTACCAGCGACTTCAACAGAATCACCACCAAGATATTTTTGAAACAAGATAATTGAACCATTAGCTAAAAGTATTCCAGCTCCAACAAAAAGACTTTGCATTTGATAACCTAAGCTTAATTGCTTTTCTGGTAATTTATCACCAACAAATGCTCTGTAAGGTTCCATAGCCATATTGTTACCAACATCTAATATCCATAACAAACCAACGGCGAACCATAACACTGGACTATGCGGAAATGCAAATAGACATAAACTACCTAACAAGGCACCTATTAAAAAATAAGGCTTTCGTCTTCCCCAACGATTAGACCACGTTTTGTCTGACATCGCTCCTATTATTGGTTGTACAATTAGTCCAGTTACCGGACCTGCGATATTCAATATAGGTAACATGTCTTCTGGTGCACCTAAATATAAAAAGATTGGATTTATTGCTGTTTGTTGCAATCCAAAACTGTATTGAATTCCTAAGAATCCCACATTCATGTTGAAGATTTGCCAAAATGATAATCTTGGTTTAGTTAGTTTCATAATGTTTTGATTTTAATGGTTAAAAAAACAAATTACACGACCCAATCACAAGACTATAAATAATATTTACAGATATTATTAAATGATATTCTTTACAGTCTTGTCAGCAAGTGTAACGTGTACTTTTATAATTTTATGCTCAATCTCTAGAACCTGCTCGCTAAAATCGTCCAAGATATCTCGTCCTCTTTTTATTCTATTTTCTATAGTGTCTGCATAAGAATTTTCTATAAATATCTTATAAGACGGCTCTTTTAATAACATAGTGTATGTACCTTCTACAATACAGAAATCGTAATCCTTAGGATATATTATTTCCTCATTAATCGTGTTTTCTCCGTAATTTACCAAAGGCTTTTTTAGACGTTTTTCATCATTTAAAAATAATCTAATATGTTGATCCAACTGGGTTAAATTAACTTCATCGACACCAACGTTTTTAATATCAGTAAGTCTTTGGTTATGATTATCTTTTGGTGGTAAATGGAAATAATCATCTCCATGAAATGTAAACCCCTTAATACCTAGTTGTTTTTCTATATCTAGAAATAGAGCATATGCCAGTGACGTTTTTCCGCTTCCAGATTCTCCACCAACTGCTATACAAATTCTTTTCTTATTTAAGAATTGGTCTTTTAGATGAGTAATAACCTCATCACTAATTACTTTAAAGTTTGAATGATATGTTAGTTTATCGCCTATCAAATCTACTTTTCCAATTTTATCTTTAGTTTATTTACAACATTAGAACCGACACTTCTTCCCTGAATTAAACCTTCGTCTATTGCTGCTCTGTAATGAATTCCGCCATACATTCTGCTTACTGCTGCTTCTTCTGCTGCTAGGTTAAATGAATCGAATGAACGAATTGGTAGTCCGAATGGTACTTCAGTATCATCATCGAACTGAAAGTTATCACCAAAAAGTGCTGTTAATACGGTAGATGCTGCACCTGAAGCTACTGAATGTCCACTTGTATATTCTGGAAATGGAGGTGTTTGTAAAATTGGCAACCAATCTTGATCTAAATTTTGATTAATTAGAGTTTCTGGTCTTATAAGATTGCTTCTATATTTTTCGTCCCAACAACTAATAAACGCATCTGCTATTGCTATAGACGTTTTTGTATATGCGTTGACTGTTTCCGCCACATTAGCATTTGACTTTCTTGCTGCTATTTTAGCAATCCCTATCCAATGTGCGCCTGGAGAAATCTTTTTTGTAGCAAACATAAAATGCCCTCTAGTTACTGATACAAACGGGTTACAATCCCAAAATTGTGCAATTTCTATTTCTTCTGAGTCATCCCCTTTTTTAGTGATTTCATTACTCACGTTATAGACCTCCATTAGCTCATCATAAAACTTCGATCCTTTTTCTAAAGAAAACTCAGGGTGCTTTTTTGGTTTATATTGAGATGCAGAATCTAATACAAACGGTCGTATTTTATTCCAATGTGGTTCTATTCCATCCATATAAGATGGTGGTGTTGGTTGCCAACGAGAAGGATCATCCGTATCTACTGTAAATTTAGGCATAGTTCGGGTTTGGTTGTAGTTGTCTTTGTCCATCCATTCTTTCACGTGGGCAATGACTTTAAAGGCATAGTTTTTAGAATCTAAGAATTCCGCCTCATTTAAAGCAGTCCACTCAGCATACAAACTATCTTGAACTACACCCATTTTTTCTTCAGAAAAAATGAGACTTTTACTTAGTTCCATATGAGCAATAAGTGCAGATAATTCTAAATTAATACTATCACTAACTACAGCTTTTGGAATTACTGTAAATTCATTTATAACACCTGCAAATGACTCCATGTCATCATTGTTTTGAGCTATGATTTCATATGCTGTAATGTTAGGATAGACAAATACTCTACTCGCCACAGGAGGCGAAAATATATCGTGTATTTGTATTTCCATCACCTTATCTACAGAGGCGTGAAATAATTCTGGGTTTACTTTTATATGCTCTAAGGGTTTTGCGCAGCTTGCCACCAAAAGCAATAATAATAGCGCATTTATATGATTTTTTATCTTTTTCATTTTAATAGCATTAACGGTTAAGTAAATATGACTTTCCGCCGTTTGTTATGATTAAATATTCGTTTTCATTTATTTTCACAAGCTTTCTCCCATTAATATATCTAGGCAAATTTAAGGGCTGATAACTCATAGATTCTTGGTCACTTATGTTAATTAGACCTCCTGAATTTGAAGAAGACTGACCCAATTCTGTAATAAAACCATCATAGTTTCCAGTAAATAGTATTTGATTATCATCAATTAGAAAATCTTCAATTGTACTTAATTGAGCTTCT
Organism: Winogradskyella sp. PE311; assembly: GCF_046545555.1. Classification (NCBI taxonomy): domain Bacteria; kingdom Pseudomonadati; phylum Bacteroidota; class Flavobacteriia; order Flavobacteriales; family Flavobacteriaceae; genus Winogradskyella; species Winogradskyella sp. PE311. Next base: position 1,188,132 of record NZ_JBHZTH010000001.1, on the reverse strand, counting down.
TTAGGTAATTCATTTGGTATAAATTGATCACCCTTATTAATATATGCCATAGATCTTAATTCGTAGAGGTATTTAATATTTATAATTTCCGACTCTGGTTTATCCGTTAAATCTCCTATTTTTTCAACATTTGAAAACGACTTATAATCCGTGTATTTCTTTTTTAGCGATGGTAGTTGTTCTACTAATTTATCCTTTGATGCGAAGGGAACGTAGGTCCCGAAGAAATCATAAAAAATGAGTTGATCTAATTTTTCATTCTCGTCAAAATCATCTAGGTACATTATTACAGGTTTTTCTTTTGACGCTTTCCACTTAAAATTTAACCCTGTATTACCAGCCAAAATATCTGGTTGACCATCGCTGTTTATATCTGCTACTTCGATTGTATTCCACATTCCGTTGCTCTTATCAAAACCAAACTCTTTTGTTTTGTTTTCAAATTTTCCTTCCGCATTATAAGACAAGACTGTAATTGGCATCCAATCACCTACCATGATAAGTTCTGTAAGACCATCATTATTTAAATCTGCCCATTTGGAATCTGTAATCATTCCGAAACGGTACTTAGCAACAATTTCAAAGCTATTATTCCCTTTATTCTTTAAAACAAAGCTTTGTGGAGATAATCCATAAGCACCAGGTAGTGAGCGGTTACCTATAAATAAATCTACAAGCCCATCTTTATCGTAATCATAACTAGATACAGTTGCACCATTAGTAGTTATAAGTTTAGCTTTAAGCTTAGAAAAATTACCATTTCCGTCATTGAGATAGACACGATCTTCTAACAATGGATGACCTTCTTGATAATCATTACCACCACTTAAGGCATAAATATCTAGGTCATTATCATTATCTATGTCTAAAGCAATAGCATCTGTATCTTCGTACATAGCGTCACTTTTTAGAACTGCCACATCTTGTATTTCGAGCTTGCCCTCTTTAGTCATAAAATATAATACAGGCTTTTGGTTTCTTGCACCACCAATAAAAAGGTCTTTAAGTCCATCCCCATTAAAATCGGCTTGTACAGCAGAAGGGCCTTCTATAGATAACCTTTCTGGCATCAATCCATCTTGTTCATAATCTAAGAAACCATTTTCAAAATGCTGATAATCAAATTCTGATATTTTTGGAGCTGTCCTTTTATTCAATTGACTTTCAGAAACATCTTCTTTTTTAACTTTTACAATAGAATTTATCTTAAGATCTGTTTTTATAGTTTCAGTTCCATCTAACCAAACTACTTTTAATGAATCTACCTTAGTAGCATTGGCTAAACCAAAATGTACTTTAGCTGTCGAGCTTGATAAAAAACCTTTTACAGTTACTTGCTCTTTATATAACGTACTTCCCTCGCTATATAAAATAACTTTAGCGCCATTAGTATTTAGACTACCATTTTCTCCAATAAGCTGAATAGTGAGATAATTATTAGATGTGGAATTTTCTAAAACAGTTACATTATCGTTTAGATTATTAACTACAATATCTAAATCCCCATCATTATCTAAATCTGAATATGCTGCTCCATTTGAATATGTTCCTTCATTTTTAGTGTCAGCCTTTGTATTATCGAAAGTTAAATTACCTTGGTTGGTGAAAAGACTATTCGGCAATTTAAGTGTTGGCATGGCTTCAATTAACTTCAACTCAATAGTATCTTGTTCTTTATCTGCGTAATTGGCGAAATCTACTGTGCTTATATATTTTATATAATCTAAATCGTTGGGTCTTTTATAAATTCCGTTTGTAATATATATATCATTTAATCCATCATTATTATAATCTAATAAAAGAGGCGACCAACTCCAATCCGTTGCATGGGTCTCTGTTAATAAAGCTGCATCGGCAAAATAATCACCTTGATTTAATTGCAAATGATTACGTGCGTATTGCTGCTGAAACCCAAAAGAATTTTTAATTTGATTGACTTTATCTGAGTCCTCACCTCCTGACTTTAAGAATATATCAGCTTTATACGGCATCATATCTAAAGTCATGATATCTAGTTTACCATTATTGGTCATATCAGCTATATCTACTCCCATAGTAAATCTAGATGTGCTATTAAAATAATCTGCACTAGATTCCTTAAATGTTTTATCACCATTATTGATGTACAAATAATCATTTTCGTGAAAATCATTACCCACGTAAATATCTATAAAACCATCATTATTGACATCTGATGTTGAAATAGCTAATCCATAACCCAAAGCACTATTATAGATTTTAGCTTTCTCTGTAACATCTACAAACGTAACCTGATTATTAACCTTAGTATTTTCTAATAATACATCACCAGCTAAAGCATCTGATTTTTCTCTTAGGTCTTTATTACCATATGAAGACACTGAATGAATAGAATGATTTAATAGATAAACATCCATATCACCATCATTATCATAATCAAAAAATGATGCTTGTGTTGAAAATCCAGAAAAATTTAGACCATAAGATGCTGCTTCTTCTTTAAACTTATTATTACCTTGATTTACATACAATTCATTATGAGCAGATAAACCCTTATAATTTCCAACTTTACAAACATAAATATCTAGTAAACCATCATTATTAACATCTGTCATTGTTGCACCTGTAGACCAATTGGTTTCTAAACTTATTTCGCTTTCTTTAGAAATATCCTTGAATTTTAGATTTCCTAAATTTAAAAACAGCTTATCTGGCTTCTGATTTGCTGTAAGATAAATATCATCTAAACCATCGTTATTAATATCACCTAAAGCAACTCCACCACCATTATAATAATAGAGATATTCGATAATATTTAAATCTCCAGTATCTGTTAAGTCATTAGAAAATTTAAGTCCTGAATCCTCAGGATTTAAGATTTTAAATGGTACGGTTTGTATTTCATCACCAAGTCCTTCTTTATTATCTCGTTCTCCCGAACAAGAAAAAATAAAAAAACAAATTATGGCTATTCTTTTAATCATATTAAAATTTATATACTTCTAATGGATTGTTGTTTTTGGCAATAAAGATTTTATTCCCTATCACTTTTATATCTCTTATTTCTCCATTAATTTTTATACCCTTACCAGTAACATGATGTTTAAAGTTATTATTCCCCAAATTTTCAAGATAATTACCAAACGAGGCATCATATCTTCCAAACTCTGGCATTACACCATTTAAATTACCTCCTAAAAGCATATCGAGATCACCATCTTTATCAAAATCTGCGGTAGTTATTGCATAAATTGGAGAAAACTGAACTTCCTTAGGTAAAGTCTTTACTTCAAAATTAAAATCACCATTATTAATTAACATGATGGTGTTAAAGTTATTAGCCTCAATTATTACACTCTTATCTAATTGTTCTTTTGTAAAAATATCTGAAATAGAGGCATCTTTAAACGACTCATAATCCGGATATTTTTTACTTAAATACTTTAATTGATCAACTAAGTTATGCCGCAGTGCATAAGGATATTGTTTTCCGTTTTCTGCCGTAAATGCTAAAACTGGGTCTACATAACTATTATTGTCATAATCATTGGCATAGAGTATTATTGGGTTTTCTTTTGAAGCTTTAAATCTACTGTTTAGTCCGTGGTTACCGATTATTAAATCATTATCGCCATCATTATCTAAGTCCGCTATTTCAATACTGTTATACCATCCTTTTAATTCTGATAGTTCATTATTTAATGCTTCTTTAAATGTTCCATTGGTATTTTGAAACACTCTCACTCCCATGAACTCACCAACGACTACTAAATCTTGAAACCCATTTTTATCAATATCCAAAAAAGAGGCATCGGTTATCATTCCTATGGCATCAAAAGTTGGTGCTATTGTATTAGATTTCTCAATAAAACCTCCTTTGCCATCATTAATTAATAAATAACCTGCTCCTGAATTACCGTAGAGTTTAGGAATTGATCTCTCACCAACAAAAAGATCGATATCCCCATCATTATCCACATCTGCTGCTGTGACAGTACTACTACTATGATAACCATCTTCAGTTGGTAATATTTGTGATGAAACCGTAAAATTTCCCTTACCGTCATTTAAATAAAGTTTATCTAAATAGTAAGGACTGAATTTTGAAAACTCTACTCCTCCACTACACACGTATAAATCTAAATCACCATCACCATCTGCGTCAAAAAATACGCTTTCCGCATCTTCTGTGGCTTTATTGTTTTCAAAAATCTCTGAATTACCTTCTATAAAACGTTCGCCGTCTTGTAAAAACAACTTCCCTGAATTACCTTTAGAGCCTCCAATAAAAATATCTTCTTTTTCGTCACCATTAACATCACCCACTGCCATTTTTGGTCCTTCGGTACTTCGCATAAATGGCAATAAACGCTCAACATTAAAATCAATAAAATTATTTTCTTTATGTGTATAGTTTAAACTATTATCACTTTTTTCAAATAAATTTTTAGAGTTATCATTAGCAACATCTTCTTGGATTACTGCATCTTTTTCTTCTAGTGTTAAGGTATTATCAGCTTCAATATCCAACACTTCCGTTACTTTACCAGATGGCCAATTCACAGTTAATTTCAAATTACCTATATTCCTAAATCCAAAATTGGGCCTTTTATCCATGGACGATTGAAATCCTCTTACTGGTTGTTGCTCTAGATAGTAAGATTCAGAATCGTTTGCTAATTTTAGTTTTGCTCCAATAGCATCGATATTTTTTCCTTCACCTTTTAAAACAACTTTTAGGTAATGACTCTCATTTTTATCAAGTTCATTCTTGTAGACGAATAGTGGCATATTCACATTATTCACTACTAAATCTAAATCACCATCATTGTCTAAATCACCATAAGCCGATCCATTAGAAAAACCTTCGGTATTTAGTCCATTGGTTTGCCTTTCAAAATTAAGATCTCCTTTATTGATATATGCATGATTCTTAACTTTATTTGAAGGTATAATATCTATTAGCTTCTTATAATCTACTTTATTATTTTTTACAATGGATTGAATGACTTCTTGATTAGATATATATTTTAAATAATCTTGATTTGTTAAATCTTGATATATACCATTGGCGATGAATAAATCTTTTAATCCATCATTATTCATATCAAAAAATAATGCTCCCCAACTCCAATCTGAAGCTTCAACTCCACTAAAACGTCCAATTTCACTAAAAGTTAAGTCACTGTTATTAAGCTGAAGCATGTTTCGGGTGAACTGGTGGTAATAATCATTCTTTAAATTGTATTGGTATTTATTCCAATCTTCAAAAGTAGTTACCGTCTTTAATCTATCGTACTCACTAGGTAACATTTCTGTGATAAAAATGTCATTAAAACCATCATTATTAATATCCGCAGCGTCCGCACCCATTGAGGCTCCGCTAATAGAGTTTACAGACTCTGTTAACTGTTCTTTAAAAGTACCATCTTGGTTATTGATATATAAATAATCTCTCTCAAAAAAATCGTTAGACACATAAATATCTTGCCATCCATCATTATTCATATCACCAACTGTGACGCCAAGACCGAAACCAATAACACTACCATAAATTCCTGCTTTTTCACTAACATCAACAAAAAAGCCATCTCTATTTTCAAAAAGTTTATCACCACCCAACACATCTCTCTTAGGACGTTCATTCTTAGTAAGATTAAAACTACCAATGGCTTGATATGAGTTATTTAAAAGATAAACATCTAAATCTCCATCTTTATCATAATCAAAAAATGAGGCGTGAGTAGAGAAGCCTTTATCATCTAAGCCAAGTTCTGCCGCTTTATCGGTAAAAGTCGCATCACCATTATTTATGAAAAATTCATTTTGCTTATTATCCCCTTTGACATCACCAGAGTTGCACACGTATATATCTAAATAACCATCAGCATTTATATCTACCATGGATACTCCTGTAGACCAAGCTTTATCACCACCAACATTAGCAGTTAAGGTGATATCTTTGAATTTGAAATTTCCTTGATTGAGATATAACTTATTTTCATTTAGGTTAGATGTTAAATAAACATCTTGTAACCCATCATTATCTATGTCACCAATTGCAACACCACCTCCGTTATAAAAATTTCGATATTTATAAACATTAAATGCATCAGTGGAGACTAAGTCATTACTAAAATTAATACCTGTAGAATCCGTTGGTAATAAATGAAATTGTGGTGAATCATTAATTGCGAAAGTATTTTCAGTTTCCTCATTACAAGAAAATAAAAGAAAAACCACTATAATTAAACTTATGTACTTAGTCATTAATTATAAATTAAGATTACTAAATTTATGTTCTAAATCTTCTATAACGACATTGACATCCTTACCTGGCCCTTTACTTAATCTAATCTGCCTGTTACCATCCACTTTAACTAAATTACCTTTAACCTTAATAAAGTCATTTCCTGGATACCATTTCAGTAATGTATCTTTTACTCTAGGTAATAATTTCTCAGAAGTCAAATTTTTATTCCAAGGTGACCAAGCTACATAAGAAAATTCTATATCCATACCAATTATTTTTTTATCGGCACTAAATTTTCCATAAAACAACATTCTAATTTTTTCAGTTGTTCTTGTTGTATCTGTTGGATATAAAACAACTTGAACTGAATTATTACTCGGTCCATGTGTAAATATTTTTCGTTTATTATACTCCCAACAGGTTTCATAGAACTCTGATCTAGGTTGACCCAATTTTAAATCATAAAAGATGTCATTATATTGTTTACCAGTTGCTAACTCTCTCTTTACTAATTTATCATAATCAGAACCACAAGAACAAATTAATAACAAAGAAAAAAACACTAATATATTATGGAGTTTTAATTTCATCTAAGGGTTTTTTATTTTCAATTTTATAAAATCTTATGCTGTCATTATTTATAGTAGTCATTAGTAGTAATTCATCTTTGAAAGAGGAAAAACCAAAATCTCTAATTTGACCATCGATATTTAAGGACCTTACTTTTTTAAAGTCATTAGTTTTACTTCCAAAAGTCACCCAACCTTTAGAAGCGTCATCTATTCCAAACTGTGGTTTTATCTTAAATTGGTTTCCACCGAAAATAACATCTAAAAACCCATCTTTATTTATATCTAATGTTGCAATTGCAGTAACATTGGAGTACTGAATCTCGTTTGGTAAATCTTGACTTACAAATGTCCCATTTTTATTTATAAAAAGTGAAGTTTTTAATATTTTAATATCTAAAATTTTTGCTTTTTCCAATTGATTTTCACTAAAGATTGTACGCATACTCGCGTTTGAATAATCCTCGTAAAATAACAGTTTTTGTTTAAGGCTTGAAATTTGAGAAATTAGTTCATCTCTATCTACTATAGGATAATATGCATCACCTTTTCGATAACAAAAAATCTGCTCTTTGGTACCATTATTATCAAAGTCGGAAACAAATAATCTCATGTTAGGCTTAAAAAAAGTATTCTCACCTTTATTGCCGGCTATTATATCTAATTTTCCGTCGTTATTTAGGTCCTCAACTTCTACAGTCTTCCATAAACCAGATGTATCTCCAAGTTCAAATTTCTCAGTCTGGTTTACTAATTCACCATTTATGTTTATAAAAATCGAAATAGGCATCCATTCGCCCACAACGACTAGATCTTTAATATTATCTTCATTAAGATCTACCCATTTAGAATCCGTAATTAATCCGATATTTGATAATGCATTTGGTCTAATGATTTCAAAATTGTTGTCTCCATTGTTAATCAACAAATATCCTGATGATGGAAGACCATAGGTATCTACTTTAAAGCGCTCTCCTATAAACACATCATTATCACCGTCTTGATCGAAGTCATAGATTGAAACTGTTGATGTACTTATTGGATTTTTAAAGTTTAGTGACTTTAAACTTATACTAAAATTACCTTTACCGTTGTTAACATAAAGTCGATCACTTAAGGAGTAATCAAATTTAGAAAACGACTTTCCACCGCTGCAGACATACAAGTCTAAATCACCGTCATTATCACTATCGAAAAACACAGCGTCTGTATCCTCTGACTTTGCATTTATATTAAACGGAGCCGAAACCTTAATAAAAGTATCATGCTGTGATAGATATAAAACTCCTGTTTGACCTTTTGCCCCACCAATATAATGATCTAAAATAGAATCATTATTAACATCTGCACTACTAATAAATGGCCCTTCATTACTAAACATTTCTGGTAATAATTGCTCTTTATTAAAATCTACACTTACATTTTCTTTATGCTTAAATTGAAATAAATCCTTTAATGGTATTAATAAATTACTATTTAATTTTTCAGGCTCAATATTCTTATTTTTAGATATTTCTAATTCATCAAACTCATAAGTTTGGTTAGTTTTCAAATTATAATGCTTGGTTTTCTCTCCTTTTGGCCAAGTTATAATTAGACTGTCAATGGACTTATTACTATTAACCCCAAAAAGCAAATTTGGAGAAATTGAGCTTTGAAAACCACGGGAAGGAAAATTTTCTAAACTACCGTAATGATTATCATCGTAAAAAATTTCAACCTTAGAGCCTATTGCAAATTTATTTTTACCATAACCATTTAGTTTAAGCGAAATACTATTCGAGCTTATTGTATCAGTGGTATTTTCGTATAAAAATGCTTGCATATTAACATTGTTAACCACAAGATCTAAATCACCATCATTATCAATATCTCCATAAGCACTACCATTACTAAAACTTGGTTCCTCAAAACCCCAATTTATGGTTTGGTCTGAAAACTGAAATTGACCATTATTTTTAAAAGCCGAATTTGGTAAAGCTTGAGTTGGCATCATATCAACCAATTTATTCATTATTTCTTTATCAGTTTTAATCATCTCTTTAATCTTATCCTCTGTTGCCATATAGATTAAGTAGTCTCTATCCAAAAGATCTCTATAAATTCCATTACTTATAAATATATCTTTTAACCCATCATTGTCAGCATCAAATAATAATGAAGCCCAACTCCATTCCGAGGCCGCAACATTAGAAAATCTACCTACTTCAAAAAAGGAGTTATTACCCATATTTCTATGCAAAGCATTTCTAGAAAACTGCTGATGATAGCCATTTTTATTAGCCAAGTCAAATTTATTCCAAGATTCAAATAATGTTTTAGTACGTTGTCTTTGTAAAGTCTTAGGTAGCATTTCTGTAACCATTATATCAGAAAAAGAATCGTTATTTAAGTCCGCTGCATCTGCACCCATAGAACCCATCGAAATAGATCCAAATTGATTTACCAAATCCTCTTTAAATGTGCCATCTTGCTTATTGATATACAAATAGTCTCTCTCAAAAAAATCGTTAGAAACAAAAACATCTGGCCAAGAGTCATTATTATAATCACTAACCGTAATTCCCAACCCAAATCCAATAGAACTAGAATAGATATTTGCTTCGTTTGTGATGTCTACAAAATAATTATTGTCATTACGTAAAAACTTATTGCCAGTTGGTGTGGACTTAGTTCTTTGATCTTTTACAAAATCAAAATTCCCGACAGTTTTTATAGAGTTGTTTAATAGGTAACAGTCTAAATCACCATCCTTATCAAAATCAAAAAAATTAGCTTGCACACTCAGACCTGTAATGTTTAATCCAAATTCTTTAGACTTTTCTGTAAAAGTTAAATCTCCATTATTAATGTACAGTTCATTATGTCTATTACTCAAGTCGCTCGGAGGACCTGCTTTACAAACATAAATATCTAATAAACCATCATAATTAATATCTACAAAAGTAACACCAGATGACCATACACCTTCACAAGCTACACCAGCTGTTTTAGTAATATTTTCAAATTTCCAGTTGCCCTTATTTAGATAAAGTTGGTTATCTACTAAATTACCAGTAAAATATATATCTAAAAGTCCATCATTATTAATATCTCCAAGAGCTACACCTCCTCCATTAAAAAAATTTCTATATGTGTAAGGGTTTAATGCTTCTGTATATTTTAGAGAATTATTGAATGTTACACCAGATTCGGCGCTTTCTATTTTGAGGAATAAACTATCAGAATTATTTTTACTAGATTCTGTGCAAGAAGATACTGTACAAATCAATAATAAAATTAAAATAGCGCTTTTCATTTAAGTATGCAGTAGAAGTAAGATTAATTAAAAAAGGGATACTTTAAAAGTACCCCTTTTTTACTCAAATAAAATACTTAAATTAAATTAGTATCCTGGATTTTGTGTTAAAGTTCCAGCACTAGCTTCAATTTGTTCTTGTGGTATAGGAAATACTGTTCTAAATGCATCACTGTTGGTTTTCTGCCACCAAGAATCACCCCATTTACCAAATCTTACTCTATCAGTTCTTCTACTAGCCTCTTGGAACATTTCTCTACCTCTTTCGTCAAAGAAAGAATCAGCTGTTAAAGAAGCAAGTGCAGAAACACCTGCTCTTGCTCTAATAGTATTTACATCAGCTAAAGCCATATTCCAGTCACCTGCATTTCTTGCCATAGCCTCTCCACGGATTAGGTATAAATCACCTAAACGCATAATAGGGTAATCATTATTCATATCAGGTCTTCCAAATAACTGGAAACTAAACTTTGAAGCTCTTACACCACTTTGTCTAACAGAATTAGGCTCTAACTCAGTAATTTCAGGAGTATAATCAACTTGTAAGTTATCATCATCCGCAGCAAAATCTAATAGTGCACTTCCACCAAAATCTAATTGAGGTCCTGCTAAGAAGTTGGCTTCTTTTCTTGAATCTGTATCTTCATAACTATTATAAAACTCTTCTAATACTTGATAACCATTCCATGGCTGCGCATCTAAAGCAAACGTTTGCTGAGAACTATAATGTAAGTTCATCTGAGAGAAATTCATTCCACCAGCATTTGCTTGATCATAATAAATTGACCAAACCATTTCTGGGTTAAACTGATTATTAGGTGCAAATACAGCTGCATAACCTGTTAATTGATCTGGATCCGTATCTACAGCCGGACGCTTAGCTAAGTTTGTAACTGAACACCCTGAATCACATAATTGATAAGGCCCATTGTCAATAACATAACCTGCTGCCCATGCCGCTTCTTGGTATCGACCTGTACCTGTATAAACTTCTGCATTTAAATATAACTTTGCTAAAAGACCCATTGCCGCATACTGATTAACGATATACGGATCATTACTAGTACCTAGGTTACTAGAAGATAAATCCATACTACCTGTAACAGCAGCAATACCTATAGCATCTAACAATTCTTGCTCAACGAAATTAAATACATCTGTACGTGAAGATTGTGGTGCGTCAGCACCTGGAGCAGTAATTAATTTTACTCTTCCATATAAATCTAGTAATCTCCAGTAGAAAAATGCTCTTATCGTTTTCGCTTGTGCCATTTCGTCTGGTGATAATGCACCAGATAATGCTAAATTAACTTCAGCAATTCCGCCATACGCATCAACCCAAGTACCGTTAATTGGTCCATTAGAAGAGTTTACTGTATGTCTGTGCATATCTAACCATATACCACCGTCAAACCAGTCTCCACCTTTTTGACCAATTGCCATTTCATCTGAAGCTACAGTTTGTATTGAGTAGTAACTTCCATGACCGGCTGAGCCATTTCTTAATCTTGCGTAAGAAGCTGCTAAAGCTCCTGAAGGAAATACTCCTCCTGCTGTTTCTGAAGAGCTATCCGGAACTCCATTGTCCGAGAACTCATCTGTTAACTCATCTTCGAGAACCTCTTCGAGGTCTGTACAAGTGTAGAACATCGTCATCACACTTAATACAAAAATTAATGATTTTTTAAAATTTTTCATATCAATTTTTATTAAAATTTAACGTTTAATCCTAAAGTAAAGGTACGCGATGCAAAATAATTGTAACGTCTATCAATACCTGGCGCAAGTACATCTGGATTTGCTGCTGGTGTACCACCATTATCTACAGCACCTTGATCTTGGAATGCAGGCTCAGGATCTGAACCTGTATAATTTGTTATCGTAAACAAGTTTTGACCAGTTAAAGAAATTCTCGCACTCTTAATAAAAGAATCTTCTTTAATATCAAAATTATATCCTACTGTTAAGTTATCTAGTCTTAAGAAATCAGCTTTTTCAACATAGTAAGAACTAAACTGCGCAGTTCTTATATCGTCTCTTGCTAAATCAGTATTTACGTAGTTGTAAGAAGATTGAGAACCAATTCTTGGCTCATAAAATACTCTAAATGTATTTACTAAACTATGACCGAATGCACCTCTGAAGAAAGCATTAATATCCCAATTTCCAAACTCTACTCTGTGTGTCCATCCTAATTCAAAATCAGGAAAACCTTTACCTAACACTGCGAAATCACCATCTTCTGCTAAAGCAGAACCTTGGTCAGTGACTAAGTTACCATCACCATTTACATCAGCAAGAATTGGTGTACCATTAGCATCTACTTCACCAGTAAACACAGGACCCCAAATTTGACCTACTTCTTCACCTTCTCTTACTAAAATTACTTCAGTATCATTCTGTCCAGGTGCACCTAAGTTGGCAATTGTTCTATCACCACCTGGATTCTTCTCTAAAGTTGTTTGGTAAGTTGATAAAACTAACCCCATATTATAATTAACGTTCTCTTTTCTGATTACATCATAGTTCAAAGTAAGTTCTACACCTTTAGTATTTAACTCACCTGCATTTTGAAACTGAGATGTAAATCCATCGTTGGATGCAGCATCAATCGAAACTGCAGTAATGAAGTCCACAATATCTCTATTATATAAATCTAAAGTGGCTGAAAATCTGTCCATTTCTAATTCGATACCAAAGTTTAATTCTTGCTTCTCTTCCCATTTTAAATCTGGATTAGCTAATCTTGTACCTAAACCAGTAGAAGAAGATCCAAATCCACCTGTACCATTCGTTACATTAAATGTGGTTTGAGACAAACCAACTCCTGGAGGAATAGCACCAGTAACACCATAACCTACACGAGCCTTTAATAAAGACACATTGTTTAAATTAAGATATTTGTTCAAATCTGCACCTACAGCAACCGAAGGGAAAGTACCCCACTGATTCTCGCTACCAAATCTACTTGAACCTTCATGTCTTAATGAAGCATTTAAGAAAATAGCATCATCAAAAGCGAAACTCGCTCTACCGAAGAATGCAATAATTCTATCATTATCATTTCTTGAACTCGCAGCATTAACACGACCAGCCTCATTTAAATCTTGAGAAATCTCAATAATGTTGCTAAAGTCAAAGTTTATACCTGGTGGAAAATCCCCTAAGCTTAAGAAATAATCATTAAAATCATTTTCTTGGAAAGAGTAACCACCATCAAACTTCATTGAAAGTTTATCCGTAAGTGATTTCTGGTATGTACCATATAATTCTAAAGTCTGTGTTCTTGCTTCATTAGTATAGAAATCCACCCTACCTTTTCTAAATGGACTTAAAGCACCACCTCTAAAAAACCCTGTTGTAGGATAATATTGATTATTATTCGTTTTAGAAACTTGATTACCGATATTTAATGTCGCAGTTAAATCATCTGAAAAAGAATATTTAAAATCAACATTATAATTTATTGTAGTTGTATTACCTTCATTTCTATTCAATTCTGCTATTGACACAGGATTAAAACTATCGAATAAACCTAAAGTTTGAAAGTATCCACCGAATTGTGCAGAATTAAAATTAAATGGCGCATCTGCACCAAATACAGGTGCTGTTGGATTATAAACAACTGCGTATCTTAATGCTTCATTAAAACCAAATTCGCTATCTCTTTGCGTAAATGCCGAATTAAAGTTAATCCTTAATTTATCGTCAAACAATCGTCCTGTAAAATTCGCTCTAACATTCACTTGTTCAAAACCTGAATTAACTAAGATACCGTCAGTATCTCTATAGTTAAATGATACTCTGTAGTTAGAGTTTTCAGCTCCACCTGACGCAGAAATATTGTGGACTTGTGAGAATGCGTTTCTTGTAACCTCATCAATCCAATTTGTATCACTACCTAAATCAGTCCCACCAACAGCTAAGAATTCGTTGCGATTCATAATCTCAATCTGATTAACCGCACCTGAGACACCGTATTGACCATTATATTCAACACTAAATGGTTGATTACTGCGACCTGACTTAGTAGTTACTAATATCACACCACTCGATGCTCTAGAACCATATATTGCAGCCGCAGATCCATCTTTTAAAACAGTTATATTTTTGATATCACTTGGATCTACGTTACTTAACGATTGTCCTAATACGCCATCTATAACAACTAGTGGTTCTGTATTACCACCGACTGTTGATAAACCTCTTAATCTGATAACACCAGAATCATTTGGATTACCACCTTTATTATATATTGACAGACCAGCTACTTTACCTTGAAGAAGTTGTGAGGCATTATTAATGGTTCCTCTATTAAATTCTTCTTCACTTACACTTGTTACAGCTGTTGTAATCTCTTTTCTTACCTGGTTACCATAACCAACTACGACAACCGTTTCTAGTTGAGCAACATCCTCTTCTAAAGTAACATTGATAGTTGACTGACCGTTAACCGGAATCTCTTGAGTTAAATATCCTAAGTAACTAAAAACAATAACAGCATCAGATGCCACATCGTTTAAAGTATACATTCCATCTAGTCCTGTTTGTGCACCATTTGAGGTACCCTTAACAATAACATTAACTCCAGGCAATGTACCTGTAGCATCTGAGACAGTACCTGTCACAGTTTGGGAATAAATTAATCCCCCTAAAACAAAGAAAAAACTACATACAATTTTTCTTAAAAGATTTTGTGTCATATTCAGTTAGTTTAATTAGTAATTGGTGTTTAGTTAACAAATTAACAAAAAATTGTTAAATATTTATTAAATGAATAAGCAAATTGCATTTTTTTAAACATTTAGCAAAATGAATTGAACAAAAAACCCAAAAAAGTTTACGAAAAGGTTTTCGTAAAGTGTTAAATTGACATATATTTATGTATAAATAGAATATTTTATTTCGAAAGAACATTTATGAGTTAGAATATTTAAATTGTGCCTTTCTAAATATAAAATTGAAAATTCCTTAATGAAAAAGACGACGTTAAAAGAAATTGCTAAAACTCTTAATATATCTATTTCAACAGTTTCTAAGGCTCTGAAAGATTATCCTGATGTTAGTAAAAATACCAAGCAACGTGTAATTGAATTAGCAGAGGCTGTTAACTATTCACCAAATGCATTTGCTCAAAGTTTGAGAAGTAAAGAATCTAAAACTATCGGAGTAATTATTCCTAGTATGGTACATTACTATTTTTCTAGTGTCATTACTGCAATTTTAAAAGAAGCTGAGGAAAGAGGTTATATGGTTATAATAATGCAATCTAATGAAGACGTAGCCTTAGAAATAAAGCAAGTAGATTTATTAATTAACAAAGGTGTTGATGGGATTTTAATTTCACTTTCTAATAACACAAATAATTTTACACACCTTCAAAAAATTATCAACTACGATGTGCCTTTGGTTTTATTTGATAAAATCACAAAACTGATAAACTGCTCTAAGGTTATAATAAATGACAAAAAAGCATCTTATGACGCCGTTTCGTATCTCATAGAAAAAGGATATAAAAGGATTGCTTATTTCAGAGGTGACCTAAATCCACAAAATTCTATTGATCGTTTTCTTGGTTATAAAAAAGCTTTAGAGGATCATAATATAATTTTCGATTCTTCCATTGTTTATACCTGTTCTAACGCAGACTTTGAGGAAGGCTATTTAAATGCTGAGAAATTAATTACTGAACATGGGCAAACTATAGATGCTATTTGCACAATGACGGATTTAACTGCTATTGGTGTTATTAATTATCTTAATGAAAAGCAAATAAAAATACCTGAGGATATAGCAGTTCTTGGATTTAGCAATTGGTTTATGTCTACAGTAATTACACCGACACTTTCATCTGTAGAACAAAATGCACAAAAGACTGGAGAAAAATCAATAGAAGTTTTATTTCAAGAAATTGAATGTAAACAAAAGGACTTACCAATAACGCATCAAACTATAATTATTGATACAGAATTAATTGTAAGAAACTCCACCTAATAACTAGTTCCTCAATATCGAATTTATTTCATAAGCCTCAATCCTGGGATTAGCTCCTTTCTTTGAAGCAACTAAACCACCTATAGCACAAGCCATGTTTATGGTTTCTAATGGCCCTTTTTTATTTAAAAGTCCATTAATTAAAGTTGCCAAAAACGAGTCTCCCGCACCCACAGTATCATTCACAACAACTTTGTAACCAGAACTTCTATAAAATAATTCATTTACATATAAAATAGCCCCCTTACTTCCTAGTGTAACACATATGCGATTAGTATTGGTAAACTTTGCTACATATTTAATTTGCGCTTCAATATTATCTGATTTAAAATCATAATACTCGCAAAATTCTAAAAGTTCTTCGTCATTAAACTTTATAAAATCTGATTTTAGCATGAGTTCTTTTAAAAAACTGAACTCATAATGTGGAGCTCTAAGATTAACGTCCAAAATTCTGAATTTTGAATACCCCAAAAGTGCTAAGAGTGTTGCTCTAGAAACCTTTGTTCTAGCAACTAGACTCCCATAAATAAATGCATCAGAAGCTTTTACTAAATTTTTCGAACTATCGGTAAGTTCTATAAAATCCCAAGCACAAGGTTGTTCAATCGTGTAGGATGCAGAACCTCCATCATCTAATACAACTTTTACATGACTTGTTTTATATTCACTATGTATCTGAATCTCCTCACAATGAACATTATTATCTTTTATAAAATCTAATAACTTCTCGCCGTCTGAATCCTTACCTACACTACTAATTACACTAACCGTATTACCAAAAGACTTTAGTCTAAAAGCTACATTTAAAGGTGCACCACCAATTTTTTTATGGTTAGGAAAAACGTCCCATAATACTTCACCAAAACATACAATTTTTGACATCCTATTTAAAATTAAATTCTCTTACTTTAAAATCTTCAATCGTAAAACTATCATCATCACTAATTATAGAAAATTGCACAAAAGGTTCGTTTGGAAAAAACAACTCAGTCATTACAATCTCTCCATTGTTATAAAAAACCTCAACTGATGTTTTATCTAATAAAATTTGAACAGGCAAAGCTGCGAGGCTATTTGGTAATTTAGTTTTTGAAATACGTGGAGCAAATTTTTCTGAAAAGTCAACTTTACCAGATTTTCGTCTATCAATAAACAGTTCATGATTTGCATTATCTAATCCTAAAATAAGTGAGTCACCTACTTTATTATGAAAGACTAAGTTATAGCTGTCATTTTTTAAATTATTTAGAGTAAAACCTAGTCTTAACCTCTCAAAATTTAAATCTACATCCTTTAATAATTTAGTAAGCTCATCATTCTGTAGTAATGCTCTCGAAAGTTTTGATTCTGCAAACTTATCGAGCTCACCAACAGGTAAACTATTTATATAGTATGCATTGTTTTTATTCTTTAGTTTAAGCTCTCTAGCAATAGTCATTGTACTTCTCCATTTAAAGGTGGGTACGTCTCGTGCATAATCCCAATTAGACATCCAACCTATAAACAAATGTCTTCCATCAGATTTTGGAATATTAGACCAAGTCACTCCCGCATAATTATCTCTACCATAATCTAACCAGATTGAATTTTTCTGTTGTAGTTGCTGTTCAAAATCTTTATCTAACACAAATTTATGACCATCAAAATCACCAATAAAATATTGTGTTGCGCTGCCACCATTCGGCGCAGAAGGATTTATACTTACTAATAAAACCCATTTTGTTTCATCGCTATTTTCTACTTTCATAGGAAATAAATCTGGGCATTCCCAAACTCCACCATGCTCTCCTTTATCTTCGCCAAATTCAGATTCGAGCGTCCAGTCTATTAAATTCGATGAACTATAAAACATAACTTTATTACCAGCTGCTAAGGACATGATCCATTTATTAGTTTGGTTATCCCAAATTACTTTAGGGTCTCTAAAATCTTTGATTGCTGGGTTTTTAATAACTGGATTATCACTGTACTTTGTCCAAGTCATTCCCTCATCTAAAGAATAGGCAATACCTTGTGTCTGAAAATCAATATCCCCTGCTTTTTCACCATCCATATTATGATACGTATATATAGCGACAACAGGTATAATTCCATCTTTTCCAAATCCTGATGTATTTTCTTTATCTACAACTGCACTACCCGAAAAAATAAGACCTAACTCGTCTGGATACAACGCAATTGGCTGCTCTTTCCACTGAATAAGATTTTTACTTGTAGCATGTCCCCAATGCATCGGACCCCAAACATTACCATCTGGATAATGTTGAAAATACAAATGATATGTCCCATTTAGATAAAACATACCGTTAGGATCATTCATCCAATTGGCTTTTGGTGTAAAGTGATAATTAGGTCTATAAAATTCCTCATCTAAATTTTCAGTAGAAACAATTGACGTTTCAGTTTCAGAATCTTTATTTTCTTTACAACCGAATGTTGTAATTAAAGCGATAACTACTGCAATAAAAGTTAGTTTAATCGTTCTCATATTATTTATCATCTCGTATTAATTTTTTACTTAACTCTTCTAATGAAATCCCTTTAGTTTCAGGCATCATAAATATGACAAACAACAACTGAAAAACCATCATGATAGCAAATACCATAAACACAGTTCCTGCTCCAATTGATGAAAATAAAACTGGTACTAAAGATGGTATTATTGCTGCTAATACCCAATGCGTAGATGTTCCAAAAGATTGACCACTTGCTCTTAAATGATTCGGGAAAATTTCTGAAATGTAGACCCAAATTATAGCTCCTTGGCCAATAGCATGCGATGCTATAAATAGGAATAAGAATATTGGTACTGCTAAGCCTTCCCACTCTAAAAAGAATGCCATTGACACTAGTGATAATGAAATAATATAGCCTATTGAACCAATATACATCAACACTTTTCTACCTAATCGATCAATTAAAAACACACCCAATAACGTAAAAATTAAATTAGTAACACCAATACCAATACTACTCAAAAGTGCAGTACTTTCTCCTAAACCAGCTTCTTCAAATATTCTTGGAGCATAATATAAAAATGCATTAATACCTGAAAATTGATTAAACATCGCTACTAAAAATGCTAACATTAAAGGAAAACGATATTTCTTCATAAAAATATTCTCCCCTTTAGAATGGCTTTGACTTTCAATCTTTATTTTTTCCATTAATTCGTTTGCATTCCCGTGAGGGTTAATAAGTTCTAAAACTTCTTTAGCCTCTTCATCTCTATGCTTAGAGATTAACCAACGTGGGCTTTTAGGGACAGTAAATATTAAAATTGTATAAATCAATGCAGGAAAAGCCTCTACGCCTATCATCCATCTCCATGCGTTTTCTCCGACATTTCTGAGCAAATAATTAGATAAAAAAGCAATTAAAATACCAAGAACAATATTAAACTGATATAAAGCCACTAATCTCCCTCTATCCTTTGCAGGCGAAATTTCCGAAACATAGGCTGGTGCCGCAATCGTAGATGCTCCTACTCCTATTCCTCCTAAAAATCTAAAAAATGCAAAAGTATATGGATCATTAACTAAGGCAGAACCAATAGCTGAGATTAAATAAAATATTCCAATCAAAATTAAGGTTTGTTTTCTACCCAAACGGTTGGTTGGGATTCCACCAAATAATGCCCCAACAACAGTTCCCCATAAAGCCATAGCCATAACTACTGAGCCATGAAACGCATCTGATGAACCCCAAAGTGCTTGTAATTTTTTATCAGCACCAGAAATAACTACAGTATCAAAACCAAAGAGAAAACCTGCGAGTGCAGCAGTAATAGACCATACAAGTATTTTTTTATTCATAAGAAGTCGATTTAATGGCTATAAGTTAAAAATAATTTTAGTTGACGAGAATTATAATCTTTTGAATAATAGATTTATGAACCGAAAACGTTTTAGATTACGGCAACTAGTTACTGAAAATAGAATAAATTTATTTTAAGCTTTCCTTATTTGGAAGGCTTTTTTATGCAAAAAATTAACACACTTGAACATCATATTTATTTTTATTTAAATTATTGATTATCAATATTTTAAATAAATGTCACTGCTATTGAATTTAGATTGTTACATATTATGTAAATCTTTAAACATACGATAACAAGTAATTTAGTTTCTGCAAATCACTTTTGCCTAAATAAAACTATGAGTCAACTAAATAAATACAGTAAAACCGTAACACAAGATCCAACACAACCAGCTGCACAAGCTATGTTGCATGCTATCGGTTTAACCAAAGAAGATTTCTTTAAACCAATCGTTGGTATCGCTAGTACAGGTTATGAAGGTAACCCTTGTAATATGCATCTTAACGACTTGGCTAAGTTGGTAAAAGAAGGTACAAAAAATGAAGATGTTGTTGGGTTGATTTTCAATACAATCGGTGTAAGTGATGGGATTTCAATGGGAACACCAGGAATGCGTTACTCATTACCATCTAGAGATATTATTGCAGATTCTATGGAAACCGTTGTACAAGCCATGAGTTACGACGGATTAGTTACTGTCGTTGGCTGCGATAAAAATATGCCAGGAGCTTTAATGGCTATGATTAGATTAAATCGTCCATCAATTTTAGTATATGGTGGAACAATTGATTCAGGTTGTCATAATGGCAAAAAGTTAGATGTAGTTTCAGCTTTTGAAGCTTGGGGAAGCAAAGTTGCTGGAACCATGACAGAAAATGAATATCAGAACATCGTAGAAAAAGCATGTCCTGGAGCTGGCGCTTGCGGAGGCATGTATACAGCAAATACTATGGCTTCTGCAATTGAAGCTTTAGGTATGACGCTGCCATTCAACTCTTCTAATCCAGCATTAAGTAATGCAAAAAAAGAAGAATCAGTAAAAGCCGGAGAAGCTTTAAGAGTGTTACTCGAAAAAGATATAAAGCCCTCTGATATCATTACAAGAAAGTCTCTTGAAAATGCCGTGAGACTAGTTACTATTCTAGGTGGCTCTACAAATGCAGTGCTTCACTTTTTAGCTATTGCGAGAGCAGCACAAATAGATTTTACACTCAAAGATTTTCAGGATATAAGTGACAATACACCATTCTTGGCAGATTTAAAACCAAGTGGCAAATACTTAATGGAAGATGTGCATGCTGTTGGAGGAATTCCAGCTGTATTAAAATACCTTCTTAAAAAAGGATTGATTCATGGAGATTGTTTAACCGTTACAGGAAAAACAATCGCTGAAAACTTATTGGATGTGGCTGATTTAACTGAAGGTCAAGATGTCATTAAACCAATAGAAGAACCCATCAAAATATCTGGACACTTAAGAATGCTCTACGGAAATTTAGCAACTGAAGGAAGTGTTGCTAAAATTACAGGAAAGGAAGGTTTAAGCTTTAAAGGAAAAGCAAAGGTCTTTGAAGGTGAATATGCCGCAAATGATGGCATAAGAGATGGAAAAGTTGAAAAAGGAGATGTCGTCGTCATACGCTATGAAGGTCCAAAAGGCGGTCCAGGAATGCCAGAAATGCTAAAACCTACTGCTGCGATTATGGGAGCAGGTTTAGGAAAAGATGTTGCCTTAATCACAGACGGTCGTTTCTCTGGCGGAACTCATGGTTTTGTCGTAGGACACATTACACCAGAAGCTCAAGAAGGAGGAACATTGGCCTTTGTTGAAGATGGAGATATTATAACAATAGACGCAGAAACTAACACTATTTCAGTGGAAGTTTCTGAAGCTGAATTACAAAAAAGAAGACAGAATTGGAAAGCACCAGAATTGAAGTTTGAACGTGGTGTACTATATAAATATGCAAAAACAGTTTCTTCAGCTTCTAAAGGCTGTGTTACTGACGAATTCTAGTTCCCACGAAAGTGGGAATCTCATAAATTGAAGTTTAAATTATGAAAGAAACTCAAACAATAGAAAATAAGAGTAAAACTTCAGAAACTACAGAACGTATTTCTGGCAGTGAAGCAGTTATAAAATGTCTTTTAGCTGAAGGCGTAGAAGTACTCTATGGTTATCCAGGAGGTGCAATTATGCCTGTTTATGATGAATTATATAAATACCAAGATAAAATTCATCATGTCTTATCGCGTCATGAACAAGGTGCAGCTCATGCTGCCCAAGGTTATGCTCGTATTTCTGGTAAAGTTGGTGTTGCTATCGCAACTTCAGGACCAGGAGCTACCAATTTAATTACTGGTATTGCTGATGCCCAAATAGATTCAACACCTTTAGTCTGTATTACTGGACAAGTAGGCTCTCATTTATTAGGTAGTGACGCCTTTCAAGAAACTGATATAGTAGGTATTTCAACTCCGGTTACAAAATGGAATCATCAAATCACTAAAGCTTCAGAAATTCCTGAAGTTTTCGCAAAAGCATTTTACATCGCCAAAAGTGGAAGACCAGGACCTGTCTTAATAGATATTACTAAAGATGCACAGTTTGAAGAGTTTGATTTTAAATACGAAAAGTGTAAAGGTGTAAGAAGTTACAAACCTGTTCCAAGCACAGAAGAAAGTTCATTAAAAGCTGCTGCTGAACTTATTAATAATGCAAAAAAACCATTAATAGTTTGGGGACAAGGTGTTATTTTAGGCAAAGCCGAGGAAGAATTTAAAGCTGTTATCGAAAAAGCAGGAATCCCTTCTGCATGGACGATTCTAGGTGCTTCTGCAATTCCTACATCGCACCCTTTAAACGTTGGAATGGTTGGTATGCATGGTAATTATGCGCCAAACGTATTAACTAATGAATGTGATGTTTTAATCGCCATCGGAATGCGTTTTGATGATCGTGTTACAGGGAATTTAGCAACCTATGCAAAACAAGCCAAAATTATTCATTTTGAAATTGATGCAGCTGAAGTTGATAAAAATGTAAAAACTGATGTCGCTGTTCTTGGTGATTCTAAAGCAAGTTTAAAAGATTTATTACCACTATTGAATGCAAATTCGCATAACGATTGGCATCAAAAATTTAAAGATCTATACAAAATAGAATACGATAAAGTCATTAAAAATGATTTACATCCAACAAAGGAAGGTTTAACTATGGGAGAAGTATTGAAAGAAATCAATATTCAAACCAAAGGAGAAGCTGCTATTGTTAGTGATGTTGGTCAGCATCAGATGATTGCATGTCGTTATGCAGAATTTAATAAAACGAAAAGTAATATTACATCAGGTGGCTTAGGAACCATGGGATTTGCTTTACCAGCAGCAATCGGAGCAAAAATGGCTGCACCAGATCGCGAAGTTGTTATGATTGCTGGAGATGGAGGTTACCAAATGAATATTCAGGAATTGGGAACTATTTTTCAGCAAAAAGTACCTGTTAAAATTGTGGTATTGAACAATGAATTTCTTGGGATGGTACGCCAATGGCAGCAATTATTTTTTGATAAGCGTTATGCGTCAACAGAAATGGTAAACCCAGATTTTGTAGCTATAGCTAAGGGTTATCATATTGATGCTAAAAAGGTATCGAAAAGAGAAGATTTAAAAGCTGCCGTAAAAGAAATGATCGATTGTGATGGTCCATATTTTTTAGAAGTAAGAGTTGAAAAGGAGGACAATGTCTTCCCAATGATTCCTACAGGTGCAAGTGTTTCAGATATAAGATTAGAGTAATTATGGAAAACGAAAAGAAACAATATACCGTTTCAATATATACGGAAAACAATATAGGCTTACTGAATAGAATTTCGGCAATATTTCAAAGAAGACACATGAATGTTGAGAGCCTAAACACTTCACCTTCTGAAATTGCAGGTGTATCAAGGTTTACCCTTGTAGTTAATATTACCGAGTCTCAAATGAAAAAAGTTATCGGACAGATTGAGAAGCAAGTCGAAGTGATTAAAGCTTACTATCATACTGAAGACGAAATCATATATCAGGAATCGTGTCTCTTCAAAATCAAATCAGAATTATTATTTGATGAACGTCAAATTCAGAATATAATCAAAGAAAGTAATGCTAGAATTGTAACCGTAAACAAAGTCTTTTTTGCTATCGAAAAATCTGGTAGAAAAGAAGAAATAGATCTACTATATAGAGAGTTAAACGCTTTTGGAATTATGCAGTTCACGCGTTCTGGACGTGTTGCAGTTACTAAGGAAGAAATGAGAATATCAACAATGCTAGAAGCATTTCAACATTAAAAATTAAAACAATGTCAAATTATTTTAACACTTTACCATTAAGAGAACAATTAGAGCAACTAGGAAAATGTCGCTTTATGGATGCTTCAGAATTTGAAGATGGTGTAAACGCATTAAAAGGAAAGAAAATTGTAATAGTTGGTTGTGGCGCACAAGGTCTTAACCAAGGTTTAAACATGAGAGATTCTGGCTTAGATATTTCTTATACATTGCGTCAAGTTGCTATTGATCAGCAACGTGATTCATATAAAAACGCTACGTCGAACGGATTTACAGTTGGCACGTACGAAGAATTAATTCCTACAGCAGATTTGGTTTTAAATTTAACTCCAGATAAGCAACATACTAATGTTGTAAAAGCGGTTATGCCTTTAATGAAAAAAGGAGCAACTTTAAGTTACTCACATGGTTTTAACATTGTTGAAGAAGGCACTAAAATTCGCGAGGATTTAACTGTAATTATGGTGGCGCCAAAATGTCCAGGAACTGAAGTTAGAGAGGAATATAAACGTGGATTTGGTGTACCAACATTAACTGCAGTTCACCCAGAAAATGATCCAGAAGGAAAAGGTTGGGCACAAGCCAAAGCATATGCCGCTGCAACAGGAGGACACAGAGCAGGTGTTTTAGAGTCTTCTTTTATTGCTGAAGTAAAATCAGATTTAATGGGAGAACAAACCATCCTTTGTGGCTTGTTACAAACAGGAGCTATTCTATCGTTTGATAAAATGGTTGAAGAAGGTATTGAGCCTGGTTATGCTGCTAAATTAATTCAGTTTGGTTGGGAAACGATTACCGAAGCTTTAAAACATGGTGGAATAACAAACATGATGGATCGTTTATCCAATCCTGCTAAAATAAAAGCTTACGAATTATCTGAAGAATTAAAAGCTATTATGCGTCCATTATTTGAAAAGCACATGGACGATATCATATCTGGCCATTTCTCAAAAACAATGATGGAAGATTGGGCAAATGATGATGTTAATTTATTAAAGTGGAGAGAAGCTACTGGTGAAACAGCCTTTGAAAAGACGGCATTAACGTCAGATCATATTTCTGAACAAGAATACTTTGATAATGGCGTACTCTTAGTAGCCTTTGTAAAATCTGGAGTAGAATTAGCATTCGAATCTATGATTAGTGCTGGTATTATTGAAGATTCTGCTTACTACGAATCTTTACACGAATTACCACTAATAGCTAATACAATTGCAAGAAAGAAATTATTCGAAATGAACAGAGTGATTTCTGATACAGCTGAATATGGTTGCTATTTGTTTGACCATGCTTGCAAAGCATTATTAACTGATTTTATGAAAACAGTTGATACTAGTATAATCGGAAAGCCATTTTCAAGTTCAAACGGAGTTGATAATATAGAATTAATAGCGATTAATGATGCCATCAGAAATCATCCAATCGAAGCTGTTGGTCAACGTTTGCGTGCGGCAATGACAGCAATGAAAGTGATAAAATCTGATGTTAAAACTGTTGATTCAGTTTTAGCGTAAACTTGTCATTCCTGCAAAGGCAGGAATCCACAAAATAAAAGAGATTCCCGTTTTTACGGGAACTAAAGATGGAAGAAACAAAAACCACATATAGACCAACACTAAAAGCAATTGAAGCTGCTGCAGAAAAATTAAAAGACATTGCATCTGTCACTCCTTTGATTAAAAATGCACGCTACTCCAAACAATTTGGGGCGAATATCTATTTTAAAAGGGAAGACTTACAAGAAGTCCGTTCTTATAAGATTAGAGGAGCTTATAACAAAATTTCTTCTTTAAATGGATCTCAAATTGAAAATGGAATTGTGTGTGCGAGTGCTGGAAACCATGCACAAGGTGTGGCTATTTCATGTAAACTTTTAAAAATAAAAGGCACCATTTTTATGCCTTCTCCAACGCCTGGTCAAAAGATTGAACAAGTTAAAATGTTTGGCGAAGATTATATAGATGTTGTATTAGTTGGTGATACTTTTGATGATGCCTATCATGCCGCTAAACAACAAAGCGAAGACATGAACAAAACTTTTGTCCACCCTTTTAATGATCAAAAAGTTATTGAAGGTCAGGCAACGGTTGGCTTAGAAATAATAGATCAAGCTGAAACCCATCCCATAGATTATGTGTTTGTTCCAGTTGGTGGTGGTGGACTTGCAGCAGGTTTATCTTCTGTCTTTAAACTCTTATCACCTCAAACAAAAATTATTAGCGTAGAACCAAAAGGTGCCGCAGCGATGTTAACTTCGATACGCGCGAATAAGAATACTACATTAAAAACCATTGATAGCTTCGTTGATGGTGCTGCAGTAAAGCGTGTTGGTGATTTAAATTTTGCCATATGCAAAGAGACTTTACATCGTGTTGTTGAAGTGGATGAAGGAAAGATTTGCCAAACAATTTTAGATCTATATAATAAAGACGCCATTGTCGCAGAACCAGCAGGGGTTTTAAGTCTCTCAGCATTAGAGCAATTTAAAGATGAGATTAAAGGTAAAAATGTAGTCTGTGTAATTAGTGGCAGTAATAATGATATTACACGTACTGCTGAAATTAAAGAGCGTGCCCTTCTCTATGCAAATCTCAAGCATTATTTTATTATAAAGTTTCCGCAACGCGCAGGAGCTTTAAGAGATTTTGTCGTTGACATTTTAGGTCCTACAGATGATATCACTCATTTTGAATATACAAAAAAAGCAAATCGTGAGAATGACGTCGCCGTAGTTGGTTTAGAATTAAAGTCACCTGACGACTTAGAGCCATTGATAACTAAAATGAAGCTTCATAATTTCTATGGAGATTATTTAAACGATAAACCTGATTTGTTTCAGTTTTTAGTTTAAATTAAGTTTATCAACTAAAACGGCTTAAAGATGAGATATTTACAATATGAAAAGTCTTTTTTTTAGAAATCCATAAATATTGTAGAAAACAAGAAATTATCTCTTGTCGTTTATATTTTAATATGTAAATTAGCATTATGAATACACAATTATATAGAGCTCCCAGACATTTACGCCGCCGCTAATACTTCATTTTAGCAACAAACTCTATTTCATTTTTTTATTTTTATTGTGTACAAATCAAATTTCAAATATCGTTTTCAGTTTTTAATTATCTCATTAGATAATAACTATGTAGCACGCCGCTTTTTTCCACGTCGCCCTTAGGGTGTATTTCTATGTATTGAACTTAGGTGAGTCCTGTTCAGCTTTCAAAAAACAAAAACACATTATTAAATTAAAACTCAATTACAATGAAAATTGTTATTGCTGATAAATCACATACAGTTTATGCAGACATCATCTGTAAAACTATCGAAGAAGCTGCTCAAGTCAGAGGAACTGGTATCGCAAAACGACAACCAGAATACATCATTACCAAAATGGAAAACGGCAATGCAGTAATTGCCTTAGATGGAGATGAATTTGCTGGCTTTTGTTATATCGAATCTTGGGGACACGGAAAATTTGTTGCTAATTCAGGACTAATTGTTCATCCTAATTTTAGAAATCAAGGCTTAGCAAAAAAAATCAAGAAAGTAATTTTTGGACACTCTAGAACAAAGTTTCCAGATTCAAAAGTCTTTAGTATTACAACAGGATTAGCTGTTATGAAAATGAATAGTGATCTAGGTTATAAGCCTGTGACGTTTTCAGAGTTAACAGATGATCAATCCTTTTGGAAAGGTTGCCAAACCTGTAAAAACTTTGATGTTTTAACCAGAACCGAACAAAAAATGTGTCTATGTACTGGTATGCTCTACGATCCTAATAAAAAGGAAGAGCAGAAACTAGAAGAGAAAAATATTGATAAAAAAGTATGGACACGATTGAAAAACATTAAGCAATCGATGTTTCTAAAAAAAGAAAAAAAATGAGCAAATTAGTAATTGCATATAGTGGTGGATTAGACACATCGTATTGCGCAGTAAGTTTAAGTAAAGAAGGTTATGATGTACATGCCGTAAGTGTTAATACTGGTGGTTTTACATCAGAAGAAATCAAAACTATAGAAAGTAACGCTTACAAAATGGGTGTTTCAACATATAAGAATATTGATGCTATTGCATCCTATTATGATAAAGTGATTAAGTATTTAATCTTCGGAAATGTGCTTAAAAACAACACCTATCCTTTGTCTGTAAGCGCAGAACGAATTATTCAGGCCATTGAAATTATTCAATATGCAAAAAGTATTGATGCTAAGTATATTGCTCACGGAAGTACTGGAGCAGGAAATGACCAAGTAAGGTTCGATATGATTTTTCAAACCTTAGCTCCAGAAATCGAAATCATCACACCTATTAGAGATGGCAAATTAACAAGACAACAAGAGATTGATTACCTCATTGAAAATGGGATTGACATGTCTTGGAACAAAGCAAAGTATTCTGTTAACAAAGGACTTTGGGGAACTAGTGTTGGTGGAGAAGAAACGTTGACATCAGAACAACCACTACCTGAATCTGCATATCCTTCACAATTAAAAAAAGACGGTGAAGAACAAGTAACCTTAACTTTTAAGCAAGGTGAATTAGTTGCTTTAAATGGAAAAGCAGATTCAGCTGACAAAAACATAGAAATATTAAATGATATAGCTTCGGCTTATGCAATTGGCAGAGATATTCATGTTGGTGATACTATTGTTGGCATTAAAGGACGTGTTGGCTTTGAAGCTGCTGCTGCTTTAATTATTATAAAAGCGCATCATTTATTAGAGAAACACACTTTAACTAAATGGCAATTACAACACAAAGATTATTTGTCAAATTTCTACGGCATGCATTTGCATGAAGGTCAGTATTTAGATCCTGTGATGCGAGATATGGAAGCCTTTTTACAAAACAGTCAAGACAAAGTTTCTGGTGATGTTATCGTTACATTGAAGCCATATCATTTCAGTTTAGATGGTATC
The DNA here is from genome assembly GCF_046545555.1 of Winogradskyella sp. PE311. NCBI lineage: Bacteria > Pseudomonadati > Bacteroidota > Flavobacteriia > Flavobacteriales > Flavobacteriaceae > Winogradskyella > Winogradskyella sp. PE311. The sequence continues at coordinate 1,158,963 of NZ_JBHZTH010000001.1, read as the reverse complement.
TCATCTCAGCATGATTTAATGAATGCTAAATTTGGAAGTTATGGTGAAGAAAATAAAGGTTGGACAGCGGATGAAGCGAAAGGCTTCATTAAAATAATAGGTAATCAAAACAAAATCTATCAACAAGTAAATTCAGAATTATGATTAAGGCAGGAATTATAGGAGGTGCTGGATATACGGCAGGTGAATTGATTAGATTGTTATTAAATCATAAGCAAACAAGTATAGATTTTGTATTTAGTACATCAAATGCAGGAAATAAACTATACAAGGTACATCAAGATATAGTTGGCTCTACAGAAATGAATTTTACAAGTGAAGTCAACACTGATGTTGATGTGTTATTCCTTTGTTTAGGTCATGGTAATTCAACAACCTTTTTAGAGCAGCATACATTTTCTGAAAACACAAAAATCATTGATTTAAGTAATGATTTTAGGCTGGAAGCTGATAAAATTTTCGCTGGAAAAGATTTTATTTACGGCTTACCAGAATTACAAAAAGAAGTAATAAAAAAGGCTAATTATATCGCAAATCCAGGTTGTTTTGCAACAGCAATTCAGTTAGCACTATTACCTTTAGCAGATTCAAATTCTTTTAAAGAAGATATTCATATAAATGCAGTTACAGGAGCAACTGGTGCAGGAACATCATTATCTAAAACGACACATTTTACATGGAGAGATAATAACTTTTCGCATTACAAGGCATTTACACATCAGCATTTAGGTGAGATCAATCAAACCTTAAATCAATTACAAGACGATTTTGATTCTGAGGTCCATTTTATGCCGAATCGTGGTAATTTTTCTAGAGGAATTTTTGTAACTGCTTACACCTCTTTTAATGGCACATTAGAAGATGCTAAATCACTTTATAAGAGTTATTACAAAAATGCAGAATTTACGTTTGTTTCAGATGAAGCAGTTCATATGAAACAAGTGGTAAATACCAACAAGTGCATCATAGGTGTTGAAAAACACGGAAATAAAATATTAATTACAAGTGTAATTGATAATCTATTAAAAGGTGCTTCAGGACAAGCAATCCAAAACATGAATTTAGCTTTTGGTTTTGAAGAAACTGAAGGATTAAAATTGAAAGCAAATTATTTCTAATTGTTGTCATTCCTGCACAGGCAGGAATCCACAATGAAGAACTAATAAAAAATAGATTCCTGCCCTCGCAGGAATGACAAAAAAACGACAATATGAAAATCGCAATCATAGGAACAGGAAACTTAGGTAAGTCAATCGCAAAAGGATTGATAACCAACAATGCAATAACAACCTTATATCTTACCAAACGAAACTTGGATGACATTAAAGAATTTGAAGGCTACAAAAATGTCGTATTAACAACTGATAATATTGAGGCCACAAAGCAATCTGATATCTTAATCTTTGCTGTACAACCAGCACATTTTGAGCAAATATTAAACGACGTGAAGCCATATTTGACAGAAAATCATGTAATGATTTCGACTATAACAGGATATCTAATTCCAAAAATTGAATCTCAAATTGGAAAAGATCAGTTTATTATAAGAGCTATGCCAAATACAGCTATTGCAGTTGGAAAATCAATGACCTGCTTATGTAGTAATGAAAAAGGCGAAAAACGTATTCCAATTGCAGAAGCAATTTTCAACAGATTAGGGCACACTTTAGCAATACCAGAAGCCCAAATGCAAGCTGCAACAGTAGTTTGTGCTAGTGGAATTGCGTTTTGGATGCGATTGATTCGTGCCACAACCCAAGCTGCAATTCAATTAGGATTCGATGCTAAAGAAGCACAAGAATTAGCGATGTACACAAGTGAAGGTGCTGCTAATTTATTAATCACAAATAAAAATCATCCTGAAGAAGAAATTGACAGAGTAACCACACCTATGGGCTGTACAATTACTGGTTTAAATCATATGGAACATAAAGGATTAAGCTCGTCATTGATACAAGGCATGGTAGCTTCATTTAATAAAATCAACACCATAAAAAAAGAACAGATATGAGTTTATTTAATGTATATCCTTTATACGATGTTACACCAGTAAGCGCAAAAGATATCTACGTTTACGATAATAAAGGTGCAGAATATCTCGATCTTTATGGAGGACATGCTGTAATTTCTATTGGGCACTCACATCCAAAATATGTTTCAGCTATATCTAACCAAGTTAAAAAATTAGGCTTTTATAGTAATGCGATTCAAAACCCATTACAAGTTGAATTAGCGGATAAAATAGAAGAACTTTCTGGTTGTAAAGACTATCAATTGTTTTTATGCAATTCTGGTGCAGAAGCCAATGAAAATGCTTTGAAACTAGCTTCGTTTCATAATGGTAAACACAAAATATTAGCGTTTAAAAATTCGTTTCATGGCAGAACTTCAGCAGCTGTGGCCGCAACGGACAACCCAAAAGTTGTTTCACCATTAAACGCACAACAAGAGGTTGACTTTGTAGAACTAGGTGATTTAAAATCTGTAGAAGCAATTCTAAAAGTAAATCAAACTTGTGCTGTCATTATAGAATGTATTCAAGGAGTTGGTGGGCTTGATCAAAGCACAACTGAATTCTATCAAGGATTAGAAGCACTTTGTGAAAAATACAACACAGCATTGATTGCAGACGAAGTGCAATCTGGTTTTGGCAGAACAGGGGATTTTTTCGCCTTTCAAAAACACAACATTACACCAGATATTATCTCAATTGCTAAAGGTATGGGTAACGGGTTTCCTGTTGGTGGAATTTTAATTCATCCATCGATTAAAGCCTCTTTTGGTTTATTGGGCACAACGTTTGGTGGTAACCATTTGGCTTGTGCTGCAACTCGTGCTGTATTAGAAGTTATAGAACAAGACAACTTAATGCAAAATGCTTCAGAGATATACGAGTACTTTATTGAAAAAGCAAAAGCATTGCCAAAGTTAAAGACCATTAAGGGAAGAGGATTAATGCTAGGTTTAGAGTTTGATTTTTCGATTTCTGAATTACGAAAGACACTTATTTACAAGCATTATATTTTTACAGGAGGTGCTAAAAATCCTAATGTCCTCAGAATTCTTCCGCCATTAACGATCCAAAAAAAGCATGTTGATGTCTTCATTGAAGCATTGAAAAATGAATTGAAATTAATATGAAAAACTATACTACAATAAAGGATATATCGAACCTTTCTGAAACAATAAAGGAAGCCATTTTACTAAAAATGAATCCTTTTGAATTTCAAGATTTAGGTAAAAATAAAACCTTGGTTATGCTATTTTTTAATTCGAGTTTACGTACACGATTAAGTACAGAAAAAGCGGCAAAAAATTTAGGCATGGATGTTATGATCCTAAATATAAATGACGCTTGGAATTTAGAATTTGAAGATGGAACGGTTATGAATGTCAACACATCTGAACATATCAAGGAAGCGGCTCAAGTCATTTCACAATATGCAGATATTATTGCTGTTAGAGCATTTCCAACATTAGAAGATAAGGCTAAAGACGAATCAGAATATGTACTCAATAACTTTCAAAAATATGCATCGGTACCAATCATCAACATGGAAAGTGCTACAGCACATCCATTACAAGCGATGGCAGATGCCATAACCATTTCAGAATTAACAGAAAAAAAGACACCGAAAGTAGTATTGTCTTGGGCACCACATCCAAAAGCGTTACCACAGGCAGTTGCGAATTCATTTGTAGAAATGATGCAAGATTTAGATGTAGATTTAACGATTACACATCCTAAAGGCTATGAATTGAATCCTGAAATAACTAGAAACTCTACTATTAATTATGATCAGGAAGACGCATTAAAAGATGCTGACTTTGTGTATGTTAAAAATTGGAGCAATTATAATGATTATGGAAAGATACTTAGTCAAGATGAAAATTGGATGATGACCAAAGCTAAATTAGGTAAAGCTAAATTTATGCATTGTTTACCTGTAAGACGAAATGTTGTTGTAGAAGATGCAGTTTTAGATAGCGGACAATCTGTCGTCATAGAACAAGCTAACAACAGAACTTTTGCAGCACAAGTAGTATTGAAACAATTATTAGAAAACATCTAATATGAAAACACTAAAAATCATAAAAATAGGAGGTAATATAATTGATGACAGTGAAGCATTAGAACTATTTCTGAGTCAATTTGCAAAGCTTAAAGGCCCAAAAATATTGGTACATGGTGGCGGAAAGTTGGCAACACAATTGGCTAAAAAAATGAATGTTCCTGTAAAAATGAATGAAGGCAGACGTATAACAGATAACGAAACTTTAGACATTATTACAATGGTATATGCTGGTAAAATCAATAAAAATATAGTTGCTCAATTACAAGCAAATGATTGTAACGCTATCGGATTTTCTGGCGCAGACGGAAACTCAATTATATCTGTGAAACGTCCAGCTCAACCTATAGATTACGGTTTTGTTGGCGATGTAAAACAAGTTAACACAAAAACACTAGAAGTCCTTTTAAACAATACTGTTACACCTGTTTTCTGTGCCATTACGCATAATGAAAGTGGTCAATTACTAAACACCAACGCAGATACAATAGCCTCAGAATTAGCGATTGGATTTGCTTCAATTTATAATACAGAACTTTACTATTGTTTTGAAAAAAATGGTGTTTTAAATGATGTAGAAAATGATGATTCTGTTATTGAAACCATCAATACAGAAACCTACGAAACACTAAAAGATAACAGCATCATATTCGAAGGCATGTTGCCAAAATTAGATAACTGTTTCCATGCTATACATCATAATGTACAAAAAGTTTGTATTGGAAAATCCGATATGCTTTTCAATTCAAATAACAAACATACAATCATTACAAAATGATAGAACAACTGACAACAGAAGCTATTGATTTATTAAAGCAGCTTATAGAAACGCAGTCATTTTCTTCAGAAGAAGACAACACTGCTTTGTTAATTGAAGATTGGTTTACTACACATCAAATTCCATTCAAACGGAATAAAAATAACATTTGGGCAACCAATAAACACTTCGATGAGAAGAAACCTACGCTCTTATTAAACTCACATCACGATACTGTAAAACCAAATAATGGGTATACGAAAGACCCATTAAAAGCTATTGTAGAAGATGGTAAATTATATGGCTTAGGCAGTAATGATGCAGGTGGTTGTTTAGTGTCTTTAATCGCAACATTCACCCATTTCTACAAAAAGAAAAGCTTGAAGTACAATTTGGTCATAGTGGCTTCTGCTGAAGAAGAAAGCAGTGGGCCAAATGGCTTGAATAGTATGTTATCTATCATACCAAATGTAGATGTTGCAATTGTTGGAGAACCGACATTAATGAATCTGGCAATTGCTGAAAAAGGTTTGGTCGTTTTTGATGCCAAAGTGAAAGGAACAGCCAGTCATGCGGCACATCCAAATAAAGACAATGCTATTTATAATACTATTGATGTCTTAAAATGGTTTCAAGACTATAAGTTTGAAAAGAAATCACCGGTCCTCGGAGATGTAAAAATGACTGTGACTCAAATTAATGCTGGCACGCAACACAATGCTGTTCCATCTGAAGTTGATTTGGTTGTTGATGTTCGTGTGAATGATAAATACACAAACCAAGAAATCGCAAATATATTAAATCAAAAATCACCTTGTACACGTATAGCCCCAAGAAGCTTAAGGTTAAATTCATCTTCTATTCCTATTCATCACGATTTGGTAAAAGCTGGTATTGCCTTAGGAAGAGAAACTTATGGTTCGCCTACATTATCAGATCAGTCGGTTTTGAGTTGTCCTTCTTTAAAATTAGGGCCTGGAGATAGCACACGATCGCATACAGCAGATGAGTTTATTTATTTGACTGAAATTGAAGAAGGAATTGGTATCTACATTAACTTATTAAATAAAGTATTATGAAACTTTGGGACAAAGGATTTTCAATAGATAAAAAAATAGAACAATTTACGGTTGGAAACGATAGAGAGATTGATATGCATATTGCTAAATATGATGTTCAAGCCTCATTAGCACATGCAATAATGTTAGAGTCTATTGGAATTATAACTTCTAATGAATTACAACAACTTAAATCAGGATTAAACGACTTATCTAAATCTATAGAAGAAGGCACTTTTATTATAGAAGAATCATTTGAAGATGTACACTCTAAAATTGAGCATGAGTTGACCAAAACATTAGGCGAAGTTGGAAAAAAAATTCATACAGCACGTTCTAGAAACGACCAAGTATTAGTAGCACTTCAATTATATTACAAGGAGAATCTAGAAATCATTAATGACAAAACAAAAACGTTTTTCAATACGCTTTTAAATTTAGCCGAAACTCACAAAAATCAATTATTACCTGGTTACACACATTTACAAGTTGCCATGCCCTCTTCTTTTGGTTTATGGTTTTCTGCTTATGCTGAATTGTTAATTGATGATATATATGTATTAAATGCAGTTTCTAAAATTGCAGATCAAAACCCCTTAGGTTCCGCAGCTGGCTATGGAAGTTCTTTTCCTATCGATAGAAATATTACTACCAAAGAATTAGGCTTTTCCACTTTAAAATATAACGTAGTTGCCGCACAATTAAGTAGAGGAAAAAGTGAACGCGCAATTGCGAGTGCATTAGGCGGATTATGTAATACTATGGGTCGTTTCGCCATGGATATTTGCTTATACATGAGTCAGAATTTTGGATTTATCACATTTCCAGATGCATTGACTACAGGTAGTAGTATTATGCCGCACAAAAAGAATCCTGATGTATTTGAACTCATTAGAGGAAAGTGTAATAAAATACAAGCTTTGCATACCGAGATGTTATTAATAACTAATAATTTACCAAGTGGTTATCATAGAGACTTTCAATTACTAAAAGAGAATATCATTAATGCGTTTGAAGATGTCAAAGACATTTTAGATGTTTTTAATTATGCCATTCAACAAATCATTGTTAAAGATGTAGACCTTAATGATGATAAGTATAAATACTTGTTTACAGTGGATAGCATTAATAATTTAGTAATAGATGGTATGTCATTTAGAGAGGCTTATCAAAAGATTGGAAATCAAGTACAAAATGATACATACCAACCAGATTTAGGAAAAGAACATTCTCATATTGGTAGTATTCATAATTTGTGTTTAAAGGATATTGAAGCTAAGTATCCGAAATAAAAAAAGCACCTAAAAATAGGTGCTTTTTAGAACGCTACTATTTAATTAATTAATAGCCCTAACTCTATAAAATAATATTGTAGCTTGTTCTAGATACAAATATAACTATACTCTTGGTAAATCACTATCATCTTTTAAAGGTAAATTAGATTCACCCATTAAATAGGTGTCAACATGATGTGCTGCTTGCCTACCTTCAGATATTGCCCAGACTATTAAAGACTGTCCTCTGCGCATATCACCTGCTGCAAAAATTCCAGGAATATTTGTTGCATAATCTTTCACGGAAGCATCAATATTTGTTCTAAAATCCATTTTTAAATCAAACTGTTCCGCTAAAGTCATTTCTGCACCAGTAAACCCTAATGCTAATAAAGCTAACTCACATTCCCATTCTTTCTCTGTATTTGGTACTTCTATTAACTGTGGACGTTCGCCATTTTTAAAAATCCATTCGACCTCAACTGTTTTAAGACCTTTTAGCTTCCCATTTTCATCTCCTAAAAACTCCTTGGTAGAAATACTAAAAAAACGTTCTACACCTTCCTTATGAGATGAAGTAGTTTTTAGTTTCATAGGCCAATAAGGCCAAGGTTGGTGTGCTGGTCTTCCTTCAGATGGTTTACTTAAAATCTCAAAATTAGTAACTGATTTTGCACCATGTCTGTTAGACGTTCCTATACAATCACTACCAGTATCACCACCTCCAATAACAATGACATTTTTATCAGTTGCAGAAATGATATCTTTAAATTCTGCAATGCCATCTACATATTCGTTATTCAACTTTAAAAAATCCATAGCCTGAGTTACACCTTTTAAGTCTGATCCAGGAATAGGAATACTTCGTCTTACAGTTGCACCACCACATAATACAATGGCATCAAAATCATTTTTTAATTGTATTGCATCTATATTTTTTCCAACGTGAGCGTTTGTTTTAAAGGTTATGCCTTCTTCTTCTAAAACTTTAACACGCCTGTCGATCACATTTTTTTCCATTTTAAAATCAGGAATACCATAGCGTAGTAAGCCCCCAACCTTTTCATCACGTTCAAAAACCGTAACGGTATGGCCCGCATGGTTTAATTGTTGTGCCGCAGCCAAACCTGCTGGTCCTGACCCAATAACCGCCACTTTTTTATCAGTTCTTACTTTTGGAGGGTTTGCAACTATCCAACCTTCATTAAAAGCTGTTTCAACAATATTTTTTTCAATATTCTCAATTGTTACTGGATCTTCGTTAATACCTAACACACAAGCTTCCTCGCATGGCGCAGGACACAAACGACCTGTAAATTCTGGAAAATTATTAGTCTTATGCAAAATTTCAGCAGCTTCTTTCCATTTACCTTTATAAACTTTATCATTAAAATCTGGAATAAAATTACCAAGCGGACAGCCACTATGACAAAAAGGTATACCACAATCCATACATCGTGCACCTTGATCTTTTAGTTTTTCTTCCTTTAACGGAATAGTAAATTCTTTGTAATTTTCAATACGCTTTTCTGGTGCGATATAGCTCTCATCTTGACGCTTATACTCTAAAAATCCTGTTGTCTTTCCCATAATCTACGCTAATTCTAATTGTTCTTGTTCTAATCGCACTAAGGCTTGTCTATATTCTTCTGGCAATACTTTCTTAAACTTAGGGAGATAAGTTTTCCAGTTGTCTAGAATACGTCTCGCTAATGGGCTTTCTGTAGCTTCAAAATGATTTTGAATCAACTGCTCTAATTGCATTTGATCTTCCACCTCCGTTATTGGATCAATATTTAAATCTTCAGCATTACAGTTACGCTTAAAAGTATCCTTTTCGTCTAAAACGTAAGCTATACCTCCACTCATACCTGCACCAAAATTTCGACCAACTTCTCCAAGAATAACTGCAACACCTCCCGTCATATACTCACAACCATGATCTCCAATACCTTCTACCACAGCTTTAGCGCCAGAATTCCTTACACAAAAACGCTCTCCAGCTTTTCCATTAATATAAACTTCTCCTGAAGTTGCTCCGTATAAGGTAACATTTCCTGTTATAATATTATCTTCAGGTACGATAGTGCATTCTTCTGGTACCTTAATAATTAATTTTCCGCCAGATAATCCTTTTCCAAGATAGTCATTAGTGTTACCATGTACTGTAAAAGATAATCCCTTAGTTGCGAAGGCACCAAAACTTTGGCCCGCAGAACCTAGAAAATCTATATTTATGGTATCATCTGGTAAACCGTCTGCGCCATAAATCTTTGAGATTTCATTACTAATTATAGCTCCTACTGCTCTATCTATATTTGTTATTGGCAGCTCTAAATGTGTTTTTTGCCTTCTAAATAATGCTTGATGCGCTTGTTTTACAATTTTAAAATCTAAGTGCACATTTAAATTGTGATCTTGGCAATAAGTGTTATATAGTTTTACATCATCTTCGACTTCTACTTTATGCAGAATTGGTGTTAAATCAATACCAGAAGACTTATAATGATCTATAGCTTTATTCCTATTTAGTTTTTGAGACTGACCAACCATTTCGTTGATGGTTCTAAAGCCAAGTTTCGCCATTATCTCACGTAACTCTTGAGCTACAAAATACATGTAGTTCACCACATGTTCTGGTTTCCCTTTAAACTTTTTACGCAACTCAGGATTCTGCGTTGCAATACCAACAGGACACGTATTTAAATGACAAACACGCATCATAATACAACCGGAAGCCACCAAAGGTGCAGTAGCAAAACCAAACTCTTCAGCACCTAAAAGACATGCAATAGCAACATCACGACCTGTTTTTAATTGACCATCGCACTCTAAAACAATACGATTTCGTAAATCATTCATTACAAGAGTTTGCTGTGCTTCGGCAATACCGAGTTCCCAAGGTAAACCTGCGTGTTTTTGAGAGGTTAGTGGTGTTGCTCCGGTTCCTCCATCAAAACCAGCTACTAAAATTACATCTGCTTTTGCTTTTGCAACTCCTGCAGCAACGGTTCCTACACCAATCTCCGAGACTAATTTTACATTGATTCGTGCTGATCTATTCGCTGATTTAACATCATAAATTAGTTGTGATAAATCTTCAATAGAATAAATATCATGATGCGGAGGTGGTGAAATTAAACCAACATAAGGTGTAGAATTTCTAGTTTTTGCAATCTCTTTATTCACTTTTGGACCTGGCAACTGCCCTCCTTCTCCTGGTTTTGCACCTTGTGCTATTTTTATTTGAATTTCGCTTGCACTTGTTAGGTAGTTAGAGGTGACACCAAAACGACCAGAAGCCACTTGTTTTATAGCTGAATTTTTCCAATCACCTTGAGAACTTTTATAAAAACGTTCTTGATCTTCTCCTCCTTCACCTGAATTAGATTTCCCACCAATTCTATTCATTGCTACCGCTAAATTCTCATGAGCTTCTTTACTTATAGATCCATAAGACATAGCTCCCGTTTTAAAACGTTTTACAATTTCTGTCCATGACTCTACTTCTTCAAGCGGAATTGGGTCAAATTGATCAAATTCAAATAAACCTCTTATAGTCATTAAGCGTGCGGATTGATCATTAACCAACTTTGAATATTCTTTGAATGTTGATGCCTTATTGGTACGAACAGATTCTTGAAGTTTAGCTACCGTTAATGGGTTAAACATATGCTTTTCTTGGCCACGTCTCCATCTATATTCTCCACCAATTTCTATATCTGCGTTAGTTTCATTGGCTTGAAACGCGCGCTTATGACGTTTGACAATTTCCTGTTCAATCTCTCTTAAACCAATACCTTGTATGCGAGTTGGTGTATTTGGGAAGTATTTTTCTACCGTTTTTGTGTTAATTCCGATACACTCAAAAAGTTGTGATCCTCGATAAGAATTTAATGTTGATATCCCAATTTTATTCATCACTTTTAAGATGCCTTTACCAACAGCCTTATTATAATTTTTAATAGCCGCTAGGTATTCTAAATCTGTAACATCCGATTCGTTTATTTGCTTTTGAACAATCTCATTTACTATATAAGGATTAACAGCGCTTGCACCAAAACCGAATAATAAAGCAAAATGATGTACCTCTCTAGGCTCAGCAGACTCTATGATTAAGCTAATTTTTGAGCGCTTTTCTAATTTATGAAGCGCATGGTTTAGATAAGAACAAGCAAGTAATGCTGGAATTGGAGCATGATTCTTATCCACATAACGGTCTGAGAGTATAATGATATTTGCACCTTCATCAATTGCTTTAGAGGCTTTAGTTACTAAATTATCTAATGCGACCTCTAATTCGTTTAATCCACGATTCACTTCATATAACATTGAAATAGATTCGACTTTAAAATCTGGATTAGAATCATAATCTCTAATCTTATCTAAATCATGTTTTGAAATTACAGGATTTTGAATTTTTAGTTTTTTACAATGATCTGCATTAATCTCAAAAATATTAACGTCACTACCTAAAGTTAAACTTATATCTGTTATTAACTCTTCACGAATACCATCTAAGGGCGGATTAGTAACTTGCGCAAATAGCTGTTTAAAATAATTATATATCAATTGAGGACGCTCAGACAAAATAGCAATTGGAGTATCACTTCCCATTGAGCCAATAGGTTCTTTACCTAATTGAGCCATCGGACGAATTATAGTATTTAAATCTTCTTGTGTGTATCCAAAAACAATTTCACGTTTTTTTAAGTCTATTTCATCATAGGCGATGTGGCCTTTTTTAGCTTCAATATCTTTAAGGTGAATTAAATTTTCATTTAACCATTCTCGATAAGGATGCCTAGAAGCTATTTCTTCTTTTATCTCCTCATCATTGACAATTCGACCTTCGTTCATATCTACTAAAAACATCTTACCCGGTTCTAATCGCCCATGGTACTCAACATTTTCTGGCTTAATATCTACCACGCCAGTCTCCGAAGACATGATTACGTTACCCAATTTGGTAACGGTGTAACGCGAAGGGCGTAATCCGTTTCTATCTAGTACAGCTCCGATATAATTTCCGTCTGTAAATGGTATAGAAGCTGGTCCATCCCATGGCTCCATGAGGCAGGAGTTGTATTCATAAAAAGCCTTTTTAGCATCAGACATATCTGGGTTTTTTTCCCAAGCTTCTGGCACAAGCATCATCATGGCTTCTGGCAAAGAGCGACCCGTCATTAATAATAATTCTACAACCATATCTAAAGTTGCAGAATCTGATTTCCCTTTTAATATCGTTGGAATTATCTTTTTAATATCCTCACCAAACAATGGGCTTTCCATAATTTCTTCGCGTGAAAACATTCTAGATACATTACCTCTAACCGTATTAATTTCCCCATTATGGCATATATACCTAAACGGCTGCGCTAAGTCCCACGTAGGAAATGTATTTGTTGAAAAACGCTGGTGTACAAGTGCCAATCGTGTATCTAAAGCAGAATTAAATAAATCGAGATAATACTCATTTATATGTTCTGGCATTAATAATCCTTTAAAAATTATAATTTTTGTGGAAAGACTAGGTAGATAGAAGAATTTCGATTCAGATAATTTAGAACCATATATAGTATGCTCTGCAATTTTTCTGGCAGCAAATAATTTTAAATTGAAATCTCTGTCGGTTTGTTTGTTATGAGATTTTCCTATAAAGATTTGCTTTACAAAGGGCTCAGTAACTTTAGCCACTTTACCTAAAACATTACTGTTAACAGGTACGTCTCTCCAGCCAATTAACTTAAGGTCCTGTTTTTCAATTTCTTTCTCAAAAACATCGATACAAAACTGACGTTGATTTTCCTTTTTTGGAAGAAAAACATTACTAACTGCGTAGTCGCCAGCTTCTGGTAAATCAAACTCGCAAAAAATCTTAAAAAACTTATGAGGGATATCTATTAATATACCAGCACCATCACCAGTTACACCATCAGAACTCACAGCACCTCGATGCTCTAGTTTAACTAGTATTTCAAGTGCTTTATGGATTATATCATTTGAGCGTTTACCTGTTAAACTACATATAAATCCTGCACCACAATTATCGTGTTCAAATTCTGGTAAATAAAGGCCTTGTTTCTTCAGCATAATTCAATAAATTTTGAGGGTTTTTTAAGCCACATTGAACCTCTAATATAGCGTCAAGAATTCGATTATAAAAAAAGCAAAAACACTTTTCGCAAATCGATAATAATGGGCATATTAATTGAGAGAATGATAATATTTTAGCTATTTACTGCCAATAACTCAAAAAAGATTTTTTCAGAAATAAAAGTTAATTATTGCGAAAACGATTTCGGAATATAAAATAACTTAAGAATACTTCATCAAAATGATTTAATTAATGCTAATACTGTAATTAACAAATTATCAATTTCATAAAAAATCAACAAAAAATACACTTACCCTAAAAATTATAGGGTATAAAATGTTATATTGGTAAAAATTTTATTTTAACCCCTATTTTTTTGGGGTAAGTGTCTAAAAAAAATAGATTTGACCCAACTAACTTTTTAAACATGAATAAAATTATGAAGAAATTATTTACACTTTTAATGGGTATTACAACAATCATGACATTTGCCCAAGAAGAGGAAGAAGCAAAATCATCATTTACTTTAAGTGGAAGCGTTGATGCTTATTATCAAACTTACATATCTGCACCAGATGATGCAGGTGCATCTTTCGGTACTGCTTTTGCAGATCAAACAGGATTTGCTTTAGGCATGGGTAATATAATAGCAAGCTATGAGAAAGGTAAAATAGGTGCTGTTTTAGATTTAGTTGTAGGGCCAAGAGGGGCAGGTGCCACTTTTAGCAACGATATTGTGGATGGAATTGTAAACCAAGCTTATGCTTACTGGAATGTTTCAGAAACTACTACGTTAACCTTTGGACGTTTTAATACGTTTTTAGGATATGAAGTAATTGCGCCAGCTGCAAACTTTAACTATAGTACTTCTTATTTATTTTCTAGCGGACCTTTCTCACATGTTGGTTTAAAAGCAGATTTTGCTTTATCTGATGATTTTAGCTTAATGCTTGCTGTAATGAATCCATGGGACACTAATAATACATCTACAACGGGTGAATATTCTTTTGGTGCCCAACTAGGCTATTCTGGTCAGTTTTTAAATTTATACTATGACAGTGGAAATAACGGAGGTTTAGGATTTGAAATTGATTACACTGGTGGTTTTGACCTTTCAGATGATTTTTTCTTAGGAATAAACGCTGCTTATAATGATAATGATGGAAGTGGTTTTTATGGTGCTGCACTTTACCCTCAATTAGCAACATCTGATGATTTCAGTATTGGCTTAAGAGGTGAGTACTTTGCACTACATGGTGATGCTAATAACGACGAAAGTGTATTAGGATTAACATTAACAGGAAGCTACACGGTTGAAAGTAACTTAATTATAAAGCCAGAGTTTAGACTAGATTCATTGACTGATGCAGACGGAGGAATTTACGGTTTAGTAATAGATAATGATGGTGCAGCAGCGAGTAGCTTAAGTGCATTTACATTAGCTGCTATATATTCGTTTTAATTAAAAACACTAACTAAAATAAAAAAATATGTTATCTATTTTATCAACACTTATCCCAAGTCTAGTCGTAATACAAGATGCGACAGATCCTACCGAAATAGAAGCCGCTGTTGCCGCTATCAATGGTGATATGGGAATGCTTTGGATGCTACTTTCCGGTATTCTTGTATTCTTTATGCAAGCTGGTTTTACATTAGTAGAAACAGGTATGACACGCTCCAAAAATGCCGCCAATATAGCAATGAAGAATCTTTTAGACATATGTGTCGGTTCACTAACTTATTGGTTAGTAGGATACTCGTTAATGTACGGTGACACGTCAAATGGATGGTTCTTCTGGAGTGGATTAATGCAAGGTGAAGGTGCAGATTTATTTTTCCAAACAATGTTTGCCGCTACAGCAGCAACTATAGTTTCTGGTGCAATAGCAGGAAGAACTAAATATTCAACATATGCAATTTTCTCTATTGTAATGACCGCTTTGATATATCCTATTGCAGGTGGATGGCAATGGCAAGGTTCAGGTTGGTTAACCGAACTCGGATTTATTGATTTTGCAGGATCTTCAATTGTACATTCTGTTGGTGGATGGGCTGCATTAGTTGCCGCAATTATGGTAGGACCAAGAATAGGAAAATTTGTAGATGGCAAAGTATTGCCAATCCCAGGTCATAATCAAATCTTAGCAACTTTAGGTGTTTTTATCCTTTGGTTAGGATGGTTTGGATTTAATGGCGGTTCTCAATTAGCTTGGGGAGGAGCAGATGCAATTGGCGCTTCAAATGTTGTATTAATTACAAATTTAGCAGCAGCAGCTGGTGGATTAGGTGCCTTAGTAACAACTTGGATTTGGTATGGTAAACCTAATTTACCTCAAACCTTAAACGGTGCTTTAGCAGGTTTAGTAAGTATTACTGCAGGCTGTGGTAATATGACAGCTGTAGGTGCTGTAGTAGCAGGTCTAATAGGTGGTATAATCGTAGTATTCTCAATTGAGTTTATTGAGAAAAAACTTAAAATTGATGATGCTATTGGTGCGGTATCTGTGCATGGTGTTGCAGGAGTTTGGGGAACTGTTGTTATAGGTCTCTGGGGCGTAGATGGTGACACTGGTATTGGACTATTTAATGGTGGAGGTGCAGAACAACTAGGTGTTCAGGCTTTAGGGAGTTTAGCATATGCGGTTTGGGCAGTTGCTTTATCCTTCATAGTATTCAAAATATTAAAATCTACAATGGGTCTTCGTGTAACAGAAGAAGAAGAAACATTAGGTCTTGACCTTTCAGAGCATGGCGAAATTGCTTACCCTGGAAAAAGAGATAGAGGTTAAAATTTGAAGAAAAAGAAAAAAATATCATAGTTCTTGAAATCCATTTTCAAGAACTATGATTTCATTGCTTACAATATCTAAATCAATTAATGAAAAAAATAGAAGCAATAATAAGAGAATCTAAATTTTCTGAAGTTAAGACCGCATTAAATAATGTTGGTGTTAATTTTTTCTCTTATTGGGATGTAAATTCAGTAAACACTGAAAATGAAAGTGCATCATTAATTGTAAATGACAAACAGGATACTATAAAAAAGTGTTATTTATCAATACTAGTAAATGACGATTTTGAAGACGTAACCATTAAAGCAATATTAGATTCAGCAGTTACTGGCGAAAATGGGGATGGAAGAATTTTCATCTCTTCAATTAATGAAATATATAAAATAAGAACTAAGGAAAAAGGACCAAGAACACTAAGATAAGATTATAAAAAATTAAAGATTCCCATGCTAAAATGAATTTTAACCATAACACAAAGTTTAAAATTGATTGTTTATTAGATTTTTTAGTTGTTAGAAAAGACCCTTTAAGCTTAATGCGCTTAGAGGGTTTTTATTTTATAAAATATTGCCCTCTAATAATAAAAACAACCTAAAAAGTAAAGAAGTAAAAAACCAGCAGGTTTTTCAAACTTACAGGTCATTATTACAAATACAGATTTGAAATACTTAAGCTGAATTACGACTAGCATTAATATTACCGAATAAAGATCGCGTTACCATACTAGCAAAAACTTTCATTTGCTCATTATCTGGTTTTACACCAGCTTTTTCGAGCTCTTGAATCTTCTTTAAAGCATACTGCTGAATCGTTAACAAGGGCAATACAATAGACTCTCTCACTGCAATTGATGCTTTACCAGCAGGTTCTTCTTGCATTAATTCTTTGTAACCTGTTAACTTTAGAATTAAACGTTTTGATGTCTCGTATTCATCATGAATTATTGTCCAAAATTCCCCATACTCTTCATCTTCTGCCATATATCTTGTTAAATCAAAGAATGACTTAGATAAGGACATCATACTATTTTCAATAAGAGTTTTAAAGAAGTCTGATGTTTTAAATAAGGTTTGAACTTTTTCAAACTCACCAGCATCCTCGTAATGTTTTAAAGCTGTCCCAACACCAAAAAAGCCAGGTACGTTTTGCTTCAATTGACTCCATGAGCCTACAAAAGGTATTGCTCTTAAATCTTCGAATACCAAACCTTTAGCTTTACCACGTTTAGATGGTCTACTTCCTATATTGGTCTTAGCATAGTACTTTAATGTACTCATATGCTCTAAATACGAAATAAATTTTGGATGTGCTTTAAAATCTGAATAGGCTTTATAACTGCGTTGAGACAAATCTGTCATTACTTTTCTGTTTTCTGGAAGCATACTCAAATCAGAGTCGCTAAAACTATTTCGAATACCAGAACTTATTAATTGTTCGAGATTATATTGAGACGAATCTAATGTCCCAAAATTAGAACTAATGGTTTGCCCTTGAATAGTCAACTGCACTTCTTTGTCTTCAATAGTAGGCCCAAGAGACGCATAGAAATTATGTGTTTTTCCACCACCACGGGCAGGAGGTCCACCACGACCATCAAAGAAAATGACTTTGATGCCGTATTCTCGAGACACTCTTGTTAAATTCTCTTTTGCTTTATAAATTGCCCAGTTTGCCATTAAATAACCACCATCTTTGGTACCATCACTAAAACCAAGCATTATTGTTTGTTTGTTACCTCTAGATTTAAGGTGCGCAGCATACTCTGGATTTGTATATAAATCTTCCATCACTCTAGGCGCATTTTCTAAGTCTGTAATTGTTTCAAAAAGCGGACCTATATCTACAGTCAATTTATCTTGAAAGGCAACCAACTTTAGCATTGCAAATAACTGCATTACATGCAATGTTGTTTGATTATTACTTATAATATAACGATTTGCAGCTTTCTCACCATTTGTGCTTTGAATGGTTTTAATAACCTTCATTGTTTTTAGTGCCTTTAGCGTTTCTTCATCTTTTATTAAAGCTAAATCAACCTCGCCTTCAACTTTAGATAAAATTTGGATTTGCTCTTTTTCTGTTAGCTTGTGGTAACTTTTTGGAAAGATACCACTACCACTTTCAATCAAAGCATTTACCATATCATTAAAAAATTGTGCGTGCTTGCGACTGTCTTGCCTAATATCTAAGTTGGCAAAGTGAAAACCAAACAAATGAATTTTGTTCAAAAGACTATTTACTTCGTTGACATAAAGCGATTGATGCTCGTTTACAATAACACTTTTTATTAATTCTAATTCTGAAGCAAAACTTTCTGCTGTTAAGTTAGAATTCTTATTAGTAATAATTTTCCAGAGTTCTGTTTCTAAAACAACGATACGCTCTTCAACACCTTCAAAAGTTAATTTTCTTCTTAATCGACGTGCATCTCTATAATAATTTTTCACGACTGTTGCACGTAAACGGTCAGCAACATTTAATGTTATTTCTGGAGTAACAAAGGGATTTCCATCTCTATCTCCTCCCGGCCAAAATCCAATATTTATAATATCATTTTCTACATGTTTACCATCGAATATATTTTGCTGAATATAATCATATATGGTTCCGAAAGATTTATAAAACACATTTTCTAAATACCAGATTAAACTCACGGCCTCATCATAGGGCGACGGTTTTTTATGTTTAAAAAATGGTGTTTTTCCTAACTGCGCTAGTAAATCATTAATCTTTAATAAATCATTCTCACGAATAGCTTCAGTTAAATCTGTAATTATTCCAAGAACCGAACCTGGATAAAACTGTGTTGGGTGAGCTGTTAACACAATACGCACTTTAAATTCTTCAAGGTATTTCTGAAGAGTTTCCATTTTATTATCAGCAGTTGCAGCTTCTTTTAAACTTCTTAACGTACCAATACCATCCATATTGTTAACTACAGGGAAAGCAGCATCCTCGATGGCATCAAACAAAACAACCTGACGCTCTATATATTGAATAAACCTGAACAATAAATTTATCTGGCTCTGAGGCGAACGTCTTGCTTGGTATTTTTTAAAGAATGTCTCAACAATAGTTGTTGGATTGTCCTTATTAGCAAATCCTTTTTGACAAGTCTCATGAAACAATGGTAATAATGCACCAGTTTTTCTTGTAGTATCAAATGGCAAAGTCATAAATATACTGTTGTATATCTGATACTTTGACATGACGTTTTGATTGAATCTTGTAAGTTTTGGCTGTGTTGGCATTATATAATTGTGGATTGTCCTAAATGGATGTTTGTAAAATTCATATTAGTATCGTTAGGATTACTTATGAAATCTTCAATAAATTCCCCAACTTTACTTGTTGTAATATTATCATATTTTGAATTAATATCTGGTGTTGAAATGTTAAGTTTTAATGATTTCTCAACCGCTTGCTTTATTAATTCAGCCTCAGCATGTAAATCAAAATGTTCTAACAACATTGCGGCAGATAAAATAGATGCAATTGGATTAGCAATTCCTTTTCCTGTTGCCTGAGGAAACGATCCGTGAATTGGCTCAAACATAGCATATTTCTTCCCAACGGAAGCAGACGCTAATAATCCGATGGAACCACCTATAACACTAGCTTCATCACTTATTACATCACCAAATAAATTTTCAGTTAAAATGACGTCGAATTGTTTTGGATTTAATATCATTTGCATGGCTGCATTATCGACAAATAAGAAATCTAATTCAACATCTTTATATCGCTCAGAAATTTCAGTAACAACTTTTCTCCAAAGTCTTGAGCTTTCCAAAACGTTAGCTTTATCCACCAAAGTCACTTTATTTTTTCTGGTTTGAGCTCTCTGAAATGCTAAATGAGCTATACGCTCAATTTCTTCACGTGAATACAAACAAAGATCTGAAGCCACATTGCCATCTTCACTCAAAAATTTTTCACCAAAATAGATCCCTCCAGTCAATTCTCTGTAAATACTTATATCAGTTCCTTCAATTATATGTTTTTTTAAAGGAGATTTATCTAATAATGTTTCATAAGCTTTTACCGGTCTAATATTCGCAAATAAACCTAACTCCTTTCTCAACTTTAGAAGTCCTTGTTCTGGACGTATTTTTGCTGATGGATCATTATCATACTTCGGATGCCCAATAGCACCAAATAAAATAGCATCAGTAGATTTACATAAATCTAAAGTTTTCTCTGGTAAAGGATCGTTGTGCTTATCTATAGCTATGGCACCTACATCTGCATTTGTAAATTTAAAATTATGATTGAATTCTGAAGCAATCGCTTTCAACGTTTTAATTGCTTGAGCAGTAACTTCTGGACCTATACCATCACCTGGTAATACGGCAATATTTAACTTCATCTAAAATTTATTAGTATATTTTTTTAGCTTCAAAAGCCTCAATTTGTTCTTTATTATTGACTAGATAATCGATATCATCATAACCATTAGTCATGCACGTTTTTTTATAAGCATCTATTTCAAAACCCTCAGATAAATCTGAATCCTTTACCGAGATCGTTTGGTTCTCGAGATTAACCTCTAATTCTGTTTGTGGATTGGACTCAATTTGTTGAAGTAAGTCACTCAAAAATGTTGCTGAAACTTGCACAGGTAATAAACCATTATTCAGTGCATTACCTTTAAATATATCTGCAAAAAAACTCGAAACAACCACTTTAAAACCAAAATCTGTAATTGCCCAAGCTGCATGTTCTCTACTCGATCCGCATCCAAAATTATCTCCTGCTACCAATATTTTACCAGAATATTTAGAATCATTAAGTACAAAATCAG
Source organism: Winogradskyella sp. PE311 (assembly GCF_046545555.1). NCBI lineage: Bacteria > Pseudomonadati > Bacteroidota > Flavobacteriia > Flavobacteriales > Flavobacteriaceae > Winogradskyella > Winogradskyella sp. PE311. The sequence goes on along the minus strand of NZ_JBHZTH010000001.1, from coordinate 1,138,105 downwards.
AATTAACTGAACCATCTTTATGATATCTCCAATCTCTAAATACATTATCACCGAAACCTTTACGATCTGTAGCTTTTAAAAAACGTGCTGGTATAATTTGGTCTGTATCTACATTCTCAATATTTAACGGAATGGCTCTAGATTGCAATGTTGTAAACTTTTCCATTAATTTAAATGTTTTGAAATATCTATAATTTTACCTTCAACGGCTGTGGCTGCAGCCACTAATGGACTTGCTAATATAGTCCTCGAACCTTGCCCTTGTCGCCCTTCAAAATTTCTATTTGAAGTTGACACACAATATTCTCCTTGAGGAATCTTATCGTCATTCATCGCTAAACACGCAGAACAACCTGGCTGACGTAATTCAAAACCAGCTTCATCAAAAACTGTTTTCAGACCCTCTTCAATTATTTGAGCTTCTACTTGCTTACTGCCTGGCACTAACCATGCTGTAACGTTATCAGCTTTTTTCTTTCCTTTGATAAACTTTGCTGCGACTCTAAAATCTTCAATCCTAGAATTGGTGCAACTCCCGATGAATACAAAATTAATTGGTTTATTAATTAGGCTCTCACCAGCTTCAAAATTCATATAAGCTAATGACTTTTTAAATGAAGGATTCTCATCTACGGGAATTGTATCAGAAATCTTAATTCCCATTCCAGGATTAGTTCCATAGGTAATCATTGGCTCTATATCCTCTGCGTTAAAGCTGTATTCTTGATCAAACTCAGCACCTTCGTCAGTTGGTAACGTTTTCCAATACGCAACTTTCTTATCAAAAGCTTCACCCTGAGGTGCAAATTTTCTTCCTTTCACATATTCAAAGGTTGTTTCATCTGGTGCAATCATACCACCACGAGCTCCCATTTCAATACTCATGTTACAAACCGTCATACGACCTTCCATACTCATCTCTTCAAATACACTTCCTGCATATTCACAGAAATATCCTGTACCAGAATTAGTTCCTAATTTTGAAATAATATAAAGAATGACATCTTTTGGTAAGACACCATTTTTTAATTTCCCATTAACAGTAACTCTGAGACTTTTGGGTTTAGTTAATAACAAACACTGACTCGCAAAAACTTGGGCGACTTGACTTGTACCTATGCCAAATGCAATGGCTCCGAAGGCACCATGCGTTGAAGTGTGACTATCACCGCAGACCATGGTCAAGCCTGGTTGTGTCACGCCCAACTCTGGAGCCATTACATGCACTATACCATTATACTTATGTCCTAACTCATATAGTGTAATATTGTTTTTTTTACAATTTTCTGACAACTGTTCTAGTTGATTTCTAGACAAATCATCTTTAATTGGCTGATCCTGATTTAACGTAGGAGTATTATGATCTGCTGTAGCTACAATTTGATTAGGTCTAAAAACAGGAATTCCGCGATCTTCCAATTCATTGAAAGCTTGCGGACTTGTAACCTCGTGTATTAAATGTTTATCTATATACAATATCTGCGGACCGTTATCTATACTACTGACCACATGTGAATCCCAGACTTTGTCGAATAACGTTTTCTTTGACATCTATGCTGAAATGATTTGTTCGTATACTTTACTTGTCTCAATGATTTGATGAATATCATTATCATTGATTTCTTTTTTTCTGTCTGCAAAACTCAAAAAGTTAGCATATACATCGTCTAATTGTAACTTCGTTAATTCGTAACCAACATTTTTGGCTCTATATGCTAATGCTGCCCTACCACTTCTCGCAGTTAATACAATTGCAGATTCGGTAACACCAACATCTTTAGGGTCTATGATTTCGTAAGTTTCACGATTTTTTATCACACCATCTTGATGAATCCCAGAGCTGTGAGCAAATGCATTTGCACCAACAATTGCTTTATTTGGCTGGGTATAAATACCCATGCTATCACTCACCAATTGACTCATTCCGTAGAGCATCGATGTATTTATATTTGTATCTAAATTGAGGTAAGGATGTTGTTTCAATACCATCACTACTTCCTCTAAAGCTGTATTTCCTGCGCGTTCACCGATACCGTTGATTGTACATTCAATTTGTCGTGCCCCGTTAATCACTCCTTCAATAGAATTGGCTGTTGCTAAACCTAAATCATTATGACAATGACATGATAAAATCGCTTTTTCGATACCTTTTACATTCTCTTGGAGGTACTTAATTTTTGCACCATACTCACTTGGTAAACAATATCCAGTTGTGTCAGGAATATTTAAAACTGTTGCACCAGCTTTTATGGCTGCCTCACAAACTCTTGCCAAATACTCATTATCTGTTCTACCAGCATCCTCAGCATAAAATTCAACATCTTCAACAAAAGACTTCGCGTATTTTACTGCTGCATAAGCACGCTCCAAAATATCTTCTTGCGTTGTTTTAAATTTATGAACAATATGAGATTCTGAAGTTCCAATACCTGTATGTATTCTTGGTTTTACAGCATACTTTAAAGCTTCAGCAGCCACTTTAATATCATTTTCTACAGAACGTGTTAAACCACAAACAGTTGCATTTTTTACAATTTTTGAAATTGCTTCAACTGATTTAAAATCTCCAGGACTTGATACTGGAAAACCTGCTTCAATGACATCTACACCCAACTCATCTAATTTTTCAGCAATGATAACTTTTTGTTCTGTGTTTAACTTACAACCCGGAACCTGTTCACCATCGCGAAGTGTTGTATCGAAGATTTGAATATTGTTATTTGACATTTATCAAAATATAGATTAGTATTGCTTAACGAAGTTAAATTTTTGAATTTTTCTAAATCTCTAATATTTATTTATGTTTACGACGTTCAAATGTAATTTTATAACTTAATTATCTTATAATCAACAACATAAAACCATTTTCTTTTGACAACTAAAGGCCAAAAAGATAATTTATTTTCACTTGTAAAGTCATTGACAAAGTCTGAAAAACGACAATTCAAACTTTATGTTGGGAGATTAGGTGTGAATTCTGATTCTAAATTTTTAAAACTTTTTAATCTTTTAGATAAGGCCAAAAGTTATAATGAAGGTTCAATTTTAAAATCTGGTATTGTAAAAAAGTCACAGCTTGCAAATGTAAAAGCACATCTATATAAACAAATCCTTATCAGTTTAAAACTAAATCCTTCTCACCAAAATATACGTTTACAGATTAGAGAACAATTAGACTTTGCTTCAATTTTGTATCACAAAGGCCTATATAAACAAAGTTTAAAAATCCTTGATAAAGCTAAAGATTTGGCAATTTCTAACGAAGAAAAAAATTCTGCTTTTGAAATTATTGAGTTAGAAAAAATTATAGAAGCACAATACATAACACGCAGTATAAGTACACGAGCGGATGAACTCGCTGTACAAGCCAAAAACTTAAGTGCACTAAACGTTATCGCTAGCAAACTCTCTAATTTATCACTTCAACTCTACAGTATCATTCTTAAAACTGGTTATGTAAAGAATGAAAAAGAGAGTAAAATGGTTACCAAATATTTTAATGATAGACTTCCTAAACTCAATCTTAAAAAAGTTGGTTTCAGAGAAAAACTATGGCTGTATAAAGCGCATTTATGGTACAGTTTTTTGATGCAAGATTTCTTAAACTGTTATAAATATGCTTCAAAATGGGTTGATTTATTTCATCAAAATCCAAGTATGATTAACTTAAATCCAGTGTTTTATTTAAAAGGAAATAATTATCTACTTGAATCTATATATTTTATTAGGAACAAACCGAAATTTGTTAAAAAATTAGATCATTTTACAACTACAGTCAATAACACCAAGTTTAACAAAGATGAAAATGTTTCTACTTTAATTTTCCTCTACACAAATTTCCATAGCATAAATCAACACTTTATTGATGGTAGTTTTGAAGAAGGTTTAGAGTTAATTCCACAAATTGAAAAGGAACTTTTAGATTATAAAGACAGAATTGACCCTCATCATAAATTAATTTTCTATTACAAATTTGCAAGTATGCATTTTGGAGTAGGAAATAATAAAGAATGTATTAAGTACCTCGACAAAATCATATCAAACAAATCGCTTTCTATGCGCGAAGATCTACTCTGCTTCTCGAGAGTATTGAATCTTGTTGCGCATTATGAAGCAGGTTTAGATTATCATTTAGAAACATTATTGAGAAGCACCTATAAATTCTTAATAAAAATGAATGATTTGCATGAAGTACAAAAAGAAATGATAAAGTTTATTAGAGGGCTCCAAGATATTTATCCACATGATCTAAAAAATGCTTTTAAAGATTTACTTAAAACTCTGAAAACTTTTGAAGACCATCCATTTGAGCGTAGAGCATTTTTATACTTAGATATTATTTCATGGTTAGAAAGTAAAATTGAAAATAAACCAGTAGGAGAGATAATTAAGACTAAATACTTAACAAAATATGCGCATTGATTTTAGTGAATTCATAAAAAAAGCATAAAAACTGAAAATAAATTTGGAAATTAAGTTTTTGTATTGCAATATTTGTATTCATAAAGTTCAATAACTTACTGAAATGTTATCAAGAAAGGTGGAGGGATAGACCCGATGAAGCCTTAGCAACCCTTAGATTTACTAAGAAGGTGCTAAATTCTACTTGAAAGCGCGAGTCATTTTTCGCAATTTTAGATAGATAACTCAAGACTAATTACCCATCTGTAATTAGCATTTTCTTTATAACATTTTTCTATTAAGTATGCTTCTAAAAGAAGCTTATTTGGCTTTTGAATTAATTTATTTTAACTCAAAAAACTAGAAAAATGAGTACACAAAAATTTGCAACAAAAGCGTTGCACGCAGGACATGACGTTAGTCAAACAGGAGGAACAAGAGCTGTTCCTATTTATCAATCTACAGCCTATGTTTTCGATGATTCAGACGACGCAGCAGGGCGATTTAATCTATCTGTTCCAGGTTTTATTTACACACGTTTAAATAATCCTACCAACGACATTTTAGAACAACGTTTAGCAGCTTTAGAAGGAGGTATTGCGGCAGTAGCCACAGCTTCTGGAACAGCAGCTATTTCTACAACCTTACTAACACTTTTAAGAGCAGGAGATCATATCGTTGCTTCTAGTAGTTTGTATGGAGGAACCTATAATTTATTGAGTGTTACGTTGCCAAGACATGGTATTACAACAACATTTGTAGATGCTTCTAATCCAGAAAATTTCGCAAAAGCTACTCAGGAGAATACCAGAGCAATTTTCATTGAATCCTTGGGTAATCCTAAATTAGATGTGCTAGATATCGAAGCTATTTCGGTAGCAGCTAAAGCACACAAAGTGCCTTTAATAGTAGATAATACAGTAGCAACACCATATTTATTAAACCCTATTGAGCATGGCGCTAATATTGTGATCCATTCTTTAACAAAGTATATCAATGGAAATGGGACTTCTTTGGGAGGAATTATTATTGATGCTGGTACTTTTGATTGGACCAACGGAAAGTTTCCAGAATTTACAGAACCATCTGCTGGCTACCACGGATTGGTTTACAGCGAAGCTATTGGACCAGCTGCATTCATTGCAAAAATTAGAATTGAAGGTTTGCGAGATTATGGAGGAGCTTTAAGTCCATTTAATGGTTTTCAAATTATTCAAGGTTTAGAAACTTTAGAATTACGTATTCAAAAGCATAGTGAAAATGCACTTGAATTGGCGCAATGGTTACAAGCACAACCAGAAGTAAAATGGGTAAACTATCCAGGTTTAGAAACGAGCAAATACAACGATCTCGCTAAGAAATACTTACCAAAAGGACAAAGTGGTATCGTAACTTTTGGTGCAGATGGTGGTTTTGATGCCGCAAAGACTATTGCTGATACAACGAAAGTTTTTTCTCTATTGGCTAATATTGGAGATACAAAATCACTAATTATTCATCCTGCAAGTACAACGCATCAACAATTAAGTGATGATGCGCAAGAGACTACAGGTGTTACTAAAGATCTTATTCGTCTTTCTGTCGGAATAGAAAATATTGAAGATTTAAAAGCCGATTTAAAAGAAGCCTTTGCTGTAGTGAAACAAAAGCAAACACTTCATAATTAGATTGTAATTATTTAATATTTTAAAAAAAGAATCATGAGTAATTTACAATTTAGTATTTCGGGAGAAAATGTTTCCGAAACAAAATTCGTAGGACAAACAAGACAGTTTACCTTAACTGTTGATGAACCTGAAGCTTTAGGAGGCACCGATGCATATCCAAACCCTGTAGAATACATTTTAGCAGGTTTTGCAGGGTGTATTAATGTTGTCGGACATATAGTAGCAAAAGAATTAGGCTTTAAGATAAAGTCTCTAAAAATTGATGTTACTGGCGATTTAAATCCAAACCGTTTTTTAGGAGCATCTAAAGATGAACGTGCAGGTTTCAACGCTATTAAGTTAAACTTAATACCAGAAACTGATGCTAGTATAGAAATCTTAGCAAAATGGTTAGAAATTGTGGAAGATCGTTGCCCTGTTAAAGATAATCTACAAAATAAAACACCTATTTCTATAGCTGTTGAGAAGGAGTACAACGTTTTATAAATTATTATAATGAGTGCAATAAAATATATCACAATTTCAGATTATAAAACTCAAAATGGTAGGACAATTGACATTTCATTGTCCTACCAAACTTTTGGAGTTTCTATTGGAGATGGTCCGATTGTTTTGGTTAATCACGCACTTACTGGTAACTCAAATGTTATAGGTGAGAATGGATGGTGGAATGATTTAATCGGAGAAGACAAATGTATTAACATTAATGAGTATACGATTTTAGCCTTCAATATTCCAGGAAATGGATATGACAATAAATCTGAAAATTTAATTGACAATTATAGAGATTTTACAGCCAGAGATATTGCTAAACTATTTTCTTTAGGATTAGAGAATTTAAAAATCAAACAACTTTTCGCGGTAATTGGTGGTTCTGTTGGAGGAGGTATTGCCTGGGAATTAGCAGCTTTAAAACCAGATTTAGTTAAGCATTTAATACCCATTGCAACCGATTGGAAATCTACAGATTGGCTTATTGCTAATTGTCATATACAAGATGCGATATTAAACCATTCTAATGAACCATTGTCTGATGCAAGAATGCATGCTATGACGCTTTACCGTACGCCAGAATCGTTAACTCAAAAATTTAAAAGAACAAAAAGAGATGATTTACTTTTTAATATAGAATCTTGGCTAAATTATCATGGTGACAACTTAAGTAACCGTTTTAATCTTTCAGCCTACAAATTAATGAATCAGATATTACGTACTATAGATATCACTGCAGAGCGTTCTAATTTCATAGAAGTAGCATCTAAAATTTCGTCATGCATACATATTATTACTATAAATTCGGATTTATTTTTTAAACCTGAAGAAAATTGGAATACTTATGTTGAGTTAAAAGGTGTAAAAGAGAATATCTATATCCATGAAATAAAATCTATACATGGACATGATGCTTTTTTAATTGAGTTTGATCAATTGGCAAGATTCTTGAAACCTATCTTTAAAGTTAAGGTAAATTCAATTGAACAAGTTTCCAAATGTGTTGCCTAAACTAATGCGCTATTAATCATAAAAACCCAAACTGTATGTTTGGGTTTTTTTTATCTATTTAAATTGAGAAGGCGTTCCATCTTTTACATTTTTAAACACTCTATTAAAGTTAGAAATATTCCTAAACCCAGATATATAGGCAACCTCAGCAATACTGAAATCGCTTTTTTCTAATAATAATTTAATAGCCTTTTCAATTCTAAACTCATTTAGAAATTGAATATAGGTTTTATTAGTTCGCTTTTTAAAGTATTTACAAAAGGCATTCTTGGTCATATTAGCAACTTGAGCAACTTCATCTAAAGTTATTTCCTCACTATATTTATTTAAAGTAAATTCAAAAACATTTCGCATACGATCACCTTCAACCAAACTGTACTTTTTATCATATACAAATGACGATAAACTTGTATAGTCTGAACGTACCATATAATTCAATAACTGTAATAAAATTACAAATCGATTTAGCTTTGAAGCTTTTCCAAGCTTAAGGAAAAGCTTCTTCATTTCTTCAATATAAGACTGAGGCTTAAACCCATATTTAGAACGCTCAAAAAAAGATTGAATTTGTTTTAACTCTTCAAGATTAAAAAACGACTCACCAAAAGATTGCTCTGTAAAAAACAAGGTTAGCATATGTGATTCTTGCGAACTTTTATCACTCTTAAACACATGTGGAATATTACTTCCAATGACTAAAACTTCACCTTTAGTATAATTATTTATGGCATCACCAACAACTAAAGTTCCGTTGCCTTCAACGATAAAACTCAATTGAATTTCTTCGTGCTGATGCAATTTATCATAAAACAAATTTACTTTGTCAACCTGATAAATCAAACCTCCTCTTTCAGGCTTCGGAATAACAAATGGTAATACTTTCAAAGTAAATTAATTATATACTACTCAAAAATAATATTAATTAAATAGAAAATGGATAATATAATATCATTATAGAATAAAAAAACATTATTTGTTCTTTCACAGCTCAATTAATTTTACACTAAAAGTTATTTAACAAAATAAATTCTTATGAGCATGCAATGGAATGGCGTAATGCCAGCCGTGTTTACATGGTTGAAAGAATCAAAATCAGGCTCTCTTGAAATTGACTTTGATATAACACAAAAACAGGCAGCAGATATTTTAAAAGCCCAAGGAAAGGGCGGAAGCAGAATGAGCGGACTTGTCGGTTCTGGAACTCTGGGTGAGAATAGCTACCTGAACAGCAAGCAGCGTCTTTCTTTACTTAAATCCCTTTCTGAGGTTGCTAAAGAATATAATGTCCCGTTGATTAGCGGAGCAGCAGCAGAAACTAAGGAAGAACTTGCTGAAATTGTTGAAGGACTTGCAACAGTTGGAGTTGATACAGTCATGGTTATGCCACCAAAAACTAAGGAGGTTCCTTCTGAAAAAGAAATGTATGAGTACTATGCACTTTCTGAAGCAACTGCAAAAGATGCAGGCTTAACAGTTATGCCTTATAACAATCCTGATGCAGCAGGTTATCATGCGCTCTCAACAAACCTTCTTAAAAGACTCTCTGTTCTCCCTAATGTAACTGCTCTTAAAATATCGACTATAGATGTTTCAATTATAGAAACGCTGATGTTAGAAAACAAAGATTTAAAAATTTTAGCAGGTGTCGATACAGTTACTGTACATGCAGGATTAGCCGGAGCATGTGGTGGAATTACAGGTGTAGGTTGTGTCTTCCCAAAAGCTAGTGTTACGATGCAGGAGTATGTTTTAAATGGAGAATGGGCTGAGGCAAACAAAATTTCTCAGGCTTTAAATTCATTATCCTATCTTGATGCTCAGCCACTGCTTATGGAATATCTTAAACTTGCTATGGGAATTCATCATAATGATGTTGCTGGAGGGCTTCGTACTTTTGGTAAGAAATTAACTCAACAGCAAATTGATGATGTCCGTGCAAGATATATTCTGGCAAAAGAAAGACTTGAAGTTCTAGACTTAATAGGTTAAGCTTTTCAAATATTTAAAAAAAGTAGTTTACAAACCAGTAAACTTAAAAAAAACATTTAAAAAATAAGTAAGGATGATCACAGGAAAGAATTACATAGGAAATCAATTATCAGCTAAAGGCTCAAAAACCTACAAGACCTTTAATCCGCAATTAAATATTGAAAACGATTCTACTTATACAGAAGCTACTTCTGAAGAAATTGACGAAGCAGTTGCATTAGCTTCTGAAGCATTTAAAGTGTATAGAACAATTTCAGGTAAACAAAAAGCAGAATTTTTGAATACCATCGCAGATGAAATTTTAGCTCTTGATGATGCACTTATTAAGACCTATTGCTCAGAAACAGGGTTGCCTGAAGGTAGAGCAAAGGGTGAACGTGGAAGAACGGTTGGACAACTCCGCATGTTTGCGAATTTAATTGAAGAAGGATCTTGGGTAGAGGCAACTATCGATACAGCCCTACCTAATCGAGAACCAATGCCTAGATCTGATATTAGAAAAATGTTAGTACCATTAGGACCTATTGTGGTATTTGGAGCTAGCAATTTTCCATTAGCATACTCTACTGCTGGTGGAGATACTGCTGCTGCATTAGCTTCTGGCTGTCCGGTTATTGTAAAATCTCATCCTATGCATTCAGGAACTGGCGAATTAGTTGCTTCTGCAATTGTAAAAGCAGCAGAAAAAACAAATATGCCAAATGGTGTGTTTTCAAATATAAATTCTAGCGGAATAGCCGTCGGAACACAATTAGTAAAACACTCTGGTGTAAAAGCAGTCGGTTTCACAGGAAGTATTAAAGGTGGACGAGCATTATATAATTTAGCTGCACAACGCGAAGAGCCAATTCCTGTTTTTGCTGAAATGGGTAGTATAAACCCTGTTGTAGTTCTTCCGGAAGCTCTAAAAAACAGAAGCGGAAGTTTAGCAAAAACTTATGCAGGTTCCATAACATTAGGTACAGGACAATTTTGTACAAATCCAGGGTTATTATTAGGATTGAAAAGTGAAGGATTATCAAATTTTATTGAAAATTTATCGAATGAAATTATTAACATAGAACCTTCTTGTATGCTCCATCCAAATATTATTGGAGCCTACGAAAACAAGAAACAAAAAGCAATTTCTCAATCTAGTCTTACAGTTACTGCAGATTACGATTCTGAAGTGCAAACCAACTATGCCAGACAAGCTATTGCAACTGTAGAAGGGAAAACATTTATGGAAAACCAAACGCTACATCAAGAAGTATTTGGGCCTTATTCAATAGTTGTTCAATGTGAAAACAAAGGACAATTAGAAGCCATAATTTCTAATCTTGACGGTCAGTTAACAGGAACATTGATTGCAGATAACAATGAAGCTTCAAACTATTCCAAGGTCATTTCAGCATTACAAAATCGTGTTGGTCGCATTATTTATAACGGCGTACCAACAGGAGTTGAAGTATGTCCATCTATGGTGCACGGAGGACCATATCCTTCATCTACAGATAGCCGATTTACGGCCGTTGGTATTCACTCTATAAAACGTTGGGTACGTCCTTTTAGTTATCAAGATTGGCCTAATGATTTACTTCCAATAGAATTGAAAAATGAAAATCCACTAGGTGTTTCAAGATTAGTAAACAAGAAACAAACCTCAGATAAATTATAAATGGCTGCACATACTTTTGTTTGTATTGATGCACACACTTGCGGTAATCCAGTAAGAGTTATCAAGGAAGGTGGTCCAAAACTCATTGGTAAAACAATGAGTGAAAAACGTCAGCATTTTTTAAAAGAATATGATTGGATTCGCAAAGGTTTAATGTTTGAACCTCGTGGTCATGATATGATGAGTGGTAGTATTTTATATCCACCCCACAATCCAGAGAATGATTTTGCGATACTTTTTATTGAAACTTCTGGTTGTTTACCAATGTGTGGACATGGCACTATTGGCACTATTACTATTGCAATAGAAGAAGGTCTTATAACTCCTAAAATACCTGGAAAGATAAAAATGGAAGCTCCTGCTGGCTTAGTTGAAATTGAATACCAGAAAACCAACAATAAAGTCGATTGGGTAAAGCTAATAAATGTGAAAAGTTATTTAGCAGCTGAAGGTCTTACTATTGAATGTCCCGAACTTGGTGACATAAAATTTGATGTCGCCTATGGAGGAAATTTTTATGCTATTGTAGATCCGCAACAAAATTTTTCTGGCATACATAATTTCACAGCTAATAAGATTATACAATTATCCCAAGTTGTAAGAGATCGTATTAATACAAAGTATCCTAATCAGTTTATTCATATTGAAAACAACACAATCAAAGATGTTACACATATGCTATGGACAGGTCATCCAATTGACAAAAAATCTGATGGTAGAAATGCTGTATTTTATGGAGATAAAGCTATAGATCGAAGTCCTTGCGGAACAGGTACATCAGCTAGATTAGCACAATTACATGCAAAAGGAAAGCTAAAAGTTGATGATAATTACATTCATGAGAGTTATATCGGAAGTACATTTATTGGTTGTATTGAAAAAGAAACTACGATTGGAAATAGACCAGCTATTGTACCAAGTATTAAAGGCTGGGCGAAAATATATGGACAAAATACAATAACCATTGATCCGGAAGATGATCCTTATGCTTATGGATTTCAAGTCATTTAATTATGAGTAAAAACGTTATCATAATCGGAGGTGGAATTATAGGCTTATGTTCTGCGTATTATCTTCAAAAAGAAGGTCATCAAGTTACTATTGTTGATCAATCTAATTTAGATTCGGGCGCCTCTTATGTTAATGCTGGTTATTTATGTCCTAGTCATATCATTCCATTGTCTGCACCAGGTGTTATGAAAAAAGGCATAAAATGGATGTTTGATACGACTAGCCCTTTATATATAAAACCAAGATTAGATATTAACTTTTTAAAATGGACTTGGGCATTTAATAAATCTTGTACATCAAACCATGTAGAGCGTGCTGCACCGATAATAAGAGATATTTCTGTTTTAAGTCAGCAGTTATATGAAGATATAAAAACCAAAGAGAACTTTTCTGCACATTATGAAAAGAAAGGACTTTTAATGCTTTGTCAGACTGAGAAAATGTTAGACGAGGAGTTAAAAATGGTTGATGTAGCGGTTGATTTAGGTTTGGATGCCAAAGGAGTCACTCCTACTGAAATAGAACAATTAGAACCTAATATAGAAATAAACACCATTGGCGGAACCTATTTTAAATGTGATCACCATTCTACTCCGCAGGAATTTATGTCTGAAATGAAAGGGTATTTAGAAAACAATGGAGTTACTTTTTATACCAATGAAAAAGTTGAAGACCTCGAAATAAGTAATCTAAATATAACTGAATTAAAAACTAATAAGCAAACTCTAATCGCTGATGAAATTGTATTAGCCGCTGGTTCATGGAGTTCATTATTGAGCAAAAAACTAGGTTTAAATTTATTAATACAAGCCGGAAAGGGTTACTGCATAAACACAAAACAAAATACTGAAATAACAATACCTGCCATATTATCTGAAGCTAAAACTGCGATAACACCTATGAATGGATTTACAAGATTAGCTGGCACTATGGAAATTGCTGGTATCAATCATAACATTAATATGACTAGAGTCCAAGCTATTGCAAATGCAGCTCGCAACTACTACCCTAGCTTTGAAATAACTGAATTAGAAAAAGACAATGCTGCATGTGGTTTAAGACCTGTCTCACCTGATGGCTTGCCATATATAGGTAAATCTCATAAATGTAAAAACTTAACTATCGCTACAGGACATGCTATGATGGGATGGAGCATGGGAACTGCAACAGGACTATTAGTTTCACAAGTTATTTCTGACAAAAAAACTGCCTTATGCTTAGATGGTTTTAATCCAGACCGGAAATTTTAAATCGATTTAATTCCAATAATTTATAGTTTGTTATTTGGAAATGCTTAAGAACTTCCTGTAATAAAGATAATCTTACGACAAGAATTAAACTTTGTTTAGAATGATTTTTATGCTTTGAAATTAAGTAATCCGTGGCTTTATGTAATCCTTCATTTTTCAATTCAAGTTTACCGAGTTCATCAATAATGATATATCTACTTTCTTTTTTAAAATTAAGATTTATAAGAAACTTGTTGGCTTCATCAAAAGCTGATTTCAAAAAATTAAAACGCCCAATTGCAATAGTTTCTTCAGATTCGTTTTCAACTTCAAGTTGAATATTTTTTAGAGATTTCACTTTTAAAAAATACCGCTTCCCATTTTCGTTATCAGGACATAGTAAACCATCAACATCATTACGATTTTCAGCCCAGTTTAATAAGGCAGTTGTTTTACCTGTTCTAATATTACCTGTGAGAATATATATCATTCTAAAGAGGTTTTAAAATGAATGCAATTGAAAACACTATTCGCGATAAAGAATTTAAAACGTTTATAGCCTTTTAAATGTTTTGTTTCTTGCCACGTAAATGCTAAAATTTTCCTGAAATATGGAAATAAATCCATCGCATTAGTGATATCTTCTTTATACCGTGACTCTTTTTTATTCAAATACTTTCGAATCATTTTTAATAATAAAGGTCCTATAACTAAATACCATAACATTAAAATTAAAAAGCTTCGTAATAAGATATAAATGGCCTTTTGCCAACCAAATAAATGATCAAAAAATGAAAATGCCAAGACAATAATTGAAACTGTAATTAACCAAACCCAAATAATTTTTGCCCTAAAAGATACTTTCTTTTTTTGTTCTTCCGTTTTATAAACAGCATCATTGAGATAAAAATCTGTATCTTTTTTATCTGCAATAAGTCTAATTATTTTTTTAATAAAAACACCTGCTAATATGCCACAAGCTCCATAGACAATAAGATATATTGTGATTAAAAAAGATGTAGTAGTCGTTTCTGAAATGAAATTTAATTTCTTCTGAACCCAAAGACCGTATATATTAATAGCATCCCAAAATCCTGTTCCGTAAACAACCGTAAGAATCAATAATTTCTGAAGTGCTGACTCTAGAAACGTTACAAAACCTATAACTGCGATAAGAGATCCTCTCCAAGAAAATTTCGAAAATAAAAAAGCCGAAAATAGCGCTTGAAAACTAACCGCAACATAAGCACCAAATGGAGAATATGGGCTAACCGCCATTTTTATAATAAGCACAATAATTAAAGCTTTTAAAATTGCTTGCCATTTATTTTCGGCATAAAAAGCAATTAAACTGATTAGTAAAATCGCCACTCCGCCAACAATTAAGCCTGTAAAAGGAGTATTAAAGACATGAAGAAAACCACCTAAACCAGATTCATTTAACGCCCAAAGCGCTGTGAGTCTATCAATTACAAGTTTGTTCTTTTTCATTATTGGGCAATAGCTTGATAATGCACTTGAAGTAATTGGGCAACAACACTAATTGCTATTTCTTTTGGCGTGTCACCACCTATTGGTAAACCTATTGGACAAGTTACATTTTTCATACCATCCTTAATATTCATTTCGGAAATGAGCATCTTATTAAATCTTGCCTTCTTCGTTTTACTGCCTATTAATCCTAAATATTTAGTTTCATTTTCTAAAGCCATGGCCACAACATCAAAGTCAATTAAATGGTTATGTGTAAGTACTAAAACATAACAATTCTTCCCCCAATTTACAGCATCCCTAAAAGTTTTAAAATCATTTTCCTTGACTTGACATTTAACGATACTTTCATCTAAATTAACTTCGGCTAACCAATGCTCACGAGAATCTATAAGTGTCACTTTAAAAGGTGTGTCTATTAAAAGTTTCGCGATCTCGGTTCCGATATGGCCAGCGCCAAATAAAAATAATTCTGGAGATTGATTCATGGGTTCAATAATAAATTCGACCTTTCCACCACAACATTGGGCAAAATCAGGACCTAAAGTATAAGAGGATTCAATGATCTTATTTTCTTTAAGAGCATTTATTGCTTCATCAATGGCATTATATTCAAGCTTTCCACCTCCAATAGTACCATAACTAGTTTTGTCTTCAGTTACAATCATTCTCGAGGATACTACACAAGGTGCAGAGCCAGAACATTTAGTAACAGTAACTAAAGCTACAGGCTGACGTTTAGATTTAAATTCTGATAGGAGTTCTATCCAATTCTTCATGCAAAGTTATATCAATACTTAAATGTAAGACTTTTAAGAGAAACTATATATCAAAAATAACATTCATCGATTTGAGTTTTAAAACACAAAGCTTAAAATTTAAATTTCTAATTTTTTTCTGTAATCTTTAAGTTCTATCTTCGACAAACTAATTTTGAAATTAAAAAATATGTCAAAAAATTATTACGATGCCGCAGACTTAAGGAAATTTGGAAAAATTACTGAATGGAGTGAAGAATTAGGGAATAAATTTTTTGAATACTACGGAAAAGTTTTTGAAGAAGGAGCGCTTACCGCTCGCGAAAAATCTTTGATTGCACTTGCTGTAGCACATACAGAACAATGTCCTTATTGTATAGATGCCTATACAAAAGACGGTTTGCAACGCGGTGTAACAAAAGAAGAGATGATGGAAGCTATTCACGTTGGTGCTGCAATTAAAAGTGGAGCAACTCTAGTACATGGTGTACAAATGATGAATAAAGTAAATAAGTTAGATGGTTAATACTAAAACCATAGTCTAATTTATTTCGTAAGAATATTTATAAGATAACTGATTAATGGCAACAAAATCCCTAAAGAAGCTAGGAAGCGATTTAGCGCAAAGTAATAAACAACTCGAAATTTTATCTAATGGTATTTTTCAAAATGGAGAATTACCAACATTCAAAAATAAAATTTCAGAATCGAATCAGTTTCCGCTTAAAGCAAAAAAATTAGAGATTCTACAAATTAATGTAGGTTATATGTGCAATCAAGTTTGTGATCATTGCCATGTGGATGCAGGACCAGACCGTAAGGAAATAATGACACGTGATACCATGCACCAATGCCTTGAAGTTATAAAAAATTCTGGTGCACATACCTTAGATTTAACTGGTGGAGCTCCAGAAATGAACCCAGATTTTAGATGGTTTGTAGAAGAGGCTGCAAAAGTTGGAATTAAAGATTTTATAGTACGCTCTAATCTAACGATTATTCGCGCGAATAAAAAATATCATGACTTACCCGATTTCTTTAAAAAGCACAACGTGCATGTTGTAAGTTCAATGCCGCATTGGACTAGAGGAAAAACTGACAAACAACGTGGTGACGGTGTTTTTGATAAATCTATTAAAGCTTTACAAGAACTTAATGCACGTGGCTACGGAATGCCAGATAGTGACTTAAGACTAGACTTAGTTTATAATCCTTCAGGTGCTTTTTTACCAGGAGACCAAGCTGCTATGGAAAAAGACTTCAAAAAAGCATTAATGGAAGATTTTGATATCCAATTTCATAACCTGTTTGCAATTACCAATTTGCCAATTGCGCGCTTCTTAGACTATTTAATTGCATCGGAAAATTATGAAGATTATATGTATGCATTAGTCGAAGCATACAATCCTGCTGCTGTAGCAAATGTGATGTGTACTAATACACTTTCTGTAAGTTGGGACGGTTATTTGTTTGATTGCGATTTCAATCAGATGTTAAAGTTACCAGTAAATAGTAAAGCAAAGCACATTTCAGAATTTAATGAAGAATTATTAGAAGGACGTAACATCGTAATTTCGCAACACTGTTATGGCTGCACCGCTGGTGCAGGAAGTAGTTGCCAAGGTGTTGTTGCTTAAATTATGAATAAAGAAAGAACTGCCATATTAATCTTTGCGAATACTGCTCAATTTGAAGCGGAGCAAAAGGCATTTCCTTCTTCCAAAATGTTATTTGATAAATTAAATACCCAAATATTAAAAATTGTAAATGAAACTGGCTTACCTTATTATCATTTTTCTGAAAAAGAACAAATAGGCACCACATTTGCAGAACGTTTTAGTAATGCTATTGCAGCAGTATTTAAAATGGGTTACGGCCAAGTAATTACCGTTGGTAATGACACACCACATTTAAAAGCTTATCATATTTTAAAAGCTTCAAACCTTTTAGAACAGAATAAAACTGTGATTGGCCCATCTAAAGATGGTGGTTTTTATTTATTAGGAATAAAAAAATCAGCTTTTAATTTTCAACAATTTCAGCAGTTACCATGGCAAACACGACAGTTAAATCAGTGTTTGTTAGCATATGAGCATTCAAATAATAACGAAGTTTTATATCTGGAAAGACTGACAGATATCGATTCAATTAGTGATGTTAAGACTATTATTCAAAGCTATAAAGCACTAACAAAAAAAATTAAATGTCTATTACTGACCTTAATTATTATTAAAAAGGATAATCAATCAAGACCTTTTAATTTAAACACTACAAGAGTTCTCAAATTTTATTTTAATAAGGGTTCTCCACTATTATCTTAAAATTACAACTACAATTAAATGCTTTAAGTAGCTTGTTAATACAAGTGAATCAACTTTACCTAATCACAATTAAACATCTAGGATAAAATACTTCCTAAAAAATATTAAAAGACTATGAGTTATCTAGAAACCACACACGATGTATATAAAGAAGCAGCATTAACACCAGATGTAGGACTATGCTGTACTACAAACCCAATTTGGGAATTACCAGGTTTAAAAATCCCAAAAATAATGCAAGAGATGAATTACGGTTGTGGTTCTACAGTACATGCAAGAGACTTAACTAATAACCCGAAAATGTTATATGTCGGAGTTGGAGGTGGTATGGAGTTATTACAATTCTCATATTTTAATCGTCAGAAAAGCGGTGTTGTAGGTGTTGATGTTGTTGATGAAATGTTAGAAGCTTCTAAGCAAAATTTTAAAATTGCTGAAGAACAAAACGATTGGTTTAAAAGTGATTTTGTTGAACTAAAAAAAGGGGATGCACTAAATCTTCCAGTTGAAGATAATAGTATAGATGTAGCAGCTCAAAATTGTTTGTTTAATATCTTTAAAGCAGATGACCTTAAAAAAGCAATTAACGAAATGTATCGTGTATTAAAACCTCATGGACGTTTAGTTATGAGTGACCCAACATGTGAGCAACCAATGAATGATGAATTAAGAAATGACGAACGACTAAGAGCGCTTTGCCTCAGTGGTAGTTTACCAATAGCCGAATATGTAAAAGCATTAACCGATGCTGGTTTTGGTACAATAGAAATTAGAGCACGTAAACCCTATAGAATCTTAGATCCTAAACACTATAATACAGACGAATTAATTTACATCGAATCTATTGAAGTAGCAGCTATTAAAGATCCAATGCCAGAAGATGGACCATGTATCTTTACAGGTAAAGCTGCAATTTACTTTGGAGACGAAGACTATGTAGATGATAAAAAAGGGCATATTTTACTTAAAAATCAACCATTGGCCATTTGTGATAAGACTGCTGGTGCTTTGGCTGATTTAAATAGAGGAGATATTTTTATTAGCGAATCTACTTACCATTATGATGGTGGAGGTTGCTGCTAAACAACAAATTTAGTATTATGAAAAAATTAGTATTACTTGCTATTTTCTTTGCATCATTTTCAATCGAGGCTCAAAACTCAATTGATGAGTTGCTCAAATCTTACAATACAGAATCGGTGCCATATATGACCGTACAGGAATTGGCAATGCCTAAAACTGATGCTGTTATTTTAGATTCGAGAGAACCAAAAGAGTATGAAGTAAGTCATATCTCAAATGCGATTAACGTAGGATATGATCATTTTGATATAAATGCTATACAGAATGTAGTAAAAGATAAATCCAAGGTTATTGTGGTGTATTGTTCAGTTGGTATTCGTTCTGAAGATATTGGTGAAAAACTCAAAGATGCAGGTTATACAAATGTTTATAATCTTTTTGGTGGCATTTTTGAATGGAAAAATAAAGGGTTTACCGTATATGATTCAGAAAATAAAGAAACTAAAAAAGTACATACTTTTTCTAAAGCTTGGAGCAAGTGGCTAAAAAAAGGCAAAAAAGTTTACGGTAAAAAGAATGGGTAAAAAAGCACTAATCATTTTTACTAGAAATCCTGAATTGGGTAAGTGTAAGACACGACTTGCTAAAACCCTTGGAGATAAATCAACTTTAGATATATACAACCATTTACTAAAACATACGGCTACAGTATCTAAAGAAGTTAAGGCCAGTCGCTATGTATTTTATTCTGAAACAATAAACCATTATGACATATGGGATTCAAATACATACTACAAAAAATTACAAAAAGGAGAAGACCTAGGTGAACGTATGAAAAATGCGTTTTCAGAGTTGTTTAAATCCGGTTACCAAAAAGCAATTATAATCGGGAGCGATTTATTAGACTTAAATGCTTCGCTTATTGAAAAAGCCTTTAGAGAATTAGACCATAATGATGTTGTTATAGGGCCTGCAGAAGACGGAGGTTATTATCTTCTAGGCTCAAAGAAAATTCATAGTAGTATTTTTGAAAACAAAAAATGGGGAACCGAAACCGTAAGAATGGCAACCTTGAAGGACTTAGAAAACAGCAATGTACATTTGTTAAAAGTTTTAAATGATATCGATACCTTTGAAGACATGAAGCATTATGAAGAACTTAAAAAATATTACTAAACATCATGATTAAATACATTACGGAAAGTACTGAATATTTAAAAAATAAGGGTTTTGATAACCCAGAGGTTGGCATCATTTTAGGCACAGGATTAGGGCAACTTATTAGTGAAATTGATATTATTGCGGAGGCGAGCTATAATCACATTCCAAATTTCCCAACTGCAACGGTAGAATTCCATAAAGGAAAGCTTATTTACGGTATTCTTGGAGGTAAAAAAGTTGTTGTTATGCAAGGACGCTTCCATGTTTATGAAGGTTATACGTTACAGGATGTAACATTTCCTGTAAGAATTATGGAAAAACTAGGCATCAAAACACTTTTAGTCTCTAATGCCGCTGGTGCAATAAACTTAGATTTTAAGAAAGGTGAATTAATGCTAATTGATGACCATATTAATCTACAAGGTAACTCACCACTAGCATTTAAAGGCGTGTCTGAATTAGGAGAACGCTTCACAGACATGAGCGCCCCTTATGATGCAGAAATTAATTCTAAAATTGAAACTATAGCAAACAAGCACAATGTAACGTTACACAAAGGAGTTTACGCAAGTGTTGTTGGTCCTCAATTAGAAACGCGTGCTGAGTACCGAATGCTTAAAATTATTGGCGCTGATGCTGTTGGTATGAGCACTGTTCCAGAAATCATAGTTGCTAACCATTTAGGCTTAAGAGTATCCGCTGTTTCAGTATTAACTGATGAGTGTGATCCTGATAATCTAAAACCTGTTGATATTGGAGAAATAATTGCAATGGCTGCAAAAGCAGAACCAGATATGATTAAGCTATTTACAGAATTAATTGAACAACTTTAAAGTAGAGTCCCACGTTTAAATTACACATGGAAAAGTACATAGACATAATAAAAAATTCATATTCGGGATACTGGAACTATCTTAAATACGAACTCATTGATCTCAATCATTGGGATAATTATTTTTATGGTCTTATTGCTATATCACTTATCGTTTGGTTGTTAGAAATTGTGTTTCCATGGCGAAAAAATCAATCTATATTTAGAAAGGACTTTTGGTTAGACACTTTTTACATGTTTTTCAACTTTTTTATACTCAATCTTATAATTCTTATTGCCTTATCAAATACGGTTGCAGCGTTTTTTAGCGATATTTTATCAAGTTTAGGATTAACAATTTCTGGCCTTCAAGTATTTGATGTGGATGATCTACCAAAATGGATAGGTTTAACTATTTTCTTTATAGTTTCAGATTTTGTACAATGGAATACGCATCGTTTATTACACCGATTTGAGTGGCTTTGGAATTTTCATAAAGTACATCACTCAGTTAAAGAAATGGGCTTTGCCGCACATCTACGTTACCATTGGATGGAACCTGTAGTTTATAAATCACTTCTATATATTCCGATTGCTATTATAGGTGGTTTTGATGCACAAGATGTTGCTATTGTTTATTTCTTCAGTATCGCAATAGGTCATCTTAACCATGCGAACTTAGGATGGGATTATGGATTTCTAAAATACATTTTCAATAATCCGAAAATGCACATTTGGCATCATGCTAAAGATCTTCCTCAACATGTAAGGTATGGTGTTAATTTTGGACTAACATTAAGTCTTTGGGATTACATTTTTAAAACAAACTATATACCGCACAGTGGTAGAGATATAGAATTAGGTTTTGAAGGTGATGAAACGTTTCCAAAAGATTTTGTAAGTCAGGAATTATATCCATTAAAAAAATAAGTTGTCATTGCTGTGAAGGCAGTAATCTCTTCAAAGAATAAATATATATGAAACATATAGCAATCATAGTATTAATCTTGTTTCTAAGTTCGTGCTCAGGAACAAAAAATACGATTGAAAAACAAAAAATACCAAAAAACAAAGCTTTAATAGTGACTGAAGTTCCTGATTTGACTGAAAAAAAAGATGATATTAAAGCTGAGAATACTGAAATAATAGAGGAAAATATTATTAGTGAAAATGATTCATTAGGATTCAATCAAATATTAAGTAAACGAATCCTAACAGAACACCAACTTTGGGATGAACTTCTTCAAAAACACGTTTCTGAAAATGGAGACGTTAACTACGATAGTTTTAAAGAAGAACATATAGAGTTGTTGGGATATATTAAGCTTTTAAAAATTTCTTACGAAAAAAGAAATTTAGTCACCAAAAGACCGCAAAACGAATTACTCGCCTATTGGATTAACGCCTACAATGCTCTAACGATAGATTTAATAATTCGGAATTACCCACTAAAAAGCATCAAAGACATTAAAGATCCTTGGGATCAACGACTTTGGAAATTTGGTGATAAATGGCTTAATCTTAATGATATTGAACATAAGATCCTACGAAAAATGGACGAACCACGAATTCATTTTGCAATCGTTTGTGCTTCAGAATCTTGTCCTAAATTACAAAACGAAGCCTTCAATGCTGAGAATTTAGAAGAACAACTTACCAATGCTACTAAAGAATTTCTCTCTGATACTTCAAAAAATGAGATTTCTCAAAATAATGTAAAACTATCCAAAATCTTTAAATGGTTTAAAAAGGATTTTGAACAAAACGGATCTCTTATCGACTTTATAAATCAATATTCTGAGATAACTATTTCTGATAAAGCAAAAAAGAACTTTAAAGATTACAGTTGGGAACTAAACAATTAAAACTCACGGCATAGTTTTTTCGTAAGTAGTGTATGATAAGTATTATAATACCCGTTTTAAATGAGTCTGCAACAATTAAAGAGTTGATCTTTTATCTCATTGATAATACTTCATTAAATTCAATATCCGAGATTATTGTTGTTGATGGAGGCAGCACAGACGCAACACTTGCGATAGTTAAAGATTTAAATTTAGATATAGTTCTCATAAATTCTGAAAAAGGAAGAGCTAAACAAATGAATGCTGGTGCAAAAATAGCGAAAGGGCGTATCCTCTACTTTTTACACGCCGATTCTTTTCCGCCAAACAGGTACGATACATTAATACTAAATGAAGTAAAAAATGGCAATAATGCAGGCTGTTTTAGAATGCAATTTGACAGTAACCATTGGTGGTTGCGTCTGGCAAGTTGGTTAACACAATTTAGTTGGCGCGCTTGCAGAGGTGGAGATCAAAGTCAATTTATAACTAAAGGACTTTTTAATGAAATTGGTGGCTATGACGAGCGTTACATCATCTATGAAGACAATATTTTAATAAACGAACTCTATTCTCGAGATGAATTTGTAGTCATAAATAAAAAACTAAAAACTTCAGCGCGGCTGTATAAAAAGCATGGAGTATGGAAAGTACAATACCACTTTTGGACTATTTACATAAGAAAATGGTTTGGTGCTTCAGCCGAAGATTTACACCGATACTATAAAAAGACTATTGCATCCTAAATCATCTTATGTATCTTTAGAGAGATGAAACCTCTTGAGATTTTTCTTGTCATTCTTTTATCTATTGGAGCTATTCAAGGTATTATTTATGGGTTTATTTTATGGAGAAACAAAAACATAAATCAAACTGCTAATAAATTTTTAGCAGTAATTCTTTGGTTTTTTGCATATAGACTTTTAGTGGAAGTCCTCAAATTATTTGGTGTTGGTTACTATGACACTTGGTATCATATATTATTAGAGTATAATTGGATTTATGGTGCTCTAATTTTCTTTTTTATTAAAGCTTATGTAACACCAAAATTTAAAATTAATTTCAATAAAGACTTGATTCATTTTGTTCCAGTAATTATAGAATTCGTTTGGAGTAACTTTATTAAATCACAAAATTTCTTTTGGGATGGTAGTCGTGAGAGTCTCTCTTGGCTTGGATATTGGGGCTATATTGTTTGGATGCAGTTACCAACGCAATATCTTATAAGTGCAGCGCTCATTGCATTCTACATCCATAAATCTGAAAAATTACTGCAAAAAACAAATTCTCAAGGCTATATGATAATTGTTGAAAACACAAAGTGGATAAAACGATTATTAAAAATCATGAAGTACTATGCGATCGGTGTTATTGTAATAGTAATGATAGATTATTTGTTCTTTAATTATGCTTTCAATCGTTTTTATCACTATCCTATTTTTATCGGTATGGCATTAATTACATATTGGTTAGGTATCGCTGGGTTTAATAAAAAAGACAATGAGGTTATAAGGTTAAAGACGGTTTTAGATCCTAAAGAAAAGCTACAATTAGAAAACATAGCATCAAAAATCACAATTTTAATGAAGGAAAAGAAAGCCTATAAAAATCCCGATATTACGCTTTCTAGTTTTTCTAAGCAACTTAACGAAAAATCGTATTTAACTACAAGGTGCCTTAATACTATATTCGAAAAAAAATTCAATGATTTTATTAATCAATATCGCATTGAAGAATTAAAAAGGCTTTTAAAAGATCCGAAAAACAGCAATTTTACATTATTAAGTTTGGCATTTGAAGCTGGTTTTAACTCAAAAGCCTCATTTAATCGTGCTGTAAAGAAATTAACAGGTAAACCACCAAGTGCCCTAAAAGCTTAATAAAGCTGGTCTCATCTTCTTAATTGAAACCTATATTATTTCTAAAAAAGGTCTCAAATCTTTAATCGAGTCGACTTGCGTTAGGTATTACAGCATCTTTGTTTCATCAATTAAAAAATCTTATAAAGATGAAAACAAACTTCACATTCGCTTTATGCTTTCTTATTCAACTTGCTACAGGACAAGTAGATTACGGAACACCGGAAAATGAAACTATACCTGAAAAGTTGAAAAATTTAGAAGTCGCAATTGAAGTGATACATTTTCCTAAAGAAAATGATCCTATTAAAATAAAAGACAAATACTATTGGAAGCATGCCACTGCCATTTTATCTAAAAATAGTGCCGTTAAAATAATAGAGTATGGCGCCTACTTATTTTACAACAACCAATGGCATCTCCGTAAATCCTATGGTCTAAAAGATTTAGACAAAAACTTTGGGACAAAAAAACAAATCTTGCTACAAGGCGAACCCTATGTATGGTCTAAAAATTGGCGTGTAGACAAAAGGCTCTTTGGAGGTTGGGCCATGTGGTACTTTATTGGAATCAATGAAAACGGAGATACTGTATGCGGCTACGAAACTATTAACACAACATCTAATCTTTTAAACCAATAATTATGAGAATTAAAAATATTACAACCCTATTCATATGCTCCCTAATATCAATACTTACGTTTGGGCAGAGTAAATCAATCGACACAAAAAAAAGCACTTTAGAATGGACAGGTAAAGCCGCTTTTAATGCATACGCTCTTTCAGGAACATTAAAAGCAAAAAGTGGAGAAATTCTCATTGAGAATGACTCAATTAAAACACTTAAAATAGTCATAGACATGAAAAGCTTAAACCACGAAAACAAAGATTTAAAAAGTCATTTAAGAGGCAAAGATTTTTTTGAAGTGAAGACTTACACAAAAGCCATTTTTTTGTTAGAGGACGCTGTAAGAATACAAAATAGAACTGCCAAATTAAGAGGTAAGCTGACTATAAAAGATATTACAAAAACCGAGACGTTCACGATAAAGTTAGATGAAGTTTATTCAGAATTAACCTTTGATATCACCATTGATCGCACTGATTATGGTGTAAAATTTAACTCACCTAGTTTTTTCAAAAAAATGAAAGAAAATGCTATTGCAGATGACTTTAAATTAAAGGGAAGTCTTAAATTAAATTAGTTATTTATTTCTACCTTTTTCGTTAGGATACAAATCTTTCAAAATATCACTTTGAAAGATTTCTTTTGTCTCTATATCTATTGCAGATAATCTACCTGTAAAAGCCGCACCAGTATCAATGTTCCAAACATTTACTGCGTTCATAGGATGCATTTTAAAATAGTTTATGGTTGGTGTATGACCAATGTAAATTTCTGAATAATGTTTAAGTCTATTTGGATAACGTTTT
This sequence comes from Winogradskyella sp. PE311, assembly GCF_046545555.1. NCBI lineage: Bacteria > Pseudomonadati > Bacteroidota > Flavobacteriia > Flavobacteriales > Flavobacteriaceae > Winogradskyella > Winogradskyella sp. PE311. Next base: position 1,111,947 of record NZ_JBHZTH010000001.1, on the reverse strand, counting down.
GAATCTCTTTTTATTCGGCTATCCATAGTTAATGCCATTTCCCAAAGTGTACGGTCAAAATAAAAACTTTGAACTTGAAACTCACGTTCCACACCTTGCATTGATGTAAAACCTGCATGTACAAATAAACGTTTTTTATCATCTAGGTAATATAAAGGCATGCTCTCAAAAAAATGAAGATGCGTCTTTTTCTGTTCGTTGGAGAAGCCAGCATAACTTTCAATAGTCTCTTTACCGCCATGCATGTACCAAGTTTCATTTACAAAATCTTCCGCTAACCATTGCTCACACCACACATCATGATTGCCTTTTATAAATATGCATGTATTAATCTTTGATAACTCAATTAAATACTGAATAACTTGGGCAGATTCACTCCAGCCATCTACGTAATCACCCATAAAAATAAGTGTATCTTCATTAGTAACTTTGGCATTTTCTAGAACTTGTACCAAAGCTTTTAACCCTCCATGGATATCACCAATCGCTAATATTCTCATTTTTTATTTTTTTCCTATGCTAAAATTAAGGTATAAAGTATGGATAAACTAAGATTCTTAATTATTCTTAAAGTTGTTAAACTTAAGATAAATCTTACTTAACAAAGATTTAAAATAGGCTTCATAATTGTTTCAATCTAATACTTTGCCGTCAAAATCAATCAAAATGAAAATCAATCACATTCTAATCAGCCTCACTTTTATTTTAACATCAATCACTTATGGCCAAGAAACGTTTTCTTCAAAACTTTTAGATTCTATTACAAAAGAACCTATTCCATTTGCTTCGATTCAATTCAATTCAAAATCTGGAGTTATTAGTAACGACAATGGTGAGTTTAATATTACTATAAAACGTAAGATAAGATCTGACGACGCATTAGTTATTAGCTGTTTGGGTTATGAGCAAAAGCAAGTCCTATTGTTTGACTTTAATAGTGAAATCATTTATTTAAAACCTAAAACCTTTAGTCTAGATGAAGTTTTAGTCACAAATAAAGAATATACTATTGACGAAATCCTCAATAAAATTAAAGAAGGTTTAGCCACTAATTACGAATTTGAATATGCCAAGCGCAAATTATTTTTTAGAGAATCGTATTATACCAAAATGGATAAATATGATGTAACGTTAGGGAAATCATCCATTCCAGAAATTAATCAGCAACTGATTGATAGTTTATTAGATATTGTACCAAAAAGCAATAGCAATCACACGGAAATCTTAGGCGAATTGTACGGGAAGATTGAACCTAAGCAATATCAGAAAATGGAAATCTTAAAAGCATGCCGTTTAAATGACCAGTCCTCTGAAATTAATTTAGATAATTATGAAAAACGATTTAATGATATCTTTAAAAAGTATGTAAAGCGCGATTCTTACTTTAAAATAAAATCGGGATGGTTTAGTGTTAAAGAAGAAATGGATTCTTCAATGTTTGGTGATAAAAAAGAGAAAGAAAATAAAGTTACTGAAGCCATTATCGCTGAAAAAAAGAAAAAAGACTCCATTAGAAAACTTGGTTTCTTACGCTGGCGCAAAATGATGATACACAATTTTGAAAACAACAACTTCATTGATGAAGAAAATGACCTCAACTTTATTCATAAATCTAGACGTTACGAATTTGAAATATCAGATTATGCATATATCAATAATATGTTTGTTTACGTCATAACCTTTAAACCAAAGCGCAGTGAAGATTTTGCTGGCACCATTTATGTAAACACGGCCGACTTTGCCATTTTAAGAGTTGATTATAAAAATGTAAAACCTCTAAGTCGTTTTGCCTTGCTCGGTATATCAATGAAAAAGTATTTAAAAGAAGGGACTATCATTTTTGAAAAAAACAGTAATGATAAATATGCTCTAAAATATATAGATGAGACATTTGGAGAACAAGTTGGCGTAAGACGTCCTTTTAAGGTTATTGAAAAAAACAAAAATGTTAGTGGACGTCGTAAACAAAATGAACTAAAAGGTGATATTAATTTTGTAGTTAGAAATATTGAAAAAACAGAACTCGTGATTTTTGAAACAGAAATAATTTCAGAATCTGACTTTAAAACCTTTAAAGAAAATGCACTGGTAACACCAATATATCTAAAGCAATATGATCCTAATTTTTGGAAAGGCTATAATATTATAGAACCTAATCAAGCCATTAAAGATTTTAAAGCCATTGAAATAGGCGATTAAAAATACTGACCAATTCCAAATACTAGTCCTTGTGTAGAATCTGGTGTAATACCAATTCCATAATCTATTCTAAAAATAGCGTTGAATATTTTTTTATGAATGAAACGAAGACCTAAACCTGGGTAAACACGCAAGTTTTGAGAGTCACCAAAATCGCCAAGATCACCACCAGGGTTTCTCCAACTACCGGCATCAATAAAAGCATTCCCTTGTAAGGCAAACCAACCTTTTTCATATAGCGTATGACGATATTCTGTGTTTAAAACAATTGCAGCAGTACCTCTATCTATAATGTTACCTACACCTCTAATATTCAGATTATTATCTACGGCAAATGGTGCAAACGGTGTTTCATCATTGGTCGCTATTCCTAATCGTAATCTATTTGCCCAGTTTCCCCTTTTTCCGAAACGTTTAAAATATTGAAAATCATTCCATCCAATTAAAAAATCTGGTAGCTGAGCATCATCTGTTGAATGTACATATTGAAAATTGAAAATACTCCTAAAGCCTTCAATATACTGATAATCGTAGTTGAGGTTATTATATTCATAAATTAACTTATAAAGCATCTTTTTTACACGTAATGCCTGTGGAATATTTGGATTTGTAGCCCCAGATTTGTACTCATAATCTTCTGTAAAAAAATTGAGTCCCGCTTCAATTCTATTATTAAAGTCAATTTGATATAAACCCAAAACTTCTATCGACTCATTATTATATTTATAATCGGCAGTCGTATTGTCAAAAAAGACAGGTTCTTGTGTGGTTAAATTCTGGAAGTTTATGGCCAAACCTAATTTTCGAGAAAATAGAAATGGAGCTCTTAAATTAAAGGCATAAGAATCATAAATATCTTTTTGATAAAAACCACCAAATGTAATATTCTGACCAAATAAATTAAATTCATACAAGCCTAATCGATATGCAAATTCATCATCATTTGTGGTATAAACATTCGCAGAAGGAATAATTGTGAAATTTTCTTCAATGTTATAAAACACGTTATATTCATTTGGTGATTCAGCCGGAAAAACTTGATAGTAGGCATGTGCAATTGAAGGTAAACGTTTTAAAAGTCTTATGTCCTCCTCAATTATTGATGAATCTAATACCACTCCAGGTTTTACATTAGACACCTTCTTAATAAAAGAAGATTTCAATTTTTTATTACCCTGTATTTTTAAATCTGCTACCTTAAAGTTTTGCGCATTTATATAACTAGAGACTAGAATTAGTAAAAGAAGTATACGTTTCATGTAATGGTTAATTGACTCTTTGGTCGTCTTCAATTAATAAACTTACTAATTTTATGGTATATTATTATTCAGCTATAAACTCACGTTTATAGACTGTATTTACCCAATTATCTATACTAACATCCATTATAGTAATATTAAAAATTTCTCCTGGTTCTAGTCCTTCTGGTGTACCTTCTGTAATATTTAGAACAACGTTATTTAAATTATAATATTGAAATTCACTATCGTTAGTATAAGTAGCAGATAATACTGTATCATTTACTGTAGTGACTATCTCAAAAAATATAGCATTATTAGCTTCAGAATGTGCCGTCCAATCAAAACTAGGCATTCCTGTTTGGTCTTGATTAATCATAACTTCATCAGTCCATAATGTTGGTTGAAGCACATTTTTTGTACGGATAGGTGTAGAAATATTAATACGATCATTGAGTTCGTAAGTCACTATGATCCATTGCTCTCTATTAAAACTTCTCTTAAATTGTCTAAGGGTACCATCTAAAAAAGGTTCATCTTCAATATTTAGTAGAACGTAGTTTTCAAAATTATTAGGATCTACATTAAAGATATTTGTTTCATAAAACTTAAAGTTAGTTGCACCAGTTTCTGGGTAAAAATATACGTTAAGTAAATCCGTATTATCAATATCATTTGCTGCGCATGCAATTACAGCATCAGTAATAAAGTTCTTCCCTTCTAACTCATCTAATAATGTAATATTATCATTTAAAATAAGTTTTACAGGATCATCTACAATACATGAACTTAGACATAATAGAAAAAATAGACACTTAATTACCTTCATCACTCGTTTTTATAATAACTTTTAATTGTACTTTCTACCGGTTTATTTTGCGGTGTAAACATTGGGTTGTCTATACCACCACTTTTTTCATAGCTGTTAAACCATTTCCAGATAAAACCACCTGCAAACCAATCTTCCTTCCAAAAAGTTTCATACAACGCCTTAGTTGTATTGACTTGAGCATCTAGATTTACTTTATTCATGCTTCGATCAGAAACCCATGGCTTTTTACCTGAATAATCTACACTTCTATAACCATACTCTGTAAATAAAATTGGCTTCTCATACTTTATGGACATATCTTTTATCACTGGCTTGTGCTTTTTCCATCCCTCCATACAATCTTCAAAACTCGGTGTTTGTTTATCACTTACTGGAAAATAAGCATCTACACCTAAGTAATCTAATTGATCCCAAAATGGTGTCCGTTTATATTCATCCCAATTTGCTGCATAAGTCAATTTACCCTTATAAATAGTTTTAATCTTGGTAATTAAAGTATTCCAATATTCTGGTCGGTTTTTTACAAAATTTTCAAGTTCCGTACCAATACATAAAATTTCAGCATTCACTTCCTCTGCAAGCTCAGCGTACTCAATAATAAAACTAGTGTAAGATTTCTCTAAAAGTTTCCAATTAGTTTCATCTGCCATTTCAATGAGTCCTGTGAACTCTCCTCTTCTAACCCAAATTTGAGGCTTTACCATTATCTTAATTTGCTTCTTTCGAAGCTCATCTATATATTGTTTTGCACCAGCTCTCGTTTCACCGAACCATTGCCGCTCTGTATTATGAATAATTTCAGCATGATCTAAGCTTCTCATAAACCCAAATGGCATTATAGCTGCATAATTAGCATTGACATTTACTACAGGCTGCACGTTTGTTTGATCTATTGAACCACCTGATGCGACAAAACTAACACCATTTATTTTTTCTACCTGACCGTTACACGCTGATAACGCTATAAGTAAAACTCCAATAATTAAGCACTTAAAAATTCTCATATGAATCGTAATAAGTGCCTAATTTATGTAAATCTTAAAACAATGCTCTTAATCCTATATTAAAAGTTTGTCCTAATCCTGTATTATTTCCTCTTACAAAGTTTGTGTATAAAGTCTCTATATTTAAAACCTTAGTTAATTGGTATTTTACTCCGCCTCCAATAGCAGTAAAATCTTGTTCGAAATTATTACCAGTATCTATACGTTGTTGATGTTGCATTAATCCAAGAATAGTAAATTTACTACTCGGAAAGTAACTTAAAAATACACCTGGCGTTAAAAGCAAACTGTTGTTAGCAAAACTTCCTTCTATGGTATCAAAATTGCTATCTTGCTCAGATTTTTTTCCAAAATTATACTCCGTATTTAACTCTGTGAAAATTTGCCAGTTTCCACTCGGAAAGGTATAATCATAAAAAAATCGATTCTGAAAAATAAATCCTTTCTGATCTAAAAACACACCGCCATCAGTTTCCTGATCAATTAACGGAATATGAAAAGCTGTCTGTATTGTAAAGTTTGATACGTTCTTTAAGGGATTAAACTTTACTGCTGGCGCAAAAGATGTAAAACCTGAACGTGCTGTGCCAGATTCTCCATCAAAAGAAAATACATCTAATGCATTTCTGTCATTAATAACATTAGATCTAAACTCTAATAGCAACCCAATATTAAATCTATTACTCTCAGATACTCCTGTAAAAACATCTACTGTAGAGGTAAAAAATGTCTGTCTAGGTTCTGTTCCTTCGCTAAATGTACTCTCAGTTTGTGTATAAAGATTATTAAACCATTTAATATCCCATTGTCCTTTATTTAGGAGTTTTGAGGGAGTGTATTCTTGTATAACACTCCTCTGTGCATCTTCATCCTCTTGAGCAAATCCCAAGAAAGAGATCATAACTGCCACTAATACTATATTTAATTTTTTCATTACTAACTTATTTGGTTGTTTATATTATTTATTGTTCAGTTATTGTTTGTTCAAACTCCAGTTATATGAGAAATAACTAAGCTTAAAATCTTTTGACAGTTTTTCAATTCTGTATTCGTTTATAAAATCAATTTCTGATTTATTATTCATTGTAAAATCTTCTTTGTACCACTTCATAATTTCAGAAGCTTCAACTCTTTTCTTTTTTGCATTTACTTTTAAGAAAGATCCGTTTAGTGCTAGCTTAGTTTGGTTTTCTAATTGTACATCTAAAGATTCTGGCAGATATGCCTTATTTATTAATGGTGGACAACCAACTGCACCGCAAACTAATACAAAGTGAAAACGTGCATCTTTAAAGTTTCCTCTTAGTAGTTTGTGTTCAATATCATTTAGAGTAATAGTTTTTCCGCCCAAATTATAAGTTGTTTTATCAAAAAAGCCTTTATTATCCAATGGTGACTTAGTTGGGTAGTTCTCTATAATTCCTTTTATAACAGATAGATTGTAGGCATTAATCCAAAAAGCTTGATAATTATTTGCATCCGCTACTTTAACTGAAACTTCTTCAGCAATTTTAAGAAGTTCATTTAATGAAGTTTGATCTTTATCAATAGCCTTATAAGCTACTTTCCCATCCTTAACATGATCGCTCATAAAAGAATCTGTCTTAGAAAAGAAATTTTCTAAATTCTGCCCACTTAAACTAAAGGTTAATAATACGGTTAAGCAAAAGCTATATAATTTCATAATGTTGATTTTCGTTATTTCTTGGCACTTATGTCGTACTTAAAATCATGGACTTACAAGAATTTAAAAAGATTTTTAGCGTCTCTCTTTGTAAAAAAACCTTACACTATTTTTTAATTTAAAACTGATATAAATAAGAATACCCAATTAAGTTATTACCTTTAGTTTCGACATAGTACTAACTAACAACCACAATCATATGGAGCACATAGTTATAATTGGAAACGGTATTTCTGGAGTTACATTGGCCAGACATATTAGAAAATTATCAGACAAAAAGATAACTATAGTTTCAGCCGAAACAGATTATTTCTTTTCTCGTACTGCATTGATGTATGTCTATATGGGACACATGAAGTTTGAGCATACACAACCTTACGAAGATTGGTTCTGGAAAAAGAACAGAATAGAACTGAAAAAAGGTTATGTCAAAAAAGTTGAAACAAAATCTAAAAAACTGCATTTCGCTGAAGGAGATTTATTAACCTATGACAAATTAGTCATTGCTACAGGAAGTAAACCAAACAAATTTGGTTGGCCAGGTCAAGACTTGGATGGTGTTATGGGGATGTATCATAAACAGGATTTAGAAAATCTTGAAAAGCATGCTCCCAATAAAGATGTCTGTAAACGTGCAGTTATTGTTGGTGGTGGTTTAATAGGTATTGAGCTTGCCGAAATGTTAAATTCGAGAAGTATTCCTGTGACATTTTTAGTACGTGAATCTAGTTTTTGGAATGGTGTTTTACCTGAAGGTGAAAGTGAAATGATTAATAGACATATTAATAATCATCATATTGATTTACGATTATCAACCAATCTAAAAGAAATAAAGTCTGACAAAAACGGAAAGGTTAAATCAGTAATTATTGAAGAAACAGGAGAAGAATTACCATGTAATGTTGTTGGATTGACGGCAGGTGTTTCCCCAAATATTGATTTTATAAAAGATTCAGATATTGAAACAGGTCGCGGAGTCAAAGTAAATCGTTTCTTAGAAACTAATATTCCTAATGTTTATGCCATTGGTGATTGCGCAGAACAACACGAAGCCATTGGTAACCGAAGACCAATTGAAGCAGTATGGTACACTGGCCGAATGATGGGGGAAACTTTAGCGCAAACCATTTGTGGTAATCGCATTGAATATAAACCAGGTCATTGGTTTAACTCTGCCAAGTTTATGGATATAGAATATCAAACCTATGGTTGGGTATTTGGAGCTAAAGGCAGACCAGAGCACGAGCAACATTTTCATTGGAAACACGCAGATGACACTAAATGTATCACAGTAGCATATCATAAAGACACAAATGAATTCTTAGGCATTAATACCTTCGGAATTAGAATGCGTCATGAAACTTTTGATAACTGGTTAACTGAGAAACGAGATATAGATTACGTAATGAATCATTTATCTGAAGCTAATTTTGACCCTGAATTTTATTCAAAATTTGAAACTAATATTCTTTCTGCATACAATAACCAACTACAAACCGTCTAAAAATGAGTAATAAATTAAATCACAGTATGTCTTTAGCAAAACCAGATGCTTTAGATATTACCACAAAACAGAAAGTAGCTTTAGCAATTGGAGTTGTTGGTCTATTTATATTAACATTAGCACTTTTCAATACAAATTTCCCAAATAAAGGATTGTTTTTATCACTATCGCTTAGCTTTATTGCCTTAGGTATCTTAGTATACTCTAGAGAAGCTTATTTAACAAAACTTGAAGGGGTAAAAAACGATGGTCAATGGTTTAAATCTATTTCTTCGCGTGGAGTTTGGGGCTGGATAGTTGGTGTTATTCTAACAGGTTTTTATATTGTACTTTACTTTTATCCACAATACTTAGGATTAGCGGCAGATGGATCTGCTAATACAGGTCTAATAAGTTTATTTGATCCTCTAAGTCAATTATTAAGCGGAAGAAACGCAAGTCAATGGTTTGTATATGGAACGCTTTACACGGTTGCAATTTTAGCTTTTGGCTATAAATTCATTCTTAAATACAGGCACAACCGTTACCAGCAAATTCGTACGGTTTCAGTAATGTTTTTTCAATTAGGTTTTGCCTTTTTGATTCCTGAATTCATGTATGTAATGAATAACGATTTACCTTACTATGATTTAAAATCAATGTGGCCGCTTAACTATTATATTTTTGATGAATGGTCTGTAAATGGATTTCTATCTAATGGAAATATTGGATTAGCATTAATCCTTTTTGGTATCATAACCATCTTTGTTATATCACCAATTTTAACCTATAAATTCGGTAAGCGTTGGTATTGTTCATGGGTTTGTGGTTGCGGAGGATTGGCAGAAACTGCTGGTGACTCTTTTAGACATTTATCATCTAAAAAAATGTCGGCTTGGAAAATAGAACGTTGGTTAATTCATTTAGTTTTAGTCTTTTCTGTAGTAATGACAACTGCGATGATTTACACCTATTTAGGCTATGATAAAAATGATTTTTGGCTCACAAGAGGTGTATTTATTTCTCTGGTCATAGGATTTTTGACTTTAGTATTTGCAGGAGTTATGTATTTTAAAAGGCAAGAACTTGGAAAGGATGCAAAATACGGAGCTATTGGATTCTTTACAGTCATAGCGTTATTACTAATTATGCATTTTACAGGAACAACAGATAATGTGTTCTATATTAAAGGAGGTGCATTACGATCTGCTTATGGCATTTATATTGGATCTATATTTTCTGGAGTTATCGGAACGGGTTTCTACCCAATATTAGGAAGTCGTTCTTGGTGTCGTTTTGGTTGTCCTATGGCAGCTATTCTAGGATTTCAACAACGTTTATTTTCTAAATTTAGAATCACAACAAATGGAGGACAATGTATTTCTTGTGGTAATTGTTCTAACAGTTGCGAAATGGGCATTGATGTAAGACATTATGCTCAAAAAGGTGAAAACATTGTACGCTCTAGCTGCGTTGGCTGCGGTATTTGTTCTGCAGTTTGCCCAAGAGGTGTATTAAAATTAGAGAATGATAGTATGAAAGGACGAATAAATCCGACTGAAGTTTTATTAGGCAACGATGTTGACCTAATGGAACTTGTAAATCAAAAATAATGCGAATAATTATTCTTCTTTTTTTATGTTCTACTTATGCCTTTGCACAGAAGGTTTACCAGAAGATTCCTTTTGAAAATGGAAAACTAGAATCTGAAGGATGGATTGAAAACACGATTAAAACAGACTTTTGGAAGTCTTATCACCAAAATGGACAACTTTCTGAGGCAGGCCATTTTAAAAATGGTAAGCGCGATGGATTCTGGGAATTTTACAATACAAAGGGCAAACTAATTAAAGAAGGCCATTATACTAATGGGTTAAAAACTGGTTATTGGGTTATTAACAATAGTATTTATAATATCGAAAAAGGAAATTACAGTAATGACAAACGCACGGATTACTGGGAGATATATAATTCTAACGGGAACTTAAAATCAGACGGACATTACAAAAATGGTTTAAAAGTAGGATTTTGGAAATCGTATTATTCTACAGGAATTGTAAAAGATGAAGGTCATTTTATTAATGGTAAAGCCTCAGGCTACTGGAAATTTTATTTTGAAAATGGCGCATTAGAAAAAGATGGTGAGTTTAAATTAGATACATTTGTTGGCTATTGGCAATATTATCAACCAAATGGAAATAAAGCGTCGGAAGGTCATTTTGTAAACGGAAAGAGATCTAACTGGTGGCTATTTTATGATACAAATGGGAAGATTAATCATAAATGCCAGTTAAGCAACAATCAAAAAAATGGCTATTGCTTAAAGTATACAAACGAAAAGTTAACTTCTGCTGTAAAATATTCTAAAGGTGAACGCATAAAAGAATGGACAGACTTAAAGTCATTTAAGAAAGAAAACAAATTATCAGATTTAAAAAGTTAATGGCCAAAATTAAAGTCATCATTCCTGCTTTTAATGAAGAAGAATCTATTCCTCTTGTCATTAAAGATATCCCTCAAATTGTTGATGAGGTTATTGTTGTTAGTAATAATTCTACAGATAATACTGAGATCAATGCTAAAAACGCTGGAGCAACTGTTTTAAAAGAACATCGAAAAGGTTATGGTTATGCTTGTCTAAAGGGTATGGATTATATCTCTAAACAAAAAGATAAGCCAGATATTATTGTTTTTTTAGATGGTGACTATAGTGATTTTCCGGAAGAATTAACAAAAATAGTACAACCTATAATTGAAGAGAATATCGACTTTGTAATTGGTGCTCGGGACAAAAAACTCAGAGAAGAAGGCTCTATGACAGGTCCACAAATTTTTGGTAATTGGTTAGCAACTAGTTTAATGAAGTTATTTTTCCGTTCAACATTTACAGATTTAGGACCATTTAGAGCTATCAAATACGACAAACTATTAGGCTTAAAAATGGAAGATAAGACTTATGGCTGGACGGTAGAAATGCAACTCAAAGCATTAAAACAAAAATTGAGTTACAGAGAAATACCAGTTAATTATAGAAACAGAATAGGTGTCTCAAAAGTTTCAGGTACGGTAAAAGGTGCTATCTTTGCTGGCGTTAAAATCCTTACATGGATCTTTAAATATAGTTTTAAGTGATTTATTTACAATATTTCATTATAGTTGTTTACACCATTGCCATAGTGCTCATTTTTATGTACGCCTTAGCGCAATTAAATCTGCTTTACAATTATTTATCGTCAAAAAAGAAAAGGGAAGATTGTGACATATTTGATTTGTCTAATCCAGATGAAATTCCTTACGTAACTATACAACTCCCAGTATTCAATGAAATGTATGTTATGGATCGTCTCTTAGACAATATTGCATTAATTGACTATCCTAAGGACAAATTAGAGATTCAGGTTTTAGACGATTCTACTGACGAAACTGTAGCTACAACAAAAGCGCACATAGAAAAAATTGCAGCATCAGGATTAGACATAAAACATATTACAAGAACTGACAGAAGCGGCTTTAAGGCTGGAGCACTCAAAGAAGGTTTAGAAATAGCTAAAGGTGAGTTCATCGCCATTTTTGATGCAGATTTTTTACCGCAACCCAACTGGTTAAAGCGTACAATTCCTTATTTTAAGAATGAAAAAATTGGTGTTGTGCAAACGCGATGGGGGCACATTAACAGAAATTATTCCTTATTAACAAAAATACAAGCTTTTGCCTTAGATGCCCACTTTACCTTAGAACAAGTAGGGAGAAACAGTAAAGGCCACTTTATTAATTTTAATGGAACAGCTGGTGTATGGAGAAAAGACTGCATTATTGATGCAGGAAATTGGGAAGGTGATACACTTACGGAAGACTTAGATTTAAGTTACAGAGCACAATTAAAAAATTGGGAATTTAAATACCTTGAAGATGTAGAAACTCCTGCAGAATTACCCGTAGTTATTAGCGCTGCAAGATCGCAGCAATTTCGTTGGAATAAAGGTGGTGCGGAAAATTTTAGGAAAATGCTTTGGCGTGTTGTTAAGTCCGATAATATATCGACTAAAACAAAAATTCACGGTTTACTTCATTTACTAAATAGTACTATGTTTTTAAGCATTTTTACAGTTGCTATTTTAAGTATTCCGATGCTTTATATTAAGAACGAGTATGCACATCTAAGAGACTACTTCTACATTATGAGTTTCTTTATAATAAGCACTTTAATTTTCTTTGTATGTTATTGGTTTATGTATCGTAATATTTATGGAAGTGGTTTTAAAAAATTCTTCAGTTATGTAGGTATGTTTTTTACCTTCTTTTCAATAGCAATGGGGTTTTCGTTACATAATTCTATTGCTGTATTAGAAGGTCATGCAGGTAAACGTAGTGATTTTGTACGTACACCAAAATTTAATTTAAGCAAGTACAAAGACAACTGGAAAAACAACAAATACCTACGTAAAAACATATCATCAAATGTTATAATCGAAGGTCTATTGATGATCTATTTTGGTTTTGGTATGTATAGTGCTTTTGTTGTAGGAGACCAAGGTGGTGATTTTGGTTTATTCCCATTTCACCTTATGCTTTTTATTGGTTTTGGCTACGTGTTTTTTAAGTCGTTAAGTTCTAAAGTTTAGACACAAAGAACATTTCTATTTCACCTTTTCCTTTAGCTTTAACTTTGCCGCGTGATTCAAATTTAAAATCAGAATCATCTTTTAAAAGTTTATAAGTTACTTCAGAGATATTGATCTTATCAACTTCTCCACTACTTTCCATTCGAGAAGCCGTATTAACAGTATCTCCCCAAATATCATATTGAAATTTCTTTACACCTACTATACCTGCAACAACAGGACCTGTATGGATTCCTACTCGCATTTTAAAAGCAGTTTCGCCTTGTGCAGTTTTATCATCGTATCTATCACATATAAACTGTTGCATTTCTAAAGCGGCCAATACCGTATCCTTAGCGGCAGCTTTTGAAGGCACTGGCAAACCACCTGCTGCCATGTAAGCATCTCCTATTGTTTTTATTTTTTCTATTCCATGAGATTCGCAAATATGGTCAAAAGCTTTAAAACAAGTGTTGATTTCTGCAATCAACTCTTTGGCCGTCATCTTTTCAGAAGCCTCAGTAAACCCTTTAAAATCAGTAAACAATATAGAAACCAAATCAAAATCTCTGGCATCTGCACTGCCTTTTGCTTTTAGTTCTTCCGCAATTTCAGATGGGAGAATATTTAGTAATAAATTATCTGAACGGTCTTTTTCTTTTTCAATTATTGCTTTAGATTTTTTTACATACTTCCATCTTCCGTAAAGACCACCTGATAAGAGTAAAAAGAAAATACCACCTGCTAAAGCGTAGTTTCTATTATCTTTTTGTTTCTTGACTTCAGTATTGTACTCAAATTCTTTCTTAAGATCTTTTTCAACTTGAAGTAAACTATCTGCTAGAACTTGTTTTTCGAACTCCATTTGCTGGAGTTTCTTTACTGTTTCTTCTGATTTTAAACTTTGATTATATTGAAGCATTTGTTCGTGAAATAACAAAGCCTTATTCCCATCACCTTTTGCTTTATATGCCTCGTATAAACAATAGCACATAGATTCTTTCTCATAAACTAATTTAGTGTTTTTTATTAGCTCTAATCCTTCAGTACATAACTCTATACTTTTCTCATTCTTGTTCTTTCTTAAATGGACCATCCCGATACTATACAGACTTAAAGCTTGTGACTTATAATTATTTAACTGCTTTTCTATTTCATAGGATTTTATAAAATATTCCAAAGCTAAATCATACTTACCCTGAACTCCATAGTTTATTCCAATATTATTCAATGAAGTTGCTTCACCTTTTTTATTTCCAAGCTCTCTTTCAAGCCTTAAACTTTTTTTATGAAATACTAAGGACTTTTCGTAATTACCAAGATAAATGTTTGTAGAACCTATATTCTCTAGAACATCAGCTAATCCTTGATTATAATTTATACCCCTAAAAAGTGTTTCACTTTCTTCATAAAACTCAAGCGCAATTTCATATTCATTGTTGCTTTTGTGCACGTTTCCAATTTTATTCAAAACACTAGCAATTCCCTTTTTGTCATTCAACTTCCTATTTATTTCTAAACTTTCCTTCAGTAAATCTATAGACTTTGGAAAATTACTTTGATTATAAAATATTTGTCCTTGAGTGGATAATGCTAATGCTTTGGCTTTAATAAAATTATTATCCTCTGAAAATTTTATTAATTTTTTCGACAATAATAGAGCGCTATCTGGTTTAGCATCTATGTAGTTATTCCAAATAAATTTATCATAAGCTAAAACCCTATCTAAATTATTTAGACTCTCATTTTCCCAAGTGAGATACAACGAATCTAGCATTTTTTCCTGTTGAGAAAAGGAAAAATTAAAAACAAATACTAAAAAAAATAGAGGCACAAATAAATACCGCATATTTACTTATTAGAAGCAGGTATAAAATGTCTAGGATACAGTTAGGGCTGTAATAAAAGAAACACTTAAGTTAGAAGATTTATCTTAAAATTCCAAATTTTAAATAGTTAGTAAACTTAGCTTCTATCTTCAAAAGGTATAACAATCCCCTTTTCTAAATAATCCTTTAAGCCTTTTAGTAACATAGCCCAACAAAATGAAGAATGCTTAAAATGGTTATTAAGTTCGGGCCAATCCTTATGAAAAAAATTAAGACAGGTACCTTTATCTTTTACTTTTAGGTTAAAACCAAAAGTTGTTGGATCCCAATCAGCATCAGATTTTGTCATTTTAAAATGAATATGTTCCCATTGCTTACAGCTTTTTACTTCAGCAAACCAATTATACTCATCTGTAAAATTAAAATTATATTCTTCACCCAATTCCGGAATACCTGAACATTTTAGAGGCCACCATTTCTCTAAATGTTCGGGTTGTGAAATCGCTCTGTAAACACTAAACTTATCACTTTTGATTATAAAATTGAAATATATGGAATGGCTCATATTTTAAACTTTCGTTTCATTAAAGTTATTAATCTTTTTTTTATGCGACTACCTATCAACTCTAAATAACTTTATATTTGATTTTATGCTAGGACTCACTAATATTTTTAAATACAAGAAATCAACCTTACTTTTTATCTTAGTAAGCGCTATTTTTTATCTATGGTTTGCTTACGATCTGGTTAGAACTGATATTTTAAAACTAGTATTACTTTATATCGCATTATTCATTTTTGCCTTTAGAATAATTAAGACTTCAGGTTTCTACTTTAGAATATTAGTTATTACTGCTATACTCTTTAGGCTTCTATTTTTATTCGCTATACCTAATCTATCTCAAGATTTTTATCGCTTTATATGGGATGGTCGTATGATTTTAGAAGGCTTTAACCCTTATCTATTTACACCAGATTCATTTATTAATAATAATGAATTTCCTGTAGCTCATGCGCAAGAATTATATAAGGGCATGGGTTCTTTAAGCTCTTCTCATTTTACAAATTACCCACCAATTAACCAACTTTGCTTTGTAATTGGAAATCTTTTCCCAGGCAAAAGTATCTTAAGTT
Organism: Winogradskyella sp. PE311; assembly: GCF_046545555.1. Lineage (NCBI taxonomy): Bacteria > Pseudomonadati > Bacteroidota > Flavobacteriia > Flavobacteriales > Flavobacteriaceae > Winogradskyella > Winogradskyella sp. PE311. The sequence goes on along the minus strand of NZ_JBHZTH010000001.1, from coordinate 1,095,943 downwards.
CTGTAATTGGTATGAGATTATTAATTATTGCAGCTGATTTGGGCACATTATATTTTGGTAAAAAACTTTTAGAGCGATTAAAATTACCTTCAAATAGAATCTTTTGGTATATACTAAACCCTTTTATTATTATAGAATTTACAGGAAATCTTCACTATGAAGGAGTTATGATTTTCTTCTTAGTTTGGAGCCTCTATTTGCTTTACTCTAAAAACTGGCAATGGGCTGCGGTTATTTTCTCCTGTTCTATATCTGTAAAATTAATTCCGTTAATGTTTTTGCCTTTGTTTTTTTGGTGGTTTACAAAGAAACAGGAGCTTGTTGCCAGTATCAAAAAACTTATATTGTTTTACGCAATTACAATCTTTACTGTTTTAGTTTTTTTCCTTCCATTCTTCTCAATGGAATTTATAAATAACTATTCTAAAACTGTTGGACTTTGGTTTGGTAACTTTGAATTTAATGCTAGTATTTATTATATAGCTCGCGGTATTGGATACAGTATTACTGGCTATAATGAAATAGCAATTATCACTAGATTCTTACCCATTATTTCAGTACTCATCATATTAGGTTTTTCGTTATTTAAAAAGAATATCACTATCCCTAAATTAGTTACTTCAATATTATTAGCTTTTACTTGTTATTTATTTTTAAGTACTACTGTTCACCCATGGTACGTTGGCACATTAGTAGCACTTTGCGTCTTTACAAACTACAGGTTTCCTCTAATTTGGAGCTTAGTGATTATTCTAAGTTATTTGTCTTATAGCGGAATAGGAACTTCAGACAAATCAGAAAATTTATGGATTATAGGTCTAGAATATTTTTTAGTCTTTTCGGCTTTTATTTGGGAAGTTATACTAAAAAAAAGACTACCATTTTTATAGTAGTCTTTTTCAAATCTTATTATAATAAATTCAGTATTAAAAATCTTCATCTTCCGCTCCAGGCTCTAACTCAGGATCTCTTACTGCATCTGGGTCATCATCAGCAAAATCCTCATAATCTTCTTCATCATAGTTTTCCATCGTTTGCTCCAACTTAGAGCTCACTTTTACGAGATATTTAGTATCCTCTGTGGTAACCTCTACTGCTTCTATAAGTTCATTCTTTAGGTTTTTAAATTTCACTATCTGATCATCATCATAACCATCCGGATATTTTTCAACTAAGAGTGCTAAAATTTCTGGCGTTAATTTTTTAAAATCAACAATTATTCTTTTTAGATGTGCATCTTTTGGCTTCATTTAATTTACTGTTTTTTGGAGCTTATTTTTTTTTAAATATAATACTTATTCCTTTACACAAATCACATCTCAAGCATATTTTATTTTTAGTATTACTTCAATGAATTAATACGCATTCTTAAATTATCTAAACCTCTTTACTCATTAAACCCAGTACTTTACTCATCGAAACATTGAGATAACTCAATCATATTTTATATCTTTATATGACATGATTAATTTAGACTAAACAAAACAGAGATATTATGAAACTAAAATTAGCATTACCAAAAAAAATTAGCGCACTAAGCTTAATGAGTTTAGTGATAATGGTATTTATGACTTTTAATACTGTTGGCGCACAAGCAGATTCTTCTAATAACGAACGGACAGTTACAGGTCTGATTGTTAACGAAGATGGACCTCTGCCTGGTGTAAATATTACTTTAGAAGGTACTAGAATTGGAGCTGTTACTAACGAGGATGGTAAATTTACATTTCCCAAAAAGCTTAAAACTGGAAATACTTTAATTTTTAGTTATTTAGGTTATGAAACCCAAAAAATGAAAATTGCAGCAAATACAACATTCATAAAATTAGAATTAACTACGGATATGATTGAAATGATTGGCGCCTTAGACACAGCAAAACCATATAAATCTAAACGTAAAAAAAATTAGGCTTTACATCAGATTTAAAACTTTAAAAGCACAATTGAAGATTAATACATTCATTCGATTGTGCTTTGTAGTATCAAAATCATTCTAACTTATATTTACTAAACTTTACTTAAATATTGAGATTATTCTTTTTCATACTCCTTATTTTATGTCTATATGATACTCATGCTCAAAGAGATGATTTTGCTCATATTAATTTTAATAAAGCAGATAAAATTGCCGCTTCACTAAAAGGTGAAAACCTTTCTAACCTCCCTAATCTGTCTTATAAACTTACTGCCGAATTAGATTCTGAAGTAGAACAATTTAGGTCTATATATAAGTGGGTTTGCGAGAATATTGCAAATGACTATAACTTATACTTTCAGAACAAACGCAAACGCGATCGTTTTAAAAATGACTCTCTTAAATTTACGAATTGGAATGCTATCTTTAGAAAAAAACTATTTAGAAAACTTTTAAAAGACCAACGAACAATTTGTACTGGTTATGCCTATTTAGTTAAAGAATTAGCCCGTTTTGCCAATTTAGAATGTGAAATTGTTCAAGGTTATGGCAGAGTAAGCACCACAGATATTGAAAATTTAGAATTGCCAAATCACTCATGGAATGCCATAAAATTAAATAATAAATGGTATTTATGCGATCCAACTTGGGCAAGTGGTATTCCTGATCCAGAAAGTAATATCTTCACTTTTAACTACAATGATGGCTTTTTTTTAGCAAACCCAGCATTATTTGCAATTAACCACTTTCCTATAGAAGATAAATGGTGGCTAATGGATGATCGTATTCCAACTTTTGAAAACTTTCTAGCCTCGCCTATAATATATGGTAAAGCGTATAAAAATTTAGCTACACACTACCTTCCTGTAAAGATGCATCATATTATAAAAGAAACTGAAAAGGTTATTTTTAGGTATGAGCTTCATCAACCAATTTCTAAAAATGATATTAAATTTTATATAGATAGCGGATATAAGCAATGGAAGACAGAACCAACTCATACAGCAATAAAGGGAAAACTAATGTCTTTAGAGCATCAGTTTAATAAAAAGGGCTTCTATGATGTTCATTTGTATATTGATGAAGACCTCATTTCTACCTATACCGTTAAAGTCGAATGACAACAATTAGCTAAGCCATTTTTTTTAGGCCATCTATTTCTTTTGGAGATATATTAGCGATAATGGTCTTTTTAAATTGATCTATATCATAGGGTTTTAAAATAACATCATTCATACCACAGTCAAAAATTTGATATTTCTGTTCTTCTATTTCTACAGCAGTTAAGGCAATTATTGGTATAAATTTGTTAAAAGTTCTAATTTCTTTAGTAGCATCAATTCCATTTTTAACTGGCATATTAATATCCATTAAAATTAAATCAAACTCCTTATTTTTAACTAAGGTTATTGCCTCTTCCCCATTTTGTGCGATATCGCAAATCACATCAGAATTTTCTAATATGCGTTTAGTAACTGTTTGATTTATGCGGTTATCTTCAACAATTAAGATACGTTTTTCTGCTAATTGCTTAAAATCTAGAATAGGTGTTTTTGTAAGTTGTTCTGATTCTGATGCTATAGAGATTTCTAAGGTAAATTTAAACATAGTACCTTTTCCAAGCTCACTATCTACGGATATTGTTCCATTTGCTTGCTCTACTAATTTCTTTACAATTGGCAAGCCTAAACCTGTTCCTTGATAGTTAGATGAAGATGAATCAATTTGTGTAAATTCATTAAATATTTGGCTTATTTTATTTTGCTCAATTCCTGGCCCTGTATCCTTAACTAAAAACTGAAGTTTTACCTTATTATCTAAATTTTCTAAAGTAAGAATATTTAATTCTATGACTCCTTTTTCCGTAAACTTACATGCGTTCCCAATTAGATTCATTAAAATTTGAGAAAGTCTCACAGAATTTCCTTTAAGTAAATTTGGTACTTTTTTATCGACGTTTATTTTAATCTTATTTTGATGTTGTAATCTAATATATTCAAAAGAAGAGACTATTGTATTTATGAGTTCTATTATATTAAAGGTAGTCTCTTCATCTGAAAAGCTATTATTTTCAATCTTATTAATATGTAATAAATCGTTAATTAGTGCTAATAAATAATTAGCAGAAAATTTTAATGATTTTAAATCGGTTTCGTGCTTTTTTAATTCGTTAGTCTCTAACAAAATAGAACTTAGACCTATAACACCATATAATGGTGTTCTCAGCTCGTGGCTAACTGTTGCAAAAAACTTAGCCTTTGCCTTTGTTAATTCGTCACTTTCTTGTTTTGCTAATAAATACTGCTTATTCTTTGCTTGTAAATCATTGACAAGTACTTTACGTCTTTTATTAGCGTAATAGGTTACACATAAAATCACACCGAGAAACAAACCGATTCCAACAACTAAAATCAAAAGAATATTTTTCCGTTCTGCTTCTTGTACTAATAATTTTTTCTCTAACTCTTCAGATTTTATCTGATCTTTAAAACGCTCTACATTTAGTTTTGCACTTACAGATTCTATAATACTTTTGGCTTCAGTTTTATCCTTTTCTTCTTCATAAGTCTCTAATATATTGGCCACTTCGTAAACACCTTTATAATCTTTTTTCATAGCTAAGGCTTCCTTAAAGCCAATATAACCTTCGAGTAAAGCATCCGTAAATTCAGTGTTTTTACAAAGGTTTATTGTTTTTTGAAAATTTTCTATAGCCTCATTTGGTTGATTAAGTAAGAGATGCATCCTGCCTATATTATGAAAATGACTTGCTTGGTAATGTGGTGGATTGCCAAGAAGATTTAAATAGTGTTCTGTTTTTTCTATATGGTAAGCACTTCTTTCTGGCTTCTGAGTTTCATTAAAAGCTCTACACAAATTATGATGTAAAATAAATAATCTAGTGGTATCCTTTAATTTTAAAGCTATTTCAATATTTTCGAGATAGGCCTTTATAGTTCTACCCTTATAACCTTTTGTATAATAATAAATATTTGCAAGGTTTCCTTTAGACCTTAGTAAGAGTGAGCTATCCTTATTCTTTTCTGCTTCTGCTAATGATTTTAGGAATAACTTTTTAGCACTTACTGTATCCTTAATTCTTATTAAGGTGTTACCTATAACAGATCTAATATCATGTATATGGTTTTGATTTTCACTTTTTTTAGCTAACGAAAGTCCTTTATCTGCATAAATTAAAATTGGCACAAAACTAGATTTGTAATGCTCTTCTGTCATCCATTCTAACATTGCTTGCACATGTGCAGTTATTTCCACAGACGTTGAGTCTTTTGAAATTTTTGGCAATTTTTCTATAATTGAATTAAAATAAGACGGATTGATATCTATATCAATTGCTTTCTCTTGACTGTATGAATAGAGACCGATAAGACAAGTCACTAAAATTAGCGTTTTGTTCAGGAATTTCATGTTAGGTTATGATAATTTGGGACAGCAATATAAACATTATATGCTTATAATCAGTAAGATATCGAAAAAATATGCGTTTTAACCGATATTTAAACCACTGATTGGTATTGAAAAAGTAAGCTTATAAAGAATATTTGATACTAAATTATTAAGTCTCCTAACTATAACATATTTAAAGTATTAACCTCTTGCTCGGTTAAATGTTTCCAATGTCCTCTTGGGATATCCTTTTTAGTTAAATGGCCGATAGCAACACAATCTATCTTAACAATATCATAATTGAGAGTATCAAAAATAGTACGTAAGATAGTATTCCCTGTATTCTTAATTTTGATTCCGACTTGGTTCTTAGATTCCCTTTGGATATAACTTATCTCCTCTACTGTGATTAATTTACCGTCTACTTTAAACCCTTCTTGAACCTTTTTTAAATCTTCAAACTTTAAATTCTTATCTAGCTCCACTTGAAATAACCTAGCCACACCATTTTTAGAATTCGTAAATTTCTGAACAACTTGGTCATCATTAGTAAACAGCAATAATCCTAAAGAGTTTCTACCTAAGCGTCCAATTGGTTTTATATTAGCGTTAGTTGCATTTGCCACTAAATCCATTACAGTTCTTCCTTTACCTTCTGAAGTTGTTGTAGCAAATCCTTTTGGCTTATTTAGTAGCACATAAACTTTAGCCTCTGGCATAATACGTTGCCCATCAAAACGAACATCATCAGTTCTTTTAACCTTGTAACCCATCTCTGTGATTACTTTTCCATTTACAGATACTAATCCGATAGCTATATTTTCATCAGCTTCTCGTCGTGAACACATACCAGAATTGGCAACATATTTATTTAAGCGAATCTCATCCTTATTAGAAGATTTTACTGCTCTAGATTTCTTTTTAAAAAGAGCATTACTGTTAGTAAAACTTTTAGTTTTATTAGCATTACCTCTTCCATTTGTTTTTCCCTTTCCTCTGCTATCTTGTTGTCTACTCATAATCTCATTTTTTGCAAAGGTATAACAATAGTTAACATTTACTACTTAATTTCAACAGTTGTTTGACGCTCGGTGTTCACTATCAATTTAGTAACATCTGGTCTAGAATAGTGCCCTACTGGATCGAAATTTTGACGCTCTTCTAAAACACGATTAAAATCTATTGTCTCTATTATCAACCCTTCTTTATATAAAACAGGCTCTACGATCCATTCTCCATCTGGTCCTGCAATACAACTACCACCATTGGCTAAGGAGTCTGGTGCATTTTTTAGTATCTCGTCTATATGTGGTGTATCTTTTGGAAAATCTACTTTAGACATTAAGCTTGAAACAGAAACCACATAAGAACGTGATTCTCTTGCAATAAACCTCGTAATATCTTTAGTATTATGGTCACTTCCTGGCCATACACCTATATGTAAGTTTTCACCTTGTCCATATAATGCAGTTCTTGGCAATGGCATCCAGTTTTCCCAACAATTTAATCCACCAACTGTAAAAGCCTTTAAAGGATGAACCTTTAAACCATTTCCATCACCTGGTGCCCAAGTTAAACGCTCATCGTATGTAGGCTGTAATTTTCTATGAACAGATTGAATATTACCTACTTCATTAATATAGACTAGAGAGGCATAAATACTATGACCACCTCTATCAATTGGTCTTTCCATAACTCCTAGATAAATAGCAATCTTATTCTCTTTTGCTAATTGACACACAGAATTTAACTCATCCTTCTCAATACAAATTGAATTTCTTACATAATGTGCATGTAATTCTTTATTAACCGTTTTATCCCATTCCGCACCACCAGTTAAAGCAAGCCAGAATGGATAACCTGGTAATAAAGCTTCACCAAAAACTATGAGTTCACAATTTTCTATAGACGCTTGTTCAATAGAATTTTCAATTTTCTGTAATGTAGCACTTTTATCCAACCAAACAGGTGAGATTTGAGCCATGGCAATCTTTAAAGTATTCATTTAAATTCGATTTAAAACAACAGATATATCAATTAATAAAATAGAAAATACACCAGCTACAATTATAAACTTAAGAATGTTATGCAGTATTAAATAATGCGTTTTTCTATTCGATTTCCAAAGTATAAGTAGAAAAATAATTAATAACATTACACCTAGATAAAAGAAATAAAACATATAACCTATTTTAAAAAATAGTATCAGCAGCACCGCAGTAATTATGGTTAAGAAAACGACTGCACTAAGTATATATTTGGATATCTGTTCTCCATAAACAACTGGCACTGTTCTATACCCTAAAGTTAAATCTCCTTTTATATTTTCCAAATCCTTTGTTAACTCTCTAGCAGATACTAATAAGAATAAGAATATGGCATGTGCAAAAACTACTAATTCAAAATTTTTATAATAAATGAAAATTGCAAAAAATGGAATCACGGTTAATACTGCAGAAACGATATTACCAACCATGGGTTGTTTCTTTAAACGATGTGAATAGAACCAAATAGCGAATATATATATAGCAAAAAATATTACAGCCTTAAATGAGACATAACTGGCAAATACAATGGCTAAAAAATTAAGAACGAAATAGAAAGACAATTTAGTATTCTGACTCACTAATCGATCTAGCATAGTCTTTCTTGGTTTATTTATTAAATCCTTCTCCGAATCGTAAAAATTGTTAATAATATAACCAGCGGCAATTGTTGCTGAAGATGCTAGTACGAGCATTAATAAATTAATATCAAAAAGCACCGCTTTAATAGTTTTATCTGGGGCAAAAATATAGATTGAAGCCAAATATTGTGCTATAACTACTACTAGAATATTATAACCTCTAACAACTGAAAACAGGCTGAAAAATTTAAGAAGAATATGTTTCTGTCGTCTCGAAAGCATTGGAAGATTTTTATATACACATCGACTAGCTCAGTGTGACAACACTACAAATTTAGAAGTTGTATACAATCTCTAATTTCTGACCTTTTAAAGCCTCTTTAGCTCGGTCAATATTTTCGGTAAAACCAAGAATGTAGCCACCACCACCAGACCCACAAAGCTTTAGGTAGTAATCATTGGTATCGATACCTTTTTTCCAAAGTTCATGGAATTGTTTAGGTATCATCGGCTTAAAGTTGTTAAGTACAATTTTAGACAACTGCTTTGTATTTTTAAATAAAGATTTAATATCTCCTTTTAGGAAATCATCTACACAAGCATCAGTATGTTTTATAAATTGATCTTTAAGCATACTACGGAATCCTTCGTTTTTCATGTTTTCCATAAAAATACTAACCATTGGTGCAGTCTCACCGACAATACCACTATCTAATAAAAAGACAGCTCCTTTCCCTTCAGCCTTTTGCGAAGGAATACCTGTTGCTTCAATATTATTTTTAGACTTTATTAAAATAGGAAGACTTAAGTAACTGTTTAAAGGATCTAAACCAGAAGATTTACCATGAAAAAATGATTCCATTTCAGAAAAAATAGTCTTTAATTTCAACAATTTATCTCTAGTTAAATTCTCTAAAACTGTAATTTTATCTGCCGCATACTTATCATATATCGCAGCTACTAATGCTCCGCTACTGCCAACGCCGTAACCTTGAGGTATCGAGGAATCAAAGTACATACCTGAATTTACATCTTTCTGCAAAGAGTCAATATCAAACGCTACTAATTTTTTGTCTAAATCAGCTAAATACGTTACAAAACGCTTTAAGCTTTCATTTGAATTAATAGCCTCAGTGGATGGATTTTCATCAACCTTTAAAGCACCATTATAAAAATTATAAGGAATAGATAATCCCTTAGAATCTTTAATGATACCATATTCACCAAAAAGCAAAATTTTAGAGTAAAAAAGAGGTCCTTTCATATTATTTAATCAATTCCTTTAACAAATATACGGATTAAAATCCTATTTGGTTTGCTCCTAATCCTATTTGGTCGCAAATATAATGTCCGTTCTGGCAGTAGATAACTAATTCATTCTTAATGAATTCTAAAATATTTTCTTTTTCATTCTCAGGATAAAGCATATGTACATTTGCGCCTGCATCTAAAGTAAAACAAACGTTAGAATTATTTTCTGCCCTATACTCCCAAATTTTATTGATAATTTGTAATGTATTTGGTTTCATTAGTATAAAGTAAGGCATACTAGTCATCATCATTGCATGCAACGTTAACGCCTCACTCTCTACAACTTTAACAAAGGCTTTTATATCTCCAGAGGCTAAAATTGTTTTTAATTTTTCCAAATTATTATGTGCCTGAGAAAACCGTTCTTTAGCAAATGGGTGACCATACATTAATTTATGACCAATTGTACTGCTAACCTGTTTTTCGCCTTTATCAACCAACAATATAGTGTCTTGGTAATTTGAAAAGTTTTCATGCACCTTACCATCAAACTTTACGCCATATAAATCTGAACTTTCGGTGCTCTTGTTTTTACCCCAAACGACTAATTCGCCATTTATACTCCTGCACGCACTACCAGAGCCAAGCCTTGCAAGAAAAGAGGCTTTTTTATCAAAATAAGAGAGATCACCTCTATTAGAAGTATATGATAACTTTTGCTCAATACTTAATAAACATAACGCAATTGCACTCATACCGGAAGCCGAAGAGGCAATACCTGAACTATGAGGAAAGGTATTGGATGTTTCAATTTTAAAATGATAATCTTTTAAGAAAGGCATATATACTTCTATACGCTCAAAAAAGGTTTGAATCTTAGGTTTAAAAGCTTCATTTTTTTCACCTTCAAAATAAATATCGAAACTAAAATTGTTACTTTCTTTTTTTGAGAATGTTACCTCTGTAATAGTCTTACAATCTGTTAGTGTAAAACTAATTGAAGGATTTTCTGGAATTTGATTTTCCTTCTTTCCCCAATATTTTACCAAAGCTATATTACTTGGAGACTCCCATTTTACCGATCCACCTTTAATATCTGTATTATATGATTTTAGAATAAAGTCTATTTCTGTCATTTCAAATAATTGTATCGCACAAAGATAAGAGTTTTACCATTGTTTTATAGTTTCTTGAAGTAGCATTGACATTCAACTTCTTTTCAAAAAAATTAAGATTAAATTTTGAATTCCCATAGCCAACTTCGCTAAAAAAATAAATACAATCCTGTCCAATATGAAACACCTCGCCTGTGTATATTTTCTTATTTGCTTCATTAACAAGTTTTTCCTTGGGCACCTCACTCAGAAGGATAAAATAACTATTTACTTTTTGCGATTCTATGAATTGACAATCATTAAATATAGTCTCTAAAGTATTTTTTGTTTTAACTATGACTGGGATTATAAAACCAAAAGCGTCTTCTATTAGTTTTTGAATAGTGTCTTCTAAAGACTCTATATTATTATTTTGCGACTGAAAAATAACGTTACCACTTTGGATATAGGTTTTTACGTTTACTAGTCCACCTTTAGTTAAAACGGCCCTTAATTGAACCATTGGCACTCTATTATGACGACCAACATTGATGCCTCTTAGTAGCGCAACATAAATTTTATTCTTATCCATTTTTTAGATTATCTGTAGCTACAAATTGCTTTTCGTCGACAATATTAGTATTTTATCGATAAAAAACTTATACTTGTAGACTATAATTTAATAGTAAGTGTATGAGATTTCCCAAATCTAACATTATTATTACCATTCTTTTAATTTTATTTAGTGCGTTATTTGCTTTTGGACAAGGCTCTCTTTTAACCCTAAATGATAGTACTAAAGAGTGCTCATTTAATACGTCTAAACTAAACAGGCTCGTTAAAAACGATAGTCTGTATAAGGCGACAATACTTTTAAATGAAGCAATAAATTTTTCAGAAAAATATAATTTAAAATCGACACAGGCCAAGGCTTATTACTCTTTGGGTAATGTACTTACCAAAATGTCTAACTACAAAAATGCAGAGAATTACCACCTTAAAGCTTTTAATATATATAATACCAATGGAGATTCTGAAGGTAAAAATATTGTTCTTTCTAATTTAATTAAGACTTACTTAGCCGAAAAAAATTACTCTAAATTTGATAGTGTTTATCCGATAGCTCAACAATATTCTTTAGACCTAAAAAGTGAACTCTATTTTCTTAATCTAGAAAATGAAATAAAAAAGAATTACTATTCTCGAAAAAATAAAGAGCTACTAGAAGTTTCAAATTTTGCAATTGACACCATAGTCAATATAGACTTCACTGTCTTTAAAACCACTAATGACAGCGATAATTTAAGATTAAAAAAGAGACTATTACAGTCCTACAAATTTCATAATGCAATTGCACAAATTAAATGTGCCGATTATAAAATTGAAGGTTTCACTTTATTATTATCGCTTAACGAAAATAAATTAAGGTCAGCTTTTGGCGAAAATTTTGAGGCTCAAAGAAAATTAGCCACTTTAAATTACTACAAATATCTCTATTATACAGAAACGAATAAAAATTTAGATTCAGCAAATAAGTACCTTTTAAAATCTGATTCGTACAAATACGCTGCTTTATCTAATTTCGAAAAAAGAAATGCTAAAAATGGTGAATTAATCTACAAAATTATTAATACAGAACAGAAGTTAAACCTAGCGAATGAAATTAGAAAAAAAGATACTAAGACGTCTAAAACATTATTAATAATATCAATTTTCACTACACTTTTATTACTAGCGGCTTTAGTAATTTTCTATAATTACTTTAAAGCCAAAAAGAATATTCAATCTATTAATAAAGAATTAGCAACTTCAAACAAAAAATTACTCGCTATAGATAAAGATAGATTAGAATTTTTTTCCATTCTAAGTCATGAACTTAGAACACCAATTTATGGTATAACAGGTTTAGCAACATTAGTAAATCAAGAAAAAGAGGTTGCGAAACGTCAATCATATTTAGACTCATTGATTTCGTCGAGTAATTATCTTTCAACTCTTATAGATAACATTCTACAAGCAAACAAATTAAGATTTGAAGAGAAAAGTCTAAGGCTAAAACCTGATAAGATTAATAAAATTGTTAAACATGTTATTAGCACAGTTAAGATAGCTGCTCAAGATAAGGATTTAACTTTATACACAAATATTGATGACTCAGATGAAGACGAGCTTATTTTAATTGATAAGGTAGCCTTCAGTCAAATATTAATAAACTTAGCATATAATGCCATTCGCTATACTAAAGAAGGCTCGGTAAGTATAAATGTTTTAGAAAAGGAAAGAACAGATAAAGACGTAACACTACGTTTTGAAATTAAAGATACTGGGATAGGTATAAAAGAAGAACATAGATCTGTTGTTTTTAGTGCTTTTGAAAACAAGGCTTTTTTAAACAAAAATAGCAGTGGCTCTGGTCTTGGCTTATACATTGTCAAAACCTTATTAAAAAGTCACAACTCTGATATCGATTATATCTCTGAACCTGGCAAAGGAACCACATTTTTCTTTGACATTACTTTTAACATTGTAATATCCACAAATCTAAAAGCACCAAGGTCTATTGGTATTCCTAAAGAGAATATGCATATTTTAATTGTTGATGACAATAAAATAAACCTACTAATTACCAAAAATAATATTGAACGGATTACAGGGTTTACTTGTGAAATTATGGCTAAAGGACAACAAGCAATATCCCTAGTAAAGCATAAGGCTTTTGATTTGGTTCTTATGGATATTAACATGCCTGATATGGATGGTTACGAAGTAACGAGGCACATACGGATGTTTAACCCTAATATTCCTATTTTAGCATTAACTGCGTTAAATTCGGCAGAAATTTCTAGTAAAGCGGAAGCAGTAGGAATTAATCAAATAATTACAAAACCTTATATAGTTGAAGATTTTAAAGCCATTATATTATCTTATGCTACAAGAAAAAAAAATCATTTAGCAGAAATTGATTTAGAGGCAATATAAGCGCTTGTCCAAGCATTTTGAAAATTAAATCCACCTGTTATAGCATCAACATTAATAACTTCTCCTGCAAAAAACATATGAGGAATTCTTTTACTCTCAAAAGTTTTAAAATTTATATCTTTTAAATTCACCCCACCTGCAGTGACAAACTCTTCTTTAAAAGTACTTTTACCGCTAACTTGAAACACGGCTTTAGTTAACTGGGTAGATAATGCTTCTAGTTGCTGTTTATTAATGTCTGCCCATCGCTCTGTAAGACTAATTTCTGAAGCCAGTATTAGTTGTTTCCATAGACGTTTTGGTATTTCAAATTTTGAAGAATTTACAATTTGTTTTTTAGCAAATTCTTGCTTTATATTCTTCAATTGGTCTAGACATAGTTCATATTCTAAACGAACAAAATTCACTTCTATCTTAAAATTATAATTATGTTTGGCTAACTCCACAGCACCAAACGCTGATAGTTTTAAAATTGCTGGTGCACTCATACCAACATGAGTGATTAGCAATGGTCCTTCCGAAATTAAATCTGTTCCTACAACCTGTATCTCAGCATTTTTAACAACAACGCCAGGTATATCCTTAATTCGATTATCCTTTATATCAAATGTAAAAAGTGACGGTACAGGCGCCACAATATTATGTCCTATCTCATTAAGCAACTTCCATATTTTTGGATTACTTCCGGTTGCGATAACAAGCTTACTACATTCAAAATTATCTTGAGACGTTTTAATTAAAAAGTCATCTCCTCTTGGATGTATCTCTTTAACTGAATGATTATATAAAATAGCGACATTATGCTTTTTAACCTCGTTCAAAAAACAATCAATAATAGTTTGAGATGAGTTTGAAACAGGAAACATTCTACCATCTTCCTCTATCTTTAACTCTACTCCTCGTTCTTCAAACCATGCGATAGTATCACCAGTCATAAAGGTATGAAAAGGCCCTAGGAGTTCTTTTTGACCTCTAGGGTAATTTAAAACTAATTCAGAAGGTACAAACTCGGCATGTGTTACATTACAGCGACCTCCACCAGAAATCTTTACTTTCTGCAACCCTTCTTTTCCTCGCTCTAGTATAGCAATGGATAAGTTTGGGTTTTGCTCGGCTATATTTACTGCGGCAAAGAATCCTGCCGCACCACCACCAATAATTATAATATCTTTGTATGTGTTCAAAAAAAGAAAATCTAAAGGCTAAAATTACAATGATATATATCAAAAGACTAATATTTATCACTCTTATTGCGACAGCATGCCAATCATTAGGACAACTTACCTTTATTGGTGATATAGCAAATAATCTAGATGAAGTATCAGCAGCTGAAATCACAGATCAATCTAAGTTAATTTGGACTATTCAAGATTCTGGTAATGATAGCAAGGTATTTGGTCTTAACACAAAAGGGCAAATTATAAATACCATTTCTATAACAAATGCATCAAATATAGATTGGGAAGATCTTACTTCAGATAAACAAGGTAATCTGTACATAGGAGATTTTGGAAATAATAATGAAAAGCGTAAGTATTTTAGAATTCTAAAACTAAAGCAACAAGATTTAAAAAAATCTTCTGCAAAAGTAGAGATTATTGAATTTAAATTACCAAAGAAACAAGACTCAAAAGATTTTGAAGGTTTTTTTCTATTTAACTCTAACTTCTATCTGTTTAGTAAAGAGAAAAAGAAGTTTATTGTACTAAGCGTACCAAACAAAATTGGTAAACACGTTGCTACATTAGTTTCATCCCATAATTTTAAAGGAAAACATAATCGTATAACATCAGCAGATATTAGCAATGATGGCTCAACAATAGTGTTGCTAAATCACAATAAACTTTGGAAACTTTCTAACTTTAAATCTAATGACTTTTTCAGTGGAGTCATCGAAGAAAAGTCCTTTGACCATAACACTCAAAAAGAAGGTATCTGTTTTAAATCTAACTCAGAAGTTATTATTACTGATGAACGGAATGATATTGAGGGAGGAAATATTTATAGTTTTAATTTATATTAAAAGTTTAATCCAAAACCAAAAGAAAACCTCAACCCTTCAACACTATTAAATAAATTAAAAGTACCAGAGAGACTATCGGCAGCAGTGATCCAAAAACCACCTCCATAATCATTATGCCATTTTTCTGAAAAATCATTTTTAAGCCATACTCTACCTACATCAAAACCTCCAAAAATACCGATTTGAAGCGGTAACGTGTTAGTTTTAAATTGATTAAAACTATATCTTAAATCTGTACTTCCCACTAACGAATTTCTACCTGTAAAACGTTCTGTTCTAAATCCTCGTAATCCATTATTGCCTCCAATATTTGAAGCTTGATAAAAAATTAAATCGTTACCAATTCTAAATTGTGTTCTTAGGTCTGTTTTTAAAACTAATTTTCTATTATGAGACAGTGAATTATAAAATCCCAAATTTGAGTTTACATAACCATAAGTATTATCAAAATCATTAAACTCGGACCTTACCCCTAAGTTTAAAAGAAACGTCATCCCTCTAGTTGGATTCAATTTATTATCAAAACTTTGGTATCTATACTCAGCCTCTAGTGCTCCAAAAATTCGTCGCTTGTAAAAATCTGTATTAGAAGATGACGCAAAATTTGTTATAAATCTATTTTCAGTTGGATCTACTTCAATAGCTTCAAAAATCGTTCTAAAACCATAATCACTACCAAAATTACCTTTCTTTAAAATACCAGCTTTTGCCATATAAATACTTGTCTTTACACGGTTGAAATCTAGATCTAAATCATCATCAAAATTCTCTGTTTCATTACCAAAACCAAAGAAATTATTAGTAAAGTTTTCTGAAGTAAACTGTCCACCAAGGTGCAGATTCCAATCATCTTTAATATTTGCGAATTCCCCATCATAAGTAACAGAAAAACCTTTAGTAGCAAAAAAATAACCTCCTTTAAAGCGGTGTTGTTGCGAAAAAGGATTACGTTGAAAACCATTTTTAGTCTTAACAAACTGTAGACCGACCAAAACCCCGTCATCTGGATTAAAACCAATAGCTGGTGTTATAACGCTATTATCTACTATGTTTTTTTGAAAGTCAAATAGATTAAGTTTATATACATCCGTCAACCTTACTGTGCCACCACTATTTTCCACCACTGTATTAGCTTTACTCTCGTGGTCATATACTTTTACGCGTCGTCCTTGTTTTATTTTATAAGTGTCATTTTCTTGCCCACCTATAAGTCTAGTGAAAATTAAATTACTGGCTTTGCCAATAACTTCAAAAAAATCTTTATCATCTAAACCATAGATCCATATTTCTTTAGTTGTATCTTTATGAAAGACTTTATCAACTAAAACATCAGCTTTTTTTCCGTCTTTAATTCTCCATATTTTTATGTGAGTTTGGTTATCAGCAACTCTATTTACTTCTATATAATCGTCTTTATCTGTACCTGTTAAAATAACAAGTTCATTTAGAAATTTATAGTATCGCTCTGCTATATCTAAAAGGTTTGAGCGCCTACCTTTTAACTTCATTTTTATATCCATTAAAGTTTCATCCTGTACTTCGGTTGGCACTTTAGTAAATGCTTTATCAATTACTTCATCCGTTATATTTTCTTGTAGAAACTTTGCGTGTTCTAGCCATGTTTCCTTGGTTGCTTGTTGCACTAAAACCCTATCTAGCTTTACACCAGCTGAATTCATCCACTCGATATCTTTTAATTCTTCATCATACACTTGGAGTTGCTTTGTAGATCCTGAAATTACCTTCATTACATCCAGTAAGGCTCCATCAAAATTTGAAAAGACTTGATCGCGATCTCTAGGGATTGGCCTATACCACTTATCACCATTCTCTTGATTAAATTGAGCCCATCGCCATTGATCTTGATGACGATCCCAGTCACCAATAAGCATATCAAATAATCTTGCTCTTACATATGCGTTCTCATCTATTTTATACTTTTCATCTTCTCTAATTTTCTCTATTATATCATGCGTACTCTCAATATCATCTGCATAACCAAAGTTTCTATCGTCTGTATAATTTTCTTCTGGCCGTTCTTCAATCATGTAAAGTTCTCCACCATAAGCATCATTAAATTCGCCTAAATGCTTATGCTTTGGTATATAAAAAATCTTAGGGTTTGTATGATATATTTGAGCTGCATTCGATAAATCTGGGACAACCATAAAAGCGTATGGGTGTGCCGCAGTGTAAAAGTCTTGAATTAAACCCTCAACGGCAGTTTTTTCAAACTCATCCTCAATATGAGTATCTTTAAATAAAACAGTTTGTAAATATTGAGTCGCACTTTTACGTAATGCCCTCATATTAAGCTCTCTTCCGTCTTTGGTCTTTAATCGTAAAGATCTTGTTTGATGGCCTCCACCAGCTCTAACAATTTCTAAGCCTCCATAAAGTGTGTCTAAAGTTGCGATCTTGGCCTTAATCTTGGTACCATAAACATCTCGATAATGGTTACCCCAAACGGACTCAAAAAAACCAGACTTATTTGTTTCTTCTTCCGAGTATACCGAGGTCTCAATTTCTTGAGCAAAGGTATCTGGTAATTTGGAAACATCATATTTCTTTGTTGGCTCAAATATCATTTTTGAAAATAATTGTTTAGGCTTATTATTTTCTTCTCCATAAATAGTTACCCAACTGCTTCCGTCTTTAAAAATCGTTAATTCAGCAAATCCTTGTTTACCATAAGAAAACAAACCATTATTACCTAGTGTAGCATAAGACTCTTTAGCACCAGAACCTGACACTATCTGCTTAACATTTTCATTTTCAATATATTGCAATGTGTGTTCGTGACCAGATACAAAAACTAAATTCTTAGTATCAAAAGCTAGAGTCTCGATGCGTTTCATCAATTTATTGTAACGCTCATTATAACGATCTTGTATCGATACTCCTCCTTGAGTTCTAATCTGAGTTACTAATGACGCCAAAATTGGTATTGGAATCTTTTTTTGACCTGGAAATAAGTGCTTAGATATTGCATACTGTCCTCCATGCACACCATTTGTGTACATAGGATGGTGCATTGCAAAAACAATAGTTTTTCCTTGTGCTTTTTTAAGTTCGCCTTCTAACTCTTCAAAGAAGCGTTCTCTTGTTTTTATTTCACACTCATCATTTATGGTAGGATTATCGTTCCAATTTTCTAAATACCATTGCGTATCAATTGCAATTAACTGAACGGTTTCATTTACATCAATACTTTCTAAAGGGCATCCATTTTCTGGTTGAAATGTGTTTTCACCTAAAGCATCTTCTATATATTTTTCTTGTCGTTTTAGGCCTTTTAACCCATTAGAATACCAATCATGATTTCCTGGTATGAATATTACTTCACCTTCAAAATTTTTAACTGACTTTACTTGTGCGTTAAGTGAATTCTCAGCAGAAGCTCTTTTCTGATCATTGGCTTTTGGTAATCCACTGGGATAAATATTATCACCAAGAAAAATGGTATAATCACCGTTAGTATTCTTATTTGCAATATGATTATTAAAAGCAGTAAGCGCCTTAGACATTCCTCCTTTCGGAGATCTACCTGCATCACCCACAAGATAAAATCTTTTATCGACCTCTTTATTTGGTAGTTGAGCTACCCTATCTTCCTCATTTAAATATTGAGCTTTATAAGTAGCACAAGATGAAATAAATAAAAAACAAAATATGACGAGTAACTTAAAAAATTTCATGCATTTAGGGTTTAGATATGACCAAAGTTAAGCCGATTTTTGAGATATCTAAACTCTAATAAAACTAATGTTAATTCTAAGAATTAAAACTAAAACCCAAAACCTAATTTAAAGGCCAAACGCAAACCATCATCACTACTAAAAGCAGAAATATTTGCGCTAAACATATTGTAAGCTGTTAAGAAAACTCCTCCACCAATAGAAGTGTTCCAATCACTTTCGTTAAATAAAGGATTAGCTACAAAATTATCATCTATCCAAACACGACCATAATCAAACCCACCATAAAATCCTATATTGAATGGTAAAAAATTAGACGATTTTCTTCTAAGGTTAAATCGTAAATCAGTGCTTTGTACAAATGATGATTTACCAGAAAACCGTTCTCTTCTGTAGCCTCTCAGCCCCTTTTGGTCTCCCAAAGTTGCAGCCTGATAAAATTCAAAATCATCACCTAAATTAATTTGACTTCTAAGTTTGGTCGCTAAGACAACTTGGCCTTGTGGTACTATTTTATAATTAAAAGCTATTTCTGGGATAACATAACCAAATCCATTTGATGTACTTACATTATTCTTAAAACCAGCCTCTAAACCAACAAGCATTCCTAAAGTTGGAAATGCTGTATTGTCCTTTACATCATAAACATACTTTGCATGAGCACCATAGAAATCTTGTTTATTAAAAATATTTGCGTTAGGCGCTGTAATACTTTCTAAGAATCTTCCAGTTGTTCGATCAACTTCATTAGATTCGTATGAAATACCTATCTCAAAACTTGAACCGGCTTGTCCTTTCCAAACTAAAGCTGGTGCCGCACTAAGTGTTCTAATCTTAACGCGATTGTAATCTAAATCTACGTCTAAACCATCATTTTCATCAGACTCCGGGTTCGGAGTACTATTACCAAACCCAAAAAAGTTTCTAGCAAAATTTGGACTCGTAAATTTAACATCTAAACTGAGGTTAGCACTTCCCACAACATTTGCAAATTCACCATTATAACCTAAATCAAATCCATTTGTTGCGAAATAATATCCTGCAGAAATACTATGCTGTGAAGAAAATGGATTACGATCAAAATTAAAATTTGTAAACGTGTTTAAGAATCCTATTCGGAATCCATCATCTGGATTCGCGCCAATTGAAGGCACAAATTGATTAATACTGTTTTTTAGTTTCTTATAATTATAAACATTAGTTTCATAATCATCCGTAAGTTTTTTACGCCCCTTCTTAGTGATTATGGTGTTCTTTTTACTCTTATAATCATAAAATACAACTTTATTACCATTCTTAATGTCGTATGTATCGTTGTTTTGGCCGCCGACTAATCTCGCTTTAATTAATCTATCGCCTTCTCCATAAACATTAAAAACATCGTCATCATCTAGTGCATAGATCCAAATCTCCTTAGTTTCGTCTCTATTGTAAGTTCTCTCATGAAAGATATCAGACTTCTTATCATCCTTAATTCTATAGCCTGTTACTTTAGTCTTTCCATTTGCCATACGTTCTACATCGAACCAATCATCTTTATTTGTTCCTTTTATAACAGCAAACTTATTAATCACTTCATAATAACGATCTGAAATATCTTGAAGATTAGAACGTCTCCCTTTTAGTATAGATTTAATAGACTCTAGTTCTGCGTCTCTAATTTCTTGAGGCACATTTAAAAAAGCCTTTTCTATGACATCGTCAGTTACGTTATTCTGAATAAGCTGGACTTGTTTGTCCCAAATAGCCTTACCAGATTCAGCAATTATTTCCATATCTAATGGGTATGGCTCAACATTAATTGCTTTAACATCTCTCAAACTGGCATCATACTTTCGTAATAAACCAGCTGTTGGTACTAATGTCACTACCGTTGATAATAAGAAGCCATCACTCATTCTAGAAAACGCCTGGTCTCTATCTCTAGGCATTGGTCTATAAATCTTTTTTCCATTTTCTTTAAACTCTATCCACCTCCATTGATCTTGGTGTCTGTCCCAATCTCCAATAAGCATATCAAACAAACGTGCTTTTATATAAGCTTCTTCATCAACCACAATATCTTCATCTTTATGAATTTTTTTCATCATATCATCAGTGCTTAACAGTTTGTCTTGAAAACCAAAACTCGCTTGATCACTGTGACCTTCTGATGTGTGCTCTTCTATCATGTAAAGCTCATCTCCGAAATCTGAGTTAAATGCTCCAAGACCATTTTGCTTTGGCACGTAATACAAAACTGGGTTTGTATGGTAAACGCCAATGGCATCGGCCAAATCTCCGACAATAAATGGAGCGTAAGGATGAGCACCTGTAAAGACATCCATTAACAAATTTGAAGCAAAACCATCATCTAACTTGTCCCCAATATATTGATCCTTAAACATAATAGCCTGAAGATATTGAGATGCTTGCTTTTTTAAAGCGCGCATAACATATTGGGCGCCATTTTTATCTTCTAAACGCAGAGACTTTGATTGATTTCCTCCACCCTTTCTAACAGGAACTAAACCACCAAATAAAGTGTCTAAATTAACGGTTGGCGCAACAACCTTTGTTCCAAATTGTTTTCTAAAACGATCTCCCCAAAGAAATTTATGAAAACCGGACTTATCGATTGCTTCATCTGTATAAATTGCGGCTGTCATTTTACTTTCAAAATCGGATGGATACGTTTTTAAATTATCATTATTATTTGGTTGTAAAACTTCTGTTTGAAACAAAACACTGTTAGTACCTGCTTCATAAAAACGAACAAACGAAGAACCATCCTTATAAACATCTAGCCTAGCATAGCCATTTATCCCATGCGAAAATTTTCCGTTCCCAATCAATCTTGTTGCAGTTATATTAGAGCCAGAACCACTAACAATTTGAGGTAAACCTGCTTCAACCAAATATTGGAGATTCTGTTCGTGCCCAGAAACAAATACAACTTTATCATTCTGTTGAGCTAAACTAACCACTCTGTTCTTAAGTTCATTATACATTTTATGCTGTAAATCACCTTCATATACACCGCCTGATTTTCTAACAATATTTTTTAGAGTACCAACTATTGGTAAAGGCGTCATGTGTTCTTTTAAACTATACTGACCTCCGTTAGCTCCATTTGTAAACATAGGATGATGCATAGCAATTACAGTTGTTTTGCCTCTTGCCTTTTTTATTTCACTACCCAATTCGTTTAGAAAATCGATACGTGTTTTAATATCACAATCATCATTTATCGTAGGATTCTTATCCCAATCAGTTATGTACCAATATGAATCGACTATTAATAGTACGAGATCATCAGATATTTTTACTTTTTCAATTGGGCATCCATTCTCTGGTAAAAATGTGTTTTTTCCCAAAGCATCCTCAATAAATTTTTCTTGTCGCTTTAACCCTTTAAGGCCACTAGACCAATCTTTATCACCTGGAATAAAAATAGTTTTACCATTAAAGTTCACCACTGATTCAGCTTGTACCGTTAAACGATGTTCCGCTTCTTCATTTTCATCATTCCCTTTCTTAACAAAACCATTAGGATAAATATTATTTCCTAGAAAAATAGCTGTACTGTTAGAAGTTGCACTGTTAAGCGCACTTTTAAAATCATTAATTGCTTGATCTGTTTTGCCTAATTCAGAATTACCAGCTCCTCCTAACAAGTAAAAACTATGAATTAATTCTTTATTATTTGGTAGTGGTTTTTCAGAATCAGCTTTTATTTGCTTATCAAATGTGGCACAAGCGCTTAAAATTAAGACAATAAAAGATATAGAAATTACTTTAATGTAAGATTTCATATTGAGGGATTGGTTATTAAAAGCTCAACAATATAAGAAATTCTAATGATTTATTTTTCCCATAAACTATCAGTGAAGTAGTGCTTGCAATCTAAAAAATTAGTGTTCACTTCAAAATTTGAATTATCTGCTAATTTCTCTATCTCCGTAAGACTATATTTTTTTGATAGCTCTGTCCAAATTAGTTCATTATAATCAAACTCAAAGACCTTTTTTAAAGCTTTTATTTCTACAGTTTGCTTTCTAAGACTTACGATATAACTTTTTACATCACCAGATATGGGGTTATAATGGCAGTAGAAGTCAAAATCGTCAATTTTAAAATCTGCATCAAGCTCCCTATTAATGCGAATTAGTAAATTTAAATTAAAACGCTTGGTTATGCCATGCCTATCATAATATGCGTTATGTATAATAATTGGATTTTTTTTTAGGTCTACACCGATGAGAAGTTTATCTCCGAGCTTCATGTTGTCATTAAATAAGTCCAATAACTCTTTTGCTTTTTCTTCTGAATAATTACCAATATTACCACCTAAAAACAATAATAAACTAGGGTAATCACTAACCTTATTATCCTTTAAGATTTCAAAATAATCACCGACTTTTGGATGAATCTTTAAAGTGGGTAAGCGATCTTTTAAATTACGAGTTAGTATATCAACCGCTTCTCGAGAAATATCAATTGGTATATAATGAAAATCTATCGCATTATTCACAAGGTACTCTAATAGCTTATATGTTTTAAAACCATCACCTGCACCTAATTCTACAATATTAAAAGGACCCGAAAATTGTAATGCCTCAAATATTTGTTTTGATTGCATTGATAAAATTTCAAACTCTGCGTCGGTTGGATAATATTCTGGCATATTCATTATTTCTTGAAATATGCGACTCCCATTATCATCATAGAAATACTTTGACGATACGTATTTGTTTTTGGCTGTTAAACCATTAAGCACATCTTGCGCAAAAGAATCTTTCATCTACTTTACTAGTCTAATTCCCGAAAATTGCCATCTTGTTTCTGGCGTAAAAAAGTTTCTATAAGTTGGTCTGCAATGATCTTTTGGTGTAGCTGCAGAAGCACCTCGCATTACCATGGTATTAATCATAAATTTACCATTATATTCGCCTATAGCACCTTCCGCTTTTTTATAATTTGGATAAGGTAAATAAGCACTGTTTGTCCATTCCCAAAGCTGACCGTAGTTTAATTCTTTGGATGCCACTTCCCATTCAAATTCGGTGGGTAATCGCATTCCTTTCCATTGCGCAAATGCAAAAGCTTCGTAAAAAGTTATATGATTCACGGGCTCAAGCCCTATGACTTCCTTAAAACCTTGAAGTGTATAGTGCATCCATTTATTGTTGGATTTATGCCAATAAAGTGGTTTGCTAAGTTGATGTTTTTGGCAGTAATCCCAACCATCTGCATGCCAAAGATTAAAATCATTATATCCACCATCTTCTATGAACTCTATATACTCTTCATTTGTAACTAATCGATTTGAGATTTCAAAATCATATAGGTATACCTTATGTTCACCTAGTTCATTATCCCAACAAAAACAATCGTCTTGATGCCCTATTTTGTATAAACCTTCGTCTATCTTAACAAACTCTTGTTTAGCATTCTCAGGCCTAAGTTTAATTTCGAAATCTAATTTTGGAAATGATGGTTGATGTCCAAAAATATACTTAATATCATATATCAATAACTCTTGATGTTGTTGCTCGTGCTGTAAACCAATTTCAACAATATCATAAATAGATTGCGACAATTCTTCTTCTAAAAACTGAGCCATATTGTTATTTACATATGCTCTATACTTTAAAACTTGGTCAAAAGTTGGTCTAGTCATCAACCCTCTATTTGCCCTTATAACCCGATCGCCAACATTATTGTAATAACTATTAAAGTAATATGCAAAGTCTTTATCAAAAACAATATAATTCTCTTTATGTTCTCCTAGCACAAATTGTTCAAAAAACCATGTGGTATGGGCCAAATGCCATTTCGGTGGTGAAACAAAATCTGCAGGCTGAACTGAGGTATCTTCTGATTTTAACGACCTACAAATAGCTTCAGTTCTGTGCCTTTTTTCTAAAAATATATCTTTACTTATATGGTTCTTGGTTAATGTTTCCAATATTTAATCTATTATAATTTGGGTCTCAAAAATGACCTCACTTGCTATGGTTTTATGAACTGGACAACGAGAAGCAATTTCTTTTAAACGTTCTTTCTGAGATGCATGTAAGTTACCAACAAATTTTAATTTTTTATTAATATGATCTAAATATTTTGGCTTATCTACCTCAATTTGCAAATCATCACTATGCTTTCTAGAATGAGAAATATAAACAAATACTTCTTCTAATTCCCACTTCTTCCTCTCAGCATACATCTTTAAGGTCATTACTGTACATGCAGCTAAGGCAGCATTAAGATATTCGTATGGGGAAGGTCCAAAATCATTACCTCCAACACTGGCAGGTTCATCTGCTATAAATGTGTGATTTTTCGTCTGTATCGAAGTAGTAAAATTATCCTCTACAATATTTAAATGACCTACTAATTGTTCACCATCTGTGCTCAACATCTTATTTTCTACTTTAGGAAAATAACGTCTAGCCCAAGTACCAACAACCTCACCTACATATTTACTGTCTTTTTCTTGAGACAATAAATGATCTGCATCGTCTAATGTGACGAAACTTTTTGGATGAAGTGCATTATGATATAACTGCTGAGCATTCTCAATACCTACAATTTTATCAAATGGTGAATGCATAATTAATAGGGGTTTTCTTAAGTTTTTTACTATTTCTGGTAGATCAATTTTTTGAAATTCTGAAACAAAGTCTTCATTAATAACGAAAGGTCTTCCTCCGATATTAACCTCAACATTACCTTTATTCTTAATGTCTTCAACTTGATGAGAAAATAAATGTGTTACATGATTTACCGTAGATGGTGCACCAACAGTTGCCACAGCTTTAATCGCATCGATCTTGGAAGCAGCTACCAAAACCGCAGCACCTCCTAAGGAATGACCAACTAACAAACTTGGTACTTCATAATGCTCGGTCATGTAAGAATGAACATCTAACAAATCTTCTACATTAGCCGAGAAATGGCTGTCTGCAAATTCACCTTCACTTCTGCCTAAACCCGTAAAATCAAACCGCAATACAGCAAAACCATCTTGCGTTAGCGCCCTACTTAAGTGTTTTACCGCGTTAAGATTGCTACTACATGTAAAACAGTGCGCAAAAATGGCATAATAATTTGGTTTTTGATTTGCTGGTAACTCTAAACTTGCATTTAGAGTTAACCCTTTTCGGTTTTTTATTTTTAGTCGTGTGCTTTTCATTTTATGCTGAATTTATTCTTTAATTGTAACACCGCGCCAAAATGCAACTCTATTTTTAATGCCTTTTGCCAACTCAGATACTTCAGGATAAAACCAAGCAGCATCTGGATTTTGCTTACCATCAACTTCTATAGTGTAATAGGAGGCCTTACCTTTCCAAGGACAGACCGAATGTAATTCACTTGATATAAAAAATTCTTTATTAATACTTTCGTGAGGAAAATAATGGTTGCCTTCTATTACGACTGTATCATTACTTTCTGCTATTATTTTATTATTCCAAATTGCTTTCATATTATATATTTTTATTCTTTTATATTTATTAAAGGCTCTCTCGCAGAAGTACTCATTTTAAGAACTACAAGACAACATTGAACAACCTACTTTGTGTCTTGCCCACTCGGGCCTTTTAGCAAACCATTTTTCATTTAATGGCTGCTCATCGTATGGCTTTTTTAGTAGTTCAAACAACTCGTTTATTAAATCATATTTGTTCTTGTTAGCTTCATCTATAGCTAATTGTGCCATATAGTTTCTAAGCACATATTTGGGATTAATTCTGTTCATTTTAGCCTTTCTATCAGTAGCACTTAAAATCTCTTTGTGTAACCTTTGGTCGTATTTTTTAAACCAAACTTTCCATTGTTTTAAAATTGCTTCTTTAAGATCTTCTGGCTTATAAAATGCGTCATAGACAATATCTACACCCTTATCAGAAAAGCCTTTTTTATAGTTAGACAAAAGTCTAAAGAAAATTGTCATATCAGTTTCCCATTGCAATAAACAATCCTCTAAATCAGAAATTAATTTAGCATCATTCTCATCTTGAATTTCTAGTCCTAATTTAGATCTCATCATTTGAAGTGATTTAGCTTCAAAATCTGTTTGATATTGGTTTAATATAGTCTCAAAAGGTTCCGCCTCTTCAACTAAGGCATATAATGCATTGGCAAGTTGTAATAAATTCCATAATCCAATATTTGGCTGATTACCGTAGCGATAACGTTTATTTTGTTTATCGGTAGTATTTGGCGTCCAGCCAAAATCAAAACCCTCTAACCAACCATAAGGCCCATAATCTATGGTTAATCCGAGTATGGACATATTATCAGTATTCATTACTCCATGCACAAAACCGACACGCTGCCAGTGAATAATCATTTTTAGAGTTCTGTTTGCTACTTCTCTAAAAAACATTATATAGGTTTCCTTTGATGGCTTCCCTAGTTCTGGGTAGAAGTATTTGATGGTATAATCTGTAAGTTTTTTTAAATTCTTTATGTCATTTCTAGCTGCAAACAATTCAAAATTACCAAATCGAATAAAGGATGGAGCAACTCTGCTAACTATAGCACCTTTTTCATAATCTGCATTTCCATCATAAAGCATATCTCTTAACACATTCTCACCAGACAACATTAAACTTAGAGCTCTAGTTGTTGGTACACCTAAATAAAACATAGCTTCACTACATAAATATTCTCTTACAGATGATCTTAGTACGGCTAATCCGTCTCCTTGTCGTGAATAAGGAGTCTCGCCAGCACCTTTTAGTTGCAATGCCCAACGCTTATTATTATGCTCTATTTCAAACAAATTAATGGCTCTACCATCTCCCAATTGCCCTGCCCAATTACCAAATTGATGACCAGCATAAGCCATCGCATATGGTCTTGTTTTTGGATAGACTTTAGCGCCTGAAAAAATGGATATAAATTCATCTGAATTAATATCTGGAGAATCTAAACCTATTTCATTCAGAATTTGGTTTGATGTATGAACCAATTTGGGGTCCTTAGGCGGTTTGGGTTTTACATAAGAATGTGTAGCTTCAAAAACTTTACGCCTGCTATTTATTTGATTTGAATCTGATGGCAATTCCTTACTAAAAGTATCTTTTATATTTAATTTCATATATTGAGAAAACGCTATTAAACATTCATTACTTTGACCTTAATAGGAATGTTTCGCTAAGTTACTAATTCGCATATCATATGACTAACAAATAATTCTTAAATTAGCGTTTTTACAATATTCTATGGAAACCATTTTAGAAGAATCTCAAAAGTACGTTATCAACTATTTAAATGATAATTTAGATACTTCATTTGTATATCACAACCTATCGCACACACAGCGTGTCGTTGGTAAAGTTGAGGAATTAATTAAAGAAAGTTCTTTAACAAAAAAACAGGAGTTCCAACTCTTAACTGCCGCTTGGTTTCATGACATTGGGTTTACAAAAATTATAAATGGGCACGAAAAAGAAAGTGTAAAAATAGCCACTGCATTTCTTAATTCTCAAAACGTTTCTGATGACGACATTAAAGTAATTTCAGAAATTATTATGGCGACTGAAATGAATTATGAGCCTACAAACGAATTAGAGGGTTTAATTAAAGACGCTGATTGCGCTCACATCTCCAGTAAAAAATATAATGACTATGCCTCTTTACTAAGAAAAGAATGGGAACTTACCAAGGATAAGAAATCTACTAAGTCGGAATGGCTTCAAGAAAATATTGATTTTTTGACTAATCATACATTTCACTCTTCAATCGCCACAAAAAAATGGCAAAAAAGAAAAGGAAAAAATCTTGCTAGTCTTATTCAAGATCAGAACAAAGTCAAAGAAAATACTGCGAAGTTAAAACAGAAAAAAGCTGAGTTACAATTTAAAAAACAAAAGCTAGACTTACCAGATCGCGGTATTGAGACCATGTTTAGGGTTGCATTAAGAAATCATATTACGTTGAGTGATATTGCGGATACTAAAGCTAATATATTGCTATCTGTTAATGCCATTATAATCTCGTTAGTACTCTCTAATTTGGTATCTAAACTAGATAATCCTTCTAACGGTTATTTGATTTGGCCAACAGCTATTTTTGCACTATCTACCGTGATTTCGATTATTTTATCGGTACTCGCAACTCGACCAAATGTAAGTGGAGGTAAATTCACTAAAGAAGATGTTGCCAACAAAAAAGTAAATCTTTTGTTTTTCGGAAATTTTCATAAAATGAAGTTAGATGAATTTGAATGGGCTATGCAAGAAATGATGCAGGACAAAGATTATCTGTATGGTTCATTAACCAAAGATTTATATTTCTTAGGTTTAGTTTTAAACAGAAAGTATAATTTATTAAGGCTAACTTACACTGTATTTGCCGTAGGAATTATAATTAGCGTAATTGCTTTTGGCATCGCATTTCAATATTCTGGTTCAGCAGCTGACGTAACAGATATTCTCCAAACAACAAATCTTTAAGATTTAATCTCCTTCATTAAGTCATCGTAGGTATAAAAGGCTTTATCATCTTTTTCTTTATGATAAAGCACACTAGCCCGTATTGCCTTTAGGCCTGTTACAGCTTGTAAATCTTGAAGCTCTACGATCTCTAAATCATCATCTAAGTACTTTTTAGATTGTAAAAATTTTACATACCTGAGATATTCTCTCTCATCCTCCTTCTGAGAATAAACAATACTAATTTTACCCTTTTGAGTTACACGTTCTGTCGTACCTTTTATATAAGCCTTATCAACTCGTTTTTTTACAATTTCATAACGTGCATTATAAGTACCGTCAACATCAAATTGTTTTTCGTCCATTCTAAAGCTTATAGATAATGGCTGATTAAATACCAATATCATAGATGCCACATCGAGAGGTACAGGGAAATCAGTTTGCATTTGATAATAAGCATTTTCCATTTCTACCATTACCTGTAATTGCCATAATCTTAAATTATACAGATATATAGGATTAAAGCTATCTTCTTTTGTAAGTGACTCGCCTATGTACATATTGTGCTCTACACCATCTGTTTTAAAGCGCTCAAAATAGTGTGGATACATTAGTTGGGCTTCCGCTTGTTTTTGATCTAGAAGAGCAGCCATTTCTTTATTAATTAAGGCAATTGTATCATCGTACTGTTTTCTGTGGTGATAAAGTACATCTACGTCATCATCTATTTTATTAAAGTAGTCATCGACAAGACCTTTTAAACTATCTTTAGTATAAAGGTGTTTTAATAATGGCTCTGCGTCGTCCTTTATGAATCTTGAAATCTGATGTTCACTATCAACTTGAAAATTGGATGAAAGACCTTTTAGAAAGTCAGTAATTTGATATGTATACTGTTCATAAATTGGCAACCCTTCTAAATTAGTAGCTGCCTCCAAGACTTCATTTATAGATGTAAGCTGTAACGTTAAGTCTTGTTGTGTTGCCCAATTTCTAGCTTCAGAAGACCCCTTAATATCTATTTGTCCATAGAGAGGATATATATTCTCAAACGCAATTTTATTAAAGTTAGGTTCTTTACCACTCATTTGATCTTTAATAAAAATCTTAGCTTCTTTTTCAAATCTCCAATGTACACTTGGATGTATTGATGTACACTCCTTCTGAATGATTGCCTCTATTAAATTCTCTTCTTCATTTTGAGATCTTTCTACGGCAGATATTATAAAGGGCATTACATCTACTAACTTATTTGCATTTATACTATTTAACGCCTTCGGTGCTTTAGATACAATTTCTAGAATACCCATTAAACCATTTTCATTAGCTATAGGGGCAAATATTGCACTTTTGTAACCTTGTTGATGCAGCACTTTTATATGTGCTGCTTTGCCTTGAGAACGCTTATAGTCTCTTGCAATATCTGACACAGAAAAATATTTATTTTCGTTTAAAAGTCTATTATAAGACCATTCACATAAGGCCTCTGAACATGGTTTACTATCTAAATCATTGAGTAAAAAACTATTCATCCCAACACCATAAACGCGCTCAAATGATTGTTCTACATGATTAAAAATAGAAAAACCAACTTCTAAATCTGTAAGACCAAATAATGATTGAAAAATTTCGTAAAAACTCTGCATAAAACTTTCATCATTACGCTTGTCTTCACCGATTAAAGATGACTTAATGTTTGAGATAGATTGATCATCTGTAACATCAAAAATATTTGATATCACAAATCCTTTAAACTCATAAGTATTTGGTGGAAATTTTTCTTTCCAAAGTTCAATATTTTCAAAATTATCTAGTAATTCATCATAATCTTTCTGCGTAATTTTAGGTGCATTCTTTTTTGGTACAATCTCGGTAAAATCTGCATTATATAATATTTTATAATAACGCATAATACCATTTGCATCTGGTATTTCATAAAAAAATGGCCTTTTAAAATTTAAATTATACCCATAACAAAAGTTAAGAATTATTGTACATGCTATTATATACCTTTGGTCAGTCGGCATGTTCTTCATCTGCAACTCAAAATCATCTCCGGCAGTTTCTAAAATAGACTTGAAACGTTTAGAGGAGTTAAAGATAATATCTTGAAAAGGCACTGAAGCCGTCTTTATTTCATTTCTAGAAAGAATAGGGCTAAAAGAATCTTGTAAAATACCTTCAATCTCTTTTTCGTAGGTATTCAGTAAATTTAAATCACTAAATCCATCTCTAAGAATAGGATTATCATCGGCAATTTTTAATACACGACGTGCATTGGCGGCAATAAAATCATTATCAGCTTCTATTAAATTTTGATACTGATTTAAAAGCTTATTAAAGCTAACTTTTATGATTAAAGGGGAATCTATGTTATCGTTAATATCCATAACGTAATAATTTTACTAAGTAAAGTTAATGATTATTTAGGTGTGTCGCTAAATAGTAGACGCCCTTACCTAAATTTTGTTACGAATAAACAAGTAAATTATTGCTTTTCTAGTAATACAATATTAAACTCAGTGTCTATAGTAATGCTTCCATTTATTACTTCAGCTATTTTATTAGAATAAGCATCACGAATTTTATCCCCTTCCTTAAAGACATCAGCTATATTAATAGTTTTAGAACCTTTGGGTAAGTCTAAACCAACAGCTACTTTATCTTCATAATCATCTTTTTTGAAAACTCTTTTAAAATAATAAGGCGATTCAGAAATCATAGTATGGACACCAGCACCAAGAGCAGGATGATTTGCTCTAAACTTTCCTAATTTTTGCCAATGTGCTAAAACTTGCTTCGTTCTTGGACGCTTAGCAATAGAGTCCCAATTCATAAATGAACGTAATGTTGCATCTCCTTCTGTTCCTGATATAACTAAAGATCTCGAAGATTCATCTCCATAGTATACTTGCGAGGTTCCTGGCGATAATAATAATCGTGTTGCAGTTTCAAATGGTTTCTTTCTAGTTTTATCAAAAGGACTCCCATCATCATGAGAAGTCAAATAATTTAACGTACCAAAGTCTTTTAATACACCATTTAGTGTGTCTGAATATTTCTTGAATGATTCTTCATAACTTAATTCTTTAGAATTCCATTTAAACTCAAAGTTGATTAAACTATGAAAGCTTGGTGGATTAAAATAATTAACTTTTCTATCACCAAAATCATAAAATTGACCACTACTAATATTATAATTATAAATTTCACCTACCAAATAAAAGGTATTATCATCTAGTACCTTTTCTGGATTATTTTTCTTGTATTCTGAAAATGCGTAATCGCATTCCACCTTAAATTCTTGCCACACATATTCTTCAGTATGCTTTACGGTATCTACTCTATAACCATCGACACCGAATTCAGTTATATAATCTGTTAACCATTTCATGATATAAAAACGTGGTGCTCTTGGATGACCTGTACGTTCAAAAAAATCGTCTAACTCCTTTACTTCTTGCTCATATCGTCCTTCCGCTTTCCATTTGTCTACTAACTGTGGTGGTAAGTCTACATTGTCGTTAGATTCCGTTCTAATATCCGGAAGATTCGCCACTAATGTACAAGTCACTGTATTATCGTAGCTGTCGAAAGTGCATTTCTTATCAGTTCTAACCCATTCATCTGGCCAAGCAGTATCCTTTTCAGTTACTGGACCTGTATGATTGATAACAGCATCTAAAACAATGCGTATACCCTTCGAATGTGCTTCTTTTACCAACTCATGTAAATCCTCTTTTGTTCCAAAATTAGGATCTATCTGTGTCCAATCTTTTGCCCAATAGCCGTGAAATCCATAGGTTACACCTGTACCTTCATCAGTACCATCATGTATCTGCTCCACTATTGGTGTCATCCATATGGCATTGATTCCTAAATCTGTAAAATAGCCATCTTTAACTTTTTGAGTTATACCCTTGATATCACCGCCTTTAAATCCACGAAGTTTTGCGGTCTCTTTGGTCCTTTTAAAATTAATATCATTAGAAGTATCACCATTATTAAATCTATCGGTTAGTAAAAAATATAAATTAGCACCTTCCCAAACAAAAGGTGTTTCTAATTCTGGTATAGCTTCATTCTTTGCTAAATCAGAATTGTTTTTACAATTGGCTAACATAATACTCAGTATTACAATGATGATTACTTTTTTCATTGGATTAATTTATTTTAAGAATAAATGATTCTAGTGGTTTAATATCAATTCGAATTTTAGCATTACCATTATCGATTTTTAATGTAGAAACATATGCATTATATAATTGGTCTTTAACTTCATATTCTCCATCTTTTAGTTTTAGCTTCTCAACTAAATCCTCCGGTAATTGCAATTCAAAACCATAGGTGTTCTCTGCGTTAAAATTTGAAATAACAATAAGTTTTTCATCAGCACCATAACGTACAAATGATACGACCTTATCATTGTACCATTCTGTATTATTTATATTATGCCAATGGATATCGTAATAATTGCCCATTAAAGCAGAACTATTTATGGTAAAATTTAAGAGACGTTTGTAAAAATCTCTGAGCTGTATTTCTCCTTCTTTAGATTGTCCTCCATCAAACTTTTTATTGTTCACCCAACGTGCTTGGCTTGGTACTGAACCATAATCGAAAATCGAAGTTCTTGTTGGGTCTCCAAAACCCAGATCTTCCGTTCCAGGCTCACCAAACTCTTGCGCAAAATAAAGCATTGTTGGTGCAGTAGAAGACGTTGCAGAAACTACCATTGCTGGCTTCCCTTTATTTGCATCACCAGCAAAATCGGGACTTGCAATCCGCTGCTCATCATGGTTCTCTAAGAAATGAAGCATGTGGTGTTCAATATCTCTTAATTCGTCTAAAA
Organism: Winogradskyella sp. PE311; assembly: GCF_046545555.1. Lineage (NCBI taxonomy): Bacteria > Pseudomonadati > Bacteroidota > Flavobacteriia > Flavobacteriales > Flavobacteriaceae > Winogradskyella > Winogradskyella sp. PE311. Next base: position 1,061,670 of record NZ_JBHZTH010000001.1, on the reverse strand, counting down.
TAGGTGCTATATTGTTTGTACTCCCATGCCCTTGCATTATATGTTTTATAGTGTCATATAGCTGAACTTTATCATACAAATAATCCATTTTCCCTCTTCTAATGTAATCTCTATAGAGGCTTGGGTTGTAAACCTCAGCAAGCAAAAAAGCATCTGAATTTTTCATTTTAACATGCGAATTCATGTAGCTCCAAAATTCTACAGGCACCATTTCTGCCATATCATAACGAAAACCATCAACACCTTTTGCTGTCCAATACAAGGCTATATCCTTAAACTTCACCCAAGAACTTGGCACAACTTTATCTTTCCAAAAATCAAAGTGTTTTTCATAATCTTCATTTTCAAAACCTTCTGGTAACGTATCGAAATCTTTTCGTCCATCCGGACTTACTCCATAATTTACTTTCACAGTTTCATACCAATCATTGATATCTGGTTGCGATGCCCTAGAACCATTTCCTGTCCATTTTGCAGGTATTTCTTCAAATTTACCATCAGCTAAAACATGTAAATTACCACCTAGAGGCTGATATCCATGTTTCCATTCTGGCACTTTAAACGATTCATTAGGGTTGTAATAAAAATTGTTATTTACATGATAAGTCACAGTTTTATTATCTTCAGCACCAAAATCAGTAGTTCCTTCCGGATTGGTTAAACTCCCATAGTTTCTTGCGACATGATTTGGAACGATGTCAATGATTACTTTCAATCCTGCTTTATGAGATCTCTCAATTAAAGCTTCAAATTCTTCTAATCTGTTTTCAACATTTACAGCCAAATCGGGATTTACATTGTAATAATCTTTAACTGCATAAGGTGAACCAGCACGTCCCTTTACAATATCAGGATCGTCATTAGAAATACCATATTTAGTATAATCTGTTATAACATTATGATGTGGCACACCTGTATACCAAATATGTGTCACTCCTAAATCCTTAATTTCTTTTAGAGCTTTATTAGTGAAGTCATTAAACTTACCCACTCCATTTTCCTCTAGCGTTCCCCAAGGTTTATTTGTGGTATTTGTATTTCCAAATAACCTCGTAAAAACTTGATAAACGACTTCCTTTTTCTTCATTTGTAATTTAGCTTCTTTCTTTTGAGGTAACTCCTTAGCTTCATTTTTACAACCAAAAAATAAAGCCAATACGATTAGAATTAAAATCGAATTCTTCATACGACTAAAGTTAAACTTATTCTCCTAATAAAAATAATATAGGTTGATCTAAACGTTGGCTCCAAGACTTTCCTGAATGATCAGTTCCTTCAAAATATAAGTTCTTTGAATCTTCACTAGAATATCCTTTTGCTTCTAATATTTTATCTACCGTAGGTGCAAATTTTGGATAATGCTGATCTAATGTTTTATTCCCGTAATCAAAATACAACTTGTGCGCACCTGCTTTTGGTAAATTAGCCTCCATATATTTAAATATAGCACCAGGATGAGGGTTATTAGGTGACGGCATTGCACCTACCCAATGAGTTGATAAGCAAGCTGCACCAGCAAAAACATCTGGATATTCTGATATCGCATACATAGACATTAAGCCTCCCATACTAGAACCCATAATAAATGTACTTTCCCTGTTTGTCGCTACTGAAAATTGAGTATCGATAACAGGTTTTAATTCTTTAACTAAAAATTGCAGATATTCATCACCTTTAAAATTGACATTAAAATTACTTTTCTTAGCCAAATCAATTAAAGAGTCTTTCACCTTAACATTCATATATCCCATAGCTTTTTCAGGATATAGATCTTGCCATCGGATTTGAGGAATGTTATGTATTGCTACAACTATAAAATCTTTCGTTTTTTCTTCAGTCATCAACTTAGTAGCCCACTCATCTACCTTCCATTCTTGTTTACTCCAAGTCGCTGTAGAATCGAATAAATTTTGACCATCGTGCATATAAAGCACACTATACTTTTTATCTTCTGAATAATTTTGTGGTAACCAAACATCGACTGGTCTAGTTGTAATATAGTCTGATGCTATACTATCGGCACGATATAAACTCCCACTAGATAATGTAGCGTCTTCGAGTTTTCTAAATTCTATTATTGATGAATTTTCTGCTTTTAAATCTAGAGTTATAAAACTCGTTATAGTAACAATAACTGATAATGTAATGATTAAAATTTGTTTCATAATTCTAGATTTTATTAAATAATTCTTCTACTTAAACAGTAACCTTTTGGCCTGGTGAAATAGTAACATTTTCACCCTTAACTGAAATTTTCAAGTCTTGAGTTCCTTCTAAATGAAATATAGTTTCTTTCTGACTCACCTCTGCCTTTATAATTTGATCTCTAAAGTTAACTTTAAATGAATAGGCTTCCCATTCTTTAGGAATTTTAGGTTCAAACGTTAAGGTATCATTCTTCACACGCATTCCTCCAAAACCTTCAACGATACTCATCCAAGTTCCTGCCATTGAGGTAATGTGCAATCCTTCATGTACCTCATGGTTATAATCATCTAAATCTAAACGCGATGTTCTAAGGTAAAACGTATAAGCCTGATCCATGCGATCTAACTTAGCAGCCTGAATACTATGAACGCATGGCGATAATGAACTTTCGTGTACTGTGAAAGGCTCATAAAAATCGAAATGACGCTCTAATTCTTCAGTTGTGAATTGGTCTTCAAAAAAGTAAAAGCCTTGAAGCGTATCTGCTTGTTTAATATATGGGGATCTTAAAATGCGATCCCAAGACCATTTCTGATTGATAGGTCTTTGAGAACTATCTAAATCAGCAACCGTGATTAATTCTTTATCTAAAAAGCCATCTTGCTGTAAATAGACATCGTGTTTTTCTGAATAAGGGAAAAACATATTATCTGCGACTTTTCTCCAATGAGACAATTCCTCGTGAGTGATTTTTGTTTTTCCAGTAATACGATGATAATCTTCAGAATAACCATCTTTAACCTTATCAATACAGTCTAAAGCGTAATTAATAGACCATTGTGCCAGATAATTAGTGTACCAATTATTATTGACGTTATTTTCATATTCATTAGGACCTGTAACTCCTAAAATCACATACTTATCCTTGTCTGTAGAAAATGTTGCGCGTTGATGCCAAAAACGAGCAATGCCGATAAGCACTTCTAGTCCCATTTCTGGGATATAACTAAAATCCCCTGTATATCTATAATAATTGAAAATTGCAAATGCAATAGCACCATTTCTGTGAATCTCTTCAAATGTAATTTCCCATTCGTTATGGCATTCTTCACCATTCATGGTTACCATTGGATACAATGCGGCCCCATTTTTAAATCCTAATTTTTCAGCATTTTCAATAGCCTTTTCTAAATGTTTATAACGATAGGTTAAAAGTGTCCTTGCAACACTCTGATCTTTAGTTGCCATATAAAACGGAATACAATATGCTTCTGTGTCCCAATAGGTACTTCCTCCATATTTTTCTCCAGTAAATCCTTTTGGCCCAATATTTAATTGTGCATCTGTACCTAAATAGGTCTGGTTGAGATGAAAAATATTAAACCGAATACCTTGTTGTGCTTTTACATCTCCATCAATGGTTATATCTGCAGTCTCCCAAATCTTAGCCCAAGCCTTTTTTTGTGCTTCTAAAAGTTGAGAAAAACCTGCTGTAACGGCTTTGTCTAAAACTGTTTTAGATGCTTTTACTAGCTCATTTTGGTTATGATTTCTATCTACCGTATAGCCACCAAATTTATTTATTGATAAAGACTCACCTTTACCAACAGATTTGCTGTAAGTAAATGCAATATCAGTCTCTGATTGATCAACTTTAGGTGAAACCTCTATAGCCTTCCCATTATGAAATACATGTGATTGCATAAATGTACAAGTATGAAAATTGGTCTTCATTGTCTTAGATTCAACAAAAGCTTGTCCGCCCTTCTCAGAAATACTTTTTATGTCCCAAAATTTATCGTCCCAATTAGTATCTTCATTTGTGATACCAGCATCTAAATATGGTTGAAACGTGATTTCAGCATCAGAATTTAAAAGGGTAACCGAGTAATCAATGGCTCCTAGTTCATCTAACTCTAAACTCAAGAATCGTTTTACATTAACCTCAATTTCTATATTATTTTGAAGTATTGCCGAAAAACTTCTAGACAACCAACCTTCTTTCATGTTGAGCTCTCTTCTAAAGTTTTTTATAGACTTGCACGTATTTAAATCTAATTCTTCTTTATTAACAATAACATTAACACCAATCCAATTGGGAGCATTTAATACTTTAGCAAAGTATTCTGGATATCCATTTTTCCACCAACCAACACGAGTCTTATCGGGATAATAGACGCCTGCAATATAACTTCCTTGAAACGTTGCACCCGAATAAGATTCTTCAAAATTTGCACGCTGACCCATTGCCCCATTTCCAAGACTAAACAAACTTTCTGATGCTTTTACGTGGTCCGCATCAAAACCTTCTTCTATAATTGACCAATTATCTGGTTTTATATAATCTAAATTCATCTGTAATACTTAATTATTAATAAGGTCATTTAAAAATGCTTCTGAAATCTCGGTGAAATCATTAAACACATATTTAGCATGTCCTAAAACTTCCTTTTTCCCTATACCTATGGATATCATCTCAGCAGAATTTGCAGCTTCAACTCCTGCTACAGAATCTTCAAAAACAATACAATTTTTCGGACTTACATTCAACAATTTCGCCGCAATCAGAAAGACTTCTGGGTCTGGTTTGGCCTTGCTAACATCGTTACCATCTACAATTTGATCAAATTGTTTTCTTAGACTAACGCGCTCTAAAATAGCTCTTGCATTTTTACTTGCAGAGCCTAGAGAAATAGGTTGCTGATTTTTAATTAAAAAATCAAGTACTTTAGGTACATCTGGTAAAATTTCACTTTCGTCCATTTCAGAAATATAACTTAAGTAATCTTCATTCTTTTTACCCATTAAATCTTGGAAATTTTCTTCAGAGATTGTCTTATTTCCCCATGCTAATATTTTCTCTAAAGATTTTACACGGCTTACACCTTTTAATTGTTCATTTTCCTCTTCGGTAAAATCTATATCTAAACTATTTGCTAGCTTTTTCCATGCTAAGAAATGGTATTTAGCAGTGTCTACAATGACACCATCTAAATCGAATATGAATCCTTTTTTGTTCATGAATGTTTATGGTTTATTTAAATTTTAAACATTTGAACAAATTTAAACTAAATGAAGTATTTAAAAAATTATAAATAAACCAAGAAATGCGAACCATTTTAGATTTTAAGATCACTTAATAATTGGTTATCTTTAAAATATGCGATTTACTTTATTTTTTTTAATAATATCTGCAAGTCAGCTAATGAATTCTCAAATCTTAAACTCACATAAATGGGAAGAGCGCGTTGTACTTATCTTATCTCATCAAAACGAATCATCAAAAATTGAAGAGCAGGCAGCCTTGCTTCTCGAAAAGAAGCAAGAACTCTCAGAACGTCGCTTAATTGTTTATATAATTCTTAATAATAAATATAAACAGATAAATACAGATACTAAAGAATGGTTGAAAAATAAGACGCTCAACAAGATTTATAACCCGAAAGACGAAGCTTTCAAAGTTATTTTAATAGGCTTGGACGGATCAATTAAATTAAATCAAAACAGTATTTTAACACCCGAACGTCTATTTTCAACTATTGATGGAATGCCGATGCGAAAGCAGGAACTAAAAAATAAAAATAATTAAACAAGCCTTCTTCGAAACTATACACTTTTAGATAACGTTAAAGCTAGATTTGACTTATACCAAAAGAAATTGATACTATTTATAGTTTGAAAGACTTACGGAATAACTTCTACATTATTTATTTAAGCATATCTGTGGTTGTAACTGTCCTAAAGCCTGAATGATCTGATGCTGAATCTGGACTTACACCCATTCTCGCTGAAATTCTAAAACTTGCACAATATGAAGCATGACATAAAAAAGATCCGCCTTTTATTATATGTTCTTGCTGGTATGGATTACTAGGACTATATGCTTTTTCTGAACCTTTCGGATTATTGAGCACATTAGTTATATCCAATTCTTTGTAATAGTTTACGTTAAATAAATCACTCGTTAGTTCCCAAACATTACCAAGCATATCATATACACCAATTGAATTTGGATCAAAAGATTTTACAGGGGCAATAGAGCCAAAGCCATCTTTAGGCTCGTTTTTAATAGGAAAAATACCTTGCCAAGTATTGGCTTTTTTATCTAAAATATCAGGATTATTGCCCCAAGTATAAATATTATCTAATGAAGCGCCTTGAGCCGCTGCTTCCCATTCTGCTTCTGTTGGTAAACGTCTGTTTGCCCATTTACAATACGCCAAAGCATCCTCAAATGCTATATGTACTACTGGATAATTGTCCTTACCTTCAATAGAGCTATCTGGTCCTTCTGGATGTTTCCAATTTGCGCCAATTTTCCAAGTCCACCATTGTAAATAATTTCCCATAGAAGCTACTTTCTCAACGTTTTTATTAAAAATCAAACTACCTGGTTGCAATATAGAATCGTGTGGTTTTGGTGTTCCTAATGGAAGATCTTTTTTCATCTCATCCCAATTAATAGCTCTTTCTGCAACCGTAATATAATTTGTAGCCTCTACAAAGGTTTTAAATTCCTTATTGGTAACTTCTGTAATATCAATAAAAAAACCATCGACAAAAACTTCATGCGCTGGTTTTTCACGCGGCATGGCATATTTATCACCTACTTTAGCACCTTGAGTAAATGTTTTACTATCTACCCAAACCATACCTTTTGGCACTTCTATTTTAGGAGTACTTTTTACTTCACTTTTACAGGAAGAAAGCAAGAATATGAAAAAAACCACAACACTAAGTTTGGCATTATATAGTATCTTTTGTCTCATAATTATGACTTAATTCTATGAATATTAACGCCTCCTAAATTAAAGAATATTTTAATTATTCTTTATATTTAAAAACCATTCTATTTGATAAGTCTCTTGAGGCTTTAATGTTTTTAAACCCATACCATTATTAAAACTATCCGAAACTCCTGTTGTTGGTTCTATAGCTAGCATATATGGATTTGGTGGTGTGTAAAGTTGTAAAAAACTTTTCTTTTCAGAACTAATAAGCTCTAGTATATATTTTGGTGTTTTAAATTTAATAAGGTTAGATTTTAAAATATAACAATCATCTAACTCTTGATTTTTAACTGTTACTAATCCAAAATTTTCGTCTATCTCTTCACCTGCAGTAATACATCGATCATCTAATTTTAGTTTTTTATTAGAATCAAAAATTACCGAACTATTGTACCTATCGCTGCTCTTAAAATAAGGATGCCAACCTACAGTAAATGGAAATATTTTTGAATCTGTATTTGTGATATCCGCAGTTAAAGTTAATACACTTTCTGTTAACCTATATGTTAATTGAATATTGAAAGTATAAGGAAAACCTACAGAATGTTTAGTTTCTTTGTAAAACAAAACAATTGAAGCATAATCTACTTTTGTTTCACGATGCAATACTTCAAATTCTTTATTAAAAACTAATCCGTGTAAGGCATTATTAAGTTCGGTTTCATTAATAGGAAACTGATAGTTATTGTTTTGAAATGCATAACTACCGTCCTTTATTCTATTAGCGAATGGAAACAAAATAGACGACGCATAGGTACTAGAATATTCTAAGTCCTTCATCTCATTAATAATATGATGACTGCCAATAATTAGTTCTTGTAACCTAGCACCTTGTCTTAAATTTATTTTGGCGAATGTATTTGTTTCAGAATTAGAAATTTCAATGGCATTATGTTTGGTCTTTTCACACTGACATTGTTTTATTCTAAACATATGCTATTAGTTTGACTTTAATTTTTTAAATCTGTGAATTGTAGTAAAAACAACTATCGCTTTTGAAAATATTTACTAAATACCAAAAATAAAATACCGCACAGCAACCAGGCAGGAAGGGTTACGAAAGATAAAAACACATCAAATTGCACAGATATAAAATAGAATAATCCAAAGCTTAATGCCCAAGCCAAAAACACAGATTTATTAAAAGATAAATTTGCGGATTCTGCATAATTCTTTACAATACCTACTTTTTTATGAAAGAAGTGTTCAAAAACGATAATAGCACCAAAAGGAGCTAATATAAAACCGTAAAGCGCTACAAAACCTAAAAGTTTCATTGCAAAAGCTGGAAATAGGCCTGCTATTGTAGCAATCGCTCCGGCAATAATAGTCACCTTAGCAGTTGATAGTTTCGGTAAAATAGCCTGAAATGCTAAACCTGCTCTATAAATAGTAGGGTTTGCTGTGGTCCATCCTGCAAGTACTACTGCTATAATGCCAAAAAACCCAATAGCATTATTTGCCAAAGGACCTGGTGCTACAGGTGGTGCATCGCCATTGCTTAAAAACGCCTGTGCTTCTGGAGACTTCAAATAAACTGCGTACAATAAAGCTGCAGCTATCCAAGCCATGTAGTGACCAACGTACATTCCGGCTGCCGTAGTCCAACCTGCTTTTGCTTTTTTAGCGAATCTGAATACTGACAAATCAGACATACCAATATGCATAGCACCGTTGGCAAACCAAGACCATATAACCACATGCCAAAACGTGAATTTTATTTGCCCTGGAAAAGGCTCTGAGCCTTCTCCCCAAATATTCCAAAAATCTGAAAAACTAGACACACCTAACTGATTAAGTGCCACCACTCCGCAGGCTAAAAACGCAACCACAATAATTGGAGACATCCAATTAGCTGCTTTGGTTACGGTATCATAACCTCTCGCTGCTATTATTGAAATTACAGCACCTATTAATATCACTATTATTACCCAAGTTATTCCATTAGGCATAGTATCGGTAAGTTTAGGCATTGGCATATCAAAAGGAATACCGACTGCTGTAGCAGAAACAGTTATCATAGAACCTGCTAAAAAACAAAAAAGAATACCATTAGCAAGATTGTAACCCGTAACCAATTTTTTACCACAAATTTTCTCTAATTGAAAATATAACGTTAGTCTATTTTTTACAGCAATCTCAGCTGTTAAAAATCTCCAACTTAAAACTGCTAATAAATTTCCTATTAGTAATCCAATAATTAAGTCGAAAGCACTAACACCTGCAGTCAAAAACAATGGCCCAATCATAAATTCAGTTCCGGCTGCGTGCTCACCTGCATACATCCCTATAAAACTTTTCCAGCCTTTAAGTCTTGATTTTGGCACTGGAGTTCTCTCAAATTCTCCTCCTTCAATTTCTTCTATAGCTTCGTTCATATTTATTTGGTTTAGTTAGTCCTTAGTTACTTTTAGATTATTTAATTAAATGCTCAGGAAAATCGCTTGTTTTCTCACAACATAATTGCTCCATAACTTGTTGTAATTCTGTTTTTAATAATGAAATGGTATGATCACCACCCTTGTTTCCTAAAGCTGAGACACCATACATAAATGAACGTCCCATAAAGGTAAATTTAGCACCAGATGCTAATGCTCTCGCCACATCTGGCCCAGAGCGAATACCACTATCCATCATCACCTCAATTTGATCACCATATTTTTCTGCAATAGATGTTAATGGCTTTATTGAAGACTCGCCTGCATCTAATTGTCGTCCTCCATGATTAGAAACAATTATACCATCTAAACCAAGTCTAATGGCTTGCTCCGCATCGTAATGAGAAGCTACACCTTTTAAAACAATTTTACCTTTCCACATATCGCGAATTGGCTTTATCTTTTCTTCGTTTAAACGCCCAGAGAATGTTTCGTCCATAAATTTACCCAATTGCTTTAAGTCTAAACCTTTTGGCATATATGGCAAAAGATTTGCAAAACCAGGAATACCGTACTTCAAGGTTTGCAAACTCCAATGTGGTCTCCCAATGGCTTGTAAAATATTACTAATGTTCATTTTTGGTGGCATAGCCAAACCATTTCTTATATCTCTTGGTCTAAAACCAAAACTCGGTACATCACATAAAATGACTAATACAGGGCATTCTGCGGCTTCTGCTCTTTTTAAAATATCATTTCTTAATTCGTCCTTTGCAGGATGATATAATTGAAACCAAGCTTTCCCCTCTGTTAACTCTGCAGCACGCTCAATACTAGTTGTGGTAACCGTACTTAATATAAATGGGATATTGTGTTTAAAAGCCGCCTTAGCTAAAATCTCTGGCGAATTTGGCCACATAAGACCTTGCAAACCAATTGGTGAAATACCAAATGGTGCATCATATTCTATACCAAATAATTTAGTTTTGGTAGATGAACCTCCATGTTTTCTTAAATAATTTGGTTGTAATTGTACTTCTCTTAATTCTGCCGTGTTTCTAATTAAATTAACATCTTCATTACACCCACCATCCAAATACTCAAAAGCAAATTTTGGAATCTTCTTTTGCGCTTTAGTTCTTAAATCATCAATTGACGGATAACGTGTATCAAACTTTATTGCCATAGCTTTATTTTATAATAAAAGGAACATGTTTTTTGAGTGCGTAGTTTTTCTTCAAAAACTTTGAATTTAACTTGGTATCTGATATTGAAATAGCCGCACCTAAAGCAGATCCTAAAGACGCTTTAGTGGTTCTTAATTTTTTACCTCTAAAGTGATGCGAAAGTAACTTGATATAAATATCATTGTTACTAAAGCCACCATCGACGTAAATTTTAGCAATTTCATCGCGACCAAGTGCCTCTCTAATACAACCGATTTGAAGTAAAACAAGTTCTATCATTAGTTGGTGATAAGCATGTTCGTATTTAGTATAAGAAATACTAGTTTTAGCAGGCATGTCTTTATCTGTTATACTTTCCCACTTGAAACAATGCTGAAAATCTTGCATGATCTCAAAATAGGTATTGTAATCAAATTTCACCTTTCTATGGTAATCATCATCAACACCAAAATGCTTATCTAACTTAGCGACTTGTACTTTATATTCATTACCCAAAAACATACGCGTTGCTTTAACAGGTCTTCCATTAATTCGCATATAGTTTAGAGCATCCTCATTATCATTAACGTCTGAAATAGCATGCTCCGCAAATGGATTAAAAACAATACTCCAAGTCCCAGTAGATACTAAAACAAACTTGTTTTTGATACTTCTTACGTAGGGAAGAAGTGCCGAAGAACTATCATGAATACCAACACCTATCTTAATACGATTACCATTATAATTCATATTGATACTAGTTTCTGTTGAAACAATAGGTGGTAAAATATTATCAAATCCTTCTTTATACACCCAACTATGGTAATCTTTCTTACTGTAATCCCATAACGCTGTATGACAACCTATACTTGTATATTCACTTAATGGAATACCTGTAAAAATATAACTTAAGTATTGTGGTAAGTGTAGAGAATATTTAATTTTTTTAAAAACTTCTGGTTTAGCCTTTTTTAACCAAAACAATTGTAAACCAGAGTTCAGCATACTTAAATCGCCACAGCCTGTAGTTTTAAGAAACTCCTCTTTAGGGCCATATGCTTCAAAAAAAGAAGTAACTATTGTCTCTGGTAAAGGTTTTGTGTAATTGTAAAGTGGTGTTAGCGGCTCTCCATTTTCATCTATATGCACGAAGCTTGCACCATAAGTTGAAAAGTTGATTGCCTTTATATGAAATTCTTTTGCTTCTAAAATGCGATCAAAAACAGCTTTCAACCACTTTTGCAATGCTGGAAGATTTTCTGTAGGATGTCCATCTTCATCAACAATTTCATCGAATGTAATATATTCTTTATGTACTTCTTTAAAATCTTTATCAAATAAAAAAAACTTTTTATTGGTTTTTCCAATATCAAAAACGGCTGTAACTTTTTGTTTCATAAGGAGGGATCGTTAGTTTTATAAACCTGTAGCTACAGTATTTTTACCTCTCTCTTTAATAAGCTGACCTCTTACATCTAAAGCTCTATAAGCATTAATTGGACTGATAACTCCACCTACATTTAAGCGCGCCTTTTCAATTAAAGGTCTAACATCTGTTCGGTAGGCATTCTGCAGAATTTCTTGGCATTTTACGACGTCATTATCATTTTGTGCTGCCCTAAGTAAATTTTGATCTACCAAAAGTGCCTTTGCATATGCTTCTTGTATAGCTTCTAAAGATTGAATTAAATCTTCTAATGGATCTTTAATATTATGACTGGCATCTATCATCCAAGCCAAATCCGGATTTTGTGGATTATTTTCCATACCATAAACCAATTCATTAAAAATTAAGAATAGTGAGTATGGCTTAATACTACCAACAGTTAAATCATCGTCTCCATATTTACTATCATTAAAGTGGAAGCCGCCAAGCTTTCCTTTTAATTGCAAAATAGAAACAATTTGTTCTATGTTGGAGTTTGGTAAATGATGACCTAAATCAACAAGTGTATAAGCCTTATCACCACATCCATTTGCCAACATTAAAGATGCTCCCCAATCTTGAATTACTGTACTGTAAAAATTAGGTTCGTAGGGTTTATATTCTACTAATAATTTCCAGTCGTCTGGCAACCCTTTGTAGATATCGATTAAACTATCTTGCGTGTTTTGAAATGCAGTTTGAAAATTATTTTGTCCTGGAAAACTAGAGCCATCTGCTAACCAAACTGTTAAGGCTTTAGACCCTAATTTATCGCCAATATTAATAACATCTAAATTATGTTGTATGGCTTGGTCTCTAACAGCCTTACTCGTATTACTTAAAGAACCATATTTATAAGTTTCTGATGCTCCATTTTGATCTTGAAACGTATTAGAATTTACGGCATCAAATTTTATATGCAAAGCATCCGCCTTTTCTTTAATAGCTTTATAATCTGAAGGTACGTCCCATGGAATATGTAAAGATACAGCTCCTGCCGTTTGGGTTAAACTGTGCAAAATACCAACATCTGCAATTTTTTCTTCTAAGTTTGATGGTTCGCCATAGAATCCAAAACGTCCAAAACGGGTTCCACCTGCCCCCAAAGCCCAACTTGGTATAGCGACTTGGAATTCAGATAATTTTGAAATAATATCAGAAACATTATAACCATTTTTAGTTAGCCTATTTGCTAAAAAATCAAAGTTTTCATTATGATTTTGCAATTCATTTTTATTGTACTCAGAAATTTGATTTTTATCTATTCTCATAATTTAAAATTATTCATAAAAAAGAAACTTCCAATACTTCTGTTAGAACTTTTGGAAGTTTTCTTAACTAAACTAAACAAATATGTTTTTTAATGTCATTATCTTACAAAGGCGTTAGCCATACCACCATCTACATTTAGAATGTTTCCTGTAGATTTATCGAGTAATCCAACGAAAGAAAATACACCATTTGCAATATCATCTGGAGTGATAATTTCATTTAATAAATTTCTTTTGGCATAAAATGCTGGTAATTCTTCTACTGTAATACCGTTGGCTTTAGCACGACCTTCGGCCCAAGCACCTTCCCATATTTTACTACCTACAATAACACCATCTGGGTTTACTGTATTTACCCTTACTTTATCTTGTGCTAATTCTGCCGCTAATAGACGTACCATATGTTGTTGTGCTGCTTTTGCAGTACCATAGGCTACATTATTAGGACCTGCGACTAATCCATTTTTACTTGCGATAGCAATATAGTCACCACCAAGTCCTTGTTTGCGTGTAATTGCTGAAAATTGCTTAGCAAGATCAAACTGTCCTTTTACCAAAATACTTTGCAAAATATTCCAGTCTTTATCCGTAGTATCTAATAAAGGTTTAGAAATTGCTAACCCTGCACTATGCACAACAATATCAACTCCGCCAAACTCAACACATGTCTTCTTGTAAGCATTTTCTATAGATTCTGTACTTGTGACATCACAAACAGCATACGTTGATACATCTCTTTTGTATGTTGCATTAGCAGTTACAAGACTTTCTTCATTAATATCTGTTAAAACAACATTAGCTCCTTCGGCAGCTAATTTGTCTGCAATAGCTTTACCTATTCCGCCTCCAGCACCTGTTACAAATGCTACTTTTCTTGATAGCGGCTGCTCTTTAGGCATACGCTGTAATTTCGCTTCTTCTAATAACCAGTACTCAATATCAAAAGCTTCTTGTCTTGGTAAAGATGTATATTCAGTTATAGCTTCTGCACCTCGCATTACATTAATGGCATTGATATAAAACTCATTAGCCACACGTGTTGTTTGTTTATTTTTCGCAAAACTAAACATTCCAACACCTGGGTAAATGATTATTACAGGATTTGCATCTCGCATTGCAGGACTATTATCCTTTTTGCAAGTATTGTAATAGTCTGCATATTCTTTTCTATAAGCTTCAAATGCTGGTTCTAATTTCTTAAAAATAGCATCAGCGTCAGACAGATCTTCATTCTTATCTAAAGTTAATACTAACGGCTGAATTTTTGTTCTTAAGAAGTGATCTGGACAAGACGTACCCATGGGCGCCAATCGTTCTAAATCATTACTGTTGATGTATTCCATAACCACATCTGTATCAGAAAAATGACCAATCATTCTGTTTTCAGACGAACACAATCCTCTTAACAAAGGCATAATTTGAGCCGCTTTTTCTAAACGCTCCTCCTTTGGTAAACTCTCAATTTTTTGACCACCAAATACACTGCCTTTTTCTTTTATTTTTTTCTCAATAAATTCAGACGCCATTTCAATAACCTCTAAACTATTCATATAACATTCATAAGATGTATCTCCCCAAGTAAATAAACCGTGAGAACCTAATACGATACCTCTAATGCCTGGATTATCGGCTAAACACTTTTCAATTTGAAGACCTAGGTCAAAACCAGGACGCTGCCATGGCACCCAACCCATTGTATCTCCCCAGATTTCTTTAGTTACTTTTTCGCTGTCTTTAGCAGCGGCAACAGCAATTAACGCGTCTGGATGCAAGTGATCTATATGAGCAAATGGCAGCAAGCCGTGTAAAGGCGTATCTATTGAGGGTGCTTTACTATCTAAATCATAAATACAATGATTAAATAGGCCGACCATACGATCTTCATCCTCTAAACCACCATAGACTTTTTTCAAATCCCGTAGTCTTTTTGTATAAATTCCAGCTATTCCGCTTCTATTTAATGTTCCAATATCACCACCAGAACCCTTAATCCACATTACCTCAACGTCTTCATTTGTTAGCGGATCTTTCTCAATAGTTCTGCAACTTGTGTTACCACCACCATAATTGGTGATTCTTAAATCTGCTCCTAATATATTTGAACGATATAAAAATAAATCTACTTGGTTATCACCAAGAGAAGCAGCCTTCCCATCATCCCACAAATAATCTACATATTTAAATTTCTTCGTAATTGTCTTCATAAATAGTGTTAAAATAAATTCTTTAATCAAATATATATTTCATTAAAAACTTTTGTATCCTGTACTGTACCGTATTGACGGTATTAATTTAAAAAATACGATTTTTGAGATATTTAAACAATCAATGTACCTAATTCAGTTTAATAATGTACTCAAAAAATAAGGCTGTTATTAGATTTTATCGAAAATCCAATTTCTCAATAAGTTGAGAATAGTAATCAAATAAGCATAATTGCACCCTAAAAACTAATTAACTCAATATATTTGTTTATAATTGAAAAAGTTTTTCCCTTAAAATTCTGTTACAGTTTGGAACTAATTAAATTTATAAATATCGATGAAGAATCTAGGGTGCCTAAATACCAACAGATTATAGATTCCATTATTCATAATATTTCTGAAGAGAATTTAACGATGGGTCAAAAAATCCCTTCAATAAACCGATTTAGTGAAGAGTTTTATTTATCTAGAGATACTGTTGAAAAAGCCTACAGCATACTAAAAGAGCGCAACATCATAAACGCTATACGTGGGAAAGGCTATTACATCAACCGAACAAAATTAATCTCTAAAACTAATATTCTGTTTTTGGTTAATAAATTGAGTTCTTATAAGTTGAGAATTTATAATTCATTTATCAATAGCATAGGCCCAAATTCGCATACAGACTTAATGATCTATCATTGTGATGAATCTCTGTTTGTTAACTTACTAGACAAAAATAAGTCTGCTTATGACTACTATGTAATAATGCCTCATTTTAAAACTGAGGATTTAAAACATACCAGTTTTACTGAGAATGCCATTAAAGCTCTTAAAAAACTTCCTCAAGAAAAACTCGTTATTTTAGACAATATCAAAGCTGTAATGAAAGGTAAGCATATTGAAGTTTATCAAGATTTTGAAAATGATATATACAATGCCCTTAAGGAGGGAATAGACAAAATTAAAACTTACAAAAAAATAATATTGTTTTATCCCGAAAAGGCTGTTTACCCTTATCCACGAAGAATTTTACATGGCTTTAGAAAGTTTTGCGTAGAATTTAAACTTGATTTTGAAATTCTCGAAGAAGTATTTGATGATATGATTATAAAAAAAGGGGATCTATTTATAACCATTGAAGAGTCTGACTTAGTTAATTTAGTAAAACAAGCTAAGGAGGACGAATATGAATTAGGTAAAGATATTGGTATCATTTCTTATAACGACACACCTTTAAAAGATTTATTAGGTATTACGGTGATGTCTACAGATTTCAAAATAATGGGCGAAACTACAGCGGATATGATTTTGAATAATAAAAAAGGTAGTATAAAGATACCTTTTGACCTTATCGAAAGAGATTCTCTCTAATTAAAAT
The DNA here is from genome assembly GCF_046545555.1 of Winogradskyella sp. PE311. NCBI lineage: Bacteria > Pseudomonadati > Bacteroidota > Flavobacteriia > Flavobacteriales > Flavobacteriaceae > Winogradskyella > Winogradskyella sp. PE311. The sequence goes on along the minus strand of NZ_JBHZTH010000001.1, from coordinate 1,044,924 downwards.
CTACATTATTAATAATCACTAACATTATAAGTTCGCATCTGCAAGCTTGATGGACTATCTACAGCAATTTCATTAGGCAGTTTAGTAAGTTTCCCCGTTTCAACATTACGACGAAAAATAACGATATTACCTGTAAACTGATTACCAACCAATAAAAAATTTCCACAAGGTGATAATGTGAAATTTCTTGGATGTTTACCATAAGTTGATTCATAGCCCACTAAACTTAGTTTACCTGTAGTTGTATCAATAGAAAACATGGAAATACTATCCTCTTCTGGACCTCTATTTGAAGCGTACAAGAATTTACCATCTGGTGAGATATGTATATCTGCAGCTTTGTAAATATCTAGCTCTTGTTGGTAGGATGCGTAATCTTCAATAAAATTTAAATTATCATTCTGGTAATTGAAAGCCGTTATTTTTCCGCTCAATTCAGAAAGACTGTATCCAAATTTACCATTAGGATGAAAGGTGAAATGACGTGGCCCACTTCCTGGTTTCATTTTGATGTGGTTTTCGTTTTGAAGTATCGAATCCTTAGAGGCACTATCTACACGAAACCTTCTTATTTTATCAGCACCTAAATCATGTATAAATATAAATCTATTATCAGATGAAAAATTTGAAGAGTGAATATGAGAAGTTTCTTGTCTATTTTCAACAATGCTGCTATCCTTAAATTTTAAAACCTGGCTATGTGGATTAAGACTTCCGTCTTTATTAATTTTAAATAGGCTTAGGCTACCATCAGAGTATTGAGAACTTGTCAAAATTGTTTCTGTATTATCTAACTCAATATGCGCTGGGTTTAAACCACCACAATCTTTAATATTAATTAACTCTATTTTTCCTTCTACAGCATCTACAGCAAACGATGCTATTTTACCATTATAGAGCATTTGGCTGTCCATAACAGAATAGAGATACTTACCATTTTTAGATAATTTTAAAAACGATGTATTTGTAACACTATCTAAAGCAAATTTTAAAGTGGTTTTTCCTGTATCGTTATTAAACTCATAGACATGAATACCCTTTCCTGGTTTTTTATCAGTATAACTACCCACAAAAAGTAATGTTGTTTCTTTTGTAGACTCACAACCCATTAGCAAAATTAAACTTAAGCTAAAGGACAAAAATTTGAATAGACTGTTTATTTGCATAATATTGATTTAATAAGCCTTGTAGTACGTTTTGCTAGTATTAGTTTCTATGATTTCATTTTTATACTTAAGCTCATCACCTTCTCCAATGTAAATACTCTTAAGCGTTTTATTTTCATTTAGGGTAATTACAGCAAAACTGCCTTTAAAATAAATATCTAAGTCATCATTCTTAAATATGTCATCTTTAGATTGTGTAATCACATATTGTATTAACTTTTCAGTAGGTGTATTACTCACAATTTTCAATCCTTTGTACACACCATTTTCCTCTAATTTTTCCACCGATTTAATTGTAGCTTCTTCGTTTTCATTAAAAGGTTCGTAAACCACAACGAATGGATTTTTCCATGCTTCACCGTTATTACGAATCACCAATGTTGGTGTCGCCATTTTATTATAAGGTTCGGGAGATTCAAACGTAATCGGTGCTTTTACTTTGGTATATTCCCTGTTTTTAAAACCTGGAATATGAAGTTGCATAAAAATATTAGTCGCACTTAATTTTTTGATATTAAAGGTTGATTTTATATCACCAATGTAAGGTTTTGATGTTTTTACATTCTTAAAAAAATGCCATCCTGGATTACGATATTTTTTGTTATGCGTCCACTCAGCATTTTCATTTGCCTTATATCGTTTTGGTGTTTTTTTGAAATCCATATCCTTGTTTTCAAAAACCAGTTTGTCACCTATATTATGATATAAATAATCATGATACTCATTTGGTAGTTTCGATTTTGAACGAAACACATCTACATAGTAACCTGTTGTTGGTGATGTTCGGATTAATGCTAGTGTGCGTTCTTGGGTAGCTTCTGCTTTGTCGCCCTTATCGTCTTCAAAACTGGTTTGACTAAATGAGTGGTAAGGTGAAACAGCTTTGTCTCCCACTTTAGGTTCCATTGAAATAAGTTCAACAGTATTTATGCCCAAATTCACCCATCCGCCTTCGCCTTGTGAACTTCCGTTTACAATAACCGTATTGTGTGCTGCAAAAATCCTAGAGTAGTTTTCATGAAGATCTTTTCCGTATCGTTTTCGTCCATGATCAACGCCTAATACCTGACCTTCACCATACAATTCCATATTCATACCTTCCGCATGACCATGCACCATATGTGCACCACCGACAAAACCCATTAAGCCATCTTTAGGGTTATTGGTGCTACTTAAGTTGCGCTGCATTACAATACCTGCATGATAAACTCTATCGGTTCTTGATAGGTCTATAGTTGTAGATTCATTATTAAAACTATCATTATACCAAAATAAAGCCTCAGCCCCTTGTCGTTTATATTTTCCTTTGCCAATGGCTCTATTAATAAGTGGCGCAAAATTATCTTGAATTGCCTTTAACCCATCCATTTTAGCCAAAACATAGGCATTTTCATAAGCTTCATATGGTGCATGAGCAGATCTGTGCCCATCTCCCCAGCGCACAATTTCATTATTAGGATATACAAAATAATCTAATCGTGGTAAGGCGTGTAAAACATTTGGGTATTTTTTTCCTAATTCTAAAGATGGATCGTATTTATTAACAACCAACATTAATCGCGTTAAAATTGAAGTCGTATGGTTTAAATATTGAGAGGTTTCTGGCCAAATATCACCTTCATTTTTATAATTTTTAACCATAACGTTTAACGCGTCTTGATTATCTGTACTCTCGGTTAAAAAATAAGACAGCCATTTTTTTCGCTCGTTTTCGTTATCCATAGCCAAAGCATTGAAGACCAAACTAGGCGCTTCTAATGCACAATGGTTAGAACCTGTTTGCCCATAATTTACGGTGATATTGGCATAGGATTTAAATACCTCTTGAGCTTCATCTAAAGGAAAATTTACCTCTTGATTTTTTATGATATCAAAAGCTTTTCCGTCATTTTTAATAAAAGGATGAATAAAATCGTAAATCAACGGTAGTTTATAGCCTATAACTCTAACTTCCCTAAAACCATCATACGGAAACAACAAACCGCCTCTGCCATGCCAATCTGAAAGTTTCGATTTTTGTACTGATTTGGTAAAAGAATACAGAATACTACTGGCAACATATGCATATTTTTCGTCTTGAGTTATATAGTACATCATACTACAATCTAAAGCAGTTTGTAAGTGTTCTATTAGAAGTTCTGCAGGTTTCCATTCTTCATCTGTAGCATTATCTAGATTTTCTTGGACACCATTGGCTATATGTGTTGTTTTAAAAAAAGGCGGAAAGCTATTTTTTTGACCTTTGGACCAATTGAATGGTAACTTTTCTAAATAGGTCTTTGGATTTTTATTAAAGGATTTAACTTGAAAATCTGCTTTTCCTTTTAATTCAGTAAAGATGTCTTTTGCCCAATCTTGAGTCTCTATTTTTTTAAGAATTTGATTTCGCTCTTCTGAAGTCACTAAAATGAAAGGGCGCTCTTTATCCTGACTGCTCATTTTAAAAGTAACGAGTAACATTAGTATTATAAGCTTAATATTTTGCATTAAACATTTAGATTTCATCGACTTCATTTTTATAATGTGGTCCAGCGCTGGTTACTTAAACCATTCCGTTTGATATATCTTCCGTAACTTTTCTAAATCATCTTTAAATTCTTCGTCATTGGTAAAGTGTGTGGTTTCAAACGGGTCTTGTTTTAAGTTCAATAACTGTTCTTCAATGCCATCAACATCATAGCGCACATATTTTAAACCGTTTTTATCAACCACCATTTTACCTATTTCACTTTCCACACCAAGCGTTTCACGCCATGCAATTTCTTCACCTTCAAAAAGAGGCCTTAGGCTTTTACCTCTTGTATCAGAAACCCCTTCTATATTGGCATAGTCACACATAGTAGGCAGTAAGTCCAGTCCATTGGAAACTAAATCCACATCATTAACCTGACCTTTAGGTATATGACCTTTCCACATCGCCATAAATGGAATGTTTGCAGATTCCTCATATAGAGTTGACTTATGCTCCATGCGGTGGCTTGAGCTCATATCACCATGGTCGCTTGAAAAGATAATAAGTGTACTCTCTTCTTGTCCGCTGTTCTTTATAGCATCTAAAAGCACTTGCACTTCCTTATCCATCACCTCAGTTAAGCGATGGTAGGCGTACCTGTGATGTCTCCAATCATTATCTGTAAAATGCTCTCTAGCATTTTTACGAAAAGGCCTCACATTAATTAAGTCTTTTACTGCTTTAGGTTCATTAATTTGAGGTTCATAATTTTTAGGTAGTGGTGGACAATAATTTGCGTAAAATTCTTTTTCACTGATGCCTTCTGGGATTTTCATGGCCTCATCTAAGGCTGCTAATTCAACTTTTGCACGTTTTAAGAGTATGGCGTCATTTTCACTGGTCGCTTTTTCTCGTAAAGCCATGTAGCAAATATCATGTGGGTTTATTAATGACACAACCATGAAATATGGATTTTCATGCTTTTCTTTGATGATATCTGCCGCTTTGTTTACCAACTCACCTCTTTCATCATCACTAAATTTATTAAAACCAAGTGCTTTAGGCGTTAAAGACTCAGGCAAATGTTCTTTACCACCAAAATACAAGTCATAATTCGCTTTTCTCAGATACGAAGCAATGGTCGTATTTGCCACTTCTTGATTAACTGTTGGAATCTTCATTGACCCTCTATTTTCTCTAACCGCATTCCCTTTATTATCTTTAAAATAACTCGGAAAGCGACCTGTCATCAAACTTACTCTTGCTGGTGAACATACGGGATTGGTCGTATAGGCTCTTGTAAAACGGATACCGTTATTAGCAATATAATCTAATGCAGGTGTCTTTAAGTAGGCATTACCCGCATTACTCATCATATTGGCACTCATTTGATCCACATATACATATATGATGTTAGGGCGTGTTTCTTCATTAGCAGCTAACATCTTTTCTTCATTTTTACAACTAATTGTCCCTAAGAAAAGAAACAGAAGAGATATATAATTTGACATGCTTTTCATGATTCAACTTTTATTTCAAGAAATCTTCTCCCCATTTTGCTCTCAATTCAATAGCAAGCGCTTTTACTTTTTCTTGATATTCTGGTTTTTCAGCCAAATTATCTAACTCAAGTGGATCCGTTCTATGGTCAAACAACATACGTGCATAAGCGACACCATCATCTTTAGTCCATTCTGTGTAAAACAAATTGCCTTTTATTAAAGTTACTGCATCTTTAAATTTGGATACTGCCCAATCTTTTTTAGGTGTTTCTCCTTCTAAAATTGGCACAAAACTTTTGCCTTCTACCGTATTCGGAATTTCTAGTCCTACAAGTTCCGCTAAACTTGGATAGATATCTATAAATTCTGTAATTGCTTCTGATTTTTGTCCATTTGTTTTTCCAGGAACTTTTATCACTAATGGTGTGCGTAATGCGGTTTCAAAAGTGACGTGCTTAGACCATAACTTATGGTCTCCTAAATTCCAACCATGGTCGCCCCAAAGAATAACGATGGTATCATCATCCAACTCTAATCGCTTTAATTCATCTAACACTAAACCAATTTGAGCATCGACATAACTGACACAAGCATAATACCCATGAATCAATTGTTTAGCCAAATCCTCAGGTAAATCGCCTTTTTTGGGTATGTTTCCGTAGTTGCGTAATTCGCCAAAGTTGTGAAATGCTTTTCGTGGTGTGCTTTTAGGTTGAACGTAACTTTCGGGAAGCTCAATAGTGTTCCTATCGTATAAATCCCAATATTTTTTCGGTGCATTAAAGGGTAAATGCGGCTTCATAAAACCTAAAGCTAAAAAGAAAGGCTGATTCTCATTTTTTAATACTTTTAAATCTGCTATTCCCTTTTGTGCAATTTTACCATCAAAATATAAAGTATCATCTACTTTAGCATCTTCAAAAGCACTAGCGCCACCCATTGCCAAATTGGCATCACCATTTTGAATTTTATTTTTTTCTAATTTATAGTTTCGAATATTGCCTTTTGGAAACCATCGAGTATCCCAAGCTAAGCTATCATCGTCTCGTTTATGATAAATTTTTCCGTTTGAAATTGTTGTGTAGCCATTCTGCTTTAAAAGCTTTGGCAAAGACATCGCATTCGGAACATCAATATCTGCTCTTGTTTTATAATTTATAAAACGGTGTCTTGTAGGTCGCGTTCCTGTTAATAGACTCGCTCTTGAAGCGCCACAAACAGGAATATTACAATACGCACGATTAAACACCAAACTCTCACTTGCTAGATTATCGAGATTAGGGGATTTAATATGTTTTGCTCCATAAAAATTAAGTTCGGGACGCAAATCATCTACAGCGATAAACAGAATATTCATTGGTTTTTTTTCGTCAACTATAATCGTTTCTTTTTTTTGGTTATTACACGATATAATAAGAAAACTAATGGCTATAAACTTAAAAATATATTTCATGTTAGTATTCATTTTTTACCAATGTTTAATAAATTTATAATCGTCTTGGGTTAAGGTATTCTTTATAGCGTCTGGAATTTTTCGTCGCGGCGTATCTTGGTCTAGCTTGAAACCTCTATTGCCTTTTGGTGTTATTAAAGGCATATTTCCTTTTTCTTCATTTAGGAAATCATTTTGAGATTTCATCCAGCTAAACAAATCTTTTATTAGCTTTTTTTTTACAGATCTTAGCTCAGGTTTATTGGCTAAATTGTGCTTTTCAAAAGGGTCATTTTGTATATCGTATAATTCTTCAAAAGGCTCATTTTTAAATGCATTTGCACCACGCTTAATAAAGTAGTCCACATTTGGTTTTCCTGTTAAATTTTGTTCTACGACTTCCAATGCATTAAAATTTCTGATGTATTTATATCGCTTATCTCGAATCATTCGAGATGGAAAAATTTCAGAATTTAAAATGTTTTGATTGGTTCTTACGCCATAGACATACGTGTTGATTTCATCATCTTTTCCATTAAACAATGGCAACATACTCTTACCATCCATATTCTCAGTTGTCTTACCCCTTGCGACCTCTAAAAAAGTTGGTAAAATATCTGTATAATGAATCAATTGATTTGATGTTGAACCTGCTTTTATAACTTTTGGCCAACGCACCACAAATGGCACTTTTAAACCAATATCTTTTACGGTAAACTTACCTGAAACACCGTGATCTGCACTGTATATAAACAGTGTGTTTTTATCTAAATGGGTGTCGACAAATTTTAAAACGTTTTCCAGCTGCGTATTGTCTTCCTCGATGCTTCGATAGTAGCCTGCTCTAATTTTAACATAAGCTTTATCGCTTTTTTTATGCGCATTAAATGGATAAAACTTAAGGTCTTCAGCATTTGGATTTTTGACGTCAAAATATTTTCCGTGCGGATATTTAGATGTAATGAACATGCAAAACGGTTTTTTAGCTGTTTTAAAATAATCTTCTATACTATCTAATGGGATGTATTCTCTTGGCACATCCTTCTTAGGAACTGGTTCCCATTCTTTGTCCCATCGATATACACTATTAGGTTTTACATGACTTTTTCCTGCTAAAACGACTTCATACCCTAAACTTTTCATGTGCTCAGTCACACTTTTAACGTCTGGTTTCGTGGCTGTATGATTTGCAAAACATCCATTTTTAAGTGGATATTGTCCTGTGAAAATTTGAGACCGACTTGGCGCACAAATGGCTTGTGCTGTAAAAGCGTTGGAAAATAACATACCTTCTTTTGCCAATCTATCTACTGCTGCCGTATTTACTTTTTCATTACCATAGCAACCATAATCGTAAACATCTTGGTCGTCTGCCAGATAGAAGATGATATTTGGTTTTTTATCATCATTATTTTTTTTTTGTGAAGATGATGTAATGCAACTTAAAAAAATAATTGCTAAAAAAACAAATATTGAAATCTTTGAAAATATCTTCATACAAACTAATCTTCTAGTTATCAAACGCTCTTAGTTATACAATACTTTTTTGTAAGAATTATTTAATTTTAGAATATACATTCCATGTGAAAAATTAGAGATATCTATTGTATTTCCTTTTCCAGACAGAACTTTAACTCCTGTGAGGCTATACACTTCCCAATGCTCTCTTGCATTACTTTTTATTGTAAATACGCCATTAGAACTTGGATTTGGAAAGACAGTAAAAGCATTGTCTAAATTATTTTCATCTACAGACAATCCATCTTGAGCAAATGTTGCTATAATATTTAAGTTAGAATTTACAGTTATTGTTAACGGATTTTCTGTGCTTACTATATCACCAGACCAACCTTGAAATACCCAACCTTGATCTGCAATGGCATTTAAATCGAATGTTTGTCCGCCAAAAGAAGTTCCGCTTTGATAATTTAATAAGCCATTGCCAACTTTAGTTAATGTTACATCAAAAACTTCGTTACCTCCATTAGGTATAAACTCTATTCTATCAAATACAATACTACCTGTATTGACGCTTTCATAGACCTTAAATTCATTAATAATGCCTGCCCAATGCGACCAGTTTGTTAAATCTACATCGATAGTATGCCACTGATTATCATTAGGGATTGTGATTTTTTTTCTACCTGTTGCAAATACTGTACCTGGAATATTTGCGGCCATTTGAAGAAACGTATCTTCTGTGCTATTTTTAACAACTAACTGTAACGTGTCATACAAATCAGAATTAATATTTAACCCTGTAATTGCTGCCATTGGAAATGCAAATCCGCTTGAAAAATTTAAGGTTAATAAATCATTATCTGTATTGACATCCATTCCGGCACTAACTGCGGTCCAAGGCGAAAAATCTTCTGTAGTTGTCCATACAACCGTTGCAGGTGCAATGCTAGTTACAAAATAATCTTCGGTTCTAAATTCAAATTTTTCAAACGCAAAAGAGGCAATTTCAGTATCTAAACTAATGATAGAACCAGATTCTCCATCAGTTCTTGGCGTAGTTACTATACTTTGCCAATTACTATATTGGTGTGGGTTTGGATTTTCATAAGCTTCATATGCCGCTAAACCAGCTTCAGTTAAAATTCTTTCTGGATCTCCTCTATCATTAAACCCACTTTTTACAAAACCAGAATTTTCTATTAAAAAATTCTGAAGTTTATTATTGGTTTTATCATACGAAATACTTCTATAGTATAAGGTGGTACCTTCTGGTAATTCGGTCGTTATAGACACATTTACCACTTCATTATCTATATAGTTTAAAGAATTGTTATTATAATTATATATTAAAACATCATATTCTGTAGCTCCATCCTTTTTTGAAAAAATAGCATCAATATCATTTGTTGAAGTTTCTGGTGTACCCGAAATATCTGTTGTGTAATGAACATTACCATTCATAGAATTCAAAATGCTAATACCTACAGGGTCTTGTGAACCCGTTCTATTGCCCCAACGATATATTAAATCTAAACCCTCTTCCTTATTTTTATAAAAAATATTAGAAAAATACAATTCTACAACTTCCGCATGAGATGTTTCTGCATTAATAAACCCATTACCATCAGCACCATTCATTGTGGTTACTGTGGCATACTCCATTAAATCAATGGTTGCATTGGCATTCCATTCTGGATGATTTATTAAATCTGCAAATAGTCCATCATATTTGGCACTCATATTACGTAAATTACCATTACCTAAAACCACATAATCTGATATGCCCCAAAAATCATATTGCACATTATTATCAAAACAATATTCTATTAAATCCTCAGCAAAAGAAGCAAAAGGCTCTCCTTTGTAATTTAATACAGAACCATTTTGATAGAGAAAATCTGGAGCTCTTGTATGTAAACCAATTATGGCATTTGGTAAAACTGATCTTACTGCGCTTTCTGTATTTTCAAAATGTTCTATAAAATCTTGTTTGGTACCATACCAATGGTTTGGTGTTTCGATTTCAGAACCGACTCTAAAACGCCAAGATAAAACCATTTCTTCTCCATAGTTTGCAACTAACTCGTTCATTAAAGCCACTATATAATCATGGTATGCTACTTGATCTGCAGGCGGTAAAGAATTTCCATAAATGGATATTTGTTCGTCCTCTCGAAAATTAACATAATCTATAGTCCCTTCTGGTATAAAGGTATAGCCGTGTTGAAAAGCCCAAGGCGGCTGATCTAATACGATTTGATGGATTTCGGTTTGAGAATTTATAATATTATCTAACCTTGCTATCAGTGGCTCAAATCTATAAACGTATTGATTATTAATAGAATCATACAAACAGGTATCAAAATCTAGATTTTTCATTCGTACTCCATTAACAATTTTATTGATACCGCCAATCATCCTAACCGTATTCATTTTAAGTCCTGGACGTACATTTGAACCGTTTTGAGGACTAATTCTATTTGCTATAGACCAAATATTATGTACAGGTGCGCGCTCATTAGCTTCATCCGTAAAATCTGCTGATAACGTTACTTGTGCGTTTACGTTGTAAAAACAAAAAACACATAATACTATAGTTAAACTATAATTCACTATTTCTTTTGAAAACATATAATTGAGTATTAAAAATCCTGATATAATATGCGACAAGTTACATGAATTTTCAACTGTAGGCATCCTGATGTGTACTGTATATTTTATAAGAATGGTATTTATTAAAATAACAGGTTGCATCTGTTATTCATTTTAGTTTTATCTCTAAAAAGTTATTTCAATATTTTTTACAAATCAATTCTTCTTTTTTCGCTATTACTTTTTATAGCAGCTTCAATAACTTTAATGACATGCATGCCGTCATTTCCAGAAACTGGTAACGATTTATTATTTCTAATTGCATCATAAATTCCATCATAATATTCCATATAATTCCCTTTAAGAGAAGTTACCTTTTCTCTAACAATTTCTCCTTTTTTTTCAGTGTGTAATAGACCTTCTTCTTCTTTAGGTTCTACACCCCAATTTGGCAAACTTGGCTTTTTTCCTTCCATCAATTCTTTTTCTTGAACATCTGCCTTCGATTTTAAAAACGATCCTTTAGTCCCATGAAAAATGTTTCCAGGTAAAGGTTCTCGAACAAAATAACTAGATTTTAAGGTGACGCGATGTGATTTGTAATACAATTTTACATCAAAAAAATCTACTACTTTTGAATTTGGACGAAACCCATTTAAGTCTGCATATACGGCATTTGGCATACCAAACAAGACCAATGCTTGATCAATTAAATGTGAGCCTAAATCATATAAACTGCCAACTGCAGCGGTATTTTTCTCTTTATGAACCTTATAACTCAAATTGGGGTCAAAGCGATCATAATGAATTTCAACATCTATAATTTCACCAAGTAAACCTTTATCTAGTATTTTCTTTACGGTTTTAAAATCACTATCATATCTACGATTTTGAAAAACTGAAAGCACTAGATTCTTCTCTTTTGCTAGTTGAATTAGTTCTTTTGCTTCATTAACCGTTGCTGTAAATGGCTTTTCAACAATCAAATGTTTCCCTGCATTAATAACCTTTTTAGCAAAATCGAAATGCGTAATATTTGGGGTATTCACAACGACTAACTCAATAGTTTCATCCGCCAGTAAATCCTCTAAACTTCGAAATGTTTTGATTGTTGGATATATTTTTTGAGCTTCATTTTTAGTTCTTTCAAGAACTCCATATAAGTTAAAATTAGTGTTAACTTCTATGAAAGGCGCATGAAAAACAACGCCGCTCATTCCAAAAGAGCACAACGCTGTATTTATTTTAGAATTCGTCATCAATACTATTTTAAAGTTCTAAAGGCGCTTTAGAATTTTTAATTTTTATCCTCAAGTGAAAAGGTAAGCATCCAATCTATACACTCCACAGAACTAAACACTTTCGCATTACCTTGTGCATGATTAGCGCCTTCAAATGCCGTATAACGCACATTAGTATTACCTGCAGATCTTAAAAGATTAACCATCTTTTTTACTGGGGCAACATTTTTAACATCATCTGCACCAACCATGCCCCACATTGGCATGTTAGTTAATTTACTAATATCATCGGTGTCTTTAACACTTCTGAAACCGCTAGCTGATGCTGCGGCAAAGCGTTCTGGTGAATTTAAAATCCAAGCCCAAGTACCGCTACCGCCCATACTATGCCCCATAACATAAATTCGATTTGAATCTACTTGGGGATATTCTTCAAGAATATAATCTAACATAATATCTAAAGTTTTCGGATCCCATTTGTCAAAAGAATTTGGTTCTACTAACATCAATTCTTTGCCTGCCAATTCAACAAGTGAAAGCCCTTTAACCTTTGCAGACCGAGAAAGCTGTTCTGCCAAACTCCATGTTTTTCCACCTCCACCATGCAATGTTATAAGTAGTGGAATTTTTTTAGCAGACTGATTTCTTGGTAATGCCACAAAAGCAGAAGCTTTTAGTTTACCCAGATTTTTCTGTAAATCTTCTGGCCAATTGATAACACTTACGTCTACGTTTTTAAATCGTGCATTGATATCATCAAGAGTTTTCTGAATATCTTTAGTTTGAAAAGCCATTAAAAAAAATAGTGAAATTGGAACAAATATGAGATTCTTCAATTTTGGATTCATATTTTATTTTTTAAAAAGTCCTTATCTATTTTTTTTAGAGCTCAATCAGTTTGTTTAGATGACTGCAACGGGTTTTTATTCAGTTCCGTTAACACGCTTTTTTTGCTCCACAAAATAGGGTTGAAACGTATAGTTGGATTCTGAATCCCATTTTGAATTCACCTTTGGCAAAAGCGCTTTTAATTCATCTATTTTGGTTTTATACTTTGGATTTCCAGCTTCATTATGCCATTCATTTGGGTCTTCACTATGGTTGTAAAACTCCTCTTTTCCGTCTTCATATCTAATATACCTATAACCATTCATCTTAATGGCATGGTTGTTCATTCCAAACGTTGTGATAGCTCGTGCTTCATCCAATCCTTCATCGTTTTGCATCATAGCCACCAAACTATTTCCTTCATTTCTTTCGTAAGGAGGAATTCCACTTAATTCTATAAGCGTTGGATATAAAGATAGCATTTCAACTGGTGCATTAATCTTCTTTCCTTTAGGCAAATTTGGTCCTGCAAATAGCAAAGGTGCTTTAGTAGCCGTTTCCCATAAGGCATGTTTTGCAAAGGTTCCTTTTTCGCCCAAGCGATAGCCATGGTCTGACCATAATACAATTACTGTATTATCTCCATACTCACTATTTTCTAGTGCATCTAAAACGCGGCCTAATTCATAATCCACATAACTCATACACGCTAAATAGGCCTGTACAATTTTTTTCCACTCACCACTTTCTTTAGCCCACTCTGTAGATGGCATCATTGGTAAGTCGTTAATTTGTATTCCAACGGGTGGAATATCCTTTAAATCATCTACTAAATATGGTGGTGTTTCTATGCTTTCTAAAGGATGCAAGTCGAACCATTTTTGAGGAACGTATAACGGCACGTGAACACGTAAAAAACCAAGTCCCATAAAGAAAGGCTTATCGTATTTTCTATTTAAGCGCTCTACAACCCAATCTACGGATTGATGGTCTGGCATTAAGGAATCTTGCTCTGGAAAAGCGCCCCAATCGGTGCTTGTTCTTCCGTGTGTTCCTCTTATCCCTTTTCCAAAGCCATCCCAAACGAAACGCTTTTCTGGATAAGGTCCAAACCCTTTTACTCGACCACCAGATTCGTTAAATAAACTATCTGGTGCATGAATATGAAACAACTTACCAATTCCCATAGTGTGATAGCCGTTATTTTCAAAATACTCAGGAAGAAAGGTGATATCTTTAGTTGCTGGATTCCCTTCTCTTCGTATCTTATTATCTGGCGTCATTCCATAAATACCAGTTGTAGATGGACGTAAACCCGTCATAATAGATGCTCTTGATGGCCCACATAATGGTGCTTGCACATGCGCATTTGTAAAGGTAACTCCCATGGAAGCTAGTCTATCAAAATTTGGTGTTTTTACATTTGAAAAATTATCAATGGGACTTATCCAAGTATTTAAATCATCTACAGCAATAAATAAAACGTTGGGTTTAGCATCGTCAGCTTTTTGGTCTTTCTTTTTTTCGTTGTTACAAGAAAAAATAAAGACTAATGCAACTAATACTAGTAATTGTGTGTTTTTCATAATACGCTTTAATTCTTTAATACGTGAGCCTCTTTTTTAGACCGCTTAATAGGGCCAATATCCCTAACAAATACATTTTTCTATAGTCTGTTCCTGATTCTTTTTCTCCAACAATCATTCGGGCATCTGGATGTGGATTACCAATAAGTGAGGATATTACAAAACCTTTTTTAATTCTATTCTATTTTTAATTTCCTAACACAAACTTCTTAGATACCGTTCCTTTGTTTGTTTTAATAAGGGCTATATACACTCCTTGTGCTAAGCTATTTAGGTTTATGATAGTTTTTTTTGTATTAACAATACTACTTCCGTGGATGCTAAAAAGTTGTACTGCTTCTATATCCAAAGTATTGCTGGTATGTAGGTATAATTTATTAGAAGCAACATATACTCGTAAGTTTTTTTCTACAAATTCTGTGGTTGTACTCAATGCACAACCCTCATTAATACTATTAAACCCTGTCCAACTTTTAGCAGTATAATTTGCAGAAGATCCAACAGGAATGCATAAATCTATGGCACTATTGTCGTCAAAAGCAAGAAATGATAATGGTGCAGGATCCATGCTAATAGAAGTTACAGCAACCAAATCAACATTTCCTCGAAAAGCAGCAGTTCCAATACTGGTAACTCCTGCACCAATAGTAACCGAGGTTAAAGAATTAAAACTAAAAGCCTCGAGTCCAATACTGATAACGTTATCTGGAATTGTTACCGAGGTTAAGGAATTATTATGAAATGTATAGTATCCAATATTGGTAACTCCTATACCAATAGTAACCGAGGTTAAGGAATTACTTCTAAAAGCATCGTCTCCAATATTGGTAACGCTATCTGGAATCGTAACCGAGGTTAAGGAATTAAGTCTGAAAGCATCCTCTCCAATACTGGTAACGCTATCTGGAATTATTACCGAGGTTAAGGGATTAGAACGAAAAGCACCAGATGCAATAGTGGTAATTCCTGCACCTATAGTAACCGAGGTTAAGTCATTAAAAGCAAAAGCATCAATTCCAATACTGGTAACATTATCAGGAATTGTTACCGAGGTTAAGGGATTAGAACGAAAAGCTGAATCTCCAATACTGGTAACGCTATTAGGAATTGTTATCGAGGTTAAGGAATTATTCTGAAAAGCTGAATCTCCAATAC